>JACQWY010000042.1 GCA_016209015.1 Gammaproteobacteria bacterium | reverse complement strand
TTTCTTGCGAATTGCGTCTTCGGCAGCCTTCACTTGCGCCGCTTGCGATCGGGTACATCCTGCTCCGATTGTCAGCAGCCCCTTTGGATCAATCTCACGCTCCGGATTCGCTAACGCGTAAATGTACGGGTTCAAGCCGCCGAGAATGCGTAAGTATGGTCGATAATCGGCGCACATTCGCTGTAGCCGAACCCCATGCTCGTGCCAACTTAGCGCTTGGGCTATTCGCGTAAACTCGGGCTGCCGACCAGCGGCGCGGCTGCCTTGGCGGCGTCACTTTGCCGGCGAGTTGCTCCGCAGACGGATTGCGAAGTGACGTAATTGCTTCAATTCCTTGTCCGCCTCGGGATCCGCAACCTGCCGTGTTCCATGGCACATATCGGTTGTCCAATTTTGGTCGACATACACGACGTAAATTGCACCTTCTTCCGCTCTCACCCCACAGCTAGTCGGATCCATTTGGATCGGATGGGCCGCTTCAAAAGCTCCCTTCAACGACTCAACGACGCTGAACCACACCAGTAGATGCTCGGGCGTCTCCACCCTTAGCTCGCCTAACTTTTTCGTCACATCGTCAACGCGAGATTCTTCGATCCAGGAAGCATGACCTTTTCCACGGTAGTATCTTCTCTGCGGTCCGCTCACGATCTGCGTCCTGGACAGGCTACCAACGATGACGAATGTGGCGTTGGCGAATCTATCGCCCAAGGGCGGCAGATCGCATTTGCACGCATTCGCTGCCGTGGGCATTAGTGAAGCGCAGAGCGCTAGGCCTAGAAGCCAGCGTATCGAACACAAATCTACGCGACGCCTCAGTTCCGACAACATCTGCATTTCTGTCGCCCGCGCAAGAAGCGGTCCTTCAGATCGGCGATCATGGTTCCCGTCGCTTGGTACACATAATCAGTTCTTATTGGATCAGGTTGCAGCGGGCTATCAAAGGGCAAAGATCGATGGATGCCTTCATGAACAATCAAATCGAACAAGTCCAAAGCGTCTTTATCACTCAAACACTCGTAGTACTTGCTATTTATGACGGTGTTTACGTAGTTGTGGCTTTTCCGATCGAAATTGCTTTCTCCTGAGTACCCTTTCAGCTCGTTATCAACCTCCTGGATAACCGGGTCCGGGGATTGCCACGGCTCAAACGGCGTTGGCAATCGCGGGTTCTTCGGGGCCGGAAGCGGCTTACCATCTAAGCTTGTGGCAGCGAGATCTAGAGCGACGTCTACGTCGCATTGCGTAAGCCCAAACGGGTCAATGAATCGTACTGGGTTACCTTTAACATAGGCATACGGATTGATGCCGCCGGAAAGTCCAATCGGATCAGACTGCAGATACCTACCAGTACTAGGGTCGTATTCTCGGAAATAGTTATGCACGAACCAGCCATTGGGCGTGTATATCTGTCCCGGAAGTCCTAATCGCGGGGGTTCAATCGACGAACTAAGGACAGTCCTCTCGCCGAAGGCGCCGTATTGCATATTGACCAAAGTTCCGCCGGCAGAATCGGTCACCTTTAGCGGCGCGCCGAGATGGTTCGCATGGATGAAATACGGCCCGCTAGCGAGTCCATTCGCATCGTAGAGATAGTACGCCACGGGCAAATCATTCAGATAAATGAATTCCTGCGCCGAGGCGTTCGTCGATGCGGCACGTCCCACTAAAAGCGGATGCCCTTGTTCATCAGTCTGAAAGTAAGAGGTGGCCCCAGGAAATCGGACAGCGGGCTAAGTGAAGTCTCTGCCACAATGGGCCACGTGCCCCAGGAGCAGAGCTATGAAACGACCCCGCCGCAACCATTCAGCGGCCTTCAAAGCCAAAGTGGCGATCGCCGCCATCAAGGGTGACCAGACGCTGGCGGCCCTCGCCGAGCGTTTCGACGTCCATCCGAATCAGATCACGCAGTGGAAAAGCGAGTTGCTGCAGCGTGCCGGAGAGGTCTTCGCCACGGCCGCGGAGAAGCGTGAGAGCGGCCCGGATATCAAGACGCTGCACGCCAAGATCGGCCAACTGACGTTGGAGAACGATTTTTTATCGGGCGCGCTCGGTCGCATCGGCGATGCGAGCGCAAAGCGATGATCGAACCGACTGCGCCGCTGCCCGTCACGCGACAAGCTGAACTGCTAGGTCTGTCGCGCTCGTCTGTGTACTACATGCCGAAGCCCACGCCGGCGGCAGATCTCGCGCTCATGCGGCGCATCGACGAGTTGCATCTGGAACATCCGTTCGCGGGTGCACGGATGCTTCGCGACATGCTGCGCAGGGAGGGACACGCCGTGGGGCGCAAGCATGTCGCCACGCTGATGCGCACGATGGGCATCGAGGCGCTGTACCGGCGCCAGAACACCAGCGTGCAAGCCGGGACGCTCTCGTTGACGCTTTGGAGGACCGGTTAAATGCTTGGTGTCAGCGAGTCGAATGGTCTGGTGGTCGCTTCCCAGTGTACTCACGTGAAAGGATCCAGGAGCACTTAAAGACTCTCAGAGGGCTAGATGTAATCCGTGATACTGGATTTTCTTCAAGTCTGCTTGAGGCGTATCTCGTTGGCCGCGCGCGACAGTTTCCATGTGACGAGACGGAGGAGACGGCTTTGTTCAATGGCGCGCTTCAGCGAATTCGGGAGCCGGACGTATTAGACCCCGTCGATACGGGGGGGCAAGCCACCGTTTTCCGGTTTTCTGAGAATTCGGTTACCTACGCAATGCGCCGAGTCGATCTTCGAACGTCAGAAGAGCGTCTTAAGTTCGTCGAGCGTGTGAATACGCTTAGCTCATTGCGTCAACGAATCCGAGGTCGAGAAGGCAGTCAGTATATATACGAACTTGATCGGATTGGCCTCTCTGCGAGTGGGGAAGCCGGTATTGAAATTTATCGATGGATCGACGGCGTGTCGCTAGAAGAAAAACGAAGCAAGCTGCCGACTCGGGCGGTGGTTGAGATTGGCGCACGGCTTGCGCGAGGCTTGCAGATTCTCCACGACGAAAACGTTATTCACCGCGACATTCGTCCACGAAACGTAATACTGTCTGACGACAACCTCAGGCCAGTCTTCGTCGATTTTGGATTGGCTCGACTCGCAACTTCACAAATGGAAACCGTTTTCGCAGATGAAATGATGGCACCGGAGGTGCGGTGTTCGCCGCCGGCTTGGAGTAAGGCAGCAGATATTTATGCGCTAGGGAGTACTTTGAAAGCGCTCGCGAATCCGAAAGAAAAGGAGTTCGCTAAATTGGGTTCTGCTGTTGAAAGATGCTGCGCCTACACCTCGGAGCAGCGGCCTACTGCGCGCGACCTAGTGGAAATGCTCTGTGAAGTAGAATCTGAATTGCGTATACAAGAAAAACTCGAAGCTTCTTGGAACGCAGTGGCAATAACAGCTAGTGGAGACACCGGGCTTCACGAGGTGCTTCGAAAATTCCGACCCACATTAGATGGACTCGCGCTAGGGCTGTTTCCGAGCGCATTCGAGCGCTGCGGACAGGTTGCTCTGTTCCTAGACCAAGTTGTCGAATCCCGAGGGGATGGGCGGACGAAGCTTGGTTCGATGAAGAACGAAAAGAATTATAACGGAGTGGACTTGCGATCTGCTTCTGTGGACTTTGTACATTCTCTCCGTCTTGAGCGCGCCCATTGGCAGGACAATCGCAAAAGACAGCAGATTTTGCGGCGATATGGGGAACCTAACGATAGCGCGATGGCAACGATGATAGCGGATGCGGCGAACCTTCTCGGAAGGGCCCTTGAGATCGGGTGCCTCACGGCGACCGTGGCCGCGCTATTAGATGTGTCGAATGTCAGCTATTGATTTGCAGAGAGCATAACGCGCCGGAGCACGTGAATTGCAGCCGCGGGGAATGCTGCCAGAAGAGTCAGATTCAACGCGAAGCTCGCCAAGACCCAGACGACGTCTTGCGCGAAGGCCGTATTTAGCTCGATGTCAAAACTTAGGCACCAGCCGGAACCGACGACGGCGTTCATGGATATAGTGCCATGGGCGCTTGGACCGGCGCCATGGTCGCGGCTGGACTCGAGCGATGTTTATTCGGGGATGTGCCGAAATCAGGCCCCAGGTAGCAACCGGGTAGCAACGTAATTCAAACGCGAACGCCGACCTTACTTAAGCCACTGAATAATAAGCGCGCCCAGAAGGACTCGAACCTCCGACCACCTGGTTCGAAGCCAGGTACTCTATCCAACTGAGCTATGGGCGCGTGGCGGGGATTCTAGCGCGAATTCGCGATCGCGGCGCCGTCGGATTTCGGCGGCCGCGCAGTCGGACGTACGAGCCCGCCGAAGCGTTCGAACGTCGTCGCGATGGGCGGCGGTAGCGGGCCGGTGAGGGTGCCGGCATTTTCCTCCAGGTGAATTTCTGCGCTGGCGAAGACCTTCGCGTAGAGGCGCGCGCAGAGGGCGTAGGCGCGTGTGCCGATCCAATTTCCCGGCAGCAGGCTCGTCGGCAGCAGCGGATCGCGGAGATGGATTTTGCGGTATTCGTGGACGAGCAGCGTGCGGATCTGGAAGGCGACGTCGGGCGGCGCGACGTCGTTCGCAACGACCGCGTCCACCGGCTCGAACATCGTGATGAACGCGCGGTAGCGGCGCGCGAGCTCCGCCATGTCCCAGGCCTGATCGGCGATGCGGCGGTCGGTCGCGGCGTCGTGGGTCGCACCGTCGAGAACGGTGACGTCATTCAGTGCGGCGAGCTTCGTGAGCTCGGCGCGCGTGGTGTCGAGCGAGAGGGTCGGATGCGCATGCACGCCCGGCGCGAGCTGGCCGAAGCCGAGCCAGGCGAGCTCGTCACGGATCTGCTCGCGGCGCGGGCCGAGATTCGGGCCGAACACGACGAGCGTCCAGCGGCCGGGCCAGGTCTCCGGGTTCTGGCCGTAGATGCGCAGCGTCGCGGCGGCGAAGCGTTCGCGGCCGCAGGGAGTCAACGCGTACAGGCTGCGACGTCCGACGCGCGTCGAGGCGAGCCAGCCCGCGGCGATGAGGCGCGAGACTGAAGTGCGGACGAGCCGTTCGTTGAGACCGAAGGGTGTCGTGAGCTCGATGAGGCTGCCGAGCGCGATCTCGCCGCCGCGTGGGGCGATCGCGTCGCCGAAGATCGTGACGATGAGCGAGCCCGCGCGGACGGGGCGCTGGCGGCGGAAGCGGCGGATGAGGGCCGCGGTTTCGGCTTCGATCGGCGTGGGCGCGCCCGGGTTGATCATGCGGCTCGGGGATTCGGTTCGGCTTCGTGGCGTGGATTCTAGCGGGGGCGAGCGGGGCGGTCATGACCCGCGTCACGGGCTGCGCGGTAGGGGCCGCGACGTGAACGCTGCGGATCTCCCTGCCGAGGCGCGCGGACCCGAATGGCCTCCACCCCGATGAGGCGTCGCTGGCGTCACGCAGCCCGTCCGACCATCGATCCCGGCAGGGGTTCATCGGATGGACTGTTCGCGACGACATCGCATCGCGAATGATGCAAGAGGCCGCGTGCCTCGCCGCGTCGTCGTCCCGGCGAAGGCCGGGACCCAGTCATTTCACCCCGGCGTCGGCGTGGAGCCTCGCGGACTTGCGTGGGCGGGATGCGCTCTGGAAGTCCCCGCGGCTCGCTGTCGGTGCCGACGGTCAGAGACCGGGTCCCCGGCCTGCGCCGGGACGACGGCGCCGTGGGATACCCGGCACGAGTGGCAGCACTTCTCTTACCGCCTCCGCTGACCCACGCCGCGAATCACGACGTCACCGTCACTCGACGCGCTCGTAATTGTCGTGATGCCGCACCCAGGCCATCGTGAAGCCGAGCGCGTCTTCGTCGCGGCCCTTCGGCATCAGATCGAGGACGTTGTAGGTGCCGATGAGCGTGTCGAGGCCGCGTGCATACGTCGAATACGTGTGGAAGACGCGCCCGTCCGTGTCGCGATAGAAGACGCTCGCGGCCGGCAGCTCGGTCATGCTGCCGTCGCGTGGCGCGTAGTTGTAGGTTGCCGTACCGGCTTCGAGATCCGTCGGCCTGGACGAGGCATCGAAGTCGAAGTTGAAGTCGGTGTCTGCGGCGGAGACCCACGGGAACCGCCAGCCCATGCGCTGCTTGAAGCGCTCGATCTCCGCGAGCGGGGCGCGCGAGACGGCTGTGAAACTGACATCCCGCTGCCCGAGATGCGGCAGCATGCCGTCGAAGTGATCGGCGAGATAAGAGCAGCTCTTGCAGCCTTCGGCCCAGCCCGGACCGAACATGAAGTGATAGACGAAGAGCTGGTTGCGGCCGGCGAAGAGCTCGGCGAGCGTGCGCGGCCCGGCGGGCGTCTGGAACGTGTAGTCCTTCGTCACTTCCTCCCAGGGCAACTCGCGGCGGCGCTTCGCGAGGGCGTCGCGGGCCCGCGAGAAGGCTTTCTCCTCTTCGAGCAGCGCGCGGCGCGCGGCGAGCCAATCGTCGTGATTCACGATACGGTGCGTGGTCATGGGCGAACCTCCGGGGTGATTACGCCGCGTGGGCGTCGGCAGTGAAATGCTGATCCAGCGCGTCGAGCAGATTCGTCCAGCCGCCGCGATGATTGTCGCGCGCTGTGCTGTCGAAGAAGCGCTCGTGTCTGAGCGTGAGCAGCGTGCCGTCGCCGTCGCGTGCGAAATCGACGGTGACGTGCGATACGCGCTCCGGCGTCGAGCGCCAGGCCCAGGTGAAGGCGAGGCGCCGGTCGGGATCGACCGTGGTGTATTCGCCGGCGACGTCGTGGACTTCGCCGGTCTCGGCGTGCATCACGATCCGATAGCGTCCGCCGACGCGCAGATCGATCTCGGCGTGCGTCGGATCGCTGCACGCCATCGGCGCCCACCAGCGGGCGATCATTTTCGGCTCGGTCCAGGCCGCGAAGACGCGCGTGGGCGGCGCGGCGATGCGGCGCGTGAGCGTGAGGCTCGGGTTTTCGGTGTCGGGCATGGTTCCTCCTCGAGCGCGGCGGCGAGACGATCGAGCCGCGCGTTCCAGAATTCGCGTTGGGCATCGAGCCAGGCCTGCGCCTCGTCGAGCGCATTCGGTCGCAGGCGACAGCTCACCGTGCGTCCCTGCTTCGCCTGCGTGATGAGGCCGGCGAGCTCGAGCACCTTCAAGTGCTTCATCACAGCGGGCAGCGAGAGCGCGAAGGGGCGGGAGAGCGCGCTCACGCTCACGTCGTCCTCCGTACCGAGCCGCGCGAGCAGAGCGCGACGCGTCGGGTCGGCGAGCGCGGAGAACGTGCGGTCCAGCGTTTCGTGAGAATACTTAACCATGTGGTGAAGTATTAGCGCAGGCGACGGTGCGCGTCAAGTCGGCGGGCGGTGGATGAATGCCGCGATCGATGCGAGCGTCCGATTACGCTGGCGCTAATCGGACCGACGAAAGTCGAGCCGGCGCACCACGGCGAGGCTAGATTTTCTCCCCGAGCCACTCCGCGTAGAACGCTTCGAGATCCGGCAGGAAGTTGAAGACGACGGGATAGCCCGGCGGCACGGCTTCGACGTCGAGCTGCGTGTAGCAGCCCGGGCAGAAGTATTCGCGCAGCTCCATCCATTCGGGATTGCAGCCCATGGGATGCGGATAGAGCTCGTCGATGCCGGCCTTCGTATTGCGCACGCGGACGCGCGCCGAGAGCTTCCAGTTCCGGCGGTAGTCGCCGAACTCGTGCCCGCAATCGCATTTCACGACGCGCGCGCCGTCGTCCTTCTGCACGATGCAGAGATGCAGCGCGATCGGCAGGAGGATGCGGTCGCGCCACGTCGCGCGTTCCTGCAGCACCTCGCGATACTTGGCGAAGCGATCGGGTTCCTTGTCGGCGCGCATCACGGCGACGAGCTCCTCCCAGGAGCTGCGGCCGTCGATCATGCGGTCGAGGATTTCCTTCGTGATTTCGCTCATGGGATCACCTCACTTCTTCGCCGCGGGCTCGTAGACGGCACTGCCGTCCGCGATGCCCCAGAATGCCTTGAACTCACCGCCCCAGTCCGTCGAGAGGCGGATGCTCTCCTGGTACATGCGCCGCACCCACGGCGGCAGCTCGCCGTTCTGCACGCGCGGCGTCTCGGTCGCGAGCCACTGTGCGACGGGAACGGACTCTTCGGCGCGGGCGCGGCGCAGTGCCGCGCGGCGTGCGGCGGTCGCTTGCACGTCGACGTGCCAGGCGCCGTCCGGTCCCTGCACGGCGATCACGCCATAGAGCCGCTCCGCGAAGCGCGGCAGGAGATGACCCTCCGCGAGATCCTTGACGACGGCTGCCGGCTCGCGCTCGAGCGGATCGCCGAGGCCCGGCCCGCCCTGGATGACGCTCACGTACAGATCGCCGTCCGAATAGGGCTCGGGCAGGGTGAGCGCGTTGTCGTCGACGATGTGCCGGCCCTTGATCATCGTCTCGACCTGCGAGTGTTCGGGATCATGATCGTTCGTCGGCAACGGCGCCTGTTTCGCGATGAGCTCGAAGGCATCCGTGTCGTGCGCGCTGCGGCGGTACCCCGTGTTCGAGGGATAGCCGCCGAAGAGGCCGCAGTTCACGTGCACCATGCCGTGTCCCACGTGCTGGAACACCGCCTGCTGCGATTTCCAGACGAGGCGCACGGATTCGAGCGCATTGCCGCCGCGGTACTTGCCCGCGCCGCCGGTGTTCGGCTTCACGGTGCGGCCGAGATAGAGCATCGGCTCCCAGAGCTCCCAGGACGTCTCGATGTCGCCGATGTCGGATTCCGGATTCCACATCGCGTACGAACAATCGAGCCCGTCGCGGCAGCCGCGCGCGCCGAGGCCCGCGCCGGTCATCTCCATGTTCGTCGCCGCGAAGGGCTCGCCGAACATGTTCAAACCGGAACCGTAGAGAATGTTCGTCGTCGTGCCGTAGCCCGCGACGACCTCCTCGATGAAGCCGCGCGCGTGATAGCCGTGACTCAGGAAACGGAACAGACCGTTGAGTCCCGACCACAGGAAATGCCAGGCGTGCGCAGTGCCCGCTTCCGGATTGTCCGGGTTCGTCCAGCTCCCGCGCGGGAAATGCTGGTCCATCGCGAAGTAGGCGCCGTCGTTGATGCTCTCGGCATCCGCGAGGCTCTGACACATCATCACCCACATGCCGCCCTGTAGCGCGCTCGGCGAGCAGTTCATGGTGTGAAAGCCCCAGGCACTCGCGCCGTCGAGCGTCGTCTTCATCGTGCCGTCGGAATTGACGGTGAACTCGAGCGGCGCATTCATGAGCGTGTTGACGGCGGCCTGCGGCAAATGACCGCGCTCGTTTTCCCAGGGCACGTCGCAGAACGACGGCACGCGGTAACGCCCCGGCACCAACATTCTCTTCACGCGGCGGATGAAGCTCCGCCGGCCCTGCTCGATCGCCTCGCGCATGAACTGCTTGTAGGTGTCGATGCCTTCCTCGCGGATGAGATTCTCGATCGCCTGGCGGATCATCACGCAGCCGGCGAGACGCGTTTTCTCGTCGAGCTCGAGCAGGAGCGGCGTGCGGCTCGTGCGCTTGTACATGTCGCGGAACGCCCGGAACACGCGATCGTTCTCGCCGATCTTCTGCGGCGGGATCGTGAGGCCCTGGTCGTAGGTGCTCATCGGCCCGACGGGCGAGGAGCCCGGCGTGCGCGCGCCGACGTCCGGCACGTGCGTCACGCCCGCGATCCAGCTCACGAGCTCGCCTTCCCAGAAGAACGGGATGATGGTGTGGATGTCGCAGTTGTGGACGTTGCCCGCCAAGACGTCGTTGTTGCAGAAGATGTCGCCGGGTGCGAACCCGGGGTCGTCCTCGAAGTCGTTCCGGATCATGAATTTCACCACGTCGCTCATGGTGTGGACGTGGACGATGATGCCGGTCGAGAGCGTGACGGAATCGCCTTCGGGCGTGAACACGGTGAAGCAGAGCTCGCCGAGCTCTTTCACGATGGGCGATGCCGAGATGTTGCGCGCGACCTCGCGCGCCGAGACGAGCGCGCCGCGGAGCTTCAGGTGCAGGCGCTCGAAGAGAAGCGGCTTGCGATCCGCGATCGGCAGCTCGGCGAGGCCCTGATAATGGCCGGTATCGGCGAAGCGCCGTTCGCTCGCGGCGAGCATTTCCTTCAGCGTCGTGCCGTTCCAACCGACGGGCGGTTTCGATTTCATGTCCATGGGCTCAACCTCTCGCGTCGCGCAGGTGGAAGATGCGGTATTCGTCGAGCTCGACGAGCTTGCCGGGCGGGACGACGAGCGTCGTCGCCGGATCCTCGATGACGGCGAGGCCGCCGACGACGTTGCCGGGCGCTATGTCCTCCATGGACCAGATCGAAGCCTCCATGAACGTGCCCTTCCAGTAGATCGGCCTTTTGCCCTTGAGCGCTTTCGGATCGGGAGTCGCCGGGCCGCGCGCGGTCTTCGGCAGCGTAGGCGCGGTCGTCCTCTGCGAGCCGACGGCCGCCGCGCCGCTGATGACGAAGCCGGCCTCGGGGAACTGCGCGGAGAGCGTGTAGATCTCCGCATAGTGCTGCTCGAAGCTCGCGACGAGCGCGTCGACGTCGGCCGCGGACTCGAGCATCAGCTTCGGCGAGACGATCTCGAGATCCGTCACCTGCCCCTTGTACTGCATGCGCACGATCGCCGAGAGCGTGATCTCGCCGCTGTCGCCACGCTTCAGCGCGAACTCGCGCTGCACGCGCTCGGCGAGGCTCGCGACCGTCTCGTTCACGGCCCTCGCGACAGCGAGCTTCGCCGCGTCGTCCGCGCCCGGCGGGATGACGAGCAGCGTCGAGCGATCGAAGCGGTACTCGTGCGGTGCGCAGGTGCAGCCGAAGGCTGAGAACGCGGCGGCCCAGCTCGGGATCAGCACGTCCTCGAAGCCGAGCCCGTCGGTGTAGTTGCCGACGTGCAGCGGGCCGCCGCCGCCGTAGCAGACGAGCGCGTAGTCCGAGAACGCATACCCCTTGCCGAGGACGACCGCCCGCAGCTCGTCGCGCATCTTCGCTTCCTGCATCTCGAGGATGCCGGAGGCGATCTCGTAGACGTCGCGCTCGAACTTGGACGCGATCTGCGCATCGAGTGCCTGCTTCGCGCGCTCGACGGAGAGCGGCATCTCGCCGCCGAGGAAGTTGTCGGGCGAGAGGATGCCGGTAATGAGTGCACAGTCGGTTATCGTCGGGCGCTCGCAGCCGCCGTCCGGGAAGCACATGCCGACGCGATCGCCCGCGCTCTGCGGTCCGATGCGCACGCGCCGCGAGTATTCGTCGAAGCTGAGAAAGGCCCCGGTGCCGACGCCGACCGAGCTGAGATCCACCATCGGCAGGTTGAAATAGAAGTGATCGAGCACGGGGCGCAGCGAGATGCCGATCTGCCCGCCGGTGATGACGCCGACTTCGAACGTCGTGCCGCCGAGGTCGGTCGCGATCAGATTCGCGAGCCCGAGCTCGCGGCCGAGGTGGCGCGCACCGACCATGCCGCCGATCGGGCCGGAGACGAGCGAGCGCGAGAGCTGCGTCGTCTCGATGTCGATCGTCCCGCCGTGGCTCGCCATGATGCGGAGATCCACCGTCGCGCCGCTCTCCTTCATCCGTTGCTCGACGAGCTGCACCTGCCGGCGTGAGGGTTCGGCGGCGTAGGCTTCCGCGATCAAGGTGTTCAAGCGCGGGAACTCGCCGCGGAAGGGATGGATTTCGGCAGAGAGGAACAGCGGCACGCTGCGGCCGGCGGCGGCCATTTCCTCGAGCGCGATCGCCTTCATGCGCTCTTCGTGCGCGGGATTGAGATAGGAGAAGAGGAAGCAGATGCAGATCGCCTCGACGTTCTCGGCGAGCAGCTCGCGCACGGCCTGGCGGGCGTCCGCTTCGTAGAGCGGGATCGCGACGCAGCCGAGCGGATCGACACGTTCGCGCACGCCGCGGATCCATTTCTTCGGGATGAGCGGCGTGTTGTGCTCGTGCGTGACGGAGTGCAGGCGATCGACGTAGGACTGCCCGAGCCAGACCTGCACGGCGCGCTCGAGGCGCAGTGAGTCCTCCAGGCCCTTCGTGATGACGAGGCCCGTCGCCCGGCCGCTGCGCGAGACGAGGCGGTTGATCATCGCCGTCCCGGAATAGATGTTCGCCTTCAGCCCCGGCAGCGCCGCGGCCTTGTCGAGTTGCCAGTAACCGAGGGCGTTCTCCGCCGAATGCAGGATCGCCGCGGCTTCGTCGCGGGGCTGGCTGCGCGCCTTGCCGACGGTGAAGCGGCCTTGCGTGTCGACGAAGATCGTATCGGTCATCGTGCCCCCGGCGTCGATGCCGAGGATTTCGACCTGTCTCATGCGTCCTCCCGGGATTCGGATGTCCGGCGGTGCGGGTGCGCCGCGCGACCGCTCGCCGGATGCGTTCTTATGAAAAGTGGGCGCGCAGGACGGACGTCCGGGCGCCGGGCCGGCACGCGGCGGAGCAGAGCGGGCCCGTCGCGCGTGACCGGAATCATGCCGAAGCCGAGACCGCCCGCCGTGCGCCAAATCAAGCGGGCGGCCCGCCGTAAGGGACCCCGGTTGCGAAAACCGGCCGAACTGAATAAGGTTCGAACGACCTCAGATCCAGCAGCTCGAAGGCCATGGCGAGACCCGCGGCCGAACCCCGGGCGACGATTCGCGGCGTACGACCCCGTGGTGGGGCGGGCACGTGCCGCGGAGCGCGCTCCCGCCGACGGCGGGCCGGGGCGAGCCCAGACAAGGAGAACGAAAGTGCGCATAGGTGTCCCGAAAGAAGTCCACGCGGGCGAACGCCGCGTGGCCACCACGCCCGACGTCGCGGCGAAGCTCATCAAGCTCGGATTCACGGTCGCGATCGAAAGCGGCGCGGGTGCGGCGGCCGATCTCGACGACGACGCCTTCCGCGCCGCGGGCGTCGAGATCGTCCCCGACGCCCGGACGCTGTGGGCCGAATCGGACGTCGTACTGAAGGTCCGCGGCCCCGAGCCGCATCCCGGCCTCGGTTGCCACGAAGCGGATCTGCTGCGCGAAGGCGGCATGCTCGCGAGCTTCCTGTGGCCTGCCCAGAATCCCGAACTCCTCGAGCGCCTCGCCGCGCGCAAGGGAACGGTCATCGCCATGGACAGCGTGCCGCGCATCTCGCGCGCCCAGAAGCTCGACACGCTGAGCTCGATGGCGAACATCGCCGGCTATCGCGCGGTGATCGAGGCCGCCCAGCATTTCGGGCGCTTCTTCACCGGCCAGGTGACCGCCGCGGGCAAGGTCCCGCCGGCGAAGGTCTTCATCATCGGCGCCGGCGTCGCGGGCCTCGCGGCCATCGGTGCCGCGAACGGCATGGGCGCGATCGTGCGCGCCATGGACACCCGTCCCGAGGTGAAGGATCAGGTCAAGAGCCTCGGCGCGGAATTCGTCGAGGTCGACTACAAGGAGGAGGGCTCCTCGACCGCCGGCGGCTACGCCAAGGTCATGAGCGAGGGTTACCAGGCCGCCCAGAAGGCGACGACCGCGAAGCAGTGCCAGGAGTGCGACGTGGTGATCACGACCGCACTCATCCCGGGCAAGCCCGCCCCGCGCCTCATCACCGCCGAGATGGTGCAGGCGATGCAGCCCGGCAGCGTGATCGTCGATCTCGCGGCCGAGCAGGGCGGCAACTGCGAGCTGACGGTGCCCGGCCAGGTCGTCGTCCGGCACGGCGTCAACATCATCGGCTACACGGATCTGCCGAGCCGCATGGCGCGCCAGTCGAGCCAGCTCTACGGCACGAATCTGCTGCGGCTCATGGAAGAGCTCTGCAAGGCGAAGGACGGGGTCGCGGTCGTCAACATGGAGGACGAGATGATCCGCGGCGCGACGGTCGTGAAGGAAGGCACGATCACCTGGCCGCCACCGCCCATCAGCGTCTCGGCCGCGCCGCAGAAGCCGGCGGCCGCCGCGCCCGCCGCGAAGCCCGAGGAGAAGAAGCCGCTCGTGCCGGCGCCGGTCAGGAAGGCGCTGTTCGCGGCGATCGGGGCCTATGCGCTCTATACGCTCGGCGCCTACGCGCCGGCGGCATTCATGTCGCACTTCATGGTCTTCGTGCTGGCCTGCTTCGTCGGCTACATGGTGATCTGGAACGTGACGCCCGCGCTGCACACGCCGCTGATGAGCGTGACGAACGCCATCAGCAGCATCATCAGCATCGGCGCGTTGATTCAAATCTCCTCGCCGGGATTCTGGATGACGGTCCTCGCGGGGCTCGCGCTGCTCCTGACTTCGGTCAACACCATCGGCGGATTCGCCGTCACCCAACGCATGCTTGCCATGTTCAGAAAGTCGGGTTAATGCCATGAGCTTCAGCGAAGGACTGGTCACCGTTTCCTACATCGCCGCGACGATACTGTTCATCCTCAGTCTCGGCGGACTGTCGAGCCCCGAGACCGCGCGGCGCGGCAATCTCTACGGCATGATCGGCATGGCGATCGCGATCATCGCCACGATCCTCGGTCCGCGGGTCTCGAGCGTCATGCCGATCTTCATCGCGATGCTGATCGGCGGCAGCATCGGCGGGTACGCGGCGCGCACGGTCAAGATGACCGAGATGCCGGAGCTCGTCGCCGCCATGCACAGCCTCGTCGGTCTCGCGGCCGTGCTCATCGGATTCGCGAACTACTGGGACTCGACGATCCATTTCGAGGGCGTCGAGAAGGCGATTCACGAGACCGAGATCTACCTCGGCATCCTGATCGGCGCCGTGACGTTCTCGGGCTCGGTCATCGCGTTCGGCAAGCTCTCCGGGCGCATCGGCGGCAAGCCGATGCTGCTGCCGGGCCGGCACATGATCAACCTCACGGGCCTCATCGTCGTCATCATCGTCGCCAAGCTCTTCCT
Source organism: Gammaproteobacteria bacterium (assembly GCA_016209015.1). GTDB lineage: Bacteria > Pseudomonadota > Gammaproteobacteria > JACQWY01. Next base: position 28,534 of record JACQWY010000042.1, on the reverse strand, counting down.
CGGCGCGGAATCCGGGGTCTGGGGCTCGTTCCTGCTGATGATCATGACCGGCATCGCGCTCGCGTTCGGCGTGCACATGGTGATGGCGATCGGCGGCGCGGACATGCCGGTCGTGGTCTCGATGCTGAACAGCTATTCGGGATGGGCGGCCGCGGCGACCGGCTTCATGCTCGGCAACGATCTGCTCATCGTGACCGGCGCGCTCGTCGGCTCCTCCGGCGCGATCCTCTCCTACATCATGTGCCGCGCCATGAACCGGCATTTCATCGCCGTCATCGCCGGCGGCTTCGGCACGGGCGGCGGCACGGCGCCCGCCGCGGGCAGCGGCGAACCCCAGGGCGAGGTGACGCCGATCTCGGCCGAGGAAACCGCGGAAGTACTGCGTCAGGCCTCGAAGGTCATCTTCGTGCCGGGCTACGGCATGGCGGTCGCGCAGGCCCAGCACACGGTGTTCGAAATCCAGAAGGCGCTGCGCGAGCGCGGCATCCACGTGCACTTCGCGATCCATCCGGTCGCGGGGCGCATGCCGGGCCACATGAACGTCTTGCTCGCCGAAGCAAAGGTGCCCTACGACATCGTGGCCGAGATGGACGAGATCAACCACGAGTTCCCGGAGACGGACGTCGCGATGGTCATCGGCGCGAACGACATCGTGAACCCGGGCGCGCAGGACGATCCGGGCAGTCCGATCGCCGGCATGCCGGTACTCGAAGTCTGGAAGGCGAAGACCTCGATCGTCATGAAGCGCTCGATGGCGTCCGGTTACGCCGGCGTCGACAATCCGCTCTTCTACAAGGAGAACAACCGCATGTTGTTCGGCGACGCGAAGAAGATGCTGGACGAGGTGCTGGCGGCGCTGCGCGCGGGCGGCTGAGCGCTTCGCAGCAGGCAGGTTGGGCTGACGAAAGGAAGTCCAACGGTCCACGCGTCATGCGCCGCTGCGCGAAGCGCCGATCGGGCGGGATGGACATTCCGACGTTGCGAAACGGAAATCGCGAGCTTCCTCGTCTCGCGGAAACGTTCGATGTTGGGCTTCCTTCGTCGGCCCATCGGTCATGAAGACATGCCGTCGCCCGGAGTGATGAAAGAGGCGAGCGCACCACAGCCTCGTCGTCCCGGCGAAGGGACCCTCCCGGCGGAGGCCGGGACCGGGACCCAGTCCTCTCACCGCGGCGCCGTGGTGGAACCTCGGGGTGTTGCGATGACCGGGGAATTGGAATTGGGGTCAGGTTCGATTTCGCGGCCAACGCGGTGGCGCGTACCCGGGCGCGCTCCCCCGCGAATTCGAACCTGACCCCATTTCCCGCCGGCGCCGCCGCTCTTTCACGGCAACCTACGAAAGATACTGAAGTGGAGGAGAAACGATGGGCCTCATACTCACCAGCTCGAATTTCAAGGACGGCGATTACCTCGGCATGGATCACGTGCTCTCCGAGGCCTATGGCTTCGGCTGCACGGGCGGCAATCTCTCGCCGCAGTTCTCGTGGAGCGGCGCGCCCGCCGACACGAAGAGCTTCGCGCTCACCTGCTACGATCCCGATGCGCCGACCGGCAGCGGCTTCTGGCACTGGGTCGTCGCGAACATCCCGGCGCACGTGAGCTCGCTCGAACTCGGCGCGGGCGATCCGAAGTCCGGCAAGATGCCGGCCGGGGCGCTCGAGGTGCGTACGGATTTCGGCGCCCCGGGCTACGGCGGTCCGTGCCCGCCGCAAGGCTTGGGCGTGCATCGTTATATCTTCACGCTGTTCGCCGTGAGCATGGCGCAACTGCCGGTGACGGCAGACACCTCGGCGGCGGTGGTGGGCTTCTATCTCAATTTCAACACGCTCGCGAAGGCTTCGATCACGGGCTTGTTCCGGCGCTGAGCGCTCCTGTCGAGGCGTAGGAAGGGCCCGCATGCGGGCCTTTCCTTTTTGGGCGGCCAAAGTCTCCATAGTGGCGTCCCGGCGGAGGCCGGGACCCAATCAGCGACCTTCGGCACGACGGGTGACCCTCGCGCTTTGAGGTGGCGTGACCGGTCGTGCACTCGGTGCTTGGAACGGTTCGGCCGCGGATGATCGAAAGTGCCGTCGGGCTATGACTGGGTCCCGGCCTCCGCCGGGACGACTTGGGGGTGCGGGTGCGACGCACTGGTTGCGGCTCGATGTCGTTGTCCGACGGCGAACGCTCCGGCCCATGGAACGATTCGACCGACTCCTCGGCCCGGTGAGGAACCAAAAAAAAGGGCCCGCGAGCGGGCCCTTCTCGCGAGCAGCATTTTCGCTCAGTGCTGCGTCGGCGCCTCTGCACCGAGGCCGGTCTGCGAACGGACGAACTGGTCGTCGAAGGATGCGATCTCCTGTTTCGCGCGCGCGCTCTTGTCGAGCAGGGAGAAGATGATGATCGCGGCGAAGCTGGTCGTCATCGAGAACAGCGTCGGATACTTGTAGGGGAAGATCGGCGCTGCGTGATGCAGGATGTCCTTCCAGATCGTCGGCCCGAGGATCAGCATCGCGACGGCGGCGAGTAGTCCGGTCCAGCCGCCCCAGACCACGCCCTTCGTCGTCAACCTCTTCCAGTACATCGACAGGAACAGCAGCGGGAAGAATACGGTGGAGCTGATCGTGAACGGCAGCACGACCATGTAGGCGATGTTCTGCTTCTCGAAGAGGATTCCCAGCAGCACGGCGAGGAAGCCGAGCGCGAGCGCGGCGATGCGCGAGACCTTCACGACTTCGCCCTCCGTCACTTTCCCGTGGCGGAAGACGTTAGCGTAGAGGTCGTGCGAGATCGCCGAGGCGCCGGCGATCGTGAGGCCCGCGACCACCGCGACGATCGTCGCGAAGGCGACGGCCGAGATGAAGCCGAGGAACACGTCGCCGCCGACGGCCTTCGCGAGATAGATCGCCGACATGTTGTCGCCGCCGACGATCAGGCCCCCGGCGTCGAGGAACTGCGGGTTCTTCGTGACGAAGACGATGGCGCCGTAGCCGATGACGAACGTCAGCAGGTAGAAATAGCCGATGAAGGTCGCCGCGAAGAACGCGGACTTGCGCGCTTCCTTCGCGTTCGGGACGGTGAAGAAGCGCATCAGCACGTGGGGCAGGCTCGTCGCGCCGAACAACATCGCGAGGCCGAGCGATATCGACGAGACCGGATCGGTGAGGATGAGGCCGGGCGACATGATGGCGAGGCCCTTCGGGTGGATGTCGATCGCCGTCTTGTACAGCGCGCTCATCGAGAAATCGAAGTGCTTCAGCACCATGAACGTGATGAAGCTCGCTCCCGAGAGCAGCAGCACCGCCTTGATGAGCTGCACCCAGGTCGTCGCGAGCATGCCGCCGAACGCGACGTAGACGATGATCAGCGCGCCGACGATGCACACCGCGTATTCGTAGCGGATGTGGAACAGGAAGGAGACGAGCTTACCCGCGCCCACCATCTGCGCGATGATGTAGGTGACGACGAACACGAGGCCTGCCGAGGCGACGAGCGTGCGGGTCGGCACACGGCTGAAGCGCAGCGAGATGATGTCCGCGATCGTGTACTTGCCGAGATTGCGGAGGCGATCCGCGAACAGGAACATCATCAGAGGCCAGGCCGCGAACGGCGGGACGGAGTAGATGAGACCGTCGAAGCCGCCGGTATAGATGAGGCCCGAGATACCGAGGAAGGCCGCGGCCGAGCACCAGTCGCCGGTAATCGCGAGGCCGTTCTGCCAACCCTTGATGTTGCCGCCCGCGGCGTAGAAGTCCTTCGTCGTCTTGGTGCGGCCCGCCGCCCAGTAGGTGATGCCGAGCGTGATCGCGATGAACACGAAGAACATGGCGATCGCGGTCTTGTCCGTGCCCTTCACGGGCTCGTCGGCGAGGGCCGCGGCGCTCACCAGCAGGCCGTACAGCGCCGTGCCGACGCGGGAGAATCTCGAGACGATCATCATTTCTCCCCTTTGTCGCCGGCGAGCCGGTGTGCATCGGCGACAATGGCGTCTTTGAGATTGTCGAATTCGTTGTTCGCGCGCCAGATGTAGAAACCGACGAACAGGATGTAGACCACGCAGTCCACCATGCCGATGACGATTCCCCAGGTCACCGAGCTCTCCGGTGAGATGGTCGCGCTGAACCATTCGTGGAAGTAGGCCGTCGCGGCGATGTACTGGGCGACGGTTGCCAGGACGATGATGGCGAGGGTCCAGCTCAGGACGCCGCGTTTCATCTCGAGCTCATGAAAGCGCGGATCCGCGTAGATCTGCCGGTATAGGTGCTGCATTGCGTTCCTCTCCTAAAGTCGGGATGTATCCCAGGTGATCGGTCTCGGGACGGGCCGTGCTGAGCCGGAAACCGGCGCGCGCGATCCCGGGGCCGGGTGGCGAGTGCCCCCGGCCGCGTTGTAGTCTTCTATCCCCAAAGCTTCTTGCTGGCGAGGCGGGCTCCTTCCGCGAGGGCCTCGAACTTCTTCCAGACGATCGACGGCGCGACCATCTCCCAGCCCGCGAACGTGCCGAAGCCGCAGTCGCAGCCCGCGATTACGCGCTCCTTGTCGCCCACGGCATCGACGGCCTCCAGGATGCGGTTGCAGACGACCTGCGGATGCTCGATGTAGTTCACGGTGGAGTCGATGACGCCGGGGATCAGGATTACGTCCTTCGGCAGCGGATGACGCCCGAGCGCCGCATATTCGTGCTGGTGACGCGGATTCGCGAACTCCATGGAGAACGCACCGACCTTCGCCTGCGAGACGATGGGCAGGATGTCGTCGAGCGGCACGTCGCAATCGTGCGGGCCGTCGTAGTTGCCCCAGCAGACGTGCAGGCGGACGGCCTCGCGCGGAATGTTGGAAATTGCCTCGTTGATGGCATCGATGTGGATCGCGATCGCGTCCTGGAATTGCTTCAGCGTGCCGTGCTGGAACATGCCGTGCCATTCCATCGCGAGGTCGGGACAGTCGAGCTGCAGCACGTAGCCGCGGGAATGGATCAGCTCGTATTCCTTCTTCAGCTCGCGCGCGACGGCGCGCACGTAGGCCTCGTGCGTATCGTAGTAGGCGTTGCGGAGCGTGGTGCAGACAATGCCCGGCGAGGCGGCCGTCATGAATTTGTCGACCGGCGCCTTCGGGGCCGCGGCGAGCGCCGCGTCGAACATGTCGGCCTCGCGGATGGCCGGCGCGAGATCCTTGTACTTGACTTCGCGCTGGGCGGTCGCGGCGTCGAATACCTTCGACATCACCATGCCGCGGTTGAGCCAGATCTGTTTGAAATCCGGATAGTCGGCGAAGTCCTTGAACGGATCGCGCAGACTCGAGCCGCCATAGCCTTCGAGGCGCTGCCCGACGTAGGTCTGGAAGCCGACCCGGGGTTGCTCGCCGTCGTTCACGACATCGACGCCGGAGGCGATCTGCTGATTCACGCAGTGGCGGACGCCTGCCTCCGCGAGCCGGTCGAGCGCGGCGCGATCGACGGCCTTGCCGGCCTCCTCGGCGATGAGCAGATCGGACAGTGCCCGGTCCCTCGGCAGGCTGCCCACGTGGGTCGTAAGGATTCTCTGGTCGCTTCTCTTCACGGTGCACCCCTCCAATCGATAGCCGATGCTTTGTTATGCGGGATTCGGGCCGGGAGCTCGTGGGCCCGGCGCGGCGAGGGCCTAGTGTACACCGGCGCATGGTGGCCATCGACGCAGGGCCGGGGCGCCAGGATGTCGGGCTTTCGGGCCTCGGCCGCGGGTCCCGAGAGCCCTGTCTGCGGAGCGGCCGGGCCACGACCCTGCGATGCATAAAGTATTGGACGCGGGCAGCCGACACACAGGCGACGAGCCGGCCCACCAACGCCGGTCCGACCCGCCGGGCCGCGCCGCCCACGCGGAATCCAGGGACCAGGTGCCGGATCCAGACCGCGATGAATCATGTCTGAGCTCGAACCCCTCGAAACCAAGCCGACCGTGCTCGTCGTCGACGACGACCTCGCCGCCCGCCTCATGACCCAGGAGGCATTGGAGCAGGCGGGCTTCGAAGTCTTCGAAGCCGAGGACGGGATCCCCGCGCTCGAAATCTTCAAGGCCCGGAAAATCGACGTCGTGCTGCTCGACGTGATGATGATCAATCTCGACGGCTTCGAGACCTGCGCGGCCATCCGTCGCATGGAAACCGGGCTGCACGTGCCGATCATGATGATGACGGGGCTCGAGGACTTCGACTCGGTGAACCGCGCCTACAACGTCGGCGCCACGGATTTCGTGACCAAGCCCATCAATTACTTCGCGCTCGCCTACCGGGTGCGTTACGTGCTGCGCGCCTCGCGCATGTCGGACGCGCTCCGCGAGAGCGAGGCGCGACTGGCCAAGGCCCAGCGCATGGCGAAGCTCGGACACTGGGAGTGGAATCTCGGCACGAAGCGCCTGCTGTGCTCGCCACAGGTCGAGCGCCTGTTCGGGCTGCGTGACGGCAGCATCGTCCCGGGCTACGAGAGTTTCCTGCAGCGCGCCCATCCCGAGGACGTCGAGAATCTCGAGCCGCTCCTCAAGCGCGCGATCGAGGACGAGGCAGGCATCCAGGCGAGCTTCCGCGTGGTGCTCGAGGGCCGCGTCACCTGCCACGTCCATCTCGAGGCGACGAGTTATCGCAGCGCGGACGGCACGGAGCTGTTCTTCGCCGGCACCATCCAGGACATCACGGAGTTGCGCCGCGCCGAGCAGCAGGCACACCGGCTCGCGTACTTCGATGCGCTGACCGGCCTCCCGAATCGCGCCGGCATGCGCCAGGAGCTCGGGCGCCTGCTGAGCGTGGCCGGCCAGCACGAGCGGGAAGTCGCGGTCATCGCGCTCGACATCGACAACTTCAAGCGCATCAACGACACGCTCGGCCGCAGCGCCGGCGACAAGGTTCTCAAGAACGTGGCCGCCCGGCTGGCGCGCGGGACGCGGACGACGGAGAGCCGCGCGCCGGGCCATATGCGGGTCTCGGGGCTCGAGACCGATTTCATCGCCCGCACCGGCGGCGACGAGTTCGTCGTGGTCCTCACCGACATCAAGAGCGCCGAGGAGTCCGCGGTCATCGCCAAGCGTCTGCGTGACGCCATCGTCGAGCCCGTCAACATCGCCGGCGAAGAGATCGTGGTGTCGACGACCATGGGCATCAGCGTCTTTCCGCTCGACGGCACGGAGGCCGAGGAGCTCGTTACCCATGCCGACTCCGCGAAGAACCATGCGAAGGAAGAGGGCCGGGGGCACTATCAGTTCTACACTGCGGCAATCAACGCACGCGCCTTCAGGCGGCTCTCGCTCGAGACGGCCATGCGCAGGGCGCTGCAGATGGATCAGTTGGAGCTCTTCTATCAGCCGAAGATGGAGCTCGCGAGCGATCGGGTGATCGGCGCCGAGGCACTCGTGCGCTGGCACCATCCGGATCAGGGGCTCATCGGTCCGGTGGATTTCATCCCCATCGCCGAGGAGACCGGCCTCATCGTGCCGCTCGGCGAGTGGATCCTGCGCGATGCCTGCCGTCTGCTGGCCGACTGGCACCGCCGCGGCCTGCCTGCCCTCCACGTCGCCGTGAATCTGAGCGCGATCCAGTTCAAGAGCGCGGGACTGCTCGGTGCCATTCGCGGCAGTACCCGTGAATTCGGCGTCGACCCGAACATGCTCGAGGTCGAGCTCACCGAGAGCCTGTTGATGCAGGACACGGAAATGGCCGTGAACCTGCTTCGCGAGATCAAGGCGCTCGGGCACGACATCTGGATCGACGACTTCGGAACCGGCTACTCCTCGCTCGCCTACCTGCAGAGTTTCCCGCTCGCCGGCTTGAAGATCGACAAGTCCTTCGTGCGCGAAATGGACACGAACGACCACGACGGATCGATCGTCGGCGCGATCATCGCGCTCGCGCACAGCCTGCGGCTCTCGGTCGTCGCCGAGGGTGTCGAAACCGTGGAGCATCAGGCGGCGCTGCGTGCCCGCGGTTGCGACGTGGCGCAGGGATATTTGTACAGCCGTCCGGTGCCCGCGTCGGAATTCGAGGAATGGGTGCTCGACTGGGAGCGGAGCCGGATCGCGCGCGCCTGATGAGCCGGCGCAGCCTTCCCTGCGGGGTAAAGGAAAGCGGCCGGGCGACGATAAAGACGGCATTCGCTCGCGCGTTCGCGCGCCGCATCGGGCTCAATCAGCGGGAGAGGGATAGATGGCCAGCATTTTAGCAGTGGATGATTCGGCGTCGATGCGACAGATGGTTGCGTTCACGTTGAAGGGAGCGGGCTACGAAGTCATCGAAGCCACGGACGGTCAGGACGCGCTGAACAAGGCAAGAGCGAAAAAGGCCGACGTCGTGCTGACGGACGTGAACATGCCGAAGATGGACGGCATCGCGCTCATCCGTGAGCTGCGCAAGCTGCCGCAGTACAAATTCACCCCGATGCTCCTGCTCACGACCGAGTCCGGAGACGACAAGAAAGCCGAAGGCCGGGCCGCGGGCGCGACCGGCTGGCTGGTCAAGCCCTTCAATCCCGACCAGCTCCTCGCCACCCTCAAGAAGGTGTTGAACTAGCCGCCCGCGATCCGGCCCGGCCGGACGCGAGCATCGCGGGAACACTCTATGTCAGTCGACATCAGCCAGTTCCACCAGGTCTTCTTCGAAGAGTCGTTCGAAGGGCTGGAGATCATGGAGACCGGCCTCCTCGACCTCGAGGACGGCGCCGACCTCGAAGCAATCAATACGATCTTCCGCGCCGCGCACTCCATCAAGGGCGGTAGCGGGACGTTCGGCTTCAGCGCGATCGCGAATTTCACGCATGGCATGGAGACACTGCTGGACGAGATGCGCAGCGGCAGGCGGAAAGTCGCCCGCGCCGAGGTGGACGTGCTGCTTTCGGGCGTCGACTGTCTGCGCGGTATGCTCGCCGCGACGCGAGACAACGCCCCGCTCGACCTCGATGCCGTCGCCGCCACGCAGCGCCGGCTCGAGGCCCTGCTGCAGGGTGCGAGCCCGCAAGCGGGCGCCGCCGCACCCGGGCCCCTCGCGGGGAACACGGGGTTCCGCGTCCGCTTCGCGCCGGAGCCGCATCTCTTCAAGACCGGCAACGACCCGGTCCGGCTGCTGCGCGAGCTCTGTGCGCTCGCGCCGTGCGCGATTACGGTCGATGTCTCGAAGTTGCCGGCGACCGCCGAGCTCGATCCGGAGACCTGCTATCTGTCCTGGGACTGCGTCGTGGAAGGCGAGGTCTCGGAACCGCAGATCCGCGAAATATTCGAATGGGTCGAGGCCGACGCGGAAATCGTCATCACGCCGCTCGCCGCGCCGGAAGCGGGCGCGCCGGCGGCCCTCACGCTGGCCCCGCCCGCCGTCGAACGGCGCGCCGACGACGACCGACGGCAGAACGAGGATCGGCGCCAGGGCGATCGTCGCGCCACGGCACCGGCGAACGCGCCGGCGTCCTCGATCCGCGTTGACATCGAGAAAGTGGACGCCTTGATCAACATGGTCGGCGAGCTCGTCATCACCCAGTCCATGCTCAGCCAGTTCAGCCAGGACGAGGAGATCACGAATCTCGAGAAGTTGCGGGAAGGCCTGCTCCAGCTCGAGCGCAACACGCGCGAGCTGCAGGAGCGCGTGATGAGCATCCGCATGCTGCCCATCAGCTTCGCGTTCAACCGCTTCCCGCGCCTGGTGCGCGATCTCTCCGCGAAGCTCGGCAAGGAAGTGAACCTCGAGCTGAACGGCGAGACCACCGAGCTCGACAAGACGGTCATGGAGAAGATCGGCGATCCGCTCGTCCATCTCGTACGCAATTCGCTCGACCACGGCGTCGAGATGCCCGAGGTCCGCCTCGCCGCAGGCAAACCGGCGGCCGGCACGCTGACGCTCGACGCCTACCACGAGGGCGGGGCGATCGTCATCGAGATCACGGACGACGGCGCCGGGCTCGACACCGGGCGGATCCAGCAGAAGGCGCGCGAGCGCGGCCTCATCGGCGAGACCGAGACGCTCACCGAGGAGCAGGCCTGCGAGATGATCTTCCATGCCGGTTTCTCGACCGCCGAGGTCGTGAGCGACGTCTCCGGACGCGGCGTCGGGATGGACGTCGTCCGCCGCAACATCAAGGACCTCGGCGGCGTGGTCGAGGTCACGACGAAGCAGGGCGAGGGCTCGACGTTCCGCATCCGTCTGCCGCTCACGCTCGCCATCCTCGATGGCCAGTTGATACGCGTCGGCGATCAGGTCTACATCGTCCCGCTCGTGTCGATCATCGAGTCCCTGCAGGTGCGCCCGGAGTCCGTCAGTTCGATCGGGGGAGCCCGGGAGCTCTACCGGCTGCGCGACGACTATCTGCCGGTGGTCCGGCTCTACGAGCAGTTCGGGATCGACAGCGCGGCGAAGGACCTCGAGGACGGGCTGCTCGTCGTCGTCGAAGGCGACGGCCGGCGCATCGGGCTCTTCGTGGACGAGCTGCTCGGCCAGCAGCAGGTCGTCATCAAGAGCCTGCAGACGAATTTCCGCCGCGTACGCGGCATCTCGGGCGCGACGATCCTCGGGGACGGGCGCGTCGCCATGATTCTCGACATCGCGGGTCTGATCACGCTCTGCCACGGCGGCGCGTCCACCGGCTCGGCCCGGCAGGTTGCGATCAAGGTGGCCTAGGAGGCAAACATGAGCCTGGACGTTACCCCGACGAATTCCGGGCCGCGCGCCGACGGCGTCGCCGCGACCGCGGAGCAGTACCTCACGTTCATGCTGAACGGCGAGGAATATGGCGTCGACATCCTGCGGGTGCAGGAGATCAAGGGCTGGGAATCGGCGACCGACATTCCGAACACCCCCGCTTACATCCGCGGCGTGATCAACCTGCGGGGCACGATCGTCCCGGTCGTCGATCTCCGGCGGCGCTTCGACATGGCGAACGTCGAGTACACGAGCACCACGGTCGTCATCGTGCTGAAGGTGCGCGCCGATGCCGTCCACGAGCGCACCATGGGCTTCATCGTCGACGCGGTGTCCGACGTCTACAACGTGACGCCCGAGCAGCTCAGGTCCGCCCCGGATTTCGGTATCGAGGTCCAGGTGGATTACGTGAAGGCACTCGCCACGGTGGACGACAAGATGGTCATCCTGCTCGACATCGATCAATTGATCGGCGCCGACGCCGCGTTCGGCGACGCCGCAATCGTGCCGCATTGAGCCGCGGGCGGACCGCAGCGAGGAAGCGCTCATGACGTCCCGCAAGAAACCCAGGATCGCCGGGCTGAAACTGCCCGATCGCTGCACCATCGCCGAGGTCGCGGATCTGAACGCACACATCGCGAGCCTGCTCGCCGATCCGGCCGCACAGGAAATCCGCGTGGACTGCACCGAGGTGCTCGCGATCGACGGGGCGAGCCTGCAATGCCTCGCGGCGGCAGCGAGATCGACACGTGAAGGACAACGTCTCGTCTTCGTCGACCCGACCCCCGAGCTCCTGAGAGCGGCCGAGTGGACCGGCATGGGCGCCCTGTTCGCGCCCGCCCCCGCGCCCTGAAGGGCGGGCCGGCGTGACCAGGATGCTCTCCGAGCCGCCCGACGGGACGCGGGAGGCCGCTGCGAGCGCGCTCTCCAGCGCCCGCGAATTCGCGTTCACCGACCAGCATTTCCAGTATCTGCGCCGCCTCGTCGCGCAGTACGCGGGCATCAGTCTCACGGCAGCGAAGCGCGAGCTCGTCTACGGCCGCATCACGCGCCGCATCCGCGCGCTGGGGCTTTCGGGGTTCGACGCCTACTGCGAGATCCTCGAGCACGATCCCGATACCGAGATCGGTCAGTTCATCAACGCCATCACGACGAATCTCACGGCGTTCTTCCGCGAGAATCATCATTTCGAGTTCCTGGGCGGCACCGTCGTGCCGGATCTCTACCGGCGTTCCACCGTGCCGCGCATCCGCATCTGGTCGGCCGGCTGTTCGACGGGGGAGGAGCCCTACAGCATCGCGATGACGCTGCTGGAGGCGCAGCCCGCGGGTCGCACGGCGGACGTCGCGATCCTCGCGACGGACATCGACACGAACGTCATCGCGACCGGCGCGGCCGGGGTGTACGACAATTCTCGCGTCGAGGGCATCGGCGCGGAGCGGCTGCGGCGCTGGTTCATGAGCGGCACGGGCGGCAACGCCGGACGCGTGCGGGTGCGTGACGAGCTCAAGCGCATCATCCAGTTCAAACCGTTGAACCTGATGGGCGCCTGGCCCATGAAGGGGCCGTTCGACGTGATCTTCTGCCGCAACGTCGTCATCTATTTCGACAAGGAAACGCAGCGCCGGCTCTTCAACCGGTATGCCGATCTGCTTGCTCCGCATGGCCAGCTCGTGATCGGTCACTCGGAGTCGCTATACAACGTAAGCGAACGCTTCGAGCTCACGGGGCGCACGATCTACAGGAAGATCCAATGAGTCCCGACCGCTGGCTGGAAGCGAAGGAAGGCGCGAAACGGAATTCGCTGGCCGGCTTCGAGCACGTGAACCGGTATTTCGATCCCACGCGCGGACGCATGGCGGCGAAGATCCTGCCGGGCGAGTATTACGTGACGCGCAGCGACGAGTACATCCTCACGACGCTCGGGTCCTGCGTGTCCGCGTGCATCTGGGACCCGGCGGGCGGCGTGGGCGGGATGAATCACTTCATGCTGCCGGCGCACGGGCTGAGTCGCGAGCACCACGCGGAGATCGCCGAGGCGACGGAAGCCGCGCGCTACGGCACGTATGCGATGGAGCACCTGATCAACGAAATCCTGAAGCACGGCGGTGCCCGTGAGCGCCTGCAGCTCAAGATTGTCGGCGGCGGGCGCGTGCTGCGAGCCGCGACCGACATCGGCGCGCGCAACATCGAGTTCGTGCGCGACTACATCAAGAACGAAGGACTCCGCCTGTGTGGTGAGCACATCGGCGGCCTGTGGCCGCGCAAAGTATGCTTCCATCCGCTGAGCGGAGCGGCCAAGGTGAAGGAGCTCATGAACACCGCGAACTCGACGATCCTCGTGCGCGAGACGCGTTACGCGCACGAAATCGACAGGCAGCCGGCGGGCGGCGAGGTCGAATTGTTCTGACCTACGGCGCGCGCGGCGCGGCCCGCGGCGTCCCGGATCCCTACGCGAAAGAGACGAGCATGCCCGCAGGACGCAAAATCAAGGTACTCGTGGTCGACGATTCCGCGTTGATCCGCAAGGTGCTGACCGAAATCCTCGAGGCCGATCCGGAGCTCGAGGTCGTGGGCGCGGCACCCGATCCCTACGCCGCGCGCGACGCGATCAAGCGGCTCAATCCCGACGTCCTGACGCTCGATGTCGAGATGCCGAAAATGGACGGCATCACGTTCCTGGGCAACCTCATGCGCCTGCGGCCGATGCCGGTCGTGATGGTATCTTCGTTGACCGAGCAGGGTGCCGCCGTCACGCTCGCCGCGCTCGAGCTCGGGGCTTTCGATTTCGTCACCAAGCCGAAGCTCGATGTCGCCCAGGGCCTCCAGGACTATGCGCGCGAGATCACGGCGAAGGTCAAGGCGGCGGCGCGGGCACGGGTCCGCGCCCGCGTGCCCGGTGACCGCCCGCCACCGGCCGTCAAACCGACCGTCCAGCAATACCGCACGACCGAGCGCCTCATTGCGATCGGCGCCTCGACGGGCGGCACCGAGGCGCTACGCGAGGTCCTCGAGGTCATGCCACCGGACGCGCCGGCGATCGTCATCACCCAGCATATTCCGGAAGCGTTCAGCGGCCCGTTCGCCCGGCGTCTCGACGGCTTGTGCGCGATCCGGGTGCTGCACGCCGAGCACGGGCAGCCCATCCTGCAGGGCCACGCCTACGTCGCACCCGGCAACCAGCATCTCTCGGTGGTGCGCAACGGCGCCCGCTTCCAGTGTCAACTCGACGCGACCGATCCCGTGAATCGTCACCGGCCCTCGGTCGACGTGCTGTTCAACTCCGTGGCCCGGTGCGTCGGCTTCAATGCCGTCGGCGTCATCCTGACCGGCATGGGCGGTGACGGCGCGCGCGGACTGCTCGCGATGCGCGAGGCCGGCGCGGCGACGATCGCGCAGGACGAGAAATCGAGCGTGGTGTGGGGCATGCCGGGGGAGGCCGTGAAGCTCGGTGCCGCGGAGCACGTATTGCCGCTGGAGCGCATCGCCGCGCAAAGCCTCGCGCTGGCCCGGCGTTGAGTCGAAACGCGCCCCGCGCACCTAAAGTTTCCCCCGGTCAGACCGATTTTACGGTCACTGGTCGCCGACCCTCGTCGCACCACGAACCGAGAGCCCCCTATGGACAAGAGAACAGCCCCGAACCTCTGGGTTCCGATCCTCGCGGCGCTCGTCGGCGCGGGCCTCGTGCTTCTCACTTCCTCGACACCGGTGCACGCTCTGGCACTCGCCGTGGTCGGTGCGGTGTGGATCGGGCAGGTGACGATGTCGCGCAGCGAAACCGGCGACGTCGAGGCCGCCCAGGCCAAGGCCCTCGACGAGCGCAATGCCGAGATCAGCGCGCTCGTCGCCCGCATCACGCATACCGCCAAGGACGGAATCACGAACCTTCGCCACGAGCTCGATCAGATTCGCACCCTGCTCGCGGACGCCGTCCAGACCCTGAACGGCGCGTTCCAGGGCCTCGACAACGAATCGCGCACCCAGGCCACGCTGATGAGCGAGGTCATCCACGCGATGGCCGCCGGCCTCGGTGGTGCCGCGGCGGGCGATCCCGGCCGTGCGGGCGAGGACATGACCATCGAGAGTCTGGTGGAGAACACTTCCGCGCTGCTCCGGATGTTCGTCGACATCTGCGTACAGTCGAGCAAGCAGAGCCTCGACACGGTGTCGATGATCGACGAGATGGCGGGCCAGATGGATCGCATCTTCAGTCTCCTGCAGAACATCCGCGGTATCGCCGACCAGACGAACCTGCTCGCGCTGAACGCTGCCATCGAGGCCGCCCGCGCGGGCGAGGCCGGCCGCGGCTTCGCGGTCGTCGCCGACGAGGTGCGCAACCTCTCGCGCAACTCCAACCAGTTCAACGAACAGATCCGCAGCCAGGTGCAGGAAGCGAAGGAAGTCATCGGCCGCACCCGCGACATCGTCGGCCAGGCCGCGTCCCAGGACATGACGGCGCTGCTGACCGGCAAACGCAAGGTCGATCAGATGATGGATCGCCTCACGACTTTCGAGACGTTTCTCGAGATGCGCGTGAACGAGGCGGCCGAAGTGACGACCCGGATCGCGAGCCGCACGGCGGACGCGGTGCGTTGCCTGCAGTTCGAGGACATCGTGCGCCAGATCGTCGAGCACACCGCCGCGCGCATCGATCAGCTCGAGGCCTTCCTCGACGAGGCGACGGACAAGATGCATCAGATCGAACCGCACCGCATCGGCGAGCTGCATGGCGAGCTGACGAGCGCGGTGGCGGCGTTGAGCAACGCCACGCCGCCCAAACCCGCGGTCCAGCGCACGATGACGACCGGTAGTGTCGAGTTGTTCTAAGCCTAGGAATATCACCATGGGAATCTCCGCCATGCCGTCCGGGGACGGCAAGACCCTCACCATCAAGATCAGCGATCGTTTCGATTTCAACCTGCACTCCGAACTGCGCCGGTTGTATTACCAGAACGAAAAGCGCTATCAGAACTACGTGGTGGATCTGAAAGACACGACGTACATGGATTCCTCGGCGCTCGGCATGCTGCTGCAGCTCCGCGATTTCGCGGGCGGCAAGCGCGAGGCGGTACGCATCGCCCATGCCCAGTCCGCCATCAAGGAAATCCTCGCGGTCGCGAACTTCCACCAATTGATGACGGTCGACTGACGGCGCGCTGCGTCCGACCTGCGAGGCAGAGCGATGTCGGCAGTTCTGGATAGGGAGGGTCCGGCGCCGGCACACGCCGAGCTCGCGTTGATCGTCGACGACGAGGCGACGAATCGGCTCGTACTGCGGGCGATGCTGAGCGAACACGGCTTCGAGACCGTCGAAGCCACCACCGGTGCCGAGGCCGTCGAGGCCTGTACCGCGCGCACGCCGGACATCATCTTCATGGACGTGATGATGCCGATCATGGACGGCTACGAGGCGACGCAGCGCATCAAGGCCAATCCCGCGAATCTCGCCGTCCCGATCATCTTCCTGACGGCCGTCACCGAGGAACCCCAGCTCAAGCACTGCATCGACGTCGGCGGCGACGATTTCCTCACCAAGCCGTACAGCCGCATCCTGCTGAAAGCGAAGATCGATGCCGCGCGACGCAGCCGCGATCTGCATCGCACCCTGCTCAGGCAGCGCAACGAGCTCTCGCTCTACCAGGTCCAGACGCAGCACGACATGGAGACGGCGCGCCGCCTGCTCGAGAACATCAACGCGCGCATTCATCTCGCCGCGCGGAACCTGAAATACCTCCTGCGCCCGATGGAGACGCTGAACGGCGACATCATCCTCGCTGCACGCAAGCCTTCGGGCGAGCAGTGCTTCCTCGTCGGCGATTTCACGGGGCATGGACTGCCCGCCGCGCTCGGCGCGTTCACGGCTCAGGGCGTGTTCACTTCGATGGCGACGAAAGGCTTTCCGCTGCTCGAGATTGCGGTCGAGCTCAATCGCAAGCTGAACGGACTCCTGCCAGTCGGCCGCTTCCTGTCGGCCTGTCTCATCGAGCTCAATCACGACACGGGTCTGCTCGCCGTCTGCAATGCCGGCATGCCGGATCTCGTCGCGGTCGCGCCGGGCGGCGAGCTCGAGAGTACGTTTCCCTCGACGCACGTGCCGTTCGGAATCCTGCCGCCCGATGAGTTCCGTGCAACGTCGACCACACTCCTGATGGAGGCCGGTGATCGCATCTACGCCTATTCGGACGGGCTCGTGGAGGCCCACAACCCGGAAGGCGAGCTGTACGGATCCCCGCGCCTGCTCGACAAGCTCACCGGTACGCCGCGCGCCGCGACTTTCGACGCGGTGGTGGAGAGCCTGGGGCTACACGTGCGCGAAGCCCAGCAGAGCGACGACATCTCGTTCCTCGAGGTCGAGCGCCTCACGGAGGCGAGCCGGGTGGAAGTCGCGGACGGCGGCCCGCAGCGTGTCGAGAAGCGCGCCGCGCGCTGGAGCTTCGAGCTCGAGCTCGACGTCGCTGCGCTGCGCGGTCCGGACCCGGTGCCCGCGATCGTGCAGACCTTCGATACGGTGCAGGGGCTCGCGCCGCATCGCACGCCGCTCTACGCGGTGCTCGTCGAGCTCTATTCGAATGCCCTCGAGCACGGCATCCTGCAACTCGATTCGGGCCTGAAGCATCGCCATCACGGCTTCGCCGAATACTATGCGGAGCGTCAGCGGCGCCTCGAGACGCTGGCCGATGCGTGCGTCGTCTTTTCCTGCCGGCACGAGCCCGTCACGGGCGGCGGCCGGCTCGAGCTCCGCGTCAGCCATACCGGGAAGGGCTTCGATGCCGCCGGGGCCAGCCGCGAGCTCGCCACGAACGACGGCTACTCCGGGCGCGGCATTCGTCTCATCCGATCGCTGTGCGAGTCGCTCGAATATCTCGACGGCGGCCGCACCGCGGTTGCCCGTTACCGTTGGTCCGCAGATAGTGTCGCCTGAGGGGGCCGTGCAGCCGGCGTGGCGGGCGCAGGGATGGCCCGCGTGAGGATGTCGCGGCTCACCACCCGGCTCGTGCTGCCGATCACGCTGGCCGGCGTCGCGTGTGCGTTCGCCATCTTCTTCACATTCAAATACGCGCTCGAAATCCAGGAACAGCGGCAACTGCACGCGCAGTTCGACGCGCTGGACGAGGCGATGCGCGGCTTTCTCGCCCTGGACACCGCACCGGCCGCCCTGCAGCGCGCCGCCTCGCTGCTCGCCGCCACCGTGGGCGGCGCGACCGTGAGCGTGATCGACGCGGCGGATCGGCGTGTCGTCGCGTCCTCCCGCCGGGAATGGACGGGACGCCCGGCCGCTGAGCTGGCCGAATTTCCCGCCGCGCCGCCGTCCGGTGATCCGATGGGGACGAGCGGCGAGTGGCTCCAGCATGTCGGGGCCCTGGGCCCGGCGGGCTCGGAGCATCGCTACGAACTCTGGGTGCGCGTCCCGAGACACCTGATCGGCGTGACGCTCCGCACGCTGTCCAGCCTCGCGATCGCCGTGCTCGTGCTGTGTCTGCTCGGCGTGCTGTGGGTGACGCTGCGCGTCGTCAGGCGTGACGTGCTGCAACCCGTCGCGGCGCTGCACCGCTATGCGGCCGGCGAGAGTGCCGCGAGCGAGGAGCCCCTGCGCCGGGCCGACGAGCTCGGTGATCTCGCGCGCACCGTGAAATCGCTGCTGAGGGATCGCCTCTATCAGCAGAAGCGTGAGGCCGAGAGCGCGAAGCATCTCGCCAAGGCCCTGGAGTTCACGCGCCAAATCGTCGATCAGGCGCCCGATGCCGTGCTGACCTGCGATACGGCGGGCAACATCGACTCCTTCAATCCGGCCGCCGAGGAGATATTCGGCATCGACGCGGATTTCGCGGTCACGACCCAGCTCGGCGACGTGCTGCCGTCGCTGCGGCTGCCGCTGCCGCCGGGCTGTGGAAGCCGCACGGAAGAGGCGAGCGTGCGGCTGCGCGACGGCAGCTCGCGCGATCTCGCGCTGAGCGTGAGCGAGGCCCGCTGGGCCGATACCGTGCGCTACACGATCATGGCCCGCGACGTGACGGCTCACAAACGCATCGAGTCGGCGTTGCGCGACAGCGAGCGGCGCATGCGCCAGCTCATCGCGACGGCCTACGAGGGCATCATCACGCTCGACGCCGGGCTCGCGGCGACCGAGTGCAACCCGCGCCTCGCCGAGATCCTCGGCACGGCGCCCGAGGCGATCATCGGCCGGGATTTCGCCGCCTTCGTGGCGGATCGCTACCGGCCCGGGCTGAAGAGCGCACTCGCCGCATGTCTCGAGGGGCGTCCGCTCGCCGAGCGCGAAGTGCTGTTGCGCTCACGGCGTGGCGATTCCGTCTGGGGTCTGGTCTCCGCCACGGCCGTCGGCGGCGGCGACGATCCCCTGCGGCTCTATCTGATGGTCACGGACATCAGCGCGCTCAAGGCGACCCAGGCCGATCTGATCGACAGCCGGCGCCGGCTCGAGCTCGCCATGTCGACGGGCGACGTCGGCATCTGGGGTTACCACGCCGGCAGCGGGCAGGTGGAGTTCGACGACTCGAGCGTCCGTCTCATCGGCTGGCGCGCGCGCGCGGAGGTGCCCGCCGATCTCGCCTCCTGGGTGGAAGGCGTTCATCCGGACGATCGCGCGGGCCTGCTCGCGGCGCTCGGCGATCACGCGGCAGGCGTCGGCGGGGAGTACTCGGTCGAGTTTCGCTATCGCACGGTAAACGCCGGCTATCGCTGGTTCCGATCGCGGGGCCGGGCCGTCGAACACGGCGGCGAGAGCCGCGGCGCGCACATCGTCGGCATCCAGCAGGACATCAGCGAAGAGAAGGCGCTCACCGAGAATCTCGCGCACGCGCGCGACGAGGCGCTCGCCGCGGCGAAGACGAAGGCCGAATTCCTCGCGAACATGAGTCACGAGCTGCGCACGCCGTTGAACGGCGTCCTCGGCATGCTGTCTCTCGTCGACGCCGCGCAGATGGGCGCCGAGCAGCGCGGCTACGTCGAGGTCGCCACGCGTTCCGCGCGCAATCTCCTGCAGCTCATCAACAACATCCTCGACTTCTCGAAGATGGAGGCGCGCAAGGTCGAGATCGAGAACATAGAATTCGATCTCAGGCTGCTCGCCGAGGACGTCACCGAGCTCCTGGCCGAGCCTGCACACCAGAAAGGCATCGACATCACGCTTCTCTACGCGGCGGGCGTTCGGAGCTGGGTGACGGGCGATCCGGGGCGCGTGCGGCAAATCCTCGTCAACCTCATCGGCAATTCGATCAAGTTCACGAACCGGGGCGAGATCGTCCTCGAGATCAAGCGTGGCCAGCTCGTGCAGCAGGGCTTGCGTTTCGAGATCCGCGATACGGGTATCGGAATCGAGCCTGCCCAGCAGCAACACATCTTCGACGCATTCCGGCAGGGCGACGGCTCGACGACGCGTCGCTTCGGCGGCACCGGCCTCGGCCTCAGCATCACGCGCGAGCTCGTGAGCCTGATGGGCGGTGTGATCGGGCTCGATTCGACGCCGGGCACGGGCAGCACGTTCTGGTTCGAGATCGTCCTGCCGCAGGCCCACGAGGCCGTGCCGGCCGGCAGCCCGCCGCCGGATTTCGCGGGCCACCGCGTGCTCGTTCACGATCTGTCGCCGACGACGTGCACGGCACTGCGCCAGCAGTTCGAGTCCTGGGGCGTCGAGGTCGAGACCTTGCCGGCGCTCGACGAACTCCTGCCCGTGCTGCGCGATGCCGCGCGCGCGAACCGCCCGTTCTATGCGGCGATCCTCGATGTCTTCGCCGAGCCGGAGACGCTCGTGCGCACGGTGCGAGCCCTGCACGGGGAGCCGGCGCTCGCCGCGACCCGCGTCGTCGTCACGACCTTGTTCGGCCGGCCGGGCGATGCCGGCCAGCTACGCCGCGCCGGCGTCCACGCTTATCTCACGAAGCCGGTGCGGGCGGATCAGCTCGCGCGCACGTTCTCGGCGCTGATCAGCGGCGCCGGCGAAGGCGCGCTGATCACGCGGCACTCGCTCGCCGAGGCCGCGCTGTCCGGCGATCTCTCGGTGCTCGTCGTCGACGACGTCGGTGCGAATCTCAAAGTGGCCTCGGCCATGCTGACGAAGCTCGGTGCCCGTGCCGAGGTCGCGATCTCGGCCGACGAGGCGCTATTCGCGCTCGGGCGTACGAATTACGACCTCGTGTTCATGGATTGCCAGATGCCGGAGATGGACGGGCTCGCCGCTACCGCCGAAATCCGCAGCCGCTTCGCGCCGGCGCACGGCCCGGTCGTGATCGCGATGACCGCGCACGCTTCCAGCGCCGATCGCGATCGTTGCCTGCACGCGGGCATGGACGATTTCATGACGAAGCCCATCACGCTCGAAGCGCTCGCCGCGATGCTCGCGAAGTGGTCGCCGATAGCCCTGCATGGCGCGGCCGTCCGCAGCGGTGACATCGACGGCGTGAAGTCGGCCGAATTGCGCGAGCTGCTCGGGCCGGCCGGTTACCGGGAGCTCATCGACCGCTTCGCGAGCGATGCGCGGGCGGCGCTCGACCGCATGCGCGCAGCTCACGCCGGCGGACGCAGCGACGAGCTCGGCATCGCGGCGCACGCATTGCGCGGCAGCGGCTTGAACATCGGGGCGCGACGCCTCGCCGAGCTCTGTGCCGCGCTCGAAGGCGTGCTCCGGCAGAGCGGCGGCGAGGACGTGGAGACGCTGCTCGAACGCATCGGCACCGTGCTCGATACGACGATCGGCGAGCTGCAGGCACTCGAGCGGATCGCGGCCTGAGGCCCGCGTCGCGGCTCAGGCGCTGAAGAAGGGTTCGTGTGGCGGGCGGTCCGCGAGCGTGAAGTGGAAGAGCGAGCCCTCGCCGCGCACGGATTCGGCCCAGATCGTGCCGCCGTGCAATTCGACGATGCGTTTGCACATCGCGAGCCCGACGCCCGTTCCCGGGAAGCGGCGTTCGCGATGCAGCCGATGGAAGATGTGGAAGATCCTCCCCAGGAATTCCTCGGGGATGCCCATGCCGTTGTCCTTCACCCTGAAGTGCCAGGCGTTGCCGTCGCGCAGCGCATTGACCTCGATGCGCGGCGGGCGATCGGCGGCCTGATACTTGATGGCATTGCCGATGAGCTGATGGAACAGCACGCGGAGCTGGGCGCGGTGCCCCGTGATCGCCGGCAGTTTGCCGACCTCGACTTCGGCGCCGCTGTCGCGCACGGCGAGCGCGAGCGTCTTCAGCGCATCGTCGCAGACCCGGTTCGCGTCGATCTTGGAATGGACGCCCGTGTCGTGGCTCAGACGCGAGTACTCGAGGAGATCGTTGATGAGCAGCTTCATGCGCTTTGCGCCGTCGAGCGCGTAGCCGATGAATTCGCGGCCGGTGTCGTCGATGATGCCCTGATAGCGTCGCGCGAAGAGCTCCGTGAAGCTCGAGACCATGCGCAAGGGTTCCTGCAGGTCGTGCGAGGCGACGTAGGTGAACTGCTCGAGCTCCTGGTTGGCACGTTGCAGTCGCGCGTTCTGAGCGCGGATCTGCTCCTGGGCCGCATGCCTTTCGGTGATGTCGCGCGCGATGCCGAGCAGGCGCTCGCCGTCGGGATCGCGGAGCGTCGTCACCGTGATTTCCAGCGCGAACGTCTCGCCCGTCTTGCGCCGGCCGCGCAGCTCGCGCGGCGTGCCCGTGTAATGGGTCTGGTGCGCGTGCAGATCGTTCTGGAGCTGATAGAGGAAACTCTCGGCGTCGCCGTCCGCGAACAGGAGGCACATGCTGCGCCCGACCAGTTCGTTCGCGGAATGGCCGAAGATGCGCTCGGCGGCGAAATTGCAGGCCTGGATGATGCCCGCGGGCGTGAACACGAACGCCGCGTCGGCGAGGGCGTCGAACAGCGCACGGGCGGACAGCGTGCCGCGCGGCGCGGCGATCTCGCTGTGCTCCCGGTCGGCTTCCAGGCCTTCGTATGGGGACATACTCGCCTCTGCGGTCGCGATGTGCGCGGCGGCACCTTGCGCGCCGTGCGAGATTTTGGCGGCGGCCGGAAATTAAACTTTAGACAGGACGCGGCTTAGCGGCGCGAAGCTCGCGTGACGAGCCAGGAGCCGGGCGGGCTCAGTCGCGCAAGCGCGCCGCGAGCGCCGCGAGGCGATCGAGCTTCGGCAATACCGTGTCGCGCCCGGCCGACGGCAGGAGGAAGACGAGGTGGCGATAACCCTGAGCGATGAGGGTCCGCGCTTCTTCCTCTTTCGGCGGACAGCCGAACACGCCGAGCGTGATATCGTCGAAGTCGCGGCCGCGTCGCGCGCAGGCCTCCCGTAGCTGCCCGATGGCGGCCTCACCGTCGCGACCGTGTATCGGGATCCAGCCGTCGCCGTAGTCCGCGACGCGATCGGGCACCCAGCGTGATTTCGAGCCGAGCCACACCGGCGGGCCGCCGGCCTGTACGGGCTTCGGCCAGGACCAGATCGGATCGAAATCCACGTACTCGCCGTGGAACTCCGCCGCCTCCTCGCGCCAGATCGTCTTCATCGCGAGCACGCGCTCGCGGGTGATCTTCCAGCGGGCGCCGAACTCGACGCCGTGGTTCTCCATCTCCTCGCGGTTCCAGCCGGCGCCGACGCCGAGGATGACCCGGCCGTTCGAGACGTGATCGAGTGTCGCCACTTCTTTCGCGAGCACGATGGGATCGCGCTCCGGGACGAGGGTCACCCCCGTCGCGAGCGTGATCCGGCTCGTCACGGCGGCCGCGACGCCGAGCGCGACGAAGGGATCGAGCGTGCGGATGTAGTGCTTCGGCAATTCGGGACCGCCGGCCCAGGGCGTCTTGCGACTCGTCGGGATATGGGTGTGCTCGGGCACGAAGATTGAATCGAGACCGCGCTCCTCGACGGCGCGCGCGACGTCGGCGGGACCGATGGAGTCGTCGGTGAGAAAGATCGAAACGCCGCATCGAATCATCGAAACCCGCTCCTCTGCGCTGCCGTATTGCGATGCGGCGCGTGGTCACGGTGCCGCTTCCGGATTCTGCCTCATGCGCGGCCGCCTGCCCATGCACCCGATCGGCTATAGTCTCGCGTCACCAGCGAGGTACCCCCATGTCCGAATCTTCGACCGCCGCGCGGCGCGGCGCCGGAGCGTGCGCGCCATGACCAGCCGCACGGCGATCCATCTCAAGCTCGTCATCGCGCCCGCGTTCTGGGCGATGAGCCCGATCTTCGGCCGCATGCTCGCGGACTATCATGCGCCGTATGCGTTCGCGCTCGGCCGCTTCATCGTCGCGAGCGCGTTCCTGTGGCTGTTCATGCACGCGGGGCGCGGGGCGCCCGTGCCCAGCTTCCGGCTCCGTCATGTCGGCCGGCTCGCGATACTCGGACTGACCGGCGTGTGCATGCACAACGTGCTCATGTTCATGGGCGCCGAGTACACGCCCGCGAACCGCGCGACGCTGATCCTTGCCTCGATTTCGTTGATGGTCGCACTGATCGACATCGTGATCCTGCGCCGCCGGACCCGGCCGCAGGCGCTCGTCGGCATCGCGCTCGGCTTCGTCGGCACGGCGCTCGTGATCACGGAAGGACACGTGCTGGAGGTGTTCCAGGGCGCGGTCGGGCGCGGCGAGATCATGTTTCTCGGTGCCGCACTCGCCTGGGCGCTCTACTCCATCCTCGGCCGCCCGCTGCTCGACGAAGTCTCACCGCTCTA
Organism: Gammaproteobacteria bacterium; assembly: GCA_016209015.1. Lineage (GTDB taxonomy): Bacteria > Pseudomonadota > Gammaproteobacteria > JACQWY01. The sequence goes on along the minus strand of JACQWY010000042.1, from coordinate 4,259 downwards.
CGTCACCTACTATTCGACGCTCGTCGGCACGGCCATGCTCGTGCCCTTCGTCTGGCACGACGCCGCCGCGCTGCCCGCGATCGCGGTCGACGTGCACGCCTGGGCGATGATCGGTTTCCTCGGCCTCCTGAATTCCGCGCTCGGTTTCCTCTGGTACTACCAGGGTGTGAACGAGCTCGGCGCGATCACGACGGCCGCGTATCTGAACCTCATGCCGGTGTTCGGGGTGGTGCTGTCCTGGCTCTTCCTCGGCGAAGTGCCGAGCGAGGCGCTGCTCGCGGGCGGCGCGCTCGTGATCGGCGGCCTGCTGCTCATGAACAAGGCGGAGAAGTGATGCTCCCCCACTTATCCACCGGGGTCAGACCCCGAAGCGGAAAAGCCCCTCCGACCCCGGTGGATAAGTGGCGACTCATGCACCGGGGTCAGACCCCGAAGCGGAAAAGTCCCTCCGACCCCGGTGGATAGAAGCGGAAAAGTCCCTCCGACCCCGGTGGATAAGTGCGTCAGCGCGGACCTTGGATGCGCTGCACTTCCGGCGTCTGGCATCCGGTGTCGCAGCACTGCCCCGGCTGTGCGGTGAGCGCTTTCGCGCCATCGGCGAGGAGGCCGCGCTCCATGAGCCGCGTGACGAGTGCCTCGCGTTCGGGGATGGGATAGCGGCGGTGGATCTCGCGCTTCATGGCTTCCGGGGAGCCGCCGCCATGGAGACTGATGACCGACATCCAGTCGCCGGCATACGAGGCGGTCAAATCCTCGACGAAGCGCGCGACCTGCATGCGTTGCGCGTAGGGAATGTCGGGGCGGCCGCCGAGCACCGCGGCGAGCTCGGCCTTCGTCTCCGGATTGTGATCCTCCTCGGGATTCGGTAGTGCGACGATGAGCCCGCCCGACACCGTGTGCGCGAGCCGGTGCATGTCGTAGATCTGTGTGGCGAGCAGCAGCTTGCCGATGTTCGCGTAGACGCCTTCGGGCTCGACGTTGCCGGCCGGGTCCTGCGTCGCGAAGACGGAGGAGGCGATGCCGCAGGCGTAGAAGCCCTCGACGATCTTGATGAGCTCGACGAGCGATTCGCGCAGATGCCCATGGCGATCGAGGCAGAGCCCGTTCGCCTTCACCATCAGCGCGCCGGCGCCGATCAAGAGATCGCCGAAGCCCGCGCGCGCACCGATGCAACTGTGACGATGATGGGTGGCATAGGATCGCGTGAGGAACTCCGAGTGCGCGTGCTCGCCGCACAGGAACACGCGCTCCCACGGCACGAATACCTTGTCGAACATGCATACCGCCGTCGTCTGACCGTAGCGCCCGCTGAACGTCGCCTTCGACTCCCCGGGCCGGCCCGCGGGCCGCGCGACGAGGGTGAGTCCCGGCGCATCGATGGGCACGGCGCAGGCGAGCGCGAAGTCGGCGTCCGCCGCTGTCATCGCCCGGCACGGCAGCACGAGCAGCCCGTGGCAGTAGGGCGCGGCCGTGACGATGGCCTTCGTCCCCGAGATCACGATGCCGTCCGCGCGCCGCGCGACGACGTGCACGTAGGCATCGGGATTCACCTGCTCGTGCGGGCGGAGACTGCGATCGCCCTTCGCATCCGTCATCGCGATGCCGACCGTGAGATCGCGATCCTGGACTTCGCCGAGATAGTTCAGAAACCGCGCGTGGTATTCGCCGGGCTTCTCGGCGTCGAGTCGCGCCGTGAGCTGGAACAGCGCGTTCAGCCCGTCGTTCGTCAGATAGCGCATCGCGCAGCCCGTCTCCTGGCAGACGAGGCGCGTGAACTCGAGCTTCGCGAGCAGATCGTCCGTCGTCTCCGTGATGTGGAGGAAGCGGTTCACCTCGCGGCCGGAAGCCTGTTGAACGGCGCGCGAGACGCGGGCATGGCGCTCGTCGAGCGCGTAGTCGTAGGTCACGCCCAGCGCGTTGACGCCGGGCGCGAGGCGCGGCTCGTCGGCCACGCTCTCCACCCGCTCGCCGTCGACGAACACGCGCGGCGAATAGGCGCGCAGGGATTCACGGTAATGCTCGGACGTCATCAGCATCGGACTTCTCCGGCGGCAACGGATCAATTGTCTGCGTAGTGTTTCGGGTGGACCGGCCGCATCAGCGCGTTCGCGACGAATGCGACGGCGAGCAGGCCGGCCATGAGGTACATCGTCTGATTGTACAGGCCGGGCGTCGGATCGACGGTGCCGGGGGGCGCGATCTCGACGAGCTTCGCGATCGTCACCGTCTTCGCCGCGACGAGCTTGTCGAGCTGATCGACGCCCGTTCCGAACGTCGCCTGGAATTTCACGGGATCGATTTTCGCGACGAGGCCGTGGATGGCATCCGCCACCGCATTCTCGCGCAGGGACGTGATCGCGAGCGGCCCGAGCCAGCCCGCCGTGCTCCACGCCGTCAACAGCCGGCCGTGGATGCCGCCGACGAAGGGCGTGCCGAAGATGTCGGCGAGATAGGCCGGGATCGTCGCGAAGCCGCCGCCGTACATCGTGAAGATGATCATCGTCGAGACGTAGAAGCCGACGAGCCAGACCACCGCCGGGTGCGCCGTCACCTGCTGCGCGTAGTAGGGGATCGAGCAGTAGAGCAGGATGCCGAGCCCGAAGAAGATGAAGTACGTCGTCTTGCGCCCGAGGTGATCCGAGGCGCTCGCCCACAGGAAGCGTCCGATCATGTTGAAGAGGCTGATCATGAGCACGTAGGTCGCCGCGAACTTCACGGTGACGATCGACGGCAGGGTCGTGCCGAAGATCTCCGTCATCATCGTCTTCGCGACCGCGATCATGCCGATGCCGGCGGTGACGTTGAAGCAGAGCACGATCCAGAGCTGGTAGAACTGCGGCGTCTTCAAGGCCTGATCGATGTGCACGTGGCGGCGCGTGATCATCTTCAGGCGCGGGTCGTTCGCGTCCGGCGCGACCCAGCCCGGCGGATGCCAGCCGGCCGGCGGCACGCGATAGGCGAACGAGGCCGCGAGCATCACGCCGAGATAGATCGCACCCAGCGTGAAGAACGTCTGCCAGATCCCGACCGTGCCGCCGCCGACGACGTACACGCCCTCCGGTCCCGGCACGATCATGCCCGCGATTTCCTTCGCGCTGACGACGACGACTTCGACGTGCCGGCCCGCGACGTCCGCGAAGCGCCGGCCCTGCTGCGTGACGAGCGTGACGTCGGCGAGCTTGCCGAGGTATTCCGGAGCACGGTAGTAGAACTTGAGGAAACCTTCGATCAGCGGCTGGGCGATCATCGCGCCGCCGCCGAAGCCCATGATGGCGATGCCGGCCGCCATGCCGCGGCGATCCGGGAACCAGCGGATGAGCGTGCTGACCGGCGAGACGTAGCCCAGCCCGAGCCCGCAGCCGCCGATGACGCCGTAGCCGAGGTAGAGCAGCCAGAGCTGGCCCGCGAGGATGCCGATGCCGCCGAGCAGGAAGCCGCCGCTCCAGCAGGCCGTCGCGACGACACCGACCATGCGCGGCCCGACCTGCTCGAGCCATTTGCCGGCGACCGCCGCCGACAGTCCCAGGAAGACGATCGCGACCGTGAACACCCACACCACGCTCTTCAGCGTCCAGTCGTCCGCGCTCGCGGTGACGACGCCGACGCGCTTCACGAGCGCCGGGTTGAACAGGCTCCAGGCGTACACCGAGCCGATGCAGAGATGGATGCCGAGTGCCGCCGGCGCGATGAGCCAGCGGTTGAAGCCCGGAGGCGCGACGATGTGTTCCTTCGACAGGATTCCGGCCATGACGAAACCTCCCCTCGTTCGTTCTTCTATCGGGTCTGCGCGCCACAGCCGGCCCCGGCGCCCGCAGGTGGAACCGGAGCCTTACGAATAGAGGGGGGGAAGTCAAGGCGGGGCGGCCCGTCAACTGTGGGGGAAAAGGTGACGGATTTATTTCCTGGCGCGACGGACTCGTGTTCGAGGAATCGGAAAAGGGGACGGTTCTTCTCCAGCCTGCCGAGTCATTCGACGCATTCCGCCTCGGCTGATCTTCGTCGCCCTCGCGCAGGCGAGGGCCCAGTCGGTGACCCACGGCACGCGCCGTGAACTCCGGACTGTCGAGCGCTCCGTTCCGCACCGCGCTCGCTTTCTACGCCGGCCCCGCGGTTCGACCACGGCGCCGAGGCTGAACGACTGGGCCCTCGCCTGCGCGAGGGCGACACGTGGGAAATACGCGCCGCGCTGTACCGAGGAACCGTCCCGGAGTTCGGAGGAGAACCAAAAAAAGGTCTTCTCCGAACTGCCGGGTCATTCG
>JACQWY010000041.1 GCA_016209015.1 Gammaproteobacteria bacterium | reverse complement strand
GAAAACGTTCTTGGCCAAATCGATGCCGAGGGTAGTAATCTTCATGGCGGACGCTCCTACTCGTTGAGTGTTGATTGACATCTCCACTATGGCACCTAGATGCCGATTAAGAGTGGGAGCGTCCATTCCATTGATTAGCGTAAGCGTAATCGGACGTTCGTCTCGAACGGCTGAGGCTTCGGAGTCGAACGTCCGATTACCCCTTCGGCTAATCGGACCTACGAATTACTTGTGATGCCGCATCAGCCGCCGGCGCTTATGCACCTGGCGCGGCGTGAGCGTGTTGCGGCGGCCGGCAAAGGGATTGTCGCCGGAGCGGAACTCGATGCGCACCGGGGTGCCGGTGAGCTTCAGCGCGCGGCGGAAGTAGCCCGCGAGATAGCGCCGGTACGAATCCGGGACGTCTTCCGTCTGATTGCCGTGGATGATGATCGTCGGCGGGTTCTTCGCGCCGAAGTGCGCATAGCGCAGCTTGATGCGCCGGCCGCGCACGAGCGGCGGCTGGTGGCTCTCGACCGCGTCCATGAGCATGTTAGTCAGCACGTTCGTCGGCACCGAGACGTTCGCCGAGCGCCATGCCGCGTCGATCGCGCCGAAGAGGTCTCCGACGCCCGTGCCGTGCAGCGCCGAGATGTAGCGGATCTCCGCGAAGTCGACGAAGTTCAGCCGCCGGTCGACCTGGCGCTTCACTTCCTCGCGCTGCTCCTGCGGCAGACCGTCCCACTTGTTGATGGCGATGACGAGCGAGCGCCCGCAATCGAGCACGTTGCCGAGCACCGTCAGATCCTGCTCGGCGAGCGAGGCCTGCGCGTCGAGCACGAGCACGACGACGTTGCAGCCGTCGATGGCCTGCAGCGTCTTGATGGCGCTGAACTTCTCGACCGTCTCGCTGACGCGCGCGCGGCGCCTCAGGCCCGCGGTATCGATCAGCGTGTAGCGCTTGCCGCGGCGCTCGAAGGGGATCGCGACGCTGTCCTGAGTCGTGCCCGGCTGGTCGAACGTGATCATGCGGTCCTCGCCGAGCATGCGGTTCACGAGCGTCGACTTGCCGACGTTCGGCCGCCCGACGATCGCCACGCGCACGCCGTCCTCCTCGTTCCCGGTCTCCGGCTGCGGCGCGGGCCAGTCGCGCGTGATCTCGAGGATCAGATCCTCGACGCCGAGACCGTGCGCGGCGGAGATCGGATACACCGCGCCGAGACCGAGCGCGCTGAACTCCGTCGCCGCGAGCTCGCCGTTTCGACCCTCGGTCTTGTTGACGGCGAGGAACACGCGCTTGCCGCTCTTGCGGAGCTCCGCGGCGAGCGTCTGGTCCGTCGCGGTCAGGCCGTCGCGGCCGTCGACCATGAAGAGGATCGCCTCGCACTCGAGCGCCGCGGCGAGCGCGCGCCTGCCGACGAGCTCGTCGAGACCGGCCGTACCGTCCTCGACGCCGCCCGTGTCGACGACGAGATAGGCCGCGGGCCCGATGCGGCCGACGCCGAGCTTCACGTCGCGCGTGACGCCCGGCGTGTCCGCGACGAGCGCGTCGCGCGTGCGGGTGATGCGATTGAAGAGCGTCGACTTGCCGACGTTCGGCCGGCCGACGATCGCGAAAGCCGGTTTGACGTATTTCTCGAGGTCGAAGCTCATGAGCGAGCCCGTCCGCCTAGTGCAGGCGGTAGGCGACGAGCTCGCCGGCCGACGAGTAGCCGAGCAGCAGGTCGTCGACGCGGATGGGCGAAGTGAGGATGCGCTTCTTGTCGACGCGCACGCGCTGCGCGAACTTGCCGTTGTAGCGATCCATGAAGTGCAGATAGCCCTCGAAGTCGCCGACCACGACGAAGTCGTCGATGCGCGTCGGGCCGGTGGGCGCGCGGTTCAGCAGCGCCGGCTGCTTCCAGGCATCGCTGCCGTCCTCGAGCTTGAGCGCCCACACCGTGCCCTTGTCGTCGGTGACGTAGAGGCGCTCGTCGTCGACGGAGAGATCCGCATAGGAGGAGATGTCGCGCGTCCATTCGACGCGGCCGTCGTCGAGCGCGACCGCGGCCACGCGGCCCTGGAAACAGGCGACGTAAGCAGTGTTGCCGGCGATCACCGGTTCGCTGTCGACGTCGACCATGCGTTCGAGATCGGAGCGGCCCGTCGGCTCGGCGAGCCGCGTCTCCCAGATCGTCTTGCCGGAATGCAGATCGAGTGCGACGAGGCGGCCGTTGTCGAAGCCGGCGACGACGAGGTTCTCGTGGATGACGGGCGTGCCGCTGCCGCGCAGCGTCAGCGTCGGAATCGAGCGATCGTAGGTCCAGTGCAGCTTACCGTCGGCCGCGCCGAGCGCCATCATCTTGCCGTCGCCGGCGCGCACGATGACGACGCCGTCCGAGGCGACGGGCGGCGAGAGCACTTCGCTCGAGACCTTCGTCGCCCAGCGCGGCTTGCCGGTCGCGGCGTCGTAGGCGAGCACCATGGCCTTCGAGGTCCCGACCATGACGAGGCCCTCGCCGACGCCCGGGCCGCCGGAGATGCGCTGCTTCTTGTCGCGCAGCTCCCAGATCGTGCTGCCCTTCTGCGCGTCGACCGCCATCACCCGGCCGTCGCGGTCCGCGGTGTAGATGCGGCCGTCCGCGTAAGCCGGCGTGAGCTTCAGATACTGCTTCTCCGCGCCGCTGCCGAAGCTGCCGGACCAGGCCTCGGTCACCTTCAGCGTGGTCGGGAACTGGACGAGCTCGGCCGGCTTCGGTTTGCTGTCGGGATCGCGGTCGAGGATTTTGTTGTAATTGTCCTTGATCACCGTGCAGCCGATGACGGCGGACAGGAGGAGGCAGAGCAGTCCGCCTCGGGCGAGCGATCTCGGCATGGGCTACTCCGTCGCGGCAGTCAGGCCGAGATTGTCGAGCTTGATCTGCAACGAGGAGGGATCGCCGCCGATGGTCTTCAGCGCGGCGATGGCCTCGAGGTACATGGCGTGGGCTTCATCGGCCTTGCCCTGGGCGGCGAGCAGATCGCCGCGCAGCTCGGCATAGCGATCGTTGTCGCCGGCCGCGGGAAGCTGCTTCACGATCGCGTCCGCAGCGGCGGTGTCGCCTCGCGCGAGGAGCAGCGCGGCGAGGCGGGTCTGCGCGACGGCGCGCAGCTCCGGCGAGCCCGAGTGCTCGACCACCCAGCGCAGGTGCTTCTCCGCGTCCTCGGGTTTCTTGTCGCGGACTTCGAGGCTCGCGAGCAGCAGCGCCGCGAGCTTCGCGTACGCGGTCTCGGGATAGGTCGCGATGAGGGACTCGCCGGCTTCGCTCGCCTCCTTGCCCGGACCTTGCGCGGCGACGGTGAGGAAGTGCTCGTAGTTGATCGACGCCTGCTCGGCGAGCGCGTTGCGGCTCGCATCCCAGTAGCGATAACCGAACAGCACGACGAGGCCGAGCGCGAGACCGCCGAGCACGGCCTTGCCGTTGGCGTCCCACCACTTGCGTATCTCCTCGATTTGTTCCTTCTCAGAGGCGTAGCCTTCCATCCGAAGTCTCCTCGAGCCCGTTCGGGCTTGATGCGTGTGACGTGACCCGTGCGGCGGGCCACCCGTGTTCGTGTCGAGCCCGCGACGGCGGAAGGCCGGTCTGCGAGGCTTGCGCCCGCCTGGGGCGGGACGGAATGCGCGGGGGATGTCGGGATCCGGCGGGGCTCGAAGGCGCGGATTATACCCTCGCCCGGCCCAAAGCGCCGCCCGCACCGATCAGCGTCCGAGGAGACCCCGGACAGCGGCTGCGAGTTCCGCGAGCGGCACGCGCTGCTGGGCGGTCTCGCCGCGCAAGGCCTTGACGGTGATTTCCCCTGCGACGTGCTCGTCGGGCCCGAGGATCAGCGCCACTGCCGCGCCCGCGCGGTCGGCCTTCTTCATCTGCGATTTGAGGCTCCCGCCGCCGCAATGGCAGATTACGCGCACGCCGGGCAGCGCGTCGCGCAACTGCTCGGCGACGGCCTGGGCCGGTCCGAGGAGCTCGGGGCCGGCGCTCAGCACGTAGCAATCCGCTTCCGTCGTCTCGCCGGCGGCGTTCGCAGCGATGAGCTCGAGCAGGCGCTCCATGCCGAGCGCGAAGCCGATCGCCGGCGTCGGTTCGCCGCCCATCAGCTCGACGAGGCCGTCGTAGCGTCCGCCCGCGCACACCGTGCCCTGGGCGCCGAGCTCGTCGGTGATCCACTCGAAGACCGTCTTCGCGTAGTAGTCGAGACCGCGCACGAGATGCGGATTCACCTCGTAGGCGATGCCGGCGGCGTCGAGCAGCGCGCGCAGGCCCGCGAAGTGCGCCCGGGATTCCTCGCCGAGATGGTCGGCGAGCACCGGAGCGCCCGCGTTCAGCGTCTTCATGTCCGGATTCTTGGAGTCGAGGATGCGCAGCGGGTTGCGCTCGAGCCGCGCCGCGCTTTCGGCGTCGAGGCGCTCCCGGTGCTGCGCGAAATACACGGTGAGCGCGTCGCGATAGCCGCGGCGTTCCTCGCTCGTGCCGAGCGTGTTGATCTCGAGGCGCAGATTGCCGAGGCCGAGCTCGCGCCACAGGCGCGCCGTCATGAGGATGATCTCGGCGTCGATGTCCGGGCCGGGGTAGCCGAACGCTTCGACGCCGACCTGGTGGAACTGGCGATAGCGGCCCTTCTGCGGACGCTCGTGGCGGAACATCGCACCGCGATACCACAGGCGCTGCGCCTGCTGGTGCAGCAGGCCGTGCTCGAGCACCGCGCGCACGCAGCTCGCCGTGCCTTCCGGGCGCAGCGTCAGGCTGTCGCCGTTGCGGTCCGTGAACGTGTACATCTCCTTCTGGACGATGTCCGTCACTTCGCCGATCGAGCGCGAGAACACCTGCGTGAGCTCGACGAGCGGCAGGCGGATTTCGCGATAGCCGTAGCCCGCGAGCACCGTGCCTATCGTCTTCTCGAGCCATTGCCAGTGGGCCGTCTGCGGCGGCACCACGTCATTCATGCCGCGTATGGCACGTAGCGTCTGTTTCAAAGTGTTTTTCTCCGCGTCGCGCCGGCCCGGACCGTCCGGTCCCGCGCCGCTAGTCGCCCAGCCTGAGCTTCGCGACGCCCTGTGGGGATTTTTCGGTCAATTCGATGAGCTTGCCCCGGAAGCGCAGCGTGACATGCGGCGGATTGCCGATCACGAGGTTGTAGGGGGCGATGCCGCCGACGCTCACGGGCTTGCCGGGCTTCACCATGCCGAAATAGAGCCGCGTGCGCTTCGCGTCCGAGATGTCGACCCAGGACGCTTCCGTGGTCTCGATGGTGATTTCCCTGCCCGCGGGCTCGACCGCGGCGGGCGGCGTCGCCGTGGCCGGTCCGGCCGCTTCCGGCGCGCCCGGCGTCACCGGCGCGAGCTCGGCCGGCACGGAGACGTCGCCGCCGTTCGATTCGTACCGTTGGTCGAGGGGCGCGGCGAGCGGATCGCTGCTCGAGCCGTCGATGATCGTCCACGCGTAGTCGGGCGGTTTGCCGCGATCGGGATAGGGATCGCGCGGCGTCTTGTCCACCACGGGCTCGGGCGCCTTGTCGATGCGGCGCGAGGAATAGTCGCTGCGCCACCACGCGATGACGAGCACGATGAAAGTCACCACGATCGCATACGTCGCGCCGCGCACGATCATGCTGTTGCTCGTGATCTGCGTCGGCGGGCGCGTCGCGAAATCGGCGAGCTCGGGCTCCGGTGGTCCGTCCGCCGCGGCATAGGCGGCGAGCACCGGCGCGGGATCGATCGCGATCTCGCGGGCGATGCTCCTGATGTAGCCTTTCACGAACGCCGCCTGCGGCAGGCGCGCGAAATCGTCGCCCTCGAGCGCGACGATGAGCTTCGGCTCGAGACGGGTGCGGGCCGCGAGGTCTTCGCGGCTCATGCCGGCCGCCTCGCGGGCCGCCCGCAGCAGGGCCCCCGGACTGCGTCCGGCCGGACTGCCGCTCGGCGTCGCGTCGGGGAAGCGGTCTGCCATCACTGGGCCGCGCGTTGCTGCAGCAGCTTCGTCTCGTTCGAGTCCGGGAAGTTCTTCTGCAGTTGGAGGCCGTAGCTCGCGACCGCATCGCGGTTGTCGAGCGCCGTTTCGATCTGGATCCCGAGCCACAGCGAGCGCGAGGTGTGCTTCGCGACATCGAGATAGCGCTGGAGATAGGCGCGCGCAGGCAGGTAGTTCGAAAGATCGAAGCTGATCTGCGACATCTCGATCAACGCGGGCGGCAGCTTCGGGTTGATCTGCAGCGCCGAGCGGAAATGCTGCTCGGCGAGATCCATCTTCTTGCCGCGCAGTGCACAGAGGCCGGCGTTCGTATGCGCGACTTCGGGCTCCTGGTAGAGCGGATTGTGGAGCGCCTGGTCGAAGCGCATGAGGCCTTCGTCGTAGCGGCCGAGCTGGCACAGGAACTGACCGAAGTTGTTGTTCGCGGAGGCGTTCGTCGGGTCGAGCCTGATCGCGCGCTTGAAGCTGTCCTCGGCCTCGCCGAGCTGGCCGAGCCGCGCGTGCAGCAGCCCGAAGGCGTTCCAGGCGTCCGGGTTGTTGTCATCGGCCTCGATGGCCTTGTTCAACTTGCCGAGCGCCGTCTCGTTCTCGCCGTCCCGCATGTAGGCGACCGCGAGCTGTGTGTTGAGCTCGCTCACCTTGCGCGCCTCTTCGTTCGAGGCCTTGCGCGTCTGCGCGTTCTGGCAGCCGGCCAGGGCGAGCACCGTGCACGCGATGCCGGCCCACTTCAGGATAGATGTCATTTCAGGGCCTCGATTCCATTGCGTGCAGGCGTTTGCGCGCGCTGCGGGCCTCGACCCGACCGACGAGCTGGCCGCAGGCGGCGTCGATGTCGTCGCCGCGCGTCTTGCGCGTGATCGTCAGGATGTCCGCCTTGTTGAGCTCGAGGCGGAACCGGTTGATGGCGTCCAGCGGCGAGCGGCCGTAATCGGCGCCCGCGATGGGATTGTAGGGAATGAGGTTGACCTTCGCCGGGATGCCGCGCAGCAGCTTCACGAGATCGCGCGCGAGCGCCGGCGAGTCATTCACGCCCTCGAGCATGATGTACTCGAAGGTGATCAGATCGTGCGGGTTCGAGCCCACGTAGCGCTTGCAGGCGGCCATGAGCTCGGCGAGCGGATAGGTCTTGTTGATCGGTACGAGCTCGTCGCGCAGCGCATCGTTCGGCGCGTGCAGCGAGACGGCGAGCGCGACCGGGCATTCTTCGCGCAGGCGGTCGATCGCCGGCACGACGCCCGCGGTGCTGAGCGTCACGCGCTTGCGCCCGAGATTGTACGCGTTGTCGTCGAGCATGAGCCGCATCGCCGCCGTGACGTTCTCGAAATTCATGAGCGGCTCGCCCATGCCCATCATCACGACGTTCGTGATGTTCTTCTGCGTCTTCGGGTGCTGACCGAGATGGCGCGCCGCGAGCCAGACCTGGCCGATGATTTCGCCGACGGTGAGGTTGCGGTTGTAACCCTGCTTCGCGGTCGCGCAGAAGCTGCAGTTCAGCGCGCAGCCGACCTGCGAGGACACGCACAGCGTGCCCCGATCGTTCTCCGGGATGAATACCGTCTCGATGCAGTTGCCGCCCGAGACGCGGAGCAGCCACTTCAGCGTGCCGTCGTTCGATTCCTGCAGCGTGACGACTTCGGGAACCTGGATGACGGTCTCGGCCCCGAGCCTGGCGCGCAGCGCCTGGCTCAGGTTCGTCATCGCCGTGAAGTCGATGACGCCCTGCTGGTGGACCCACTTCGTGATCTGCGTGGCGCGGTACGGGCGCTCGCCCCAGGACGCGAAGAAAGCCGCGAGGCCCGGGGCGTCGAAATCGAGGAGATTGATCGGGGCGGCCGTGCTCATCTCAGCGCGAGTGGATCTCGCTCGCCGCGAAGAAGAACGCGATTTCCTCGCGCGCCGTCTCGGGGGCGTCCGAACCGTGGACCGCGTTCTCGGAGATGTCCTTGCCGAATTCCGCGCGGATCGTGCCGGGCGCGGCCTTCTCGGGATCGGTCGCACCCATCACTTCGCGGTTCTTGAGGATCGCGTTCTCGCCTTCCAGGACCTGGGCGACGATCGGGCCCGAGCTCATGAACTCGACGAGCTCGCCGTAGAACGGACGCTCGCGATGGACGGCGTAGAACTGGCCGGCCTGCTCGGGGGAGAGCTTCAGCATGCGCTGGGCGACGATCTTGAGGCCCGCCGCTTCGAGCTTCGCGACGATGCCGCCGATGTGATTGTTCGCGACCGCGCCGGGTTTGATGATGGAAAAAGTGCGCTCAATAGCCATGAAAAAACGAACCTCCGGAAAGATGCAAGATAAAGCATTGAAAATCGTCGGCATTATATTGGCCGCGGGGCATAAAAGCACGGCGCACGAGGCCGACTCGCGGGCGGATACCGTCCTTCAGGACGTTGCGGGTCGGGCGAAGAGGCGGCCGTCGGCGAGCCGGACTTCGAAAGCCGGCAGCGGGTGTCGGGGCGGGGCCTTCCGGGCCTGACCGGTGCGGGCGCAGAAGCGGCCGCCGTGCCGCGGGCACACGAGGCTCCCGTCCTGCAGTTTGCCGGACTCGAAGGACGTGTAGTCGTGCGTACAGAAGTCGGGGAACACCGTGAACTCCCCGGCCAGGTTCACCACCACGAGGCGTTTGTCCCCGGCCAGCACGACGGCGTGGCGGTCGGCCGCGAACTCGCCGGTCGACCCGAGATCGAGCCAGGCGGCGTTCAATAGAGCCCCGTCTGGAGCCTGGCCGCCTCCGACATCATCTCGGCATTCCAGGGCGGATCGAAGACGAGATCGACGACGACCTCGTCGACGTTCGGGACCTGGCGGAGCTTGTTGTAGACGTCGTCGACGAGGATCGGACCCATGCCGCAGCCGGGCGCGGTCAGCGTCATGTCGACCTCGACGCGATTGCCGCCGCCCTCGAGCGCCATGATCTCGCAGCGGTAGACGAGGCCGAGCTCGACGATGTTGATCGGGATCTCGGGGTCGTAGCAGGTGCTGAGCTGCGCCCAGAGCTCCGCCTCGTCGACCTTGCCGTTGTCCGCCGCGTGCGTGCTCTGCGCCGGGCTCGCGTCCGTCTCGAGGCCGAGCGCGCCGACGTGCTCCGCCGAGACGCGGGCGAGGTTGCCGTTCACGTTCACCGTCACCGAGCCGCCGAGCGCCTGGGTGACGTAGACCTCCATGCCGGCCTTGAGCGTGATCGGCGAGCCCTCGGGGATCAGGAACGCAGGGCAGTCCTGCTCCACGGTGAGCGGGCCGGAGGGGTTGCGGGGCGCATTCATCGGCTGGTTCGCATCCGTTTAAGACAAGAGTTGTTGAGCCTTGCGGACCGCCGCGACCAGGCAATCCACGTCTTCGCGCGTGTTGTAGATCGAGAACGACGCGCGCGCCGTCCCCGACAGTCCGAAGCGCGACAGCACCGGCATCGCGCAATGGTGCCCGGTGCGGATCGCGACCCCCTGGTGATCGAGCAGCATGCCGACGTCGTGCGGGTGCAGGCCCTCGATGACGAACGACAGCACGCCCGATTTCTCGCGCGCCGCGCCGATCACCCGCAGGCCCTCGATCGCGATCATCTTCCCGGTCGCGTAATGCAGCACCTCGTGCTCGTGGGCGAGCGCGCCCGCGAAATCGATCGTCATCACGTACTCGAGCGCCGCGCCGAGGCCGATCGCGCCCGCGATGTGCGGCGTGCCGGCCTCGAACTTGTAGGGCAGATCGTTGTACTCCGCACCCTCGAAGCTCACGGTCCTGATCATGTCGCCGCCGCCCTGCCAGGGCGGCATCGCCTCGAGCAGCTCGCGCCGGCCGTAGAGCGCGCCGATACCGGTCGGCCCGAACACTTTGTGGCCGGAGAAGGCGTAGAAATCGCAGCCGAGCGCGACGACGTCGACGGGCGCGTGCGCGACGGCCTGCGCGCCGTCGATGAGGACGAGCGCGCCCGCGTCGTGCGCGAGCTTCGTGATGGCGGCGACGGGATTCACGCTGCCGAGCGCGTTCGAGACGTGGCCGACGGCGACGAGCTTCGTGCGCTCCGTCAACTTCGCCGCGACCGCCTCGAGGTGCAGCTCGCCCTTCTCGTCGACGGGTGCCACGACGAGCTTCGCGCCCGTCTGTCCGCAGACGATTTGCCAGGGCACGATGTTCGAGTGATGCTCGGCCTCGCCGATCAGGATTTCGTCGCCGGCTTTCAGCGTGCTCCGCGCCCAGCTCTGCGCGACGAGGTTGATCGCCTCCGTCGTGCCGCGCGTGAAGACGATCTCCGCCGTGCTCGGCGCGTTCAGGAAGCGCCGCGTGGTCTCGCGCGCGGCTTCGAAGGCATCCGTCGCGCGCGCCGAGAGCGTGTGCACGCCGCGGTGGATGTTCGCGTTCGTCGTGCGGTAGTAGCGATCGAGCGTCTCGATCACGACCGCGGGCTTCTGCGTCGTCGCGGCATTGTCGAGGTAGACGAGCGGCTTGCCGTGCACGAGCTCGCGGAGGATCGGGAAATCCTCGCGCACCCGTGCGACGTCGAACGCGGACTTCACCTGCGCCGGCGCGTTCATGCCGCGTCCTCGCGGCCGATCGCGGCGCCCGTCAGGCGCGCCTCGAGCCAGGCCTTCAGCGCCGGCACCGCGACGGGCGCGACGACCTCGTCCGCGAAGCCATAGCTGAGCATCGCCTCCGCGACGTCGCGCGGAACGCCGCGGGCGCGCAGGTAGAAGAGCGAATCGTCGTCGAGGCGGCCGATGGTCGCGCCGTGCTGGCAGACGACGTCGTCGGCGTAGATCTCGAGCTCGGGCTTCGTGTCGATCTCGGCGTCGTCCGAGAGCAGGAGATTGTTGCTCGCCTGCGTCGCCGAGATCTTCTGGGCATCGGGATGGACGACGATCTTGCCGTTGAACACGCCGCGGCCGCGATCGTTCGCGATGCCCTTGTAGACCTGCGCGCTCGTCGTGTGCGGCGCGGCGTGATCGATGCGCACATGATGATCGACGTGCGCCTTGCCGGTCGCGAGGAAGAGACCGTTCAGCACGACCGCCGCACCCGGCGCCGCGAGCTCGGCGTGCAGATCGACGCGCGCGAGGCCCGCGCCGACGACGAACGACCACGACGTCGCGATCGCGTCGCGGCCGGGCTGCAGATACACGTTGCCGAGATGGCTCGCCGCCGCGGGCTCGTCGACGATCCGGTAGTGATCGACCGTCGCGCCGTCCGCGAGCCGGATTTCGGTGACGGCGGCCGAGACCCGCGAGCCGGCCCCGCCGGCGTGAGTCTCGACGAGCGTGAGCCTGCTGTGGTGCCCGGCACTGACGAGGAGCTGCGGCGCGGAGAACGCGGGCTCGGCGGTGTCGGTGCGCAGGAAGACGACGTGGAGCGGCGAATCCGGCGCCGCGTCCGCAGCGACGTCGACGTAGACGCCGTCCGCGGCGAACGCGGCCGACAGGGCCGCGAAAGGCCCGGCGCGGCCCGTCGCCTGGCGCTCGAGCAGCGGCGCGAGCGTGTCCGGCGCGCGCGTCGCGAGCTCGTCGAACCGGTGCACCGTGACACCGGCCGGCAGCGCTGCCGCGGCGGAGAGCGCGGCACTGTAGACGCCGTTCACGAACACGAGGCGCGCCGCACCGTCGACGTAGGCCGGCAATGCGGAGCTCGCCGTCGCGGCCGGGCTCAAGGCACAAGGCGCCGCGAGCACGCGGCTCAGATCCGTGTATTTCCAATCCTCGTCGCGCAGGCTCGGCACGCCGCGCGCGGCGAACGTCTCGAACGCGCGCCGGCGCAAGGCGCCGATCGGCGAGGATGCCGCACCCGGCGCGAAGGCGCGCTCCAGCGCCGCGATGAACTCGCTCACGCCGCAGCCTCCACGAGCCAGTCGTAGCCGCGCGCTTCGAGCTCCAGCGCGAGCTCGCGCGGGCCGGACTTCACGATGCGGCCCTGCGCGAGCACATGCACGTAGTCCGGCACGATGTAGTCGAGCAGGCGCTGATAGTGCGTGACGACGACGAACGAGCGCCCGGGGCTGCGCATCAGGTTCACGCCCTCGGCGACGGCCTTCAGGGCGTCGATGTCGAGGCCGGAATCCGTCTCGTCGAGGATCGCGAGGAGCGGCTCGAGCACGCTCATCTGGAAGATCTCGTTGCGCTTCTTCTCGCCGCCCGAGAAACCCTGGTTCACGGGGCGGTTCAGCAGCGAATCCTTGAGGCCGACGGCTTTCGCCTTCGCCTTGATGAAGCCGAGGAACTCGGCGGCGCCGAGCTCGGGCAGGCCGCGATACTTGCGGATGCCGTTCAGCGCGGCCTTCAGCATGTAGACGTTGTTCACGCCCGGGATTTCCACCGGATACTGGAAGGCGAGGAACACGCCTTCCGCCGCGCGCGCCTCGGGTTCGAGCGCGAGCAGCTCCTTGCCGTTGAACTTCACCGAGCCTTGCGTGACCTCATAGCCTTCCCGGCCGGCGATGACGTGCGCGAGCGTGCTCTTGCCGGAGCCGTTCGGGCCCATGATGGCGTGGACTTCGCCGGGGGCGACGGTGAGATCGATGCCGCGGAGCACGGGTTTGCCGGCGACTTCGACGTGGAGATTCTCGATCTTGAGCATGATTCCTTCTCTCGGTTGTGAGCGCCGCTTCAGCCGACGGCGCCTTCCAGACTGATCCCGAGCAGCTTCTGCGCCTCGACGGCGAACTCCATCGGCAGCTCCTTGAAGACTTCCTTGCAGAAGCCGTTGACGATGAGATTCACCGCGTCCTCGGCGCGGATGCCGCGCTGGCGCAAATAGAACAGCTGATCGTCGGAGATCTTCGAGGTCGAGGCCTCGTGCTCGATTTTCGCGGACGCGTTCTTCACCTCGATGTAGGGAAAGGTGTGCGCGCCGCACTTGTCGCCCATGAGCAGCGAATCGCACTGCGTGTAGTTGCGCGCGTTCTCGGCGCTCTTCGCGATGCGCACGAGACCGCGATAGGCATTCTGGCCGCGGCCGGCGCTGATGCCCTTCGAGATGATCGTGCTGCGCGTGTTGCGGCCGAGGTGGACCATCTTCGTGCCGGTGTCGGCCTGCTGGTGATGATTCGTCAGCGCGACGGAGTAGAACTCGCCGACGGAATGATCGCCGCGCAGCACGCAGCTCGGATATTTCCAGGTGATCGCGGATCCCGTCTCGACCTGCGTCCAGGAGATTTTCGAGTGCGCGCCGCGGCAGTCGCCGCGCTTCGTCACGAAGTTGTAGATGCCGCCGACGCCGTTCTCGTCGCCCGGATACCAGTTCTGCACCGTCGAATACTTGATCTCGGCGCGCTCGAGCGCGACGAGCTCGACGACCGCGGCGTGGAGCTGGTTCTCGTCGCGCATCGGGGCCGTGCAGCCTTCGAGATAGCTCACGTAGCTGCCTTCGTCGGCGATGATGAGCGTGCGCTCGAACTGCCCCGAGTTCATGGCGTTGATGCGGAAGTAGGTCGAGAGCTCCATCGGGCAGCGCGTGCCCTTCGGGATGTAGACGAAGGAGCCGTCGGAGAAGACCGCCGAGTTCAAGGCCGCGTAGTAGTTGTCCGTCACCGGCACGACCGAGCCGAGATAGCGCCGCACGAGCTCGGGATGCTTCTGCACGGCTTCGGCGAACGAGCAGAAGATGACGCCGGCGGCGGCGAGCTTGTCCTTGAACGTCGTGTGCACGGAGACGCTGTCGAACACGACGTCGACGGCCACGCCCGCGAGCATCTTCTGCTCCTCGAGCGGAATGCCGAGCTTCGCATAGGTCTCGAGCAGCTTCGGATCGACTTCGTCGAGGCTCTGCGGCTTGTCCTTCGCCGACTTCGGCGCGGCGTAGTAGGAGATCGCCTGGAAATCGATCGGCGGATAGTGGACGTGCGCCCACTTCGGCTCCGGCATGGCGCGCCAGCGCTCGAGCGCTTTCAGGCGCCATTCGAGCAGCCACGACGGTTCGTTCTTCTTCGCGGAGATGAACCGGAGCGTGTCCTCGTTCAGGCCGGGCGGCGCCTGCTCCTGTTCGATATCGGTGTAGAAGCCGGCTTGGTATTTCTGTCCGAGCAATTCGCGGACGTCTTGGGTTGTGCCAGACATGCAGTGATTCCGTGAACTCGCCGGCGGGTGCTCAGACGCTGAAGCTCTCGCCGCAGCCGCACGTCGCCTTGACGTTCGGATTGTGGAACTTGAAACCCTCGTTCAGGCCTTCGCGCGCGAAGTCGACTTCGGTCCCGTCGAGGAAGGGCAGGCTGCCGCGGTCGACGACGAGGCGTACGCCCTGAACTTCGATGACGGTGTCCTCGGGGTTGACGGTCTCGGCCGCTTTCACGATGTAGGAATAGCCCGAACACCCCGTCGGCTTGACGGACAGGCGCAGGCCCTGTGCGTCCGGCGCGAGGGCGAGCTGCTTCTGCACGTGCCGGGCGGCGCGTTCGGTGAGCGTGATGGTCATGGTCTTCTCGTCCCTGCTACTCGATCACGCCGAGGCTTCGCGCCGCACGGGTTCGGGATTGCGTTCCGGCCACTTCGCGATGACATCGACGCGGGGCTTCTCGATGACGTCGGCGAGCGTGACGCTCGTGAGGAAACGGCGGATCTGGTTGCTCAGATCTTCCCACAAATCGTGGGTCAGGCAGCCCTCGTTGTCGTGGCAGTTGCGTTTGCCGCGGCA
Source organism: Gammaproteobacteria bacterium (assembly GCA_016209015.1). Taxonomy (GTDB): domain Bacteria; phylum Pseudomonadota; class Gammaproteobacteria; genus JACQWY01. The sequence continues at coordinate 18,876 of JACQWY010000041.1, read as the reverse complement.
GCGCGTCGCATCCACGGATTCGTCGACGGCGTCGATGACGTCGGCGACCGAAATGGCCTCCCGCGGCTTGCTGAGCCGGTAGCCGCCGCCCGGTCCGCGGGTGCCGTCGACGAGCCCGCGGCGGCGCAGCGACGCGAACAGTTGTTCGAGATAGGACTGCGAGATGCCGTGGCGTTCCGCAATCTCGGCCAGCGAAACCAGCCCCGTCTCGTAGTGCAACGCCAGGTCGGCCATGGCGGTCACCGCATAGCGGCCTTTGGTGGTCAATCGCATGATTTCTCTGCCTCCTGAACACGCCGCAACCGGGATGGCGCGGGCGGTTACCAAGTAATTTACTGGGTTATGGTCTCAGATTCCAAGTATTTCAGTCAAGAATGTTCGGCCGGATTTTCCGCAGTAGGTTCCCCGGGTGTCGGCCGGCGTCCTTTTCATTCGGGACACCCCCGATTCAGAAGGCCCGTGTGTCCCCAACTCGCGCCGGCCTGAACGCGATGACGGGAGCCCGCGCCTCCCGCCGGCTGCCGGCGCCGCCCGGGTCAGTCGGGTCGTCGTCCGCCGCCGGCGAGTGCCGTGCGCAAGCCGGAGTATTTCGGCTGGTCGATGGCGAGCTGGTTCGCGACCGTAGTCCGCAGGTGCGCCTGCAGGGCCGGGGTATCGAGCGCGATCGAGCCCGCGCGCAACGCGAGCGCGAGCTTCCAACGCAGCTCCGGCAGCGTGCCGTCCGTCCCGAGCAGCGCGCGCATCCGTCTGAGCTCGGCATCACGATGGCGGCTGCCGAGCGCCAGATCGCGGAGCACGATGTCGAGGCTGTTGCCGGCGACGCGGGCGAGGAAGCTCGTCCGGCCCGTCGTTTCCGCCATCACGTCCTGGTGCAGGAAATCCCGCACCGAGGACAGCAGCTCGTCCAGCCTCGGCATCTCGTCGTCGTCGAATCCGGGCGCGGCGAGCATTTCCACCGGGCCCGGCATCAGCAGGTTCACGCAGTCGATCTGGCATTCCGAGCTGCGCCGCGCGATGCCGGGCCGCTCGACCGTCTGGTCGGGACCGTGCCGGTAGTGGTCCGCCATCCCCAGACATTCGATCGCCCACCAGAACGACCCGAACACTTCCCAGAATTTCAGGTGCTCGCGGTTCACCGCCCGTCCCGAGACCGCCTCGTAGCCGGCGCAGAGATCCGCGTACCCGCCGAAGCCGCCGACCGGTTTGTCGCTCACACCGAAGCGCCACGAGTTCGTGCAGATCCAGCCCAGGTCGCGCATCGGGTCGCCGAGATGCGCAATCTCCCAATCGAGGACGGCACGGATACCCCCCGCGTCGATCATCAGGTTGCCGTTGCGGAAGTCGTTGTGGACGAGCGCAGGGCACGACGGCTCGGGCAGGTGCGCGAGCAGCCAGCGGGCCGTGTAGTCGATCATCGGCTGCGGTGTGGCGTAGCCCTGGTACTGCAGCCACATGCGGCGCACGAACTGCTCGGGGCTGAGCGTCTCGAGGCGATCCCGCAAACCGGTGGCGTCGACGTCGATCGCGTGAATACGGGCCAGGACCTCGCCGCACTCCCGCGCGAGCCGCGGCCGGACGGCGGCAAATTCCGGAGCGCGCACGATCTTCGCGCCGAGCGTCTCGCCGTCGAGCCACTCCATGAGGAAACCCTCGCCGAGCCCGTCATCCGGCCCGAGCACGTGCAGCACTTCGGGCTCCGGCACGCCCGCGTCGCGCGCGACCTGCATGAGCCGGGCTTCGGTGGCGAGTCCCGGCTGACCATGTTCGTGTCGGCCAACGCCCCCGGCCGCGCGGCGCAGGCAGAGCCGGCGCGGACCGTCCCCGCCCCGCACCGTGATGCGGTAGGTCTCCTGGTTCGCGCCGCCCGAGAGCCGCTCGGCGGCGATCAGAGCCTCACAGCCCGGAACCCGACGCCGTACCAGGCTAGCCAGCCGTTCCTCGAATTCGCTGCGTGCCATGCGGCCTCAATCCTCGGCTACGCCCTTCGGGGCGCGCTGCGTCATGTAGCCGAACAGGTAACCCGCCACGCGGCGCATCTGGATCTCCTCGGCGCCTTCGGTGATGCGGTAACGCCGGTGGTGACGATAAATATGCTCGAACGGTTTGTAGCGCGAGTAGCCGAGACCGCCGTGGATCTGCATGGCGCGATCGGCGGCTTCGCAACACAGGCGGTTGCTCCAGAAATTGCACATCGAGACCTTGTCGGAGACCGAGAACGCGCCGTCGCGATCCATGAGCCAGGCAGTCTTGTGGATCAGCGCGCGCAGCATCTCGCACTGCGTCTGGAGCTCCACGAGCGGAAACTGGATGCCTTGATTGCTCGACAGCGCTTTGCCGAAGGGCTTGCGCTCCATGGCGTATTTCACCGACTCGTTCACGCAGTACTGCGCCGCCCCGAGACTCGACGCCGCCTGGCGGATCCGGTTCTCGTTGAAGAAGTGCTGCACGACCTGCAGGCCCCGCCCCGCACCGCCGAAGATCGCCGAATCGGGCACGCGCACGTTCGTGAACGAGACGCGCGCGTGGTCGGTCGGCATGTTGAACGTCCACAGGAACTCCTCGATCTTCACGCCCGGCGTGTCCATGGGGACGAGGAAGGCGGTGATGCCGTCCGCGTCGCCCGCCTTGCCGTGCGTCCGGGCCATGACCATGTCGGAATGCGCCTTGTGCACGCCGGTGTTCCAGGTCTTCTCGCCGTTGATGACCCAGGTGTCGCCCCCGCGTACGGCCACCGTTTCCATGTGTGTGGCGTCCGAACCGTGCTTCGGCTCGGTGATGCCGTAGGCGAAACTTCGACGGTCCTCCGCGAGGTCGTCGATCCAGGCCTGCTTCTGCGCATCGCTGCCGTAGCGCAGCATGAGCAGGAGCCCCACGTTGTTGCCGACGATCGAGTGCTCGTTCTGCAGATCATTGTGCAGTCCCAGGCCCTTCGCCGTCAGGTGTTCGCGGATGATCGCCATGCCGAGATTCGTTCCGCCCATGCCGCCGTGGGCTTTCGGAACCGGATAGCGGTAGAAGCCGGCTTCGTCGGCGAGACGCTTCGCTTTGTGCAACAGAGCCTCCCACTCCTCGTTCGGCAGGCCGTCGCGATCCCAGTCGGTACGCGCGTGCTCGCGGCGGTGGTCGAAGAAGCGGGCGTTGTCGTTCTCCCGCTCCAGGGGTTTGATCGTCGTCTCGATGAAAGCGTCGAGCTGTCCGAGCAGTTGCCGGATGTCCTCTGGAATATCGAAGTCCATGCTCCCCTCCGTGCGTCGTATCGATGATGGCGGCAGGCCGCGCCCGCCCCGCGCCCGGTGGTGAGCCGTGCGGGTTCCGAATCGTATAGGAGACGCGGGAGCCCGGGTATGCGGCGGCGCTTCAGGCCATCCAGCCGGTGGCCGGTCCGGCTTTCACAAACCGGGCATGTCTCCAACGGTCATGAAGCGCGAGCCTCGCCCGCCATGATGAACGATGCTGACGATTGAAGACCCCGAGAGCGCGCCGTCACGGCACCGTCGCCGCCTGCCCCACCACGTCATTCCCGCGAACGCGGGAATCCAGTCGGTGACCTACGGTAAGTTCAGTGAACCGCGGTATTCGAGAGTGCTGGGCCCGGGCCTCGTTACTGACGTCCAAGGTATGGCCCGTGGCTGATCGTCTAAGCCGGGGCTCGACGACTGGATTCCCGCCTGCGCGGGAATGACGGCAGTGGCAAGCGGGCTCTGGGGAATTGGGTTCAGAGCTTCCGGCGGCACAGGGATGTGCCGCCGTGAACAGTGGCGTAAGCCATTGTTCACGTAAGGTCGGCAAGAACCACGCTTCTTGCCGACCGTGCTCTGAAAAGTCCAGGATGGACTTATTCAGAGCTTCCCTAAGTTCCCGACGGTCGATTTTCCGTGAGCAAAGGATAAGGAACACTGCCATGCGCGCCATCGTCTACGAGCGGGTCGGAGCAGCCCGTGAAGTGTTGCGGCTCGTCGAGCTCCCGCTGCCCGAGCCCGGGCCCGGCGAGGTCCGGGTCAGGCTCGCGACGTCGGGCGTGAATCCCTCCGACGTGAAATCCCGTGCCGGCACGCGCAGCAAGGTGCTGCCGTTTCCGAGCATCGTTCCGCACAGCGACGGCGCCGGAATCGTCGACGCGGTCGGACCCGGCGTGCCGGCCTCGCGCATCGGACAGCGCGTCTGGATCTGGAACGCCGCGTGGGGCCGCGCGCACGGGACGGCCGCCGAGTACGTCGCGCTGCCCGCCGCGCAAGCCGTGCCGCTCCCGGACGACGTCGACTTCGCCGCCGCCGCCTGTCTCGGCATTCCGGCGCTCACGGCGTTCCAGGCCATCGCCGTCGACGGCGGCGTCGCCGGCAAGACCGTGCTCGTCGCCGGCGGCGCGGGTGCGGTCGGGCACTATGCCATCCAGTTCGCGAAGACCGAGGGCGCCGCGCGCGTTCTCGCGACCGTGAGCAGTGCCGGGAAGGCCGCGCTCGCGCGGGCGGCCGGCGCCGATGAGGTCATCGACTACCGGACCGAGAACCTCGTCGAGCGGGTCGCCGGCCTCACCGCGGGTGCGGGCGTGGATCGGATCGTAGAAGTGGATTTCGCGGCGAACGTCGCGGCCGACGTCGCGATGGTGAAGCCCGACGGCGACATCGTCGTCTATGGCAGCGGCGCGCCCGAGATCCCCGTGCCGTTCGTGGGCTCGATCCTGAAGAACATCCGCTACCGCTTCTTCATCGTCTATCACCTCACCCCCGCGGATCGCGCCCGCGCCGAAACGCGCCTGACGGCCTTGCTCGCTGCCGGGCGGCTCGTCCACAACGTCGCCTGCCGCGTCCCGCTCGAGGACACTGCGCTCGCGCACCAGCTCGTGGAGCAGGGCGCGGTGCCCGGCAACGTGGTGATCAACATCGACTGACGACGGCCTGCGCCGCCGGGGAGCGTACCGCGCCGGTCTCCCGGCGCGATGGTGAGGACTTTAGGAAGCTCTGAACAAGTTCAGAGCTTCCGGCGGCATAGGGATGTGCCGCCGTGAACAGTGGCGTAAGCCATTGTTCACGTAAGGTCGGCAAGAACCACGCTTCTTGCCGACCGTGCTCTGAAAAGTCCAGGATGGACTTATTCAGAGCTTCCTTTACTTCCTGAGCTTCGTGAGCTGCCCGGTGAGGCGGCCGATCGCGTCGCGGTTGTCGAGCGCGCGCCGGCGTTCCTTGTCGACGACTTCCGGCGGCGCCTTCGCGACGAACGATTCGTTCGCGAGCTTCGCCTCGGTGCGCGTCAGATCCTGTTCGAGGCGCGCGAGCTCCTTCGTCAGGCGCTCGATCTCGACGGCCGGATCGATGAGATCCATGAGCGGGACGAGGATCGTCGTCTCGCCGGCGAGCGCGGTCGCCGCGTCTTCCGAATCGCCACCTTCCACGCGCTCGATCGTCTCGAGCCGCGCGAGCTGGCGCACGAAGAGCGCGTATTCCTGCAGCCAGAGCTGCTCGAACGGCGCGCCGCCGCGGACTTTCACCGCGAGCCGCTTCGCGGGCTCGATGTTGTTCTCGGCACGGATGCGCCGCACGCCGAGGATGAACGTCGCGAGCCAGTCGAACGTCGCGATTGCGTGATCGTCGTAGTCGTCGTCCTCGAGCCGCGGGAAGGGCTCGTGCATGATCGTCCGGCCCGTCTTGCCGACGAGCGGGGCGACCTTCAACCAGATCTCCTCCGTGATGAATGGCATCAGGGGATGCAGGAGGCGCAGGCTCGTCTCCAGCACGCTCGCGAGCGCGCGGCGCGTGCCGCGCTTCAGAGCCTCCGGCGTGTCCGGGTCGTTCAGTTCGACTTTCGCGAGCTCGATGTACCAGTCGCAGAACTCGTTCCAGATGAATTCGTAGATCGCCTGCGCCGCGAGATCGAAGCGGTAGCCGTCGAAGGCCTCCGTGAACACGCGCACCGCATGGTGCAGCCGGCTGCGGATCCAGCGTTCCGGCAGCGCGCTGTGCGTGTGCTCGGTCGGGTTCGTGAGATCGTGACCCTCGACCATCATCAGCACGAAGCGCGCGGCGTTCCATATCTTGTTGCAGAAATTGCGGTAACCCTCGATGCGGCCGAGATCGAAGCGGATGTCGCGGCCCTGTGTGGCGAGCGAGGCGAACGTGAAGCGCAGCGCATCGCAGCCGTAGCTCGGGATGCCCCCGGCGAACTGCCGGCGCGTCGCGGCCTCGATCTTCGGCGCATCCTCGGGCCGCATGAGCCCGGTCGTGCGCTTGCCGACGAGCGTCTCGAGATCGATGCCGTCGATGAGGTCGATCGGATCGAGGATGTTGCCCTTCGACTTCGACATCTTGTTGCCGTCCGCGTCGCGCACGAGGCCGTGGATGTAGACCTCGCGGAACGGCACGTCGCCCATGAAGCGCAGACCCATCATGATCATGCGCGCGACCCAGAAGAAGATGATGTCGAAGCCCGTGACGAGCACGCTCGTCGGGTAGAACGTCGCGAGCTCCGGCGTCCTCTCCGGCCAGCCGAGCGTCGAGAACGGCCAGAGCGCGGAGGAGAACCAGGTGTCGAGCACGTCGTCGTCCTGCGTGAGCACGACGTCCGCGCCGAGCCCGCCGCGTTCGCGCGCCTCGGCTTCCGTCCGCCCGACGTAAATCGTTCCTTCCGCGTCGTACCAGGCCGGGATGCGATGGCCCCACCACAACTGCCGGCTGATGCACCAGTCCTCGATGTTGCGCATCCACTCGAAGTAGGTCTTGCGCCAGTTCTCCGGCACGAAGCGGATGCGCCCGTCCTCGACCGCGGCGATCGCCGGCTCGGCGAGCGGCGCGATGCGCACGAACCACTGGTCCGTGAGATAGGGCTCGATCACCGCGTGCGAGCGATCGCCGCGCGGCACCATGAGCTTGTGATCGTCGATGCGCACGAGCAGTCCGAGCGCTTTGAGATCCTCGACGATGCGCGCGCGCGCCGCATAGCGATCGAGGCCGCGGTACTGCTCCGGCGCGTCGTCGTTGATCGCCGCGTGATCCGTGAAGACGTTGATGAGCGGCAGCTTGTGCCGCTCGCCGACCGCGTAGTCGTTGAAGTCGTGGGCGGGCGTGATCTTCACGCAGCCCGAGCCGAAGCCCGGATCGACGTAGGTGTCCGCGATGACGGGGATGCTGCGATCGCAGAGCGGCAGGCGCACCGTCTTGCCGATGATGCGCTGGTAGCGCTCGTCGTCGGGATGCACCGCGACCGCGACGTCGCCGAGCATGGTCTCGGGACGCGTCGTCGCGACGACGACGTGGCCCGCGCCGTGCTCGAGCGGATAGCGGATGTGCCAGAGCTTGCCGGCTTCCTCGGTCGCGACGACTTCGAGATCGGAGATTGCCGTGTTGAGCACCGGATCCCAGTTCACGAGCCGCTTGCCGCGATAGATGAGGCCGTCCTCGTAGAGCTTCACGAACACTTCCGTCACGGCGCGCGAGAGACCCGCGTCCATCGTGAAGCGCTCGCGGCTCCAGTCCATCGAGGCGCCCATGCGGCGGAGCTGCTTCGAGATCGTGCCGCCGGATTCCTCTTTCCAGGCCCACACCGCTTCGAGGAATTTCTCGCGGCCGAGATCGTGGCGCGAGATGCCTTTCTGTCCGAGCTGGCGCTCGACGACCATCTGCGTCGCGATGCCTGCGTGATCCGTGCCGCACTGCCAGAGTACGTTCGCGCCCCGCATCCGGTGATAGCGCGTCAGCGCGTCCATCAGCGTGTCCTGGAACGCATGTCCCATGTGCAGGCTGCCGGTGACGTTGGGCGGCGGCAGCATGATGCAGTAGGGCGTCTCGCCGCCCGTCGGCCGGAAGTGGCCGGCGTCCTCCCACGCCTCGTAGAGGTTCTTCTCGATGGCGTGGGGATCGTAGGTCTTGGCCAGGGTGGTCGCGGTCGTGCTCATGATGCTCGTCGTGGTCTCGGATTCTGCGGGTGGCGCCGGCGGCGCGGTGACTTCCTGCTCCGGTTCGCGCGGTTGCGGGTCGGTCGGAATATCTTCCGGCTCCGTGTCGAGCGGAATCGTCGCGACCGGCGGCTCGAATTGCGGTGCCCGTGCGCGCGCCTGCGGCTCGGTGACGACTTCCTCGGGCTCGTCGGCGAGGGGCACGGTCGCCGGGGGCTCGCTGTCCTGAGCGTCGTCCGGCGCCATTGGCAGATGCGCGAACAGCGCCGGATCGACGTTCTCCACGCGCTCCGTCAGGCGCGGCACGTCGAGACCGGGCGGCGGACGGCGACCCGCGGCGATCGCGCGGATGTCCTTCGCCTTCTCGGCGATGAGCGTCTCGAGCTCCCCGATCGTGCCTGCGAGCCCCGAGCCTTCCGGCGGCGTCTCAGCCACCCTGGCGGCCGTCGAGCTGATGATTGTGGATGGCATAGCCGCGATCGCGATAGTAGCGATAGCGCGCGCGCGCCGCCTGGCGTCCTGCTTCGTCCTCGCCCGTCGTCTCGATCACGCGCTCGAAACGACTGAAGAACGGCGCGACCTCGGGATGGAGATTGATCAACACGTCGGCGGCCGCCGGCTCGCGATCGCCCTCCGCGATCACGACCGGCACCTCGGCCGCTTCCGGCGAGCCGGCGATGGCGTGGGGCACGAAGCTCGTGTCGTGGAACGTCCAGAGCATTTCGTCGAGCGCTTCCGCGTGCTGTCCGGAAGCGCAGCGGATGTGCACCTGGTGACCTTGCTGGAAAGCCTTCTCCGCAAGGCGGCAGACGACGAGATCGAGCGCCCGCGGCGTCGGCTGCTCCAGCACGTAGAAATCGACGCGGGTCATGCGACTCGGGATCCTCAGGCCTTCGCGGCGCGCGCGAGCAGGTATTCCATCAGCAGCGGCAGCGGCCGGCCGGTCGCGCCCTTCGGCTTCGACTTCCAGGCCGTGCCCGCGATGTCGAGATGCGCCCAGCGATAGTCCTTCGTGAACCGCCACAGGAAGCAGGCCGCGGTAATCGTGCCGGCCTCGCGGCCGCCGACGTTCGCCATGTCGGCGAACGGCGTGTCGAGCTGCTTCTGGTAATCCTCCCACAGCGGCAGCCGCCAGGCGCGATCGCCGCTGAGCGTGCCGGCCTCGAGCAGGTCCTCGGCGAGCTTGTCGTTGTTGCTCATCAGCCCGCTGGCGTGACTCCCGAGCGCGATGACGCAGGCGCCGGTGAGTGTCGCGATGTCGATGACGACGTCGGGATTGAACTTCTTGCTGTAGGTCAGCGCGTCGCAGAGGATGAGCCGGCCCTCGGCGTCGGTGTTCAGGATTTCGATCGTCTGACCCGACATGCTGGTCACGACGTCGCCGGGCTTCGTCGCGTTGCCGTCGGGCAGGTTCTCCGTCGCCGGAATGACGCCGACGACGTTCAAGGGCAGCGCGAGCTCGGCACACGCCTTGATGCAGCCGAGCACGGACGCCGCGCCCGCCATGTCGAACTTCATCTCGTCCATCGCCGCACCGGGTTTCAGCGAAATGCCGCCGGAATCGAACGTCACGCCCTTGCCGACGAGGACGACGGGCGCCGCATCGGCCGCGCCGCCCGCGTATTCGAGCGTGATGAGCTTCGGCGGCTGACGGCTGCCGCGCGAGACGGACAGCAGCGAGCCCATGCCGAGCTTCTCCATGTCCGCCTGCTCGAGCACCGTGACCTCGACGGCCTCGTAGGCCTTGCCGATCTCTTCGGCCGCGTCCGCGAGGTGCGAGGGCGGGCAGTGGTTGCCCGGCAGATTCGCGAGCGTCTTCGTCAGCTCGAGGCCGGCAACGAGCGCTTTCGCCGTCGCGAGCGCCTCGGTCGCGGCCGGCGCGTGCTTCTCGGCGACGAGGAGACCGATACGGCCATAGGCACCCTTCGCGGGCTTCGGTTTCGACTTCATCTGATCGAAGCGATAGGCAGCGGCGTGCAGCGCGAGCACTTCCTGACGGACGCGCCAGTCGAGATCGCGCTCCTTGACCTCGATCTCCGAGAGACACGTGACGGCGGTCTTGCCGTGCACGCTGCCGAGCGCCGCGGCGGTCTTCTGCACGAGCGACATGAAATCGGACGCGTCGAGTGCGCCCGCTTTACCCGCGCCGACGAGCAGCACGCGCTCCGGGCCGGCGCCCGGGGCCTCGGGCAGCAGCAGGGTCTCACCGCATTTGCCGCTAAGGTCGCCGCGCTTTAAGATGCGGCTGATGGCGCCCCGCATCGTTTTGTCGAGCGCCGCAGCGCTCGGACTCAGATGTTTCCCGGTGTGCACGCCGACCACGATGCAGGCGGCCTTCTGGCTCGCCGGGGTGCCCCGCTTGATCGAAATTTCCATAGCTTGTTCCGCCAGAGTAGAAATGGGTCTGAACCGAGTCCATCGAGGATGCGTGCCGCCAGGGTTCGAGAAGGCCGGCGCCGGACCGCAGTCTATTCGTTTGCGAACACGCGCGCAAAGCACGGCCGGCGCCCCGCTTTGAGCATTTAGGCCGCCGCAAAGACGCTTTTTTCCGCATGCGCATCATCGATCGCTACATCGGCATCACGATCATCTCCTCGATCGTCACCGTGCTCATCGTGCTGGTCGCGATCTTCTCCTTCTTCGCGTTCATCGAGCAGCTCGAGGACATCGGGCGCGGCACGTACGGGATCGTGCAGGTGATCTTCTTCGTGCTGCTGACCCTGCCCAGTCTGATCTATCGCCTTTTCCCCATGGCGGCGCTGATCGGTGCGCTCATAGCCTTCGGAACGATGATGCGCAACGGCGAGATCACCGTCGTGCGCTGTGTCGGCGTGCCGAAGTACCGGATCGTCTATTCCGTGCTGAAGGCCGGCATGTTCGTGGTCGCCGTCGCGATGCTGATCGGCGAGCTCATGGCGCCGCCTGCCGAGCGCTTCGCGCGGGACTTCCGCAATCTTGCGCTGAACGATCGCATCACGCCGAGCTCGGACCACGGCTTCTGGGCGCGCGACGGGAACAGCTACATCAACATCCAGCAGGTCCTGCCGGGCAACCAGGTGATGGACGTCTACATCTACGAGTTCGACGCGGACAACCGGCTGCGGCGGAGCACGCACGCCGAGCGCGCGCATTACCGGAAGTCGCAGGGCAAGTGGATCCTGGAGGGCATTTCGCAGACCGAGTTCAAGGGCATGGAAGTCTCGCGGCGCAGTCTCGAGAAGGCGACCTGGGATTCGGAGCTGAAGCCGGATCTGATTTCGCTCGTGACGATCAATCCCGAGGACTTGTCGATGTGGAACCTCTACAAGTACTCGCGCTTCCTGCGCAGCAACGGTCAGAGCCCGCAGCGCTACGACCACGCGCTCTGGGTGCGTGCGAGCTATCCGCTCGTGACCGCGATGATGGTCGTGCTCGCCGTGCCGATGGTGATGCGCGCGACCCGCACGACGACCGTCGGTCAGAGCATTCTGTTCGGCGGGCTCATCGGGCTCGGCTTCCATTTGCTGGACCAGGCGGCCGGCCACCTCGGCACGGTGTACGACTGGCCGCCGCTGCTGAGCGCGACGGGACCGGCGATGCTGGTCTCGATCGCGGCGCTCGGGCTGCTCGCGACGACGCGCTGAACCGCCGGACCGGCGCCGCTCAGCGGCGTTTCGGTTCGTGGACGAGCGCAGTGCGTGAGGCCGTATCGTGCCAGGCGCGCCGCGCGGGATCCCACCACGACCACAGATAACCGAGCGATCCGAACGCAGCGGCGCCGATTCCGGCGTGGAGCGACCATTGCCCGACGGCCGCGAACGCGACGAGCGGCAGCAGCGCGACGAGGAAGCGGACGAGGGTCTGAAGCCAGCTTACGACCGCCCGCCCGTCGGCGCTCACGACGCGGACCCGCCAGGGCCGCATGCCGACGGTTTGCCCGCCGCGGTGCCAGCACACCGCGAAATAAGCGTAGGCGACGAAGAGCAGGTACGCCTGATAGCAGGCATTCCCGGCCGGAATTGCGGCCCGGTGCACGGCCATCGGAAACGCGGCGGCGAGGCACAGTAATCCGAAGACCGCGATGGCGTCGTAGATCATGGCGGCGAGCCGGCGCCAGAGGTTGGCAGGCTCGCGGACGGGTGGCTCGGCGGGCGGGGCGTTCATGGCTGAATACGTGCCTGTCCCCGATTGTGCGTGGCAGAAGGCTGAAGACGTGCCTGTCCCGGAATGGGGGGCTGAAGACGTGCCTGTCCCGGAATTGGGGCCCGGAATTGATACCTGTCCCGGCATTGTTGGCTCCGGAATTGTTGGCTGAAGATGCGCCTGTCCCGGAATTTGTCCCTGTAGATCATGGCGGCGAGCCGGCGCCAGAGGTGGGCAGGCTCGCGGATGGGTGGCTCGGGGGGCGGGGCGTTCATGGCTGAATACGTGCCTGTCCCCGATTGTGCTGAAGAGGCTGAAGACATGCCTGTCCCGGATGGCTGAAGACGTGCCTGTCCCGGATTGAGTGCCTGTCCCGGATTGCCCGTGGCAGGAGCAGTTCGTGCCTGTCCCCGATTGCGCGTGGCATGGGGGTGTCCCGGAGTGAGAGCGATCGAGCGAGTCATGCGTATCCTGAAGGGCTGAAGACGTGCCTGTCCCGGATTGAGGGAAGGCTGATGAGGGCTGAGGACGTGCTTGTCCCGGATTGAGGGAAAGCTGAGGGCAGAGGAAGGCTGAAGATGTGCCTGTCCCGGATTGAGAGTGCCTGTCCCCGATTGCGCGTGGCATGGGGGTGTCCCGGAGTGAGGGCGATCGAGCGAGTCATGAGTATCCTGAAGTGGAAGGGGTCGAATGCCTGGCGGCGGGCGAATCTGGCACAATCCTCCGCAACGGTGCAACTGCCGCGCGCTCGTCGAGGGCGGACAGGTGCAGCGTGCGGCGGCCGGAGCGCGCCGCCGGGACGCTGATGCCGGAGTGCGCGACGATGCCCAGTAGTCTGCACGGAACCGCGACGTCCATCCGCGTGGCACGCTTCATTGCGGCCATGTTCCTGTTCGTCATGCCACTGGCCGGCGCGCATCCCCTCGGCCCGCCGCCCGGCGAGCTCGTCGACATCGGCGGTCACCGTCTGCATCTCTACTGCGAAGGTCACGGCAGTCCGACCGTCATGCTAGAAGCCGGCCTCGGCGGCGCCTCGCTGGAATGGACGCCGGTGATGGAACGCGTGCGGCGCTTCACGCGGGCATGCGTCTACGATCGTGCCGGTTACGGCTGGAGCGATCCGGGACCGCTGCCGCGCGTGGGCTCGACGCTCGTGAGCGAATTCTTCACGCTCGTGCGGGCGGCGAAAATCGAAGGCCCACTGATCCTCGTCGGTCACTCCTACGGCGGCTATCTCGTCCAGCTCTTCGCGCGGCTGCATCCTGACCGGGTGGCCGGGCTCGTGCTCGTCGACGCCTCGCATCCAAGCCAGGTCGAGCGCTTCGAGGAATCGCCCTACAACCTCGTCACCGCGCCGACGAGCCGCGTCGGCATGGTGCAGTTCCGCGAAATCCCGATCGCGAACCCGGCATTGCCGCCGCGCGCGCGCCTGCAATCGCTCTATCAGCAGACGAACTGGAAGCCGCGCCGGGCGATGAGCAACGAGCTGCTGGAATTCCGCGACAGCGCGGCGGAGCTGCGCGCCGCACCGCCGCTCGGGCCGCTGCCGCTCGTCGTGCTCTCGCGGGGGCAGCGCGTGTGGCCGCGCGACGCCCACGGTGATCTGCTCGAACGCCTGTGGCTCGAGCTTCAGTCCGAGCTCGCAGTCCAGAGCCCGCAGTCCGCGCATCTGCTCGCCCGCGACAGCGGCCACATGATCCACCTCGACCAGCCCGATCTCGTCGCCTATGCGGTGGCCCTGCTCGCCGACCTGAAACGGGCGGCGACGTATCCGGTCCGCGGTACCGCACCGCGCGTTGCCTCGCGCCTCTTCGATTTCAATGACGCGACCTGGCTCGACGACAGCCTCGATCTCGACCCGGGTCACGCGGTGCTGGCGAGGTCGATGGAGGTCGGGGTGCCGGTGCGGTGAGGATCTGATTCGGGACAGGGGGTCTGATTCGGGGTCTGATTCGGGACAGGCACTGATTCGACGAAATTTATGGTTCTTCTCCAGACTACGGGGTCATTCGACCCATTCCGCCTCTGCTGATCTTCGTCGCCCTCGCGCAGGCGAGGGCCCAGTCGGTGACCCACGGCACGCGCAGTGAACCTCGGACTTTCGAATAGAACCCGTTCGGGGACAGGAACCCGTTCGTGGACAGGGGCAACCCGTTCGGGGACAGGCACCAATTCCGGCGGGGTCATTCGACCCATTCCGCCTCGGCTGACCTCTGTCGCCCTCGCGCAGGCGAGGGCCCAGTCGGTGACCCTCGGCACGCGCAGTGAACCTCGGACTTTCGAGCGCTCCGTTCCGCACCGCGCTCGTCTTCTGCGCTGGCCCCGCGGTTCGACCTCGGCGCCGAGGCTGAACGACTGGGCCCTCGCCTCCGCGAGGGCGACAAGCGGGAAATACGCGCCGTGGTGTACAGAGGAACGGGGACAGGCACTGATTCTCCGCTAATTCGCAGGAACCGGGACGCAGGAACCGGGACGCAGGAACCGGGACAGGCACTATTTCGACCAGCGCTCATCGGCGACAAATGCCCACCACTCGATACGTTCATCCGTGGCTGAAACACACTCGCACCGCGCGACTGCATCGTAGAAACCGCGTCCCGAGGCGCGCCTGACGACGATCGGCTATGCTCCACGCGCCGGTGTCGAGGATCGACCGCCGGCGCTCCAAGAGATGGATTTCTCGATACCGCATCGCGAGGCCGAACCATGCAAGGACGCACACTCGAGCTCGAATTCCTGCCCGCCGCCCGCGAAATCGAGGAGACGCCGCCCCCGGCGATGGCGCGCGTCATGCTCTGGGTGATCGTCCTGTTCTTTGCCGCTGCACTGGTCTGGTCCTGCATCAGCGAGGTCGACATCGTCGGCGTCGCGCCCGGCAAGATCGTGCCCTCGGGGCGGACGAAGACCATTCAGCCGCTCGAGCGCTCGGTGGTCTCGGCGATCCACGTCGCCGACGGCCAGCACGTGAAGGCCGACGAGGTGCTCGTAGAACTCGATCCGACGGCCTCGCTCGCCGACCGGGCTCGCCTCGTCAAGGAACAGGAGGCGGTCGTCCTGGATCAGCTTCGCCTGGCGGCGCTCGTCGCAGCGGTCGATACCACAGTGAAAGCCGCGACCGTCCCGGATATGCGAACGGGCTCTATCCCCCCGGCCGCCACGTCGTTCGCGAGCGCAGGTGTCGGAATCGCGCAAGCCGAAATCGCGCGGGAACAGGCGCAGTTGCGTCAGCAGTTCGAGGAATACCAGGCCGCCGTCGCCGGCGTGTACGACGAGATGGAGGCGAAGCTCGCCGAGCGCCAGGGCACCGAAGCTCGCATCGCGCAGCTCGAAGCGACGCTGCCGCTCGTCACCGAGGAAGCCGAAGCGAACAGAAAGCTCATGGGCACGGGCATGGTACCGCGCGTGAAATGGCTCGAGCTCGAACGTCAACGCATCGAGCAGCAACAGGAGCGGGACGTGCAGCGCCATCAGCGCCGCATGATCGAGTCGACGCTAGGCGCACTCCAGCAGAAGCTCGCGGTCACCGCCGCGCAATATCGCAATCGCTGGATGGCAGAGCTCGACGACGCCGAGACGAAGCGCGCCGCCTACGACGAGGAAATCGCGAAAGCCGAGCGCAAGCTCGAGCTGCAGACGCTGCGCGCACCGCTCGCCGGCACCATCCAGCAGCTCGTCGTCCACACGGTCGGCGGAGTGGTCACCGAAGCGCAACCGCTGATGCTGCTAGTGCCGGACGATACACCCGTCGAAGTGGAAGCGATGGTGCCGAACAAGGACATCGGGTTCGTGCGCGAAGGGCAGGAGGCCGTGGTTAAGATCGAGACATTCAACTTCACGAAATACGGTTCCGTGCGCGGCAAGGTGCGGAGGGTCTCTCACGACGCCGTGGCCGACGAGAAGCGCGGCTTGGTATACACCGCGCACGTCGTGCTAATGGCGACGACGATGATGATCGACGGGAACGATGTCGCGCTGGCGCCGGGGATGGCGGTGACTACGGAATTGAAGATGGGAACGCGGACGGTGATCGAATTCCTATTGAGCCCGTTGCTGAGGTACCGACAGGAAGGTGGGAGGGAAAGATGATATCTAACGCACTTGCTACTGTGAACAAGCCCGGAACGCATCGGGTCGAGGCTGCACTCTATCTAACGTCGTTTCGTGATCGCGCTCATGCCGAATGCGCTTCGCTAGAACGTTTCGTGAGCGGAGCAATAATGTTTGCTCTGACATTATGTTCGAACGATGTAATGCCGCTTGAATGTCGATCCAACGTCGGTGCGCCAAACTGCAAGAATTTCGGGTTCCTGTCCTATGTGCTGACCTCATTGCGCCGCCATTGTTCGATGTGCGATCAGTTTTTGCGAATCGATTGGACCGAATCGTTCTTCAAACATTTTATCCGCAGACTATCGCGCACATGTTTAATGCAGATACGTCTGAAACGATTCTTGCGAATCCCATCGCACAGAAACTCATTGCGTCGCGCTCCAAGAGGCGGCAATGAACATCGACAGTAGCCCGCTAAACCTCGCGCCCGGGATGGC
This sequence comes from Gammaproteobacteria bacterium, assembly GCA_016209015.1. GTDB lineage: Bacteria > Pseudomonadota > Gammaproteobacteria > JACQWY01. The sequence continues at coordinate 2,322 of JACQWY010000041.1, read as the reverse complement.
GGTCAGTGCTGAAATAAAGACGGGGAAGCGGCGACTTATCGAGTTTTTGTCGAGTCCGTTGCTCAAGTACAAGCAGGGGGATGTGAGAGAGTCATGGTTAAGCCACGGTGTTCCTTCGTTATGGGTTTTGTTTGGCGTTGCGGCCTCGTCAATTCCGCGCAATCGCTTTCGCTTGCCTTACTGCTGATTGCTAATTTGGCGATTTCGGCGGACGAGGTTAAAGAAGCCGCTAAGGGCCAGGTCGTCGCTAATATGCTGCGCAAGGTCGGACCGATGCGCTTGATGGGCGGCAAAGAATCACTCGAAGAACCGGCGAGAACAATCTGCCCAGTTCTGTTCGAGGCCCTCTCGTCGAATTCCCCTGAAATCACCTATCCAGAACCCATTGCCCGTCCCCGGGATTTGGCGGACCCGGCGTTTGCGCAATTCGCGTTTTGCGATAGCGAGGACCACAAGCAAAAGACCGCAGGGTTGGAGGGCTACCTATATTCGGTGAGAGCAGAAATTGGATCTGCCAACTTTCGGATTTATCGGATCGCTCTGGGTAATCAGGGGTTGGGTCCCGCGGAAGACGTTATATATGGAGAAAGGAAGTCCGAACGTGGGATGAGTTTTGGCAGGTACGCCGTCTTCTCGGTTGCCGATGGGTACTGCAAGTACCGGTGGGTTTTCGGAACGAATGTCAACGAGGCGGCCGTGCGAAGTGAAATAGATCGCGATGCTGTAATCAAATTTGGAAATTCGTATTTCCTCTACAGTTTTGTGGCCGAGCGAATGACGCCACGAGAAGAGCCATACGCGTACAGGCTGCATGTCGCAATGGTGTCCGGCGCTGTTGCGACGAGCGGCGAGATGTTTGCCCAAGCTGGCCGAAGGTGCAGTTTCGAGACCCAATTGAAGAAGTGACGCACTTCTACTATTCGCGGACGAATTCAAGCATAAGAGGATAAGTCGATGCCGTTTACGCCGAGGAATCTTTTAGAGCAAGATTTTCTGACATTAGCTAGGCAAACGATACGAGCCGGAGAAGGCAACGAGGGGGGTTATTCGGGGACAGGCACTAATTTCCGGCGCTCGGCGTGGCTGCGGCCTTCGCGCTTGTGGTCGGAACAGCGGACAACTCGGGAAACGCTGTGCAGATTCTCGGCGTGACGCTTTATTGCTCGTGGTTCTTTGTCATCCTCTGGCTGGTGCTGTGGGTTCCGGCCACCGCATTGCTCTACTTCATTGGCACGGCGCGTTCGCGCCGCTTCGGTTATTCGGGGACAGGCACTAATTCCGGCGGGGGCATTCGACCCATTCCGCCTCGGCTGAACTTTGTCGCCCTCGCGCAGGCGAGGGCCCCGTCGGTGACCCACGGCACGCGCAGTGAACCTCGCACTTTCGAGAGCTCCATTCCGCACCGCGCTCGTCTTCTGCGCTGGCCCCGCGGTTCGACACCGGCGCCGAGGCGAACGACTGGGCCCTCGCCTGCGCGAGGGCGACAAGTGGGAAAACAGCGGCGGTTATTCGGGGACAGGCAGAAACAACACAGGACAGGCACAAACTCGATCGTCTGCCCACGCTGCTGCCCGCCCGGTTTGCAGAGCCCCGCGAATGTGAACGCTCAGTCGCAGCTTGGTCGTCGAATCAGGAAGCGGATTCGTGTGGAGTACGAGAACGGGTCAGCGGGCACCGTCCGTAGCAATGCCGCCCGTGTCGCACATGCCGTGCGACGCTATGGCGGCGTCAGTGGTCAAGATTGTGCGCGTCGGTACAGACGTTGCGCGGCAAGCTTGCCGCGATGCCAGCGGCGCCCTTGTTTCGCGGCAAAGAGTTCCCGCCTCAGAGGTGAGCCCAGGACCAGCTCGAAGCGCCGCTGCATCTGTGTGACGGTAGCAAGCCATTCATCGCGGGCGATACCGAGCACTTCGAGGATGGGGATCTGGGTCGCCGGGATGGCGCCGCGTTTGTGCGGGTGGGCCAGGCGGCCGGCGGTATCGACGAGCTCGAGGTAGTCCTGGAGGTTGCACGGCAATTGCTGTTCGGTGTCCCCGCGCTCGGCGCCCATGAACGGTAAGAGGGGCGGAGCCGTTACATGGGCCGGCGACCTTGCGGAATTGCCTGCGCCATGTCCCCGGCGGCCACCCGAAACTCCCCCATCCGTGGCCAGGTCAAAGTCCTCCAGTGTGAGGGCGGGACGGGATGATGTTTACATCGGTTATTCGGGGACAGGCACTAATTCCGGCGGGGGCATTCGACCCATTCCGCCTCGGCTGAACTTTGTCGCCCTCGCGCAGGCGAGGGCCCCGTCGGTGACCCACGGCACGCGCAGTGAACCTC
>JACQWY010000037.1 GCA_016209015.1 Gammaproteobacteria bacterium | reverse complement strand
CAATGCGCAGGTCGCCTGCGGCTGCAGCAGCTCGAGCCCGGAGAAGAGCGCGAATCCGCCGGGCGTCGGCACGGTCAGCGTGTCGAGCATCGGCCGCCGGCACTGAGCGATGACCGCCGCTGCGAGCAGGATGCCGCCCGGACCCGCGCCGAACGCGTGGCCGGACGACGCCTGCCTCGGCGCCGGCCTGCCGGAAGCGGCCGAGCAGGAGCTCGCGCTCGCCGGGCTGCATTACGGTGATCCGGCACGCGCCCTCCAGCATCTCGAACGCGCGCGCGAGCTCGCACCGGGGCACTTCGCGGTCGACATCGGTTTCTACCGCTTTCACTTCTACCAGGGCCGCCCCGACGCCGCGCTCTATATCGCGGAGCAGTGCCTCGCGCGCGCCGCGCACGAGCTCGGCATGGGCAGGGATTGGCGCGACGTCGCACCCGAGGCCGCGGATTTCGCGGGCTTCACGCCGCTGCCGCGCTTCTTCCTCTTCGCGCTGAAGGGCTATGCCTACCTGAATCTCCGCCTCGGCCGGATCGCGGAGGGCGAGCGCGCGCTCGCCAAGCTCGCCGAGCTCGACGCGCTCGATCGTCTGAAGGGCCGTGTCCTGAAAGCGGTGCTCGTGCCGGAGGCCGAGGATGACTGATCGCGATCCGGACGAGGACATCCTCACCGCGCTCGACTGGCAGGGCGCGCCCGTCGTCTGCGCGGAGTGTGCGCATGCGGTCCTGCTCGGGAAGGGACGCTGTCAGCCGCTCCGGGCCTGCGTGCACGATCGCTACGCGCGGCGCATTGAGCGCTTCTTCAAGCAGAATCCGAATTTCGCGAACGACTATCTCGGCCATCCCTACTTCGAGGTCCGCGCGCTCGCCGCGCGCCATGCCGACGAATTCAGACTGCCGGCGCTGCTGAACGATCCCGACGAAGTCGTGCGCTGGGCCGCGGTGTCGCGGCTGCCGTATCGCTATCTGTTGAGATTGCGCGCGGATCCGCATCGCGAAGTGCGCATCCGCGTCGCGGGACGTCTCGACGACGGCGATCTCATCGCGCTGATGGGCGACGAGGACTACCAGGTGAGGCTCACCGTCGCGCGGCGCATCCGCCCGGAGCTCCTCACGCTCATGATGCGCGACCCGGACACGCAGGTGCGCCGTACGGTTGCGACGCGCATCCCGACCGGATCGCTGCTCGAGCTCGCGCGCGACCCCGTGGACGACGTGCGGCTCGAAGTCGCGCGGCGTCTGCCGGCGGGACTCCTGCATCTGCTCTCGGAAGACCCCGACTGGCGTGTGCGTTACGAAGTGGCGAGCCGCATCGAGGCCGGTCATGTCCTCCAGCAGCTCACGCACAACGACGACGAAGCGGTCGCGGCCCGCGCCCGCGAACGGCTGTTCGGCTCGAGCGCCGCGAGCGGCGATCAGATCCTGCACTGAACGAGGAGACGATGATGAAAATCGCACGCGACAGCGACATCGTGGAGCTCGACGGCCCGCCGGCCTTCGAGTACGGCATGAAAGTGCGCTCGCGGCGCACGATCCGCAACGACGGCACGTTCCGCGGCAAGGAGATCGGCGAAATCCTCGTCACGAAGGGCGAGGTCGGCTACGTCTGCGGCATCGGCACGTTCCTCCAGCAGTTCTACATCTACAGCGTCGACTTCATCGACCGCGGCTATCGCGTCGGCATGAAGGCGCGCGAGCTCGATCCGGCGGAGGACTGGGTGCCGATCGCGGACGTGCCGGCATGAGCCCGGTCGACCTCCGCGAACCCCGCTATCAGGAAGGCTTGGCCGTCGCCGCGGCGCTCGACCTCTACAACGACGGCAGCCATCCGGAGCTCGCGCCGGACGCGCTGCTCGTCGCCGCGGGCACGGTGGGCGAAATCGTCCAGGTCGGTCACCACGTGGCGGAGAATCTGCCGATCTACATGGTGGATTTCGCCGGGCGCCGCGTCGTCGGCTGCCTCGAGGAGGAGATCTCGCCGTGGCGTCAGCCGCCGCCGCCGTGAACGCGCGCGCGCGCGGCGAACGCGGGCGGATCGCGGCCGCGGCGAGCCAGCCGAACGAGCTCGATCACCGGCGCATCCTGCGCGCGGTCGAAGGCCGTCGGCGCTATCGCTACGTGACGCCGCGCGTACTGGCGGCGGAGAACGGCTATCGCATCGTGAGCCCGAACTGCTCGCGCAACATCGACCCCGGGGGCGGCGAGATCGAGGTCGCGCTCATCCGCTACACGGCCGCGAGCGGCACGTGGCGTCTGTTCTACCGTGATCACGCGGCGCGGCGCTGGTGCATGGCGGGCGAAGCGCCGCGTCTTGCGCCGCTGCTCGCCGAGCTCGCAGAAGACGAGTCGCGCCGGTTCTGGCCGTGAGCACGATCTACTTCGATCACAACGCGACTTCGCCGGTGCTGCCGGTGTGCGTCGCGCGCATGGTCGAGGTGATGACCGCGCCGCCCGGCAATCCGAGCGCGAAGCACGCCGCCGGCCAGGCCGCGAAGCGCGTGCAGGAGCAGGCGCGCGGCGAGCTCGCGGCCTTCCTCGGCGCGGAGCCCGCGGAGCTCGTCTTCACGAGCGGCGGCACGGAAGCGAATCATCAGGCGATCCTCGGTGCGCTCGCGCTGCAGCCGATGAAACGTCACGTGATCGCGAGCGCCGTCGAGCATCCGTCGACGTTGGCGCTCGTCGAGCACCTCGCGCGGCAGGGCTTGCGGGTGACCCGGCTCGACGTCGATGCCGACGGGCTCGTCGCGCCGGAGACGCTCGCGAATGCGCTCAACCCCGACACGGCGCTCGTCTCCGTGCTGTGGGCGAACAACGAGACCGGGGCCATTCAGCCGCTCGACGAGCTCGCGCCGCTCGTCCGCGCGCACGGCGCCCTGTTCCACACCGATGCCGTGCAGGCCGTCGGCAGGCTGCCGGTCGACGTCCGTGCGCTGCCGGTCGATCTGCTCGCGCTGTCCGGCCACAAGTTCGGCGCGCCGCCCGGCATCGGCGCACTCTACGTACGCAAGGGTCTGAAGCTCCCGCCGCTGCTGCACGGCCACCAGGAGCGCCGCCGCCGCGCGGGCACGCCGAACCTGCCGGGGATCGCCGCGCTCGGCGCGGCTTGCGCCTGGCTCGAACCCGGCGTCGCGACGCTCGCCGGGAACGCGCTCGCGCTGCGCGAACGGCTCGAACGCGGCCTCGTCACGAACGTGCCGGGTGCGTTCGTCAATGCGGCCGGCGCACCGCGGCTGTCGAACACGAGCAGCGTGCGCTTCCGCGGCGTCGACGCGGAGTTCGTGCTCGACAGCCTGGAGCGCGCGGGCATCTATGCCTCCGCCGGCTCGGCGTGCACGAGCGACGGCACGGCGCCCTCGCACGTGCTGCTCGCCATGGGCCTCGACGAGGAGCAGGCGCTCGGGACGGTCCGTTTCTCCCTCGGCCCCGACAACACGGCGGAAGAAGTCGACCGCGTCGTCGACACGCTCGCCGCGCTGCTCGCGCAGCGTGCCGCCTGAATACGCATTCATCATCGGAGACCACACATGAAAGTCATGCTGCGCAGGAGCGCGAACGGTCAGCTCTCGGCCTACGTCGCAAAGAAGGATCTCGAGGAGCCGATCGTCGACATGGAGAAGCCGGAGATGTGGGGCGGGGTCGTCACGCTCGGCAACGGCTGGCGCCTCGAGCTGCCCGCGATGGCCGCCGACACCCGTCTGCCGATCACCGTCGAAGCGCGCAAGCTCGGCGAATGAGGTAGAGCGCGGATCATGGCGATCGAAGAAGCGAAGCTCGCGGCGCTCGCCGCCGAGCTCGGCGGCGCGGCGCGCCCGAACGTCGCGGCGCTGCGCGAGGCCCTCGGCGCCTCGGTGTCGGTCGTCGACGCGGACGACATGCGCGGCGAGACGCCTTACCGGACGTTCGGCGCCTACACCGTCTACCTCATCGACGGCCGCAATCACTGTCCGGAGATCACGACCGAGCCGACGTCGGCGACGGGCATCGTGCTCGCGAAGCGCGCATGAGCGAGGCAGACACCATCCTCTTCGCGGATCCCGATTTCTCGGCGGACGAGCTCGAGGGCGTCGCTGCCGTGCTGCGCTCGCCCGAGCTCGGCCAGGGGCGCGTCGTGCAGGCTTTCGAGGAGGCGTTCGCCGCGCGCCTCGGTCGCGCGCATGCGATCGCCGTGCCGAGCGGCTCCGTCGGCCTCTTCCTCGTGCTGCGCGCACTCGGTATCGGCGCCGGCGACGAAGTGATCGCCGCGCCGTACTCCTGGCATCACGTCGCCTGGGCGGTGCCGCACGCGGGCGCGACGCTCACCCTCTCCGAAATCGACTACTGGATGCAGTCCATCGCACCGGACAAGCTCGCCGCGCGGATCGGCCCGGGCACGAAGGCGATCGTCGCGACGAACGTGAACGGGCATCCCGCGGCCTGGGGGCCGCTGGAAGCGCTGGCGGCGGAACACGGTGTCGCACTCATCGAGGATGCGAGCGAGAGCTTCGGCTCACGCTATCGGGACCGGCTCGTCGGCACGTTCGGCCTCGCCTCGGTTTTCGATTTCGCCGCGCCCTCCGCGATCTGCTGCGGCGAGGGCGGCATGATCGTGACGGACGACACGAAGCTCGCCTCGCGCCTGCGCAGCTTCAGATCGCACCGGCTCGAGGATCGCAGCTCGGTCGTCGTCGGCGGCTTCCCGGCGCTGCGCGCGACGATGAGCAACGTCACGGCCGCGCTCGGCCTGCTGCAGCTCCGGCGTGCCGACGAGCTGCTCGCGCGGCGCAAGGCGGTGGAGGCGTTCTATCTGGAGGAGATCCAGTCCTTCGAGGGCATCAAGCCGCCGTATCTCGCGCCCGAGGCGAGCGAAGTCCACTGGTTCAGCTATACCGTCCATCTCGGCACGCGCTTCCAGAAGCAGGCGCGCGACGACATCGTCGAGGATCTGAACACCGCCGGCATCGAGGCCGCCGCCTACTGCCGGCCGCTGCACCTGCAGCCGTATTTCAAGGAACGCGGTCTGCACCGGGGCTCGCTGCCCGTCGCGGATCGCATTTCCGATCGTTCGATCGCCCTGCCGTTCCACGCCCACCTCACGGCCGACCAGGTGAAGTTCATCGTCAAGACCGCGAAGGACTCTTCGGTGAACGTCGGCGCGGGCGCAGCGATCTACTGAGCGCACTACAGCACGGAGTTACGCCATGACCCACACCCACGACATCGCCTCCCTCAGTCGCGCGCTCGCGACCGGCCGCCTCGTGCCTTATCTCGGCCCCGGCGTGCTCGAGCTCGCGGGCCCGAGTCCCGGCGTGCCGCATTCTCTCGCCACTCTTGCCGCCGCGCTGACCGCGAAAGCGAGCGTGCCGCACAAGATCCGCAACAACCCGACGGCGACCGCGCAGTTCATCGAGAACTTCAAGCATCGCAAGACGCTCTCGAAGATCATGACCGACGCGTTCACGGGCGCGGCGCCGGTGACGAAGCTGCATTCGCTGATCGCGAGCCTGGAGAAGCTGCCGCTCGTCGTGACGGCGTGGTACGACGACGCGCTCCAGCGCGCGCTCGAGGGCCGCGACGGCTGGGGCATGGTGCAGGGCGTGAGCCAGGCCGAGCATCGTGACGCCTGGACGAAGTATTACGACCCGGAAGGCGACGAGGTGACGATCGACGAGGCCGCGAACTGGGCGACGCTCGTCTACCAGCCGCTCGGCAGCGTCGCACCGGCCGCGAACTACATCATCTCCGACAGCGATTACGTCGAAGTCCTCACCGAGATCGACATCCAGACGCCGATCCCCGAGCTCGTGAAGGAACGCCGCCGCGACCGCGGCTTCCTGTTCCTCGGCGAGCGGTTCGCGACCCAGCTCCAGCGCACGTTCGCCCGCCAGATCGTCAAACGCTCAGTGGGCCCGCATTTCGCTGTTCTGCCGGGCGAGCTGACGAAGAACGAGCTGAAGTTCCTGGCCGGGCAGAATATCGTGCGCCTCGACATGCCGCTCGAAACGTTCGCCGCGCGGCTCGCGCCCGAGCCCGCGACGGCGGTATTGGCGGCGGTGGGTTAGGCGTCGCTTCTCATAGGATGCGCCGACGCAGGAGGCGCATCGATCGCGGGATTCGAGCTTGGCGCCGGGCGCCGGCGGCGGCTCCCGGATATGCTCCGTTTCAAGCGCCTCTCGCCCGCCGCCGGACGCGTCTGCGCGGAGAACGACCATGCTGTCAGGATTCGGCCACCGATTCGAACCCGTCGCCAGGTCCCGGTCGAATCAAATTAGGTGTCCCCTCAATTTTTCCCCGCCCATGGGATGTGCCGACGAAGGAGGCGCATCGATCGCGGTCTTATCGGCGCCCCGGCCTTTCAAGCCCCTCCCGCCCGACGCCGATAAGGTTCATGCCGGCGGCGCCGCCGCCGGCCAGCGCCCGCGCGGAGAACGATCATGCTGCTATCCAAACGCCCCAGCACCCTCCCGGACTCGCCGATCGAGCAGCTCCACAACTACTACGAGCGCAAAGTCATCGACGCCGTGCGCGCCCGCAATCTCGCCGTCGACGGGGACACGTTCGTCGACATCGTCTGCATCGCACTGAACGAGCTTCCCGCGAAATACATCCGCCACGACGTCGACATGGCGTTCTACTCCGATCCGACCGAGCTCGCCGCCATGAACGCGAAAGTCGAACGCGCGATCGATCTCGCGGTCGGGCGCGTGGCGAGCGCGCAGTGGGGCCGGGGGAATGAATCAGGGGCGTGAGCGCCAATAGCCGGGCAGGCGTTTCCGGTGTGCGACGGCGACGATGCTGAGATACCGATCCGTCGCGAAACAAATCACGACATAGGGAAAACGTTGCAGAGGCCCACGCCTCGAATTCGTCGCGGCCCGCACCCCGATCCACGGGTCGTTGCCGATCTTGCGTAAGCTGCGCTCGATATCGCCAGGCCGCGCTTTCCCGGGGCCGGATCTTGTAGGTTGCGCTGACGAAGGAAGCCCAACGCGTCACTCACCGCAACTTTGCAGATCGTTGGTCGCATCGACACACCAATTGTCCGCAAGCACCCCGCGCGCAACGTACCGATGAATCGTGGAGTAGGGCCATTCGCTAGGTCGTTGGACATATCCATGCTTGACGGGATTGAAATGAATGTAGTCCACGTGCAGTTCCAGTCGGTATCGTCCCGAATTTGATGCTCCCAATAGCGCCTCTGCCAAGCGCCGCGCCCGCGCTTGGCGTTGCGCGAATCAGCAACCGGTTCACCGCTCGCGAGCGTTCGGGAGAAGCAGGCTTTGATCAACGACGATCTGACGGAATAGTCCGCGTCATCCGGCGGGAGTCGCCACACGGAGTGTAGATGGTCCGGCAGGACTACCATGGCAACGATGTCGAATGGATGACTGGCTTTGACCTTGCGTACCGCTTCGCGCAAATTGCCAATGTGGCGAACGACTGTATCCAGTCGCCGGTCGGCAAGGTTCACAGTGAAGAAGTAAGTCCCGCCCGGGGATACCGAACGTAGATAGCGCATGCAGCGGTCCTTGTGCTTTTTTTCGTTTGGCTTCCTGCACGAACGAACCAAGTTCGCGACGCGCCCCGAGTATTGGGCTTCCTTCGTCAGCCCGACCTACGCTTGCTTGTTCAATTTCCCTCGCTGTTACGTTTGCAAGCCAGAAACGCGCGGCACTACGTATTCATGAATTTTCCGAGAGGCTCGCTATGGTTGGCCGTTTCGGGACTTGACCGCGTCGGGTCGATCTCGGCCTTTTCGCCCAGGCGATGATAGGTTCGTTTAGCGACCTCGGAAAATTCCTATGGCACCGGCGCTACCCGCCAGAAGTGATCTCAACGTTTATCGAAAAATGCCATACCATTCGGGATGACAGAGCGGATTCGAAGGTCGAGCTGACGGGGGAAGCTCGGTCCTCGAGCTATGTCTCGATCCTCGATCTGCTATTCAACACGGGCGGAAGCCCTCTCGTAAATGATGTCGCTCTGAGAGCGAGGTAGACACGTGCGACTGTCCATTGTATCTACGATGTATGCCTCCGCTCCTTACTTGGAGGAGTTCCACCGTCGCGCGACGGCCGCGGCCCGTGACCTGACCGACGGCTACGAGGTCGTCTACGTGAACGACGGCTCGCCCGACGACTCGCTCGAGATCGCGCTGGGCCTCATGGCTGAGGACCCGAAGGTCCGGATCGTCGACCTCTCCCGCAATTTCGGCCATCACAAGGCGATCATGACGGGTTGCGCCCACGCTCGCGGAGACCTGGTCTTCCTGATCGACTGCGACCTCGAGGAGCCACCCGAGGACCTGCTGACGCTGCACCAGGTGATGGAGCGGGAGCGGGCCGACATGGTCTACGGCGTACAGGAGTCCAGGAAGGGCGGGCCCGTCGAGCGGTTTACGGGCGGGATCTTCTATCGGGTTTACAACCGGCTCGCGGCCGTCCAGGTGCCGCCGAACGTGCTTACGATGCGGCTCATGAGCCGGCGGTACGTGCGCAGCCTGATTCGGCACAGAGATCACGAGATTTACCTGCTGGGACTGATGTGCATCACCGGCTACAAGCAGGCGGCTGTGCCTGTCAGCAAGTCCAGCCGGCACGCCACCTCCTACTCCCTCACACGCCGCATCGCCATGGCCACCACCGCCGTGACGACCTTCAGCACCAAGCCGCTCACGTGGATGTTCCAGATTGGGGCCGTGATCTCGGTCCTGTCGGTGCTCGCAGCGACCTGTATCTCGGTGCGACGGATTCTCTACGGCACCACCGAGATCGGGTGGGCCTCACTGATCGTGTCGATCTGGCTCGTCGGCGGCATGCTCATGCTGGGCATCGGCATCTTGGGGCTGTACCTCGGACGGGTGATGAGCGAGGTTAAGGACCGCCCCTACACGATCGTGCGGCAGGTCTACTCGCACGAGCCCCACGAGCGCCATGGCGAGGATGGCGAGCAAGGAGGTCCGAAGTGAGCGAGCTCGTGATCTTCGGCGCCGGCGAGGTGGCTCGGGAGGCGTGGCGCGTCTTCAGCCGCGGCAGCGACCACCGGGTCGTCGCCTTCATAGTTGACGATGCCTACCTCACGAGCCGCGAGTTCCAGGGCCTGCCGGTGGAGCCGGCTAGCCGGCTGGCCGAGACCTTCCCGCCAGATCGCTATCTGATGTTCGTGGCGATGGGCTATTCGCGGATGAACTCGGCGAGGAGCGCCAAGTACGCCGAGATGAAGTCCCTCGGCTACCAGATGCCGTCGGCGATCGGGCCAAGGTGTCGCTACGAGTCCGAGCTTCCGCCCGGCGACAACTGCCTGCTGCTTGACGATGCCATCATCGACCAGGGGGTGCGCATCGGCTCCGATGTCATCATCTGGCGCGGATGCTTCGTGGGGCATGACTCAGCCGTGGGCGATCACTGTTTCATGTCCGCCCGCGTCTCGGTCGCAGGGCACGTGACCGTGGGCGACCACTGCTTCATGGGGATCGGCTGCGTGACAGTGGATGCGATCGAGATCGCACCGAGGACCCTCGCAGCGCGGGGGTGGTCCTCAGCAAGAGCACCCGCCCGGGCGGGGCCTACGCAGCGCCGAGGGCCGTGGAGCTCGAGCGGACGAGCGTCCAGATCTATCCCTGAGGGCGGATCTCGGAAGTGCTTTCGTGCGACGAACCTGGGGTCTTCGTCGACATCAGGCCCGACACGCTCAACCTCGACGATGAGAGGTTCCCCGAGTTCGTGACCCGCGCACGAAGGCGAGCCCGATGTCGCGTCGGGTCGATCACGACCCTCCCACACGCAGTCTAGGCCGTCCGTTCACCGCCGCAAAGCGGACTTCTTCGCGTAACAGCCGCCCCTCAAGCCGCCGCCGCCTCCCGCCCCGCCGGCGACAAGGCCACGAGCCGCTCCACCTGCAACTCGATCTCCCGCCCCACCTGCCGATCGAGCTTGTCGAGCCACGCATTCGGGATGGCGGCGCGGCCGTAACACGCGCCGGCGAGCATGCCGGCTATGGCGCCCGTCGTGTCCGCATCCTCGCCGCGGTTCACGACCGCGACGACGCAGTCCTCGAACGTGCCGGTATTGAAGAAGTAGTGGAGCACGGTCTGCATCGTGTCGACGACGTAGCCCGAGGCGCGGCCGGGATAGGGATCGAATTTGAACTCACGATGCGCGCTGACGAGCGCGTCGGCGATCGCGCGGCAGGACTCCATGCCCTGGCCGAGCACCAGCGTCTGCACCATGCGCCCGGAGGCGATCGTCGCGGCATCCGAGAGTGCATGGTTGTGCGTGATGTGACACTGCGAGCGCGTGGCCGCAGCGAAGCCCGCTGGGTCGCCGAGGGTGGCGAGGACGAGCGGGAGGTTGCGCATGCAGGCGCCGTTGCCGCCGTCGCCGTCGGAGGGCGGGCCTTCGAGTGTCCCTTCCAACAGGAACCGGCGGATGCCGCGGCGGCAGGTGTTGCCGACGTCGATCGGTTTGCGTTTGAGCCATTCGCCGAAATGCCGTGCGGCCGTCGCGGCGTCGTAGCGGCCGGCCTCGACGATCGCCGCACCGAGCGCGAGCGACATCTGCGTGTCGTCGGTGATCTGTCCGGGTTTGAGCTTGAGCCAGCCGCCGCCGATCATCTTGCGGAGCACGCCGTGCTGGGCCGCGATCTCGCGGCGCGTGAGGAATTCGACGGGGGCGCCGAGCGCATCCCCGCACGCGAGGCCGAGGTAGGCGCCCAGCGCCCGCTCGTGATCGATCTTCACAGGACGTGTCGCGCGACGCGGTAGTCGCCGCCGATGACGAGGTATTCGGCTTCGCCCTGGAGCGGATGCCTGGGCAGGAGCTCGTTGAAGAACAGCAGTTTCACTTTCGGCACCTGCGCTTCGAGAATGTAGTCGCCGAACTGGTCGGCAATGTCGCGCCGGCTCGTGAAGGAGCTGAGATTGTTGAGCCGGAGAATGACCTCGCGGTTCGAGACCTCCTCGATCACGTGCTCCTCGGCCATCCGGTTCGCGCCGCGGTAGAGCGTAATCTGCGGGCCGGAATCGGCGCTGAAGCGCCGAAGATACCACTGGCAGTATTCGTAGAGCAGATCGAGCTGCACGTTGATGCTGTTGTTGTGGTAGCGGCTCGCCATCTTCTCCATCACGTAGTTGCTCCAGTCCGGGCCCGTGAAGCTCGTGAGCGGCGCCTTGTGGAACGTCGGGAACATGCCGAAGCGCGATTCGATCCAGCCCTTCATCACCGCGCCCGCCGCGCCGTTCGAATCGAAGCCCCAGTCGGCGAGAAGTTTGAGATAACTCGCACGGAACTGCCGCTTGCCGTCGGCGTCGCGCGGCCGCTTCTCGGGCTGGATCGCGAAGACGACGCTCATGTAGTCCTGGAACGTGCGGCCCGCGGCCGCGGCGTCCGGCGCCTCGTCGAGATAGCGGAACAGCGAGCGGTTGAACTCGCGCACGCCGCTGATGTGCAACTCGCTCGGGTGCTCGTTGAACGCGAGGCTCGCGAGCAGTCCGGTCGGGATGCCGACGAGATTCGTGCTGAGGTGGCGGGTGCGGGAGTCGCGGCCGGAGGGTGGGGTCATGGCGACTCTGACCCCAAATGAATTGGGGTCAGAGTCAATTCTTTTTGGACTCTGACCCCAATTGCCGGGGCACGCAGCCCGGGCAACGCGAGCCGCGCCCGGGGCGGGTGCCCGGCCCCGTCATCGATGGCTGCGTTCGACCCGCGGTTCGCGGCCTGTGCCGAGGGTCGCCGACTGGGCCCCCGCCGGCGCGGGGGCGACGAGTCGGAATTGGACTCTGACCCCAAAGGAAATGGGGTCAGAGTCCAATTCATATCGGAACCTGCCCGCACTCAGACCGGCCTGTTCTCGCGGACCTTGATCGGCCCCATCACGTCGAGGCCCTTCGCGAAGCTGATCTCCGGCCAGTCGGCCTCGAACCTTGCCGCGGCGTCCGCGACGGCGGCGAGCTTCGCGCCGGTGTCGAGCTTCTTCAGATCCGACTTGTCGATGTTGAACAGCTCGAGCAGCTCGTTGTAGACCGTCGCTTCGTCGAGCGGCAGCACGTACCACGTCGCGCCGCCAAAAGGGATCCGGTACTTCTTCGAGATGTCGAGGTTCGTCGCGAACAGGAAATAGCGTCCGTTCGCGTCGATTTTCTCGCCGAGCACTTCGCACAGCAGCTCGAGGTAGCCGAGCGAGGCGACGACTCCGGTGAAGAACGGCAGCGCCACCGCGCCGACGTCCGCGACGGTCATCACCTGGTCAATCTTGACCTCCGGCGGCCGCGCTTCGTCGGCCATCTGCTGCGCGAATTTCAGCGCGATCTCGCCGCGGAAGCCGAAGCGGCCCGGCTTCCCCGCCGGGCCCTTGTGGACCGGCGAGATGAGGCGCTTCTCGGCTTCGAGGCTGCCGAGCGGGGTGTCATTGATGGTGGCCATGGGGTTCTCCCTGATTGCGTAGAAAGTCTGCGGTTCGGAAAAAAGCGGTCATGAGCTCGTCGCGGAACGCACGCTCGGGCACGACTTCCTCCAGCGCTTTGCGCATGCAGAACAGCCAGGCCTCGCGGGCGGCGACGTCGATCGGGAACGGCATGTGGCTCGCGCGCAAGCGCGGCGGACCGTGACGCTCGGCATACAGCGGCGGCCCGCCGAGCCAGCCGCTCAGGAAAGCGAAGAGCTTCCGTTTCGAGGCCGTGAGATCGCGCGGATGCATCATGCGGATCCGCTCGGCTTCGGGCGCCTCGTCCATGACGGCGTAGAAGCGCTCGACGAGGCGCGTGAGCTGCGCTTCGCCGCCGAGCTTGCCGTAATGCGGGTTCGGAGGGCGCACGAGGGGTTTAGTCAAGGAAGTCTCCCGCGTGCGCGGCGCAATGGCCGGCCTCGGCGCGCGCCGTGCGCGGACAGGTTTCGAGATCGCCCTGCGGCGGCGTGAGCCCGAGCCAGACCTCGATGAGTGCGGGATCGAAGCCGACTTCGTGCCGGCCCTCCGCTTCGATCAGTGGCCGCCGGATCAACAGCGGATCGGCCTGCATCAACGGCAACGCGCTCTCCGCGCTCTGCGCTTCCGGCACGATCTCGCCCGACTTCACGCGCGGTGCGGCGCGGTTGAACCACTCGGCGACCGGCCGCGTGCCGAAGAACCTGCGCAGGCGCTCCGCGGTCCACGCCTCGCTCAGCAGATTGCGCGCCTCGATCTCGTGGCCCGCCGCGGCGAGCAGCGCCTTCTGGCGCGTATTGTTCGCGCACCCCGGCTTCTCGTAGAAAACGACTCTCGCCATGGTCTTCCCCGGACGGCTCTCCTTGATGATCCGTGGGGCTCACAGCAAATCCCGTTCCCCTTTATCCATGCGCACGCCGGATCGCGCTGCAGCCCGCTTCCTGTCTCGCTTCGGTGTACGACGTGCGACACGCGAGCCCGCGCCGCTGCGTGTCTCGTTTCCTACAAGCGCTCTTGCTTTGTCCTGTTCGCGACACGCCGCAAAGCGCCGCGGTGTTGCGATCACACACGCGCTTTCCCGTGTGAGGTCAGTCGTTTAGCGCGACGAAACGCGACTGGCACAGCCGTTGCTCTAGGCCTCTTCGAACTGAATGGGTTGGCCGGACGTGAGACGCAGCCAGGGTGGTGCTGGCACAGGGAACGTGCCGAGGCTCGGCGACACATTGGACCGCATCGCAATGAATGAATTATTCCGAACAGGAGGAATGATATGGCAGCTTTAAGGCAAATCGCGTTCTACGGCAAAGGCGGGATCGGCAAGTCGACGACCTCGCAGAACACCTTGGCGGCGCTCGCCGAGATGGGCCAGAAGATTCTCATCGTCGGCTGCGACCCGAAGGCCGACTCGACCCGTCTGATCCTGCACGCGAAGGCGCAGGACACGGTGCTCTCGCTCGCCGCCGAAGCGGGCAGCGTCGAAGACCTCGAACTCGAAGACGTACTCAAGATCGGTTTCCGCGACATCCGCTGCGTGGAATCGGGCGGTCCGGAGCCGGGCGTCGGCTGCGCGGGCCGCGGCGTCATCACCTCGATCAACTTCCTCGAGGAGAACGGCGCGTACGACGGCGTGGACTACGTCTCCTACGACGTGCTCGGTGACGTCGTGTGCGGCGGTTTCGCCATGCCCATCCGCGAGAACAAGGCGCAGGAAATCTACATCGTGATGTCCGGCGAGATGATGGCGATGTACGCCGCGAACAACATCTCCAAGGGCATCCTCAAGTACGCGAACTCGGGCGGCGTGCGTCTCGGCGGCCTCATCTGCAACGAGCGCCAGACCGACAAGGAATACGAGCTCGCCGAAGCGCTTGCCCACAAGCTCGGCACCAAGCTCATCCACTTCGTCCCGCGTGACAACGTCGTGCAGCACGCCGAACTGCGCCGCATGACGGTCATCGAGTACGACCCGGAGTCCAAGCAGGCCCAGGAGTACCGCACGCTGGCGCAGAAGATTCACGCCAACGCCGGCAACGGGACGATTCCGACGCCGATCACCATGGACGAACTCGAAGACCTCCTGATGGAGTTCGGCATCATGAAGAAGGAAGACGAGTCGATCATCGGCAAGACAGCGACCGAGGCCGTCGCCTGAGGCCCCGGCGCGCTCCCCCCTCACCCGGGAGAGCGCGCCGCGACCAGGCGGCAACGAGCATGCAGAGGAGAGCGAAATGAGCGTACCCGTAGAAGATCCGAAAGCCCGGAACAAGGGTTTCATCGAGGAAGTGCTGAAGGTCTACCCGGAGAAGACCGCGAAGAAGCGCGCGAAGCACCTCGGAACCTTCGAGGACGGCAAGGCCGACTGCGGCGTGAAGTCCAACATCAAGTCCATTCCGGGCGTCATGACGATCCGCGGGTGCGCGTACGCGGGCTCGAAGGGCGTGGTGTGGGGTCCGATCAAGGACATGATCCACATTTCCCACGGCCCGGTCGGCTGCGGCCAGTACTCCTGGGCCTCGCGCCGCAACTACTACATCGGCACCACCGGCGTCGACACGTTCGGCACGATGCAGTTCACCTCCGACTTCCAGGAGAAGGACATCGTGTTCGGCGGCGACAAGAAGCTCGAGAAGATCATCGACGAGATCCAGGAGCTGTTCCCGCTGAACAAGGGCATCTCGGTGCAGTCCGAGTGCCCGATCGGCCTTATCGGCGACGACATCGAGGCCGTCTCGAAGAAGAAATCGAAGGAGTACGAAGGCAAGACGATCGTCCCCGTCCGCTGCGAAGGTTTCCGCGGCGTCTCGCAGTCGCTCGGCCACCACATCGCGAACGACGCGATCCGCGACTGGGTGTTCGACAAGTCGGACGGCACGCGCCACCCCTTCGAGCCCTCGCCCTACGACGTCGCGATCATCGGCGACTACAACATCGGTGGCGACGCCTGGTCCTCGCGCATCCTGCTCGAGGAAATGGGTCTGCGCGTCATCGCGCAGTGGTCGGGCGACGGCACGATCGCCGAGCTCGAGAACACGCCGAAGGCGAAGCTCAACGTGCTGCACTGCTACCGCTCGATGAATTACATCTCCCGGCACATGGAAGAGAAGTACGGGATCCCCTGGGTCGAGTACAACTTCTTCGGTCCGAGCAAGATCGAAGCCTCACTGCGCGAAATCGCCTCGCACTTCGACGACGCGATCAAGGAGAACGCGGAGAAGGTCATCGCGAAATACCGCCCGATGATGGACGCCGTGATCGCGAAATACCGCCCGCGCCTCGAAGGCAAGAAGGTGATGCTGTTCGTCGGCGGTCTGCGTCCGCGTCACGTCATCGGCGCCTACGAGGATCTCGGCATGGAGATCGTCGGCACGGGCTACGAGTTCGGACACAACGACGACTACCAGCGCACCACGCACTACGTCAAGGACGGCACGCTGATCTACGACGACGTCACCGGTTACGAGTTCGAGCGCTTCGTGGATATGGTGAAGCCGGATCTCGTCGGTTCGGGCATCAAGGAGAAGTACGTGTTCCAGAAAATGGGCGTGCCGTTCCGTCAGATGCATAGCTGGGACTATTCCGGTCCCTACCACGGCTACGACGGCTTCGCGATTTTCGCCCGCGACATGGACATGGCGATCAACAGCCCGGTGTGGAACCTCACGAAGGCGCCCTGGGCGGCTTAACGACGTCGCGCGGCGGTCGCCCGATCGCGGGATGCCGCCGCGCCGCAAGGATTCATTTGGAGTTATCGATATGCCGCAGAACGCTGAAAAGGTCATAGACCACGAGCTGCTCTTCCGCGAGCCGGAATACACCTCGATGTTCGCGAAGAAGAAGAGCGAATTCGAGTTCAAGCCTTCCGACGCGAAGATCGCCGAAATCAACGAGTGGACGAAGACCGCGGAGTACCGCGAGAAGAACTTCAAGCGCGAGGCGCTCACGGTCAATCCGGCGAAGGCCTGCCAGCCGCTCGGCGCAGTGTTCGCGGCGAACGGCTTCAAGGGCACGTTGCCGTTCGTGCACGGTTCGCAGGGTTGCGTCGCGTACTACCGCTCGCACTTCTCGCGTCATTTCAAGGAGCCGACGTCCTGCGTCAGCTCGTCGATGACCGAGGACGCGGCGGTGTTCGGCGGCCTGAACAACATGATCGACGGCCTCGCGAACACCTACAACCTCTACAAGCCGGAGATGATCGCGGTCTCGACGACCTGCATGGCCGAGGTCATCGGTGACGACCTCGACGCGTTCATCAAGACCTCGAAGCAGAAGGGTTCGATCCCCGAGGACTTCGACGTCCCGTTCGCGCACACCCCGGCGTTCGTCGGCAGCCACATCACGGGCTACGACAACGCGCTGAAGGGCATCGTCCAGCATTTCTGGACGAAGGAAGGCGAGCGCAAGCCGGTTCCCGGCAAGATCAACTTCATCGGCGGCTTCGACGGTTTCGTCGTCGGCAACATGCCGGTCATCCGCCGCATGTTCGACCAGATGGGCGTCGACTACACGGTGCTCTGCGATCCGTCCGATGCCTGGAATACGCCGACGGACGGCGAGTTCCGGATGTACGACGGCGGCACGACGAAGGAGGAAACGATGCAGGCGCTGCACGCGTCCGCGACGATCGTCTTCCAGGAATACAGCGCGGAGAAGACCGCGAAGTACATCGGCGAGCAGGGCCAGGAAGTCGTCGCGCTGAATCATCCGGTCGGTGTCACGGGCACGGATCGCTTCCTGATGGAAGTCTCGCGTCTGACGGGCAAGCCGATTCCGGAAGCGCTGACGAAGGAACGCGGTCGCCTGGTGGACGCGATCGCCGATTCGCAGGCGCATCTCCACGGCAAGAAGTTCGCGCTCTACGGTGATCCGGATCTGATGCTCGGTCTCACCGGGTTCCTGCTCGAGCTCGGCGCGGAGCCCGTGACGGTGCTGTCGACGAACGGCAACGACGGGTGGGCGGCGAAGGTCCAGGCGCTGTTCGACGCGAGCCCGTTCGGCAAGGGCTGCAAGGTCTATCCGAAGAAGGATCTCTGGCACCTGCGCTCGCTGCTGTTCACGGACCCGGTGGATTTTCTCATCGGCAACACCTACGGCAAGTATCTCGAGCGCGATTGCGGCGTGCCGCTCATCCGGCTCGGCTTCCCGGTGTTCGATCGCCATCATCACCATCGCTTTCCGATCTGGGGCTACGAAGGCTCGCTGCGCGTCCTGGTGACGCTGCTCGACGAAATCTTCGAGGCGATCGATGCCAGCACGATCGTCACGGCGAAGACCGACATCAGCTACGACATCATCCGTTAACCGACGCACGGCGCCGGCGGCAGCTCGGCCGCCGGTGCCGGAGAAGACCCATGGCCAATGTGACTTTCAGCTCGCCGCGCATGAAGAAGGACGTGACCGTCTACGCGACCGCGGGCGACACCCATACGCTGCTCGCGGTGGCGAAGAACCACCGCATCCCCGTCGACTTCGAATGCCAGAACGGCGAGTGCGGCTCCTGCGCGGTGCAGGTGTCCGTGCTGTCCGGCAAGCGCCCGCTCGGCGTGATGCTGACGGAGAAGGAGAAGACCGTGCTCACGCTCGCCGG
Organism: Gammaproteobacteria bacterium; assembly: GCA_016209015.1. Taxonomy (GTDB): domain Bacteria; phylum Pseudomonadota; class Gammaproteobacteria; genus JACQWY01. The sequence goes on along the minus strand of JACQWY010000037.1, from coordinate 84,590 downwards.
CCGCATCACGAAGGAACAGATCGCGGACGCCGAAGTGAACGACATCCCGCCGCCGTGGCGGCTCGCCTGCCAGTTCATCGTCCGGCACGAGGACATCCTGGTGAAGTTTTGAGATGGATCCCGGGAAGGCCGCCGGCTCGCCGCCGTATCACTCGCCTGCGCAGGATCGGCAGCGGTTCGGAGCCTCGCTCCGACGTGTCGCCCTCGCGCAGGCGAGGGCCCAGTCGGCGACCCGTGGCGCCGGAATCGAACCCCGGGCTGCTGCCGCACTGAGCTCGGCATGCTGCCGCGGCCGGATCCCGGCCCCGCGGTTCGACCGCGGCGCCGGGGCTGAGCGACTGGGCACTCGCCTGCGCGAGGGCGACGGTGTGGAGCCGGCCTCCTCCACTTTCGGGAACGCGTGAGGAAGGTGCACCGATGAGCACGTTGAACGACAAGGTGACCGCGGTTTTCGACGAACCCGGTTGCGCGACGAACCAGGCTAAGGGCACGAAGGAGCGCAAGAAGGGCTGCACGAAGCAGCTCGCGCCCGGCGCGGCCGCCGGCGGCTGCGCGTTCGACGGCGCGAAGATAGCGCTCCAGCCCATCACCGACGTCGCCCATCTCGTGCACGGCCCGATCGCCTGCGAGGGCAACTCCTGGGACAACCGCGGCGCGAAATCCTCGGGTCCGCTCCTGTACCGCACGGGCTTCACGACCGACATCAACGAGACGGACGTCGTCTACGGCGGCGAGAAGCGGCTCTTCAAGGCCATTCGCGAAATCATCGAGAAATACGACCCGCCCGCGATCTTCGTCTACCAGACCTGCGTGACGGCACTCATCGGCGATGATCTCGAAGCCGTGTGCAAGGCGGCGGCGGCGAAGTTCGGCAAGCCCGTCGTGCCGATCAACGCGCCGGGCTTCGTCGGCTCGAAGAATCTCGGCAACAAGCTCGCGGGGGAAGCGCTGCTCGACCACGTGATCGGGACGGAAGAACCGGAATACACGACGCCTTGCGACATCAACATCATCGGCGAGTACAACCTCTCGGGCGAGCTCTGGCAGGTCAAGCCGCTGCTCGACGAGCTCGGGATCCGCATCCTCTCCTGCATCAGCGGCGACGCGCGCTATCACGAAGTCGCGCGCTCGCACCGGGCGCGCGCCGCGATGATGGTGTGCTCGAAGGCGATGATCAACGTCGCGCGCAAGATGGAGGAGCGCTGGGGGATCCCGTACTTCGAGGGCTCGTTCTACGGCATCTCGGACACGAGCGACTCGCTGCGCGAGCTCAGCCGGCTGCTCGTCGCGCGCGGTGCGCCCGAAGACCTCGTCGCGCGCACGGAAGCCCTCATAGAACGCGAGGAGGCGCGGGCCCGGGAGGCGATCGCGTCCTTCGAGCCGCGCTTCGCCGGCAGGCGCGTGCTGCTCATCACCGGCGGCGTGAAATCCTGGTCCGTCGTCTCCGCGCTGCAGGAAGCCGGGCTCGAAATCGCCGGCACGAGCGTGAAGAAATCGACGAACGAGGACAAGGAGCGCATCAAGGAGATCATGGGCGGCGACGCACACATGATCGACGAGCTGCCGCCGCGCGAGATGTACAGGATGCTGCGCGAGGCGCGTGCCGACATCATGCTCTCCGGCGGGCGCTCGCAGTTCGTCGCCCTCAAAGCGAAGATGCCCTGGCTCGACATCAACCAGGAGCGTCACCATGCCTACGCCGGCTACGTCGGCATGGTCGAGCTCTGCGCCGAGATCGACCGCGCGCTCCACAACCCGATCTGGGCGCAGTTGAGGAAGCCCGCGCCCTGGGAAGAGACGACGACCGCGCCGGCGCTGGCGAAAGGAGCCTGACATGGCGAACGTCGTCACGAGCCGCAAGGCCTGCACCGTCAACCCGCTGAAGATGAGCCAGCCGATCGGCGCCGCGCTCGCCTTCCTCGGCCTCGACGGCTGCATGCCCGTGCTGCACGGCGCGCAGGGCTGCACGTCTTTCGGGCTCGTGCTGTTCGTCCGCCACTTCCGCGAGACGATTCCGCTGCAGACTACGGCCATGAACGAGGTCACGACGATCCTCGGCGGTATGGAGAATCTCGAGCAGGCGATACTCAACATCGTCAAGCGCGCGAACCCGAAGATCATCTGCATCGCGTCCACCGGCCTCACCGAGACGAAGGGCGACGACGTGAAGGGCTTTCTGAAGCTCATCCGCGCCCGCCATCCCGAGCTCGGCGATCTGCCGATCGTCTACGTCTCGACGCCGGACTTCCTCGATTCCTTCCAGGAAGGCTGGGCGAAGGCGGTGACGGCGGTGATCGACGCGGTCGTCATCGGCAGTCACAACGCGCCGGTCGCGCACCTCGAGAACCCGCAGATGATCAACGTGCTGCCGGGTTGCCATCTCACGCCCGCGGATCTCGAGGAGCTGCGCGAAATCATCCAGGACTTCGGGCTGCATCCGAACTTCCTCCCCGATCTCTCGGGCTCGCTCGACGGCCACGTCCCGGAGACCTTCCTGCCGACGACGCTCGGCGGCACGACGGTGGAAGCGATCGAGGCCATGGGCAGTGCGCGCGTCACGCTCGCGATCGGCGAGCAGATGCGCGGTGCCGCGATGGCGCTCGAGATGGCGGCGGGCGTGCCCTACGTGCTGGCCGATCGCCTCACGGGACTCGAGGCCTCGGACCGGCTCCACGGGCTGCTCGCGGAATGGAGCGGCCGCCCCGTACCCGCGAAGTATCGCCGCCAGCGCAGCCAGCTCGTCGACGCGATGCTCGACGGCCACTTCTTCTTCGGCGGCAAGCGCGTCGCGATCGGCGCGGAGCCGGATCTGTTGTGGGCGATCGGCAATTTCCTCACGGAAATGGGCGCGGAGATCGCCTGCGCCGTCACGACGCCCGCGCACAGCACGCTGCTCGAGCAGCTTCCGACGGAGACCGTCACGATCGGCGACCTCGAGGATCTCGAGCGCGGTGCGGACGGCTGCGATCTGTTGATTACCCATTCGCACGGCCGCCAGGCGGCGGAGCGGCTCGGCATTCCCTTCGTGCGCATGGGACTGCCGATGTTCGACCGCCTCGGCGCGGCCCAGAAGCTCTCGATCGGCTACCGCGGCACGCGGGATCTCATCTTCGAGATCGGCAATGTCTTCATCGCGAACCAGCACGACAATCATCCGGACACCTGGACATTGCCCCGCCATGAAGCCGCGCCGCCGCTTGAAGCTCATCGATGACCAAGGAGTCAGAGGCATGAAAGTCGCTTTCGCCACCCAGGACTTGAAGCGCGTCGATGCGCATTTCGGCTGGGCGAAGAATCTCGCCGTCTACGAGATTTCGCCGGAAGGCCACCAGTTCGTCGAGACGATCCAGTTCGACGGGGATCTCGAGGAAGACGGCAACGAGGACAAGCTCGGCCTGAAGATCGAGGCGATCAAGGACTGCGCGATCCTCTACGTCGCGGCGATCGGCGGTTCGGGTGCGGCGCGCGTCGTCGCCCACAAGATTCATCCCATCAAGGTGCAGGGCCCGGAGCCCATCGACGAGATCCTGGTGAAGCTCCGCGACGTGCTGAAGGGCACGCCTCCGCCGTGGCTGCGCAAGGCGCTCGCCAAGGGCGCGAACCGGACGGCGTCGTTCGACGACGAGGAGGAAGGGAGCAATGGTTGAAGCAGCAGTGGCCGCGGATCCGATGACTTCGGAATTCGTGCGCGAGCTCGTGAAGCAATGGCGGGCCCAGGACACTTACGGGAGCTGGGAAGGCAAGAGCGACGCCGAGCTGCTCGAACCTTACGTGCTCGACAAGGCGAAGCGCGCGGCGATCCCGCTGCTGGGCGATCCGGATCCCGAGACGCTGTGGCGGCTCGAGCTCTTCTACAACGCCGTCGGCCTCGCCGTCGAGCGCGCGACCGGCGTCATGGTCTCGCCGATCATGAAAATGCATCACGAGGGCTTCGGCCGCATGGTGCTGACCGCGGGCCGGCTCGTGGTCGTGAACAAGCATCTGCGCGACGTGCATCGCTTCGGCTTCCCGACCTGCGAGAAGCTCGCGGCCGAAGGCGGGAAGCTCGTCGACTCCGCGGTCGAGATGATCCGCAAGTTCCCCGAAGTCGCGCACTACGGTTGAGCGCGGAGAGCACCATGGCCGACATCGAAGCGCTCAAAGCGGAAGTGAAGAAGCTGAACGCCCAGGCCACCACGCTCAAGATGGACCTGCACGATCTCTCCGAGGAGCTGCCCCGGCAGTGGGAGCGCATCCCCGAGATCGCGGCGAAGACCTTCGAGGCCTACCAGAAACTCGACGCCGCGCGCAAAGCGCTCGCGGCCGCATCCTGAGACGAGGAGAGAACGAATGGACGCAGCGGTATTCACGGTCACTCTGCCGAGCGGTGAGATCTGGACCCCGAAGTTCGCACAGCAAATCGATCAGACGAAATGCATCGGCTGCGGCCGTTGCTATCGGGTCTGCGGCCGCGACGTCCTGCAGATGGCGGGCGTCGACGAGGACGGCAACTTCATTCCCGTCGTGCTCGGTGACGAAGACGACGACGACGACGAGGAATACGAAAAGAAGGTCATGACGATCGCGCATCCCGAGAACTGCGTCGGTTGCGAAGCCTGCTCGAAGATCTGTCCGAAGAAGTGCTACACGAACGGGCCGTCGGCGCTGTGACGCGATCGATGCGCCTCCTGCGCCATTCGCAGGTCCGATTAGCCGAAGGCGTAATCGGACCTGCGAAATCCGGCGTCGCTGAGCTCGGGCGCTGGCTCGCGCTGCATCACGCCGGGAAAGAGTGGCCGGTCACCGGCTGAGGGCCGGCCGGCCCCGGCCCGTTCGTCCGTCCGCGTCACGCCGGCGGGCACCGCGAACGTTTCTCCGTTCACCCGTGGGTGCCTGTGAGAATGCCGACGCGCCGCGAAATTTTGCATTTCCTTAATGATTTCTGCTGCATTGCGGCGTAGCGTGCGCGCAAAGGATTTCGTTCACTGGCGAGGATTACGCTATGCACTGCTGCACCAGGCTCCTGCTACTCACCGGCGCGCTCGCCGCGTCGACATCGCTCTACGCACGCACGTTCGAATGCACGACGCTCGACGAGGCGCACTGGACGCCCCCCAACGAGCTCCGTGCCCAGCTCGTCGCGGACGGCAACAAGGCCGTCGCCGTCACGACCCGGGAGCACTGCTACCGGGTCGTCATGGAAACCGCGGACGGCCGGAGGGTCGAAGGGATCTACAATCCCGTCGGCGCTTATCCGTTGCGCCGCCAGGTGAGATAGCCGCCAGAGGCTTCCGGCCGGTCCGCCCGCAACGCGCGACCGGCCGGACGCACGTTTCCGCATGCACCGCTGCAGCGCAGTTGGAGCCTGCGGCGCGCGAATTTGATCCCGTCCCCCCCCTCGATCCCGCCCGTAAGGCGCCCTGCTGCCCGGCACGACTTGTGCTTCGCCGTAACGGGACACGCGCGCGCGGATGCGCCGTGCGCATACGGAGAGGACGCGATGAAATCCAGTATCCGCAACAAGCTCGCGGGCAAGATCGTCGACATCATCGCCGGTGAGGCGATGTCGGAGATCGACGTGAAGACGAAGGCCGGCATCATTTCCGCGGCGATCACCACCCGCTCACTGAAGGAGCTCGCGCTGAAGAAGGGCGACAAGGTGACGGTCGGCATGAAATCGACGGCGGTGTTCGTCGAGAAGGAATGAGCCGGGACCGACGGGGATGCAAGCGGTGAGCGAGATGATGCAGCCGGCGTGGAGGTGCGTACCGCAGGCCCTGCGGAACATGCCGGCGCTCGCCGAGCTGCTCGCGTTCGCGCGCGATCCGGCCGACGCGCTGGCGCGCGCGTTCTGTGCCGCGCTCGCCCGCTTCCATTGCTACGCCGGCACGCTCACCCCGCCGCTCGGCGCCTCATCGGAGGAATTCCGCGCGGCGCTCGATTATTTCCTGCCCGGGGTGCTCGCGCGCTTCACGCTCGGCGATGCCGCAGCCGGACCGGTGCCGGGCTCCGAGTTCGACGCCGACGAGTACCACGATCTGCTGGCGCTGCTCGAGGACCATCGCGCCGACACGAGTCCAGAGACGAAGTGGCTCGCCCGGATCATCGCGATGTGCTGCATGGGCGAGCATCATCTCTGGGAGGACATGGGCCTCGCGCATCGCGGCGAGTTGTCGCTGCTGATCGCGGGCGGCTTCCCGGCGCTCGCGGCGAAGAACACGAACGACATGCGCTGGAAGAAGTTCTTCTACAAGCAGCTCTGCGATCGCGAGGGACTGAATCTCTGTCGCGCGCCGATCTGCACGGAGTGCGTGGACTATGCGAAGTGCTTCGGGCCCGAGACGCCCGACACCGCGGCCTGGAGCCGCCGCGAATCCCCCTGAGCGGAATCGTCCGGCCGCCGCCGATGCATCCCGCATCGGCGGCGCGAACGGGCCTTGCAACGTCGGCCGGTGACGGCGGCTTCTGGGTCCGCGTCGGGGTCGAGGATCAGACCGTGCGGATGCGGCGCGTCGTCGCGCCCAGCCCCGCCAGCCCGCCCAGGAAAAGCAATGCGCCCGCCGGCAGCGGGACGGCGGCGACGCGCGCGGTGCCCGCTTCGAACACCACGCGATCGATCTGCATCGTGCCCGTGCCCGTGGGTGTCGAGCCCGAGCCGTCACCGATGACGAGCAGGTTCGCCGGCCCGGCGAGGTAGGCCGCGCCGGTGAAGTAGGCGTGACCGTCGACGCGGTACTGCACGAGGCCGCCCTTCATCAGCACTTCGACGCTGTGGAAGGCATCCGAGAAATCGAACGGCACGAACTCGCTCGCCGGCGCGCCATTCGCATCGGCATGGAAGACGCTGAATCCGTACTGCGTATCGCCGGCGACATAGCCGGCTGCGGTGCCCGGGTTCAGCGACATCGAGGCCTCGTAGCCGCTGCCGTCGTAGAAGTAGAGGTTCCAGTCCTCCGGACCCTGTGCCGTGTGCGGCCCGAGCTTCAGCGAAATATTCAGATAATTGCCGTCCGCGTTGCTCGCGAGCGACCAGCCCGGGTTGTAGCCGATCATGCCGCCGTTGCCGAACCACACGCCGAGGCCGGGGCCGGTCTGCAATGTCACGACGCCGTCGTTCGCGGTCATGCCGGTGCCACCGAAGACGACGCTCGTCCACGGGTAGGCGTTGTAGACGCCGCCGTTGCCGTGGCTCGGCGACTCGTTCATCCCGTCGCTGATCGTGAGCGCGTAAGCGTGGGGGGCGACGAGCTGGCTCGCGAGCGCGAGCGGATACAGGACACGGCGAAGCATGGCGACCTCTCGGGGTTGTTCGAGCTGCAATGCTCGCCGAGCTTCGCAAGGGCCTCAAGCCGCAAACGCGCGCGTTCGCCCCGCGCGTGACAAACGTTTACACGTCCGCGTCGGGCTTCACGTCGCGCGTGCTCAGCGCGGCGCGTAACGGAACAGCCACACGTCGCGAAATTCGTGATAGTGCGAGAAGTAGAGGATTACGCCGTGCTCCGGGATCGCGACCTGGAACGCGCTCGCGAGGCGCGGCCGGCCGTGCAAGGTGCCCGTGACGTTCGTCCACGCATCGCGTTCGATGTCGTAGGCCCAGTACTCCTGCGTCGCGAGCACGGTGACGAGGAACGTGCCGGTGAGCGGATCGCTGGCGACGAGCGTCCGGCCGACACCGAGCTCGATCGGCGCCGGCTTCAGGCGGGTGAGCATGCCCGCGGCGTCGAGCGCGTAGAGCACGCTGCCTGAGCCGTTGCCGCCGCCGAGCAGCACGCGCCGGTGTACGGGGTCGTATTCGGAGAACTGGTTGTAGCCGGCCCAGGGCTCGTGCGCCGGCACGGGCAGCGCGTGCCAGGCCGTGCCGTCGAACCAGGCGACGCGTCCGTTCTGATTGACGTACACGAGACCGCCGCGACCGCCCGCGAGCTCGGGAAACCAGGTGAGGCTCGGCGTCGTGCTGCCGGGCCACGGCAGCTCGGGCAGCGTCGTCCACTGCGTCCCGTCGTAGCGCGACACGGCCTTCACGTGCTGGGGGGCGAAGTAGAGCGTGCCCGTGCGCGGATCGAGCGCGTTCGCGTCGTAGCCGTGGCCCGCACCGGTGAACGGCGCGCGCGTCATGTGCCAGCCCTCGGCGTCCGACGTCACGAGCTGGTACTCGGCAGGATTCGCGCAGCACGTGCCGGGCCCGCCGACGGCGAGCACACGGGCGTGTAGCGGATCCCAGACCGCGGAGTCCATCCAGTACCAGAGGCTGTAGGGCAGCGGCAGGCGTTTCAGATCGGCGCGCGGCGCGAGCTTCGCGAAGCTGCGCTCGGGCAGCACGGCGGCCGTCGCGGCGAGATCGTCGCTGCGGGCCGTGACGGCGAGGCAGAGCAGCGCGGCGAGGCACGGCAGACGGCGCGCGGGCGCATGGAGCATGTCAATATCCCAGCTTGTGACGGGTGCCCGCGCGGCACGGGCGCCGGCCGTCTTGACCGTCGTGTCAGGCTAGCCGAAAGTTCGGACGGCCGCACGCGAGCCGCGAGGACGCGACGCCCATGTCGCCCCGAGTGCCCGCCGGAGAGGATCCCCGATGTCATCGCCAGCCTTCACAGTCGAACACCCGCTCATCGTCGACCAGGACTTCGAGTCCGACGAAGAGTATGCCTCGTATCTCATCCACAAGCGGGCCTATGAAGAAGCCATGCGCCGGTTCGCCGGGCTCGCGCTGTGCGACTGGGGTTGCAACACCGGCTACGGCACGGAGCTGCTGGCGGACGTCGCGCGCACCATCAAGGCCATCGACGTCTCGCCGCGCGCCGTCCAGGTCGCGCGCGAGCGCCTCGCGCCGCGCGGCATCGAGGTCACGCTCTACGACGGGGGACGCAGCCCCTTTGCGGACGCGGAGTTCGACGCCGTCGTGAGCTTCCAGGTGATCGAGCACGTGCCGGACATACCCGCTTACCTGCGCGAGATCGCGCGCGTGCTGAAGCCCGGCGGCACGGCGATGTTCACGACGCCGAACGGCGTGCTGCGGCTCCATCCGGGCCAGAAGCCCTGGAACCCGCACCACCTCCGCGAGTTCTCCGCCGCCGAGCTCGGCACGGCGCTGCGGGGCGTGTTCCCGCACGTCGAGGTGTACGGCATGTTCGGCTCGGGCGAGGTGGACGCGCTGGAGCGCGCCCGCGTGACGCGCGCCCGCGACTCCGCGGAAGCCGCCGCGGCGCGCGCCCGCGCGCTCGAACGCCAGGCCGCGATCAACGACGCCCTCAAGGCGCTGATCCCGGGCGCGGCGCTCGCCTGGCTGCGCCGTCTGCGTCAGCGCGGGCCGCAGACGGGCGCGCCGGCACGCCGCCACGTCGTCAGTCCCCGGCTCGGGACGGGCGAGCTCGGGTACGTGACGGAGAACCTCGACGCCTCGCTCGATCTCATGGCACTCTGCCGGACGTAACAGCGAGCCCGAAAAGAAAAGGATGCCGTGTCGAACGACGCAGCGGGCGGCGCGCCCGCACCCAGCACCGTCCTGTTCCTCCTGCCCTGGTCTCCGGATCACGCCGGCGGCGTGAACACCGTCGTCAAGGCGCTCTACGGCGAGGCCGCGCGGGAAGGCGCGATCGCGCCGCTCATCGGCGTGAACGACTGGAACGCCGTGACCCCGGCGTGGGACGAACATGCGGCACTGCGCGTGTTCCGCGCGCGGATCCCGCCCGCGCCGGCCGACGGCGCGGGACTCGCGAAATATCTCTGGTGGTTCCTCCGTCACGGCCGGGCGCTGCTGCGCTTGCTCGCGCACGAGCGCGTGAGCGCGGTGAACATCCACTATCCGTCGTCGAGCGCATGGTTCTTCGTGCTTGCGCGGCGCCTCGGTCTCTGGCGCGGACGGCTCGTCCTGTCCTATCACGGTCTCGACATCGACGCCGCGGCGAAGCTCGCGGGCGGCGAGCGCACGCGCTATCTCGAGGCGCTCGAACACGCGGACGCGATCACGACCTGCTCGTTCGCGCTGAAGCGGCGCCTCGTGCAGGCGCTCGGCAGCGCCGCCGAGCGCGCGACCGCCGTCCACAACGGCACGGACGCGGCGAGCTGCGTCGAGCCCGCGCTCGTGCGCGAACGCGCGCGCGCGCCGGTGCGCATCGTGCTGAACGTCGGGACGTACGAGAACAAGAAGGGCCAGGACGTGCTGCTGCGCGCGTTCGCGCGCCTCGCCGCGTCGAACCTGCGGCTGCGCTTGATCGGACGTACCGCGCCGGCGCTCGACTCCCTGCGCGCGCTCGCCGGGGAGCTGCGCATTGCGGAGCGCGTCGAGTTCCTGTGCGACGTCTCGCACGCCCAGACGCTCGAGCACTGCCGCGCCGCGCACGTGTTCGTCTCCGCTTCACGCGAGGAGCCGTTCGGCATCGCGATACTCGAAGCCGGCGCTGCCGGCCTGCCCGTCGTCGCGACGTCGGTGGGCGGCGTCGTCGAATTCCTGAACGACGGGACGAACGCGCTGCTCGTCGGCTCCGAGGACGTCGATGCGATGGCGGGGCGCATTGGCCGGCTGCTGAACGACGCGGAACTGCGCGAGCGTCTTGCGGTGCAGCTCAATGCCGACGTCCGTGCGAAGTACACCTGGAGCGCCGCCTGGCGCCAGTACGCCCAGCTCCTCCTGCCCTGAGCGCTCAGTACGGCTCGCCGTTCTTCCGCACGAACTGCCAGCGGCCATCTCCCCCGAGCCGCGCCTCGATGTCGTCGTCGGGATAGCTGACCTCGTCGCCCGGCGTGCGATCGCCGATCTCGAGATAGAGCGCATCCCCGGCGCTGCGGTTCAGCAGGTAGTGCGCGTCGCCGGAGCCCGCCCTGAAACCCGCGCACATGCCGGCCCCGAGCGCGGTCTCGCCGCGATCCGTCACGAGCACGGCCTCGCCCTCGAGCACGTAGACGAATTCGTCCTGACGCGAGTGCGCGTGACGCAGCGCCGAGCGGCTGCCGGACGCGAGCCGCACGAGATTCACGCCGAAATTCGCGAGCCCGAACACTTCGCCGAGCTGACGCTTCACGCGCCCGGCCATGAGGCTCGCGAAGGGCTCGGGATAGTTCGAGGCTTTCAGGCGCAGCGGCACGTCGAGGGCCGCGACGGCGATGGGGGGACGTTCGGTCATGGGTGGGTCCTCGCAGATTCTCGTGGGTCGGATTCGGGACCGGAATTCTACGGTTCTTCCGCGAAGCGCGCGGGCCGTCGACCCGCGCACCGGGGCGCGCAAGTCACCCTGTCGCCCTCGCTTGCACGAGGGTGACAGGAATCAGCCGGAGCACACTGCGTCGAACGATCCCGCAGGTTGCCGTGAAAGAAGTGCTGCCCCTGGAGCCGGAGATCCTTCAGAGCCGTCGTCCCGGCGAAGGGACCCTCCCGGCGGAGGCCGGGAGGGTCCCTTCGCCGGGACGACGAGGCTGTGGTGCGCTCGCCTCTTTCATCACTCCGGGCGACGGCATGTCTTCATGACCGATGGAGAAGAATCGATTTCGAGCCCGTAGCAGGCCGCCGGATCCGCAGGGACGGTCGGCGCAGCGGACCGTACGTATTCTTCGCCGGGTTCCTGCGTCGGATTGCACGGCGGGGACGGACGCGAAGAATCCGTCGGATTACGCCGGCGCCGATCCGACCTGCGTCTGGGTTCGACGCACGCGTCCCGGATGCTGCCATGCAACACTATCCTCGCGACCACGCGGAGCCTCGCGCCCCGAGGGCAGGTTGATATACTCAGCCGCGGTTGCGCACGCCACGGACGGCCCCGCGAAGACGGGTCGCCGGTCGGGGCGATCCGGGTCCGCGATCCTTGCCCGCTTCCGTTCCGCTGCCGCCGCGCGCGGCCGGCAGTGCTTTCCCGTTCATTCGAGTTCGCGAGGTGTGTCCAGTCATGAGCAATTTCTCGTTCCCGCGGCCGAAGGCGCCGCCGGTGCAGGCGCGCGAGCCCGTCGAGGGCCGTTGTCCGGAATGCAATGCCGAATCGCTGATGCGCTATCCCGTGCTGTCCGAGCGCGGCTGGTTCGTGGCCGTGAAGTGTCAGCAATGCCTGCATTCCGTGAGTCGCGAGAAGTGGACGCGGCTCGGACACGTGCGTCTCATGACCGACGCGATCGGAGGATAGACCCATGATGGCAGTCGACGTAGGCGGCACGTTCACCGACGTGGTCGCGGTCCGCGACGGCGAGATCCGCACCGCGAAGGTCTCGACCGACTACAAACAGGTTCATGCCGGCGTCGTGACCGGCGCGCGCGAGCTCGGCGTGGAACGGGCGAAGGTCTTCAATCACGCGAGCACGCACGGGTTGAACGCGATCATCACGCGCTCGCTCCCGAAGATCGGCTTCCTCACGACGCAGGGCCATCGCGACATCCCCGACATCGGCCGCACCTGGCGGCCCTCGTCCGCGCTCACGAACCCGGGCTGGCGGCGCTCCTTCGGCGATGCCGCGCGGCCGCTCGTGCAGCGCTATCTGCGCCGCGGCATCGTCGAACGCATCGCGGCCTCCGGCGCAGTGCTGATCGCACTCGACGAGGCGCAGGCGCGCGAGGAAATCCGCGTGCTCGGCCGCTGCAAGGTGGAGGGCGTCGCGATCTGTCTCCTGAACGCCTACACGAACAATGCCCACGAGCTGCGCCTGCGCGAGCTCGTGCGCGAGGAGCTCGGCGACGTGCCGTGCTCGGTGTCGAGCGAGATCTCCCCGCTCGCGAAGGAATACGCGCGGGCCTCGACGAGCCTCGTCGACGTGTTCATGAAGATCATCTACGAGCAGTACACGCAGCGCCTCGACGCGGGGCTCCGCGAGAGCGGCTTCAGCGGCCAGTTGAATTTCGCGGACTGCACGGCGAGCCTCGTGCCGGCGCAGGACGCGATGGCCGCACCCTTCAAGATCGTCTTCGCCGGCCCCGCCGCGGGTACCGTCGGCTGCGCGCACTTCGGCTCGATGATCGAGGAGCCGAATCTGCTCTGCGCGGACATCGGCGGCACGTCCTGCGACATCAGCCTCGTCACGCACGGCAAGCCGTTCGTGAACACGACGTTCCAGCTCGAGCACGATCTGATCGTCAACGCGCTGTCGAACGACATCTCCTCGATCGGCGCGGGCGGCGGCAGCATCATCGCGATCTCGCCCGCCGGCGACATCACCGTCGGTCCGAAGAGCGCGGGTGCGGATCCCGGCCCGGCGTGCTACGGCCGCGGCGGCACGCAGCCGACGATGTCCGATCTCTGCGTGCTCGCGGGCCTCATCGATCCGAACGGCTTCGCCGGCGGCAAGATGAAGCTCGACGCGGATCTCGCGCGCAAGTCCTTCGAGAATCTCGACACGCCGCTGTCCTTCGAGCATCGCGTGCGCTATGCCTACGACATCGGGCTCAACAACATCGCGGAAGGCATCTTCAACATCGCGGTGAAGAACGGCATCGATCCGCGCGACTACTCGCTCGTCGCCTACGGGGCGGCCGGGCCGCTGCTGCTGCCGGCGATCGCCGATCTCATCCACGTCAAGCGCGTGATCGTGCCGCCGCATCCGGGCCTCTTCTCGGCGCTCGGGCTCTTGTCCGCCGATCAGGTGTATTCCATCAGTCAGAGCGCGTATCGCGTGCTGTCGACGGATTCCGTCGAGCACATCGGCCGTGTGTTCGAGGCGATGGAGGAGAAGCTCCGCAAGCGCCTCGGGCCGGGCAAGGACGTCGAATTCGTGCGCGCCTTCGACGGCCAGCTCGTCGGCCAGACCTGGGAGACGCCGTTCGTCGCCGTGCCGGGTGGACCGTTCACGGTCGAGACCATCCAGACCATGATCCGCAACTTCCACGACGCCTACTTCGAGCGCAACGGCAACCGCTTCGAATCAATCCCGGTGCAGGGCGTGACGTATCGCGTGCGCGCCGTCGTGCATACCGACAAGGTCGCCTACGAGCCGCTCGCCGAACGCCGCGGCGCGGCGCTGAAGAGCATCGGCACGAGCGTGTTGCGCTATCTCTCCGATGCCGAGCAGCTCGCGCAGATCTATGCGCGCGACGATCTGCGGTCCGGCGACGAGATAGCGGGGCCGGCGATCGTGCGCGAGGCGCTGTCGACGACCTACATCACCCAGAACCAGATCGCCCGCGTCGGGCGGTTCGGTGAACTCCGCATCGAGCGGAAAGCGTAAGGGGGGACACACATGAGCACACCCGCCACCCGCACGATGGAATCCGCCGCGACGAGCGGCCGCCTGCGCGACTGGACCGAGGAGCAGTTCCGCGACATCTACGGCTGCGAGCGCTTCACCGCGATGGTGTTCGGCAACCGGCTGCGCTACATCGTCGATCACATGAGCACCGGTCTCATGTTCAGCGCCTTCTCGCCCATCATCCGCGACTGGTACGACTTCGCGATCACGATCTCGGGGCCCACGGATCTCGACTACCCGATGTGCGCCGTCTCGAGCTCGCTCGTCGTCTTCCTCGGCACGATGGAGGATGCGATCCGCAACATCGTCGAGGAATACGGCGTCGATAACCTGAAGCCCGGCGACGTCCTGATGTGCAACGATCCCTACCGCGCCGGCACGCACGTCAACGACGTGTGCTTCATCCGCCCGGTGTTCTTCGAGGGCAAACCGATTGCCTACGTGAACGTGCGGGCGCATCAGCTCGACATGGGCGGCGTCGCGCCCGGCGGCTTCTCGGCGACGAAGGAGAACGTCTACGTCAACGGTCTCGTGCTCGGGCCGATGCTGCTGTTCGAGAACAACAAGCCCGTGAAGTCGACGTTCAGCCTCGTGTTCGACAACACGCGCTTCGCCGCCGTGCTGCAGCCCGACTTCATGACCATGTTCCAGCAACTGCAGTTGGGCGAGCGCCTGCTGCTGGAGTCGATCCAGCGCTACGGCGCCGATGCGTTCCGCGGTACGGCGCGCTACTGCTGCGACGTCTCGGCGGAAGCGATGCGCGATGCGCTGCAGCGCCTGCCGGACGGCGTGTATCACGCCGAGGACCGCATGGACGCGGACGGGGCCGGCGACGACGAGGAGATCGTCGTGCGCGCGAAGATCACGAAGACGGGCGGGCGCGTCGAAGTCGACCTGAGCGGCTCCTCGCCGCAGGCGCGGACCTGCATCAACGCCGGGCCGCTCGACACGAAGACGGCGATCGGCGCGGCCTTCAAGCTCCTGCTCGATCACGACACGCCGTTCACCTCGGGCGCGTATCGCGACATCGACATCGTGCTGCCGCCCGGCACGGTGCTCTCGGCGATGCCGCCGGACGGCGCGATCTTCCTCTACTGGGAGATGACGCAGACGCTGCTGACGGCGGTGCTCCGCGAGCTCGGGCGGGTGATGGGCGAGGAGGCGTTCGGCGGCGATTTCGGCTCGCTCGGCGTGCACAACGCGCACGGGCTGCGCGCCGACGGTTCGGCCTGGGCGAACGTCGCGACCGTCGGCAGCGAGCACGGCCCGTGGGGCGCGGACAAATCAGCGGACGGCGATTCCTACACCGTGACCTACATGGTGAACGGCCTCGATCCCTCGACGGAAGCGATGGAGCAGGATTCGCCCGTGCTCATGATGCGCAAGGAATACGCGATCGATTCCGGGGGGCCCGGCTTCAACCGCGGTGGTGCAGCCGTCATCAAGGACGCCCTGTGGCAGACCTCTGCCGATCACTACAGCAGCTATCTGCGCGTGAAGACGCCGACCGGCAACGGCGTCTACGGCGGCATGCATGGCGGCATGGGCGCGGCGTGGCTGTTCCCGCCGCGAGCGGACGGCAAGCTCGCGCTGATCGGACTCGAGGATTCGGCCTATGCGCACTCGACGCCGATCTGCGGCGTGCTCAATTCCGAGACGAAGGCGCTCGACGCGAAAGGCGAGTACTTCTACTTCGGCCGCGAGCCGGTGTGGCGCACCCAGCCCGGCGCGACCTCGCGCTACATCACGAACGGCGGCGGCGGCTGGGGCAAGCCGAAGCAGCGGCCTGTCGAGCGCGTGCTGCGCGACGTGCGCAACGGCTACGTGAGTCTCGAGATGGCGCGCGAGGCTTATGGGGTCGTCATCACGGGCGACCCGTATTACGACCCGGAAGGGCTCGTCGTCGACGAGGCTGCGACGGCCGAGCTCCGCAAGTGAGATCACGCAGAGACTCGCAGGTCCATTCCGATTACGCCTGCGACTGATCGGTCCTACGGAGCTTCGTCATAGGATGCGCCGCCGAAGGAGGCGCATCGATCGCGGTCTTCGCGTTCGCAGGCGGTAGGTGCATTGATTAGCGCAGCGTAATCGGACGTTCGCTCGACCCGCGGCGACGCGCCGGTTCGCAGGATCGCGAGCGTCCGATTACGCCTGCGGCTGATCGGTCCTACGGAGAATTACGGGGACACGACACTCAATTGCCGCAAGCCGCCGGGGCGGATGAGCATTTCGGAACCGAATTGAGTGTCGTGTCCCCGTAATTTCTCATCGCCACGCGAACGCCGGCTGATCGAAATGGGCGACGCGCGTGCGGCGGCCGCGCAGACATACCTCGCTGAACTGATAGAGGATTGCGGCAGTGGGGGCCGCGATCCAGTCGGAGCCGACCGGCATGCGCAGCACCGGGCGGCCGGGCTCCGGACCGTCGTCGAGCAGCGGCGCATCCTCGCGCATGAATTCCGTGACCGCGATGCGATGCACGGATTCGACCTCGTGCTCGTTCGGATGGAACTCGGGATGCGGGCCCGCCCAGATTACGACCGGCGTCATGATGAAGCCCGAGCGCGTCACGAAATCGTCGAGCCGGCCGAGGATGGCGTCGTGGCCGAGCGAGAGTCCGACCTCTTCCTCGAGCTCGCGCAGCGCGGTGTCCTCCGGCGTCTCGCCGGGATCGATGCGCCCGCCGGGCAGCGCCCACTGGCCCGCGTGATTCGCGAGCCGCATCGAGCGGCGCGTGAGGACGAGCGCTGCGTTCGCCTGCCATCGCGCGTACTGCGGCATGCCCGGCAGCGCCGCGCCGTGGCCTTCGTCGGTGACCGTCACCGCGACGGCGGCGGCGCGCGCGCCTTCCGCGATCGCGTGCTGGCGCTCGAACGCCGTGAGGCGGGCGGTGATGTGGTGCTTCAGGAGATCGTCGCAGCGCATGGCGGGAAGATGCCACAGCACGCGGCGCGGATGAAGCCCGGGGCGGCGCGGATCTCGCGATCCGCGCCGCTGGAAGTCACGCGGCGGGCCGTTTGCGTCGCGCGATCGCGGCGAGCGGTGCGGCGAGCAGCCAGACCGCGCCCGGCAGCGGCAAGGGATCCGTCGAGAGCTCGAGCGTCGCGTGGTACACAATGGCGTCGTCGCCGTAGATCATCGGTAACAGGCCTTCGTGGAGGTTCAGGAAGCTCAGGAGACTGTCCGACGTGTAGGTCGAATCGCGGTTCAGCAGCTCGAAGCTCATCGTGCCCGTGCCGTAGTTGCCGCCCGGATCGGCCGCGGTGATGAACGTCGGGATGACGATGCCGTTGAAACCGCCGCCGTTCGGCGTCACGACGTCCGTCGGCGGGCCGGGGAACCAGGGCGTGCGCAGCGACAGCGTGAGCGTCGCGGAAATGAGCGGCGCGCCGAAGCCGAGAACGGGATAGCCGCCGGCGGCATTGAAGTCGAACGACCAGGTCGTCCATTCATCCCAGCCGTCGCCCGTCGTGCTCGCCCCCGGATTCGGGCCGATCTGGAAATCACCGTTCGTCACGGTCGCGCTGCTCGGCGCCAGGAGGGGTGTCTGACTGCCGGTCGCGACGGCGGTGTAGCTCGCGGCGTCCGCCTGCTGGATGACGCCCGCGGCGAGCAGCGCGCCGGCGAGGAAGCCGATCCTCTTCGATTTGCACATGGCTATGTCCTTTCTTCGAGTCGTTCGAATGCATTGAATCCCTGACCCGCCCACCTCCGGACGGGTGCGACGCGCAGCGGCGTGCGCCCGGAGTGTCGCAAAGGGCGCGTGCCGCGCGCTGCGAAATATGCCCTGTTTCGTCTGCGCTGGCGGCGCGCTGTCCGCCGGCGCCCGACACGGGCTCGCGCGCCTGTCCGACGAACCGGACCCGCCACCGGGCCGCAGAGTCCGGCGACGTTCCAAAGGGGCCCGCGATGAAATCGAAACCGGTAATGCCGTCCCTCGGTCTCGTCGCGGCGCTCGCAGGCGCGGATCCCCTTCGCCCGATGCGACGTACCGGCCGCTGCCGACCGTGCCCTTCGACGTCATGCGCGCGATCGACGAAGCCGCGAAGGCCGGCGTGATGGCACGGCAGAAAGCGTTGCTCGAGGCGCGTTGCGACCCCTCCGACGCGCCGCTCGCCGGCGTGCTGATGTCCGAGCTCGCGAAGCGCGCGCAGCAGCGCACGCAGGACGAGAGCGTCGGTAAGTTCGCCGCGATGATGATCGAGGACCACACGCGCGCGAACGGCCAGCTCGCGGCAATCCGCGACGATCTGAAGCTCGAACGTCCGGCGCCCGCGGACAAGGAGCACGGCACCGCGCGGAAAGCCGTCGAGAAGCACGAAGATCCGGATCGCGAGTATGTCGCGACGGAGATTACGGACCCTCAGAAAGCCGCGAACCTGCTGTTCCGGGAACTCTCGACGGGCCAGAACGACAAGTTGCTCGCGTACTCCCGCCAGACGTCGCCGGCCGTGCTGATGCCCCTCGAAGCGGCGCAGCAGATTCAGGCCGCCACAGCGCGCTAGCGCTTATCCACAGGGGTCTATCCACAGGGGTCGGAGGGACTTTCTTTTGGCCAGATGTAAACCGTGGCGCCGTCCTGGCCTTTACATCCGGTCAATGAAAAGTCCCTCCGACCCCTGTGGATAGACCCCTGTGTGGAGCTGAGATTTCCGGATCTGGCGCGCGCCCGGGCTGCAAGCTATGGTGGCGCACATCGCGCTACATCCCCGGTTGTCACAGGAAGAGACCCGCACCAATGATTGGTACCGTGAAACGGCGTCGCCGGCTGTTGTCCGGCCTGCTCTTGTGTTGCTGCTGCTGGAGCCTCGGCAGCCTTGCCGAAGACGAGGCGACAGTGACTGAACCCGAGACGCCTTCCGGGCCCTATGCCGACAACGTCGTCACTTGCGAGGAAATGAAGGCCGACCCCTTCGCCGTCTTCGGCGTCGGCGCTATAGACCTCGGTTCCGGTCATGGCTCACCCGTCACCATTGACTTCGACTGCGAGGGGGGCATCCGCTCGCTGCCGTTCGTACAGCCGTATCTGCGACTCGCCGAGGCCATACGCAGCGAGGAGCAATCGTCCGAATGCAGCGGGTCGATAGTCTACGCATGGGACCGATACTACAGGTTCGCATTGCTGGGAGCCGGGCTCGCCCCTGGTGTGCAAAGCCCCGGTACAGGGCTGCGCGAGGACTGGGACACCTACTTCTCCGCCTGGTCGCACAGGAGTCCGTCGAACTTCCGTCTGGCGCATGAGTTCCTGGCCACGGAAGAGCAAATCCGGCCTCAACTGCAGGCTCATTTCAAGGCACGCTTCGGCTTCTCCGAACGCGTCGCGGATACCGCGGCTCGGCAGGTCGTCGACATTGTCCGGACTCGCGCCGCGGGTTCGTTCTCCGCACCGGAAGGCGCCGAGCCTCCCTGGTGGGCAATGCCGCCGCTCGCTAAAGCCGTCCTTGTTGCGGAGACCCGGCCCGACGATCTCGACGCGGCGATAGCCAAGGCGGCTGCATCCGAGCGCGCAGCTGCACTCAAGGTCGCTCTGCTCGAACACAAATCTCGTGAAATCGTCGATGCGCTGCTCGCGGGGTGGCAGCCGGATGAACGAGAGGACGAGACCCCGCTCTTCTTCGCCCTGGACGATCCCGGCGACATGAGCGCGCTGCTCGCCGCCGGTGCCGACGTCAATCATCAAAACGGATTCGGCAAGACGGCGCTGTACTACGCCATAGAGAAAGACGACAAAGCCGCGGTCGAATTCCTGCTCGGCCGGGGCGCCGATCCCAATCACGAATACAAGAGTGCCGAGGCACTGAGCGAGATCCAGTGTTCGTACTTCATCGTGCACCCGGGCAGAACGCCGTTGATGCATGCCGCCCAGCACGCAGGTACGGATATTCTCGCGCTGCTCCTCGAGCACGGCGCGAAGCTGGACGCTGTCGACGGCAAGGGGTTCGGGGCCATCGATTACGCTGAACAGAACGGCATGAAGAGCAATGCAGACTATCTGAGCGCTCGCGGTGCACGGCCCGCATGCTCACGCGGCTCTTTCAAGGACGCCTACTGTGGGCCCGCCGCCGCCGCCGCCGACGTCCTGCGCGTGCAAGCGATTCGCTGGGCGGGTCCTCGATTCCGGGCCTGCGCACAATTCACGGCCTCCTGATACTCGATACTTCGCACGGGGATCCTCACCCGGCGGCGGTTCGGCATCATCACCTTCACGATCGTGCTGACGATCGCCGTCGCCGCGTTCGGTGCCGGCGAAGTTCGGTGCCGGCGAAGTTCGGTGCCGGCGAAGTTCGGTGCGCCACCCGCGGAGCTCGTTGCAAACCCGGTCAGCATGCAGACCGCCGCGGGCGGCACGATCGCGGGCTGATTCGCGCCGGGCACGGTGGGGCAGGGTGCGGTGCGGCTGCTCCACGGCGTGCGCAGCGATCGGCGGGCGATGCTCGGCCGGGCGCGCTTTCTCCCTGCGGCGGGCTGCGCCGTGCTGCTCGTCGGTCTCCAGGCCCACGGCGAGAGCCGCGGCGAGCGGATCACGTTCGGGGTGCGCGAAGCGGCCGGGGTGGCGCCGGCGCTAACGTGGTTACGGCGTGAACTGCCCGGCGAGCGTGTCGGGATGAGCGGGGTCTCGCGCGGCGCGGCGTGAATTGCTCGCGAGTCGGCGCCCGGCCGTCGCAGCGGTCGTGCCCGAATCCATGTACCCGACGATCACCGAGGCCGTGGCCGACCGCTTCGCTCTGCATCTCGGCTCCGTCGTCCGGCTCGCGACGCCGCTGCTGCTCACCCAGCTTCGCCTGCGCCTCGGCATCGGCGTCGGGGAGCTGCGCCCGGCCGATCATCTGCGCTCGCTGAACGCACCGCTGCTGCTCGTCGCCGGCGCCGCGGATCGCCACACGACGCTGCCGGAAGCGCGACGCCTGTTCGACGCCGCCGTCGTGCCGAAGGATCTCTGGGTCGTGGAGGGCGCGGCGCACGTCGATCTGCACGCCTTTGCGCCCGGCGAGTACGAGCGGCGCGTCGGGACGTTCCTCGGACGCTATCTGAGCCAGCAGGAAACGGCAGCAGAACTTATCCACAGGGGTCGGAGGGACTTTTTGTCGGTTCTTCTCCAGACCGTGGCTGATCCCTGTCGCCCTCGTGCAGACCAGGGCGTGGCCGGTGGCCTGCGGCACGAGCAGTGAACCTCGGGCCATGGATCCCGTCATCTCACGCGGTGATGCCGAGCGCCGGCGTTGGACGCGGGGTTCGAATTGCGCGCCGAGGCGGAACGACTGGGCCCTCGCCTGCGCGAGGGCGACGCGTGGTAGCTGGGCTCCGCGGCGTGCTGATCGACCGCCCCCGCAGTTTGGAGAAGATGCCTTTCTATTGACCACATGCAATGTGCGGTACACCGCCCGGCTTTACATCTGGCGAAAAAAAGTCCCTCCGACCCCTGTGCATAAGTCGGGCGTGGATGGGGCGGCGTCGGGACAAGCCCGTCCGCCTCGGGCAAAATGCGTGTCTGCCCCCAGGAAATCGCGCATTTCTTCCACCATGGCCAGCAATCTCTTCTACATGATCGTCGCCGTCGCGCTCGTGCTCCTGAACGGCTTCTTCGTCGCCGCGGAATTCGGGCTCGTGAAGCTGCGTCAGACGCGGGTGAAGGCCATCGCACGCAAGCACGGCTGGCGCGGACGGATCCTGCAGAAGGTGCACCGTCAGCTCGACGCGTATCTCTCGGCCTGTCAGCTCGGCATCACGCTCGCGTCACTCGGTCTCGGCTGGATCGGCGAGCCGGCGTTCGCGGATCTGCTCGAACCGCTGCTCGCGCGCCTCGGCATCGTGAAACCGGAGATCGTGCACGCGATCGCGTTCTCCACCGCGTTCTTCATAATCTCCTACCTGCACATCGTCGTCGGCGAGCTCGCGCCGAAGTCGATGGCGATAAGGCTCACGGAGCGGGTCGGGCTGTGGACGGCCGCGCCGCTCTTCGCGTTCTACTGGCTGATGTATCCGGCGATCTGGATCCTGAATTCGAGCTCGAACCGCGTGTTGCGTCTCGTCGGACTCGACGTCGCGCACAAGCACGACAGTCATTATTCCGCCGACGAGCTCAAGCTCATCCTGCGCTCGTCGCGCGCGGATGCGGATTTCACGGCCGACGAATGGCGCGTGCTCGCACATGCGCTCGACTTCCGGGCGCTCGAAGTCGGCGACCTCATGCGGCCTTTCCACGAGGCGGTGCCGCTGTCGGCGGCGGACCCGCTCGACGTCAATCTCGAACGCATGGCGCAGCACCGCTTCAGCCGCTATCCCTGGCTCGATGCTGCGGGTCACGTGCGCGGCGTCGTGCACTTGAAGGACATCTTCTTCGCGCTGCAGAAAGGCAGACGGCCGGAGAATCTCGACGCGATCGTCCGCCCCGTCATGCGCGTCGAGCCCATCCTGTCCGCCGCTGAGCTCTTCCGGCGTTTCCGGCAGGGCACGCCGCATTTCGCGGTCGTCGGCTGGAACGACGATCCGCCGCTGGGCTTCATCACGCTCGACAATCTGCTCGGCGCGCTCGTCGGCGAGATCCGCGACGAGTTCAGGCAGGCCGAGAACGACTGGAAGAAGCTCGACGACGGCTCGCTCGTCGGCAAGGGCAGCCTGCCGATCTTCACGCTCGAACGCGCGCTCGGTCTCGACATCGACGACCAGGGCGCGGGCTCGATCGCCGGCCTCGTTCTGCAGCGCCTGGGCGATCTGCCGGTCGAGGCGCAGCGCATCCCGTTCGAGCGCTTCGACGCGGTGATCATGAAAATGAACGGCCCGCGGATCGTGCAGGTGAGGATTTATCCGCGGGACACGGGGTGACGCGCCCGGCCGGTGGTCAGGAGAGGAGCATCCGAATAGCGCAGCGTATTCGGACGCCGCCGCAGCGCAAGCCTACTTCTTCGCGTCCGCCGCGACCTGCAGCTTCACGATCTTGTCCGGCTGCGCGGGCGGCTCGCCCTTCGCGACCTTGTCGATGAACTCCATGCCTTCCACGACCTGGCCGAACACCGTGTACTGGCCGGTGAGGAAGCTGCAGCCGTCGTCCGTGAAGCAGATGAAGAACTGCGAGTTCGCGCTGTTCGGATCGTTCGTGCGTGCTGCGCCGAGCGTGCCGCGCTTGTATTTGTAGTCCGAGAACTCGGCCTCGAGATCCGGCAGATCGCTGCCGCCGCGGCCGGTGCCGGTCGGGTCGCCGGTCTGGGCCATGAAGCCATCGATCACGCGGTGGAAGACGATGCCGTCGTAGAAACCCTTGCGGGCGAGCGTCTTCATCCGCGCGACGTGCCCCGGCGCGCGCTCCGGCAGCAACTCGATGACGACGCGACCGCCCGTCGAGACGTCCATCCATACGGTGTTCGCGGGATCTGCGGCCACGGCCGGAATGGCGGCGGCGGAAAGCGTGAGACAAGTCGCGGCAGCGAGGCGGCGTAACGGCATCGTGAGTTCCTCTTTCGAATTGCGGGGAGCGCCCTTGGACGCGGGCGGAAGCCTACACGCCGTCCCTCATGCCGGCAAATCCGCGACCGGAGCCGCGACTTATCCACCGGGGTCGGAGGGACTTTCCTCGCGCCTCGGACATTCACCGCCGGCGGGAGCGAGCGTCCTCCCTTCACGACCGCGCCGTCGGGAAAAAAAGTCCCTCCGACCCCGGTGGATAAGTCAGGCCGGGCGGCGCACGGCGGCCGCGAAGGGGACTGCGCAGGCGCTCCGTGTCGAGGCTCACCGGGATGTCGCACATCAGTACATCCGTAGCGAGCTCCTGAGCGTCGAGCCCCTTGTCGATCCAGCGTGCCGCGCAGTCTCCGATCGCGACGAGTATCGACTCGAGCTCGCGGGCCGACGGCGTGAGCCGAGTTTCGAAGACGCGGAGCGCCGGTCGCTACCTCCTGGGCCAGACCGGGCCCTGCCGCTCACGGCTGCGGCGCGACGATCTCCTGCCGGAAGCGTGCATGGCATTCGGTACACGCCTGCAGTGTCTCACCGAGCGCCGCCAGAACTTTCGAGCGGTCCTGCGTCCCGGAAGCCGCCGCGAGGCGATCGGCGCTCGCGTGGAATGCGAGCGCGCGTGTCGTGAAATCCGCCGGGCCCCCGGCGCCCATGTGCCTGCACATCGCGGTGGTCTCCGGCGTCGTGCCCATGTCCGAAGCTGCTGCGGCGATCGCCGGATAGTCCTCGCGGCCGAGTGCCGCGACGACCGTGCTCACGATGTCGAGATGGTGGCGCATGTTCGCCTTCTGACGGGCGGCCATGTGCGCCGGCATGCGCACGGGCTCGCGTGCATCGTGGAGATCGTGGCTCGAATCGGGAGCGAGCAGGGCGTGGCCGATGTCGGCGGCCGGCGTTGCGGTCGGAGACAGGAGACCGGCGAGGCAGGCGAAACGGACGGCCGCGCGTACTTTCCTCATCGCAGCAGCCGGTGCTCCGCCCCTAACCGAACTTGAACAGTATGCCGAAGCCGCCGCGCGGATAATCCCAGTCGACGTTCTCGAGCTCGTTGCAGATCACGCGACACGTACCGCACTCGAGGCAGCCGTCCGTGATCAGCACCACCTGACCGCCGCCTTCGCGCGTGTAGCAGGCCGCGGGACAGCAGTACGTGCAGGGCTTCGTTTCGCACGCGCTCAGACAGAGCTCCGGATCCTTGATCCTGATGTGCGGCCGGCCGCTGTCGACGCGGTAGCGGTTCTGGAAGAGTTTCTCCTCGATTTTGATCATTCGAACGCCCTCCAGAGCTTGAATGCATCACTCATGAGCCCGAACAGCGAGCGCGCGCGCACGAAGCTGCCGCGGATCTCGCGTTCCTTGCTGCGCTTGTCGACACCGTCGACGCGGATCATGGTGTGTGCGGCGCGGTTCACGAGCTCGGGATAGGAAGTCACGAACTGCTTGTTCTTGTGCAGGATCGCCGGCAGGTCGCGGTACTTCTTCAGATCCTTGATGACGAAGCTCGCGTTGAGCCTGGACGAGTAGCGCGCGAGATTCTTCGCCGTCATCGGCCTGCCCTCGGTCTCGAGCTCGACGATCGTCTGCGCCGCGATCTGCCCCGTCGTCATCGCGAGATTCGAGCCCTCGCGATGCACGGCATTCACGAACTGCCCGCTGTCGCCGACGATCACCCAACCTTCGCCGTAGATCTTCGGCATCGCCTCGTAGCCGCCCTCGGGAATGAGATGCGCCGTGTACTCCTTCATCTCGCCGCCTTCGAGCAGCGGCGCTATCGCCGGATGCTTCTTCATCTCTTCGAGGAGCGCATAGGCCGGCGTGCCGCTCGAACGGAAATCGCTCGCGAGACAGCCGACGCCGATCGTGAGCGACTCGCGATTCGTATACAGGAAACCGGTGCCGACCATGCCCTTCGTGATCTTGCCGACCATTTCGATCGCGACACCCTGCTCGCCCTGCAGGTTGAAGCGCGAGCAAATAGTCTCCTCGGGCATGAAGAAGATTTCCTTCACGGCGAGCGCGACGTCCGTCGGCTTGATCTCGGCATGGAAACCCGCGCGTTTCGCGAGCAGCGAGTTCACGCCGTCCGCGAGGATCACGACGTCGGCGTAGATCGAGCCGCCCTCGCGATCCGTCTGCACGCCGATCACCCGTTCGCCGTCCATGATGAGGTTCGTGACCGTCGTCTCGCAGATGACGAGCGCACCCGCTTCCTGCACCTTGCCCGAGAACCACTTGTCGATCTGGGCGCGGATGATGGTGTAGCGATTGTGCGGCGGCCTGTCGAAATCGTCCGAGCGGTAGGTCGTGCCGACGTAGCTCTCGTCGTCGAGCACCCACAGGCGCTGCTCGATGAGATGGCGTTCCAGCGGCGCGTCGTCGCGGAAGTCGGGAATGATCTTCTCCAGCGCATCCGCATAGAGGATCGCACCCTGCACGTTCTTCGAGCCGGGATATTCGCCGCGCTCGATCTGCAGTACCGACAGGCCCGCTTTCGCGAGCGTATAGGCGGCGGCGTTGCCCGAAGGTCCCGCGCCGACCACTATCACGTCGAATTTCTCGGCCATGCTGTTGCTCCTGCCCCGCTCAGCCGGCGCGCCGCACGACGGCGAGCTGCTGGCGGAACGCTTCGGTCAATGCGGGTACCACCGTCATGGCGTTGCCGACGATACCGTAGTGCGCGAAATCGAAAATAGGCGCCTGCGGGTCGTTGTTGATCGCGACGATGACGTCCGAGCTCTCCATGCCGACGCGATGCTGGATCGCACCGGAGATCCCGACCGCGATGTAGAGCTTGGGCCGGACCGTCTTGCCCGACTGGCCGACCTGGCGCTCGAGCCCGACCCAGCCGGCCTGCACGAGCGGACGCGTCGCGCCGACCTCGGCGCCGAGCACGGCCGCGAGGTCACAGATCATCTTGAAGTTCTCCGCGCGCTTCAGCCCGCGGCCCGCGGCGACGATGATGTCGGCGAACGCGAGCTGCGGCTCGTCGGTGTTCGCGTCCGGGAGGTAGTCGAGGACCTTCGTGACGATGTCCGTCTCGATCATGCCCAGTGCGTGCTCGACGATGCGGCCCTCGCGACTCCTGTCCGGCGCCGGCATCGACATCACGCGCGGCCGCACGGTCGCCATCTGCGGCCGGTAGTTCAGCGTCTGGATCGTGCACAGCAGCCGCCCGCCGAACGTCGGGCGCGTCGCCGCGAGGCTGCGGTTGTCCATGTCGATGTTGAGCTCGGTGCAGTCGGCGGTCAGGCCCGTCTTCAAGGTCGTCGCGACACTCCCCGCGAGATCGCGGCCGAGCGTCGTCGCGCCGAGCATGAGGATCTCGGGCTGGTAGGTATCGACGAGATCCGTCAGCGCCTTCGTGTACGGCTGATTGCGATAATCGCTGAGCACCGGATCCTCGACGAGATAGCAGAGGTCGGCGCCGTAGTGGAAGGCTTCGCGGCAGAAGCGGCGGGCCGTTTCGCCGGGCGCGCCCATCACGACGCCGGCGAGCTCGACGCCGAGCTTGTCGGCGAGCTTGCGGCCTTCGCCGAGCAGCTCCCAGGACACGGGCTGGATGCCGCCGCGCTCGTGCTCGACGAACACCCACACGCCGCGATAGGCCTGCAGGCGCGGGTCGAGCTCGACCTTGCGGCGGCCGCCGGCCTTCTTCGGTGCGGTCTCGCTCATGGGCTCACTCCTGCGTTCTTCGCGAACTGGCTCTCGAGATTCGGATGGCGGGCGAAGAGCGTCGTGATGAGATTCACCGCGAGATCCTGCGGTGAGCTCGTCTCGTTGCCGACGAGCTCGGCGGGCTTCGAGCGCGGCTGCGGTGCGAACACTTTCGCGACGACGGTAGGAGATCCTTTCAAGCCGATCTTCGTCGCGTCCGTGATGCCGGCGTCTTCCTTGCTCCACACTTTCAAGTCGTAGCGCGCGGCGCGGAACATGTTCGCCATCGTCGCGAAGCGCACTTCGTTCGTACCCTCGAGCATGGTGATGAGCGCGGGCAGGCGCGTCTTCAGCACCTGCACGCCGCCCTCGGCGCGGCGGCGCACGACGATCTCGCGCCGCTCGAGATCGAGCGCGTCGATCTGCGAGACGTAGGTGAGGAGCTCGAGGCCCAGGCGCTTCGCGATGCCGGGGCCGACTTGCGCGGTGTCGCCGTCGATCGTCTGCTTGCCGGTGAACACGAGATCGACCGGCAGCTCCTCGTTGATTTTCCCGATGGCGGCGGCGAGCGCGTAGCTCGTCGCGAGCGTGTCCGCACCCGCGAAGGATCGATCGGTGAGCAGCACCGCTTCGTCGGCGCCGAAGGAGATCGCCTTGCGCAACGCCGTCTCGGCCTGCGGCGGACCCATGGAAAGCACCGTGACGCGGCCGTGACAGCGATCCTTCAGACGCAGGGCCTCTTCAATCGCATACAAGTCGTAGGGATTGACGATGGCCGGCACGCCCTGGCGCATGATGGTGTTCGTCACCGGATGGACGCGGATTTGCGCACTGTCCGGGACTTGCTTGATGCAGACGACGATGTGCATGGGCTCAGTCCCGTTTCTGCGAAGACAGGCTCGCGCGCAGCGCATCCACCGTGACGTGCTGGCGGCCCTCGGCCTGCTGGAAGACCTTGAACACCTTCTCCTGCACGCCGCTCGATCGCGTGAAATCCGCGTGCGCCCGGCTGAGGCATTCGCGATGCGTCGCGACGAGCGTGTCGGCGTCGAGCGCGGCGAGATCGCCGGCGCGGTCGAGGTACTGCCGGTAGCGCTTGAGAATGTGCAGGCGGCTCACGTTCACCACGTGCTGCTCGTAGCGCACGGCGAAGAAATCGAAGAACTCTTCGGCGGCGGAGAGCGTGCCGAGCCGGGAATTCAACGCAGTTTCGGGCGATGGGCTCATGGGCGGATCCTCAGGCGAGCTCCGCGAGCCAGGCGCCCTGGATCGCTTCGAGCACGCGTTCGTTGCAGCGCGCGGGATCGTCGCTGAAGTCCGGCAGCGCGAGGATCCAGCGGTAGAGTTCCGGAAAGCTGACGTACTTCGGATCGACGTCCGGATGGGCCTCCGCGAGCTGGAACGTGATCTCCGCGACGTCCGTCCAGCACAGGTCCGGGCTCATGCGTTCGCCTCGCGATAGAAGCGGCGCAACTCCACGGCGCGCGGCACGCGCTTCGTGGCGACGGCGTAGTCGCGGATGCGGCCGAGCAGCGCGCGGGCTTCCGGCCCGTTCAGCGTGATGCCCAGATCGGAATACGCCTGCACGACGGACTTCGTGCCGGAATGCTTGCCGAGCACGACGCGATGGCGGCGCCCGACCTCGCCGGGATCGAAGCCCTGGTAAGTGTCGCGATGCTTGAGCAGGCCGTCGACATGAATGCCGGATTCGTGATTGAAGACCGCTTCGCCGACGATGCTCTTGTTCGCGGCAACCGGCCGCCCCGAAGCTCGCGCGACGAGCGCGGAAATCGCGGGGAAGACCTGCGTGTCGATGCCGGCCTCGATGCCGTACAGGTGACGCAGCGCCATCACGACTTCTTCGAGCGGCGCGTTGCCCGCGCGCTCGCCGAGGCCGTTGACGGTCGTGTTCGCGTGCGTCGCGCCGCCGCGGATCGCCGCGAGCGTGTTCGCCGTCGCGAGTCCGAGGTCGTTGTGCGAGTGGATTTCTATCTCGAGGTCCACGGCCGCGCGAAGGCGGCGGATGCGGGCCTCGGTGCCGAAGGGATCGAGTACGCCGAGCGTGTCCGCGAAGCGGAAGCGGCGCGCGCCGGCGCGGGCGGCGGTCTCCGCGACGCGGGCCAGGAAATCGGGGTCCGCGCGCGAGGAATCCTCGCCGCCGACGGCGACCTCGCAACCGAGGTCGCGCGCCATCGAGACGCAGCGCGTGACCTGGCCGAGCACCCAGTCGCGCGATCGCTGCACCTTGTGCCGGAGGTGCAGATCGGAGACCGGGATCGAGAGATTCACGATGTCCGCGCCGCAGGACGCCATCGTCTGCAGATCGGGTTCCAGCATGCGGCCCCACACCATGAGCTTCGCGGGCAGGCGGAGATCGGCGATCGCCCGGATCACCTCCTGCTCCTCCGGGCCCATGATTGGAATACCGACCTCCATTTCCGGCACACCGGCCGCCGCGAGTGCGGCCGCGATCGCGAGCTTCTCCTCGACGGTGAACGCGACGCCCGCCGTCTGCTCGCCGTCGCGCAGCGTGGTGTCGTTGATGACGACGCTCGATGTCATGGTCGCGCGCTCCGCAATGCCTGCCTGAGACGGTAAGGGCAACCACCGTGCCAAACGCGGCGGTGGTCAATTACCGCTTGCGCCTCAGCGCTTTGACGCACCCCGCCTGCTGAGCGAGCGCGGGCGCAAATGCTACATTTGTACGGTTTGCGACAGCACCTGGGCCAGCGCCGCCCGCGATGTCGGGGTTAGAATGGCGCGGCGTCGCTGGCGGGAGAGGTGTCATGAGTGATGGTTCGGTGATCGACGATCTGGAACGAGTGCTCCTCCACATCGCGGAGGGCACGGCGTCCGCGACCGGCGCGGAATTTCTCACGGCGCTGCTGCCCGCGCTCGCCACCTGCCTGGGCGTGAAATACGCCTTCATCTCCGAATTCATCGACGACAACATGCGGGCGCGCATCCTCGCGTTCTGGAACGGCAGCGCCTTCGGGCCGGTCGGCGAATACCTGCTCGCCGGCACGCCTTGCGAGCTCGTGCTGAACGGCGAAGTGATCTGCTTCCCGCGCGACGTCGCCGCGCAGTTTCCGGCCGAAGCCGAGCAATTCGCGGAGCTCGGCGTCGAGAGCTATTTCGCGATTCCCATGCTGAACGCGGCGCGGCGGGTCATGGGCCATCTCGCGATCATGGACACGAAGCCGCTGAGCGCCGGACCGCGGGATCTCGCGGTGTTCCGGATCTTCGGGGCGCGCGCCGGCGCCGAGCTCGAACGCATGCAGGCCGACGCGGCGCTGCGCGCGAGCGAGGAGCGTCTCTCCCGGCTCGTCGGTTCGGCGATGGACGCGATCGTCACGATCGACGGCGGTCGCCGCATCACGCTCTTCAATCCCGCGGCGGAGCGCATCTTCGGCTGCGCCGCGGCCTGGGCGATCGGCCAGCCGCTCGATCGCTTCCTCAGCGCACCGCTGCGCGAGCTCGTCGTCTCGCATCTCGCGCGGGCCGACGCCGCCGTGCCGCTGTGGCTGCCGTCCGGTCATTCGGCGTTGCGTGCGAACGGCGCAGCATTCCCGATCGAGGCGACGGTCTCGCTGCTCGAGGCGGGCGGCGAGACGTTCCACACGCTGATCCTGCGCGATATCGACGAACGCCGGCGTGCCGCCGAGGAGATCGCCCGCTTGCAGCAGGAAGCGGCGTTCCTCAAGCGCGAGGTCCTCGCGAGCCACGCTTTCGAGGAGATGATCGGCGCCACGCCCGTCATGCGCGAGCTCTTCGAGACGCTGGGCGCGGTCGCGGCGGCCGATTCCACCGTGCTCGTGATCGGCGAGACCGGTACGGGCAAGGAGCAGATCGCGCACGCACTCCACAAGCTGAGCGGGCGGCGCGAGGCGATGCTGGTGAAGCTCAATTGCGCGGCGCTGCCGTCCGAGCTCATCGAGAGCGAGCTGTTCGGTCACGAGAAGGGCGCGTTCACCGGCGCGACCGTGCAGCGCAAGGGCCGCTTCGAGCTCGCCGACGGCGGCACGCTGTTCCTCGACGAGGTCGGCGAGCTGTCGATGGCCGCGCAGGCGAAGCTCCTCCGTGCGCTGCAGGAGCAGGAGTTCGAGCGCGTCGGCGGCACGCGCACGATCAAGGTCGACGTGCGCGTCATCGCCGCGACGAACCGCGATCTCGGCGCGATGGTACAGGCCGGCACGTTCCGTTCGGATCTGTACTACCGCTTGAACGTCTTCCCGATCGAAGTGCCGCCGCTGCGCGCACGGGTCCCGGACATTGCGCCGCTCGCCGCGCACTTCCTGGCGCGGCTCGCGCGCAAGCTGGGCAAGCCGCTGACCGGTTTCGACGCGGCCTCGCTCGCGCGCCTCGAGCGTTATGGCTGGCCGGGCAACATCCGCGAACTGCAGAACGTCGTCGAACGTGCCGCGGTGCTCGCGAAGGACAGCGTGGTGAGCCTCGGCGCGGGTTTCGACGCGGGCGGGGAGATGCCGGGCGGCGCGACGGCCGCGGCCCGCACGCTCGAGGAAGTCGAGGCGGCGCACATCCGGAGCGTGCTGGAGGACGTCGCGTGGATCATCGAGGGCAAGCGCGGCGCGGCGACGATACTCGGACTCGAGCCTTCGACGCTCCGCTATCGGATGGGCAAACTCGGCATCAGGCGGCCTTCGCGCTGAGGCACGCGGGCCGGCCTGCGGTAAACTGTGAGCACGCGGCTCGACGCGCGATGCGTGCGGGACCGCGGCTCTTTCCAAGCGGGAACCGGT
Source organism: Gammaproteobacteria bacterium (assembly GCA_016209015.1). Taxonomy (GTDB): domain Bacteria; phylum Pseudomonadota; class Gammaproteobacteria; genus JACQWY01. The sequence goes on along the minus strand of JACQWY010000037.1, from coordinate 52,593 downwards.
GGCCGTCATGAGTCGAGATCAACTACATCAAGCCCTCGAGGCGCTGCGCGCCGCGCTCGCCGAATTCGGCAGCGGCGATGCCGAGAAGCGGGCACGCATCGAAGGGCTCATCGCCGCGCTCGAGCGCCAGATCGACGCGCCCGAGGGCAGCGCGAGCGGCGCCGAGCTGAACGCCGAGCTGCCGACGCTCGTCGAGCATTTCGAGGTCGAGCATCCGCGGCTGACCGCGATCCTGAACGACCTGATGGTGACCTTGAGCGGGATGGGGATCTAGAGACGCGCGGCGCCGGGTTCAGCCGGCGCCGGTGCCGGCGTCGCCCGCGGGGATCATGTCTTCCAGCACGTCGAGCTGGTTCGTGACCGTCAGTCCGATGCGGCTGAGATCGCGATGCACCTGGTCGGCGATCCGCAGTTTCTCCTCGAGCTCGCGGCGCGCCTGGTTGATGGCCGCTTTCTGCCGGGCCACTTTGTTCGTGAGCGTGATGAGCTGCTCGTAGCGCTCGCGCAGCCTGCGCTCCTTCTCGGCATAGGCCACCTGATAGCGGCCGCGCACGATATCCATCTTCGCCCGCATCTGCTGCTCGGCGAGCCGGTGCACGCGCCCCGCGTACGACTTCATCTGGGCCTGGGCGCGCGCCCGTTCCTGATTCCTGATGGATTCGAACTGACGCCGCAGCTCGATCTCGAAATCGCGGATGATCTGTGCGAGCTCGTCACCGGTCGCGGGGCGGACGACGAGATCGAGCTCGTCGGGCGTGAACTCCGGCGGTTCGGACGGCGGTTCGACGAATGCCGGGTCGATCTGGAAACTCAGCGTGCGGTCGCCGATCTTCACCTCGTCGTCGACCGGCGCGGCCGCGGGCGCGGGGTCCACGGGCGGCGTGAGCGATTCGTGATCGGCGTTGATCTCGCTCACCAGCTCGGCGAGCTGCTGGCCGGTGAACGTCTCGGCGTAGAGTTCGGTCGGCACGGGCGCGGCGGCCGCTGCCTCGGTCTGCCGGTTGATCTCCTGCTGGGTGATCCGGAACACCCGCGAGGGCAGCTCGGCCGTCACGGTGTGGCTCTTCGTGCCGGGCTCGTCGACCGGCAGCAGGGCGGCGTCCTGGTAAGCGTAGAGCGTCTGGATGCGTTCGAATTCGGTGGCGATCGCGAGCGCGCCCTCCAGGAGGTAGTGCACGTAGTCGTTCGATTCGCCGGCCGTCAGGAGCGTTTCGCCGGCGCCGAGCGACAGGACCTGACCCGCGCTGATGAGCGCGGTCTGCCGTTCGGGCGGGAGCTGGTTGACGGGCGAGCGGCGCCGGATGGCCTGCGCCAGACGGGCGTCGGCACCGGGGCCTTCGTCAGTGAGGAACAGCGGGCCGGAAGTCCGCTCGCCGAGCACTTTCACGCGTTCTTCGCGTGCCTGTTCGAGCGCCTGCTTGATGCGTTCCATGAGCGATCCCCGCTGGAGAAGGTGAGCCCCAGAGCCACCCTCTCATCCTAGCAGAGGACCCGGCCCGCGATGTGAGTCCCACCCCGCCCGGCCAGCGCAAACAAACGTTGCGGCGCGGCTGTTTTCGAACGCGTCCGCGCCTGCCGCGGCGGGGGCTCGCGCGCCCGCTACTGGTTCTCCGGGTTCGCCGCCATGAAGCCGGTGTTCTTGTAGAACTGGTTCACGAGGTCCTTATCGGTCCACTTCTTCGTATGCATCATCGCGGCGAGCTCGTCGCGCGTGACTTTGCCGTCGTGATTCGCATCGAGGTCCGCGAAATGATCCTTCATGAACGGGTAGAAGCCCACGAAGTCCTGGCCGACTTCGTGATTCTGGGCCTCCTGCATGGAGACCGAGCCGTCCGTGTCGGTATCGAACTTGGAGAAGACGTCGGTCCAGGGCATGAAGCCGTCGGCGGCTGCGGTGCTGGACAGGATACCGAGGGCGAGAGCGATGGCGAGCTTGTTCATGATGTGAGCCTCCACGATGTGTCGTCGGTGCGGGAGCGCGCTCGCGTTCCCGCGGTTCGCGGCGGGCGCGCCGTGCGCCAGCCTGCTCCGACCTCGTTTCAAGCCGCGTGCCAAATCGACCGTGCGGAAAATCCGCAGCCAGTTCAAAGATCTGCGCGAACGTTCGTGGGTGGATCCGTAGGCGCGGGCCGCAGTCCGCGGCGGGCGCCGCAACAAACTGCGGGTGGCGGGTTTGTCGCAGCGTGACGACGTCGCGACGTGCCTTCGTTCAGCGGCCGCGGGGCATGCCCGGCAGGACTCGTGTAAACAAACGCAAAATGCACCTTCAGGAAGCGGGGGCGACCTGCAATTTCGCGAGCCCGTTCACAATACTTCGAGTCGGGGGCAGCCGCGGCCGATTCGGGCGCGGTGGTTGCTTGGGGTGAATCGTGAGTCTATCGCCATCAAAACGAAGAACATGAAGAGCACTTGTCAGACCACGGACCGCGCCGCGTTCGGCGGGCCGGTCCCGACCATGTCCGAACGCCGCCTCGCGCCGCGCTACGATCTCGCCTGCAGCACGCTGCTCAGGCTGACCGAGCGCCTCACGTTCCGCTGCACGCTGCGCAACATCTCGCTCGCGGCTGTGCAGGTCGAATGTGACCCGCGCTATGCGCTGCTGATCCATCCCATGGGGGCGGACATCGCGCCGTCGCCCAACCGGCTGCTCGATGTCTCGATCGCGCTGCCGCAGCCGGGGCTGGTGCGCGGCTTCCAGGCCCGCTGCCGCGTGAAATACTGCACGCAGGCCCGCAACCGCAACATGCTGCTCGGGCTCGAGTTCGTGGAAGTGGACGAGGCAGCCTACGTGCAGCTCGAGCGCTTCATCGAAACGCTCGGCTAGAGGCTCGACCGGGCTCAGTTCGTGGCCGCAGCGGCAGGCGCCGCGACGTAGGGAACGTCGCGTTCCGAACAGCACCGGTTGCGCCCGAGCTCCTTTGCGAGATACATCGCGCGGTCCGCGCGATCGAAGACTTCCCCAGGTTCGTCCCCCATGTGGAATTCCGCGATGCCGATCGAAATCGTGACGGGCACCGGCGTTTCGCGGAAGCGGAAATTGCTGTCGGCGACGATCGCGCGGATCTTCTCCATCGCGGCGATACCGCCCCCGAGCTCGGTCTGCGGCAGGATCAGGGAGAATTCCTCGCCGCCGTAACGACACAGGATGTCACTCTGGCGGATGCTGCGCTTGACGAGCGTCGCGACCGTCGAGAGCACCTTGTCGCCAGCGGTGTGCCCGAATCTGTCGTTGACGCTCTTGAAGTAATCGACGTCGACGACGGCGATGCACAGCGTGCCGCCGTGACGCTGCCAGCGCGCGTACTCGCGATCCATCGCCTCGTCGTAACCGATGCGATTGAGGACGCCGGTCAGAGAGTCCATGAGCGAGCGGCTGCGCTGCTCGGCGAGGCTCTCGCGCAAGCTCTTCGTCTCCTCTTCCAGTGCATTGAGCTTGTCGACCACCGAGCCGAGCTGCGTCTTCGCCTCGCTGTGACGGTGCTTCTCGCGCTGCGCGAAATCCTTCAGGCCCGCGTCGATCGTCGAGAGGTGATTTTCGATCTGGTCCTTGAGGGCATTCAGATCCGGTTCGTCGGCGATCGTTTCGCGCATGTCTTCGAACTGGGCGGCCATGAGGCGTTCGAAGTCGACGGTGCTCTGTAGTGCCTCGAGATGCACGAGGCCCGATTCCGCCATGCGGTCCTTGACCTCGGAGAGCCGTTCCAGCACGGCGCGCAGGAATTCGCGAAGCTCGGTGATCTCGTGCTCGAGCAGCGCTCGGGCCTTCGCAATCAGACCCGCGATCGCAGCGACCGACTGTCCGACCTGCGCGTCGTCCGCGGCGCTCGCGAGTCCCGATTTCAGCGCCGCGAGTTCGGGCACGAGCTTCTCCGGAAGCGTCACCTGGTCGAGGAACTGCAGGAGGCTCGTGCGTGCCCCGTGCCAGGCCGCGGTTGCGGGGGCGGCCGGCGCGGTGACGTTCGTGGCGAGCGCTTGCGATATGAGGCGCGCGGTCTCCTCGACGGATTCGAGGATCTGGGCCTGGCTCGCGTGTTGTTCGAGGCGGGTGCGGATGCGCGCCAGCTCGTGCTGCAGCTCCGGTGGAGCATCGAGCCTTGCCAGCAGGCGCGCGAGGTTGTCCTCGCCGGCGCGGGCTTTCGGATCGCGCTCGTCGTGGCCGTTGAACGGCGCACGGAGCTGCGCGTTGACGAGCTCGGCCGCTTCCTTCAAGTAGCGCGGCAGATCATCAGCCGATTCCAGATCCTGGAGCCGGCGCTGCAGCGCCCGCGTCTGGTCCCGCCACGCGGGCTTCGGTGCGAGGTGCTCGAGCATCTCGCCGATCATGCCGGCCGCGAGCTGCCGCGGGTCACGCGCGACGTCGTTGCTGACGATGACCTCGACGATATCGTCGATGAGGATCTGGATTTCGGCATCGCGCCGCCCGCCCTTCATCAAGCTCCCGAGGCGCTTGAGGAGTTCGTCGAGGCGCGGGTTCTGGCCCCGGAAGGACAGGGCGAGCTTCAACACGGCGCGCTGCAGGCGGAGCAAGGACTGGCTCGAACCGCTCTCAGCGGTGCCCTCGAGGTGCTCGCGCGGCTTGTTGGGTGGCTTGACCGTCATTCAGTGGAACTCTCGAAGTGCTCGCGAACGACCGTCCGCTCGAGGAAGTTCCGATCAGGTTCAGAGCTTCCTCGAACCACGGCCACCGTGCATCCGGCATCGGGAAGACGACCCGCAGTTCCGTGCGGATCAAACTGCCCAGCCGTGGGCGGCGGCTGGCCAGGGAGAGCAGGAGTGCCGGGCTTGGCGAAATGCTCGAACCGGAAGAACGTGCGGTTCACAAACCCTTGTAATATCGAGGCTCTACTTGGCTCTCTCTTTAGCGACTAGCGTATCTATTACCTTTAACACGTCGTCCGGCCCGCCAGCGAGCGAGGGCGAGGTGCGGTACTTGCCATTGACGATGACGGCCGGTACGCCGGTGATGCCGTAATCGCGGGTCGCCATCATGGCCTGACGCACTTTCTTGTCGACGGCGAAAGAATCGTACGCATCGCGGAAGTCCTTCTCGGGTATCCCCTGACTCACGGCGAATTTGATGATCGTCTCCTCGTCCATGATGCGCTTGCCTTCCTGGTGGATGGCGTCGAACAGCGGCTGGTGCAGCTTGTCGACGACGCCGAGCGCTTCCGCGGCGTAATAGGCGCGGGCATGCACGACCCAGGTTTCGTTGAAGAGCGCGGGGACGCGCCGGAACATCACGTCGTCCGGCTTCTTCTTCAGCCACGCCTGGAGTGCGGGTTCGAAGTGATAGCAGTGCGGGCAGCCATACCAGAACAACTCGACGACCTCGATCTTGTCGCCGCTCTGCGTCGGCTGGGCCGGGCTCATCATCTCGTAGGGCTGGGCGGGCGGCTCGGTGCCTTCCGCGCCGACGCCGAAACTGAGCGCGGCCAGGAGGAAGGCGAAGAGATGTCGGGTCATGGCTGGTGGTCTCGCTTGGGTTGGGACTGCATCAGCGTAGGCTACGGCCGGCGTCGAAGGTTCCCGCCGTCCGGCGACCCCGCCGAACCGGTATTCATGGCGTCTCGCGGCATCGGTCCATCGCGTGCGTCGTCGGATTCGGGAGCCTGCGCCCGCGGCAGGGCCGCGGGACGGAGAGGGGCTCAGTGCAGCGCGGAGACGAACTTCGCGACGTTCTCGATTTCCGCGTCGCTCAGGTGTGCGGCGATCGCGCGCATCATGCCCTGCGGATCGGTCGTACGCTCGCCGGCACGAAAGGCCTTCAACTGAATCGTCGTGTACGAGGCGCGCTGTCCCCGCAGCGACGGGAACTTCGCGGCGTAGTTGCCGGCGCCGTTCGGGCCATGGCAGGCCATGCAGGCCGGTACGCCCGTTCCCATGTTGCCCCCGCGATAGAGCTTCGCTCCGGCTTCGACCTGCGCGGCTTCGACCGATTCGACCTTGAGCGTCTGCTTGCTGAAGTAGGCGGCGAGATCCGTGATGTCCTGATCGGACAGCGGCGCGGCCATCGCAGTCATGTTCGGGTTCTTGCGGGCGCCGCTCTTGAAGGCGTGGAGTTGCGCCTCGAGGTAGGTCGGGTGCTGAGCCGCGAGGTTCGGCCAGTCGGGATTGATGCTGTTGCCGTCCGCGCCGTGGCACGCCGCGCAGACCTGCGCTTTCGCCGAACCATCCTCGGCCACTGCCGGAACCGAGATTGCGCCCCCGATGAAACATCCCACGATCAGGATTCTTGTAGCTCGATACATCGCTCTATAAACTCCGCAAACGAGCGCGCATTATAGTACGGCCCATTCATTTGTCGCCCCCTTTTCACGGCCCGGACGACGCGTCGCGAGGACCTCCCGGCGGGCCCTTCGCCCGGCCCCGCAGACCGACTTCAGCATGATCGAAGACCATCCCGAGAAGCTCCTGTTCAACGCCGCCCGCTTCGCGCTGAGCGTGCCCACACTCGCCGGGCTGCCGCCCGACGATGGGCTCGAAATCGCGTTCGCCGGCAGATCGAACGTCGGCAAGTCGAGCACCCTCAACGCGCTCTGCAATCACCGTGGCCTCGCGCGGACGAGCGCGACGCCGGGCCGCACGCAGCACTTCGTCGTTTTCGATCTCGATGCGGGGCGCCGGCTCATCGATCTGCCCGGCTTCGGCTACGCGCGAGTCGCGAAGAGCGTGCGCGAGCATTGGCACGGCGAGATCCCGCGCTACCTCGAACGGCGGCGCTCGCTGGTCGGCCTCGTCCTCATCACCGACTGCCGTCACGCGCTGAAGGATGCGGAGGTCGAGCTCCTGCGCTGGTGCCGCGATGCGGACCTGCCGGTGCTGCTGGTGCTGAACAAGAGCGACAAGCTGAGTCGCAACGAGGGCGCGAACGCCGTCCACGCTGCGCGGCGCGTGCTGAACGAGATGGGTGCGGCCGGCCTGGTCACGCCGCAGTTGTTCTCGGCGACCCAGAAGATCGGCGTGCCGGAGGCGCTGGCCGTGCTCGGCGACTGGCTCGCCGTCGAGGAATGAACGCGCGCGGCCGGCTTCCGGTGCTCGCCTGAGCGGCCCGGGAGGAACGGACTACGGTGAACGGTGAGGCGGGAGAGCGGGGGCGCCGGCCGGCCGGCGAACCCAGAACATTGCCGGCCGCCGCGGCGGCCGGACCGGATTACATCCCGTACTTGCGGCGAAACTTGTCGACGCGGCCGCCGGTATCGAGGATCTTCTGCTGGCCCGTGTAGTACGGGTGGCAGGCGGAGCACACATCGACGTTCAGGGTATCCGAGCTCATCGTCGAACGCGTCGTGAACGAGTTGCCGCAGCTGCACTGCACGGTGATGTCGTGATACTTGGGATGGATGTCGGTCTTCATGGCTAGGCCTGGGCGCAGGATTGAGAGGGCCAGCGATTCTAGGACGGGCCCTCGCCGATTTCAAGCGCCGCGGAATCAGTTCCTCGTCGGGAAGGGCAGGACGGTCGCCTGTCTGACCCTTCTCGAAGGTGACTCGCGATCGTGGGTCAACCGCTCGATCTGCTGCACGAGACCGCCGTCGCCGAGCAGTTTGTCCCACATCAGATTGGAAATCCTGGCGCAGGATCCGAGCGCGCTCGAGGACCGTTCGCGCGTGCGATCGACCTGCCATTGCAGCCCGCGCAAGCGCGGCCGGTGGTGTTCCGGGGCCGAGTCGATCAAACTTTCGATCATCTGCCGGCGCGCGTCCTCGAAGCCGTCCGGATCGGACACGGCGAGCTTCGCCCAATAGTCGAATTGGAATTCACCGCCCTTCTTCTTCATAACTCCTGAACCCGCTGCAATAGCCGAATTCGTCGCTCGCCTCCGAGCCGAGGCCCGTCGCCGCGGCGGCGGCCGCGTGATGCGCGCCCGCCGCGCTGCGCGTTCACATCCATGCAAATTGCGCTCCTCATCCGCGTCCTGGACCGGCTGCGACGCGCGTACCCTCTTTCATGTCGCTGCGGACCATGTTCGATCAAATCCGCCGACGCGTGAACCCGCCGAAGTGTTAAGAACCATACAAATCAGAGCTCGAACCGCGAAATCACCGGCGCGTGATCCGAAGGCCGTTCCCAGGTGCGCGGTGTGCGATCGATCGCCGCTTCGCGGCAGTTCTCCGCGGCGCGCCCGTTCGCGAGGATGAGGTCGATGCGCAGACCGAGATTGCGGCGAAACGCCGCAGCGCGGTAGTCCCACCACGAGTAATTGCCCGCCGTAGGGTGGAACTGGCGATACGTATCCACGAAGCCGAGATCGAGGATCGCCTTGAGCCGCGCGCGCTCGGGCTCGCTGCACAAAACCTGACCGCGCCACGCTTCGGGATCGTGCACGTCGCGATCTTCCGGTGCGATATTGAAGTCGCCCACGATTACGAGCGAAGGATGTTCGGCGAGCAGCTTCGGCAGCCAGGCCGCGAGTGCGTCGAGCCAGGCGAGCTTGTAGGCGTACTTGTCGGTGCCGACAGCCGAGCCGTTCGGCACGTAGAGGTCGAGCAGATAGAGATCCGGGAACGCGACGCCCAGCACACGGCGCTGCGGATCCTCGAGACCCGGGATGTCGGTGTGCACGGCGAGCGGCGCGCTGCGGCTGAACACCGCGACGCCGTTGTACGTGCGCTGACCCGAGATCGTGAGGTGATAGCCCCGTTCCGCGAACGCATCGCGCGGAAAATCGGCGTCCTGGATCTTCGTTTCCTGCAGCGCCAGCAGGTCGGGTGAATTGTCGTCGAGCCAGCGGCCCAGGTGATCGAGCCGTGCACGGATGGAATTGACGTTCCAGCTCGCGATCGTGATCACGGGCAGGCCGTCAGATGCGGAACCCGCCGTGCCGGCGACGTTGCTGCAGGTCCATCAGCCACACCCCCGCGCCGAAGCCGACGACCACGAGCGCGACGATGCCGATGATGACCGGTGCGGACGTGAGGATCTGGCGCCACGCGGCGGGGGCCGCCGCGAGCGGTTTCTCGGCGCCGAGCTTCGCGACGAGATCCTTGTTCTGTTGCTGCAGTTCCTCGAGCTGACGCTTGAGGCTGTGGTTCGCCTTCTCGAGCTCGCCGGCCACCGTGCCGCTGCCGCTGCTCGTGTTCTGCAGCGTGGTCTTCAGTGCCGCGATCTGCGTTTCGTACTCGCCGATCTTCAGCTTCGCCGCGGAGAGCTGCACCTTGAGCGCCGTATTCTCCTTCGTCAGCGAATCGATCTCCGCGACCTGCGCGGGCGTGCCGTCGGGAATGACCGCGGGCTTCGCCCTCGGCACGGACTCGAGATCCTTCACGCGCGCGGTGAGCGTCTCCTTGTCGTGCTTGAGCTGATCGAGCAGCGTCGAGGCCGGCGGATCCTTCATCAGGTAAGCCGCGTCGACCCAACCCGTCGCGCCGTCCTGATCCTTGACCTGTGCGACCTCACCGTCGCGCTTGAGCACCTCGAGCTTCGTGCCGGTGGAGAGGACCTTGATGATCTTGCTGTTGAGATCCTTGTCCTCGTGCACGCCCATGAGCAGCTTGTCGACCACGTATGCCGTGTCGGCGGCCATGGCGGCAGGAACGAAGAGCGCGCAGAGGAAAAGGCAGAACGGCTTGACGAGCGTCATGGGGCCACGTTGTAACCTCATTCACGCGGTTAGTCCAGAGCGCCGGATCAGGGCTTCGATGCTCGGATCGCGACCGCGGAAGCGCCGGAACAGCACGGCGGCGTCCTCGGATCCTCCGCGTTCGAGGATCGCATGCAGAAAGTCCGCGCCCGCCTGCGGGTCGAATACGCCCGCTTCCTCGAAGCGCGAGAACGCATCGGCCGCGAGCACCTCGGCCCACTTGTAGCTGTAGTAGCCCGCCGCATAACCGCCCGCGAAGATGTGCGAGAAGCTGTGCTGGAAGCGGTTGTGCCGCGGCGGGATGAGCACGGCGACTTCGTTGCGGACCTCGTCGAGCAGCGTCTGGACGTCGAGGCCCCGCGTGAATTCCGCGTGCAGCCGGAAGTCGAACAGCGCGAACTCGATCTGGCGCAGCGATTTCAGCCCGGCCTGGAAGTTTTTCGCCGCGCGCAGCCGGGAGAGCAGATCGTCGCTCAGCGGTTCGCCGGTCTCGTGATGCGCGCTCAGCAGATCGAGTGCCTCGCGCTCCCAGCACCAGTTCTCCATGAACTGGCTCGGCAGCTCGACCGCATCCCAGGCCACGCCGTTGATGCCGGCTACGCCGGGCTCGTCGATGCGCGTCAGCAGGTGGTGCAGGCCGTGGCCGAACTCGTGGAAGAGCGTGATCACCTCGTCGTGCGTCAGCAGCGAGGGCCGGCCTTCGACCGGCGGCGTGAAGTTGCAGGTGAGATACGCCGCGGGATGCCGCACCTCGCCGCCGACGCGGCGCCGGCCGAGGCAGTCGTCCATCCACGCGCCGCCGCGCTTGTGGGCGCGCGCGAAGATGTCGAGATAGAACACGCCGCGCAGTTCGGCGTCCGCTTCGCCGCGCACTTCGTAGCACGCGACGTCCGGATGCCAGACGTCGATGCCGTCGAGCTTCGCAATGCGCACGCCGAACAGGCGACGGATGATCTCGAACAGACCCGACAGCACGCGCGCGACGGGGAAGTAGGGCCGCAGCGTCTCCTGGGAGATCGCATAGCTGTGCTGGCGGAGCTTCTCCGACGCATACGGCACGTCCCAGGCTTCGAGCTGCGCCATGCCGAGCTCGCGTGCCGCGAAGGCCTCGAGCTCGCCGAGCTCGCGGAGCGCCACGGGTCGCGAGCGGCGTGCGAGATCGCGCAGGAAACCGAGCACCTCGGCCGGCGAGCCGGCCATCTTCGTCGCGAGCGAGAGCGCCGCGTAGTCCGCGAAATCCAGCAATCGCGCGCTCTCCTGGCGCAGCGCGAGGATGCGCGAGATGACCTCGGAGTTGTCGAAGCGCCCCTCGGCGGAGAGCTCCGAGGCACGCGTGACGTAGGCGTCGTAGAGCGTGTGCCGGAGCGTGCGATCGTCGGCGTACATCAGCACCGCCTGGTAGCAGGGCAGATCGAGCGTGAGCAGCCACCCCTCGCGTCCCGCCTGTTGCGCGTTCTGCGCGGTCAGGCCGAGGATCGGGTCGGGCAGGCCGGCGAGCTCCGCGGCGTCCGTCGTGTGGTACTCGAACGCACGTGTCGCATCGAGGACGTTCTCCTCGAAGCGCGCACCGAGCTTCGCGAGCTCCTGCTGCACTTCGGAGAAGCGCACGCGCCGCGCGGGATCGAGCGCGATGCCGCCGAGCCGGAAATCGCGCAGCGACTGCAGGACGACCTGGCGGCGCGCCGGCGACAGCACGGCGAAATCCGGCGCCGCCTCGAGCGCCGCGAAGCCGCGGTACAGGCCGTCGTTCTGCAAGAGCTCCGTGCCGTAGGCGGAGATCGCGGGCAGCGCCGCGTTATAGGCCTCGCGCAGCGCCTCGCTGTCGAGCACGCCGTGCAGATGCCGCACCGGCGACCAGCAGCGGCTCAGCGCGTCGTTCAGATCGTCGAGCGGCTCGACGAAATTATCCCAGCCCGGTGCGCCGTCGAGCGCACCGAGCGCGGCCAGCGCCGCGCGGTTGCGGGCGAGCAACGCATCGACGGCGGGCTGGACCTCGGCGGGGTTGAACGTGGCGAAGCGCGGCAGTTGCGCGCGGGTGCGTTCGAGATCGGTGTCCATGCGGTGCGTTCCGGGCTGTGACGGGAAATCGGAGGGACCGGAGAGTAGCACGAAGCGTCGGGCGCGGTGCGTCGGCCCGGGGCGCGGCAAATCAGGCGGCGAGACGCTGACTCAACACCCAGAACAGTCCGGTGAGTCCGACGACGCCGAACAGCAATTGCGCGAATGCCGCGCCGGTGAGCCGGCGCAGCAGATCCTCTTCGGGGACGGCCGAGAGCACGTAGGGCCGGTCGAGGTTATCCGATTTGTGCAGCAGGTCGACGGCCAGCGGCGCGGTGTCCGTGCGTGCGCGCAGCACTTCCTCGGCGGCCGCGGCGCGCACGGCCTGCCATTCGTCGGCATCGATGCAGCCGTCGCGATTGCGATCGAAGCGGCGCAGGAGCTCGGTCTGATCCTTCTTCCATTCGCGCAGCAGCACGCCGACCTCGGCATTCGTCTCCATGCCGCCGTCGACGCCGCCGTGCGTCGTGAACGTGCCGAGCGCATAGAGCGGCGAGCTCACCGCGATACGCTCCTCGGTGTAACGGTAACTGCAGCCGAGCTGCTGGAACCAGACGCGCAGCGCGCCGCCGTTCGGGGGGCGATCGGGCTGGCGATGGCGGCCGTACCAGCTCACCTTGTGCGAAGGCGTGACGATCGCGCCGTCGGGGTCGACGGCGCAGCGTCCCGTCGGGTCGACGAGATAGAAGAGACTGGCGCTCGTGCCCTCGTCGACCGTCCGCCAGCTCGCTTCGCTGCGCCCGCGGCTCGTGCGCTGCTGACGCTCCTCGACGCGATAGCGGAACCAGGTGCAGGGAAAGCCGGTGAGAGGGCCGCTGATCCGCTCGCCGTCGATGAGCTCGGCCCGCCCCTTCAGTTCGACGTAGCCCTGAGCGGCCGAGCGCAGCAGCGAGGTCGGCAGGTCCTCGATGAGCCGCTTGCGTTTGAAGTTCGCGAACGCGGCGTAGCAGCACCAGGCGATGACGGCACTGCCGATCAGCGTCGCGATCCAGAAGTGCGCCGGCGAGGCCTGCGCAATCGTCGCGACGAGCTGCTCCTGCATCGCGCCGCGGCCCGCTCAGCTGAAGAGGGCTTTCAGATCGACGTCGCGCTTCTCGTCGGCGCTGAACTCGAGCAGCGGCGCAGCCGCGAAGCCGAAGCGGCGCGCGATCAGCACGTCCGGGAACTGCTCGATGCGCACGTTGTTCGCGTTGACCGACTCGTTGTAGAACTCGCGGCGATCGGCGATCGCGTTCTCGAGCGCGCTGATGCGCTGGCGGAGTTGCTGGAAATTCTCGTTCGCCTTCAGATCCGGATAGCTCTCGGCGACCGCGAACAGGCCGCCGAGGCCCTGCCGCAGCAGGCTCTCCGCCGCGCCGACCTTCGCGACGTCGCCGGCCTCGCGCGCGACCGAGACGGCGCTGCGCGCCGCGATGACCTTCTCGAGCGTCTCCTTCTCGAAGGCCATGTACTGCTTGCAGACCTCGACGAGCTTCGGGAGCTCGTCGTGGCGCTGCTTGAGGAGCACGTCGATGTTCGACCAGGCTTTCGCGAGGTTGTGCTTCAGCGCGACGAGCCCGTTGTAGATCGCCACGGCATACAGCGCCACGACGGCGACGAGGACGAGCACGATGAACGTTCCGGTGGTCATGAGTTCGCTCCTGCGGTGCGCGTGGGCACCCGTTGGTCCGCAATCCGCTCCACGCGCCCCCTGAACGTGGACGCGGCGCTGTCCCGCAGCCCGGTGTACCGACCGGGTTTCCTGCAGGGCGGGCTGAGGTTATCGACGCGCACGAACGCCTGCTGAAGACGTCCGCACACGCCGTCAGCGCGGCGGGGCGGTTTCCCCGACGCCGGCCGCGCCGCACGTCGGACAGGCGGGGTCCCGCGGCAGCTTCAGCGTCCGCCATTCCATGCTCAGGCCGTCGAGCACGAGCAGCCTGCCCGTCAGCGTCTCGCCGGCCCCGACGAGCACTTTCAGGGTTTCGAGTGCCTGTACGCTGCCCACGATGCCGAGCAGGGGTGCCGCGACACCGGTCTGGACACAGGTTTCATTGTCCCCGTCCACGTTGTGATACAGGCAGCGGTAGCAGGGACTGTCCGCACGGCCGGGATAGTAAACGCTCACCTGACCTTCGAAACGGATCGCCGCGCCCGAGACCAGGGGCTTGCGGGCGTCGCGGCAGGCCTCGTTCAGCGCGAAGCGCGTCGTGAAGTTGTCCGTGCAGTCGACGACGACGTCGACGCGGTCGGCGAGCTCGAAGAGGTCGGCGCCTTCGAGCGCGCGGCCGATGATCTCGACCTTCACTTCCGGGTTCAGCGCCCGCAGCTTGTCCCGCGCCGATTCGACCTTCGGGCGTTTGAGGTCGGCCGTGGAGTGGATGATCTGACGCTGCAGGTTCGAGAGCTCGACGGCGTCGAAATCGACGAGCACGAGCCGGCCGACGCCCGCCGCCGCGAGGTAGAGCGCGACCGGCGAGCCGAGGCCGCCGAGGCCGAAGATTGCGACCGTCGCGTCGAGCAGGCGCTGCTGACCCGTGATGTCGATTTCGGGCAGGAGGATCTGTCGGCTGTAGCGCAGAAGTCGCTGGTCGTCCACGGGGCACCTCGATCTGTCGGGCGGCCGCACCGGCGGCCTCGTCCGCATTATGACAGCCGGCGCGTGCTCAGGGCCGCCGGCCGGAGGTCACGCGCTCGTGGCCGGCGAGATCGCGCGCGGTCGCGATGTCCGCGAAGCGCGCGGCGGTGAGCAGTGCCCGCACGGCCGGTCCCTGCGTCGTGCCGTGCTCCAGGAAGACGCGGCCGCCCGCGACGAGCGCCGCCGCCGCCTGCCGCGCGAGCGCGCCGAGATCGCTGAGGCCGTCGGGGCCGGCGGCGAGCGCTGCCCGCGGCTCGAAGCGGATTTCGGTCGTCGTGAGCAAGGGATCGTCGGCGGCCACGTAGGGCGGGTTCGACACGATGACCTCGAAGCTGCCCGGCGCGAACGCGGCGAGCCAGTCGCCGCGGACGAGCGCGACCCGCCCCGGGGCGAGCCGGGCGGCGTTGCGGGCGGCGACCGCGAGTGCCGCCGGGCTCGCGTCGACGGCGACGACGCGAGACTGCGGGCGTTCGCGGGCGATGGCGACCGCGATGGCGCCGCTGCCGGTGCCGAGATCCGCGATCCGGACGGCCGCCCCCGACGGGATGGCCGCGAGTGCGCGCTCGACGAGCAGCTCCGTCTCGGGCCGCGGGACGAGGCAGTGTTCGTCGACCTCGAATTCGAGCGACCAGAATTCCCGCACGCCGAGCAGTTGCGCGACCGGCCGGCCTTCGGCCCGCGCCGCGACGAGCCCGCGATAGCGCGCGTCATCCGCCGCGGCGACGAGGCGGTCGGCGTCACGGAAGAGCGCGCTGCGATCGAGGCCGAGCACGGCCATGAGCAGCAGCTCGGCGTCGAGGCGCGGCGTGTCGCTGGCGCCGAGCTGGCCGCCGCCCCAGCGCACGAGCTCGCCGCGCGTCGGCACCGGCGCCTCAGACGTCGCCGAGCTGCGCCATCAGATCCGCCTGGTGCTCCTGCACGAGCGGATCGATCACCGCCTCGAGCCCGCCTTCGAGCACGTCCTCGAGCTTGTAGAGCGTGAGGTTGATGCGGTGATCCGTGACGCGGCCCTGCGGATAGTTGTAGGTGCGGATGCGCTCCGAGCGATCGCCGCTGCCGACGAGGTTGCGGCGCGTCTGCGCCTGCTCCGCGGTCTGGCGATCGCGCTCGCTCTGCAGCAGGCGCGCTTTCAGGAGGCTCATCGCGCGCGACCGGTTCTTGTGCTGCGAGCGCTCGTCCTGGCATTCGACGACGACGCCGGTCGGCAGGTGGGTGATGCGGATTGCCGAGTCCGTCTTGTTGACGTGCTGACCGCCTGCGCCGGACGCGCGATACGTGTCCACCTTCAGATCCGCCGGATTGATCTGGATGTCGGTGACCTCGTCGAGCTCGGGCAGGATCGCGACCGTGCACGCCGAGGTGTGGATGCGGCCCTGTGAGTCCGTCGCCGGCACGCGCTGCACGCGGTGCGCGCCCGATTCGAATTTGAGGCTCGAGTACGCGCCCTGGCCGACGACGCGCGCGATCACTTCTTTGTAGCCGCCGTGCTCGCCCTGGTTCGAGCTGATGATCTCGACCTGCCAGCCGCGCCGCTCGGCGTACTTCAGGTACATGCGCAGGAGATCACCCGCGAAGATCGCGGCCTCGTCGCCGCCCGTACCCGCGCGCACCTCGAGGAAGATGTTCGCGTCGTCGGCGGGGTCCTTCGGGATGAGCAGCCGGTTGATGTCGAGCTCGAGCGTCTCGAGCCTGGCCTTCGCCGCGCCGATCTCGTCCTGGGCGAGTGCGCGCATCCCGGCATCGTCCTCGGCGAGCATCGCCTCGGCGTTCGCGAGACCTTCCTCGGTGCGCAGGTACTCGCGATAGCACTGCACGACCGGATCGATCTCGGCGCGTTCGCGCGCGTAGCTGCGATAGCGCTCCTGCTGGTTGATCACGTCCGGCGAGGCGAGCAGGGCATCGAGCTCGTCGCGGCGGTCGAGCAGGCCGCGGAGCTTGCGGGCGAGCGAGTCCTTCATTCGGGAAGGGTTTTCTCGTTCAGCGCGAAGAGCTCGCGGGCGACGGCGACGAGATCGCTGCGGCCTTCGACGGTCGCCTCGCGGATCTTCGCAGTCGGATGGTGGATGAGCTTGTTGACGAGCGTGTGGGCGAGCGCGGTCATGACGGACGAGGCATCCTCGCCGGCGGCGAGCCGGCGCTGCGCCTTCGAGAGCAGCTCGTCCTTGATGCTCTCGGCCTGCCGGCGGTACTCGACTATTACCGTATTGCCGTCCTGCGCTTGCAGCCAGTCCATGTAGCCCTGGGTGTGAAGGTTGACGATTTCCTCGGCCTGCGCCGCCGCGGCGCTGCGCAGCTCCATGTTCTCGGTGATGACGTTGTTCAAATCGTCGACGGTATAGAGATACGCGTCGTCGATCTCCGCGACCTCGGGCTCGACGTCGCGCGGCACGGCGAGATCGACGATGAACATGGGCTCGAAGCGCCGCGCCTTGATCGCGTTCGCAACGGCGCCCTTCGTGATGATCGGCAGCCGGCTCGCGGTCGAGGTGACGATGATGTCGGCGGCCGCGAGGTGCGCCGGCAGATCCTCCAGCGCGATGGCGGTCCCGCCGACTTCCGCGGCGAGCTCCTCGGCGCGTGCGAGCGTGCGGTTCGCGACGACCAGGCGCTGGATGTGCTGGGATTTGAGATGCGTCGCGACGAGCGCGATCGTCTCGCCCGCGCCGATCAAGAGCGCCGTCTTGGCGTCGAGATCGCCGTGGATCTGGCGCGCGAGGCGCACCGCCGCGTAGGCGACGGAGACGGGCGTCGCGCCGACCGCGGTTTCGGTGCGGACTTTCTTCGCCACCGAAAAGGAATACTGCAGGAGCTTGTTGAGCTGCTTGCCGGCGGCCTTGCCGTCCACCGCGGCCGCGTAGGCCTGTTTGAGCTGGCCGAGGATCTGCGGCTCGCCGAGCACCATGGAATCGAGACCGCACGCGACTTTCAGGGTGTGACGAATGGCGTATTCGTTCTCGAGCGTGTAGAAATGCGAGTCGATGACTCCGGGTTCCAGCGCCTTGTACTGAACCAACCAATCGGCGAGCGGTCTGTTGAGCTTGTCGTCGACTGCGCAGTAGAGCTCGGTGCGATTGCAGGTCGACAGGATCAGCGCCTCGTTCACCCCCTGGTACTGCAGCAGCGCCCGCAGCGCCTCGGGCAGTTGCTCCCCGTCCAGCGCAACGCGCTCCCGCACGTCGATCGGCGCGGTCTTGTGGCTCACACCAAATATAACGATGGACATGCGGTTGCGTGATTTTCCCGGTTGCGGCAAGCCTTGGCTTCGACTCGTCCGCCGAGCGCGATGGAAGTGGCGGTGGAAGACCCAGGATATGTTCGAAATCCAACTGCGGTATAGTTTAAACCATGATCGTCGATGTAGCGGCAGTATGAACGTCAGGCCCCGGATCCCCACCGCGCATGCGCCGCAGCCCCGCGCGGCCCGCCGCGCGTTCGCGATCGCGTTGTGGCTGCTCGCCGGCTGTGCGGCGCAGGCGCCCGTGAAGCCCGACCAGGCCGACGCGTCCCGGACGCCCGCCGCTGCCGCGCCCGCCGCCGAGGGCGAGCTCTACGTGCCCGAGGCCGACGTCCAGGTCCGCAAGCCCGGGCCCGCCGACCTCGTGGACGTGAACGACGATCCGATGTTCCATCTCATGGTCGCCGAGTTCGCCGGCCTGCGCGGCCGTCTCGACGTCGCGGTCGAACACTATCTCTCGCTCGCCCGCCAGCAGCACAGTGCGGGCATCGCGGAACGCGCGACGAAGATCGCCGTGTTCGGCCACAACAACGACGCAGCGCTCGAGGCCGCGAAGATCTGGGTCGCCGCCGCGCCGACGAACCTCGAAGCCCGGCAGATCCTCGCCGCCATGTATATCCGTCACGGCGAAGCGGACCCTGCGCTCGAGAATCTCGAGGTCGTGCTCGCCAAGGGCAAGAGCCCCTCGGGCAACAACAGCCTGCGCATGGTCGCGACGCTGCTGAGCCGCGAGGAGGACAAGCAGACCGCGCTCGCGGTGATGGAGAAGCTCGTCGCGCGCCACGACGGCGATGCCGATGCGCTGCTCGCCTATGCGCTGCTCGCGATCCGCGCGGATCACTTCGAGCAGGCGCGCACCGCGATGGACAAGCTCGTCGCGAAGGCCGACGTGAATACGAATATCGCCATGAGCTATGTCGCGCTCCTGCAGAAGCAGGGCCTGCAGGCCGAGGGCGTGACCTGGCTCGAGAAGGCGCTCGCGCGCACGCCCGACGAATTCGGTCTGCGCATGCTCTACGCACGCATGCTCGCCGATGCCCACCAGTACGAACGGGCAAGGCTGCAGTTCGAGCTGCTCGCGAAGAAGGCGCCGGACAATACGGACGTCGCGTTCGCGCTCGGCCTGCTGAACCTGCAGGCGAACCGCGTCGACGAGGCGGAGCGCGATTTCAAGGGTCTGCTGAAGTTCGACGAGCGCGCCGCCGACGCGCACTACTACCTCGGCCAGATCGCGGAATCCCGCAAGCAGCTCGGCGCGGCGCTGACGCAATACCGGGCGGTGAAGGACGGCTCGAACCGCTTCTTCGCCCAGGTGCGCATCGCCTTCCTCCTCTCCGCGCAGGACAAGGTCGACGAGGCCCGCGCCTTCCTCAAGACCATCGCGCCGGAGACCGACGAGCAGAAGCTGCAGGTCGTGCGCGCGGAAGCGGAGATCCTCTCCGATCACGAGCGCTACCAGGAGGCGATCGGGCTCTACGATGCCGCGCTGAACGGCACGTACAACATGGAGCTCCTGTACACGCGCGCCATGCTCGCCGAGAAGCTCGGCAAGATGGACATCCTCGAATCCGATTTGCGCGCGATCATCAAGCGCGAGCCCGAGAACGCGCAGGCGCTGAATGCGCTCGGCTATTCCCTCGTCGAGCACACGAACCGCTACGAGGAGGCCTACGGCTTCATCAAGCAGGCGCTCGCGATCACGCCCGACGATTTCTACGTGCTCGACAGCATGGGCTGGGTGCTCTATCGCCTCGGCAAGGCCGAGGATGCCGTGCCCTATCTGCAGAAGGCGCACGATCAGAAGAACGACCCGGAAGTCGCCGCCCATCTCGGCGAGGTGCTGTGGGTGCTCGGCAAGAAGGTCGAGGCCCGCGAGATCTGGGACGCCGCGCTCAAGGTCAAGCCCGACGACAAGGCGCTACGCAAGGTCATCGAGCGGCTCGCGCAGTGAGGCGCGCGGCCCTGGTGCTCTGCGCGGTCCTCGCGGCCTGCGCCACTCCCGGCACGATCCCGAACCGCCCGGCACCCGGCACCGACGCCTGGACGCTCCACCGCACGGCGGTCGCGGCCGTCGAACGCTTCGACGTCGAGGGCCGCATCGCCATCCAGCGCGGCGGCGAGGGCGGCAGCGCCCAGGTCCGCTGGCACCAGGACGGCCCGCGCTTCGAGCTCCGCATCATCGCCCCGCTCGGCCGCGGCACGGCCGTACTCGCCGGCGACGCCGATCAGGTCTCCCTGCTCACCCCGGACGGCGCCCGCTACGTCTCGCGCGACGTCGAGACGCTCATGGCCGAGCACTTGCGCTGGGCACTGCCGGTCGCCGGCGCGCGTTACTGGGTGCGCGGCGTGCCGGCGCCGGACGCGCCGGTGCAGGGCTTGCACACGGACGCGACCGGGCGGCTGAGGGACATGGAGCAATCGGGCTGGCGCGTGAGCGTGCTCGATTACACCCGGGCCGCGGACCTCGACCTGCCGGCGAAGCTCTATCTCACCCGCGGTGAACTGCAATTGAGGATGGTGATCGCCCAATGGACGCCCGTGAAACCCTGAGCCGCGGCTGGCCCGCGCCCGCGAAGATCAACCTCTTCCTGCATGTCGTCGGCCGGCGTCCGGATGGCTACCACCTGCTGCAGACGCTGTTCCAGTTCCTCGATTACGGGGACGAAATCTCTTTCCGCCTGCGCCAAGACGGCACGATCGGCCGCCTGAACGAGCTCGCGGGCGTGCCCGCCGACAGCGACCTCGTGGTCCGCGCCGCGCGCGTGCTGAAGGAGGCAACCGGCACCCGCTGGGGTGCCGACATCGACGTCGCGAAGGTCCTGCCCATGGGCGGCGGCCTCGGCGGCGGCAGCTCGAATGCGGCGACCGTGCTCGTCGGCCTGAACGCGCTGTGGGGAACGGGCCTCGACACCGCCGCGCTCGCGCAGCTCGGCCTCGGTCTCGGCGCCGACGTGCCCGTCTTCGTCCACGGGGTCGCGGCCTGGGCCGAGGGCGTCGGGGAACTGCTGACGCCCTGCGACCAGGAAGAGTTGCCGGTGCTCGTCGTCTTCCCGGGCTGCCAGGTTCCGACCGCGGCCGTGTTCACACACCCTGATTTGACACGGAATACGCCCGCCATCAAAATTCAGCGCTTTTCGCTGGCCGAGAGTCATAATGACTGCGAGCCCGTTACGCGGCGGCTCTACCCCGCGGTGGGCGAGGCCCTGGACCGGTTGTCGCGCTACGCGCCGACCCGGATGAGCGGGACCGGCGCCTGCGTCTTCGCCTGTTTCGCGACCCGGGAGGCCGCCGAGGCCGCCGGACGGGAGCTCCCCGCGGCCTGGCAGTGGTTCACCGCCGGACGGCGCAACCGTTCGCCGCTCCTGGACAGGCTCGAGGCCGAGCACCGCGCCCGCGACGGTGAGCCGCCACGCTGAACAGCGACGATACATTGGGGAGTCGCCAAGCGGTAAGGCACCGGGTTTTGATCCCGGCATTCCCAGGTTCGAATCCTGGCTCCCCAGCCAAACCCTGCGCCTCGCGGCCGGGTGAGAAGACGAAGACCGCAGCCGGCGCCGCTCCGCCGGGCCCGTGAAGGCCCGGGCCAGACCAGCGTCCCGCGCGGTGATGTGTGCGACGGCCCGTGGGTGGGCTCATTAGATTTGGGACGTTATCAGGCATGATCTCCAGCCGCTCCGCCATGATGCTGTTCGCGGGCAATTCCAATCCCGCGCTGTCGCGTGCGATCGCCGCGCACCTGCAGATCCCGCTCGGCAAGGCCACCGTCGGCCGTTTCAGCGACGGCGAGATCATGATCGAGATCGCCGAGAACGTCCGCGCGCGCGACGTCTTCGTGCTGCAGTCGATCTGCCGGCCGACGAACGACAACCTGATGGAGCTGCTGGTGCTGATCGATGCCCTGCGGCGCGCTTCGGCGGCGAGCATCACCGCCGTCATTCCCTATCTCGGCTACGCCCGCCAGGATCGCCGCCCGCGCTCGGCGCGCGTGCCGATCACGGCGAAGGTCGTCGCGAACATGATCGCGAGCGTCGGCACGGACCGCGTGCTGAC
Source organism: Gammaproteobacteria bacterium (assembly GCA_016209015.1). Taxonomy (GTDB): domain Bacteria; phylum Pseudomonadota; class Gammaproteobacteria; genus JACQWY01. Next base: position 31,053 of record JACQWY010000037.1, on the reverse strand, counting down.
GGTCGATCTCCACGCCGATCAGATCCAGGGCTTCTTCGACATGCCCATGGACAACGTCTATGCCTCGCCCGTCCTGCTCGGCGACATCTGGAAGCGCGAGCATTCGGACCTGATGGTGGTCTCGCCGGACGTCGGCGGCGTGGTCCGCGCCCGCGCGGTCGCGCGGCGTCTCGACAACGCGGATCTCGCCATCATCGACAAGCGCCGTCCGCGTGCGAACGAGGCGCAGGTCATGAACATCATCGGCGACGTTCGCGACCGCACCTGCGTGCTCGTCGACGACATGGTCGATACCGCCGGCACCCTGTGCCAGGCCGCGAAGGCGCTGAAAGAGCACGGCGCCCGCCAGGTCTTCTCGTACTGCACGCACCCGGTGCTGTCGGGCAAGGCCCTCGAGAACATCCAGAAATCGGAGCTCGACGAGCTCGTCGTCACCGACACGATTCCGCTGACCGAGGAAGCCGCGCAGTGTCCGCGCATCCGTCAGCTCTCCGTGGCCGGCCTCTTGGGCGAGAGCATCAACCGCATCAGTTCCGGCCAGTCGCTGAGCTCCATGTTCATCGACTGAGCACACCGAATCGCGTCACGGGCCGACTGGTCGCGGCCGGTCCGGAGCGCGTGTCAGAGAGACATCAACAGGAGATATCAAAATGAACGTTTTCGAACTCAGCGCCCAAGCGCGAGACCTGCAGGGCAAGGGTGCGAGCCGCCGCCTGCGTCGCGCCGGCAAGATCCCCGCCATCGTCTACGGTGGCGACAAGGAACCTGCCGCAATCCAGGTCGATCACAATGACGTGCTGCGCCGCTCGGAGCACGAGGCCTTCTATTCGCACATCCTGACGCTGAACATGGCCGCAGGTGCCGAGCGCGTCGTGCTGAAGGACCTGCAGCGCCACCCCTATCGTCCGCTCGTCATCCACATGGACTTCCAGCGCATCAACGAGAACGAAGAGCTCGAGATGCGCGTGCCGATCCACTTCATCAACGAAGAGAACTGCATCGGCGTGAAGCAGAGCGGCGGCGTCATCAGCCACATGATGAGCGACGTCGAAATCGTCTGCCTGCCGAAGGATCTGCCGGAGTACATCACGGTCGACCTCGCGAACATGGACGTCGGCGACACGCTGCACCTCTCCGATCTCGCGATGCCCGCGGGCGTCCGTGCCGCGGTGCTCGTCCATCACGGCGACGCCTCGCAGCCGGTCGTTTCCGTCCACGCCCCGCGCGTCGCCGCGGAAGGCGACGGCGCCGAGCCGGCGCCGGGCGCGACCCCGGCCCCGGCCGCCTGATCGTCCGACCAGGCCTGCGCGCCCGCCACGACTGACGCGACTCGGAAGTCGTGGCGGAGCGCATCGATCTCATCGTCGGTCTCGGCAATCCGGGTGCGGAATACGAACGCACCCGGCACAACGTCGGCTTCTGGCTCGTCGATCGTCTCGCCGCGCAGGCCGGCACCGCGTTCCGCCGTGAAGCGAAGTTCCACGGCCACGCCTGCCAGACGAAGCTCGCCGGCGGCACGCTGCATCTGCTGAAGCCGTCGACGTTCATGAACCGCAGCGGCACGGCGGTCGCGGCGGCCTCGCGCTATCTCAAGATCGAGCCGGCAGCGATCCTCGTCGTGCACGACGATCTCGATCTCCCGCCCGGCACCGCGCGGCTCAAACGCGGCGGCGGTCACGGCGGGCACAACGGGCTGCGCGACATCACGGGCCAGATAGGCGCGGAATTCGCGCGGCTCAGACTCGGCATCGGCCATCCGGGCCATGCCCGCGAAGTCGTGAACTACGTGCTCGAGCCGCCGCGTGCCGAAGAGCGCGATCCGATCGACGACGCGATCGATCGCGCGCTCGCCGAAATCGCCCGTATCGTTTCCGGCGAATTCGACATCGTCATGAACACTTTGAACCGCCGCGCGTCCTGACGCAGCACGCGGCCAGCATCCCGAGGTCCCCATGGGTTTCAAATGCGGAATCGTCGGACTGCCGAACGTCGGCAAGTCCTCGCTCTTCAACGCGCTGACGCGCGCCGCCATCGCCGCGGAGAACTATCCGTTCTGCACGATCGATCCGAACGTCGGTGTGGTGCCGGTCCCCGATCCGCGCCAGGAGAAGGTCGCGAAGCTCGCCGGCTCCAAACAGGTGGTGCCGACGACGATGGAGTTCGTCGACATCGCGGGGCTCGTCGCCGGTGCTTCGAAGGGTGAAGGTCTCGGCAACCAGTTCCTCGCGCACATCCGCGAGACGCACGCCATCGCGCATGTCGTGCGCTGCTTCGAGGACGAGAACATCGTGCACGTCGCGGGCCGCATCGATCCGCTCTCCGACATCGAGGTGATCGAGACCGAGCTCGCGCTCGCGGATCTCGACACGGTCGCGCGCGCCATCGATCGCTACGCGAAGCAGGCGAAATCCGGCGACAAGGACATCAAGCTCCGGCTCGCCGCACTCGACGTCGTGCAGAAGGCGCTCGACGAGGTGAAGCCCGTGCGCTCGCTCGAGCTCGACGAGCTCGGCTGGAACACGGTGAAGCAGCTCACGCTGCTGACGGCGAAGCCCGTGCTCTACATCGCAAACGTGAGCGAGCACGATCTCGAAGGCAACGAATTGACGAAGCGCGTCGCGGATTACGCGCACGCTCAGGGCTCGGAGAGCGTCGTCATCTGCGCGCAGCTCGAAGCCGAGCTCGCGGCGCTCGCCGACGACGAGCGCGAGCAGTTCCTGAAGGAGATGGGTCTGGAGGAGCCGGGTCTCGATCGCGTCATCCGCGCCGGCTACGAGCTGCTCGGCCTGCAGACCTACTTCACGGCGGGTCCGAAGGAATGCCGCGCCTGGACGATTCCGGCGAACGCGACCGCGCCGCAGGCGGCCGGCGTCATCCACACCGACTTCGAGCGCGGCTTCATCCGCGCCGAGGTCATCGCTTACGAGGACTTCGTCGCCTGCGGCGGCGAGTCCGGCGCACGCGATGCCGGCAAGCTCCGGCTCGAAGGCAAGGAATACGTCGTCAAGGACGGCGACGTCATGCATTTCAGGTTCAACGTCTGAAACCCGCGCGACCCGCGGCGCTTCGCCCACCCAAGCCGTAACGGAGGAGATCCCCATGGCGCTCTACGAGCTACGCACCTATACCGTTCAGGTCGGCAAGATGGCCGACGTCGTCAAGGTCTACTCGGAACTGGGCTATCCGATCATGGAGCGCGGCGGTGCAGCGAAGAAGCTCGTCGGCTACTTCGTCGCAGACACCGGCACGATCAACCAGCTCGTGCATCTCTGGAAGTTCGACGACGACGCGGATCGCCGCGCGCACTGGGCGGCGCTCTACGGCAACGCCGAGTTCACCGGCGAGTTCGCGCCGAAGATCCGGCCGCTGCTCGTCGCGCAGGAAGTGAAGCTCCTGAATGCCGCGCCCTGGGGCCCGCATCCGTGAGCGCATTCGCCCGGCGTACGAAATGCGAAGGGACTGACAGAAGGGTCTCTCCAATTCGGGCCAAATAGCGGATAATCGGATCCGGGTGGCGCAGTTCGTTGCCCGCCCGGGCCGAAACTTCGAATCAAGATCCCGTTCCCCACCCGCACCGACCGTGCGGTTTCCAATCGGACCTCGCGTTCTCCCACTTGATTCGAATGCCGGCAACGGCGCCCTTACTCATTCAATCTGGAAGCATCATGAGCAAGACAGTCATTCATGAATTGAAACTCAGGATCTGGAAGCAGCCGGCGAAGAAGCGTCCCGAGTACATGTCCAATCTCGAGACCGCCGCGCAGATGGAAGCAGGCCCGGAACAGGATGCCGCATTCTCGGCGATCGCGAAGTCTCTCGATCGTGCCGATGCGCTCGGTGTGCGCCGCGCGAAGCGCAAGGAAGCGGAATTGAAGGCGGCGGAAGACAAGATGCGCCAGGAAATGGGTTTCTGATCCGGCCCCCGCGCTCCGCCTCCCGCCCGCGCCCGGCGCGCTCGGCGTCGCCGGCGCGCCGCATGATTCCCACCGCTGCCTGCTCTTCCGGCCACGATACGCGCGCACCCGTTTTCCGCATCGGACACTGCGGCATGAGCGATATCGGGATCTATTTCGGCATTGACTGTTCCGGTCCGCTCTCGCCGCACGATCGCCCGTATCCCGGCGTCGGCTGATGCATTTCCTTCGTCAATGGATCCTATGACTCGTAACGGAGCGAGGCGTCGAATGTAGGCCGATCAGCCGCAGGCGTAATCGGACACTCGCGATCCGAAGGCGACAACACATCGCGTTGATGGAAGTCACGGCGAAGTCGTGCATTCCGATGGCGCTGATCGTGGTGCCGACTCGGTGGCGCTGAGCCTGGAGGGGTGGATTTTCGGGGAGAGGTGAACGTCGGGCGAGCGAAGGACGACATGCGTCATGAGGTGTCGTGAAAGCGCTCCCGTGCTGACGCAGAACCTGGTTCGCGGGAATGACGAAGTGGGCGGCAGCGGGTGACGGCGCACGACGTTGGGCTCTTCCGTGCTCGTCACCGGACCTACGAGACTGCGCGTACAAATCAGGTCCAGGCATGTGCATGGGGAAGAGTCGGATGGCAGCTATGCGCCGAAGAACGGACCGCCTAGACTGCAACAGGGAATACCGTTTTCGACCCGAAGGCGGCCTGTGCAAAGCGTTGGGGGTCTCGCGGTCGTTCTGGGCTCTGTTTGGGATCGAGGTCAAGATTGCATGCCAGAGCGGAGAATTGAGCCTCCTACAACAGGCGGTTGTATGTGCGGAGCCATCAGGTACGAGGTTCTTGCAGCGCCCGAGAAGGCACTGGTATGTCATTGCCCCGATTGCCGCCGCGCCACGGGCGCCCAGTCTGTCGCTTGGATTTTTCTTCCAATTGAAGATTTCCGCGTTACCCGCGGAGAGCTTGCTTGCTATGTCTCCTCACCAGGGGTCACGCGATCCTTCTGTGGCACCTGCGGAACGTCGATTTCGTGGGTTGGAAGTATGCAGCCTGGGAGGATCGATGTGACAATCGGAAGCCTCGACGATCCCGGCCAGTTCCCACCTACTCAAGCCGTATACCGCCGCCACAAGCTTCCTTGGGCATCTGAGATCTGAGTCGGGTTAAATTCTTCGCCGGTTCCGACGGCAGCTATGCGGCCGATGCACCACCTACACTTTGGCGGGGAATACCGTTCTCGACCCACAAGAGACGTTTATTGATATTTCCCCCGTTGCGACGAGCGTCGCTTTCGGAGAAGGAGAGCCGACATGCGTCGTACGTGCCTAGTCGCGCTGCTGGTATATGCCACCTGTGCGCACGGAACAAGGCTCGATCGTGTGCCCATGGAGCGGTTATTCGAGCAAGCCGACCTCGTGGTCTCTGTACAAGTAATGAACGGTGAGCCAATCGATCCGACGGACCTCGAATGCGGATGGCAATACAAAGGAAAGATCGAAGAGTCGTTCAAGGGAGACGCTGGAACAGAGGTAAATTTCGGGCGAATCGACGGTCTGGAACTCGGAGGACGCTACCTCTTATTTCTTACCAAGCCCGAACGCGAATACCGCGAACTTGCTTCCACCAATTCCATCTCCAGGTCACTTGAACGCCAGAGGTACGAGAAGTGCCACTCGAAGTGGACCGTTTACTCAATCATGCAAGGATTTGCGGGTGCGATGCTGATGTCATCGCAATCCTGGGAAGACTGGATCGAAATCCCGTCGCAGTTCATCGAGCTACCGTCCGGGCCAGGGGTTTCAATTCGACCGCACGGCCTTGTAATGCGCATTCCGACCTATGCGGACCCGGTCTGGGTTTACGGCTCGGACATCGTCGACTACCTGAATGCACTTCGCTCGAAAGCGACTGGCAGCCGTACGTCGGGAGGTGCGCCCTGAGCGTGCGCCGTGGTGCCTCATAAGGTAGTCGTCTTCGCGGCAACTTCGTGATCGAGAACCGGCAGGGTCGGCGGCGACGCCCGCATTAAGAGTATTCTGGGTTCGCAGGCGGCCGGTAAACGGACCTATGATGCCAGTCTTGAAAAGGTCGGTTTCGACCCACAAGAGACAGAGACATTGCGGGGCGGACCGTTGAATATTTCGTCCTAAGTGCCGGAAACTCATTTCGTCATTTAGGAGCGCGCCTGGGTGCAGCTTGGTCAATACGGAAGACTCTTTAAAACTTTGGCGCCATAGGAAAGCATCGTGATTCGCCCGGTCTCAGCAAGCGTAGGTTGGGCTGACGAAGGAAGCCCAACTCTCGGGGCGTGTCGCGAAGTTAGTTCGTTGGTGCAGGAAGCCCAACGCGAAAATCACAAGGACCGTTGCATGCGTTATCGACGTTCGGTATTCCCGGGCGGGACTTACTTCTTCACCGTGAACCTCGCCGACCGGCGACTAGATACGCTCATTCGCCACATTGGCAACTTGCGCGAAGCGGTACGCAAGGTTAAAGCCAATCATCCCTTCGACATCGTTGCCTTGGTAGTTCTACCGGATCATCTACATTCCGTTTGGAGGCTCCCGCCGGATGACGCGGACTATCCCGTTCGATGGTCGTTAATCAAATCCTGCTTCTCCCGCGCGCTCGCGAGCGGCGAGCCGATTGCCGATTCGCGCAACGCCAAGCGCGAGCGCGGCGTTTGGCAGAGGCGCTATTGGGAGCACCAAATTCGGGACGATGCCGATCTTGAACGGCACGTGGACTACATCCATTTTAATCCCGTCAAGCATGGCTACTCCCAACGACCCAGCGAGTGGCCCTACTCCACGTTTCATCGGTACGTTGCGCGCGGGGTGCTTCCAGACGATTGGTGCGTCGATGCGGCCAGAGATCTGCCGAGTTACGGTGAGTGACGCGTTGGGCTTCCTTCGTCAGCCCAACCTACAAAATCCGCATACGAAGTCGCTTCCTGGCCGCAACCAGACATCGCGCTGCTCGCCGCGAACGTCGGCATCGGCTCCGATAACGGACTTTCGAACACTGGCCTTGAGCCTCCGCGTTCGATGCGCCTCCTTAGCAAGCGCAGGTTGGGTTGACGAAGGAAGCCCAACGTTTCAGGTTCACTGACGCGGCGATGCATCGGTAGCCAGAGACGGCGTTACTTCTTTCAAGCCGGTGTTCTTCGTGCGCCTGTTGTTGGGCTTCCTTCGTCAGCCCATCGGTCATGAATACATGCCGTCGCCCGGAGTGATGAAAGAGGCGAGCGCACCACAGCCTCGTCGTGGTGGAACCTCGGGGTGTTGCGATGACCGGACACGCTCTGGAAATCCCCGGCGTTCGCTCGCGGTGCCGAGGGTGACCGACTGGGTCCCGGTCCCGGCCTCCGCCGGGAGGGTCCCTTCGCCGGGACGACGGCTCTGATGGATCTCCGGCTCCAGAGGCAGCACCTCTTTCACGGCAACCTACGAGATCCGCGTGAGCATGCCGCTTCCAGGCCCCAAGCAGACCTCGCACAGCTCGCCGCGAACGTCGGCATCAGCTCCGCCGCTCACAGCGCCGTGCGCACCGTGCGCACGATGCTGAAGGCGCGCTGCCTGAGCTCGCGGATCATCGACTCGCTCGGGACGACCGCCTCGGCGCCGTGAGCGCCGGGGCGCGTCGCTTCGCCGCGCGCGAGCATCAGCGCCGCGATCGCCGCGGGCGTGCCGGTCATGACGCCGGCGACTTCGGGCGGTGCGCCTTCGTCGCGGTACAGGCAGTCGATCGCGACCTCGGTGGCCCGTTCGCCGATCACGCCCCGCGCTTCGACGCGCACGCAGCCGAACTCCGAGAAACGGACGCCGTCGCGACGCTGGCCGCGGGCATTGTCGTCGATGCAGGCGGCCAGGAATTCGACGGGAGCGATCGCGGTTCCGGCGACGGCGAGCGGGCGGCTGCGGCCGAGGCCGGCGGCGGCGAACGCCGCGATCTGCGCTTCGAGCGCCGGCGGCAGACCGAGACGCCAGGTCACTTCGCGCACGCCCTTGTCGCGGAACGTGAGCGGCAGCGTGGCCGGCTCCGAATGGAGTGTGTAGACGCAGTCCACGGCCCCGATCGGCGCGGGAAATTCGATCGTGCGCCGACCCGCGAGCGGCGGCTGCGCGGTGATTTCACCCTCCAGGAACTGCATCGAGTCCTCGCAGAATTCCTGCATGATGGTGCGGATCGAATAGGGCGGCGCGAAGACTTCGGTCGGCGGCGCGTCGGGCGCCGCGGCGGCGAAGCTCGCGGCGATCGATTCGACGCGCTCGAGCGCCTGGCAGGCATGCCGCGCGAGCACGTTGCTGAGACCGGGCGCAGCGCCGATCCCGAGTATGGCCGTGAGGCCGGCGCGTTCGAACTCGGGCGCGAGCGCGAGCTGGCGCCGTGTCATGTGGAACATGCCGCCGAGGTCGAGGTAGTGCGCACCGGCGCGCAGCGCGGCCTGCATGACTTCGAGATTGATCTCGTACTGCGCGGCATTCGCGACCACGGCGCAGCCGCGCAAAGCGCCCGCCAGGGCGCCGACGTCCGCGGCGTCGCAGACCTGCACCGCGCTCGTGGGCTGCGCGCAGAGCGCGGCGAGCCGCGCGGCACGTTCGCCGTCGGCATCCACGATCGCGAGCTCCGTGCCGGGCGCACTGCGCACGATTTCCCTGGCGACGAACGCGCCCATCGCCCCGGCGCCGACGATCCCGATTCTCATGTGCTCCCCCTTGCTCAGCCGTTGAATTCGATGACGAGATAGCCCCCGCGGCGCGCCGTGACGCTGGCGTCGCCGGGCACCACGACCGTCGTGTCCGGCGCGACGATCAATGCCGGTCCGGGTACTGCCGTGTCGTAGGGCAGGTATGCGGGATCGAGCAGCAGCGCCTCGCGGTAGGCGGCGGCCGCTGCATCGTAGAGCGGCGTCGTGCCGAGGCGCGCACTAGTAAGGGCTCGCGTCGCAGACGTGTCGGGCGCGGGACGCGCCGCTGCCGTGAGACCGCGCGCCGTCGCGTACCACATCACGAGCTCCACCTCGCTGCCGGGCTCGGAGACTGCGTAGCGCGCGCGATACTGGCGATGGAACTCCGTGCCGAGCGCCGCGACGTCGGCGGCGTCGAACGGTGGTTGCGGGCACGCGACGACGAGCTCCGTGACCTGCATCGGATAGCGTGCCGCGGCGAATACCTCCTGACGCCGCTCCTCCGCCGGCACCGCGAGCCTGTCGAGGAAGGCCGCGCCGCGCGCCAGCAGTCCCGCGAGCTCGGCGTTCACGGCGTCGAAGGCGAAGGCGCGCGTCGAGGTCGGATAACTCGACACGCAGGACCACGAGAGATCCGCGTTCATCGCGCCGAACGCGCAGAGGACGGACGTCTCCGCCGGGACGATCGCCTTCGGCATGCCGAGCTCGCGCGCGAGCTCCATGGCGGCGATGCCGGTCGCGCCGCCGCCCGTGACGAGCACGAGCTGGCGCGGATCGATGCCCTTGCGCACCGTCATCTCGAGGATGCCGTTCACCATGCGCTCGTTCACCACGCGGCAGATGCCGAGCGCGGCCTCTTCCGTCGTGATGCCGAGCGGCGCGGCGATGCGCTCGGCGATGGCGCGTCGGGCCGCTTCGCGGCCGAGCTGCATGCGCCCGCCGAGAAAGCGCTCGGGCATGAGCCAGCCGAGCGCGAGATACGCGTCCGTCACGGTCGGTTCGGATCCGCCGCGCCCGTAGCAGACGGGGCCCGGCTCCGCGCCTGCGCTGTCCGGCCCGACACGCAGCAGCCCGCCCTCGTCGACGCGCGCGATGCTGCCGCCGCCGGCGCCGAGCGTGAGGATCTGCACTGCCGAGACGCCGGTCGGATGATTGTCGATGCGGCCGTCGACGGTCATGCCGATCTGACCGTCGATGACCGTGCTCACGTCGAAGCTCGTCCCGCCCATGTCGATCAGCAGGCAGCTCTCGTGACCCTCCTTCGCGGCGAAGTGGCGCGCGGCCGAGGGGCCGGTGGCCGGTCCCGAGAACAGCATGTACACGGGGCGCTCGGCGACTTCGGCGATGGGCTGCACGCCGCCGTCGGACGCCACGACGAGCACCTCGCCCCGCAGCCCGTGGGCGCGCAGCTCGCCTTCGAGATCCTGCAGATAGCGCGCGACGCCGGGCTTCAGCATCGCGTTGAGCGTGGTGCACGACATCCGCGTGTACTCGCGCACGACCGGCTGCACTTCGCTGCTCAGACTCAGCGTCGCTTCCGGCCATGCCCTGGCCGCGATCTCGGCGATGCGGCGCTCGTGTGCGGGATTGCGCACGGACCACAGCAGGCAGACCGCGACCGCGCTGCAGCCGAGCGCGCGCAGCTCCGCGAGCGCCGCTTCGACCTCGGCATCGCGGAGCGGGCGGAGCACCGTGCCGTCGCGCGTGATCCGCTCGTCGAGCTCGAGACAGAGGCTCGGCCGCACGAGCGGGGTGCGCGGCGGCGCGGTGAAATCGAAAATCGCTTTGCGGCGTCCTTCGCCGCGCCACAGGGTGTACTTCGTGCCGGCCGTGCAGAGCACGCCGGTCTTCGCCACCTTGCCTTCGAGCACCGCATTCGTCGCGACCGTCGAGCCGTGCACGAAGATGCCGGTCGCGCCGAGCAGCGTCTGCGTCGACAGGCCGAGCGATTCCGCGGCGAGCGCGACGCAGTCGAGCACGCCGAGCGAGAGCTTGCGCGGGGTCGTCGGCGACTTGAAGCGCCCGCACAGCACGCCGTCGCGGGACAGCGTGAGATCGGTGAACGTGCCGCCGATGTCGGTGCCGATGCGAAAGCTCATGACGTGCGCCCGCGCAGCGCGTGCGTCGCCGCCGCATCGATCTCGAGCCGGCCCTCGCGTTCGACGAGGACGACGCCGTAGACCTCACGCGCCGCGACGCGGCTCACGAAGCCGTCGCGCACGTCTTCGAGGACGACATTCGCGGGGCGTGTGCGCGGATCGCCGAGACCCCCGCCGCCGCCGGTGCTCGCGACCCAGGCTTCCTCCGGCGCGATGTCCGCTTCGCCCGCGTTCGGCAGATGCCTCAACTCGCGGCCGGAGTCCGGTGCGACGACCCAGTGATCCGCGCCGGCCCCGGCGCTGCCGCCCGCGAGACCGAAGGCCGCGCAGGTGTGTCCCGAGCCGCAGAAGCTCAAGTGCATCGTGTGCCCGACCGGCTGGATCCGCTGGCGGACACCGACTGCGCCGCGCTGCCGTCCGGCGCCGCCGGAATCCGTCACCGCCGCCGTTTCCCACACCAGCAGCGGCCGCGCGAGCTCCACGAGCTCGATCGACTCGTAGCCCATGTTGCCCATGATGCACGCGCCGAACATGTGCGGCAGGCCGTCGTGCCGCGCGGTCGCCCCGCCGCCGCTCGCGGCGAGATAGAAGACGTGCGCATACGCTTCCCCGGTCGTCGCGTCGGCGCCCGAGCCGAAGAAGTTCGCGGCGCAGTATTCGCCCATGCCCGCCATCGCGCGTTCCGGCACGATCTCCGCCCAGGCCTTGAACACGAGATTCGTCACCTCGTCGCAGAGCGCAATCGTCGCGGCCGAGGTCCCGACCGGCCAGGTCGGGATCCCCGCGAGCGCGCCTTCGCGCAGTACGACCTCGATGCACTTCAGCGCGCCGTCGTTCGCGGGGATCGACGGATCGAGCAGCGGCAAGGTGCCCTGCAGCGCGGAGCAGCGCGCCGTCGCATAGCTCAGGTTGTAGCCGAAGGCCTGCTGATCCGGCATGTCGGTGTAATCGAAGCGGATGCGGCCGGCCTGCGGATCGATCGCGAGCTTCAGTTTGAGCGGCACGCCCTCGGGAAAGAACCCGGCGATCGCCTCGCCGGTCATGGACACTTCGATCTCGCGCGCCGGCAGCTTCGCAATCTCTTCGCGCATCCGTCGCTCGCCGTAGCGCAGCGCTTCCGCGAAGCACCCCTTCACCGTCGCGTAACCGAAGCGCTCGCAGAGCGCGTGGACGCGGCGCTCGCAGGTCCAGAGCGAACCGAGCTGCGCGAGGAAGTCGCCGTGCCAGAGCTCCGGGAAGCGGAAGTTGTAGGCGATGAAACGGACGAGATCGGGGATCGGCTCGTGATTGCGACAGAGCCGCACGCCGGGGAAGTGCATCGCCTCCTGATAGACGTCGCCGGCGAAGAAATCCACGTTGCCCGGAATGTGCGCGCCGGTGTCGATGAGATGGCATTTGTTCACCGCCCAGGCGACGAAGCGTCCCGCGTGGAAGATCGGCGCGAACATCGTCCAGTCGCCGACGTGGGCATTGCCCGCGAAGGACGCGTTGTTCACGAACACGTCGCCCTCGGCGATGTCGTCGCGGAACGCGCGGATGACGAAGCGCAGCGCCGGATCCATGGTGCCGACGTGCACCGGCAGGCAGTCGTGCATGGAGAGCACTTCGGCGCGGGCGCTCATGATCGTGCACGTGAAGTCCTTCGCGCCGTAGAGGATGGGATTGCGCGCGGTGGTGAGGATCGTCTCCGTCATCTCGCTCAGGATCCCCTCGAGGCGGGCATAGACGACGGAGAACGTCACGGGATCGAACGTGCGCTCGCCGTCGTCCGTCGCGCCCGGTAGCCAGTCGATCTCCGCCTCGCGGATCGGATCGGTGAACGAGTGATGATCGTAGGGCGGCAGCAGCGGACGGGACGGACGGTCGACCACGGAGCGATTCTCCTCTCACGGACGGCGGCGCGAGGCGTCGTTCATCCTAGAAGAGCGGAACGCCCGGCGGGTAGCGCAGCGCGTGCCCAGTGTGGGGCACGCGCTGCCTCACGCCGGCTGCTCAGGCGTCGGCGCGGCCGAACTGCGGGAGCAGCCAGCCCAGGAAGTCGCCGATGATCGGCTCCGCGAGGCGATCGGGTCGCACGCACACGAGATAAGGATAGAGCCGCACCGCCGTCCGCAGCAGCTCGATCAGCACGCCGCTCGCGAGCTCGTCGGCGACGAGCACGTCGAGCGCGAGCGCGATGCCGTGGCCGCGCTTCGCCGCATCGACCGCCATCGCGGCATTCCAGTAGCGTGCGCCGTGCGGCAGCTCCGACACCTCGAGCCCGGCCCGGCGCAGCCAGAGCTGCCAGTGCGCGAACGTCTCCTCGTGCAGCAGCGGCGCCTGCAGGAGATCGGCGAGCGTCGTGATCCCTTCGAGCGGGAAGCCGAACGTCGCCGGATTCGCGACCGGGAACACGCGCGGCCGGCAGAGCTCGATGCAGCTCAGTCCCGGCGGTCCGTGTTCTGCATACCGGATGTCGACGTCCGCTTCGCCGAGGTTCAGATCCGGCGCGCGATCCGTCGGCCGGATCGTGATCTCGATGCCCGGATGGGCTTGCAGGAAGTCCGAGATGTGGGGCGTGAGCCAGCGCACCGCGAAGCCCGGCGAGCAGGCGACGTGCAGCGTGCGCTCGGGCAGCCGCGCACGGGCTTCCTCGGTCGCGGCGACGATCGCTTCCAGCGCGCGGGCGATGCGCTCGAAATAGCGCCGGCCGGCGGGCGTGAGGGCGGTGCCGGTCGGCGAGGCATGCATCAGCGCGACGCCGAGCTCGGCTTCGAGGGCGCGGATGTGCTTGCCGACGACCGTCGGATCGACACCGAGCTCGGCGGCCGCCTTGCGATGGCTGCCGAGTCGCGCCGAGGCTTCGAACGCCCGCAGTGCCGCCAGTGCCGGAAAGCGTCGCATACGGGCGGCCGTCAGCCGAAGACGCCCCCCGCGCGATCCCGCAACGCGCGGTGCAGGATCTTCCCCGTCGCCGTGCGCGGCATCTCGGTCTCGGTGATGAAGGCGATCGAGCCCGGCCGCTTGTAGCCCGCGATCTTGTCGCGGCACCAGTCGAGAATCTCCCGTTCGGTCACCGTCACCCCGTCGTGCGGCACGACGATGGCGTGCACGGCTTCGCCCCATTTCTCGTGCGGCACGCCGATCACCGCGACGTCCTTGACCGCGGGATGACTGGCGAGCAGCGACTCGACTTCCGAGGGATAAACGTTCTCGCCGCCGCTGATGATCATGTTGCTCTTGCGATCGACGAGGTAGTAGTAGCCGTCGGCGTCGCGATAGGCCATGTCGCCGACCGAGCACCAGGCGCCGCGGAACGCGGCCGCGGTCTTCTCCGGATCCTTCCAGTAGCCATCGAAGACGAAAGGCGTGCGCGAGTAGAGCTCGCCGACTTCGCCGTCGGGCACTTCGCGCCCCTCCGCATCGAGGATCCTGATCGCGCCCGTCGCCGTGCATTCGCGGCCGACCGAGCCGAGCTTCGTCAACTGTTCTTCCGGGCGCAGCCAGGTCACCCAGCCCGCTTCCGTCGAGCCGTAGAGCTCGAAGAGCTGGGAATTCCTGAAGTGCTGCATGATTGCGAGCTTCGTCTCGCGCCGCGCGGGCGCGGACGAGACGAGCAGCTTGCCGACGGCGCTCACGTCGTGCCGCGCTTTCACGTCCGCCGGCAGGCCGAGCATCATGATGTAGTGCGTCGGCACGAGCGAGGTGAACGTCACGCGCTCGCGCGCCAGCAGCGCGAGCAGCGCTTCCGGATCGAAGTGGCGGCTGTCGTCGATGACCGAGGTCGCGCCGAGATAAGCGAACGTGAACGCGAAGTAGAGCGAGTTCGCGTGGCAGAGCGGCATCACGAGCAGCGCCGTGTCGTCGCGGCCGAGGCCGATGTCGAGCGCGGCGACGAGGCCGATCAGCGCGCTGCCGGCATGACTGCGGATCGCGCCCTTCGGCCGGCCCGTCGTCCCCGAGGTGTACATGAGTGCCCAGGCGTCGTCGGCCTTCACGGCGATGCCCGGATCCTCCGCCGAGGCGGCGGCGAGCAGCGTTTCGTAGGCTTGCCAGCCCGGAACCACGCACGCTGCGGCACCGGGCCGGAACGCGATGTACCCGCCCGCGATCACGGGCAGCTCGCCGCGGATCGGCTCGACGCGCGCGCAGAGCTCGTCCTGGGCGATGAAGGCCTTCGCCTCGCAGTGATTCACGATGTAGCTGATCTCGTCGCCCAGCAGCCGGAAATTGATCGGCACTGCAATGAGGCCGGCGCGCGCCAGCGCAACGTAAATCTCCATCCACTCGAGACAGTTGTAGGCGAGCACCGCGACGCGGTCGCCGGGCGCGAGGCCGCGGTCGAGCAAGACATTCGCGAGCCGGCTCGCGCGCTCGTGCCAGGCGCGGTAGACGAGGGCGCGGCGCGAATCGCGGGCGCCGATCTTTTCCGGCTGCAGTCGGGCTTGCGCGGCGATGGCATCGGAAAGCGTGAGCAGCGGGGTCATGTCGGGCTCCGTGGTTCGGGTCGCGTCCGGCGGGCGGACGGGCGGGAGCATAGCGGCCGTCGGCTGCGCCGGCCAGCGGGCCGCAACCGGCATTACAGCCGCGATGAACCTTCTGTACGCGCCCCGGCATCAATCGCATGACGGACCCACCGCCGGGTCCGTCCTGTTCGGAAGGAATCGAAGCGCGGAGGAGCTCGTCATGGCCCATTCATCCCGTCGTCCCGCGTGCCGTTCGAAGCGCCTGCATGCCGGCCCGCTGCTCCTGCTGGGGCTGCTGGCGCCGTGCGCCGAAGCCGCCACCGCGCTGCTGCCGCCGATCGAGCGCGGCAGCATCGCCGTCCATCTGAATACCGTCGCGAGCGGCCTCGCCGCGCCCGCTTACGCGATCAGCGCGCCGGGCGACAGCGGGCGGCTGTTCGTGGTCGAGCAGAGCGGCGTCCTGCGCGTCCTGCACGGCAACACGCTCGCCGCGACGCCGGCGCTCGATATCAGCGCGCGCGTCGCGCCGCCGCTCAATGCCGCGAATGCGAACGACGAGCGCGGGCTGCTCGGGCTCGCCTTCCATCCCGATTTCGACACACCGGGCACGGCGGGCTATCGCACGCTCTACACCTACAGCAGCGAGCCGATCGCGCCCGGCACCGGCCCGACGTACGCGGCGCCGAACGGCGCGGTGCAGAACTATCGCAATCTCGTGACCGAATGGCACATGAGCGCGGCGAATCCCGACCTCGTCGATACCGCCTCGCGCCGCGAGATCATTTCCTTCGGCAAGAACGCCGGCAATCACAACGGCGGCACGATCACGTTCGGCCACGACGGCTATCTCTACGTCGGGCTCGGCGACGGCGGCAACGCGAACGACGTCGGCCCGAGCCATCTCGAGCCGGGCGGCAACGCGCAGAACCTGACGACGCCGCTCGGCAAGATGCTGCGCATCGACCCGCTCGATCCCGCGCTCACGGCGGGCAGCGTGGATGCGGTCAGCGCGAACGGCGCCTATCGCATCCCGACGAGCAATCCCTTCGTCGCCGCGAGCCCGGTGCCCGAAATCTACGCGCTCGGCTTCCGCAATCCGTACCGCTTCAGCGTCGATACCGCGACGGGCGAGATCATCGTCGCCGACGTCGGCCAGAACAACGTCGAGGAGATCGACCGCCTGGTCAGCGGCGGCAACTACGGCTGGGCGGTGAAGGAGGGTGACTTCCTGTTCGATCGCGCCACCGGTCAGCCCGGCGCGCAGAGCCCCGGTGCGCCCGACGGCTTCATCGATCCGATCTCGGGCGCGCTCGGCACGCTCGAATACGATCACACGAACGGCATCTCGATCACCGGCGGCTTCGTGTATCGCGGTACGGACATTCCCGAGCTCCTCGGCAAGTACGTGTTCGGCGATCTCGCGCTCCACAATCTGCCGCCGCGCGCCGACGGCCGGCTGTTCTACGCCGATCTTTCGACCGGCGTCATCAACGAATTCCTGCTGCCGCAGTTCACGGACGGCGTCTTGCCCGATCACCTGACGATCCACGGCTTCGGCCAGGACGGCATGGGCGAGCTCTACGTGCTCGCGACGAACACCCCGGCGAACGGCGTCGGCGGCGTGGTGTTCCGCATCGCGCCCGTGCCGCTGCCGGCGGCGTGGGGCTGTTTCGCGCTCGGCGGCGCGCTGCTCGCGCGCCTCGGGGCCCGGCGACGTGGCATGGTGCGGAATGTTTGATCGAGACCTGCAAGGAGTGACCGTGATGCGCAAATTCATGCTCAGCATCCTCGCCGCGGCGAGCTTCGCGATGGCCGGCACGGCCGTCGCTTCACCGCAGGTCTGGAACGGACCGACGATCGATTTCGCGAAAGCGCCAGGGACCGATCCGACGCTGGCCGAAAATCAGGATCGCCTCACGGACGGAGTCTGGCTGACGCGCAGCAGCTCGGGCGGGATCTACAACGTCGCGCCGCCGCCCGCGGGGCCCGGCGAGATCTTTTTCGGGATCTCGAGCCCTGCCGGCACCGCGTGGGCGTTCTCCGGTCTCGACTCGAACCCGAGCGGCGCGGCCTTCGGTGCGAGCCATTACGGCAACCTGCATTTCACGGATTGGGCGAGCGCGCTGGGCGGCAGCGGCTTGCTGTTGTTCAACATCCTCGACCGGCCCGGCGTTCTGCATCTGACGGCCGAGGACGTCTACATCGACATCACGTTCACGGCCTTCGGATCGGCCCGCAGCTTCCCGAGCAGCGCCGGCGCGTTCGCCTATACGCGCACCACCGCCTCCCCCGTGCCCGTGCCAGCGGCGCTCCTGCTGTTCACGCCGGCGCTGGCCGCGCTGCTGGGGTGGCGCAGGTGTCGCTAGCGGGGTAGCGGAAAGCGCCTCAGACCGACACGTCGATCTGCTGCACGGTCCCTGCCCGCTCCTGCTCGTCGAGGAAGATCGAGGTCGCGCGCACCGCGCCCAGCGCGGTGTTCTCCGCCGTCCGCAGCTCGAAGGGCGTGGCCGTGCCGGCGAGCGCGATCGCGGCCACGCCGCGCTCCGCGAGCGTCTGCAGTTCGCCGGTGCCGTCCGCCGCCGGATGCCAGAGCGCGAGTCGCCCGTAATCCGGGTCGCGTTCGTCGATCCAGCCGTTGCCGTCCGCGTCGTGGTGCGCGAGCTCGGCAAAGCCCTGGCCCGTGGTCGGGCCGAACAGCTCCCTGCCGCTGTCGACGCGTCCGTTCGCGTTTGCGTCGAGCACGAGATAGCCGTGCCCGTCGGCGAGCAGCGGCACGTCCTCGGGCTTCCCGTCGCCGTTCAGATCGAAGCGGAAGCGCGCCGGCAGGAGCTCGGCCGCGGTGCCGTTGAAGTTCACGACGAGCGGATCCCGCAGCACCGCGTCGCCGGCACGCAGGCTCACATTCGTCTCCGTGCTGTACGCGCGCGACATGGCGAGCGAGAGCTCGACCGCGATCTCCTTCCCGTCGCTGGTGCGTACGAGGCCGCGTGCGGTGTAGACCGTCTGTTCGGATTCGCTGAGCCGCTCCTGGCGCGTGTATTCCACCCCCCAGCCCGCGCGCGCCGCCCGCCCGTTCGTCGCCGGCTGAGCCGCCGGCAGCGCGGCGGGGCTCGTCGCGGGTTCGAGATCGGAGGCGGCGATCGTCTCCACCTTGCGGCCGAGGAGCTTCTCGATCATCACGCGCAGCATCTGCAGGCGGGGGTCGTTCTCCGCGGCCTCGGCACCCGCAGCGACCGGATTCGCCTGCTCGGTGACGGTGTTCGTGGGGGCGGAGTTGCCGCTCGCGGCGGCCGCCTGAATCGGTCGCGCGACGCGGACGTCGACGTCGGGCCGGTTGCCGGCCCAGGCGCGCAGGGATTCGTGCACCGTCCGCTCGCTCGCGACCGTGTGCGTGCTGCGTGAGGCGAGGTCGCTGCCGGTGACATACATGGCGAGATCTCCGGGGGTCTCGATCGCGCTAGCGGCGCCGCGCGAAGGCCGCTTGATACGAACCGGGAGCCAGCCCGCACATCGCGCCCGCCCCCTCGAAGCGCTACCCTGGGATCGTGTCTGCAGCGTGAACGGCAGGTCGCGGCGCGCGACCGGGGGGACCGACATGACGGAAGCGGAACGCACGGCAGCGGACGCCACGCGCACGGGCTCGAGCGTCGCGGCCATCGAACAGGCGTTGCTCGACAATCTCTTCTACATCCTGGGCAAGTTCCCGGACGTCGCGACCCAGAACGACTACTACCAGGCGCTCGCCTACACCGTCCGCGATCGCCTGCTGCGCCGGTGGATCCTGAGCGCGCGCACGTACAAGAACACGGCGGCGCGGACGGTCTGCTATCTCTCCGCTGAATTTCTGCCCGGCCCGCATCTCGCAGCGAACGTGCTGAACCTCGGCCTGGAGCGCGAGGTGCGCGCGGCGCTCGCCGGCCTGGGTCTCGATTTCGACGCGCTCGTCGCCGAGGAGCACGAACCGGGCCTCGGCAACGGCGGTCTCGGCCGCCTGGCCGCCTGCTACATGGAATCGATGGCGAACCTGCAGATCCCGGCGATCGGTTACGGCATCCGTTATGCGTTCGGCATCTTCACCCAGGAGCTGCGCGACGGCTGGCAGGTCGAGGTCAGCGACAAATGGCTGCGCTACGGCAATCCCTGGGAGCTGCACCGCCCGAAGATCACGTTCGACGTGAAGCTCGGCGGCCACACCGAGCACTACCGCGACGCGCATGGCCGGTATCGCGTGCGCTGGACGCCGGCCCGCGTCGTGCGCGGCGTCGCCTACGACACGCCGATTCTCGGCTATCGCACGAGCAGCGCGAGCTTCCTCCGCCTGTTCAGCGCGGAAGCGCCGGAGTCCTTCGACTTCGAGGCCTTCAACGTCGGCGACTACTACGGCGCGGTCGAAGACAAGCTCTATTCCGAGAACCTGAGCAAGGTGCTCTATCCGAACGACGATCCCGCGGCCGGCAAACGCCTGCGGCTCGAGCAGCAGTACTTCATGGTGAGCTGCGCGCTGCGCGACATGCTGCGCATCCACGCCCAGACCGCGGCCGGCCCCTCGACGTTCCACGTCAAGTACGCCATTCAGTTGAACGACACGCATCCGGCGGTCGCGATCCCGGAGCTGATGCGCCTGTTCGTGGACGAATACGAGCTCGAGTGGGACGAGGCGTGGAGCATCACCTGCCGCACGTTCTCCTACACGAACCACACGCTCCTGCCCGAGGCGCTCGAACGCTGGCCGGTCGAGCTCTTCGGTGCCGTGCTGCCGCGGCATCTCGAGATCGTCTACGAGATCAACCGCCGCTTCCTCGACGAAGTGCGCATGCGCCATCCTAACGACGCGGACCTCGTGCGCCGGCTCTCGCTCATCGACGAATCCGGATCGCGCTACGTGCGCATGGCGCATCTCGCCTGCGTCGGCAGCCATGCCGTGAACGGCGTCGCAGCACTCCACACCGAGCTCCTGAAGAGCACGGTGCTGAAGGATCTCCATGCGTTCTACCCGCAGAAGATCTCGAACCAGACGAACGGCGTCACGCCGCGCCGCTTCCTCATGCTCGACAACCCGGATCTCGCGAGCCTGATCGATGGGGCGATCGGCGACGCCTGGCGCCGCGATCTCGAGCGCCTCACGGCCCTCGAACCGCTCGTCGAGGATGCCGGATTTCGCGCCGCCTGGCGCGAGGTGAAGCGCGCCGCGAAGACCCGCACGGCACACGCCGTCCGCCAGCACCTCCATCTCGAAGTCGATCCCCTGACGCTGTTCGACGTGCAGGCGAAGCGCATCCACGAGTACAAGCGCCAGCACTTGAACCTGCTGCACCTCGTCACGCTCTACGTACGCCTGAAGCAGGGCCGGGCGCCGGGCGCGCCGCGCACGTTCCTGTTCGGCGGCAAGGCGGCGCCCGGCTACTTCATGGCGAAGCTCATCATCAAGCTCGTCAATTCAGTGGCCGACGTCGTGAACCGCGATCCGGACGTCGCCGGACAGTTGAAGGTGGTGTTCTGGCCGAACTTCAACGTGCAGAACTCGCGCTACATCTATCCCGCGGCCGATCTCTCCGAGCAGATCTCGACGGCCGGCAAGGAGGCCTCGGGTACCGGCAACATGAAGTTCGCGATGAACGGTGCGCTCACGATCGGCACGCTCGACGGCGCGAACGTCGAGATCCGCGAGCGCGTGGGTGCGGAGAATTTCTTCCTGTTCGGCATGACGGCGGACGAAGTCGCCGCGCGGCGCGCCGCGGGCTACAACCCGTTCCGGTGCTACGAGGAGAACGCGGAGCTGCGTGCCGCGTTGGAGCTCGTCGCGAGCGGGCATTTCTCGCACGGCGACCGCACGCTGTTCCGCCCGCTCGTCCACGACCTGCTCCATCGCGACGATTATTTCGTGCTCGCCGATTACGCGGCCTACGTCGAAGCGCAGGAAGCCGTGACGCGCGCCTGGCAGGACGTGGAACGCTGGACGCGCATGTCGATCCTCAACGTCGCACGCATCGGCTACTTTTCAGCCGACCGCGCGATCCTCGGCTACTGCCGCGACATCTGGCACATCACACCGCTGCCGATCGAGGGTTAGCGCCCAGTGATGCATTTCCTTCGTCAATGCATCCTATGACTCGCGGCCCGGTCAACGTCGGGGTATATAACACCCGCCCCAAAACACCGTACAAGCCCCCGGGCGGGGAATATTGATGGCTATGGACATGGACTTGGCCGCGGCGGCGGCCGGGGATGGGGCACGCCAATGCTGGGGATAGGCGGGGTCGAGGCGTCGACGGCCGGTAGGAGAACATCGCTTCGTTAGAAAAGAAACGACCCCGCGTGACCTTCTAGCGACGCGGTGGCACCGGCTCTTGGTTGCCGGGCTACTGGTTCTTCGTGGCCGCTTGAATTAACGCCTCGGAATACGCGACGCCAAAAATATCAGCCTCGCTCGTCCCAGCGACTAAGCCAAGTGCCAACATATTGTAGGTGCTCGCTCCCGTTTCAGCGGGTAACCCCATGTCATGCTCCGCAGCAGTTGCCGCAAGCAATCGAATCGAGTCCTTGTAGATGCTGGTATCCATGTAATCGCCCACCGCTAACTCTACTAGGGCATGAAACGTCCCCCAAATGCGCCGGATGATCGTGGGATTAGTAACAACGCGATTATGCAAGGCTTGAATAATTAGTCGGGCCCCAATGCGTTGCGCAGAACTCGGAGCATCCCGGTGCAGCCGCACTTTCATCAACCAAAGGCCCAACAGGCTCTTTAGAAGCGATTCACTCTGGAGCATTTGAGAGGCCAATTCATAAAGAAGTGCGCCTGCTTGCCCTTGCAGCGTCAGATACGGTTTTCTGATATCCCAAATCCCATTGAAAATCGCCATGCACAATGTATCGGCCGAAAGAACATCTATGCCGTCACTTGCTGTCTTAGCATCGACAATTTCCGGCGGCACAATGGCCATCTGATAACGGTTCGTGACCTCGACCGCGACTCGCCAAGATGCGAGTGTTGCAATAAGCCGCGCAACCTCTTGTGCGGTTAGAATCTCTAACATGTCGAGCTTATACAACAAGTCCAAAGTGCACAGGGATCGGACGCTTTCGTCACCTTCGCTTGCATACAGCCTGAAGAACGCATCGTCCGAGTACAGGATATAACCTGGAGCACGCGCGAGCTTCGCGATCTCGTTAGTGCTATCTCGTTCGGTTAGCTCTTGCCCATCCTCGTAGGATTCAATGCCCGGCTGATCAATCTGAGAAAAATGCGTTTTCAACTGAGTTAATAGATCTACAATCTTTTCTCGAAAGGGGCTACCTCCTAACGGCGACCGCATTTGCTGCAGCTGAATAAAAGTACCTTTGGTGATTGCAATCCGCCCGAGCACCGTGAACGCGTGTTCAAGAAGCCCGAGATCCTGGAGTACAAACAGCGCGACCAAGTCGAGTAACGGCGTCGCTCTAGTGCCGCTCCAATCGAACGGCTTCCAATTGTCGAAGGTCATAGACAAATGTAAGGCCCGATCTTGCCATCGCGAGGTCTTCCCGATTTGCCATAGAGTCGGAACATCGGGCACCCAATCCAAAATATTTTTCGGGCGCCATGCAAACGGAATAGGTATGAGCCCTTTATTCAGTTCCTCCTCTGCGCGCCGTCGCCACAATACCTGCTCTTGCGTAGTCCCCGTGACTTCGCGTAAGCAGTCCATTAGTTGCTGAGCAGTGAACTCGGTTGGAAATTGAACTCGTCGCAGTACTTTTGACGACGGAAAGCGCTCTATAAAGCGCTCAAGCCGGTTTTGGAACTCGGAACGCTTCATCGATTCCAGCGGAACGCTTTCAGCCAGAGTCGCGGCGAATACAGTCATGAGGAAAAGTCCTTCCTCCTCTTCATTCTCGGGTTTCGCGAGCCTTCCGATTTCCCACGCCACATCTAGTAACCGGGGGTCTTCTGGGCAAGCTAACTGAAGCACGACGAACAAGTGCCTGAGCCACCGAAGGCGCATCTCCGGTCGCTTTTCGGCGCCATATATTTGTTCGATCGTCGAGATCGCTTCGTCGGTAAATCCGGAGCGAGACATGATCGCTATATAGGTATTCAAGGCGAGCGGGTCGGGCTCAGGAGCGTCAACTACCTCTCGCAGCCTATCTCGCGCTTCGCTCGAACGCCCCATTTTATCCAAAGCCACTGCCCCGATAACACGGGGCTTATCGCTTGCCGGAAATCTGGCATCCAGCTCATCAGAAAGCTCCAGCAGACGCGGCCAGTCTTTCAGAGTAATGAGCGCCTGCGCGATGTGAACATAGAGCTGAATGTCAATTAGCTGCCTATTCCTTACGACGTCGGCAACCTCTAAACATTTGCGTGCTTGCTCCGGGTCGCTTACGTCAAGCTCCAGAAGCAATTGAGCCGCTATCTCGTAAGGGCGGCCCATACGCTCGAACGCTTCGCAAAGCTCCTTCAGCGCATCGTCTCTGGTAAGGGAATCGTCCGCTATGCGAAGTAAGTAATGCGTCAGCTCCGCGTACGGCTCCAGGCGTGAGTCGCTTTCCAGTGTGGAGATCCATTTCCCACGTAGATCGTGTCGTACGATTCTGTGAGCCGAGAGTATGGCTAGCATGGTGGCATATCCGAAACCGACATCTGAGACGTCAATGTCCGATTGGCAATCGATCATCTTCGTCGCGCAATCGCGATGCCGACCCGCGAGATGGAGAAGAGCTATGTTTCGCAGGGCCACATCAGGGCTCGGTTGCTGTCTGCCGTTAAATCGGATCGCCGCCTCGAATTCTTGCAATTGTGCGGCTATGGATTCCGCGCCGGCCTGGAGCGTCTGCAGCCCTGGACGAGCATCGGCGGCTTCGCTAATTAGGGGATAAATCCCGCGTTGAAGGCCCAACATCGACGCGGTGGAAACCCAGATATCAGCTATGAGGTCGACGTTTCGTGCCCAACCAGTTTTTTGTAAGGCGTTCGTAGCTATCGAAAGTGACTTCCAGCAGCGATTCAACCAGTCTAACCGGACTTCGGCGGGGCCAGTCATGGGCAGTCCAGATTCATCGCTGTGGCCGGTTGCTAACAAGTACTCGCCCCGCGCCCGAATTACTGTAAAAGCAAGAGATGTCTCCTCGCGGAGCCCTTCTTGCGCTTGCCCGGCATCACATTCCAGAACAGCACTTTCGCTCCGCCCCAACATTGTGAAGATTATGGCGCGAGTGAGGCTTCCTTCTGGCCCGCGAATCCGGCGAGCGAGATCCAGCGCTTCCTCGTAATCTCCTGCGGCGGCAATTAGCCTCGCCCTCATGGAAACAATGGCGGGCGCACTACCAACCAAGCGAGGCAACACAGCGCTGAAGTCCAATCTATCGCCGGGAACGAATGCAAGCCGCAGCTTGGCTTCCGCCCATGGGACCACGTGGCGTTCAACATCTTGCGACTCGTTATATGCCCTATCAAAAGCCTCCGCTGCGCCGGCATCGTCGAGCACAAATGCGCGAAATCGACCCACGGTGTGCCAATAATCAGCCTGTTCCAGCGGCTTCGCTCCTGTTAATAGGCTTCCCGCCACCTCCAAATGCGTCTTCGCGTCCTCTATATCGCCGCGCCGAATCGCTAATGATGATTCTTGAATGTGCCAAGGGAGAGTTCCGCGGGGCGCCTCTATCCAACTGGCCCTCGAGTCGTCAAGTAGTGCATTCAGTAATGCCGGGCTCTTTTGCGCCAGAGCCGGCCCCAACCGTGCAACGCTTTCCGACCGTTCCAAAGCGGCCATCGTTGGTCGCGCTTCCTGAATCACAAGATCCAGTTGCGTCCCTAGTTGGCTCAATCGCCGGAACCGCTCCAGATCCGAAATTAAGGAAGTCGTTCGAAGCAGCCTGTTGGCGACGGGGACATGAAATGTGACGGACTTTTGGTTCGGCTCGATATCGTCGGAAAATATACGCGCGAGATCGTCTTGAACCCACTGATAATATAAAGGGCAGTCCGCAGGATTGAATGGGTCGCCGCTAAGGTCACACACGACGAGCAAGACAGGCTCGGTTGCTCGCCCAAAATAGTTCGCTGTAGATAGCTTTATTGTGATGCTGATGTGGTCCTCAGCAGTGTTAAGCTGTAGTTGAGTTGTGCCTTTTAACTGGAGCCGGAAGATGTCGCGCACTTGCCCCGCGTCTTCCACTTGAATTTGAAAGTCGTATCCGAAATCGTCGTCACCATCGAGTTGCTTTGGTCTCCACGCGTCCGGATGTCCAGCGTAGAATGCACGCACTGCATCGCCCCCAATTCGCTGGCTGGAGCTCACGGTCGGTAGTTTGTCCTTCACCTTGACCATCCTCGGCGCAGATTAGAAATTAAGCTCCGAAACGACGCGCCTCCGTTGCTTCTTTAGTCGTCCGCTAAGCGCTGGCAACGTAGCGATGCCGCGGTTTCTTCTTCTACGCCGCGCATGCCATTATCCGGGGGCTACTGGGGCAATGTTTCCATGTACCACCTCACCACATCCGCAACTGGCTTGCTAGCTAGAACGGCCTTCTGCACCACCACCCGCGCCAACGCCGAATGCAGCCTGACCACTCCTTCCGCGTCCACCACAAAATCCGTCCGGCGCCATTTTTGCGCCATGACCCAGGTCAGCACCTGCTCATCGACTTTCGGCCGTAGCGGCTCCATCAAATCGTAAACCAAGGACGGCCGGCCATCGCTATCGGAATGCAGATGCCCGACCGCGACATCGAACCCGCGCGCCTCAAGGGCCCGCTGCACCTGCCCCGCGAGGATGGCATACGAGTAATTGAGGATCGCGTTAACTGGATGCGTGGCCTTGCGCCCACTTCCGGAAAGGGACGACGTCCGCTGCATGAAGCTCCTCCAGTGCTCCGGAAAATGCCTGCCTACCGTCTGTAGCATCAAGTTCCAGGCCCCCCAATACACCGTCGCCGCCCGCGCTTCAATGAGCCGGAGCGATTCCACCGATCGGGCCTTATCCACCTCGGCTGCCGCAGCCACAAGCTTGGCTTTGACCTTAGGCCGGGCCGCGGCCCCGGCCGCAAGCTTGGCCTTGAGAACTTCTTTGGCCACTGCCACGGGATTGGCGTTGTACTGGAGGCGCCGGACCCCGACGTTATGCGCAGGCGACGTCGCCACGACAGATGTCAGCGCGCCATCGCGGTCCACGGCAAATAGCCCCACCTTCTGCGCGGCACACCACTGGATCGCGGATAGCGATATCGCGCCATTGCCGCCCATAACCACGACCGCAGAGACGCTGTGCACACCCTTGATGATCCGCCGCTCAGCTTCCCGCCGCGCGTATGAGCCGCCTGGGCGAAGCACTAACTCGCCGCGCTCGACGTTCACTGAACAGCCGTGCCCGTCGAGCGTGAGGACATTTCGCTCTACAAGGGTCTCCCGCCAACGCCGCTCGGTATCGGCGTAATCCTTCCCCATCAATTGGGGTGCCGGCGCTAGCAAAAGTCGCGGGGATACCGAGGCAGACGCTTTACGGGATTTGTGGTGGATCGGAGCCCCGAAGCGCACACAAAAAAGCTCTGCTAGCGGCGATAACAAAGCGGGTGTAATCCAGGAAAGTGCCTAGTGCATTTGTGGTATAGGGGGCGACGCGTCGATCGAAATTGCAAAATCTAGTGTCGCAAGCGCCGAACAACAGTCCGCGCGGTTCGCGGAGCGCTTCGAATCATTGTCTTTGCGGCCTGCAATGGATTAAAACATTGCTAAAAAACTCAACCAGATTTGCCGGGAGGGAAGCATGACTGACGAATTCGCCCAAGTGCCCTTTAGTGGCGCTGAGTTTGCCGAGAACCCAGAACCACGATGCCCGTGCCTGTTGCTACTGGACACGTCTGGGTCCATGAGTGGAGAACCGATTAGCGAACTCAATGCAGGGCTTGTCGCGTTTCAATCCGAACTGCAAGCAGATTCCCTGGCATCTAAACGAGTCGAGGTCGGGCTTGTAACGTTCGGCCCAGTCAATGTGGTGAATGACTTCGTCTCGGCTTCATCTTTCGCGCCTCCTCAGCTATTCGCATCGGGAGATACTCCGATGGGAAGCGCGATAGAAACCGGGCTGGATCTTTTACGGTCGCGTAAGGACACATACCGTCACAACGGCATATCGTTTTATCGCCCATGGATCTTCCTGATTACGGATGGCGGGCCCACAGACGCGTGGAAAAACGCCGCGAGCCTTGTGAAGACCGGCGAAGACACGAAGGCGTTCATGTTCTATGCGGTTGGTGTGGAAAACGCCAGAATGGACGTCTTGGCGAACATTGCTACCCGCACCCCGCTAAAACTTAAGGGCCTTGCATTCCGGGAGCTTTTCGCTTGGCTATCAAACTCCCTCAGCTCCGTATCACGCTCGAATCCGGGTGACGCGGTTCCGTTAACGAATCCTGCCGCTCCAGATGGATGGGCTGTTGCGGGATAGCATCTATGTCGCAATGGAGTTGGGCGAGTGCGAGTACGCTCGGAACCTCGCATGCCAGAACAGGGGCAAAAAAGCAGGACGCGGTTAGATGCTTCCAATTCGCCCCCCCAACCGGGCCGCTTGTCGTGGCGATTGCGGACGGCGCAGGAAGTGCTTCAATGGGCGGGCCTGCAGCGGCACTCGTTTGCAGGCGATTCACATCGTTTTGTGCTGACTCCCTGACCGCGAACAGAAAACTGCCCTCAGAAGATGCGATATGGGCTTGGCTTGATGATACGCGCGATGTAATTAGACGCGCAGCTCTAGTCCGGGGCGTAGCATTTCGCGAGTTTTCTACAACGCTAATTGGTGTAATCGCTCGCGAGCACGATGGCCTAATCATCCACATTGGAGATGGCGCGGTCGTTGCGACACTTGCGGATTCCCCGGCTTGGACTGCATTGAGCTGGCCAAAACACGGCGAATATGCATCCACCACATATTTCGTGACTGACGAACCGGCCCCGAATCTGCAGTTTTCGCTAATAGATGCTCCGATCAGGCGGTTTGCAGCTTTCACCGATGGGCTTGAACGCCTTGCGTTGGATTTCGCGTCCAGAACGCCGTTCCGACCTTTTTGCGACGGAATGATCGCGCCGCTCATCAACCGCGGCGTACCAGGGTGCGATACAGAACTCTCGCACCAGCTAAAAGAATATTTGTGCTCTGAGAAGGTGAATTCGAGAACCGATGACGACAAAACGATTGTTCTCGCGTCGCAATGATGAGCCAGCCAACGATAAGTGCAGACGGTATTGGACTGAGACTTGGACCAGTTCTCGGAAAAGGGGGCGAAGGTACTGTCTATGCCATTGAAAATCGCCCTGGCTTCGCACTGAAGCTTTATTCGCTCGAAGATCTTCGAGAACGCGAAAAGAAAATTGAAGCAATGGTCGCCGCAAAATTGGCGGATCAAACCAAGCTCGTATCCTTTCCCGTGTCCGTCGCGCGAACCGAAAGCGGTCGCTTCGCTGGATTTCTCATGCCGCTTGTTAGCGGCTGCAAGGCCATTCACGAAGTGTACGGCCCAAAGGCGCGAAACGAAAATTTTCCCGGCGCAGACTATAGGTTTCTTGTCAGGGCGGCCTATAACGTAGCGTGCGCAATCGGCGCGGTTCACAAGGCAGGCTGTGTCATCGGAGACATTAACCACTCCGGCATTTTGGTGTCCAAAGAAGCAGTGGCCGCCTTAATAGATGCCGATAGCTTCCAATTCTCTGCGAATGGTGCGAACTACCGATGCCACGTTGGGGTCCCGGAATACACGCCACCTGAATTGCAAGGCGTAACGCTGTCCGCAGCCAATAGAACGCCGAACCATGATGCCTTTTCTCTAGCAGTTCTTATTTTTCAGCTCCTGATGATGGGAAAGCATCCATTTAGCGGGGCTTTTAGAAGAGGGGATCTCCCGCTCGAATCGGCGATTAAAGAATTCCGGTTCGCTTACTCCATGAAGCGATCCACAGAAATGCAGCCCCCCAAGGGCTTTTGCACGATCGACATTTTCCCTCATCAAATAAGAGAAGCATTTGAAGACGCGTTTAGTCCGAACGGCGTGAACGGGCGACCCACCCCATTGCAATAGCTAGGACTGCTTAAGGAGCTAGAGTCCAACCTAATTAAGTGCAGCACCAACTCGCTGCATTACTATCCGAATGCCGCGGCCTTCGCGTGCCCCTGGTGCTTAATTGAGCGCCAGTTTGGAATCCAATTTTTCGTGCCTCGCGTTCCCGCGTTCGCGCCGGCGGAAGGCTTCGCCGACGCCTCAATCGCCGGATTCGATCTCAGCTCGGTCATTTCTGAATTACAGCGAATTACTGTACCGACACCGATAAGCCTTGCCCCTGCTATTTCGTCAGCCAGCCCGAAACCAAGCCCAGAAGCGATATCGCTTGCTTCTAAGGGTATCGAGTCTAAAGCACTCGGTGTTGTGGGACTAATCTGCGCCGGCTTGTTCCTGTTCTACAAGCCGTTGCTGTGGTTCGTATGGGGGCCGATAGGCTTTTGGGCATTTCGGCAGTTCTCATTAAAGACCTCGCACAGCGGTCATGTCCGAACAAGGAATGCAGCGCTACAAACAGCGTGGCGCGATAAAGTTCGTGCGTGGTATGAAGCGAGCGGCTTTGCACACGTTCAGGAAATTAGAGCCAGGCTAGAGAGGGCTCGTGCTGATCTTGCCGGAGCGCCGGGTATAAGAGCTGCCGATATTGCCGAGTACAAGCGCAATCGAAGATCCCTCCAACTGCAGAAGTGGCTAGAAGGGTTTTACATTGAGCGAGCAAAAATTTCTGGGGTTGGAACCGCCAAGACCGCGGCGCTAGCGTCGTTCGGCATAGAGACAGCAGCAGACGTTGAGCTTAGCGCCGTAATGGCTGTCCCAGGATTCGGCCCCAAAAATGCTGAACCTCTAATCGATTGGCGCGCGTCACTAGAAAAGCACTTCGTATATTCGGAGGCCCCAACCGCTCTAGACGCAACATGCTTGGCGGCGATTGATCAACGGTGCACAAACAAGATTATTGAGGCGAAGCGAATTCTGGCTGCCGGACCAGCCGAGCTTAGGGCGGCCATTCGCACACTTGAGGCAAGAGCGAAAACCTACGGTAACGGTCTATCCGCGCTGCATATGCAATGGCTTCAGCTGCATGCGGACGCGGAACATATCGGCGCACTGGCCGCGTTAGAGCCGCTTGACCTCGATGCGGCGATTAAGCTCATGCCGCAGCCGGTCTCGGCGTCTCAAGTGGGTTCGAAAGGAAAAGCGGGCAACGGCGCAACAAGTGTTGGACCCTCGTCACACCCTCGGCCAAATTCACCCCAAGCGAGTTCAAGTGCCCAAGCGCCTCTGTGCCCTAACTGTAGCGCTCGCATGGTGAAGAGAACTGCGCGTAGAGGGCGCAACAAGGGCGGAACGTTTTGGGGCTGTACCACGTATCCCAGATGCAAAGGAACGCGCTCGATATAGCGGCAATACAGCGCCGAAAGCACGGGTCAATGTCGAACGCATTGGTCCCCTTGCGTACAGCGCAGTCAAGATGCCGGCCAATTTCAGATTGTTGAATTGGAAACGCCGCGTTGGTCCTTTGAGCGTAATCGCGAGGAACCGTATGAACTGCAAAAAGTGTGGGGCATTGTCGAGCGCAGTTCGCGCGCGGTTCTGCGCTTCATGTGGAAGTCCGCTTCATTCTAATGTTCTTCCCGAAGCGTTTGATGATTCAGAACCGGCATCAAAAGACGTTCCAAAGCCAGCGTCAGCTCGGGTAAGGGGTGGTGCGTTCTCTGCGTTTATGATGGTCCTATGAACCTGCTCCTTCGGAACGTACGCCAAGAAGCATCGGTTAAACAGCTTCAGTTCAAGTCCAGTTTCTTTGCATAAGCGTCCGGTGACAAGTATCCGAGTGCGGAATGCAATCGCTCCGGGTTGTAGAAACCGTGGATGT
>JACQWY010000012.1 GCA_016209015.1 Gammaproteobacteria bacterium | reverse complement strand
CGCTACCGTCCGATGAGCGTGCACTCGCTCGCCGCGGCGCTCGATGCGCGCGGCCGCCTCACCGGCTGGACGCATCGCATCGTCGTCCAGTCGTTCATCAAGGGCTTGCCGGTCGAAGGCATCATGAAGGACGGCATCGATCCGACGGCCGTCGAGGGCGCGAGCGATCTGCCCTACGCGATCGAGAACCTGCACGTCGACGTGCACTACCCGGAGGTCGGCGTGCCGACGCTGTGGTGGCGCTCGGTCGGCCACACCCACACCGCGTTCGCGACCGAAGTCTTCCTCGACGACGTCGCGGCGGCGACCGGCGAGGACCCGATCGCGCTGCGCCAGCGTCTGCTCGCGAACGCGCCGCGTCATCTCGGCGTGTTGACGCTCGCCGCAGGGAAGGCCGGTCCCGCGCCGAGCGGCGCGGGCCGCGGCCGCGGGGTCGCGGTCCATGCCTCGTTCGGCAGCTACGTCGCGCAGATCGCGGACGTCACGGTCGCCGCCGACGGCAGCTTCAGGGTCGATCGCGTCGTCTGCGCCGTCGACTGCGGCATCGCCGTCAATCCGGACATCGTGAAAGCGCAGATGGAAGGCGGCATCGGCTACGGCCTCGGCGCGGCGCTGCGCGAAGCGATCACGCTGGACGCGGGCCGCGTCGTCGAATCGAACTTCACGGACTACCGGCCGCTGCGCATCGCG
This sequence comes from Gammaproteobacteria bacterium, assembly GCA_016209015.1. Taxonomy (GTDB): domain Bacteria; phylum Pseudomonadota; class Gammaproteobacteria; genus JACQWY01. Next base: position 79,771 of record JACQWY010000012.1, on the reverse strand, counting down.
GACATGCCGCAGGTCGAAGTGCACATCGTGCCGTCCGCCGAAGCCCCGAGCGGCGTCGGCGAACCCGGCGTCCCGCCGATTGCACCGGCCGTCGCGAACGCGCTGCGCGCGGCGACCGGGAAAGCGGTGCGGAAGTTGCCTTTCGTCGCGTAGATCGGGCTGACGCAGGAAGCCCGACGGGCGACGTTGATCCGGGTCGCGACGCACGACGGGCAGGGTTCGGCGCCCGGATGTCGGGCTTCCGGTCGTCAGCCCGGCTTACGGAGACCGCCTCACTTCTTGGACACGAACGCGTTCCCGCTCACGTAGAAGCGCAGCAGCCGCTTCGCCCAGTGCTTCGCGTAATCGACGCCGACGCGCGGCCGGCGCGCGATGCGGATCCTCGATTCGACCGCGGGCGCGACGATGAAGAGCGTCTCACCGAGCAGGTCCGCACCGTTCACGGCGCGATCGATCGCCATCGCATTGCAGAGCAGGCCCGGCCCCTGGCTGCGGCCGGCGAGGTTCGCGACCGGCTCGAGCGCGCGGATGAGCACGGCGGCGGCATGACCCTCGCGTTCGGTGACGACGTTCATGCAGGAGTACATGCCGTAGATCAGATAGACGTAGGCGTGGCCGGGCGGGCCGAACATGACCTGCGTGCGCGGCGTGAGCCCGCGCGCGGAATGCGCGGCGAGGTCGTGCGGGCCGAGATAGGCTTCGGTCTCGACGATGCGGCCGATGCGCGGCGTGCCGTCGACGACATGGACGAGGTGCTTGCCGAGGAGCTCGCGCGCCACGCTGACCGTGTCGCGGTCGTAGAAGGCGCGGTCGAGCTTCTGCATGTCGGGTCCGGGGTCGAACCGCGGAAGTCGCGGCGACGGGCATTATAGGGAATCCCGCACCGGCCGGACTCGAAGCGACCGGTGCGGGAGTGCTGTAGCGGAGTGCGCCGGCAGACGCGAGCAAGCGCCGAACGGGTTCAGCGCTTCCTTCACTTCACGCGCGACATGATCTCCTTCGCGAACACCTCGACCGTCTTCCGGTTGTCGATGATCGGCTGGATCGCGACCTGATGGATGCCGGCCTCCTTCATGTTCTGCACGGCGTCCACGATTTCGTCTGCGGTGCCGGTGAGCGTGGTCGCACGGATGATCTTCTCGGAGACGACGGCCTCGTGCTCCGCCTTGAAGCCGAGCAGATAGTCCGAGTACATCTTCAGGTGACGCGTCTCGATCGGGCCTTCCGGAACCTTGTAGATGTCGCGGAACTTCACGATGTCGTCGCGGAGATCCGCCGGCAGCGTCGTCGGATCCGGATTCGACAGCGCGAAGATGTTCGTGCACGAGGAGACGAACGGGCCGACGGCCCGGCGCACCTTCGAGGTCTCGAGCTTCTCGCCTTTCGCCGTCAGGTGGAACGCGGTCATGCAGAGTGCGTAGACGTCGTCGGGATTGCGGCCGACGCGCTCGGCGCCTGCTCTCACGTGATCCATGACGAAGTTGATGAGCGACGGGCTCACCGCGCCGAAGAGGATGACGCCGTCCGCGATCTCGCCCGCCATCTCGAGGCTCTTCGGGCCGCTTGCCGCGATGTAGATCGGAATCTTCGTCTTGATGTTGTACCAGTCGGCGTCCGGATTGAGGAACTTGATCCTGCGATGGCGATTGCCCTCGGTGTAGTCCGTGGTCTTGCCTTCGAAGAGGTCCTGACAGATGCGGATGTGATCGCGCATGACCTCGAGCTTCGAGGCCGGCATGCCGAGGGTGCGGCGCGCGGTGTTGCCGGTGCCGATGCCGAGGATCGCACGGCCGGGCGCGAGCTCGTTGACGGTGGCGATCGAGTTCGCGGTCACCGGCGCGATGCGCGACTCGGGATTCGTCACACCCGTGCCCAGCTTGATCGTCCTGGTGTTGACCGCGCACATGCAGAGGCTGGCGTAGGGGTCGCTGAACAGCATCTGCGAGTCGTAGAGCCAGGCGTGCGTGAAGCCGTGCTGCTCGGCGTACGCCACATCCTCGTAGATGCGAATGCCGGCGGGAAAGACGAAACCGTAATCCATGCTGGAGGACCTCTCGTATTCGATTGGAGCGGGCGGGATGACGGGAACACGAGACCCGATTGCCCGACTGCCGGCGTCGGCGCGGCGGTCGCCGGCAATCGGGGGTCGTGCCCCCTCGATTGGCGCGAGACGATAACAGCAAAGGCGGGCGCGGCGCCCATAGGATTTTGCGATGCCAGTCAGCAAGCTTTCCTATTGGCGGGCGCTTGCGGTCATCCCCTATCATCCGCGGCGTCGCGATATCCCCCAGGATGTCGCGGCCACTTCAGCTCGGTCGTCGACCCCGGCGGAAATGCCGGGGTCTTTTTTCACGGGTGGGGCCGGATGAGGACGCTGACGATCGTCGAGGTCGACGACCGGGCTGATACTTCGTTTGCCTCCGAACTGCGGGACTGCTCCTCGGCACACCGCAGCGCGTATTTCCCACGTGTCGCCCTCGCGCAGGCGAGGGCCCAGTCGTTCAGCCTCGGCGCCGAGGTCGAACCGCGGGGCCAGCGCAGAAGACGAGCGCGGGGCGGAACGGCGCTCTCGAAAGTCCGGGGTTCACTGCGCGTGCCATGGGTCACCGACTGGACCCTCGCCTGCGCGAGGGCGACCAAGATCAGGCGAGGCGGAATGCGTCAGTCCATCCTGGACTTTTCAGAGCACGGTCGGCAAGAAGCGTGGTTCTAACCGACCTTACGTGAACAATGGCTTACGCCACTGTTCACGGCGGCACGTCCATGTGCCGCAGAAAGCTCTGAACTTGTTCAGAGCTTCCTTAAGTTTCGTGTCCCCTTAATTATCGCCCTCAATTTCCGCCAACGGTTCCGCCACACTCCCGCACACAACGCTCCAGCAGTTCCTCCGTCGCGCGTTGCGCGCGCGTCGCCGGGCGGCCGCTCGCCTGTGCGAGATACATCGTACGTTCGACCGTCGGTTCGACGATGCGCATCGCGCCGAGCTCGCCGCGGGCGACCTCGTCCTTCACCGCGCCGTAGGGCAGCACCGTGCAGCCGACGCCGTGCGCGATGAGCGCTTTCATCTGTGTGAAGGCGTCGACCTCGACTTTCACGTCCAGCGGCACGTCGTGATCGCGTGCGAATCGTTCGAGCGTGTCACGCAGGCCGTGATGGCGGCCCGGCAGGACGAGGCCCACCGCGCCGAGGTCGTGGAACGGCACGCTCGTGCGATCCGCGGCGAACCCCGGCGGGCAGATGAGATAGAGCTGTTCCTGGAAGAGCTCGCGCGCGACGATGCCGGGCGCGCGCTGGATGCCGTAGAGCACGCCGAGATCGACCTGCCCCGCCTGCAGCCAGTTCAGCACGTAACCGCTGTAGCCCTCGGCGATGCGCAGCGAGACGTTCGGCAGCACACGCTGCATCTCGACGACGAACGGCACGGTGAGGATCGCGCTCACGCTCGGCGGCAGGCCGAGCACCACGCTGCCCTGCGGCTCGACGCTGCGCGCACGCACGGCCTCCTCCGCGCTGTCGACGTGCGCGAGGATGACGCGCGCGTGCTCGAGCAGCTCCTGGCCCGCTTCCGTCGGCACCATGCCTTTCACGGAGCGGTCGAAGAGCTTCACCCCGAGCTCCTGCTCGAGATTGCGGATGTGCTGACTCAGCGAGGGTTGGGCGACGAACAGCGTTTCGGCGGCGCGCATCAGCGAGCCCTGTTCGATGATTTCGACGAAATAGCGCAGGTGTTTCAGATTCACGACTCGTCCCCGGCGGCCGCGGGCCGGCCGCGCCAGGGTCCGCGAGCGGCGGAATGGGCGGGAGCGGTGATCGGCATGCACGCATGGTAATGAGTCGTGCGCGGGGCTGTCGACCGCGCGGCTAATCCCTGCGCCCGAGGGACAGCCCGCCGTCGACGTGCAGCGTCGCACCGGTGACGTAGGCAGCCTCGTCGGAGCACAGCCACACCGCCGCCCGCGCGACGTCGGCCGGCGTACCGGTCCGGCCCGAGGGGATGCGCGCCAGGAGCTCGGCCGCCCCGGCCGGATCGGCCGGGGCGCGCAGCACGCCGGCCGCGAGCGTGTTCACCCGCACCCGGTGCGGCGCGAGCTCGCGCGCGAGCACGTCCATGAGCGCCGCGAGCCCGGCCCGCGCGACGCCGTGACCCGCCCCGGGTCCCTGCGCCTCGCGGACGAGGAGCAGCGTGCCGCCGCCACGCCGTACGAAGCAGCGTGCCGCGGCGCGCACCAGCAGGAATATCCCCGTGAGATTGACGTCCAGCTCCCGCCGCCAGTCCGCGAGCGGCAGCTCGAGGACGGGTCCCTCGGGCGGCGGTCCGCTCCCGACGACGAGAATGTCGAGGCCGCCGAAGACGTCCTGGAGGCGGGCGAACAGCCCCCCGGCTTCGTCGTCAGCGCCGGGATCGGCACGCACCGCGAGCGCTTCGCCGCCGGCGGCCACGAGGTCGCGGGCGAGTCCGGCCGCGGCGTCCGCCCGGCGCGTATCGCAGAGCGCGAGCCGGGCGCCGGCCGCGGCGAGCGCACGGGCGACGCCGGCCTGCACACCCGTCCCGGCGTCCATGACGAGCGCACAGCGCCCGGCGAGCGGACGCGACGGCACACCGCGCGGCTGCTCCACCGGCCGCGGTGTCCCGCTTTCGGGTCGTGTCGGCCTGCATCCCATGCCGCGAGGAGAGCAACGCGTGTGCCACCTGCCGGGCCCAGCGCCGGCGCGAAAAACCGCTAATTCCTCCGGGCCGGCCCGCGGTTATTCGCGGAGGCCGCGAATAACCGCCGGCTGATCCGCCGGTCCCCGCCCGGCGCAGGGACTAGGGAAGCTCTGAATAAGTCCATCCTGGACTTTTCAGAGCACGGTCGGCAAGAAGCGTGGTTCTTGCCGACCTTTCCATCCTGGACTTTTCAGAGCACGGTCGGCAAGAAGCGTGGTTCTTGCCGACCTTACGTGAACAATGGCTTACGCCACTGTTCACGGCGGCACATCCCTGTGCCGCCGGAAGCTCTGAACTTGTTCAGAGCTTCCCTAGGGCTCGACGGTCACGCCCTTCCAGAACGCGACATGGCCCGCGATGTTGCGCGCGGCATCCTTCGGCGTCGGGTAATACCAGGCCGCGTCGGGATTGCGCCGGCCGTCGACGACGACGTCGTAATAGCTCGCCGTGCCCTTCCAGCCGCAGACCGTGTGGGTCGTACTCGGCTCGAAGTACTGACGATTGATGGAGTCGGCAGGGAAGTAAAAATTACCTTCCACGCGTTCACAATCCGCGCTCTCGGCGAGGACCGCACCGTTCCAGAGGGCCTTCGGCATGGGGTATACCTCGTTGTGATATCGTTGCCGTGAAAGAGCGGCGGCGCCGGCGGGAAATGGGGCCAGGTTCGAATTCGCGGGCGATCGCCCGGTCACGAGCCACCGCGTTGGCCGCGAAATCGAACCTGACCCCAATTTCCCCTACGCGTCTTTCATGAGTGCGGGCGCTGCACAATTTTCATGACTGTTGGGTCGCGACGATTATAGCCGGGCGCACGGACGCCTCGTCGCGCGGCACGGCGCTTGCTGAACCCGCGAGAACATCCGAGGTGATCGATGACGAGCCCCATCCACCCCGTCCCGCACCACCCCGGCGATCGCGACGCCCTGCTCGCGCGCTACCGGCAGGTCCGCGCAGCTTCGCGCGCACTCTGCGCGCCGCTCGAAACCGAGGATTACGTCGTGCAGGGCGCGCCCTTCGCGAGCCCCCCGCGCTGGCACCTCGCGCACACGACGTGGTTCTTCGAGCAGCTCGTGCTCGTGCCCTACGCGAAGGCCTACCGTGAAGTCCACCCGGCCTATGCGTATCTCTTCAACTCCTACTACGAGACGGTCGGCACGTTCTTCCCGCGGGCGCAGCGCGGCCTGCTCTCGCGCCCGACGGTCGCCGAGGTGCTCGCCTATCGCGAGGCGGTCGACGCGGCCGTCGATGCGCTCATCGCCGCGGCGCCGGATACGCAGTGGCCCGAAGTCTGCGCGCGCCTCGAGATCGGCACGCATCACGAGCAGCAGCACCAGGAGCTCCTGCTGACGGATCTGAAATACAACTTCAGTCTCAATCCCCTGCATCCCGAATACCGGCCGGCCGGCGAGCATGCGCGCGGCGGCGAGCCCGCGAGCCTGCGCTGGCTGCGCGAGCCCGGCGGCATTCGCGAAATCGGCTGGGACCGCGCGGCGTTCGCGTTCGACAACGAGCGCCCGCGCCATCGCGTGTTCCTCGAGGACTACGCGCTCGCGAGCCGGCCCGTGACGAACGGCGAGTATCTCGAGTTCATCGCGGACGGCGGCTATCGCGCCGCGCCGCTCTGGCTCTCGGACGGCTGGGCGACGGTGCGACGCGAGGGCTGGGACGCGCCGCTGTACTGGCAGCAACGCGACGGCGCGTGGCATTACTTCACGCTGCACGGCCTGCAGCCCGTCGACCCGCAGGCACCGGTCACGCACGTCAGCTATTACGAAGCCGACGCCTATGCGCGCTGGGCGGGCCGGCGTCTGCCGACCGAGGCGGAATGGGAGACCGCGGCCTCAGGCGCGCCGATGACCGGCAACTTCGTGGAATCGAGTTATCTCCACCCGCATGCCGCGCGCGGCGACGGCGCCGGCTACGCACAGCTCTACGGCGACGTCTGGGAATGGACGCAGAGCGCGTATTCGCCCTACCCCGGCTTCGCGCCGCTGCAAGGCGCGCTCGGCGAATACAACGGCAAATTCATGGCGAGCCAGTTCGTGCTGCGCGGCGGCTCCTGCGCCACGCCCGCGGATCACATCCGGCCGACGTACCGCAATTTCTTCTATCCGGCCGAACGCTGGCAGTTCACCGGCATCCGCCTCGCGGAGGACTGAACGATGAGCCCGAAACCCAATACCGCCCCCGTTTTCCACGATCTCGCGCCCGAGCTCGCGCAGTTCGCCGCCGAAGTGCATGCGGGTCTCGCGCACTGCCCCAAGCGCATCCCGCCGCAGTTCTTCTACGACGCCGCGGGCTCGGCGCTGTTCGAGCGCATCTGCGAGCTGCCCGAGTACTACCCGACGCGCTGCGAAGTCGAGATCCTGGAGCGCCATGCCGGCGACATCGCCGCGCGCCTCGGCACCGAGACGCTGCTCGTCGAATTCGGCAGCGGCAGCGATCGCAAGATCCGCCTCCTGCTGCCGGCGCTCGCACCGCGCGTCTACATGCCGATCGACATCTCGAAAGCGCATCTGAAACAGGCCGCCCGGCAGATCGCGCGCGACTTCCCGAACATCGCCGTGCACGCCGTCTGCGCGGACTACGGTGAGCTCCGGCATCTGCCGCATCATCCGCCGGGTCTCGCCGTCACCGCGTTCTTCCCCGGCTCGACGATCGGCAATCTGGAACCGCTCGCTGCACGGCGCTTCCTGCACCGCATCGCCGGTCTCGTCGGCCCCGGCGGCTGGCTGCTCATCGGCGTCGATCTCAAGAAGGATCGCGCGATTCTCGACGCGGCTTACGACGATGCCGCGGGCGTGACCGCCGCGTTCAACTCGAACCTGCTGCGCCGCATGAACCGCGAGCTCGACGCCGATTTCGCCCTCGCGCGTTTCCGTCATCGCGCGTTCTACAACGAGCACGCCGGACGCATCGAGATGCACCTCGTCTCGACGTGCGCGCAGACCGTACGCGTCGCCGGCCGCACTTACGCGTTCGGGGAAGGCGAGACGATCCACACCGAGAACTCCTACAAGTACGGCATCGAGGAGTTCGCGCAGCTCGCCCGCGGTGCCGGCTTCGCGACGCGCGAGGTGTGGACGGATGCGCAGACGATGTTCAGCGTGCACTTGTTGCAGGTGGAATGAGGACCCGGGTCGAGAGCTCCGGAAAGACGCCGCGCCGAGCGGCTCGAGTCCACCCCAATCGTTCGGAAGGCGTTTTTCTCGAGCGGAGGTGCGACGACATGAAGAACGAGGCAATCCATGATCGTCACGGCGCGACGCGGGCCGCCGTGCTGGCGGCCGGTCTCGCGGCGTGCGGAACGGCGGGCGCGGCGCCGGTCGTCTGGTCGCTGTCTTCCGTGACGTTCACGGACGGCGCCGCAGCGTCCGGCTTCTTCGTCTATGACGCAGACAGTCACACGGTCGGCGACTATTCGATCGGCGTCACCGCCGGTTCGGGCGCGACGGCCGATCTCACGGCCTTCTACTACTTTCCGAGCCCGGGCCCGAATTCGAGCGGCAGCGCAGCCGTCGAGATACCGGGCAACGCCGGCTCGGCGATGACGCTGCGCTTCACCTATACCGTCGGCTCGCAATCCCTGCTGCGCGATCTGCGGCTGTCCACCGATTTCGCGCTCGACAGCGGCGGCGGCTCGGCCGTGCTCGTCGCCGACGGCAGCTACCTGAGCTCGGGCGAGCACATCAATGCTCCGCGCGGCACGTCGCGGGCGATCGTCGGCGGCGTGCTGACGGGAACGCCGGTGCCCGTTCCCGCGTCCGTGTGGTCACTCGTCTGCGCGCTGGTCGCGCTCGGGACGCGGCGACGGCGCATGCCGCGCGTCGCCTTCTTCGCACGACACCGCTAGCGCCCATCCGCACCCTGCGCTTTCCGGGCCTCGTTCAAGAACCGAAACGGTCTCCCCCGGGCGGCGCGCGCCCTTCGGGCCCGCGGCTCGTCGGTTCGCGTTCGCGGCGCGAGCCGCTATGATCCGCGGCAGCTCTCCGGCCCACGCCTTTCCGAAAGGACGACGCGATGAAACACACGACGACCGCCGCGCTGCTGCTCGGCCTCACGCTCGGCGGCGATGTCCTCGCCGACGGCGGGGCACAGATCATCCATCCGCTTTTCCTCGATCAGCCGGGCACGCTCGCCCTGCCGAAATGGGGCGCGCGGCCTGCGGATTTCGTGGCCTCGGTGCAGGAGTCCGGCACGGAGGGCTGCAACGGGCAGTGCTTCCTGCTGAACGCGGGCGCCGGCCCGGCCGAGGCGCGCGAGGAGTTCCGCAGCGCGACCGGACGCTTCGTCATGTTCCTCACGGACTTCGACGGCGACCATATGGAAGAGATCGTCATGGTGCTCGGCCAGCAGCAGGAATCCGGCGCGCTCCAGGACAAGCTCGTCGTGCTCGCGGTGCGCCCCGGCAAGTTCGAGCCGCTGTTCGAGACGCCGGTCGTCGAGTACTACGGTGGCGAGGCGCGCTGGCGCTACGCGGTGACGTTCCAGACCGAACCCGCCGGCCAGGGCCCGCGCACGGTGATCGATCTCGCCCTCGCGAACGATCGCGCGAACGCCGGCGGCATGGCGGCGAAGCACGACGTCGTCATGCGCAAGCAGCACCTGCGCTATGCGTTGGACCCGGGCACGAAGCAGTTCGTCGAGATCAGGGATTGATTTCGTAGGTACGTATATGGACGCCAGCGTAATCGTACGAATTCATCGGCTCCGTTCGCTGCAGCTTCGAACAATGGATGAAAGCCGGATCGCGCCTGCGGCTGGTCCGGCCGGTGTACACCGCCTTCCTCACACCAGCACCCGCTCGATCCCGCCGGCATTCGCCTTCTCGACGTAGCGTTCGAGCCAGTCCGCGCCGAGCTGATGCTTCGCGATTTCGACGACGATGTAGTCGGCCTGCGTGCCGGCATCCTCGTCGTAGCGCGACAGACCCTGCAGGCAGCTCGGGCAGGACGTGAGGATCTTCACCTCGCCCGCGAATCCGTCCTCGCGCAGGCCCGCGGCGCCCTTGCGGATCTCCTCCTCCTTGCGGAAGCGCACCTGCGTCGAGATGTCGGGACGCGCCACGGCGAACGTGCCGCTCTCGCCGCAGCAGCGCTCGCTCTTCGCGATGACCGTCTCGTCGGCGGTCTTGATCAGCGCGTTCACGGTCTTCAGCGGATCCTGCTGCTTCAAGGGCGTGTGGCAGGGATCGTGGTAGAGATAGCGCACGCCGCTCACGCCTTCGAGCGCAACGCCCTTCTCGAGCAGGAACTCGTGGATGTCGACGATGCGGCAGCCCGGGAAGATCTCGCCGAATTTGTAGTCCTGCAACTGGTCGTAGCACGTGCCGCAGCTCACGACGACGGTCTTGATGTCGAGATAGTTCAGCGTGTTCGCGACGCGGTGGAAGAGCACGCGGTTGTCGGTGACGATCTTCTCGGCGCGCGCGAACTGGCCCGAACCGCGCTGCGGATAGCCGCAGCAGAGATAGCCCGGCGGCAGCACCGTCTGCACGCCCGTCTCCCACAGCATCGCCTGCGTCGCGAGCCCGACCTGCGAGAACAGGCGCTCCGAGCCGCAGCCCGGAAAGTAGAACACCGCTTCCGCTTCGGCCGAGGTGCGGTTCGGATCGCGGATGATCGGCACGTAGTGCGGATCCTCGATGTCGAGCAGCGCGCGCGCCGTGCGCGTCGGCAGATTGCCCGGCAGCTTCTTGTTCACGAAGTGGATGACCTGCGCCTTGAGCGGGCCGCGGCCCGTCGTCGCCGGCGGCCGGCGCGTCTGCGCACGGCCGACGACGCGGAAGAGGTCGACCGCGAGACGCTGCGCCTTGTAGCCGAGTCCGAGCGCGTAGCGGTGCGCGAGCTTGATGGCGCGCGGTGCGGTCGCGTTCAGGAACGACATCGCCGCCCACTTCCCGAGATTGAAGCGCTGCTTGCCCATGCGGCGGAGCAGATCGCGCATCGCCATCGAGACGTTGCCGAAATCGATGTCGACGGGGCACGGGTTCTCGCACTTGTGGCAGACCGTGCAGTGATCCGCGACGTCGCCGAATTCGTCCCAGTGGCGGACCGAGACCCCGCGCCGCGTCTGACGCTCGTAGAGGAAGGCCTCGACGAGCAGCGAGGTCGCGAGGATCTTGTTGCGCGGTGAGTAGAGCAGGTTCGCGCGCGGCACGTGGGTCGCGCACACGGGCTTGCACTTGCCGCAGCGCAGGCAGTCCTTCACGGCGTCCGAAATGCCCTTGATGTCGCTCTGCTGCATGATGATCGACTCGTGCCCCATCAGCCCGAAAGACGGCGTGTAGGCGTTCGCGAGCGTCGCCCCGGGCAGCAGCTTGCCCTTGTTGAAGCGGCCTTCCGGATCGATGCGCGCCTTGTAGTCGCGGAACTCCCGCGTCTCGGCGTCGGAGAGATACTCGAGCTTCGTCAGCCCGATGCCGTGTTCGCCGGAGACGACACCGTCGAGCGAGCGTGCGACGTGCATGATGCGCGCCGCGGCCTGATGGGCCTGCGCGAGCATCTGGTAGTTGTCGCTGTTGACCGGGATGTTCGTATGCACGTTGCCGTCGCCGGCGTGCATGTGCAGCGCGACGAAGACGCGCCCGCTCAGGACGCGCTTGTGGATCGCCTGGCATTGCGCGAGCACCGGCGCGAACGCGGCGCCCGAGCAGATGCGCTCGAGCGGCGCGCGCAGCTCGCTCTTCCAGGACACGCGGATCCCGTGATCCTGCAGGCTGTCGATGACCCGCGCGCCCGGCACGGCGGGCAGGGTCGCGCCGAGTGCTTCGAGCTCGGGGCCGGCGGGGGCGAGCGGCGCGTCGAAGTGCTCGAGCAGCCAGGTCCAGCGGCGACGGACGAGCGCGAGCAGCTCGCGGGCCTGCTCCAGCCGGTCGCCGAGGATCTCCTCGCGCGAGAGCCGATCGAACTCCGCGTCGCCGGTCTTGCCGAGCACGACCCCGGCGTCGAGGTACTCGCCGATCGCGGCGACGAGATCGAGCTTGTTGCGGATCGACAGCTCGATGTTGATGCGCTCGATCGCGTCCGTGTACTCGCCGAGCCGCGGCAGCGGGATGACGACGTCCTCGTTGATCTTGAACGCGTTCGTGTGACGGGCGATCGCCGCGGTCTTCGATCGGTCGAGCCAGAATTTCTTGCGGGCCTCCGCCGAGACCGCGACGAAGCCTTCGCCGCTGCGCGCGTTCGCCAGGCGCACGACCTCGCTTGCCGCACGCGCCACCGCGTCCGGATCGTCGCCGACGACGTCGCCGACGAGCACCATCTTCGGCAGGCCGCCGCGCTTCGACTTCGTCGCATAACCGACCGCGCGCAGATAGCGATCGTCCATGTGCTCGAGGCCGGCGAGCTGCGCGCCGCCCGGCTTCGCGTCGAGGAACTGCGTGATCTCGACGATGCTCGGCACGGCGTCGCGCGCATGGCCGAAGAATTCGAGACACACCGTGCGGGTGTGCGCCGGCATGCGGTAGAGCAGGAAGCGCGCGGCGGTGACGATGCCGTCGCAGCCTTCCTTCTGCACGCCGGGCAGGCCGCCGAGGAATTTGTCCGTCACGTCCTTGCCGAGGCCGAGCTTGCGGAAGCGCCGGCCCGGGATCTCGATGACTTCGCGTTTCAGCTCCGCGGCGCTGTCCGCGACCTGCCGGCCGTCCTTCCAGACGAGCTCGAAGCGCGCGCTCCCGGCGTCGTGGATTTTGCCGAGATTGTGATGCGTACGCGTGACCTCGAGCCAGTTGCCCTCGGGGTCGACCATGCGCCACCACACGAGATTGTCGACCGTCGTGCCCCACAGCACGGCTTTCTTGCCGCCGGCATTCATCGCGATGTTGCCGCCGATGCAGGACGCGTCCGCCGAAGTCGGATCGACGGCGAAGACGAGCCCCGCCTGCTCGGCGCGCTCGGAGACGCGGCGCGTGACGACGCCCGCGCCCGTGAAGACCGTCGGCTGCGGCTCGTCGACACCGGCGAGCATCACGCGCTCCACGTCACCCAGCCGTTCGAGCTTCTCGGTGTTGATGACGGCCGTGAACGGCGAGAGCGGCACGGCCGAGCCCGTGTAGCCCGTGCCGCCGCCGCGCGGAATGATCGTGAGCCCGAGCTCGATGCAGCTCCGCACGAGCCCCGGCACTTCGTCCTCGGCGTCGGGCGCGAGCACGACGAAGGGATATTCGACGCGCCAGTCCGTCGCGTCCGTGACGTGACAGACGCGCGCATAGGCGTCGAAGCAGACGTTGTCGGCGCGGGTGTGGCGGGTGAGCAGCGTACGGGCCCGCTTGCGCAGCCCCGCCATCGTCGTGAACGAGCCGGCGAAGTCCGCGACCGCGTTGCGCGCCGCCTCGAGCAGGCGGCCGACGCGCGCGTCGCGCTCGACGTCCGCGCCGTCGCGGCGCTTCTCGATCTCGCCGAGCCGGTGGTGGAGCGCGGCGATGAGCAGCGCGCGGCGCTTCGGGTTGTCGAGCAGATCCTCCTGGAGATAGGGATTGCGCTGCACGACCCAGATGTCGCCGAGCACCTCGTAGAGCATGCGCGCGCTGCGGCCGGTGCGCCGCTCCGCGCGCAGCACGTTCATCACGTCCCAGGCCTCGCGGCCGAGCAGTCGGATGGCGATCTCGCGATCCGAGAACGACGTGTAGTTGTAGGGGATCTCGCGCAGGCGGACCGGAGACTCGGGATCCGGTCCGATCAGGTCGGCGCGCGGCGGACTGTAGGGCGCATTCATGGGCGATCAGGGTCTCGCGTTTCCGCCCGCCGCGCGGCGCGGGAGTTCTCGAACGCCCGGTCGGGGCGCATGTTGGCTGCTGTCGACGGGGCGGGACGCCGCAGCGCCATCGCGCGCTTCGGGTGCACGCAGGCTGCCTGTCGGGTCTGTCACGGGCCCGGCCCCGCGGCACACGACGTCGCGACGGCCGGTCCCCGGGGAGCAGCGTGATCTTAACCCGGATCGCGCGTTTCGTTGCGGGGCAATAATCCCCGCGTGTCCTTGTGGAATTCCAGCCCGGCGCTCATATTTCGAGCCACCCGGCCGACATGGCTCGGGTAGCAGGCGCGTCGCACACCTCGACTATGCGACGGTGTCACGCGCCGCCCCCCAATGACTAAGGTGCGCATGAAAGCACGACCAGACAAGAGGCCGGATCAGCGACCGCGCCGGGCTCCGTTCTCCCCGCTCGCCGTGCTCGGCATCGTCCTCGCTTATGCCGTCGGCGCCGCCACCTGGATCCTGTTCTCCGATCAGCTACTCGGCATACTCGTCGACGATTCCCGGGAGCTCGCGACACTCAGCACGCTCAAGGGTTGGGTGTTCGTCGTGGTCACGGCGCTCGCACTGTATGTGCTGCTGCACCGGCATGCGGAAGCCGGCCTCCCCGACAGCGCGGACCCGGCCGCGGCCGCGCCGCCGCTCGCCAGGATCGCGATCCCCGTGGCGCTCATCGGCCTCGCGCTCACGAGCGCAGTGGCGGTCGGCACGCTGAGGGTGCTGGACAACGAACGGCGGAACGCGACGGAGCGCCTGCAGGCGATAGCCACGATGCGCGCGAACCAGGTGGACTGGTGGCGACGCGAGCGCACGGCCGACGCCGAATTCCTCGCGACGAGCACGCACCTCGCGGAGCTCGCGCGCGGCATCCTCGACGGCGAGCCGGCGGCGCACGCGACCATGGCCGCACGGCTCGGCCAGTTCATCCACTACCACGCCTATCACGGCGTACGCGTGCTCACCGGCGACGGACGCGAGCTGCTGAGCACCGGCAGCACGCAATGCGCGAGCGGCGCACCGCTCGACGCCGCGGTCGCGGCGGCGATCGCGAGCGGCCGGCTGCAGACGACGGAGTTGTTCCGGCCGGCGCCGGGCGAGTCCGCCGTGTGTCTCGACGTCGCCGTACCGATTCCGATGCGGAGCGGCGAGCCGAAAGTGATCGCAGTGCTGCAGATCGACGCGCGACTCTATCTCTTCGAAATCCTCGCGGGCTGGCCCGTGCACAGCGACAGCGGCGAGACCCTGCTCGCCCGCAAGGTCGGCGGCCGGCTCGAGTTCTTCGGCCGGCGGGGGCACGGCGAACACGCACCGGCCGCGATCGAGCTCGCGGGCTCGCGCTTTCCCGGGGCCGCCGCGCTCGCGAATCCGAGTCTGCTCGGGGCGGCGCTCGAAGGCCCGGACCCGGAGGGTCGGATCGTGGTCGCGGTGACGCGCGAGATCCCGCAGACCGACTGGTATCTCGTGGCGAAAGTGGATCGCGACGAGCTGCTCGAGCGCGGACGCAGCGCAGCCTCTTGGGTGGTGCTGTCCGGCGTGTTGCTCGCGCTCACGCTCGCCGGCGGCGCCTATTTCGCCTACCAGCACCGTATCCTCAACATGCAGATCGCGCTCGCCCGCCATCAGAAGGAGCGGCTCGATGCGCTCGCGCTGCTCGGCGAAGTGGCCGACGCGAGCCCGGACGCGATCTTCGCGAAGGATCTCGAGGGCCGTTACCTGCTGTTCAACCGGGGCGCCGGGCAGACCGTCGGCCGGGCGCCGGAAGACGTCGTCGGGCGCGACGACACCGCGATATTCCCGGCCGCGGAAGCCGCCCTCATCCGCGAGAACGATCGCCGGGTGATCGCCGACAACCGTATCAGCACGTTCGAGGAAGTGTTGTCGACGCCCGGGGGCACGAGCGTCTATCTCGCGACGAAGGGACCGCTGCACGACGCGTGCGGCGAAATCGTCGGCCTCTACGGCATCTCGCGCGACGTCACCGCGAGCAAGCGCGCCGAGACCGCGCTGCGCGAGAGCGAAGAGACGTACCGGGCGCTGTTCGCGAACCTGCTCCACGGCTACGTGCACGCCCGCATCCTCTATGCGGAGGGACGTGCCGTCGACTTCGAATTCCTGCTCGTCAACGACGCCTTCGCGCGCCTGACGGGCGCCGGGAATGTCGCAGGCAGACGGGCCAGCGAGGTCATTTCCGGCGTGTGGTCGACGGACAGCGCGGCGCTCGAGCAGGTCGCGCGCGTGGCCTCGTCCGGCCTTCCGGCACGCTGGGAGCAGTTCGTCGTCGCGCTGCAGGAGTGGGTCTCGATCTCCGCCTACAGCCCGCGCCCCGGCGAGTTCGTCGCGCTGTTCGACATCGTCACGGAGCGCAAGCGCATGGAAGCCTCGCTGCGCGAGAGCGAGCGCCGGCTCGCCCGCGCCCAGGCCATCGCGCGAGTCGGCAACTGGCACATCGATTCCGACGACGGCGTGATTGATCTCTCCGACGAGGCCAGCCGCATCTTCGGCCTCGCGCCCGGCGCGTCCAGCACGTTGGCGCGCATGCTCGAGGTCGTACATGCGAGCGACACGCAGCACGTCCGCGAAGCCTACGACGCGGCGCTCGAAGGCAAGGCCTTCGACATCGAATTCCGGGTGATCGTGGGGGACGAGGTGAAGTGGCTGCGCAGCATCGGCGAGCCCGCCCGCGACGATCACGGCCGTATCATCACCGGCTTCGGCACCGTGCAGGACATCACGCAGCAGAAGCAGAACGACCACGAGCTCGCGATGCGGAATCACGTACTCGAGCTCATTGCCGCAGGTGAACCCGTCGAGGTCGTGCTCGGTACATTGACCCGCGAGATCGAGATGGGACACGCCGGGCTCCACGCCACCGTGCTGCTCGTCGCGCGCGACGGCAGGAGTCTCGTGCACGCCGCGAGCGCCTCGCTGCCGGCGCCGTTCATCGCCGGCCTCGGCGCCATCCCGATCGCCGAGGGCGCGAGCTCCTGCGGCACGGTCGCGGCGCGCGGGACGGCCGTGCTGTGCCCGGACATCGCCGAGGATCCGGCGTGGTCCGATCATCGCGCCCTTGCGCTCGCCCACGGCCTGCGGGCCTGCTGGTCGACACCGATCCTCGGGGGCCGCGGCGAAGTACTCGGGACGTTCGCGCTCTATTCGAACAAGCCCGGCCTTCCCGATGCGCACGAACGGCACCTGATGGCGATGGCCTCGCACGCGGCGTCCATTTGTCTCGTGCGGCATCAGGAGGATCTCGCGCGCCGCGACACCGAGGCGAAGCTGCGCGTGTTCATCGACAACGCACCGGCGGCGATCGCGATGTTCGACGGCGAGATGCGCTATCTCTTCGCGAGCCGGCGCTGGATGCAGGATTACCGCCTCGGCGAGGAGAGCGTCATCGGCCGCGGCCACTACGACGTCCTTCCCGAGATCCCCGGGCACTGGCGTGAGGTCCACCGCCGCTGCCTCGCCGGCGAGGTCGCGCACGGCGAGGAACCGTTCACGCGTCTGGACGGCCGGGTCGACTGGCAGAAGTGGGAGGTCCGCCCCTGGCACACGCACGACGGCGCGATCGGCGGCATCATCATCATGTCCGAGGACGTCACGTCCGGTAAGCTCGCCGAGCAGCGTCTGCGCGACAGCGAGGAGCGCTTCCGCGCGTTCATGGACAACGCGCCGGCGGTGGCGTGGATCAAGGACGGGCAGGGCCGCTACGTGTACGTCAACGGCACCTGGGAACGCACTTTCGGCATGCGCCTCGACGACGTCCGCGGCAAGACCGACCTGGAAGTCTGGCCGGGTCCGCTCGGCGCGACCTTCGCCGAGAGCGATCGCGCGGTGCTGCGCGAGGGTCGGACCCTGCTCGTCACGCAGGAGGTGACGCTGCCCGGTCAGCCGCGAACGTGGTGGCTGACCTCGAAGTTCGCGTTCCGCAATCATGCCGGTCTGCCGGCAAGTGCCGGCATCGCCGTCGACATCACCGAGGCGCGCGAGGCGCAGGACGCCGTGCAGGCGAGCAACGCGCGCTACGATCGCATCGCCGCGACCGTACCGGGCGTGCTCTACGACTACGAGATGGACGGCAGCGCGGGACGCTTCCTGTACGTGAGTCCGCGGAGCCGGGAAATCCTCGAGCTCGATCCGGAGCAGGTCGTCGCGAACATGAACGCCTTGTGGTCGCGCATCGATGCTGCGGATCTCCAGCTCATGTTCGACTCGGACGTGCCGGCGAGCATGAGCACGGGTCAGTTCCGCAGCGAAGTCCGCTACACGACGCCGTCCGGCGTGCGCAAATGGCTGCGCATCCTCTCGCACGTCAACCGGCCCGACGATCCCGATCACGGCACGTGGAGCGGCATCATCCTCGACACGACGGCCGAGCATGCCTACGACGAGACGGTGCGCAAGCTCTCGCTCGCCGTCGAACAGAGCCCGAGCAGCATCGTCATCACGGATCTCGACGGCAACATCGAGTACGTGAACGACGCGTTCACGCGCATCAGCGGCTACTCGCGCGACGAGGCGCTCGGACAGAATCCGCGGATACTCAAATCCGGCCGTACGCCGCGCGAGGTGTACGTCGAGCTCTGGACCACGCTGGTGCGCGGCGAGGTCTGGAAAGGCGACCTGCACAACCGCCGTCACGACGGGACGGAGTATTTCGAGTCCGCGATCATCGCGCCGATCCGCGAGCCCGACGGCCGGGTCACGCACTATCTCGCGATCAAGGAGGACATCACCGAGCAGCGGCGCACAGGCGAGGAGCTCGAGCGCCATCGCCACCATCTCGAGGACATCGTCAAGCAGCGCACGACGGAGCTCGCCGCGGCGAAGGACGCCGCCGAGGTCGCGAGCCGGGCGAAGAGCTCGTTCATCGCGAACATGAGCCACGAGATCCGCACGCCCATGAACGCGATCATCGGTCTGACCTACCTGCTGCAGCAGGAGACACCCGATCCCGCCCAGCACGAGAAGCTCGACAAGATCTACTCGGCCGCGCATCACCTCCAGCAGGTCATCGACCAGGTGCTGGACCTCTCGAAGATCGAGGCCGGCAAGTTCGAGCTCGAGGACGTGGAATTCGACCTCGACGCGGTGATCGCCGAGGTCTCGAACCTCGTCGGCGGGGAGGCGCGCGCCAAGGAGCTCGAGCTGGTGGTGAGCACGGATCGCCTGCCGCGCTGGCTGCGCGGCGATCCCGTCCGGCTCGCCCAGATCATCCTGAACTACCTCGGCAACGCCGTTAAGTTCACGTCACACGGTTGGATCTGGCTGCACGGCTATCCCGTCGAGGAGCAGGCCGCGCACGTGCTCGTCCGCTTCGAGGTGTGCGACACCGGCATCGGCATCGAGCCCGAGCAGATCCAGCGCCTGTTTCAGGCTTTCGAGCAGGCCGACAGCTCGACGACGCGGCGCTTCGGCGGCACGGGCCTCGGCCTCGCCGTGAACCGCCGCTTCGCCGCCTTGATGGGCGGTGAGGTCGGCGCGCACGGTCGCCCCGGCAGCGGCAGCACGTTCTGGTTCACCGCGCGCCTCGCCAAGACGCCGCGGAGCGCCGAGCCCCGCGACAATGCCGGGCTCGAGAACCGCCGCGTGCTCGTCGTCGACGATCTCGCCGCGGCGCGCACCGCGATCGCCGAAACGCTGCGCGGCCTCGCACTCGATGCGTTCGCGGCGCATTCCGCGGACGATGCCCTGAACGCCATGCAGCGGGCGCTCGCGATCGAAATGGGCTATGACTTCGTGCTGATCGACGCGGAGCTGCCCCCGGCCGGCGGCGCCGGGCTCGCGCGACGCCTCCTCGATCTCGTGCCCGACGCGCGGCCGCATTGTCTGCTCCTCGCCCGGAACGGAGACGCCGCCGTGCGCGACCAGGCACGCGCCGCGGGTTGTGCCGGCGTGATCGAGAAACCGGTGACGAGCGCGCGGCTCTACACGGCCTTGCACCGCGCCCTGCACGGCGCCCCGGAGGCGCGCCCGGAAAGCGGCGAGCTGACCTGGACCCAGGCCTTGATCCGGCGCGACCACGCGGCGGCGCGCGTGCTCCTCGTCGAGGACAACGAGATCAACCGGCAGGTCGCGAGCGAGCTGCTCGAGAGCGCGGGCCTCGAGGTCGACTGCGCCCACGACGGCCTGCAGAGTCTCCGGCTCGTCGCCGAGCGCGCTTACGACCTGATCCTCATGGACGTGCAGATGCCCGGCATGGATGGTCTCGAAGCGACGCGGCACATCCGTGCGCTGCCCGCCTACGCGACGACGCCGATCCTCGCGATGACGGCGAGCGCCTATGTCGAGGATCGCGCGATCTGTATCGAAGCCGGAATGAACGATCACATCAGCAAGCCCGTCAATCCCGAAACGCTCTACGCGACGTTGCTGCGCTGGCTGCCGCCACCCAAGACACTCGCGATGCAGGACCCCGCGGCGCTGCCCGCCGACACGCCGCTGCTCGCGCGCCTTGCGGATCTGCCGGAGTTCGACGCCGCGCGCGGCCTGTGGCAGGTCGGCGGGCGCGAGGAGACCTACGAGCGCCTCCTGCGCGATTTCGTCGCGCGTCACGCGCCGGACGGCGCGGCGTTCGCGGCCGATCTCGCCGCCGGCGATCTGCCCGCCCTGCGGATGAGAGCGCATTCGCTGAAGAGCAGCGCGGGCACGCTGGGCGCGCTCGCCGTGCAGCAGTGCGCCGAGCGCCTGGAGGCGCTGCTCCGCAAGGGCGAGCCGCTGGCGGAGATCCGGCGCGAGGCCGACCGGCTGCTCGCCCGGCTCGACGCGCTCGTCGCACAGATCGCGCCCCGCCTGCCGCCGCCCGCGGCGGCGGAGAGCACGGCCGACACGCGGGCCACGGCGGACGCGCTCGCGCGATTCGAGGCCTTGCTCGAGGCGGGCGACTTCAACGCGGGGACCCGCTATCAGCAGGAATGGGCGCCGCAGCTCCGCGAGCTGCTCGGCGACTCGCGCGGCGCCTTCGAGGCCGCGCTCCAGCAGTTCGACTACGACGCGGCGCTCGCGCTGTTGCGTGCATGCCGCGCGCCGGACGGCGCCGCGGCTTGAATTGCGGCGGGCCATCGACCACTGTTGATCGACGCGCCAGCGAACCCCGGCGCGCGTTGCCCTGAAACGTCCGTCACCGAAGGAGGAGCCGTGGCCCCAGCCAACGTCATTCATCTGAAATCACCCGGAACGCTGCAACTCGAAGCGCCCGGCAACGACCCCTGGCACGTCGAGCTCGACGACCCCGCACTCTCGGTCATGACGGACTTCAACGAACGGCGCATGGTGAGCGTCGGCCGTCACGCCCAGATCGATCGCGCGCTGGAGAGCATGAAGCACGCCGGCGTGCGCGCGAGCTTCGTCACCGACGAGGGCGAACGCGAAGTCGCCGGTCTCGTCACCGCCTATGACATCATGGGTGAGAAGCCGCTGCGCTACGCGCTCGGCGCGGGTATCGGCCATCACGACGTGACCGTCGAGAACGTGATGGAGCCGGTGTCGGCGTGGCTCGTCGCGGACTACGCCGAAATCAAACGCGCGAGCGTCGGCGAAGTGCTGAAGATGCTGCAGAACACGGGCCGCTCGCACCTGCCCGTCATCGAGACCGCCGGCGGACGACTGCCGCGGCTGCGCGGCGTGTTCTCGTCGGCGAAGATCCTGCGCCTGACGGCGCACTGCAGGCTGGGCGTGGAAGCGTGAGACCCCGGCCGGACGGCGCCACGCGCCGTCCGGCCGGCGCGATCACCCGACGAGCATTTCGAGCGCCTTCCAGTCCGGGCCCGGCTGACCGTCGGTGCGCAGGGCTTGGATGACGACCTGATCCGCGCCCGCGTCGAAGTATTTCTGCAGACCCGCCTTGATCGTCTTCGCATCGCCCCACAACACCATCGCGTCCATCAGACGATCGCTGCCGCCGTCCCGCAGATCGCTTTCGTCGAATCCGAGGCGGAACCAGTTCTTGAAATAGTTCGGCAAGGGCAGATAGGGGCCGAGCGCGGCGCGCGCGACGGCGCGGGCCTGCGTCGGATCCGTGCAGAGGCAGACTTTCTGCTCGCAGATCACCGCGCCCTTGCCGCCCATCGCCTGACGCGACAGCGCGACCTGGGCCGGCGTGATGTTGTACGGGAAGGACCCGAGCGTGCGCTCCGCCGAGAGCTTCGACATCTGCGGGCCGAGCGCCGCGAGGACGAGCTGCTTGACGGCGGGTGCGCCGCCGAGCGCGGCCCAGCCGCGGTCCATCGCATCGAGATAGTCGCGCATCGTCGCGAGCGGTGCCTTGTACTCGTGACCGCGCATGTCGGCGACGAGCGGGGCGTGCGACACGCCGAGGCCGAGCACGAAGCGTCCGCCGTAGAGCGCGTTGAGACTGTTGCAGCCCATCACGGACGCCGACGCGTCGCGTGCATAGATGTTCGCGATGCCGCTCGCGACGACGAGCGTCGTGCTGTGGCTCAGCAGATAGCCGCCGATGGCGAACGTCTCGTAGTTGAACGCTTCCGGATACCACAGCGTGGAATAACCGAGGCTCTCGACGCGGCTCGCGAGCTCCGCGAGCTGCTCGCCGTTCATCGGGTCCGTGAACTGGAAGACACCGTACTTGCCGAATTTCATTGCGTGATCATCCTCTGCTTGTGGTCGGGCCAGGATAACGCGCGGCCGGCGGCGCGGACAGCGCCCGCCGCGCCATGCTCAGGATCGCGTCGCGGCTTTCGTGCGCGTCGCGGCGTTCTTCTTCGCGCTGCGCGCCGCGGGCTTCTGCTTCGGACCGGGCGTGGCGGGCTTCGCACCGACCGCCGTGCCGTGCACGCGCCCTTTGCCGCGCGGATCGGTGGCGAGCAGGCCGGCCACCGCGAGCTCACGCATCGCCTCGGTCGTGAATTCCGCCGACGGCCCGTCGCCCGCGATGACGAACATGAGCGTCTGGTAGCGGTTCTTCGGCCCCGGCGTCACGTTCTCGAAGCGGCGGATCACGCCCGGCGGGAACGAGATCACGTCGAGCGGTTCGAGATCGACGTGCTGCACGCGGCCGCGCTCGTCTTCCCAGCTCGCGCGCCAGCGCCCGGTGATGCCGATGAACGTCTCGTTCGTGTCGTGGTTGTGCATCATCGGTCCACGGCCCGGCAGGGCGCGGCAGAAGCCGAGATTGAAACCCTCCGAAATCTTGATCGCCGACATGCGCGCGGCCTTGTCGCCCACGGGCGAGACCATGCCGCCCTCCTCCGTCGACGGCGGCTGGAAACCGATGACGTTGTAGAGGATGCGCTCGGCGCTCGGATGGTGACTGTCCGGCAGGCCGCCGTCCGAGCCCTTGAGCTTCGAGAAGCGCGCGACGCGCTTGAGCATGTCCTTGCGGCTGACGGGTTTGCGCGGGATCTGTTCCTGATACTCCATCGTTCTCTCCGGATTGCTGCGAATCGGTTGCACCTCGATGCGCTGCGCGTCGTGGGCGCAGTGGCGAGAGTGTACTGAGGGCGCGGTACGGCAGCCATACGAGGAAATGTGCAGACCCTGCGCTGCGCCGCGGCAATGGGCGGCAATGGGGTCAGAGTCCAATTGAAATGGAACCTGACCCCGATACAAATGGGGTCAGAGTCCAATCGAATTGGAACCTGACCCCGCCGCGGCTTGCGCGGTATAGTTTCCGCGCCGCTCCCAGCCCATCCCTTCAGGAGATCGACCATGCGCGCAGCCGTGATGCGTAACCGCGAATTGAAGCTCGTCGAGTTGCCCGTGCCGGAGCCGGGGCCCGGCGAGGTGCTCGTGAAGACGCTCGCCTGCGGCATCTGCGGCTCGGATCTGCACGCGCTCGCGCACAGCGAGAAGCTCGTCGACGGCGCGCGCCGCTCGGGCGGACCGTTCGTGATGGATCTCGCGCGCGACGTCGTGATGGGTCATGAATTCTGCGCGGAGATCGTGGACTACGGTCCCGCGTGCAAGGCCGCGCTGCCGGTCGGCTCGCGCGTCTGCGCGCTGCCCGTGCTCATCCGCGGTACGCTGCTCGAGACGATCGGCTACTCGAACGAGCATCCCGGCGGCTACGGCGAATACATGCGCGTGATGGAGGACCTCATGGTGCCGGTGCCGGGCGATCTCGCGACCGCGCACGCCGCGCTCACCGAACCGATGGCGGTCGGCCTGCACGCGGTCGCGAAAGCGCGCCTCGAGAAGCACGACGTGCCGCTCGTCGTCGGTTGCGGGCCGGTCGGTCTCGCGGTCATCGCGGCGCTGAAGCTCGCCGGCATCGGGCCCGTCGTCGCCGCGGACTTCGCGCCGGGCCGGCGCGCGCTCGCCGAGCGCATGGGCGCGGACGTCGTGATCGATCCCGGCGCGGGCTCGCCCTACGCGGGCTGGCGCGAAGCCGCGGTGTGGCCCGATCCCGCGCGCGCCCCGACGCTGCCGCCGTGGTTGCCCGGGCCCGCGCTGCGGCCGGCCGTCATCTTCGAATGCGTCGGCGTGCCCGGCATGATCCAGCAGGTAATGGCGGGCGCGCCGCCCGGCGCGCGCATCGTCATCGTCGGCGTCTGCATGGAGCACGATCGCATCGAGCCCGTGTTCGGCATCAACAAGGAGCTGAACCTGCAGTTCGTGCTCGGCTACACGAAGGAGGAATTCTTCGCGAGCGTCGGGCACATCGCGGACGGCCGCCTGCCGGTCGCGCCGCTCGTCACGGGCCGCGTCGGCATCGAAGGCGTCGCGGACGCGTTCGCCGCGCTCGGCGAGCCCGGGAATCATGCGAAGATCCTGGTCGAACCCTGGCACGCCTGAAGCGCCATCGAGCGAGGAGCACGACGATGAACGATCCGCAGCAGCACACGATCGGCGGCGACGTCGATCTGCGGCCGGCGCGCCCGCGCGGCCTGCCGTTCCTGAAACCCCTCTACGGTCTGCCGCCCTATCAGTACACGAACGACACGACGCTCATCGTCGTCTACGAGACGGATCGCGCGGCGCTGCTCGAAGTGCTGCCGCGCGAGCTCGAGCCGCTGCCCGGCAACGTCGTCGCGATGTGCTTCTTCCACTGCCCGGACGTCACCGGCATCGGTCCGCACGATTTCACGATGCCCTGCCTGCCGGTGCGCTACGGCGAGGAGATCGGGCAGTTCGTGCCCTATCTCTACACGAGCACGGACGCGAGCCTCGCCTGCTATCGCGAAATGCAGGGCTGGCCGGCGGTCATGGGCGAGACCGGGATCGTCGCGGACGGCGGCCGCGTGCGGGCGCGGCTCACGCGCCGGGGCCGCGAGCTCGTGCGCGCCGAGGCGGAGATCGGCGGCGAGAAGATCACCGAGCTCGAATTCCTCCCCATCATGCTCTACAAGGAAATCCCGAGCCTCGACGGGACGACGCGCGACACGGCCTGTCTGCTGCGCTCGACGTCGCTGTTCACGAACCTCGATTTCCACGCCGGCACGGGCAGCGTGAGCTTCCCCGAGGCGGGCGACGATCCGATCGCCCGGCTCGTTCCGCGCAAGATCACGACCGCGCTCTACGGCACGCTCGACGATCTCTATCCCGAGACGATCCGCATCCTGGAACGCTACGCGTGAGTCCCGGCAGTCGAACCTCCGTGCAGCGCCGCTCCTTCTTCAAACTCCTCGCCGCCGCCCTCGCCGCCGGCACGTTCGGCTGGCCCGCGCCGAGCCGCGCGGCCGGTGAAATCGCCGACGATCCGCTCGCCGTCCTCGACGACGCGCTGTGGATCCCCGACGGTCCCGACAACGCGCGGCATCTCTACGTCATCGGCGCGCCGTGGTGCGCGTACTGTGCGACGGTCTATCGCGAGACGCGCAAGGTGACGGGGCGCGTGCAGTTGCGCTGGCTCGAGACGGGTGCCGAAGAGGACGATCGTTCGCTGCGCTTCGTCGCGGAAGCGGCGCTCGGGCGCGATCCCTCGACGCTCGCCGCGCTCTACGCCGGGAAGAAGGGCGCGCCGAAGGCGCTCGACATGCCGCCGCTCGTGATCGAGAACGCCCGCCGCTGCCAGCGCTTCGCGGCGAAGCGGGTGATGAACTGGCTGCGCGCGGCCGGTGGGCGCGGGCCCGTCGCCTATCCGCAGCTCGTCTACCGCCGCGAGGATCGCACCGTGCTGAGCGTCGGCGCGCCGCGCAGCCTCGAGAAGCTGCTCGCCGCGATCGTGCCGCGGCCCGCAGCGAAGACCGTGCAGTCGCGCCTCGGCCCGCTGCTGGACATGCACTACACGCGCCGGCCGGTCGCCGCCGCGCCCTATTTCGCGAAGCGCGACGCGACGCGCGTCTACTGTCTGCCGGATCCGCGCGCGATCCCCATCGTCGAGCTCGCGACGGGCGAGGGCTACAACGCACTGTCGATCACCGAGGTGCCGGGCGGCGGGAAATGGCTCGAGCTCAAGCTCTATCCCGACGATTACGGCTCGGGTTTCGCGCCGCTCGCCGCCTTCGAGAAGGGAGACGCGAGCGGCGCGACATGAGCGCGGAATTCGCGGCGCTGACGGGACGCAATCGCGCGCTGCTGGAGGCGATGTTCGCCACGCCGAAGGCGTTCGGCCGCGGCTGCGTCGATCACATCGCCGATCTCGCACACTGCCGGCTCATCGGCACGACCTGCTGGTCCGGCACGTTCCGCACGAAGTTCGACTGGGCTCGGCACGTCTTCTTCGCGCTGCCCCGCGAGCTCGACGGTCGCTTCGAAATCGTGCCGGAGCAGATCATCGTCGAAGGCGACCTGGCCTGCGTGCGGGCGCGCGGCCGCGCCCGGGTGAACAACGGCCGGCGCTACGACAACGCCTACTGCCTCGTCTACCGTCTCGCCGCGGGCTGCATCGTCGAGCTCGCGGAATACCTCGACACCGCGCTCATCACGCACGCGTTCGGCAGCGGCCGGCCCGCATTGCAGCCCGGGGTGATGGAGCGCCATCCCGCGGTCACGCCTGCGAGCTATGCGAGCAGCGCGCTCGTCAGCGACGACCCCGCGACGGTCGCGAACAAGGCGGCGATCCGCGCGCTGTTCGACGGCCCCGCCGCCGGGTACGGCGCGCGCTATCTCGCGCTCATGGCGGACGACGTCGTCTATCGCATCCAGGGCACGACGCGCTTCTCCGGCGTCTATCGCGGCAAAGCGGACGTCGTCGCGCGCTTGTTCGATCCGCTCATGGCTCTGCTCGACGGCGGGATCCAGGTCATCGCGGACCGGGTCTTCGGCGAGAGCGACTGGGTCGTCGCGCAGGCGCGCGGCCTCGCCCGCGCCCGCAACGGCCGGCGTTACGACAACGACTACTGCCTGCTGTACCGGATGCGGGACGGGCGCATCGTCGAGGTCGTCGAATACCTCGATACGGAGCTCGTGGCGTGGGCCTTCGGGTGAGACACGATCGGTGGGTCCCCTCAGGCGCTCAACGGCGCCGGGTGCGCAATCCCATACCCCTGCGCGAAATCGACGCCGATGCCGGCGAGCAGCGCGAGCACTTCCGGGCTCTCCACGAATTCCGCGACCGTCGCCATGCCGACGGCATGCGCAATCTCGCTCACCGAGCGGGCGATCATCGCGGCGAGCGGATCGGTCGCGATGTTGCGGATGAACGCGCCGTCGATCTTGATGATTTCGACCGGGATCTGCGTGAGGTAGGCGAACGAGGACATGCCGCTGCCGAAGTCGTCGAGCGCGAAGCGGCAGCCGAGACCGCGCAGGCGGTTCATGACCTCGACGGCGGCCGGCAGGTTCGCGACTGCCGCGGTCTCCGTGATCTCGAAGACGAGGCGGTGCTTGTCGATCGGCGAGGCGGCGAGCAGCTCCTGTAATCGATCGAGCAGACGCGCATCGCCGAGCGAGAGCCCCGAGAGGTTGATGTGACAGATCGGGCGGCGCTCGGCCGGCAGCGATTCCAGCCATCGCACGGTGTGCGCCACCACCCAGTCGTCGATCTTCGAGGAGAAGCCGTAGCGCTCGGCAGCCGGCAGGAACACGTTCGGCGCGACGAGCATGCGGTCGTCGGTGCGCAGGCGGATCAGGATTTCGATCATCTCCGCCGGCGCCGCGCCAGGCGCGACCGGCACGATCGGCTGTGCCCACAGTACGAACTCGTCGAAATCGAGCGCGCGCTGGATCCGCGCCGCCCAGCGCATGTCGCTGCGGGTCTGCAGCATCGCATCGTCCTCGAGATAGACGTGCGAGCGCCCGCGGCCGCTGAACTTCGCCGAATAGCACGCGGTATCGGCCTTCTTCAGCAGCTCGACCCAGTCGCGCGCACGGCCGTCGAATTCCACGAGGCCGACGCTCATGCCGACGCCGAAGCTGTATTCGCCCTGATTGAAGCGCAGGCGATCGAGCGTCTCGCGCATGCGGTCGACGCGCTGCTCGGCGACCGGGAATACGCAGTCGACGAAGACGATCGCGAATTCGTCGCCGCCGAGCCGCGCGACGATGTCCAGCGGCCGCGTCGCGCCCTCGAAGACGCGCGCCACCTGCTGCAGCAGCAGATCGCCGGCGAGATGGCCGCAGGTGTCGTTGACGATCTTGAACTGGTCGAGATCGACGAAGCACAGCGTGTGCGCCTTGTCTTCGTCTTCGTCGCCGTCGCGTGCCACGAGCGCCTCGAGACGCTGCTCGAAGCCGAGGCGGTTCGCGAGCCCGGTGAGCTGGTCGTGCGTTGCCTGGTGCGACAGCCGGCGCGAGAGCAGCACGGATTTCGTCACGTCCTCGGCGCTCACGAGCGCATAGGGCGCGGCGTCCGGGGCCGCGACGACGCGCAGCGCGAGCTTGAGCCGGCATTCCGCGTGACCCGGCAACTCGAGACGCGCCGTCGCCTGCACTACCGTCCCGGGTGTCGCGAACGCCTCGGCGAGACGGGCGTTCACGGCGGCGTGCGACTCCTCGTGCACGAGCGCGAAGAAGTCGAGTCCCAGCAGCGCCGCGCGCGGCCGGCCGAAGAAATCGACGGCATAGCGGTTCGCCTCGCTGATCCGGCTGCCGGCGTCGAGCAGGAAGAAGATCGCCGGGTTCTCCTCGAACAGGGCGCGCAGCCGCTCCTCCTGCCCGCGCAGCTCTTCCGCGACGCGGTGGCGCTCGGTGACATCGCGCAGCGCGACGAGAACCTGCGGCGCGCCGGCGACACGCGCCGGGGCGAGCAGGATGTCGACCGGGAATTCGACCCCGTCGTTGCGCAGCGCCCACAGCGTCGCCCGCATGCCCATGGGCCGCACCCCCGGCTGCCGGAAATACTGCCGCAGATGCCGATCGTGCTGGGCGCGGAAACGGTCCGGCATGAGCGCGAGGATGTTCGTGCCGACGAGCACCCCGTCCACGTCCCCGAACAGGCTCACGGCCGCGCGGTTCGCGAGCGCGATGTCACCGTCACCGTCGACGAGCAGGATGGCGTCGGGAATGGCGTCTACGATGTGGTGATTGAGGCTGCCGAAGTCGCGGTCGAAGTCCGCGTGGAGCTGGGCGATGGACATGCGCACCCCTCGTCCCTCGGAACTTTCGTCCGTAGGGTTTATCCTGATCCCGGAGATCGGCCGCGCCGGCGCCTGAGGTGGGCAACGCGCCGGGCGATTCATGGGCGGGGCACTCGTGGGGGCCCCGGGTCCCGCTGCGGGAAGAGGCCAAGCGGGTAAGGTTTAGCGTTCGACGGGGCGGGAATCTTGAGACCGGAGCAGGCGCAGGCTGCGGCAGTCGCCCGCACCCTGCCTGCTCGCCAACGGTCATGACCGCTTCCCACCGGCGGCGTATCGTCGGGGTAGTATGCGGCTCGGCCGCGAACGGAGGCGTACTCGGGGAGGCTGCCGCGTGCCCGGGCGGTTCCCGATTCGACAATGGAAAAAGGTGAGACTCGAATGACGCGTTCGATACTGCTGGTCGAGGACGACCACGTGGCGGCTGCCAGCCTGAAAGAGCAATTGGAAGATCGCGACGTGACGGTGACGCTCGCGCATTCCGTGGCCGAGGCCAGGACGGCGGCCGTCGACTGCGTCCGCCCCTGCGATCTCGCGCTCATCGATTATCGGCTGCCCGATGGCTACGGGACCGAGCTCGGGGGGCGACTCCTGCAGAGCCACGGCATTCCGTTCGCGCTGTTGACCGCCGATACCTCCGCGCCGGTCGTGCAAGCCGCCGTCGCCGCGGGCGCCGTGGGCTTCGTGCTGAAGCCTGCGCTCGCCGAAGGCATCCTGCCCACGATAGAGACCGCGATCGCCCGCGCCACCGAAATGAAGCGGCTGGCCGGCGCGGTCGCCCGTCTGGCCGCGAATCCCGAGGAGAAGCGCGGCGTCCACGTCGCGACGGGCATGATCATGGAGCGCTTCCACCTCACCGACACCGACGCGGGCCGGCTGCTGCGCTATTTCGCGCGCAGCCGCCGCATCACGCTCGAAGCCGCCGCCGAGCAGATCATCGACGCCTCGGGCTCGCTCGACCTGCTGGCCGCCGCGAACCGCTTCGTCGACAAGCGCTCGAAAGCCGGCGGCCCCGCGAAACCGGGCTGAGATCAGGCTTCAGGCCGCGGCCTTGCCGCGCTTCGCCGCCGCCGCGAAACGTTCCGGGCGGCGATGGAAACGGCCGTCCTTCATCACCGCGGTGATGCGCCGGCGGTCCTGCAGGATCGTCAGATCCGCGAGCGGATCGCCGTCGACGATGAGGAGATCCGCGAGATAACCCGTCTTGATCCGGCCGAGCAGTTCGCCGCCCTGCCCCGCCCAGGCCTCGCCGCCGTATGCGGTCGCCGCGCGCAGCGCTTCCCAGGGCTTCATCCCGAAGAGATTCACGCAGTGCTCGAGATCGCGGCAGTCCTGACCGATCGGCAGCCACGCGAAGCCGTAATCGCCGAACGGCAGCACCTTGATGCCGGCGGCGTGCATCTTCGCCATCGTCTTCGCGCCTTCCTCGAGCTCGCGCTTGTTGCCGATATTCGTCGCCACCTCTTCGGTGATGCCCCAGTCCCCCGCCTCGTAAGTCGTGTTGTAGCGTGCGGCGATCGCCGGCACGACCCAGTGCCTGTCGGCGCGCTTCGCGAGCATGGCTATCGTCGCATCGCTCGCGTAAGTCGCGTGGTTGATGAACTCCACGCCGTACTTCATGCATTGCCGGACGCCGGAATCGGCATGGGCGTGCGCGCCGATGCGCTTGCCGAGGTTCAGCGTCGTCTCGCAGATCGCGCGCACCTCCTCCTCGGTCATCGGGTTGACGTGCGCGGGCAGGCGCCCGAACGTGAAGCTGTCGCCCGAGTTGTTGAACTTCACGATGTCCACGCCTTCGCGGACGAGCTCGCGGATCGACTTGCGGAACGCATCCGGGCCGTCGAGCACGATGCCGATGGACGGGATGTAGAGATCGAGGCGCGAATCGTCGCCGACGCCGCCGCTCACCGTATATTCCGGCGTGCAGGCGCGCAGGCGCGGCCCCGGGAAGTCCCCGCGCTCGACGGCATTGCGCACGACCACCTCGAGCCGCGGTTTCGCGGACGCCATGCCGACGGCGGCCGTGAAGCCGTAGTCGAGGTATTTCTCGACGTTCTTGATCGCGCAGAGCAGGTTCTCCTCGACCGGCAGCGAGGTGATGTCGGCGAGGCTCGTCGCGTTGTTGTAGGTGAAGTGACAGTGCGTGTTGACGAGTCCCGGCATGAGCGTCGCGCCGCCGGCGTCGATCACCTCGCCCACGCCGTCCGGCGAGATCCGGCCGCCCTGGCCCGTCGCGACCTTCCTGATGCGGTTGCCCTCGATCAGCACCTCGCCCGCTTCGAGCTTCGGCTTCGTGCCTTCGAAGATCCTGACGTTCGTGAACAGAGTCGTGCCCATGCCATCCTCCCGGGCCGCGCGGCCCCCGTGGTCGTTGCAGGACGCTCCGAAAAGTCCCGGATGGGCTTATTCAGAGCTTCCTGTATTTCGCCGGCGCGATCCCGCGCCGTTCATCGCCTCCTCACCGGACGCGCCGCCCCGAGCGGCGGCGTCGTCATCGCGCGTCGTGCGGCGAGCTCTGCCGGCAGCGCAAGCGCCGCCTCCGTGCCGGGCGCCGCCCGCCAGTAGTCCTGCGCGAACGCGAGCAGAGCCGCGACGTCGTCCGGCCCGAGCGCGCTGAAGCGCAACGTCGCGCGCGCCGGGGCGCGCAGCGCCGCGTTGCAGGGATGCAGGCAGCCGTTCAGACACGCGACTTCCCTGAGCTCGAGTCCCGTGCCGGCGATCGCCGCGGCCACCGCCGCGGTGAACGGCGAGCGCATCGCGCCGCCGCGCTCCCGCGGCGCGAGCCCGCAACTGCCGCAGACGAAGAGCCGCGGCGGGGCCTCGTTCATGCGCCGTAGAACGCGCGCATCGCGGCGACGGTCTCGGCCGGCTTCTCGAGCGCCGTCCAATGGCCGCAGCCCGGCAGGCTCACGCGGCGCGCCGCCGGCAGGGCGGCTGCGAGCGCCGCGACGCCCGCCGGCGGCGACGTCCCGTCGTCGTCGCCGCTCACGAGCAGCACGGGGCACGTCACGCGCGCCGGCTCCGCGCCCGGCGCCGTCGCGAGCGCGAGGCAGTTCAGCGCATAGCCTTCCGCGTCCTGGCGCTGGAGCAGCTCGCGCACGAAGCCCGTGACGAGCGGGCGCTCCGCACGCGTCTCGCGCGACAGGCCGCGCTCGCAGATCGTCTCGGCGATCGGCGCCATGCCGGCGCTGCGCGCGAGCCCGGCACGCGCCGTGAGCGCGGTGCGCGCGGCGTCCGGCGGTTCGGCTATCGGGCCGAGCAGGACGAGATCCCGAACCCGGTCCGGCGCGAGCATCGCGAGATGGAGCGCGACGAGGCTGCCCATGGAATGGCCGGCGACGCGCGCCCGGCCGATACCGAGCGCGTCGAGCAACGCGAGGAGATCGGCCGCGAGCCCGGGCACGGACAGCGCCACGCCGTGCGCGGTGCGGCCGGCACCGGGGAGATCGGGCGTCACGATCCGGAAGCGGTTCGCGAACGCGGCGCTCACCGGCGCCCAGGAGTTCGCCGTGCCGCCGAGGCCGTGCACGAGGAGCAACGCCTCGCCTTCACCGGCGACGTCGCAGGCCCAGGTCTCACCGTTCACTTCACATTGCATGTCGAGGGTCCCGCCTTCAGGTGATGGTGTTGCAGATCGCGCCGACGTGCGAGATCGCGACGCGCACGACGTCGCCGCGCGTGAGGAAGCGCGGCGGGTCGAAACCGATGCCGACGCCGGCCGGCGTGCCGGTCGCGATGATGTCGCCCGTCTCGAGCGTCATGCTCGCCGAGAGCGTCGCGACGAGCGTCGGGATGTCGAAGATCAGATCGCGCGTGTTCGCCTGCTGGCGCAGCTCGCCATTGACCCAGCAGGAGAGCTCGAGATTCGCGGGATCGAGCTCCTCGGCGCTGACGATCCAGGGGCCGATCGGGCAGAACGTGTCGATCGACTTGCCGAGCAGCCACTGCTTGTGGCGGGCCTGCAGATCGCGCGCGGTGACGTCGTTGATCACCGTGTAGCCGAAGACGTGATCGTAGGCGTCCCCGCGGCGGATCGCGCGGCCCGGACGGCCGATGACGACGCCGAGCTCGCCCTCGTAGTCGATTTCGCGCGTGAGCTCCCAGGGCACGACGACGGCGTCGTGCGCGCCCGTCATCGTGCACGGCGCCTTCGTGAAGACGATCGGCACTTCGGGCACGGCGTCGCACGCATCGCGCGCGGAGGAATCGTAGCCGCTCTTCGTGAACTCCGCGGCATGCGCGCGATAGTTCTTGCCGACGCAGAGCACGTTCTTGCTCGGGCGGGTGATCGGGGCGCGCAGGCGCACCTCGGTCATCGCGAGGGCCGCGCCCTCGGGTTGCGGCGCGCCGCCCGCGAGCTGTGCCGCGATGACGGCGATCATCGGATCGCCGCCGTTCTCCGCCGTCGCGATCGGCTGGATGGAGGCACCGTCCGCGGCGACGAGACCGACGCGGATGCGGTTGCCGTGCTCGAAACAGGCGAGCTTCATGTCTGCTCCTGGTGCGCGCCGCGCGCGTTCACGCTCGATGAGCGCCCGGGCCGGACGCCGGGCCTGCCGTCCGGCGCGATCCGCCGCGACGCTGATTTCGATCTGCGAGTCGTCCGGACCCGCTGCGTCGCGCCGGCGCTGGATTGCTTCGAGGATCATCTCGTCCTCGGCAAAGCCGGCGGCGATGACTGCGCGCATCCAGACCTCGGCCGCCGTATCGAGCCCGTGGTCGCGCGCGATGATCCACCCGTCGTGATGCGAGCGCGGCCCGAAGAGGCGGACATTGGGCGCTCCTGAACGGGCCACGGGGCGGCGGCGCTGATTCTAGAGACGAAGCGGTTGACCGGACAAGACCACTTCCGCATGATAACGGAACCAATTGGTCACGCCTCGGGCCTCGCGCGGTGCGACCAGCGCGGTTCCCGCCCGCGCAAGGAGCCCGAATGAACGAACCCCTCGTCGTGAAGACCCCGCGCAGCGCGCACGGCGAAGCGCTGTCGCGCCATCTCATGCAGAACCTCGACGACGGCCGCTGGGGCCCCGGCGCGAAACTGCCGTCAGAGCGCGAGCTGAGCGTGACGTTCGCGGTCTCCCGTGGCACGGTACGTCGCGTGATCGAGCGCTTCATCGCGGCCGGCGTGCTGCGGCGGGCACCGGGCAGCGGCACCTACGTCGCGGCGCTGCCGCCGTCGAGCCGCGCCGAGCAGCAGCGCCGCGCCGCGGTCACGCACGTGAGCCCGGCGGAGCTCATGGCCGCGCGCCTCCTCATCGAGCCGCAACTGCCGTCATTGATCGTCCGCCACGCGACGCTCGCGGACTTCGAGCGCCTGCAGCACTGTCTCGCGGAAGCCGAGCGCGCGGAGAGCTTCGAGGAATTCGAATACTGGGACGGCGCGCTGCACGAGGCGCTGTCGAACGCCACGCACAACGCGTTCATCGCCGCGACCTTGAAGCTCATGACCGAGGTCCGTGACAACGGCGAATGGGGACGCCTGAAGCACCAGGCGCTGACGCCGGAGCGCCGTGCCGCTTACGAGCAGCAGCACCGCGAGATCGTGGCCAGGCTCCGCGAGCGCGACGCCGCGGGCGCACGCACGGCGATCGAGGCGCACCTGCGCGACGTGCAGGCGAATCTCTTCGCCGCCTGAGCGCGCTCAGTCCTCCGTGGGCGCCGCGGGCCAGTGCAGCAGCGGCGGCTCCTTGCGTCCGAAGCGCGCAATCGCCTCGCGAAAATAATCCGTCGACATCGCGACGCCCTGCGCGTCCGCCTCGAGCTCGAAGAGCGTCGAGGGATCCGTCTCGAACGCGCGGTTCAGGATGCGCTTCGTCAGTCCGAACGCGACCTGCGAGCCCTGCGCGAGGCCGCGCGCGATTTCCCGGGCGCGCGGCAGCAGGCGTTCGACCGGCACGACTTCGAGCACGAGGCCGAGCGCTTTCGCCTCGTTCGCCGTGATCTCGCGCGCCGAGTAGATGATCTCCTTCGCGCGCTGCAGACCGACGACGCGCGGCAGGGTGTAGAAGACGCCGAAATCCGGCGCGAGCCCGATGCGGGCGAACGCCATGCAGAAGCGCGCGCGATCGGAGGCGAGCACGAAGTCCGCGGCGAGCGCGAGGCCGAAGCCGGCGCCGAACGCCGCGCCGTCGACCGCGGCGATCACCGGGCGATCGAGGTTCATGAGCTGCTCGAGCCAGCGATGCGCGTCGAGCAGGCGCTGACGCACGGAGCTCGGCGTCAGCTCGTGCATCGCCGAGATGTCGCCGCCTGCCGAAAAATCGCCACCGGCGCCGGTGAGCACCACGGCACCGATGTCAGGGTCGGCCCTGATGCGCTCGATCGCGGCGACGATCCCCACGCGCATCTCGGTGCTGAGCGCATTCTTGCGCTGCGGATAATCGAGCGTCAGCGTCGCGACGCCGTCCACGACCTCGAACCGAATCAAGCTCACTGGCAATCCCCCTCGTTGGTTGCGGAATGACGAAAGACGCCATTCTACGTCGAGGATGCGCGGCGCTGCCTCCCGCTCAGTGCAGCCAGGCGAGCGTCGGCTGCTCGCCGAGCCACTTCAGCACGCCGAGCGAGCTCAGCGCGGAGAACAACACGACGCCGACGAGCAGATTCTTCGTCGCGACATACGCCGCGAGGTCGGCGAGCGAAGCGCGGCGGAAATCGCGCCGCCACCACGGGCCCTCCTTGATCCACGGCAGATTCACGCGGCGGCAGGCGAGCTCGTAGACGCTCCAGCCGCACCACCACGCGGTGACGACCGCCGGTCCCAGATGTCCCGTGCCGGAGAGCAGCCAGGCGAGCGTCACGAGCACGGCGAAGCCGAGGCCGAGACCGCGCGCCGCGCTCGCGCGCCAGACGTGCGGGCCCCAGGGCAGGAGATGGAATTTCGTCTCTTCCCACAGCCAGCGCGGCAGGGAGAGCGCGGGATCGGCCGGGCCCGGCCCGGTCGCGGTGGCGTGAACGTTCATGGGTGCACC
Organism: Gammaproteobacteria bacterium; assembly: GCA_016209015.1. Taxonomy (GTDB): domain Bacteria; phylum Pseudomonadota; class Gammaproteobacteria; genus JACQWY01. The sequence continues at coordinate 43,922 of JACQWY010000012.1, read as the reverse complement.
TCGACAGCGTAGCGACTGCACGGGGAGCATACGCGCGGCGCGGCGCGGGCACGAATCCGTGCTTGACCGAGGTCAAGCGCGGGCAGGCCTTACGCTTCGCTCTCTTCGCGCTCGACGAGCTTGAAGACGGTGTTGTTCTTGCCTTCGCGCTTCGCGCGGTACATGAGCTTGTCCGCGGCATCGAGCGCGGCGCTCGCGCCGCGCGGCACGTCGTGGAACGTGACCGCACCGATGCTGCAGCCGACGCCCGTGCTGCGCGCGTCGAAGGAACGGCGCAGCGCGGGCTTCAGGCGATTGAGGATTTCGACGGCGGCCTGCTGATCCGTTTCCGGGAGGATCAACGCGAATTCGTCGCCGCCGATGCGCGCGACCATGTCCGTGCCGCGCGTGACGTTCTTCAGCGTGCGGCCGACCTCGCGCAACAGCGCATCGCCCTCGGCGTGACCGTTCGAATCGTTGAGTGCCTTGAAGTCGTCGAGATCCATGTAGGCGAGCGTGATCGGCCGCCCGTAGCGCCGCGCGTGCGCGAGATCGCGCTCGAGCTGCTCTTCGAAGGCGCGACGGCCCGACAGGCCGGTCAGCGCATCGGTGCGCGCGAGATGGCGCTCGCGACCGAGGCTCGCGCGCAGCGCCTGCACGAGGCGGCCGAAGATCGCGAAGCAGCCGCCGTACAGCAGGGCGTTGCCGACCGGGATCGCGGCCGCCGAATACTGATGGCCGCTGGTGAAATCCGCGGCGAACCACGCGCCCGCAGCACTCGTCGCGAGGAGATAGACCGTGGTGCGTTCGCCGTGCCAGGCGGCGAGGCCGATGGGGAAGAGCGAGAAGATCCAGACGGGGATTTCGTAACCGACGAGATATTGCAGACCGCCGATCGCGGCGACCGCGAGGAACGCGCCCGCAATGAAGCCCGGGCCCGATGTCGATTCGGTCCACCGCCTGAACCACGCGGCACTCGTGCTCATGCAGACCTCACCCGGAAATCCAACGGCGCATCCTTTCGAGGGTGCTCGGCCGTCCCCCGCGAGGAATGCTACACGAGCCACGGGACAGCCGACAGCGCCGCGGTGGGCGCGTCACATGCGCCAATGTGGGCCCGGCTCAGTCCGCGCCGCGCTGATGGCGCCACGAGATTTCGCCGTTCCTGATGCCGCCGAGCGTTTGCCCCTGCGTGGTCGCGATCGCACCCGTCGAACCCTGCGTGATGACGGTGACTTTACCCGGCACGTCCTGGTGGCCGATGTGGATGCTCGGGGAGGACGCGATGCCGACGCCGAGCGTGACGCTGCCGATGGACTGCGTCACGCCCGAGGGACAACCCGCACAGGCCTGGGTGCCGAACACGCCCCCGGGCACCGGCGTTCCGGTCTTGTAGTACAGGCCGAGGAGCCGGCTCGTCCCTTCCTGCGCGCACAGATCGAGGCTCGGCGTATAGGCCGTCGAGAACAGGATCTGATCGAGCAGCGTCGCGCGCGTGATGCTGCGCTCGGCCTGCACCGAGCTCGGATTCTGGTAGTTGAAGAGCCAGCCGCCCGCGGTCGCGACCTGCGTCTGCAGCCCGGCGAACGTCGTCGTCGCCGCACCCGACACCGTGCCGTTCATGTAGACATCCCCGTTGCTCAGCACCGCGGCCTTCGAGACGTCGACGAACTTGCTCGCATCCGCCGTGATCGGCGTCGTCGAAGGACCCGTGCCGGTACCGTTCACCGGCGGGTTCGGATCCATGAAGCCATAGAGCGTCTGCGTGTTGTCCGTGTTCTTGTCCTGGTTGACGTAGAGGCGCCCGCTGCCCGCGAACACCCACGGGTTGAACTTCTCGTCGATCGACAGCGTCGGCTGCGAGGCGAACGGCTTGTCGACGTTCGCGAGCAGCTTGAACGGACCGACCCAGGTCGAGGGATCGTCGTTCTCGCCGACCGAGAGCCGGTAGAGCGCACCCTGGTTCGTCGCGGTGTCCGAGGGCTTGCCGACGGTGCCGAAATAGATCGCCTCGGCCTTCTCGTTCAGATTGAAGTCCGAAACGACCGGATCGCCGATGAAGACGTCGGCGTCGCCGAGCGTGAACGTCTTCGTCAGCCCGGCGAGCGATCCCGCCGCGGTGTTCGAGAGGTTCGCGAGGTTGTAGACGAAGAGCTGCGCGTGGCGCACGGGCGCGCTGCCCGAGGTGTAGCTCGCCGTGCCGAGATCCGAGGGCCCGCTGCCGAAGACGAGATCCCACGTGTTCGGCGTGCCGGTCACCGGATCGGAGAACACGGCGACCTGCGGGAACGAGGTCGAGAACTGCAGATTCGGCGGCGTGAGCTCGGCGAGCAGCACCGGCGGCTTCTCGGGATTCGTGACATCCATGACGACATAGGCGGACTTCGTCTTCACGATCGTCCTGCCGTCGCCCTTCACGTCGATCGCGAGCGCCGTGTCGTCGGAGCCGCCGCCGAAGCGCATGCCGGCGACCAGCACCGTGCCCCAGCCGCCGGGATGGTCGGGATCCGAGGCGTCGAAGATCTTCGCGTCGAAAGTCCGCACCGTTTCGTCGACGTAATAGGCGTGCGCGTAGTTCTTGCTCGCGAGCCACTGCAGATGCGGCAGCAGATTCTTCGGCACGTAGGCCCACAGCTCGCTGCCGAGCGGATGCCGGGTCTCGCCGTTCAACTGCAACTGGAACTGCCGGTTCACGGCATCGTAGAAGCCCGCGTTGAACGCGTGCAGCATGCCGTCGTTCGCGCCGACGTAGACCACTTGCCGGCGATTGAGATACTTCTGCCGGAAGAGCCCGTAGGACTTGTCGAGCGAGAGCAGGTCGTAGGCGTCCGCCGGTGTGCCGACCGGCACCGGCGTCGAGTTCACGATGTCGCCGAGCCGCATCACCTCGGGCGCGCCGTTCGCGAGCGCCGCCGAGCCGTCGCCGTCGTAGTCGACGGTGCGATTGCGGAACTGCGTGAGGCCCGTATCCTCGCCGCGCACCCAGTTCACGAGCGCCTGTGCGTTCGCGACGTCGGTCGCGACCGTGTCCGTCGCATTGACGTGCACGTCGAGCCAGCGGTAGTTCGAGGCCATGATGCTCGCCGCGGTGAAGTCGGCGACTTCGGTCGCGGCATCGACGATGCCGTTCCCGTCGTTGTCGAACCAGGTGAATATGTAGCGCCCGTTATCGGCGGTCTGGCCGTAGCTGCGCTGGGTCGGAATGTTCGTGTCGACGAGATTCGTCAGGCGCTGCTGGGCGTCCCAGATCGGGCGCAGCGCGGAGAGCTCGACGATGGTCGAGCCGGTGGGCTTGAACGTCGTCGCGTCGCTGCTCGTCCAGCGCCGCACTTTCGAGCGGCGATCGACGGTGTCGTAGAAAACGTCGATCACCTGATCGACATCGTAGCCGTCGAGCTTGCCCTGCGTGCCCTTCGTCGCATTGTCCTCGCGGATGTAACCGAACTTGTCGACCCACAGCGCGTGCAACGTGCCGAACCACTGCACCTGGTTCTTCGCCGCCGTGTCGTCCTTGAACAGCGGATTGTAGAGCGCCTGATAGACCGCGCCCGTCCCTTCCTGATCGTTCGCGACGACCGCCGCGGCGGTGCCCGAGGACACGCGCTCGATGATGCGGTTGAAGACCGTCATGAGCGCGTTCTCGAGCGCACTCGGATTCGTCACGTAGAAATAGTTGTCGGGCACGCCGTCGCCGCCGGGCTTGTCGTTGCCGCTCGTGTCCTTGACGTCCCATTCCGGCTGCAGATCGGGCAGGTTGTTGCCGTTCGAATCCGTGAAGCCGCCCCACTTCGCCGCATACCAGAGCGGCGACTGCAACTGATTCGCGGAGCCCTTGCCCGAGATCGTGAACGTATAGGACTGCGGGCCGCGCTGCGGCGTCTCGCCCGGGCCCGGACTGTCCGCGAACGTGCTGCCCGGCAGCGCGCGGCAGTGCGTGCAGCCGGTGACGCCGGTCGGATCGGTGTACCTCGCGTTGATGACACCGGAATAGGCGTGGAAGCCGTCCTGGGTCGTGCCGCTCGTGATGAAGCCGAAGAGATGGCCGGCGCAGGTCGAGGTCGGGCATGCCGTCGATTCCGAGACCGCCGTCGTCGTGATCGTGATCTTCGCGGGGCCGACTGTCGTGTCGAGCACGTAGGACAGCGTGCCCCACACGTCCTGATCGAAATCTCCGCCCTGCTGGCTGTCGTCGTAGTTGATGTAGAACTTGCCGTAGAAGATGCCCGTGCCGGCCTTCGGCGTCATGTCCGTCTTGCTCGTGACCTCGACGTGCGGCTGGACGATCTTGAAGTCCATGAACTGACCGGCGCCGTCCTGCGCGGGATCCGCAGCGACAGGCCTGTAGCGATACGCCGGCAGGATGCTGATCGTCGGCTTGCCCTGCCCCGCCGGACCGATCGGCACGACGATCGTCGGGGTGTTCGTCGCGAGCGCGACGGTGAACGTGTTGATCGTCTGCGTGCCGGTGAGATCGGGGCGGATGTCGTGGGTATGGGCGTAGTAGGCCATGCCCGCCATCTGGTAGGAGCCGCGCAGGTTCGGCGCTTCCGGACACTGGCCGTAGGACGTGCCGAGCGAGGAGATCGCTTTCGGCGTGCACATCCGGTCCGTCGCGCTCGCGGTTTCGCCGATGAAGTACTGATTGCCGAGGATGCCCTCGCCCGCGGCCACGGCATCCGTCGTCGCGATCGGATCGATCGGCGGCGAATAGGCGTTCGTCTGGTTCATGTCGTAGGACGAGCGGCTCGCGTCGAAGGCGACGATGTTCAGCGAGGCGCAGGCGTTGTTCGCCGAGAGCGGGTCCGTCGTCCATCTGTCGTTCATGAGGCCGGCGAGGAAGCCCGAATCCGTCGCGTCGAACCCGGCCGTCGGCGCGCGCGGCGCGGGTACGGCGAAATAGCGGATGGCCTCGAGGAAGACCTCGGAGACCGGATTGCCCCAGCTGTTGCACTTGCCTTCGGTGATCGTCGTGAGCTGCCAGTCGCAGGTATCGACACCGCTGTCGCTGCCGAGGCTGCCGCGATACGTGCCCTGGGCGTAGCCATAGCCGTAGACGCGCAGCAGACCGAGCGTCCTGATGATGGACGGCGTCGCGGGCGAAGGATTGAGCAATACGCCGGTCGCGGTGTCGACCTCGTCGGTCATGCCGCCGGCGTTCTTGCGGAGCACGCCGCCGGAGATGTTCTTCTGATAGCTGCTCGTGACGAGGCCGAAGGCGATCTGATTCTTCAGCCCGTAGCGCTGCAACAGGCCCTCGGGCTTCATGTTCCCTCCGTACGCCGTGCAGTTCTCGAGATTTTTCGCCGGGTCGAAATACGTCCCCTCGCAGACTTTGACGCGTACCACGTGATCCGCGGTGCCGCCGGGCGTCTTGAGCTGGGAGGCCGCGGGCGGGTCGCCGACCACGACGCCGTTCCTGTCCTTCGAGGGCGAGCTCGCGGACAGGGGCTCGGCGACCTTCGTGCCGCCGCTGTTCGCCGTGTCGATCGAGGAGAGGCTCGGCTGGTTCGCCGTGCCGTAGTCGCGGTTCACGGACGGCTCCTCGGCCTGCCACGTGCACTGCCAGCGCTCGTTCGCGGCCCAGAGCTGGTAATTGCCCTTCACCGCGCGCAACACGGGCGCGGCGACCGTGGTCTGCGAGTTCTGGCTCGCCGGCGCGAACGCCGGCGTCGTGTTGCAGATCGTGATGCCCTCGTCGAAGTTGTCGACGCCGTCCTTGTTGCCGCCGTTCGTGGTGTCGGTCTTCAGCGCGGTGTACGGCGTGAGCTGCGGGAGGTCGGCGCCGTCGTAATACTTCGCGAAGCTGTGGCCGTCCGTCGGCAGGTTCGCGCGCTCGAGCACGGTCGCGGTCGCGGTATCCGTCGAGCGCTGGCCGCCGTAGAGAATCTTGCGCACGATGTCGATGCGCGTCATCGTCGCCCAGTTCAGGAAATTGCCGCTCCAGGCGTTCGTGCAGTAGTGGCCGTTCGCGCCGGTGGCGACGGCCGACACGCCGAACACCCTGCCCGTGTCGTCGTAGGTGTAACAGCGCTGCGAATGGAAGTAGCCGTAGTACTGGAACGTGTCGTCGTAGCTGCGCTCTATCGTGCCGTCGCCCTCGAGATCCGTGAAATCGTTGTAGGCCTTGAAGAAGAGCTGCTGGTCGCGGTTCACCGCGAGCATGACGAGCGGTGTCGCGGCCTGGACGGTCGTGATCGGATTCGCGGCGTAGGTCGCGTTGACCGCACCCGTCCAGTTCGCGCGCGCGGGCGCCGACCAGATCGCCGGCGCGCACAGCAGGCTCAACGCGATTCCGTGCACCAGCGCCCGGAGCTCCTGACAGCGTACGTTCATGGTCGAGTCTCCTCCGTGCCGGAATCAGTTGCGAATGAGCGCGCGGTAATCGGCGCTCGTGGTCGACGCGGCATTGCCGACGGACTCGCCCTTCGAGCGGAGATCGAAGAAGACATAGGCGTCCGAGCCCGCCGCACCGACGCCGGGCCCGAGATAGCCGGCACCCTGCGCCGCGCCCGAGCCCGGCGCCGGCAGCGCGCCGAGGCGGCTCACCCAGAGATCCGCGAACATGTCCGCCGCATCGACGCTGCCGTCGTTATTCACGTCGGCGCGGAAGCGCACGTCGACGGCGCGCGGCGCGCTCTTGATCGCCTCGGCGAGCGTGCCGTTGTCACCCATGTAGTACATCTTCGTCGCGTCGGCGATCTTCACTTCGACGGGCACGGGGAAGACGACGTTCGCCGGCAGGCTGCCGCCGATCGCCCCCGGCCAGCCGCGGTAGAACACGTGCGCGTCGAGCATCGGTCCGAGCGAGACGCGCGCGCCGTCCGAATTCTGGAACGCGCGCCGCGTGACGGTCGTGTTCGAGGCCATCCTGAGATCGAGCGCGGTCGTGCGCATCGCGACGACCGCGACCATGGTCATGATGAGCAGCAGTACGAGCGCGACGACGAGAGCGAGGCCGCGCTGGCGCGTGAGGTGCTTCCGATACATGCTCAGCCTCGCGTCGTGTTGCGGATCTGGACGGTGAAATTGAAGAGCTTGCGGTGGTAGTGCTGCACGGCCGCCGCCGGCGTGACGGCCACGGTCGTGCCGCCGGCGCCGCCGAGCAGCTGATACGTCGCGGTGTCGGTGAACACCGGATCGAGCTCCGGATTGCGCACGAGCAGGCTCAGGCGGACGGCGACGACGTTCGGCCAGTCGTTCGCGCCGGTGACCTCCGTCGCGTTCTCATACCGATCGACCGAGCGGTCGCCGTTCGTGTCGACGCCGTAACTCACCTGCATCTGCTCCACGCCCGCGACGAGATCCTCCTGCACGAGCTGATTGCCGCTCAGCACGAGGCGCGTGAGCGTCGGCGTGGTGTCCGATTTCGCGTCGCAGACCGGCGTGGCGAGCGTGAGATCCTGATTCGCACATCCGCGGATGAAGTAGACGACGGCGTTGTAGCCGTAGTTCGCGATCGGGTCCGGGTCGGGCTTCGCCGGATCGTAGAGATCGCCCGGCAGCTTCGCGATGTCCTCGCCGTCGAAGATCATCGCGCGGCGACCGACGCCCGCACGCACGTAGAGCCCGGTCGCGTCCTTCTGCACCGTTGCCGAATCGATGCGCAGCGGGCCCGCGAAATGCAGCGCCACCACGTCCGTGTCCGCGGCGTAATCGGCTTTCGGGATGCAGGCGAGCGGCGGGTTCGCACCGGCGCCGTCGAAGCCCTGCACGCCGGTCGCGCTGATTGTCGGGCTCGCCGGCTTGCAGTCCGCGGCGAGCGCCGCCACACCGCCGTCGACGGTGACGTCGCTCGCCTTCACGCCGCCCCAGTGATCCGCCATGCGCAGGTGATACTCGAGCTGGTTCGCGGCGTAGCGCGCGTTCTCGTCGAGCACGTTCGCCGCCTCCTGCACGCGATAGGCCTTCTTGTTGCTGACGAAGAGCTGCACGACACCGGCGATGAGAATCAGACCGACCGTGATCGCGACCATCATCTCGATCAGCGTGATGCCGCGCTCGCCGACGCGCCTCACGGCAGCACTCTCAGCACGAGCCGCTGGCGCTCGGTGTCGGCCGACAGCGTCGTGGTGCCCGTGGTCTTCTGTCCGGTGTCGTTCGCGCCGCTCGTGCGCTCGACCCAACGCAGCTTCACGGCGTAGACCGATCCCTTGTCGTCGCACTGCCAGTTGCCGGTGTCGCCGTCGTCGGGGGTCGAATCCAGACAGACGACGCCGTCGCCGCCCGGCAGGAGCCCGGCATTGCTTTCCACCGCCTTGTTCGCGACCGCGGTGTTCCAGGAGACGAGGTCGAAGGTGGCGAGCTCTGCCGGCGTGCACTGCCTGGCATCGCAGTCCTTCGGATAGGACGTCGGCATCGCGCCGCTGACGTCGTAGTTGCCGGCGGCCATGCCCGCCGCGTTCGTCCGCATCCGGTCGGCCATGTTCTCGGCCTGGGCGGTCGCGATCGAGCGCAGGTGCGCGTCGTGCGTGAAGCGCATGCCCGCGACCTGCAGGCCCGCGATACCGAGCAGGCCTATCGAGAACACCACCACGGCGATCATCACTTCGAGCAGCGTGAAGCCGCGCGCGGCGGCACAGCGCGTCACGGACATGTCAGCGCAGCACCCAGCGGATCCGTCGCGGCGATCGTGCTGCGCCCGGTGCGGCTGACCGCGAGCGCGCGGGCATGGGCCGCGCCGCGGCTGTCGCACAGCGTGAAATAGCTCGCCGCGCTCGCGCAGTCCTCGAACGTGCCGTCCGCATCCTTGTCGCAGCGTGCGGCGCCCGTGCCGTCGTAGCCGATCAGCTTCGCGACGCCCGTTGCGGGCACGAGCGTCGTCACGCCGGCCGGGAACGCGCTCTGCACGGCGAGCACGCAGTCCGCCGTCGCGCCCTGGGCACAGCCGTCACCGCTGCCGTCGATGCTCCTGTTCGCATTGCGATCGACGAAGACGATCCAGCCGCGATCCCAGTTCACGCCCGAGGTATCGCAGTTCTTGCCGTCGGAGCTGACACAGACGATGACGGGCACGTTCTGCTTGACGGCCTCGCTCCGTGCGAGCGCGAGCGCGCTCGAGAGCTGATTGAGCTGCGAGACGAGACGGTTGTCCATGATGAACTGCTGCAGCGACGGCACGCCGATCGAGAGTGCGATGCCGAGCACCGCCACGGTGATCAGCAGTTCGAAGATCGTGAAGCCGCCCGAGCTTTGCATGACGCCGAGTATGCGGCGATGCGGCCCGCCGCGCGGCCGCGGCTCAACGAGCGGTAGCGGTTCCGCCACGAGCGGCAGCGGCGCGCGCGCAGCGGTGGGCCGACCGGCATCGTGGCGCCGACGAGCGGCAGGCTCGAAGCGACGAAGGGAGCTCGAGGAAGCTCCGAAAAGTCCAGGATGGACTTGTTCAGCGCTTCGTCCAGAGGATCCGGACCGGCGCGCGGCCGGACCGGCCGGGAGATCAGTGCGGCTGCGGGACGAGGCGCGGGCGGTTGGGCACGACGATGTTGCGGCCGAACACCTGCACCTGACGGTGGTCCTCCATCTCCTTGAGGACTTTGCCGACCATCTCGCGCGAGCAGGCGACGAGACGGGCGAGCTCCTGGCGCGTGACGCGGACCTGCATGCCGTCCGGATGCGTCATGGCGTCGGGCTTCTCGCTCAATTCGAGCAACGTGCGCGCGACGCGGCCATAGACGTCCATGAACGCGAGATCGCCGAGGCGGCGGTTCGTGCGGCGCAGCCGGTTCGCGAGCTGAATGGTCATGGTCTCGAGCACGCGCGGATAGAGATCGGGGATGCTGCGCAACCGGTCGTAGCTCATGTGCGCGACTTCGCAGTCGGCGCGCGCGCGGACGAGCGCGCAGCGATTCGACTCGGCCGTGAACATGCCGAGCTCGCCGAAGATTTCGCGTGCATAGAGATAGGCGAGCACGATTTCCTGGCCGGACTCGTCTTCCAGCAGCACCGTCACCGAGCCCTTCACGATGTAGAACAACTCGTCGGCCGGCTCGCCCTGGCGGAGGATCGCCGCCTTCGGAGGATAGCGCCGACGTTGACAGTGCATCAGCAGCGCCGTCTCCCAGGGTTCGAGACTGAATTGCTTGCGGGCAAGCACCATGGTCTTACGTCCTCAGTGATGGACTTCGGAATCTAGCTACGCGTCTTATCGGCCGAACCCCGACATGATTTAGGGAAGCCGCGAACGAGTCCGCCGGGGATCTTCCGGAGCACGGTCGGCAAGAAGCGCGGTTCTTACCGACCTTACGTGAACCACGGCTTACGCCACTGCATGTCCATGTGCCGCAGGATGCTCTGAACTCATTCAGAGCTTCCTCGGGTCGGCTCCTGCGCGTCCCCGTCCATCCTTCCTCCGAGCGGCCCGGCCGCGAGTCGGGCGGCGTCGCGGCTTCACATTCCTTCACGTTTCTACATATCGCCTTGACGGGCCGCGCGTAGCCTTGCCGCGCATTCCAATCCACCGCGATACCTGGAGCCCACGACATGCACATGCCCCCCCTCGCCCTGCTCCTCTTCTCCGCCGCAGCGGGTGCCGCCTCGACGACCGACGCGCTGCCGGCCGTCGCCGGGGCCGCGGCAACGCTCGAGGCCACGCCGCTCGCCGACAACACGCTGCCGGGCCGCGACAACGTCGAGAACCTGCACTTCGTCGTCGGCAGCGATCACGGCCGCACCGGCCGCAAGGTCGGCGCGCAGTTGCAGGCGTGCAAGCCGCGCTGGGGCTCCGACGACGACTGCACGACGCTCGACTACGTCTTCCCGGGGCTGACGTTCGATCCGGCGACGCTCGAGGTGAAATGGGGCAGCGAGGTCGTCGAGCGCCACGGCGAATGGCTGTGGACGCATCACGCCTCACCAGCCTATCGCCTCGCTTACAAGATCGAGCCCGTCGAGTGGTCGAATGGCCTCGACAGCGGCACGCACTACACCTACGCCGTGTACCTGCAGAAGCTCGCCGCGAATTGAACCGGCTGATCGGCGCAATCCGTGTCGGCGCGGCGGCGTTGTCCGCTGCGTATATATGACGGTTTCGTGCCGCGGCGGAACCCCGCCGCGCACCCGCTTCTCACACCAGCACGTCGTCACTACCACCCAGGGGGTTCTCATGTTCTTCGTCACGCGCCGCGCACCCATCGTCGCCGCGTTGCTCGGCACGCTCGCCTCGCAAATCGCCCATGCCGCCCAGCAGGAGCTCGTCCTGTGGGTCGATCGCCAGACCGCGCAGGTCTTCCTGCAGCCGGGGCCAGGCCGTGTGCCCTTGAAGCTCGGCGGTGCGACTTACGATGCCGCAGCGCTCGCCGGCGCGATCGCCGCGCCCGCGGCGCCGGCAGCCGCAGCGCCCGCAGTGTCGGGCGCTGTCGCGAGTGTCGCCGCCGACGCGCCCGCGCCTGCGCCCGCACCCGTCGCGGCGGATGCCGGGCCGGCGTCGTGGGTGAACCACGTCAAGCTCTCGACGCTCGTCTATGCCGACTGGGGCATGTACCAGAACACGGGCTTCGGTCCACAGTTCCTCACGCAGGTGAACCCGCCGGGTCCGGGCAACGACGGTTTCAATGCCTTCGACGTCACTCGCGCGTACCTGAACTTCCTGTTCACGCCGGACGACGACTGGCTGATCCGACTGACGCCGAACATCTATCGTGCCGTCGGCGCGAGCGGCGCCGACAAATCGGGACGCAGCGCCGCCATCGGCAGCAATCTCGACGGCAACCTGAACTTCCGCCTGAAATACGCCTATCTGCAGTACAACAAAGCGTTCCAGGACATTCCCGCGCTGCGGGGCGACACCCTCACGCTCGGCCAGCAGATGAATCCGTTCATCGACTGGCAGGAAGCCTTGTACGGCTTCCGCTTCGTGAACCTCGTGCCCTGGAACTACACGGGCCTGTCCTCGACGCAGGCCGGGCTCTCGGCGCAGGGGCCGATCGCGTTCGGTGGCACGAAGTATCTCGACTACGACGTGGGCATCTACGACAACGCCTCGTTCCGCGCGTTCGAGCAGAGTGCGGAGAAGCAGGCGATGGTGCGGCTCTCGTATTATCCCTTCGGCTACACCGGGCGCTTCAATGGACTGGGCGTCACCGCGTTCTACGATCGCGGGCACGGTAACGCGACACCCGACACGACCATCACTACGCCGTTCCGCGGTCCGGATTCGGACCTCGAGCGCGGCGCGTTCCTCGTGCACTACGCGAGCGAGGCCTGGGCGCTCGCCGGCGAATACGACTGGGGCCGCAATGCGTTCACGCCGGGTAATCTGTTCTCGGGCAGCGGCCCGGGCGACGTGTTCGGCGTGGCGACAGGCTACGCGGGCCTCGCGGCACTCGCGAACGGCGTGCTGAACACCGGCTCGAGCCGGCAGGAAGGCTACGACTTCTTCGGCAGGTACCGGATCGGCGCGACGCCGTTCACGCTGTTCGGCACCTATCAGCGCTTCCTGCCGAACACGCACGTCGCCGTGGATCCCTTCGACTTCGAGCGCTTCGTCGGCGGCGTCGCCTACGACTACAGCAAGTACCTGCGCTTCGCGCTCGACACCCAGCACCTCGTCTATTCGCAGGACCAGTTCACGTTTCCGGCGACGCCGGGCGTCACGCCGATCGCGGTCGCGAATGCCGTGCCGGACGACATCCACGCGTGGTTCCTGAATCTCGAGTTCAAGTATTGAGGACGCTCTGAACTCTTCCGGAGCTTCCTCGAGACGGGGGACGCGGCGCGCGCCGCCGTGGCGGCGTCGTCCGTCGCGTCACCGCGATCGACGGTGGGGGCTCAGAGCCGGGTTGCGCCCGCGAGCGGCGGATCGAGCCACAGGAAATCGCCTGTGCCGTCGCGCAACATGCCGCGCATGAGACTCTCGGCCGGGAGCACCACGCCGACGGCTTCAGGGCCGTGGATCGCCTCGGGCGGGAACTCGCGTACCTGGTGGATGCGGTCGACGAGCCAGGCGAACTGCGGCCGGCCCGCCGCGTCGGCGACGAGGATCGTGACCGGGCGGATGCTCGACTCGAGCCGGTCACGCGCGACGCCGAACAAAGCCCGCAGGCGATCGAGGATCGTGATCCCGTCGACCCGCAGGGAATCGAGCGCACGGTCGCGATGCCCGTCTTGCGCGAGGTCGAGCAGGCGCCGGCCGAGCGCGTGAATCGCGCGGTGCGGCTCGTCGAACGCTTTCAGGGTTTCGCTCAATTCCTCGTCGTCGGTGTGGAAGCTGTCGTACCAGCGCCCGAAAGCGCAGGCGTGGGGGTCGGTCGTCTTCTCGAACGTCTTGCCGGAATGGAGCGCGTCGCGCAGGGCATCGAGCCAGGCCACGTGATCCTGCTCGCGCGCGATCATCAGGGCGATGAGCTCGCGCTTTTCCGCGCCGAGCGACAGGACGCCCAGGATACCGGCGAGGTCGTAGAGCGGCACGTACTGGCCCCGCGCCGAAATCAGACCGACCATCCCCGGCGCGGTGACAGGCACTTGTCGCGCTTCGTTACGGTACTCGGCGAGGAACAGCACGCGGCGCACGTCGAGCGCGCACTGCGAGTGTCCGACCACGAAGGTCAGGACCGAGACCGGAGGTTCAGAGAGCTGGAGAGCGGGTTCTGACATGTTCCATTGTCACTCGAGGTACGCGGAACTTTAGCGGCCGGGTGACGGCCGCCTTGACGGCATCGGCGCGCGCGCCGTCACATGCTCTGCTCCGCATGCAGATTGCGGATGCGCTCGCGCAACTCCTCGATGCTCGCGTTCTCGTTCGCCCGCGCCGACGGCGTCAGCAGGGATTCGAGCTTCATGGCGAGGCGCAGCGGATTCGATTCATTGCGGATGTTGATCACGCCGTCCGTGATGAGCTTCTGCATCAGGAGCTCGCGATCGGTGCGCGCGTGGATGCTCTCGGCGATCGGGCTCAGGAAGAAGTTCGCGAGGACGATGCCGTAGAGCGTCGCAGTGAGCGATATCGGCACGGTGGCGATGATGACGCGCGGATCGTTGATGCCCGAGAGCATCGCGATGAGCCCGATGACGCTGCCGGCCACGCCGAACGCCGGCGCGAGCTTCGCGGCGTGGCGGAACAGACGCTCGTGGGCGAGACGGCGATGGCGGAAGTGGAACATCTCCGAGTGCAGCATCTCGCTGATCTCGTCGTCCTTGAAGCCGTCGGCGAGGAGCTGCAGCGCGCGCTTCAGGAACATCACCGTCGTGCGCTCACGGAAGTCCTCGAGCGCGATGACGCCCTTGCTGCGGGTACGGATCGCGAGCTGCTGCAGGATTTCGACGATGCGCTCCGGGGTCAGCGCGCTTCCCGTGTAGGTGTTGCGCGCCACGCGCAGCGCCGCCACGAGCTGCGGGGACGGATAACTCAGGAACATCGCGCCGAGCGTCCCCGAGATCACGGTCGCGAGTCCGAGGCCGTTGATCATCATGCCGGAGTTGCCGGCGAGCACGAAGGTCGCGAGGTAGACGCACACGCACAGCGCGACGCCGATCCAGTTGTTTGCGGTCATAACACGGCTCCGGGCGCTTCGGTGGACGTATTGCGCGTGATGATGATTTCGACGCGGCGGTTCAGCGCCCGCCCCTGGTCGTCGGCATTCGGCACCGTCGGCGCGTACTGGCCGCGGCCGATGACGACGAAGCGCGCCGGATCGATGTGTCCGGCGTCGATGAGATAGCGTGCGACGCGGCTCGCGCGCACCAGAGACAGCTCCCAGTTGCTCGGGTACTGCTGCGTGTTGATGGGATGGTCGTCCGTGTGACCGACGATGTGCACGACGTAAGGCGTGTCCGCGATGATGCCCGCGAGGCGGTCGAGGAACTGGCGCATGTCGTTCTTGAGATCGGCCTTGCCGAGATCGAACAGCATCGGGCCCTGGACGCTCACCTTCACGGACTGATCGGCGAGCACACGGATGTCGACGTCCTTCAGCGCGGCTTCGCGCACCGCGTCCTGGCTGCGGCCGTAGACGTCGATGTGCAGCGGCGGCGCCTCCGTGAAGTGCGCGGGCGGTGTTTCCTGCGGACGGAGCTTCTCCCGCTCCACTTCGTAACGCTGCGGCACGGGCTGCGGCTCGACCTTCCTCTCCACTTTCGTCTCGGTCCGCGCCGGCGCCTCGTGCTGGGCGGCCGCGCGCGGCGTGGTGCGCACTTCTTCCTGGGGCAGGAGACCGCGCACGGAGATCAGCACCGCGAACAGCACGAACATCGTCATCATGAGATCGGACCACGGCACCGGCCAGTATTCGGCGCCGGGATCGGGCTCGCCGCTGTAGGCGTCGTCGCCGAAGATGTTCGCGGCCTCGTAGGCGTGGCCGTAACGGCGGGCAGGACGCGGCGCCGGCGTCCGGGCCGGGTCGGCTTCGTTCGTCCGCGCGGACGGCTCCTCGTTATTCGCCACGACAGGCTCCCGTGCCGGGCGGCGCCCGGACTCCTGGGCCGGTCTAGCGGCATCGAGCGGGGAAGCTTGAAACCCGGCGCTCGCAGGCGGTGCCGGCACAGGAGGCGCGTCGGTCGCGCTTTCGGACGGTCAGCCCTGTCAGCGCAGACGCCCGAGCTCGAAATCCAGCGCGGCGAGCGCGACGCCGTATTCGTACTTCGCCCGGTCGTGAGCGATCTCGCCTTCGGTGGCATTGAGCTCGGCCTGTGCGAGCTCGATGATCGAGCTCATGCCGATACCGTAGCTCGACTGCGCGAGCTCGAGCGCCCTTGCCGCGTGGCGTGCGAGGCGCTCCGTGACGGCGAGCGCCTCGTAGCCGGTGCGCGCGTTGAGCCAGGCGAGGCGGACGTCGCGCACGACGCGGTTCTCCTCGTCGCCGAGCGTCGCCTCGACGCCCTCGGCCCGCGCCCGCGCTTCGTCTTCCAGCGCCCGGTAGCGGCCCCCGGCGAACAGCGGCACGCTGAGGTTCAGTCCTGCCGCCGCATAGGTGTCGTCGAAGCGCTTGTCGCCGACCGGCGTCACGCCGGCCGCGGCGAGGAACTTCACGGTCGGATAATTGCGATCGTGCTCGGCCGCCACGAGCTTCAGCGCCGCCGCGTGGTCCGCGCGCAGGCTCGCGAGCTCTGGGCGGGCGTCGATCGCCGCGGCGAGCAGCGGACCGACGTCGGGCTCGGGTGCCGGGGCTTCCCCCGCCTCGACGAGCCGGTAGCGGCGCGCGTCGCGTTGCCCGATGGCCGCGGCGAGCTGCGCGAACGCCCCGTCGAGCGCGTTGCGTGCGCGCAGCGCGAGCAGTCGCGCCTGCTCCGCGCCGACGGCCGCGAAGCTCACGTCGAGGTCGGATTTCAGCTTGTTCTTCGCGAGCGTCGTCACGCGCTCGAGGAGCAATTCCCGTGACGCGAGCGTCTGCTCCGCGACCGTCAGCACGGCCTGTGCGGCGAGCGCGCCGTAGAACGCCCGCGTCACGTCGAGCAGCACCGTCGCCCGCGCCGCGTCGAGCCGGCGCTCGCGCGAGACCCGCGTGTCCCCGGCACTCGCGACGAGCGCGTTCGTGCGTCCGAAATCCGTGACGAGCTGGTCGATGAGCACGCCGTTCGATTCGCGCGGCAGCACCGTCGGATTGTTCAGCCCGCCCGCGGCGATCCGCGCATCGAGCGTCTCGGCGTCGGTGCCGGCGGCCGTGACGTTGCCCTGGATCTGCGGGAAGTAATCGGCCCGTGCGACGCGCATCGCCGCCTCCGCCGCCTGCACGGCGCGCTCGGCCGCGACGAGCCGCGGCTGCTGGTCGAGCGCCATGGCGCGGGCCCCGGCGAGCGTGAGATCGGGCAGTTCATCGGCAGTGACGACCGGCGCGACACAGGCCAGCGCAAGGAGCAGCGCGGCGCGAAGTTTCATGGGCATCAGGCAGGGGATTCCGTGGATTCGGCAAGTGGGCCCGGCAGCGGCGCAGCGCGTTCCGCGCGCCCCCGGTAGCAGAGGTAATAGGCGACCGGCACGATGAAGATCGTGGTCACGACGGACACGCCGAGGCCGCCGATGATGGCGCGGGCGAGCGGTGCGTAGGCCTCCGAGCCCGTGCCGAGCTTCGCGGCCATGGGGATGAGCCCGAAGAGCGTCGCGAGCGAGGTCATGAGCACGGGCCGCAGGCGCACGCGGCAGGCGACGGCGACGGCTTCCACGAGCGGCACGCCGTCCGCGCGCAGCCGCCGCGTGAACTCGACGATGAGGATGCTGTTCGAGACCACGATGCCGACCATCATCACGACGCCCATGAGCGACATCACGTTCAGGGTCGTGCCGGTCGCGACGAGCGTGACGAGCACGCCGGCGAGCCCGGTCGGGATCGCGAGCAGGATGATCAGCGGGTCGAGGAAGGACGCGAACTGGGCGACGAGGATGAGGTAGACGAGCACGACCGAGAGCAGGAGGCCGAAGCCGAAGCTCGCGAACGAGGCGCGCATGTTCTGCACCGAGCCGCGCAGCGCGACGCGCACGCCGGCGGGCAGCGCGGTCTTCGCGACGATGTCGTCGACCGCCGCGGCAATGCGCCCGACGTCCTCGCCGGCCGGCGCGAGGTAGACGTCGATGACCCGCCGCAGTTGATAGTGGTCCACCTCGGTCGGAGCCTCGATGCGGGTCAGCTTCGCGACCGCCCCGAGGCGGGCCGACTGCCGGCGATCGTGCGAGCGGATCGGGATGGCCTCGAGATCAGGCAGATCCTTCACGAGATCGTCCGGGTACTGCACGGTGAGCAGATAGTCGTTGCCGCTCCGCTCGTCGACCCAGTAGCTCGGCGCGATCATGGCGTTCGAGGTCAGGGCCGTGATGACGTTGCTGACGACTTCCTTCTGCGAGAGGCCGAGCTCGGCCGCGCGCACGCGATCGATCTCGAGCCGCAGTGCCGGCGCATCGACGTCCTGCGGGATCAGCACGTCACTCACGCCTGGAATCGCCTTGAACTTCGCGGCGAGCGCCGCGGCCGCGGCATGCACGGACTTCACGTTCGATCCCGAGAGCTGGACGTCGATCGGGGTCGGGAGCCCGAGATTCAGCACGGCATCGACGAGCCCGCCCGACTGGAAATAGATCGCGAGCTGCGGCAGCTCCCGCCGCAGGCGCGCGCGGACGCGGTCCATGTATTCGTAGCTGCCGATCGCGTGCTCGTGCTTCAGGCTCGCCTGCACGAACGCACTGTGCGAGGCCGAGTTGCTCGTGTAGATCGAGGAGAAGCCCGGCGTCGATCCGATATTCGAGACGACGACGTCGAGGTCCGCGGGCTGCACGACCTCGCGCACGATGCGTTCGACGCGCGCGACGAGCGCCTCGGTCCCGGCGAGGCTCGACCCCGTCGGCGCTTTCAGGTTGATGACGAACTGGCCGGGATCGGTGCGCGGAAAATAGGCGACGCCGAGCTGCGGCAGGAACCCGCCGCACAGCAGCGCCGCGCCGAGCAGCGCCGAGAGCGTCGCGAGCGGCCGCGCGATCGTCCAGCGCACCGCGCCGTCGTAACGGCCGAGAAAAGCCTCGAAGCGGCCGTTGAACCAGCGGTTGAAACGCGAGCCGGCGCCATGCACGGCTTCGTTCGTGACGAGCTTCGCGCAATAGAGCGGCACGACGGAAAGCGCAATGACATACGACGCGAAGAGCGAGAGCACGACGGCGAGCGCCAGCGCGACGAACAGGAAGCGGCTCACGCCGTAGAGCAGCGTCACGGGGAAGAACACGACGGCCGTCGTCAGCGTCGCGGCGAGCACCGGCAGCGCGACCTCGCGCCCGCCCTTCTCCGCCGCGACGGCCGGCGTCTCGCCGAGCTCGATGTGGCGGAAAATGTTCTCGAGCACGACCACGGAGTTGTCGATCAGGCGCGAGAACGCGAGCGCGAGGCCGCCGAGCACCATCGAGTTCACGGTGCCGTCCCCGAGCGAGAGCGCGAAGAACGTCGCGAGCGCCGACAAGGGAATCGACAGGAACACCGCCGCTGTCGCGCGCAGGCTGCCGAGGAAGAGCAGGATCATGAGCCCGGTCAGCACGAGACCGATCGCGCCCTCGTGCAGCAGATTCTCGATCGCCGTCTTCACGAACTGCGACTGATCGAACACGACTTTCGCGACGAGCTCGCGCGGCACGTCGACGAGCTTCGCGAGCGCGTTCCGGATGCCGTCGACGACGGCGATCGTGTTCGCGTCGCCGCCCTGCTTCAGCACCGGCAGATACACGGAGCGCTGACCGTCGACGCGCACGACGCTCGTCTGGCGCTGGGCGTCGTCGCGGGCCTCGCCGACGTCGGCCACCATCACCGAGGCGTTGCCGACGGTCTTCAGGGGCAGGCGGTTGATGTCCGCGATGTCGCGGAGCTGGCTGTTCGTGTAGAGGTTGTAATCGTAAGGGCCGACCACGACGTCGCCGGCCGGCAGGATGAGATTGGAGTCGTTCACCGCGCGCACGACGTCCATCACGGAGAGCTGATGCGCCTCCAGCTTCAACGGATCGACGTAGACCATGATCTGGCGATAGCGCCCGCCGAAGGGCTGCGGCACCGAGGCGCCGGGCACGTTCGCGATCTGATTGCGCAGGTCGTACTGCCCGGTATCGCGGAGCTTCGTTTCGTTCATGCCCTCACCCTTGAGCGTGATGAGGCAGACGGGCAGGCTCGAGGCGTCGAACTTCAGCACGACCGGCGGCAGCGTGCCGGGCGGGAGCTTGCGCAGGTTCGCCATCGCGAGGTTCGAAATCGTCGTCACCGCGGAATCCGCGTTCGTGCCGGGCTGGAAGTAGACCTTGATGAGGCTCACGCCAGGCAGCGAGCGCGATTCGATGTGATCGATGCCGCTGCCGAGCGTGAAGAAGCGCTCGAAACGGCCGGTGATGTCGTTCTCGATCTGCTCCGGCGGCATGCCGTTGAAGAACGTCGCGACGACCACGACCGGGATGTCGATCTTCGGGAACAGATCGACCGGCATGCGCACGAGGCTCGTCGCGCCGAGCACGAGCACGAGCAGGCAGGCGACGATGACGAAATAGGGATAACGGATCGAGAAACGGGACATGGATGAGCCCTCGGGCCGTCAATCCCGATCCGCGCGCAGCAGCTCGCGCAGACCGGACAGGGAGAACCCGGGCGACTGGCAGTATTCGATCAACGCGAGCTCCTCGCGCCGCATGCCCGCCGCGAGGCCGGGAAGGCGCGCGGCGATGTCGCGCGGGACGGACAACACGCCGTGGCGGTCGCCGTGCAGCAGGTCGCCGGCCCGGACGTGCAGTCCCCCGATGCGTACGGGCATGCCGACCTCGACGACGTGCGCATAGGCGTGCGAGACCGCGGCATGCGCGGCGAAGCAATGGAAGCGAAGCTCGCGCACGGCCTCGAGATCGCGCACCGCGCCGTTCGTCACGAGCCCGACGCAGCCGAGCGCCTTGAAGACGTTCGCGTGCACTTCGCCGAAGAACGCACCGAGGCCCGGTTGCAGATCGACGTCCTCGACGACGAGCACGCGCGGCGCCGGGAGCTCCACCATTTCGTCCCACCAATCGCAGCGCACCCCCTCGGTTCGCGACTTCAGCGCGTCGCGCACCGGCGGGTCCGCGGTGCGGATGCGCAACGGCAGCGCGTAGCCGACGAGCGGCCCGAGCTCCGGGAACTGGCAGACGACACTCGCGTCGATGAAGCCCTCGTTGCGAAGGCGCACGCCGGTGCTCTCCACGGCGTTCGCCACCGTGCAGGTGTCGAGCGCGGCGAGCGCGGCGAGCGTCGCAGGCGGAAGCGGGGTCCCGGTCACGGCGTCGCCCCGCCGTCGGCGAGCTGCGGCGCGACGGTCTCCCCCGGCGCATGCGCGCTGCGGTTACCGGTGACGACGTAGTCGTGCTCGCCGAGCCCGGCCAGAACTTCGATGCGACGCGGCGTCTCGAGGCCGAGCTTCACCTCGCGCTCGGCGAGCCTGTGATCGGGTCCGACGACGAGCACCTCGCCCTCGCCGCGCTTGCGGTTCCCCACCGATTCGACGGGAATCGACAGCGCCCGCGTCCGCGCGTCGAGCGTGAGCGAGACCGTCGCGTACATGCCGGGGGTGAGCGAGAGATCGGCATTCGGGACGTCGACTTCGACGTGCATCGTGCGCGTGTCGGTGTCGATGCGATCGCTGACGCGGGCGATGTGCGCCGCGAGCATGCGGTTCAGCGCCTCGATGTGCACCTCGACCGTGTCGCCCACGTGCACGCGGGGCACGACGGCCTCCGGCAGGGGCAGCACGAGGCGCAGCGGGTCCATCTGCGAGACGCGCACGAGCGCGCCCGCCGCGGCGCTCGTGCCCGCCCCGAGCAGCGCGCCCGGGTCGGCGTAGCGTTCGGTGACGACGCCGTCGAAAGGCGCCGTGATGCGTGAGTAGGCGAGGAGATCGCGGATGCGCGTGACATTCGCCTCGGCTTCGGCGATCGCGGATTGTGCGGCGACGTAGGCGGCATGGGTCGTCGCGTCGCGGGCCCGGGCGGCATCTACATCCTGCTGGGCGACCAGGTTCTCGTGCTGCTTCATCACGGCCGCGATGCGCGTGAACGAGAGGTGCGCGTCCTCGTAGGCGGCCTCGGCGCGTGCGGCCTCCTGGCGGCTCCGCTCCGCCGCCGCACGGGCCTTGCGCAGATCCTCGCCGAGCTCCGGCACGTCGAGCGTCGCGAGCACTTCGCCGGCTTTCACGCGATCGCCTATGTCGACCGCGAGCTGCTGGACGTAGCCCGTCACCTTCGCGTGCAGCGCGACTTCGTGGAACGGCGCGAATTCCGCGGCGATGTCGAAGCGCTTCACGAGATCGCGGCGCTCGACCGGCGCGACGAGCACGGACTGCGGCGCCGCGGCCGGCGGCGCGGGCGGGGGCGCCCCGACTTCGCCGTGGATGCGTGCGGCCGCGATGCCCGAGACGGTGGCGAGTCCGAGCAGCGTCTTCCAGTGCAGCAGTTTCGCGCGGCGCCTGGGCGGCGCCGGTTCGGATCCGGTCATGGAATTCTCCTCATCGTGCGGCGCGTGGATTGAATTCAATCGCAGATACCCTTCGGTATCGTGATCGTGACCCGGCAGCCCGCCTCGCAGCCGTGCGCGATCTCGGCCGGCGCGATCGTCAGCGTGCCGCCGTGGACGCGGGCGACGAGCGAGACGAGCGTCAGTCCGAGGCCGGCGCCGGCGCGCTGCCCGCTCACCGGGCCGGGGCGGAGCGCCGAGTCGATGCGGTAGAACGGGATGAGCACGCGCTCGCGCTCCGCCAGCGGGATGCCGGGGCCCGCATCGGAGACGCTGAGCGCGATGCCCGCGCCTTCGTCGGCGGCTGCGAGCACGATCGGCGAGGCACCGTATTTCGCGGCGTTCTCGACGAGATTCCACAGCGCCCGCTTGAGCAGGCTGCGGTCCGCGGTGATCGTGACCCGATCGCCGCGCGCGACGCTCACGCGCTGCGGCGCGACCAGTGGGTCGTGCGCGGCATGTGCGGCGACCTGCGAGAGCAGCTCTCGCGCGTCGATCGCATCGAGGTCCGCGGGCAGGTTCGCCGCATCGAGCCGGGTCGTGGTCAGGACGTCGTCGATGAGCCGGTCGAGCTCCTGCAGATCCGTCTCGACGGCGCGAAGCCGGTCTTCGGCCTGCGCGCGCCCCGGCAGCAGCTCGAGTGCGACGCGGATGCGGGCGAGCGGCGAGCGCAGCTCGTGCGAGACGTTCGCGAGCAACTGGCGCTGACCGCGGAGCAGCGCACCGAGACGTTCCGCCATCTGATCGAAAGCCTGCGCGAGCGCGCGCAGCTCGAGCGCCGGCCCCGCGGCGGGACGCCACCAGCGCGCGGGCCGGGGCGCCGCCACCACGACGCGGCACTGCAAATCGCCGGCCCCGAGGCGACGCGCGGCCTCGGTGAGGTGCTCGAGCGGCGCAGCGATGTTGCGCGCGAGCGGACGCGTCGCGAGCGCGACGACGAACCACGCCACCGTCCAGGTGAGCACGGGCTGGGGCAGACCGAAGAAGCGCGAGCGCTGGTGCGCGGACACTTCCAGGATGCCGAGCCGCTCGCCGTTGCGGGGATCGCGGATCAGGAGCTTCACGAGCAGCACCGGACGCGAGAGCCGGATGATCTCCCCCGCACCCACCGCCGCGACTTCCGCGGGCGTGATCGGCGGCAGCTCGCCACCCGCGACCGCGAGCACGCCGCCGTGCAGATCGCGCACCGTGAGATCGACGTCGAGATCGTCGTGGAGCTGGCGGACGCGCCGCACGAGTGCGTCGTGCTCGTCGAAATCCTCGCCGACCAGCGAGGCGAGATGCGGCCACAGACGCTCGGAGACCTCGGTCTGGAACGTGCTCCGCGCGCTGAAGCTGAACAGCGCACCGGAGGTCACCGAGACCACGACCACGAGGCCGATGAAGTAGAGATAGATCTGGGTGTGGAGGGGCATGGGTCGCCGCGTCGTGCTCACTGGTAGCGCCGCTGCTCCTGGCGCATGAAGACGTAGCCGACACCGCGCACCGTCTTGATGTAGCGCGGCTCGCGCGGATTCGTCTCGATCTTCGCGCGCAGCCGGGCGATGTGGACGTCGATCGTCCGATCGAACACGTCGCAGTTGCCGCCCTTCAGCGCGTCGAGCAGGCGATCGCGCGACAGCACGTGGCCGGCGGAGCGCGCGAGCACCGCGAGCAGCTCGAACTCGAAGTGCGTGAAGACGAGCCGGCGTCCCGCGAGCTCGACCTCGCGGGCCTCGAGATCGATCACGAGCTCGCCGTGCCTGAGCACGTCGCGACTCGGCGGCGCGGTGCGGCCGGCGGTGCGGCGCAGGAGGGCGCGGATGCGGGCGAGCAGCTCACGGGGATTGAACGGCTTCGCGACGTAATCGTCAGCACCGAGCTCGAGGCCGACGATCTTGTCGATGTCCTCGCCTTTCGCCGTCAGCATCATGACCGGCAGGCGCGCGAGCTCGGGCGTGGCGCGGATGCGACGGCAGATCTCGAGCCCGTCCACCCCCGGCATCATGATGTCGAGCAGCACGACGTCGAAGTCGCCGCGCCGCAGCGCGAGCAGGCCGTCGAGCGGATCGCCGACGACCGTCACGTCGATATCGTTCCGGGCGAGATATTCGCTCGCGAGCGCACCGAGGCGCGCATCGTCGTCGATCAAGAGCGCACGGGGTCGCGTCGGCATGGTCACTCCTGTTCCGCTATGCAGGGCAGGAGCATTAGATGCCTGCCCCGCGTGAAGTTCGGCGTCCGGGGCTTCCGGACGGAGCGCCACTCTAGGCGGCGCGTGTCACGCCGGTATGTCGAACTATGAAGGAGTGTGAAGGGCGCCGACCTCAGCCGGGTCCCGTCGGGGATTGTCGGGTCCTGCCGACCGGGCGCGTGTCCGTTTTGCGGGCGATGCCTCATCGCGCCCCGATTCGTCCCGCTGGCCTACACAGGGGCCGCCGCCGCGGGGCTATGATGCAGGGCCGGCCTCGGGCGATGCCCGGGGCCGGATCGTGCCCGCCGCCGGCGGGCGTAGCGCGCACGGGATGCGCGGCAACGGAGATCGATGCATGTCCGACTTCCACGAGCGCGGGGCCCGGCGCCCCGCCGCGGATGCGTGAGCCCGATGCGGCGGATGCAGACGGGCGCCGCTCCGCCGTCCTCCGCGCCCCGCAGCTCGACGCGTTCTTCGGGGCGCTGTCGGGCGCGACGACGCGTCTGCTGATGCTCGACTACGACGGGACGCTCGCGCCGTTCCGCATGGAACCGCATCGCGCCCGGCCCTACCCGGGTGTCTGCGAGCTGCTCGCCGAGATCATGGCGAGCGGCACGACGCGGGTCGTGATCATCAGCGGGCGCTGGGTGCGCGATCTGATCCCGCTGCTCGGCCTCGGACGACTGCCCGAGATCTGGGGCTCGCACGGCCGCGAGCGACTGCGCCCGGACGGACGCTACGAGTTCGAGGAAATCCCGCCGCCAGCGATGCACGCGCTGCTCAAGGCCGATGCCTGGGAGACGGATCTGCGTCAGGCCGGCGGGCGCGTCGAGCGCAAGCCCGCGAGTCTCGCGATCCACTGGCGCGGGCTGCCGGTCGCGCGCATCGAGCGCCTGCGCGCGCACATCCTCGCCCGCTGGGACGCTCTGCCCGGCCGCGAAGGCCTCGATCTGCGGCAGTTCGACGGCGGCATCGAGGTCGTCGTGCGCGGCTGCTCGAAGGCGACCGCGGTGGAGACGCTGCTCGCGGAAGCGGGCCGCGGCGCGATCTCCGCCTACCTCGGCGACGATCTGACGGACGAGGACGCGCTCGGTGCGATCTACGGCCGCGGCCTCGGCGTGCTCGTCTCCGACGCCTGCCGGCGCACCGCCGCGGAAGCCTGGCTGCGGCCGCCGCAGGAGGTGCGCAAGTTCCTCGAACAATGGATCGCGGCCTGCGGCGGCGCCGGACGCCGCGCGCACGCCGGCGGAGAGCCGGGTCCATGAGCGCCGAACATTTCAATCTCGCCCTGATCGGCAACAGCACCGTCTCCGCGCTCGTCGACGCGGACGCGCGCATCGTCTGGTCGTGCATGCCGCGCTTCGACAGCGACCCCGTGTTCTGCAGCCTGCTGAAATCGAACCACGACGATCGCACCGGCAGCTACGCGATCGAGCTGCACGATTTCGCGCGGAGCGAGCAGTACTACCTGCCGAACACCGCGATCCTCGTCACCGTGCTCCACGACGATCACGGCGGCGCGGTCGAGGTGACGGATTACGCGCCGCGCTTCCGGCACCTCGGGCGCATGTACCATCCGATGATGCTCGTGCGCCGCCTGCGGCCGGTCGCCGGCAGCCCGATGGTGACGGTGCGCCTCCTGCCGCTCCACGACCACGGCGCGGCCACGCCGGCGCGCACCGTCGGCAGCAATCACGTGCGCTACGTCGCGCCGCAGCTCGTGCTGCGCCTGACGACGGACGCCTCGGTCACGGCGGTGCTGGAAGAGCTGCCGTTCATCCTCGATCGACCGCTGACCCTCATCCTCGGCCCGGACGAATCGATGCCGGCCGGCATCGGCGAGCTCGGCCAGCGCTGGTTCGACGACACGCTGAACTACTGGCACGAGTGGGTGCGCTATCTCGGCATTCCCTTCGAATGGCAGGAAGCGGTGATCCGGGCCGCGATCACCTTGAAGCTCTCGGCCTTCGAGGACACGGGCGCGATCGTCGCGGCGATGACGACCTCGCTGCCCGAGGCCGCGCACAGCGGGCGCAACTGGGATTACCGCTACTGCTGGCTGCGCGACAGTTGGTTCGTGGTGCGCGCCCTGAACCGGCTGAACGTGACCGGCACGATGGAGCGCTATCTGCACTACATCGTGAACATCGCCGCGAACGCCCTGGACGGCCGCCTGCGCCCGGTGTACCGCATCAGCGGCAAGGCCGATCTCGAGGAGAGCATCGTCCCGGGTCTCGACGGATATCGCGGCATGGGTCCCGTCAGGATCGGCAACGACGCGTTCCGCCAGTTGCAGAACGACGTCTACGGCGCGGTCGTGCTCGCCGCGACGCACATTTACTTCGACCTGCGGCTGAACCGCCCGGGCAACACCGCGCTCCTCGCGCGGCTCGAGGCGCTCGGCGAGATCGCGCGGCGCATCTTCGATCAGCCCGATGCCGGGATCTGGGAGCTGCGCACCGAGGCGCGCGTGCACACGTTCTCGAGCGTCATCTGCTGGGTGGCCTGCGATCGCCTCGCGAAGATCGCGCAGCAACTGCGTCTGGACGAGCGCGTGACCTACTGGCGCGCGCATGCCGACGCCATGCACCGCGTGATCAGCCAGCGCGCCTGGAACGACGCGGAGGACAGCTTCGTCGCGAGCTTCGGCGGCACGGAGCTCGATGCGAGCCTGCTGCTGCTGCACGATCTCGGCTTCCTCGCCGCCGACGATCCGCGCTTCGCGGGCACCGTCGCGGCCGTCGAGCGGCATCTGAAGAAGGGCGACTTCATCTTCCGCTACACCCAGCGCGACGATTTCGGCGTGCCTGAGACCGCGTTCCTCGTCTGCACGTTCTGGTACGTCGACGCGCTCGCCGCGCTCGGCCGCCACGAGCAGGCGCGCGCGCTGTTCGAAACGCTGCTCGCGTGCCGCACGCCGCTCGGACTGCTCGCCGAGGACATCGACCCGGTGACGCGCGAGCACTGGGGCAACTTCCCGCAGACTTACAGCATGGTCGGGCTCATCAATTCGGCACTGCGTCTGAGCCGGAGCTGGGAGCAGGCGGCGTGATCCGTCTGCGCCGCGGGTCGACGCCGCTACGGCTCAGCACGGTGGTCGCGACCGTCATCGGCCTCACCATCGCGCTGCTCGCCTGGCAGCAGTCGGAACGCGAGCGGCAATTCGATCTGCAGGATCTCGCCCGCCGCGCCCGCGCGCTCGCCTTCCAGGTCGCCTTCCCGGTCCGCGACGCCCTGCAAGCGCCGGATCCCGTCGCGGAGGTGCTGCGGCGCCAGCGCCTCGAAGGCCACGGGCGTCTCCTCGGGTATGCGGTCTACCGCGTCGACGGCACGCCGCTCGCGCAGGGCACGGCGCTCACGGACGCCGGCGGCACGGTGAAGACGATCGCCGGCCGCGCGCTGCACTATCGTCAGGAAGTGCTCGCGATCGATCGCGACCGCGAGCCGCCGCTGCACCTCCTCGCGGTGCCGCTCCGCGATCAGGACGGGGCGCCGCTCGGCGCGCTCGTCGTCGTGCACGACATCGAGTTCATCGACAAGCGCGCCCGCGCGCGGCTCGGCCAGTTCGCGCTGTGGATCCTGGTCGTGCTCGCGCTCGTCTTCGGCGTCGTCTCGGGCGGCGCCTGGCTCGCGTACGAGCGCCCCTTGCGCCGGCTCGCGGACTGGATGCGCCGCCTGCGGCTCGAGAACGTGCAGGACGCGCCCCCGCGCGGCCTGCCGATCGCGCTGCTCGAGAGCGAGAGCAGCCGGCTCGCGGCGTCATATCGTGCGGCGCGCGCATTCGGCCGCACCCGGTCGCGACACCGCGTGCGGCAGGATCGCGTGTGGAGCCGCGAGCGTCTGCGCTCCCACGCCATCGACTGCCTCGGGGAGCAGCAGCAGCTCATCGTCCTCAGCAACCGCGAGCCCTACATGCACCAGCTCGAGGACGGCGAGGCGCGCATGATCATCCCGGCCGGCGGCGTCGTGACCGCGCTCGATCCCGTGCTGCGCGCCTGCGGGGGCCTGTGGGTCGCACACGGGGCGGGCGATGCGGATCGGGATCATGCCGATGCACACGGCCGGCTCACGGTGCCGCCGGGCGATGCGCGCTACACGCTGCGCCGGATCTGGATGACGCGCGAAGAGGAGCAGGGCTACTACGAGGGCTTCTCGAACGAAGGCTTGTGGCCGATGTGTCACCTCACCCACGAGCGGCCGATTTTCCGCGCCGCGGACTGGGAGCACTATGTGCGCATCAATCAGCGCTTCGCGGACGCCGTCGTCGAGGAATCCGGCGACACGGGTGCGGTCGTGCTCGTGCAGGACTATCAGCTCGCGCTCGTCCCGGCGATGCTGAAGGCCGTGCGGCCGGATCTCTGTGTCGGCCTGTTCTGGCACATCCCGTGGTCGAATCCCGAGGCGTTCCGCATCTGCCCCTATCGCATGGAGATCCTGCAGGGCATGCTCGGCGCGGATCTCGTCGGCTTCCACCTCCAGCAGTACTGCAACAACTTCCTCGACACCGTGGATCGCATGCTCGAAGCTCGGCTCGACTGGGATCACTTCGCAGTCGAGCTGCGCGGCCACACTTCGCAGGTGCGGCCGTTTCCGATCAGCGTCCAGAGCTGGAAGGAGCGCAAAGTCCCGCAGGGCCAGGAGCTCGCGGATCACATCGCGAAGCTGCGCCACGCCCACGGGCTCGAAGGCGTGCGCCTCGCGGTCGGCGTCGATCGCATCGACTACACGAAGGGCATGGCGGAACGCATGCGCGCCGTCGCGCGGTTCCTGGAGAAGCACCCGCAGCACCGCGGCACGTTCTCCTTCGTCCAGCTCGGCGCGCCGAGCCGCACGCACATCCCGCGCTACCGCGAGTACATCAACGAGATCGAGACGCTCGCCGACGACATCAACCGCGAGTACCAGACCGGCACCTGGCAGCCGATTCACTTCCTCGTCGCGCACCACGACGCGACCGCGGTGCATTCGTTCATGCGCATGGCGGAGATCTGCGTCGTGAGCTCGCTCCACGACGGCATGAACCTCGTCGCCAAGGAATTCGTCGCGGCGCGCGAGGACAACGACGGCGTGCTGATCCTCTCCGAGTTCGCCGGTGCCGCGCGCGAGCTGCCCGAGGCCTTGATCATCAACCCCTACGACGTCGAACAGTTCGCGGACGCGCTCGCGACCGCGATGGACATGGAGCCGGCGGAGCGGCGCGCGCGCATGGAACGCATGCGCCGCTCCGTCGATGAGAACAACATCTATCGCTGGGCGGCCGCGTTCCTCACGGAGCTCGCGGCGACGCGCGGGCCGCCCGGGACGATACCGGTGGTCGAGTCGGCGAGCTTGTAGGACGTGCCGGCGCCGGAGGCGCGTCGATCGCGGGTCGCGGCGGTCTCGTCGCGGTACTCGTTCTGACACGAATCGGCATCTCTCCCCATTGCATGCTGCGATGCCGCCCGCTGCTGCAGATCTGCAGCAGTGCTGCGCGTACTCCGCGGATCAGTCGCCGCGCGCCTTGCGGATCAGCGTCGCGACGTCGATGCCGAGGCGGCGCGCGGCCTCGCGCTTGCTGCCGCAGTGGGCGAGCGTCTCCTCGATGATCCGGCGCTCGAACTCGCGCACGCGGCCGCGCAGCGCGCCGGTCTTCTCCACCGGCGCGGCGCTGCGTTCGCGCAGATGACGCGGCAGATCGGCGACGTCGGCGGTCTCGTGGACGACGATCGAGAGGTATTCGAGCACGTTGCGCAGCTCGCGGATGTTGCCCTCGTACTCGTGGGTCGCGAGCATCGCGTGGCAGGCGGGCGTGAGCTTCAGCGCGGGGCTGCGCCCGGCGTTGAGCCTGGCGAGCTGGTCGTCGATCACGCGATCGAGATCGAGCCCGCCGCCGAGCGCGGGCAGCTCGATCGTGAACGTCGAGACGCGATAGTAGAGATCGCGGCGGAACGTGCCGGCCGCGACCATCGCGCGCAGATCGCGGTTCGTCGCGGCGATCACCGCGCAGTCGACGCGGCGACCCTGCGCGCCGCCGACGGCCTGGATGCTGCCGTCCTCGAGGAAGCGCAGCAGCTTCGCCTGACAGGGCAAGGGGATCTCGCCGATCTCGTCGAGGAAGAGCGTGCCGCCCGTGGCCTGCTCGATGGTGCCGCGCTTGCCGGCGGCGAGCGCGCCCGTGAACGCGCCGCGCTCGTAGCCGAAGAGCTCGGACTCGAAGAGCGTCTCCGGAATGCTGCCGCAGTTCACGTGCACGAACGCGCGCTCGGCGCGGGTCGAGCCGTCGTGGATCTGGCGGGCGAGCGTCGTCTTGCCGACGCCGGTTGCGCCGAGCAGCAGCACCGAGGTCTTGCGCGAGACGGCGATCGCGGCCTTCGCGGCGAGCCGCGCGGTCTCGGGATCCATGACGAGCGCCGGGGCGCGCGGCCGCGCCGCGGGCTTCGTCGTCGCGCTCGCCGCATAGCTCGGCACGAGGAAGTAGAGCATGAAATGATCGCCCGGCTCCTCGCTGCCGGCGCGGCGCCGGCTCGCGTTGAAGCTGCCGCTGCCGCTGCGCGCGGTGACCACTCCGGCCGCACGGCCGCGCTCGCAGCCGGCGAGGAAGGCCTCGAGATCGAGCAGCGCGTCGCGCTCGAGATCCTGGAACGCCCTGCCGAGCACGGCCTCGCGGCGCAGACCGAAATAACGCTCCGCGCTCGCATTGAAGACGCACACGCGCTCGGCGGGATCGACGATCACGAGGGCGACGGGCGTGAGATCGAGCAGGGGTCCGAGCGCGGGCTCGGCGAGCAGGTGCTCGAGGCCTTCGCGCGTCAGCGGCGCGTGCTCGGCGAAGCCGAAAGGCAGGGCGCTCGGCGCGTCCGTGTCGGTCATGAACGGGCTCCTCGTCCAATCAGCCTGCAGTTGCCCCACAGCCGGCGCAGCCAGCCGTCCTCGATGTCCGCGCGCACGTCGTTCTCGACTTCGATCACCGTGCCGTCGTGCTGGCGATCGAGCGAGCGCAGGCCGTCGACGCAATAATCGGCGGCGATGATGTGCCGGACGAACGCCTCGTTCTCCGGGCTGCGCGGCCAGTACAGGCGCACGCTCTGCCCGCGCATGTCGACGTCGCGCGGCAGACCGTACTGCCGCGACATCGCCTGGTTCACGAAGCGCCAGAACGAGGGTGCGGTGAACACGCGATGCACGATCTCGTCGATCGGCAGCGCGAGATCGATCGGCTCCTCGAATTCGATGCACCAGTGCGCCTCGTTGCCGGCATCGGCGATCCGGCGCAGCAGACGGTTCTCCGTCTCGAGCTGTTCGAGACGCGCGGCCACCGCCCCGAGCGGCTGCTTGAAAATCGTGAGCCGTCCGTCGCCCAGCGGTCTGCTCTCGGCGAGCAGGCGCACATCGCGTCCGTCGCGGCGGAGCATCGTCAACTCGCCCGTGCGCGGCGCCGCGGCGAGCAGCGCCGCGCGCACCCAGGCCGCCGATTCCGGCGCATAGAGCATCTCGATCGCCGCGCCGTCGAGCACGCCTTCCGCATAGCCGAGCGCGGCACGCTGACAGTCGTTCATCCAGCGCACGCGGCCGTCCGGGCTCACGACGTCGACGAGCTCGCGGACTTCCTCCGCGGGCTCGCGGGCCGGGGCGGATGGCTCGTGCTTCACGACGCGGGTCGAATACGGGCTCGGCATGTCGGGTCTCCGTAAGGCCACTTCGCCGGGACGGCGGAAGCGTCCTTTATCGCCAATCGGCGGGGCCGGGTCAATCGCGCAGACGGAAGCGCACGGGGAGCACCTCGGCACCGGTGTTGCCGCTGTCGGGCAGCCAGCGCGCCTCGCCCGCGGGCGCGAGCCCCGTCAAGCGGCGCGACAGGCAGGTGAACGCGACCGTCATGTCGATGCGCGCGACGGCGTGGCCGAGGCAGTAGTGGATGCCGCCGCCGAAACCGTGGTGCGGAGTGCGCTTCCGGGTGATGTCGAACGGAGCGTCGGCATAGACCGCCGGATCGTTGCCGGTCGAAGCGGCGAAGAGATGGATCGTCGTGCCGCGCGCGATGTCGAGACCCTTGAACGTGAAGTCCTCGGCCGCTTCGCGCGTGACCCAGGTCGTGGTGGGCTTCAGGCGCATCACCTCCTCCACCGCGAGCGCCGCGAGCGCGGGCTGCGCGGCGAGCAGCTCCCACTGCCCGGGGTGCGCCATGAACAGCGAGAGGCCCAAGGACAACTGATTCCGCGTCGTGTCGATGCCGCCGAAGATCAGCAGCACGACCATGTCGCGCAATTCCTCGTCGGAGAGGCGGTCGCCGGCCTCGGCGGCGGCGACGAGCGCCGAGAGCAGATCGTCGACGGGCGCGGCGCGGCGCGCGGCGATGAGCCGATCGGCGTAGGCGAAGAGCTCGGCGAGCGCGTGCTCGACGCGCCCGAGCTCTTCATTGAAGTGCACGCCGAGCGCCTGCCCCATGTCCGCGGCCCATTGCGTGATGACGCGCCACTCGTGATCGGGGATGCCGACGAGCAGGCAGACGACGCGCGCGGCATACGCTTCGGCGAATTCCGTGACGAAATCGCACTCCCCGCGCGCCGCGAACGCATCGATCACGTCGTCCGCGATCGCCTCGAACTTCGGCTGCAAGGGCAGGAGCGTGCGCGGCGTGAACGAGGGCATGACGAGGCGCCGCAGCCGGGCGTGATCCACGCCTTCCCGGCACAGCATGATGCGCGACCACCAGTCCTTGAACGGCCCCGCAGCGACGCCGTTGTGCTCCGGCCATTTCGCGCTGCCCTGGTTCAGCCGCTGGTCGTTGACGAGATCCGAGGCCTCGGCATGGCGCAGGATGGCGTAGCCGTAGGGCGTACGCGCGTACCAGCTCCGTTCGCGGGCGGCAGCGACTTCCGCCGAATGCATGGCGAAGGCGGGTGACGCGACGTCGAGATAAGGGGCGTTGTCTTGCATGGCGGTGCGGTTCCTCAGGGCAGGTACTCGAGATAGCGGTCGTAGTCCCATTCCGTGACGGTGGCGATGAAGCGCGCCCATTCGTCGCGCTTGAAATGGAAGAACACGCGCGCCATCTCGCCGGGCAGCGCGCCCATCACGACCGGATCCGCCTCGAGTGCATCGAGCGCCTCGCGCAGATCCGAGGGCAGGCGTTCGACCTTCACGCCCGCCTCCATCGCCTCGTAGACGTTGCGCGACTCGGGCTGGCCCGCATCGCATTTGCGCATCAGGCCGTCGTCGAAGGCCTGCAGGAGCCCGGCGGCCATGAGGTACGGATTCACGAGCGAATCGACGGCGCGATATTCGAGCCGGCCCGGCGCCGAGACGCGCACGGCGGCCGTACGGTTCTGCAGGCCCCAGATGCGATACACCGGTGCCCAGAATCCGAGATCCGCGAGCCGGCGATACGAGTTCACGGTCGAGGCGCCGAGTGCGGTCAGCGCCGGCAGGTGCCCGATCATGCCACCGATGCTGTGGAGTCCGACAGGGGCGGGCATCCATTCGCCCGTCTCGCGCAGGAACTCGTTCTTCCCGCCCTTGCGATACGTGAACACCTGCGGGCTCGCCGGCAGCTCGCCTTCGATGCCGATCGGATTGACCTGATCCTCGCCGCCCGTCCACAGCGAGACGTTGTGATGGCAGCCGTTCGCGGAGACGCCCATGAACGGCTTCGTCATGAACGTCGCGATGAGATGCTGCTCGCGCGCGACCTGGGCGCAGATCTGGCGGTAGGTCGTCAGGCGATCGGCGTTGCGCAGCGCCTCGTCGAACCAGATGTTGAGCTCGACCTGGCCCGGCGCGTCCTCGTGATCGCCCTGGATCATGTCGAGGCCCATCGCCTGCGCGTACTGCGTGACGCGATCGATCACCGGGAACAGCGTCTCGAACTGATCGATGTGATAGGCGAGCGGGCGCGTCGTGCCACCGGCGAACTTGCCGTCCGGTCCCCGCTTGAACCACATCATCTCGGGCTCGCAGCCGACGCGCAGATGCATGCCGTGCTTCTTCTCGAACTCCGCATGCAGGCGGCGCAGATTGCCGCGGCAGTCCGAGGTGAGAAAAGCGCCGGCGTTCTCCGGCTCCTCGCGATTGCGGAACAGCGTGCAGAAGACGCGCGCCACGCTCTTGCTCCACGGCAACTGGCAGAAGGACTCCGGCTCGGGCAGGGCGACGAGCTCGGAGGCGTTCGCGCCGTAGCCGATGTAATTGCCCTGGCGATCCGCGCAGACGTCGGCGACCGCGCCGTACCAGAGCTGCACGCCGCGCCCGGCAATCGTCGCCCAGTGCGCGGCCGGCGCGGCCTTGCCCATGATGCGGCCGGTCACGGACACGAACTGGTAGTAGATGTGGCGGATGCCGAGCGCCTCGATGCGCCCGGTCACCCGAGCGACCGCTTCCCTGCGGCGCTCGTCCGCGAGATAGCGGGCGAGATCGGTGTCGCCCGCGGTCGCGGCGGCGTGGAGTCTGGCGGGTATCGCGGCGTCCTGGTTCATGGGCTCCTCACGCAACTTCGAAGTAACGGGCTTTCTCCGCCGCGCTCACGGCGCGCCGGAGGGTGTCGAATTCGTGGCGGCGGCTCGCGCAGTAGTGATCGACGAACGCACCGCCGAACAGCTCACGCGCCGTGGCGCTCGCCGCGAGCGCCTCCGCGGCGGCGAGCAGATCGCGCGGCAGCGGCGCGGCGTCCTTCACGTCGCGACCGTCGCCGCGCGTCGGCGGCGGCGGCTCGCAGCGCTGCTCGATGCCCCACAGCCCGGCGGCGAGATACATCGCGAGGCCGAGATAGGGATTGACGTCCGAGCCCGGGATGCGGAGCTCGAGGCGCGCACCGGGCCCGCCCGACGCGACGGCACGGATCGCGGTCGTGTAACCCCCGAAGCTCCAGGTCGGCGTGCGCGGCGCCCAGTTGCCGGGCGAGAGCCGGCGATAGGCATTGACCGTATGCAGCGGCAGGGCGACGAGCTCGGGCAGCAGCGCGAGCACGCCGCCGATGAAGTGGCGCGCGGGCGCACCGAGCGCCTCGTGACCCGGCGCGCTGAAGACGTTCGCATCCGCCCCGTCGGTGAGCGAGACGGTGATGTGGCCGGAGAGTCCCGGCGCCGCGGCGTCGGACTGCGCCATGAAGCACGCGGTCTGGTGCCGCCGCCGGAACGCCGCCTTCGTCACGAGCTTGAAGAACGTCGCATCGTCCGCGGCACGCAATCCGTCCGTCTGCGCGAGCGTCGCTTCCAGACAGCCCGCGCCGAGCTCCATGCCGAGGCCGAAGAGTCCGACCTCGGCCGCCGCGAGCAGCGTGTGCAGCTCGCTCACGGCATCGGCGTTGACGGCCGCGCTCTGCGCATCCCAGCAGCGGTTGTCGGGCGCCCAGGCGTCGAGATTTTCATAGCGCTTCGCGCGCAGGCTCGTCGCGACCTCGTCGAAGACGAGCCACTCGAATTCGAACGCGGCCTGCACCCCGAAGCCGAGCGTCGCGGCGCGCGCGATCTGGGCCTTCAGGAGCTCGCGCGGGCTCGTCGCGCGATGCGCGCCGGTGAAGTCCGCGATGACCCACGCCGCGTGCGGCTCGAACGGATAGCGCCGCACGCTGCCCGGGTCGCAGGCGATGGCCTCGCTCACGAACGGACCGGCGCCGTGCACCGTGTCGGCGACGTCCCATTCGTGCAGCACGTTGCAGAACGAGGCGCCGTCCGCGACGAAGCGCGTCAGCGACTCGATAGGCAGGCGCCGTTCGCGCAGGCCGCCGTCGACGTCGGGAATGGCGAGGTGGACGAGGCGCGCGGCGCGGGAGGCGAGCGCGTCTTCGAGCGCGAGCGGGTTGGCGGCAGACATGGGCGCTTCACTCCGGGACGGTGTGGAGGCTCGGTAGCAGATTCCGTGCCGAGGCGACAGCGCCCGAATTCGCGGCGCCGTGCGGGCCTCCCGTTGCGCCGCTGCGCCGCTGCTGCAGCGGCGCAGCAGCCGGGGCTCACCACCTGCGGAACATCGTGAGCCAGCTCGACGCCGCGAGCGCGACCGGTGCGAGGTAGCATGCGAAGGCCGCGGCACGGCGCAGTGCCGGTGCGGGCGAGCCGGCGACGATGCGCGCGCCGAGCCAGACGGACCACAGCACGCCGCCGCCGAGGAGCGCTGCGCGCCACGTGTCGATGCCCGCCGACAGCCAGCCCTCCGCGCGCAGATGGCCGAGCGTGATTGTCCCGGTTCGCGGGCATCGGCATCGCGGTCGGTCCGGCATACGGCGCCGAACCGGTCGAACTGTTCCGCCACGCGGACCGCGCGATGTGTCGGGCGAAGCGCAAGAGTCGCTGCCGTGACGAGTTCCAGGCGCTCTGAACGGTCGCGTCGGACGCATTGACCTGCGTCAGCGCTGGCGCGGCGGGCTACGCTATGGTCGATCGTGGCACCCCGCCATCCATAGACGAGTCCGCCGGTGAGCACGGAAAAATCGAACGCGTTCGTGAACGACCTCTGGGGCGCGCTCGCCTCTATGCTCGTCGCCCTGCCCGCGTCCATCGCGTTCGGCGTTGCGGTCTACACACCGTTCGGCGCGAGCGCTGCGGCGCAGGGCGCGGTGGCGGGCATCCTCGGCGCGACCGCTCTCGGCATCGTGGCGCCGATCTTCGGCGGCACGGACCGCCTCATCTCCGCGCCCTGTGCGCCCGCCGCGGCGGTGATGGGCGCGCTCGCGATGGAGCTGATGAGCAACGGCGGTGGCGCCGACCCGGCACACGCGCTCGTGCTGATGGCCCTGACCGCGGTGATGTCCGCGGGACTGCAGATCGTCTACGGCCTGCTCGGCGGCGGGACGCTCATCAAGTACATCCCCTACCCCGTCGTGACCGGCTATCTGAGCGGTGTCGGCGTGGTCATCTTCCTCAAGCAGTTGCCGGGGCTGTTCGGCCTGCCGAAAGGCATGCACCTCTCCGCAGGGCTCATGGACCCCGCGCTCTGGCGCTGGCAGGCGCTCGTCGTCGGCGCGGCGGCGATCCTCGTCATGGCGCTCGCGCCGCGCGTCACGCGCCGCGTCCCGGCCGCGATCCTCGGGCTCGGCGCCGGCGTGCTCGGCTACTTCGGCTTGGGCTTCCTCGATCCCGCCCTGCGCGAGCTCGCGGGCAACCCGCTCGTCATCGGGCCCATCGGCGCCTCGGCGACTGCGATCGCCGCCGGTTTCGCGAGCCGCTGGTCGGGACTCGCGAGCCTCGAGCTCGCGGACTTCACGCGCATCGCCATGCCGGCGCTGACGCTCTCCGTCCTGCTGTCCATCGACACCCTGAAGACCTGCGTGGTGGTCGATGCGATGACGCGCAGCCGCCACGATTCGAACCGCGAAATCATCGGCCAGGGCCTCGCGAACCTCGCCTCGGCCTGCCTCGGCGGCATGCCGGGGGCGGGGACCTCGGGTGCGACGCTCGTGAACATCGCGAGCGGCGGCCGGACGCGCGCCTCCAGCATTCTCGAAGGCGTGTTCGTGCTGCTCGCGTTCCTGCTGCTCGGCCGCCTCGTGGCCTGGGCGCCGATCGCGGCGCTGTCCGGGATCCTCATCGTCGTCGCGGTCCGCATGTTCGACTGGAGCAGCGTCAGGCTCCTGAAGCAGAAATCGACGATACTCGACTTCGTCGTGATCGCGGCCGTCATCGCGGTCGCGGTCGGCATCGGCCTCATCACCGCCTCCGGCGTCGGCATCGCGCTCGCGATCGTGCTGTTCATCCGCGAGCAGACGCGCCGCACGGTCATCCACCGCAAGGTCTACGGCAACCAGGTATCCTCGCGCCAGAAGCGTCTGCCCGAGGACATGGCGATCCTCGAGCAGCGCGGTCACGAAGCCGTCGTCTGCGAGCTCGAGGGCACGCTCTTCTTCGGCACCACGGATCAGCTCCTGACCCAGCTCGCCGCGGATCTCGAGTCGCGCCGCTTCGTCATCCTCGACATGCGGCGGGTACGCGGCGTGGATTTCACGGCGGTGCACATTCTCGAGCAGATGCAGGCGCAGCTCGGCGAGCGCGGCGGCGAGCTCATCTTCAGCGATCTGCCGAAGACGCTGCCGAGCGGCGAGGATCTGAACGCGTATTTCGACGAAGTCGGCCTCGTGAAGCCGGAACACCACATCCGCATCTATCCCCAGCTCTCGGAC
Source organism: Gammaproteobacteria bacterium (assembly GCA_016209015.1). Classification (GTDB taxonomy): domain Bacteria; phylum Pseudomonadota; class Gammaproteobacteria; genus JACQWY01. The sequence continues at coordinate 5,767 of JACQWY010000012.1, read as the reverse complement.
GCCCTCGAAGCAGTCGAGGATCAGCTCCTCGCGGAAGCGGGCCACGGCGAGAGCGCGGACGAAATTCCCCTCGAGCTCCGGGATTTCGATTTCGTCGCGGGCCGCAAGGAGGAAACGCTGCAGGCGTTCGCCGCCTGCGTCGAGGAGCGGCACTGCGAGCCGGGCGAGGCGATATTCCGCCAGGGCGAGATGAGCGACGAGCTGTTCTTCGTGCGTCGCGGCAGCGTCCGCGTGCTGCTGAAAGCCGGGGGCGCGAGCGAGTTCCACATCGCGACGTTCGGCCGCGGGGATTTCTTCGGCGATCTCGCCTTCCTGGATCGCGGCCAGCGTTCGGCGGATGCGATCGCCGAACGCGTGACGGACTTGTTCGTCATCTCCAGGCAGCGCTTCGACGAGGTGGCGAAGCTCCATCCGCGCCTCGCCCAGCACTTCTTCGCCTCGATGGCGCATTCCATCGCGCTGCGCCTCCGCCACGCCGACGGCGAGCTGCAGGCTCTGCGCGAGGCCTGAACGAAATTACGCGTCGACGATCGCGGCGCGGGCCGCGGCGCCGGTCAGGCCGGCGCGGCGAGCCGGTACAGACTCCCGACCACGCTCGGGGCGTAATGCGCCGGCGCGAAGGCCTGCGCGAGCGCGGCTTTCGCACGCCAGCCGGTGCAATGCCCCGGCGCCACGATGCGCGGCCGCACGCGCTGCCCGAGATCGCGCACCGTATCCTCGATGCGCATTTCCATGATCCGGCCGGCGAGGTGATAGCCCCCGAGGACGAGATCGATCGGGGTGTCCGGAAACGCGTCCTGGGCGCCGAGGCAGGCGTTCACGATGCCCGCGTGCGAGCACGCCGAGAACACGCTGACGCCCCGCCCACGCACGCGGGCGGCCAGAAAGCGCTCGTCCATGATCAACGGGTCGGCCTCGAGCACGCCGTCGCGGAAGGAATGGTGGCCGGCGAGCCCGGTCTCGTAGGCCGTCACGCGCGGGATCGCGCCGCTGCCATAGAAGAACCCGCCGCCGAGCAGGTGAGCGTCCGCGGCTTTGACGATCGCGCCGCCGGCCGCGGCGATGTCCGCGAAATCCGGTTCCGCCGGCAGCAGCATGAGGCTGCCGTTCGCGGCCATCAGTCCGCGCTGATCGGGGCGATCGGGATGGAGATCGACGACGAGCGGCGCGGCATGGCCCGCGGCACGGCGCGCCGCGGCGATCGCCGCCACGACCTGCGGGAAGCCGCCGCTGTGATCGAAATGCCAGTGCGACAGGAACAGTGCCTCGATGCTCGCGAGGTCGATGTCGAGATGCCCGGCGTTCTCGAGCCAGACGTGCGGATAAGGCCCGACGTCGAACAGCACGCGGTGCGTCTCGACGCCGCGACGCGCGCTGAGCAGCACGGACAGGCCGTGACAGGCGCAGCAGAGCTGATCGAACAGCACGTGGCAGGCATGGCCCTCATGGACGCGCACCGGCGGCCGGCGCATCGCGAGATGCACGGCCTCGGGGATCTGCGGGATGCCCTCGGCGACGCTCGAGAGCGTGTCGGTCTCGTTGTCGACGACGACCAGGACTTCGAGCGCATCGAGTTCGGGCGGGAGTTCGATCATGGGGCCACCTCGCGGTCGATACGCAGGAGGCGGCAGCGGCGCAGCGTGCCTGCGGCGTGCCGCAATCCGACGCGCCGCGCACCCGGCGGGAACACGGGCGGCGTCGAGGAACGGCTGGGAATTGGCGGAGAGGGAGGGATTCGAACCCCCGGAACGCTCACGCGTTCAACTGATTTCGAGTCAGCCCCGATCGACCACTCTGGCACCTCTCCGGGGTTCAGCGGGCGGGATTATAACGGGTCAGGCGGCGAGGCGCATGTAGGAGGCGCGGGGCCGCGTGGGTTCATTTCGCTGTGCCGGCGCGCAGCGTCTCGAGGGCGACGCCGGCATCGTGAAGACTGTCGAACACGCGCATGCCGCCGCCGAGCCGGCGGGCGCGCCGCGCTCCGCCCCCGCCGAGCCAGAGCGCGGTCTCGGGCGGGAGGGTCGCGCGCAGCTCCTGCACCACGGGCACGAACTGGCGGCGCGGGAAATAGTGGCTGAAGGACAAGCCGACGATCGACGTCCGATGCAGGGCGGCGGCCTCCGGAATCTCGGCGAGCGGAATCTGCGGCCCGAGGTAGATGCAATACGCGCCGAGATCGGCGAAGAGTGCGCGCACCATGCGCAGCCCCAGCGTGTGCAGCTCGCCGGGCACGGTGGTCAGGAGCACGCGCGGCGCGCCGGTCCCGGCACTGACCCTCGGCGTCGACTCGTCGAGCATGCGGCCGAGCACCTCGGAGAACAGGTGCTCCTGATGCACGCGCAGATCGCCGTCGTGCCACGCCTCGCCGACGCCGCGGCACAAAGTCGCGACCGTCTCGATGAGGAAGCTCCGCATGCCGGTGGCGGCGTGCTCGCGATCGAGCAGCGCGCGCAGCGCCTCGTGGTCACCATCCTGCAGCAGCGCCACGGCCTCCGTGACGATCGGCGCACGGGGCGCACGCGGCGCCGGAGCCACGTCCTCGGGAGGGGAGCCGGCCTTGCGCCAGAGATCGGGGACGACCTCGGCAGGTCGGGCGCCCGCATCGAGGCGGCGCTTGATTTCGAAGAGCTGGGCGACCTGCCACAGGGGGTAGAGCCGGCGTCCGGCGGCGCGGCGCTCCGGCTGCGGGAAGCCGTAGCGGTCCTCCCACTTGCGGAGCGTTTCCTTGCTGAGGCCGGTCTCGATCGCCACGGCGCTGATGGAGAGCAGGCGCTCGTCCACGACTCGATTCCGGGCGACCGCGGTGGCGCCGGCGAGGCTGCCGCTCTTGAGTTCGGTGTTCAATCCACTTCCTCCGACGCGATGCGTGCGATTCGTGACGACACTTCCGACCACCACAGCACTCGTGCGACTGCTGCGAAATCCGGCGCCGCGGACCCCGCGGCAATAATCGTCATCCCTGGATAACTGACGTCATCCCGACGCCGAAAGATTCTGGAACGTCCCGGAGCAGATGAGAGGTTACACCGACTTGGTCCAGGTTTGAATTGGGCAGAGCCGATACGGCGCTCGTGCCGGCATCCCGGGACGCCGGCACGAGGGAAGGAAGGACGGCCATCGTCAGAAGCGGACGAACTCCGAATCCGCCGCTGCGCGCGGCCCGTCGCCGTCGACCGGCGGCACGGCAGCGCGCTTGCGCCCCTCGGACGACGGTTTGGCCGGGGCCACCACAGGCGCCGCGCTCCTGCCGCCGGCACCCCGGTTGCCGACTTCGAAGAAGCCGACGAGCTCCTGCAGCCGCTGCGCCTGAGCACTCATCTCCTCGGCGGTCGCCGCGAGCTCCTCGGACGCGGACGCGCCCTGCCGGGTCGTCTCGTTGACCTGCGCCATGGCGGTGTCGATCTGCGCGGCGCCGCTCGACTGTTCGTTCGAAGCCGCGAGAATCTCCTGCACGAGCTCGGAAGTCTTCTGAATCGCCGGCACGATGCGCCCGAGCAGTTGTCCGGCCTGCTCGGCGACGGTCACCGACTCGTTCGCGACGGTGCTGATCTCCTGGGCGGCGACCTGGCTGCGCTCCGCGAGATTGCGGACCTCCGCGGCGACGACCGCGAAGCCGCGGCCGTGCGCGCCGGCACGCGCCGCTTCGATCGCGGCGTTCAGGGCGAGCAGGTTCGTCTGGTGGGCGATGTCGTCGACGATCGAAATCTTCGAAGCGATCGCGCGCATCGCGGCGACCGTTCTGCGCACCGCCTCGCCACCGGCCTGCGTCTCGCGCGCGGCGTCCGCGGCCATGGCGTCGGTGATGCGTGCGTTCTCGCTGTTCTGCCTGATCGACGCCGACATCTCCTCGACCGACGCCGAGGACGCCTCTACCGCCGCGGCCTGTTCCGAGGTCGCCTGCGACAGCGATTGCGCGGTCGCGCTCACTTCTTCGGATGCGCTCGCGAGAGTGTCCGCGGCGGAGCGCACGTCGGTGATCGTCACCGCGAGCTTCTCGGTCATGACCTTCAGGGCGAACAGCATGCTCTCGTCGTCCTGCGGGCGCGTCGCGACCGCGACCGTGAGGTCACCGGCGGCGATGCGCTTCGCGATGTCCGCGGCGTAGGCGGGCTCACCGCCGAGCTGGCGGACGAGCGCGCGGACCATGAAGAAACCAAGGACCGTCACGAGCGCGGAAGCGACCGCGATGATGATCCCGAATTCGATCGTCGACGCGGCCAGCGTCTCGTCGGCCTGCTTCGAGGTCTCTGCGGCGCTTTTCATGTCGCTCGCGATCAGCGTGTCGATCGCCTGCATGAACTTCGCGCCGCGCTTCTGGGCGAGCACGGCGAGCGCTTCCGCCTTCTTGTTCTGTTTCGAGAGCGCGATGGCCTGATCCTGTTCGCTGACGGCCTCGGCGTACCGGGCCACGACCTCGTCGAACAGCTTGCGTTCCGCGTCGCTGCGGATGAGCTTCTCGTAGGCCCTGGCGGCGGCGTCGAGCTGCGCACGCTGGCTCGCGATCGCTTTCTCGACTTCCTCGTATCTCGCAGCGTCGCTCGCGAGCAGATGGCTGCGGACTTCGACGCGCGTCGTCGCCGCCGCATCGTTCATGTTGCCGATGGCATGCAGCGCCGGAACGGTGACCTCGCCGGCGAAATCCGCCTCCGCGAACACCTTGTGCATCTGGAAGTAGCCGACGCCTCCGAGTCCGAGCAGTGCCGCGATCGCGACGCCGATCAGCATGGCCACGCGTTGTGCAACCGTCATGGTCGTTCTCCTTACGTCGTTCCGCCCGGAAGGTCGAGGATCGGGTGATCGGCTGGCGAGCGGCCCGCCTCCGGGCTCTCCTCGTTTTTCGTCACATTCGACCCGACGGTCAAGAAGTTCGTGCAGCGCCCGCCATCATGAAAGGCGCGTAGAGGGAATTGGGGTCAGGTTCGATTTCGCGGCCGACACGGTGGCTCGTGCCCGGGGCGCTGCCCGCGAAATCGAACCTGACCCCATTTCCCGCCTTCGGAGTACGCAAGGCGGGGTGCCCCGATGTGCCGTGTCGCGGAGGACACGCGCATCCGGGTTTGCGGCCCTCAGGGGTCGGACTTTAGGCGACGCGCCATGCCTTGCGGGAGGCATCGAGCAGGTGGCACCGCGCGACACCGTCTGACGGGAACCGGTCGCGGCCTGCGCCGCTGCGGCGAATCTCGAGAGCGGCGCTACACCGGCATGTGCGTCGTCGTGACGTCGACGAGCAGCCTGCCGTCCGGCCCGCGCACTTCGGTGTGCACCGCGCTCACGCGCCGGCCGCGACGGAGGAACGTCGCAGTCGCGACGAGCTCGCCCTCGCGAACGTTGCCGAGCAGGTTCGCGTTCAGGTTGAGGGCGACGGGGAACCCGGAACCGTCGGGCTTCACCTCGCCGGCCTGGATCGCGAGCAGCGTCGCGGTGACGTCCGCAAACCACAGCACCGCACCCGCATGCACCGTGCCGAAGGGATTGCGTATGCCGTCCGTGACCGGCATGCGCGAGACGACGCGCTCCGGTGATTTCTCCGCAATCGTGAACTCGATGTGACCGACGTAGTGCGTGGCGCTGGCGGCGAGCTCGACGCTCATGGAGGTGCTCCGGCGAATGAGTCCGCCGGAGCCTAAGGAAGCTCTGAATAAGTCCATCCTGGACTTTTCAGAGCACGGTCGGCAAGAAGCGTGGTTCTTGCCGACCTTACGTGAACAATGGCTTACGCCACTGTTCACGGCGGCACATCCCTGTGCCGCCGGAAGCTCTGAACTTG
>JACQWY010000035.1 GCA_016209015.1 Gammaproteobacteria bacterium | reverse complement strand
TGGGGGCGCGACGGGCCTGCGCTGAACCATTCCGGATCGTCGAGACCAGCTTAGACTGCTTTTGTTGCTGTGCAATAGGAATTTGCTCAATTTTCGTGAAATATCTTTTATCTCTTTGTTCCAATAAAGTTTCAAGGCACAAGAACGTGCCGCCAGAAGCGCCAGCGGAGGGCCCCGCCCATGAAGTTCTCGACCTTGACCGCGCTCTACCCGAGCCTCGCCGCCTTACCGGTCACCTTGCACCCCCGGGTGCTCGCCTGTCCCGTCGCCCGGGTTCCGGCCGGGACCGTCATCTTCGACGAGCGCCAGCCCTGCCAGGGCTTTCCGTTCGTCCTCGAAGGCGCGATCCGCGTCGTGAAGCACGCCCCGAACGGCCGTGAGCTGCCGCTGTACCGCGTGCAGCCGGGCGAGTCCTGCCTCATCACCTCGAGCTGCCTGCTCGGCAAGGTGGACTACAACGCGCGCGGCGTCGCGGAGCAGGACACGACGCTGCTGCTCGTCTCGCGCCAGATCTTCGAAGTGCTGATCGTCGTCCCGCCGTTCCGCGACTTCGTATTCGAGATCTTCTCCGAGCGCCTCGCCGAGCTCATGCAGCTCATCGAGGAAGTCGCGTTCCGCAAGCTCGACCAGCGCCTCGCGGGGCTCCTGCTCGGCAAGGGGCGCGAAATCCACACGACCCACCAGGGGCTCGCCGACGAGCTCGGCAGCGTGCGTGAAATCGTCAGCCGTCTGCTGAAGGGCTTCGCGGACCAGGGCCTCGTCCGCCTCGGGCGCGAGCAGATCGAAATCCTCGATCCGGTCGGCCTGCGCACGCTCGCGAGCTGACGAGGCTCTGTAACCAAGGTCACCGACGCGGGGCGCCGCGGCGCGGTCCAATGGCGCCGTCAGTCAATCAACGCAGGAGACTCGCCATGAAACTCAACGTCGGTGGAATCGATCGTATCGCGCGCCTCGGTGCCGGACTCGGACTCGTCGCCTGGGCGGCCCTCGGCGGCCCGGTGTGGGCCTGGATCGGCATCGTGCCGCTCGCGACGGGGGCATTCGGATTCTGCCCGGCTTATAGGCTGCTCGGCTTCGACAGTTGCGCGACGAAGCAGGGGTGAATGCCCGCCCTCGGGCGGCAGGGGAGGCGCGAACCCCCCGCGGGTCGTCGGGCTTCATGCGCTGACGGCCCCTGCCGGCGGCGAGGCGCATCGCCACCTCGCCGGGGATCGCCTGCGCCGTGAGGGCATAGACCGGCCGCCGGCGCCCGCCCGAGCCGCGGTCGGCCTCGCCTTCGCGGGGCAGTGCGTGCCGCGTGCCGTGCGTGCCGGCGAGCACGCCGTAGCCGTTCGCGGGACCCTCGAGCGCGCGGATCTGCCCGATGACGGTCGCAATCATCACGTCGACGCCGACCTCCCGCGCCAGGCCCCCGCCGCGCCCGTCGGGCGCGCTGTGCGAGGCGATCCGGCCCGCGTCCGCCGGACCGGTCCAGGCCTCCGTCCACACCGGACGGCGAGTTCGGATCCGCCCGTTTCCGCTGCCGCCGCAACGTGCGAACATCCGGACGACGGGCACGGCCGACGCCCTGACGCGGCCTCGGTCCGGACATTCGAAAAGGGGAGGCGACGCATGATCACGATGTATGGCCACGTCCCGGCGTGGGGGATCCCGGATCTCAGTCCGTACGTGACGAAAATCGACTGCTATCTGCGCATGACCGGACTGCCCTACGAGCTCGTGCTCGGCGATCTGCAGAAAGCGCCGAAAGGCAAGTTGCCCTACCTCGTGGACGGCACCACGACGGTGGCCGACACGAGCTTCATCCTCGAGTACCTGCAGTCCACTTACGGCGACCCGCTCGACGGCTGGCTGAGCCCGGAACAGCGGGCGACGGGCTTCCTGCTCTGGCGCCTCATGGACGAGAGTTTCTATTGGATGCTCGTGCAGTCGCGCTACCGGCGGGACGAGGATTTCGCGCTCTACGATCCGCTGTGGGCGATGTTCTTCGGCGGCATGGAGGAAGCGGCGCGGCTCGCCGCGATCACCGACGCGCGGCAGCGGCTCATGACGGAGTTCTATCAATCCGGCCGCGGCCGTCATACCGCCGCCGAGGTCGAGCACATCGCCTGCCGCGAGATCGACGCGGTCGTCACGCTGCTGGGCACGAAGCGCTATCTGTTCGGCGATCGTCCGAGCACGGCGGACTGCGCAGTCCACGCGTTCCTGCAGGGCCTCGTCTACGTACCGTTCGAAAACGCCGCGAAGGCTTACGCACTCGCCCAGCCGCGGCTCATGGCCTGGCTCGACGGGATTTCCGACGAATATTATCCGGAGCTGCGGGCGAAGCAGCGGGAGTACACGCATGGCTGAGCAGGAGCTCGCGGGGCGCGTCGCGCTCGTCACGGGCGGCGCCTCCGGGATCGGCCGTGCCGCCGCCGAACGTCTCGCGGCGGCCGGCGCGCGTGTCATAGTCGCCGACGTCGATCGCGAGAGCGCGGCGGCGGTCGTCGCGATCATCGCGAGCGTGGGCGGCGAGGCCGTGTTCCGTCCTCTCGACGTCACGGATCGCGACGCGGTGCGGCGGGTCGTGGAAGCCTGCGCGAGCGAGTTCGGCGGTCTGTCGATCCTGTTCAACAACGCGATGTCAAATCCGTTGCTGTCCTACGCGGACGACGAGCGCTGGAACCTCATGCTCGAGAGCGGCCTCACCGCGTACTGGGCCGCCGCGCTCGCCGCCGCGCCGTATCTCGCGCGGAGCGGGCACGGCGCCATCGTCCAGACCGCGTCGATCGCCGGCGCACGCATGGGCTTCGAGTTCGCGAGCGAAGCGTACTGCGCGGCGAAGGCCGGCATCGTCGGCCTCACGCGACGGCTCGCGAAGCGGCTCGGCCCGAGCGGCGTGCGCGTGAACTGCATCGCGCCCGGGGTCATCAGGACGCCGCGCCTCGTGTACTCCGGATCCGAGGAGCCCGAGTTCGCGCGGCGCGTGAAGCTTCTGACACCGCTCGGCCGGCTCGGCGAATCCGCGGAAGTCGCCGAGCTCGTGCTGTTCCTCGCCAGCGATCGCGCGAGCTACATCACCGGCCAGGACATCGCGATCGACGGCGGTTTCACGGTCGCGCCGATGTTCGAGAACGCGACGCTGCCCTAAGGAAGCTCTGAATAAGTCCATCCTGGACTTTTCAGAGCACGGTCGGCAAGAAGCGTGGTTCTTGCGGACCTTACGTGAACAATGGCTTACGCCACTGTTCACGGCGGCACATCCCTGTGCCGCCGGAAGCTCTGAACTTGTTCAGAGCTTCCCTAAGCCTACGGATCGTCCCGGCGCGCGGAGCGAAAACCCCGGCCGCAGTGGGCCTGCGCCGGCGCCGGCCTGCGCTACCATGATCCGGCCATGTCCTTCGATCCCGATGAATTCTCTCGCGCGCTCGTGCGCGACGCCCCGGACGCGATCGTCTACAGCGACGCGGACGGCATCGTGCGTGCCTGGAACACCGGCGCCATGCGGATCTTCGGCTACACCGCAGAGGAGGCGATCGGCCGGTCGCTCGATCTGATCATCCCCGAGAATCTGCGGGCGCGTCATGGCGCGGGCTATGCGAAGGTCCTGGCCACGGGCCACAGCCGTTACGGCGCGGGCGATCTCATGAACGTTCCGGCGCTGCGCAAGGACGGCACGCGGATTTCCGTCGAGTTCTCGATCGTGCCGTGTCGCGACGCGGCGGGCCGGATGATCGGTATGGGCGCGATCCTGCGCGACGTGACGGCGCGCTACGCGGAGCTTCGCGAACTGCGGCACGCACTCGCGGCACGCGAAGCGGCAGAACGATGAACGGCGACGTGACGCCGGGTTATGCCTCGCCGGCCTGCGCGTTGCACGAGACGGATCCGGCCTACAGCGGCCTGCCGCCCGACGTCGCCGCCTGGCGGCGCGGCGCGCGCGAACGGCTGCTCGCCTGGCGCACGGCGCTGCCGATCGCGGAGCGTGCGGGGATGACGGAGCGGATCGTCGCCGGGCTCGAGGCCCTCGCTGCGACGCTGAACACGGCCGGTGCGCCGATCGTCAGCGCGTACTGGCCGTTCCGCGGTGAACCGGATCTGCGGCCCTGGCTGCTCGCGATGATCGCGCGCGGCTTCCGCGCCGCGCTGCCGATCGTCGTCGCGAAAGGCGCACCGCTCGCGTTCCGGTTGTGGACGCCGGAGACGCCGCTCACGCGGGGCGTGTGGGACATTCCGATCCCGGCGGAAGGCGAGTACGTCGAGCCCGCGGTCGTCGTCGCGCCGCTCGTCGGTTTCGACGCGGCAGGCTACCGGCTCGGGTACGGCGGCGGCTTCTATGATCGCACGCTCGCGGCGCTGACGGGGCCGCGGCTCGCGATCGGCGTCGGTTATGCGGCGTGCGAGCTCGCGACGATCCACCCGCAGCCTCACGACGTGCCGATGGCCCTCATCGTCACGGAAGGCGGGATGCGGAGCCCGGGATGAAAGTCCGGGGACGGCGTACCGTCCCCGGACGAGCGGCAGGACTCAGGCCTTGCGGCGGCGCAGACCGCGCAGGACGCCGAGTGCCGAGACGAGCAGCGGCAGGGCGGCAGGCACCGGCACGGGCGCCGGCGCATTCGGATCGCCCTGCAGGTCGAGGTTCAGCGCGCCCATCTGCGCACCGATCAGCGTGCCGACGAGGTCCGGGTTCGCCGTCGGATCGCAGGTCTTGTTGCCCTTGCGATTCGAGCAGGTATCCGGCGTGAGGCCGAGCGAGTTGTCCATGTTGAACGCATAGATCTCGTAACGGCGCACGACCTGTTCGGCGTCCTGGCCCGCCCGCTTGCTGTGGAACACCGGCGCTTCGCCGGTATGGAAGAACTCCCACTCCGTCTCGACCTGTGCGGGGTCCTCGGGCACGACGTCGCCGTTGCCGGACATGAGTCCGTCGAGGCGCGCCTGCATCTCCTTGGCCACGGCATCGGGATCGTTCGCCGAGTGGTTGCCGTGCACGACGTCGGCCGCGGTGTGCTCGGTGAAGAACGTCTTCACCCACACGCCGGTGTTCGGCTCGCCGGGCTCGACTTCCGGCGCCTCGACTTCGGCTTGCACTTCGGGCGCCTGGTTCGGATCGCCCTGCACGGCGGGAATGACGTTCCAGATCGGGCCGACGAGGTTCACGACCGGTCCCTGCACGAGCGTGCCGGGCGTCGCGCCCTGGGTCAGCCAGTGATACTTCACGCCGGTCGGATTGCCGTAGTAGCCGGCGCCGAAATGCTCGCAGCCCGGGGCGACGACGCAGGAGTGGCCGTCGGTCGCGGGCGTGCTGCTCGCGAAATCGAACGGATGCGTCGCATAGTCGAAGCTGTTCGTCGACGGATCGAAGAGGGCTTCGTAGCGGATGATCGTGGAGTACGCCACCGCGTCGCCGACTTCGTGGAGCGAGACGTGGTAGTTGTTCGTGAAGACCGCCGGCTGCAGCACGCCGGTGCCGTTGTCGTAAGTCGGGACCGCACTCTTGTGCAGACCCTGGAGCTCGATCTCGAAGCCGTAGTAGTCGCTGCTCGAATCGTTGTAGACGTCGAAGTTGCTGAGTGCGCCGTAGGCGAGCGCGTGTGCGCCCTGACTCGCACCCGCGAGCATCGCAGCGGCCCAGAGCGTGCCCAGGCGGCGCCCGTGCCTGCGCAGAGAATTGAAAATCATGAAAGCCCCCCTTGTGAGGTATTGTTTGTCCATCGCCCGATTCATGCGCGACGGGGCCCGACAGGTTCAAAGCCACCCCACACCGTGTGCGGTTTTGTGATGCAGCTCCGCTTTCGGGCGCCGCCGGCGCCCTCTCCTCCGGGGGGCGCGCGATGCGCGGATGCCGTTAGAATCGCCACACGCCCGCCCGGGGCGAACCCGACAACACCGCAGAGGTCACGCATGCGCGCCATCCAAGCTGCCGCCTTCGGCGAGCCCGAAGTCCTGAAGCTCCTCACCGTTCCCGACCCCGTGCCCGGTCCGGGCGAGGTGCGCGTGCGCCTGCACGCCGCCGGCGTGAACCCCGCGGACACCTACGTCCGCTCCGGCACGTATGCGTTCTTCAAGCCGCCGTTGCCGTACACGCCCGGCTTCGACGGTGCGGGCACGGTCGAAGCGCTCGGCAGCGGTGTCACGCGGCTGAAAGTCGGCGAACGCGTGTATGTCGCGGCGCTCCTCGGCAAGGTCTGCACGGGGACGTATGCGGAGGCCGTCGTCTGCGACGCGGACTCCGTGCACCCGCTCGCGGGGGCCTTGAGCTTCGCGCAGGGCGCTGCGCTCGGTGTGCCGTATGCGACGGCGTATCGCGCGCTCTTCCAGAAAGCGGCTCTGAAGCCCGCGGAAGCGGTGCTCGTCCACGGCGCGAGCGGCGGCGTCGGCATCGCCGCGCTGCAGATGGCGCGGGCGCACGGCGCGCGGGTCATCGGCACCGCCGGCACGGAAGCCGGTCGCAGGCTCGTCCGGGAGCAGGGCGCGCATCACGTGCTCGATCACACGGCCCCGGATTACCTCGCCGCGGTCGCGGGCCTCACCGAGGGCCGCGGCGTCGACGTCGTGATCGAGATGCTCGCGAACGTGAATCTCGAGAAGGATCTCGGCGTGCTCGCGAAATTCGGGCGCGTGGTCGTCGTCGGCAGCCGCGGCGCGGTGGAGATCACGCCGCGTCTGACCATGGGACGGGAGTCCTCGATCCTCGGCACCGCGCTCTGGAACGCGAGCGCGGCGGAGATGGCGGATGCCTGCGCGGCGATCGCCGCGGGCGCGGAAGCGGGCGTGTTGAACCCCGTGGTGGGCCGCGAGCTGCCGCTCGCCGAGGCGCCGCGGGCGCACGTGGACGTCATGAAGGCCGGCGCCCACGGCAAGCTCGTGCTCGTCATGTAGGTCGCCGCAGCTCAGAGGAAGGGCGCGAGCAGGCGCTCCGATTCAGCCCACAGCCGCGCCGCGAGCGCGTCGTCCCGCGCCTGGCGCGCGGGCGGCGTCTCGCGGCAGTCCACGAAATACTTGCCGTTCGCGCGGCCGCCCGCCTCCGAGGTCGCGAGATACACGGAAGTCTTCGCGCCCTCCGTGACGGGCGCGCCGCCCAACGCGAAGCCCGCGCGCAGCAGTTTCGTACCGATGACGCCGGGATGGAGCGCGTTCGTGACGCGGCCGCTGTCCGCGACGCGCCGCGCGAGCTCGCGCGTGAAGAGCAGGTTCGCGAGCTTCGAATTCGAATACGCGCCGTACGGGCTCCAGGCGCTCGCGAACGTGAGGTCCGCGGGATCGAGGCTGCCGCTCTGGTGGGTCATGGAGCTCACGTTCACGACGCGCGAGCCGGCGGTTGCGGCGAGCGCGGGCTCGAGCAGCCGGGTCAACAGGAAATGCGCGAAGTGATTGACGGCCATCGTGAGCTCGAAGCCGTCGTCGGTGAGCTCGCGACGTGCGGTGTAGACGCCCGCGTTGTTGACGAGCACGTCGAGCGTGTCGGTCTTTTCCCGCACCTGCGCCGCGAGGCCGATGACTTCGCGCATGCGGGACAGATCGCCCGACACCGGCCAGGGATCGCCGCCCGCCACCGCGAGCCGCTTCACCGCCGCGCCCGCTTTCGCCGCCGTACGGCCGTGGACGAGCACGCGCGCCCCGTTCGCGAGAAGGACGCGCGCCGTCTCGAAGCCGATGCCGTCGGTGGCGCCGGTGACCATGATCGTCCGCGCCATGAGGAGCCTCCTCCGTCCCGGGGCTCGCATTGTGCCGGCGCAGCCGCGATTGCGGTAGAGTGGCGCCGATGCTTTCCGCTCCGCCCGCCGACGATTTCCCGCACCCGCAGTTACCCGACACGCCTTTCGGCTTCTGCCGGCACTTCGTGCGTCGCTATCTCGCCGCGGTCAGCGCGATACTGTGCTTCGAGACGGGCCAGGCGGTGTGCGCGATCCTGCTGCCTTACGCGATCAAGGAGATCATGGAAAGCGTGAGCGCCGCGCAGGCCGCGGGCGCCGCGGCGGTGTGGGCGCGCGTCGAACATCCGCTGTGGCTGTTCGGGCTGCTGAATCTCGGCGTGCTGCTGTTCTCGCGCGCGAGCGGCACGCTGCTCGTCATGCTCGGCCCGGCGCTGCGCAGGCGCATCCGGCGCGAGCTCTTCGCCTTTCTGCAACAGCATTCGCAGCGCTATTTCCTCGGCAATTTCGCGGGCTCGCTCGCGAACCGCATCGCCGAGACCTCGATGAGCACGGCGCAGGTCGTGTGGACGCTGTTGTTCGATTTCTGGCCGCTCGCGATCACCTTCGGCGTCTCCTTCGTGCTGCTCGGGCAGGTGAGCCTCGAGCTCGCCGGCGTGCTCGGCGCCTGGGTGCTCGTCTACGTCGCGGTTTCGTTCGTGCTCGCACAGCGCTGCCGGCGCTACGCCCGCGAGTACGCCGCGGCGCGCAGCCTCGTCAGCGGCAAGATCGTCGACTCGGTGACGAACATCATGAACTCGAAGCTCTTCGCGCGGCGCGAGCACGAACGCGAATACCTCGAGCAGTTCCTCGACATTGAAGTCGAGCGCGCGCGGCGCACGTTCTGGTTCATGGAGTGGATCCGCTGGTTCCAGTTCACCGCCGCGGGGCTCCTGATGCTCGGCGTCGTGGGCTATGCGATCGGGATCTGGGCCGAGGACGGGATGAGCGCGGGCGCGTTCGCGATGGCGGCGAGCCTGGGGCTGCTCGTCATCGAACAGGCGCGCGGCCTGAGCCGCAAGTTTCTCGAGTTCTTCGAATACCTCGGCAACGTCGCGGATGGCGTCGGCATCATCGTGCGACCGCACGAGGTCCTCGACAGCCCGGGTGCGGGCGCGCTCGCCGTGACGCGCGGCGAGATCCGGATCGAGGGCATCCACTTCGCCTACACGCCGGGCCATCCCGTGTTCTCGGGGCTCGACCTCGTGATCAAGCCGCACGAGAAGGTCGGGTTCGTCGGCTTCTCCGGCAGCGGCAAGAGCACGCTCGTCAATCTCGTGCTCAGGCTCTTCGAGCTGCAGGGCGGACGCGTCCTCATCGACGGCCAGGACATTCGCGACGTGACGCAAGAGAGCCTGCGCGCGGCGATCGCCATGATCCCGCAGGACCCGATGCTCTTCCACCGCACGCTCATGGAGAACATCCGCTACGGACGCCTGGAAGCCAGCGACGAGGAGGTCCGCGAGGCGGCGCGCCAGGCGCATGCCCACGAGTTCATCGCGGCGACGGAGGAAGGCTATGCCTCGCTCGTCGGCGAGCGCGGCGTGAAGCTCTCGGGCGGCCAGCGTCAGCGCATCGCGCTCGCCCGGGCGATTCTGAAGGACGCGCCGATCCTGCTCCTCGACGAGGCGACGAGCGCGCTCGACTCGGTGACCGAGCGCAGCATCCAGGACAGCCTCGAGCGCCTGATGCGCGAGAAGACGGTCGTCGTCATCGCCCACCGCCTCTCGACGCTCGCGCATCTCGATCGCATCGTGGTCTTCCACGAGGGCCGCATCGTCGAGGACGGGCGCCACGCGGAGCTGCTCGCGCGGAACGGGCACTATGCGCGGCTGTGGTCGATGCAGGCCGGGGGTTTCCTGCCGGATCGGGAAATCGGCGAAGCGGAGGACGAGGAGGCGCTGGAGACGGCGTGAGTGGACGCGGCGACGCGTACGCCGCCGCGCCGGGCGTACTCAACCCTCGAAGTGGCAGACGTAGTCGAGCGTCTCGCTGACCTCGATGTCGAAGCTGCTGTTGCCGGGCACCCGGAATTCCTGGCCCGTCGTGTAGGACTGCCAGTCGCTCTGGCCGGCGAGACGCACGCGGCAGCGGCCGCCGTTGATTTCCATGATTTCCGGCGCGCCGGTGTTGAACGTGAGCGTGCTCGGGAAGATCACGCCGACGCTCTTGCGCGTGCCGTCGGGATACTGCAGGGTGTGGCTGACGCACTTGCCGTCGAAATAGACGTTCGCTTTCTTCACTACGGACACGTTGTCGATTCTGGACATGACTTCCTACTCGTGGTTGGACGCGCGCTGCGCGGGACGGGGTGATGGGACGGGGATTCTAGCAGCCCGGCGCGCGGTGCGATCGTGAGCGGCGAGCACCACGTGTTCGACCTCGCCGAGGCGCGTCGGCTGCAGGCGCTGTTCGCCCGGCGCACGGCCCGCGAAGCGATGGGTTATCACGAGCTCGCGGGCTTTCTGTTCGCGGTCGCCGCGGCACCGGCCACCGTCCAGCCCTCGGAGTGGCTCGACCTCCTGCTCGAGGACGACCCGCCGCTCTTCACCGAGACGAAACTCTGCGAGGAGGCGCTGCCGCTGCTGCTCGCGCTGCACGGCGTGATCGAGCGCGGCATCGACGACGACGCCCCGGCCTTGCCGCCCGACTGTGCACCGCGCCCCGGCGGACGCGCGAATCTCGCGGCCGATGCGCCGCTCTCGCTCTGGTCCCGGGGCTTCCTCGACGGCCACGACTGGCTCTCGCCGCTGTGGGAGGCGGAGATGGACGAGGCGTTCGACGCGGCACTCGAAGCGGCGATCGTCGCGCTCGGCTTCTTCGCCGCGCCCGGGCTCGCGGCGGATTTCCATCGCGAGTACGGGGCCCCGGACGAAGCGCTGGAGGACATGGCAGCGCGCCTCGCCGCGGCAGTGCCCGCCGCTCTGGCGACTTACGTCGAGCTCGCCCGCGAGCTCGGTGACGCGCTCGGCGAGGAAGACGGCGAAGTCTAGGCGCGTCCGCGCTCAGGCGCCCGGCAGGATCCGCGGTGTGCCCGTGAGCTGCCGACTGATGCCCGTGCGGATCGGCTTGACGAGATCCGCCACGCGCAGCACGGCCGAGCGCAGCGCACGCACCGGCAGACGATCGTCCGTGAAGAGCTGTACGAGCGCGTTCGTGCCGAGATAGATCGGGCGCGTCACGCGGCGATGCTCGGCGGCATAACGTTCGAGCAGCGTCGCGGCGCCGAGGTCGCGCCCGCGTTCCCGCGCCGTGCCCAGCAGTCCGCTCAGCGTCTCGACCCCGTAGAGTCCGAAGTTGTAACCGTGCGCGGTGACCGGATGCATGCCGACCGCGGCGTCGCCGACGAGCACAGCGCGGGCGATCGCGAAGCGCCGCGCGTACACGGCGACGAGCGGGTAGGGATGGCGCTCGCCGACGAGCTCCATGCTGCCGAGGCGGCCGGAGAACTGGCGCTCGACGTCCGCCGCGAAAGCCTCCGCCGTCATCGCGAGCAGCGCCGGTGCTTCGTCCGCACGCATCGTCAGCACGATCGAGGACAGATCGCCGTTCAGCGGCAGCACGGCGAGCGTGCGTCCGTAATGGAAGCATTCGCGCGCGATGCCTTCGTGCGAGCGTTCATGGCGCATGCGGCAGACGATCACCGTGCGCCCGAAATCGAGCAGGTCGGCGCCGATGCCGAGCGCGCGGCGCGTGCCCGAGAAGCGGCTGTCGGCGGCGACGACGAGCGACGCCTCGAGCGTGCGGCCGCTCTCGAGCCGCACCTCGGCCGCATCGCCGCGCACGCGCACGGACTGCGGCGTCTCGCCGGCGAGCAGCTCGACCCCGTCGTGCGCGAGTGCGGTCTCGAACGCGGCGCGCCGGATGACGTGATTCGCGACGAGGAAGCCGAGCGCGCCCTTGCCCGATTCGCGGGTATCGAACTGCAGCGCGAACGGGGAAGTGCCGTTCTCGACGTGCGCCGCGCGGATCGAGGCGATCCCGGCCTCGCCGAAGCGCTCCCACATGCCGAGCGACTCGAGCACGCGCCGCGCCCGGTGCGTGAGCGCGATGTCGCGGCCGTCCGGCGCCGGGGTCTCGAGCGCCGCGCGATCCTGGCGCTCGACGACGGCGACGCGGAAGCCTTGCGCGCCGAGCGCCGTGGCGAGAGCGAGGCCTGACGGGCCGGCCCCGATGATGATCAGATCGTGGTTCATGGTCGTGCTCCCCTGGGAGCCTGCACGCTAAGGTGGCACCGGCGCCCATGTCTTGACTCATGTCAGCCGACCGGGCGCGCGGCGCGGCCATTCGGACAAGAACGGTGAAGCCGATCTGAGACCTGTGCCGCGACATCGCCGGCCGCGCTGTCGTGCGCGAAGCCGGACCACGGGCGCACAATGGGGCGTCTTCACTAAGGAACGGTGATTCCCATGAGCTCTCCCCGACTGTCCCTCAAAATCGCAGCCCTCGGCGCGGCGCTCTGTGCCGTCGGGCCGGCTTCGGCCGCGGTCCTCGTCTACGGCGATCAGGATCTGCTCGGTACGGGCGACTACGGCGGCGCGGATCCGACGGCCGGCGCGACACTCGAAGGGCTCGCCGCAGGTGCCGTGACCCTGGGCTCGAACGCCTACGGCCACGGCTACCCGTTCACGCCCGCGGTCGGCGACTTCCCCGGCACGGATCAGATTTACGTCGGCAGTGTGCAGACCGGGGGCAGTGACGGCTACTCGGCGAGCCCGCGCCTGAACGGCCCGCAGGTCGTCAGCTTGGACTACGCGGCATTGCACGGCGTCGGCACGAAGATTACCTCGCTCACGCTCGGCATCGCGGCGGACGACTTCCAGTACCCGGCCTATGTGCTCGCGCCGTTCGTCGCGACAGTGAACGGCGTGCAGAACGCGGCACTGACGCAGATCCTGAATCAGGTCAATCTCGGCGGGCCGCAGGAGCTGTTCCTGACGGTCGGCATCGACACCGCGCAACTGAGCCCGAACGACGTGCTCACGCTGAGCATTAATGCGACGGGCGACGGCGGCGACGGCTGGGCCGTCGACTTCTTCACCGTCGGCGTGACCACGGCCCCGGTGCCCCTGCCCGCGGCGGTGTGGCTCTTCGGCTCCGCGCTTGCCGGCCTGGGCGCACTGCGGCGGCGCGTCTGAGGCGGATTACCGTGCTGCGCCGTCGGCCGGCGGCGCAGCACCTCCAGCTCGATCTCCCTGCCGGCCCCTGCGATCCGTCATAATCCGAGGCTGCGTGCCCACAGCCAGCCCCGAGCCTTGAATCCGATCCGTTCCCGCCGCGACTCCGCGGCCGCGATGTTCGGCATCGCCACCGTCATGACGCTCATCGCCTTCGACCAGACGGTCGTCGGCACCGCGTTGCCGCGGGTGATTGCCGAATTGCAGGGTTTCGCCTACTACGCGTGGGTCGGCGCGGCCTATCTGCTCACGAACGCGATCTTCATTCCGATCACCGGCCGGCTCGGCGATCTCTACGGGCGCAAGCCGTTCGTGATCGCCTCGATCCTCGTCTTCTCGCTCGCCTCGGCGCTGTGCGGGCTCGCGACGACGATGGGCATGCTGGTCGCGGCGCGCGCCGTGCAGGGCATCGGCGGCGGCATGTTGATCGGCGCGGCCTTCGCGTCGGTCAGCGATCTGTTTCCGGAGCCCATGGTGCGCGCGCGCTGGCAGGCGATCCTGTCGGTCACCTTCGGCATCGCCTCCGGCGTCGGTCCGGTGCTCGGTGGCTGGATGACGGAGCATCTCGGCTGGCGCAGCGTGTTCTACGTGAACCTGCCGATCGGCGTGCTGGCGCTCGCGCTCGTATGGCGCTTCCTGCCGCACATCACGCATCACGAAGACGACGATCGGAGCCTCGACTGGGCAGGCGCGCTGTTGATGAGCGCGGCGATCGCGGCGCTGCTGCTCGCGACGGAGACGGGCAAAGGCGGCGGCTTCAGGCATCCGGTGTTCTGGGGTCTCGTGGTGCTCGCGGGCGCCTTCGGCAGCGTGTTCGCGCGGCATCAGACGCACACCGCCGCGCCGATCGTCCCGCCGCATCTGTTCGACATCATGGCCGTGCGGCGCCTCTGCGCGCTCGCCGCGCTGATCGGCTTCGTGCTCTTCGTGATGGTCTACTACCTGCCGCTCATGCTGCAGGGCGGCTTCGACCTCTCGCCCAAGGCGGCCGGCACGCTGTTCTCGCCGCTCGTCGTCAGCATCACGCTCGGCAGCGTCGTGAACGGCCGGCTGCTGCCGCGGCTGCGGGCGCCGGAGAAGATGATTGCGCGTGGACTGCTCATCGTCAGCGCGGGTATCTGCGGGCTGCTGCTCATCGACGCGCAGACGCCGCACCTCGTGCTCGCGGTGCTGTTCGCGGTCTGCGGATTCGGTTTCGGTTTCCAGCTCGCGAACCTGACGCTGCAGGTGCAGGCCGCCGTGCCGCGGCGGGACATGGGCGCGGCCTCGGCGGTCATTCAGACCACCCGCACGATCGGCAACATGTTCGGGGCAAGCCTTGCGGGTCTCGTCGTCGACCTGCAGTTCCACGCCGCGGCAGGCGCGGCACTGACGCGCGCCCGGGTCGATGCCCAGGGTGTCGCGGCGCTCTTCACGAGTCCGCAGCTGCTCGTGCGCGGCGAGGATCAGGCGAGCCTCGCACACTTCGCGCAGGCCTTGGGATTCTCCGCCCCGCAACTGCTCGACGAGGCGCGCATCGGTTTGATCGACGGCGTCAGGGTCGCGCTCGCGGTGTGTCTCGCGTGCGCGCTCGCGGGCTACGTCGTGGCTCGCGGCCTGCCGCCGTTCGCGTCGCGGCGGGAAGGCGCGCCCGCGCCCGGCGCGGGCACGGTGGAGTAGCGCTCAGGCGGCTTTCGGGCCGAACGACAGCGGGCACTTGTGGCCGATGTCGAGATCGAGCACGTGCAGGAAGCGGCCGTAGCCGACGAACGTCACGATGCGCCAGCCGAGGTCGACGATGTCCGCTTCGCTGAAATGCTCGCGCAGCTCGTCGAACAGCGCCTTGTCCGCGCTCTTGTGATCGCCGGCCAGGACCTCCGCGAAATGGATCGCGGCCTTCTCGCGCGGCGTCAGCAGCTTGCTCTCGCGATAGTTCGGAATCTCGTTGATCAGCTCCTCGGACACGCCGCGCTTCTCGGCGTGCGCGAAGCGCGCCGCCTTGCAGAGGCGGCAGTCGTTCTCGTTCGCGACCATCATGCGCGCGAGCTCCGTGATGCGCGGATCGATTTCGCCGCGGGTCTCGGAGATCAGCGGGAAATAGAAGGTGATGAAATTCTTGAACGGTCCCGGCGCGTGCGCGAACACCTCGACGAATTCCGAACCGCCGAGTTCGTCGTCATACTCTTTCATGATGGGCTTGAGCTCGTCGTCGATCTGTTCGAACGGCATGGGGCTGATGCGGGCCATGAGAATCTCCTCCAGGGCATAGCGTGGGTTGCAGAGGGTCGACGGCAGCGGGCCGGCGATGGAAGCACGCTGCCCGCCGGGGCAGCGCATACAGCGTCCCATCGTCGCGCGAGCAGTTCAACTCCGGTGAACGGGTACGCCACTGCCGGCGCGCATGGTGCGCTGCTCGTTCCGAGCCCGCGGGCTCAGAACGTGTAGGACAACCACGTCTGCAGCACCGTGAAATCGTCGGGCCCGTAGATCTCGCGTGCCGCACGATTCGGCGTCGACCAGATGATGCCCGCGTAACCGTAGAAGCGATGGCCGAGGAAGTATTCGACCTGGAGATTGATTTCCTCGGCCCAGTCCGTGGAGCTCACCGGCGTGCCGAGGTACTGCTTCGTGTCGAGCTCGTGGTGGTAGTAGTAGGCGGAATATGCCCACTTCGGA
Source organism: Gammaproteobacteria bacterium (assembly GCA_016209015.1). GTDB lineage: Bacteria > Pseudomonadota > Gammaproteobacteria > JACQWY01. The sequence goes on along the minus strand of JACQWY010000035.1, from coordinate 164,231 downwards.
TCCGGCGCGAGCTTGAGCTTGAACATCTGCGTGTTCTGATTCTCGTTGAAGAGGTGGTACTCGCTCGCGATCTCGCCCATGTACCAGGTGTCCCACTCGCGCTTGTAGAAGCTGTAGAAGAGGCCGCGGTATTCCTCGTTGTCGCGCGTCTTCGGATCGTCGCCGGAGAAGTGCGCGTAGCGATAGGCGAACGTCGGATTGAGCGGCAGCCGCGGCAGGTGATACTGGCCTTCGACGTACCAGCCGATCGCATCGTTCGGCCGGCCGCCGTCGCTGTCGCGCCCGACCTCGCGCACGAACTCGCCGAAGAACGTAAGGTCCTTCAGCCCGGGCAGCTTCACCCCGGAGGCGCGCAGGTCGTAGACCTCCATGCCGTCGTAGTGGAAGCGGTTGCCGTCGAGGATGTCGAGGTGCATCGCGCCGAGCTTGCCGTACTCCTCGAACGCCCAACCGCTCGTCTCGACGTTCACGCCGACGACGCGCGAATCGCCGAAGTCGCGATCCGAGCGCAGCCAGAACGCCTCGGCACGCAGCGGCGAGGTGTTGAGCTTCACGATCGCGGAATTCCGCCAGGCCGCGAACGGCACGACCCAGTACTGACCGTCGCTCGGGCCGAGGTCGAAATTGCCGTCGCCGATGAGGAGGCCGTCGCCGACCCAGAACTCCTGCGCGCCGACGGAGACGTCGAGGACCCCGGAACGCAGGCCGAAGTAGGCGTCGTCGGTGTTGATCTGGGTGTCACCGGCGCGCGCGAACTGCCCCGAGATCTCGCCGTCGAGCGAGGTCACGGCGGCCGCGACCGAGACACCGCCGTAGAGATGCGTGGCCGGCGTCGCGGCGTAGTCGAGCGTGAGCTTCGGCTTGATCGACGCGGCGAGCGAAGAACGATTGCGTTCGCGCGTGCCGTCGAGCGCGCCGAGCCCGAAGTTGATGCCCGTGCCGTATTGCAGGCCGAGGCGCGCATTGGCCGTCGCCTGGGCCGTGAGATCCCCGAAATGCCGGGCCTCGAAAGCGCCCACGGGCCCCGCGCAGAGGGTTGCGAGCGCGGCGGCGAGACCGCGCGTCTTCAGCTTCGTCATCGTCGTGCTCCCCTTGCGCCGCGGCCTGCGGGACCGGTTTGTAACTTTTTGTATCAGGTTATTAAGACACTACGTTTCAGTACAAAGCCGCTGTGGCTCTTAATCTCCCTTAAGAACCAGCGTGGTCCAATACCCTTGCACGGCGCCCACACCCCGACGGTGGGACTCGCGCCGCACCCCCCTAGCAGGCCGTTCCGGCCTCAGGCTCGGGTCCCGCTGCGTCGTGCACCGAGATCATCGCGGTGTCCCTCCCCAGGCAGGCTCCGCGGTGGTCGCCCGGCGTCGGTCGATCTTCTGCAGGGCCGCCGCCGCGTCATGAAGCCGGACCCGTCTCAGCTCATTTCGAGGGTCCGGCTTTTTTTTTCTTCTCCAGACTGCGGGGCCTGTCGACGCCTCCCGCCGTGGCTGATCTTTCAAAATTTCGGGGGCAAAATTTTCCAGTGAACCTCGGGCTTTCGAGGGCGCCGCGCCGCGCTGGCATCTGCACTCGCCCCATGGTTCGACCTCGGCGCCGGGGCTGAACGACCGGGCCCTCGCCTGCGCGAGGGCGACGTCTACAGACGGCTACCTCTGCCTGCCGGTGAATAGTGCCCCTTTTTTTCCGCTACGCACCGTGCAACCGAGCGTTCACGCTCGGGAAGTCCACACCCGCGAACTTCTGGGTCTGCCACTCCCGGCACCACGCGGAGCAGTACACGAGCTCGCCGCGCACGGCATCTTCGACGCGCAGGCCCGCATCGTAGACGAGCACGCCGCAGCAGTCGCACTTCACGTATTTCTCGACGTAATAACCGTTGTCCGAAAAGCGCATGGCCTACTCCTTCGGCACGACGCCGTAGACGCGGCGCGCGGTGTCGTGGCTGATGAAACCGTCGGCGAGGTCCTCGTGGACGAGTGCGGGATCGCGACGCTTCGGATCACCGTAGCCGCCGCCACCCGGGGTCAGGATCTGCACGCGATCGCCGGGCTTGAACACGACATTCGACCATTTGCTCGTCGAACGCTTGCGGAACGCCTCGACCATGGTCTGCCACTCGCGAGCGCCGGCGGCCTGGTAGTGCGTCATGCCCGTCGCGCCGGGCGCGCCGCCGGCGAGACCGTAGGCCTGGTGCTGGTGGCGATCCGTGAGCTGGGAGGCCGTGATCTCGGCGTCGAGACAGCGGTAGATCTTCGACGTGCCGAGGCCGCCGCGAAACGTGCCCGCGCCGCCCGAATCGGGCCGCAGCGTGTATTCCTCCGTGAGCCAGGGATAGCGCGTCTCGAAGACTTCAACCGGCATCACGCGGCAGTTGCCGTTGATGGAATCCGTCGCGTCGTTACCGTCCGCGAACGGGCGCGCGCCCCAGCCCACGACCTCGATGTCGTAGCACGCGAAGTACTCGTCGTGCCGGCGATCGTGGCCGCCGAAGACGAAGTTCAGATGCGTGCCGCCTTCGCCCGCCATCGCGCGCTGCGGCGCGGCCTGGGCGAGCGCGCCGATGACGGCACCGGCGATCCGCGGATGGGTCTCGGTGTTGCCGCCGACCTCGGGCGCGGGATAGTCGACGTTGACGATCGTGCCCTTCGGCGCGATGACCTTGATGGGCCGGAAGCAGCCCGAATTACGCGGGATGCTCGGATCCGTCAGGTGCAGGATCGCATTGTAGGCCGCGGACCACGCCACCCCGAGCGTCGCGTTGATCGGGCCCGCGACCTGCGGCGTCGAGCCCGAATAGTCGACGACGATCGTCCCGTCGCGCACGTAGCAGTGAGCCTCGATGCGGATCTCGGAATCGGACACGCCGTCGTTGTCCATGTAGTCGACGAAGCTGTACTTGCCGGGCGGGATCTCGGCGAGCTCGGCGCGCATGCGCGCTTCGGCGTAGTCCATGAGATCGGAGCAGTTCGTCTTGAACACCTCGCGGCCGTATTTCTTCACGACCTCGGCGAGGCGCGCGCTGCCGAGCTCGACGCCGGAAATCATCGCCCGCATGTCGCCGTAGTTGTAGCGCGGCGTACGCACGTTCGCGAGCCAGAGCTTCCAGACCTCGACGACGTCTTCGCCGCGCTTCTTGATCTTCACCGGCGGCACGCGGATGCCTTCGTGGAAGATCTCGGTCGCTTCCGAGGGGAAGCCGCCCGGCACCATGCCGCCGACTTCCGCGACGTGCCCGATTGCGACCGTGAACGCGACGATCTCGCCGTCGACGTAGACCGGACAGAACAGCGTGTGCTCGGGCGTGTGCAGGCCGCCGCGGTAGGGGTCGTTGTGCACGAGCACGTCGCCCGCCTCGATTTCGCTGACCGGGATTTCCTGCAGGCAGGAGCGGATGAGCAGCGGCATGCCGCCGATCTGTGCCGGACAGAATTCCGCGACCGCGAGCATCTCGCCATTGGGCGAGGCGATCGCGCAGGTGAAGTCGAGGGCCTCGTTGAAGATCGTCGAGTACGACGTCTTCATGAGCGTGATCCCCATTTCGCGGCAGATCGACACCATGGTGTTCTCGAGGATGTTCATGGTGACGAGATCCATCTGGGCAACGGGCTTCATGTCAGTTCTCCACGCCGGGGGCGAGTACGAGCAGATGGCCGTGGGCCGTGACCTCGAGCCGATAGCCGGGCCGGAGCACCGTCACCGAGGCGGCTTCCTCGACGAGTGCGGGACCGGTGATGCGATCGCCGGCTCGCAGGCCCGCGCGATCGTAGACCGGCGTGTCGAACCCGCCGTCCTCGAACACCGCGCGACGGCGGTCCGTCGGCTGCGGCGAGCCGCCCGACGCCGGCAGCGTCGGGAAGTCCAGCCGCTCAGCGACCGACACCACGGTGCACTTGATGGTGATCGCCTCGATGACTTCGTTCGGAATGTGGAAGCCGAAGCGCGCTTGGTGCAGGGCGTGGAACGCCTCCCAGACGCGTGCGGTGTTCGCCGCCGTGAACTCGTCGAAGTCGATCCCCACCTCGAGCTCGTAGTTCTGGCCGAGGTAGCGCAGGTCGAGCGTGCGCGTGACGGCGAGGTGGTGCGTGTAGCCCTGCTCGGCGAGATTCGCGGTCCCCGTCGCAATCAGCTCCTTCAGGATCGCCGTCGCGCGCTCGGCGTCGAAGCGCCGCGAGTGCATCTGCACCGTGCGTTCGAGATCGACGCGGGCATCCGTCAGGATGAAGCCGAGCGCCGAGAACTGGCCGGGGTGCACGGGCACGACGCCGCGCGGGATGCCGGCCTCGGCCATGAGGTCCGAGACGTGCAGCGGGCCCGCGCCGCCGAACGCGACGAGCGCGAAGTCGCGCGGGTCGAAGCCGCGCTCGATGAGCACCGTGCGCAGCGCGCCGACCATATTGTTGTTCACGATGCGCGAGACGGCGAGCGCGAGCTGCTCCGCATTCATGCCGAGCGGATCGGCGAGCCGCGCGAGCGCGGCTTCCGCGTGCGGCAGATCGAGCTTCATGCTGCCGCCGAGGAAGTTCGCGGGGTTGATGCGGCCGAGGACGAGGTTCGCGTCCGTCACTGTCGCGTGCTCGCCGCCGAAGCCGTAGCACACCGGCCCCGGCTGGGCGCCCGCGCTGTGCGGGCCGACGCGCAACATCCCGCCTTTGTCCATCCAGGCGATCGAGCCGCCGCCTGCGCCGATGGTGCGGATGTCGATCATCGGGACCTGCACCGGCAGGCCGAATTCGATCTCGAAGCTCGTCGTGAAGGCGATGCTGCCATCGACGATCGTCGAGCAGTCCGTCGACGTCCCGCCCATGTCCAGCGTGACGAGATGCGAGAGGCCGAGATTCTCGGCGATCGCCTTCGCCGCGACGACGCCGCCGGTCGGCCCGGAGAGCGTCAGGTGGATGGGCTGCTCGCGCGCGGCGTCGAGCGTCATCTCGCCGCCGTTCGATTTGATCATCACGACGTGTTTCGTGATGCCGCGTTCGTCGAAGCGGCCGCGCATGTCGCGCAGGTAGCGATGCAGTACGGGCTTGATGTAGGCATCGGCGAGCGTCGTGGAGGCGCGCTCGTATTCCTTCCACTTCGGCAGCACGTCGTAGGAGATCGAAATCGGCATCCCGGGCAGCTCCGCGGCGAGGATTTCGCGCACGCGCTGCTCGTGGACGGGATTGACGTACGAGAAGAGCAGGGCGACCGCGACCGCCTCGATGTCGCCGGCGGCGCGGATCCGGGCTGCGACCTCGCGCACGCCGGCCTCGTCGAGCGCCGTCAGCACCGCGCCGTCGGCGAGGATGCGCTCGTCGACCTCGTGGCAGTCGCGACGGCGGACGAGCGGCCGGGAGCGGATCCAGCCGCTGTCGTAGTGATGCTCGCGATGACCGCGCTGCAGGAAAGGGATGTCGCGGAAGCCGCGTGTCGTGACATAGGCGACGCGCGCGCCCTTGCGTTCGAGGATCGCGTTCGTGGCGACCGTCGTGCCGAGACGCAGGTTCTCGATCGCGCGCGCCTCGATCGCTTGCAGCCCGCCGAGAATGCCGGTCGTCGGATCCTTCGGCGTCGAGAGCTGCTTCCAGACCGTGAGCTCGCGCTGCCCGCGATCGTAGGCGACGAAATCGGTGAACGTGCCGCCCACGTCGACGCCGAGCAGGAAATTCCTCATCTCATCGCGCTCCTCGTGGTTGTCGTGACAGGCGCTCAGAGCGTACTGAGTTCGGGTGCCGCGGCGCAAGCCTCGGGCGCGGCTTGGAGGGAGTCGCGCGCGCAGCTATCATGCGGCTTCCTCGCGAACGTCCGTCCTGCCCGGGAGTATCGATGCCGGCCCTGATCGTCCTCTTGAGCATGGTGGGCTTCATCGTGATCGCGGTCATGCGCGTCACCGACCCGCTCCTGCCCGTGCTCGCGCAGGATTTCGGCATGAGCGTCGGACGCGTCGGCATGGTCGTCACCGCGTTCGCCATTCCCTATGGCCTCTGTCAGCTCGTCTACGGTCCCGCCGGCGATCGCTACGGCAAGCTGCACGTCGTGACCGCGACGCTCGCGTTCTCGGCGCTCTTCATCTTCGCCTCGGCCTTCGCGCCCGGGAGCGAAACGCTCACCGCGCTGCGTTTCCTGTCCGGCGCGCTCATGGCGGCGACCGTGCCGCTGTCGATGGCCTTCATCGCGGACAACATCGACTACACGGTGCGTCAGGCGACACTCGCGCGTTACCTCGGCGGGCTCATCCTCGGTCAGATCATGGGCGGAGGTCTCGGCGGCGTGCTCGCCGATCTCATGGGCTGGCGGCGCATCTTCCTGCTGTTCGGGGTCACGACCGCCGTGATGGCCGCGCTGCTCTGGTCGCAGACGCGTCATCGCATCGAGCCCCGCAAGGACGTCGCGCTCACCGGTCGCGCGCTGTTCCGGCCCTATCTCGAGATCCTGCGCGACGGCCACGCGCGCGGCGTGCTCGTGACGGTCGCCCTCGAAGGCTTCCTGTTCTTCGGCGCGATGGCCTACGTCGGCGCCTATATCAAGACCCGCTTCGCGGTGAGCTATACGGTGATCGGGCTCCTGCTCACGTGCTTCGGTCTCGGCGGGCTCGTCTACGCGGCGCAGGTCCGCCGCATCATCCCGCTGCTCGGCGAACGCGGCATGCTGATCGCCGGCGCGCTCGCGATGGCATGCTGTTATTCGGCGCTCGGTTTCGTGCCGGACTGGCCGTGGGTCGCGCCGACGCTCGTCGGGCTCGGCTTCGGCTTCTACATGATGCACAACACGCTGCAACTGCGGGCGACCGAGCTCGCGCCGCAGGCGCGCGGCACGGCGGTCGCGCTGTTCGCGTTCAGTCTCTTCGCGGGGCAGGGGACGGGGGTGGCGCTGCTCGGTGCGGCGATAGACCGTGTGGGTTACCGGGCGCCGTTCCTGATTTCGGGGATCGGCATCGCGCTGCTCGGGCTCTGGTATCAGTCCCGGCTCAGTACTCCAGGTAGCGCTCCGGATCGGTCGCCGCCGCGCGTGCCATCACCGTCTCCGGCCGACGATTGAACTCGGCGAGCGCGCGGCCTTCGGGTGTCGTCTGCGCGGGACCGAGATACGCGCCGAGACTGCGGCTGTGCTTCACCGCGGCGCGCGCGAAGCGCAGCCGATCGGCTTCCCAGTCGGCGAGCGCGCTCCGGCGATCGACGTCCGTGCGATAGAACGCGTGCGCGAGCTTCGCCGCATCGTCCGCGGCCTTCGAGACGCCGAGGCCGATGTGCGGCCGCGCCGTGCACGCGGCATCCCCGACGAGCAGCACGCGGCCGCACACCAGGCGCGGGCTCACGAAGTCGTAGATCGGCTGCAGGAACGGCCGCTCCGTGCGCCGCACGGCTTCACGGAACAGCGGTGCGACGCGAATCTCGGCGTCCGCGCGCATTTTCGCGATGTGCTCCGCGCGGATGAGGTGATGCGGGATGCCGAGCGGATGATGCCGGCCGCACTCGTCGGTGAGCAGATCGGCGAGCGCGGCCGCGCCGACCGCGGGGCGATACCACACCCAGTTGTACCAGCGCCGGCCCGGCGTGAGATCGTCGTTCGGACCGGCGACGAGATAGCCCAGCATGTGCTCGCCCTCGGGCAGGCAGAACGCGAACTGTCCGGACAGTTGCTCGAGAAACGATGCGGGCAGCGCTGCTTCGTCGACGAGCCCGCGCCACGCCGCATAGCCCGCGTATTCCGGCACGGCTGCGGGCAGCACTTTCGCGCGAATCGAAGAGTGCAGACCGTCGGCCGCGACGAGCCAGTCCGCACGCGTCTCGCGCCCGTCCTCGAAGCGTACGGTCACGCCGTCGGCGTCCTCGCTGAAATCCGCGAACACCGCGCCCGCATGGTAGTGCGCATCGGGATATTCGCGGCGCAGAAAGCGATAGAGCAGCCCCCAGGACGTCATGATCTGGGGCATGGGATGCGTGCCGAGCACGGTGCCGTCGGGCGCGATCGCGATGCGGCCCGCGGTTTCGACGCCCATCGCGCGATCGATGCGTACGCCCGCCTGCTTGAACGCCGCATAGAGCTCGCGATGTGTCGCGATGCCGGCGCCGCGGCTCGCGAGCGCTTCGCCCGCGCGTTCGTAGACTTCGACCTCGTAGCCGAGCCTTCTCAGCAGAATGCCGCAGAACAGACCCGCCATGGATCCACCGACGACGACGATGCGACCGGGTGCCTGGGAATTCATCCGGAGATCTCTTGGCTGGTGGGAGGTGACGGATTCTGGAGGATCGCGGCCGGGGCCGGCCTGCGTCCGCCGCGGCGCGATTACGTGCCGGTTCCGAGATCGCCGAACACGCCGGCGCCCGCGAGCGCATCGCACTTCGCCTCGTCGTAACGAAGGTGAACGCGCAGGATCGTCCGCGCATGCTCGTGGAGATGCGGCGGCGGCAGCGGCAGCACGCGCCTGCCCGCGTCGCCCGTGAACGCGCAACTCCGCACGCCGCGGATCGGCTTGCCGAGACGCTCGCCCTGCATGAGCAGCGCCTGCGCGCCGGCCTGTTCGAAGACCGCGGCCATGTCGTTCACGAAACCGTAGGGCACCTTCGATTCGTTCAGCGCCTGCGCGAGCTCCGCCGAGGTCATGGTGTTCGTCTTCGCGCGGATCCTGCCGAGCAGCTCCTCGCGCTTCGCGACGCGCTGGCGGGCGGTCTGATACTCGGGATCGTCCGCGAGCTCGGGCCGGCCGATCGCTTTCACGAAATCCCGGAACTGACGCTCCGTCGCCGCCGCGAGCACGACGCCGCGGCCGTCCGAGCCCTGCAGGATTGTGCCGTAGGGCACGATGTTCGGATGCTCGGAGCCCATGCGCTTCGGCACGACGCCGCCGACGAGGTAGTTCGTCGCCTGGTTCGCGAGCGAGGAGACGGCCGCCTGCAGCAGCGAGACCGAGACGAAGCTGCCGTCGCCCGTGCGCTCGCGCTTCAGCAGCGCGAGCAACAGCGCCTCTTTCAATTGATGGGCGGCGAGCAGATCGACGAGCGCGACCGGCATCTTCGTCGGCGGCCCGTCCGGCTCCCCGTTCAAATACGTGAAGCCCGCTTCGGCCTGCACGATCGCATCGAAGCCCGGACGCGGATCCTCTTCGCCATACGCATTGATCTGGCCGTAGATGAGCTTCGGGTTCGTCTTCGCGAGCGTCGTGTAGTCGAGCCCGAGCTTCTGCGCATCGCCCGGCTTGAAGCTCGCGGTGACGATGTCCGCACGCCGGCAGAGATCGTGCGCGACGGCAAGACCCTCGGGCTTCGTGAAATCGAGCGCGATCGATTCCTTGCCCCAGTTCGTGCACGAGAAGTACGAGGACACGTCGTTGTGCGGATCCTCGTTCAGGGTGCGCCAGGCGCGCGTCGCGTCGCCGCGCGTGGCGGGATTTTCGACCTTGATGACGCGCGCGCCGAGCTCGGCGAAGTACTGCGCGGTGATCGGCCCGGCCAGGATGTTGGCGAGCTCGACGATGACGAAAGTGCGATCGAACACTGGGCTTACTCTGGGGTGGACAGGGAAGGGAGAGGATAGGGAATCGATGGGGGTTTGGCCATGGGTGGAAGCGAAGCAGCGCCGTCGGACGTTCAGGCCGCAGGCGTAACCGGACGTTCGACCGCTATCGCCGGACACGCCTCGAGCACACGCGCCACGCGGGCCGAGCGTCCGCTTACGCTGGCGCGAACCGGACCTGCGGAAAACGAGGTCACAGCGCCGGCGTCACCCCGCGCCATGGCTGCGCGCTCTCGAACGCCGCCGCCGCGCGGAACACCGTCACGTCGTCGTAAGTGCGTCCGACGATCTGCAGGCCCGTCGGCACGCCGTTGCTCGCGAAGCCGCTCGGCACGGTCGCGACGGGGCATTGACTCACGAGATTGAACGGATAGGTCATGCACCACATGAGCTCGGCGTGGACGCGTTTGCCGTTGATGCGAAAATCCGGATCGTCGCAGCGATGCTCGGCCTTCACGGCGGGCAGCGCGAGCGTCGGGCAGACCAGGATGTCGTATTCGTCGAGGAGGGGGCCGAGCTTCGCCCACATCTCGGTCTGCACGAACGTCGTCTGGTTCGCGCGCACGGCGCTCATCGCCAGGCCGCGCTCGAGCAGGCCGCGCACGTAGGGGTCCATGAGATAACCGTGGCTCGGCACGTAGCCGCCGGCGATCGCCGCGAACATCCCGGTCCACTGCACGATCCAGGCGTCGTAGACCGCGTGCGTCCAGCCCACGTCGACCTCTTTCACTCTGCAGCCGAGGCTCTTGAACACGGACAGCGCCGCGCGGGTGTTGCGCGCGACCTCGGTGTCGACTTCGAAGTAGCCGAGGTCCGGCGAGTAGGCGACCTTGAGACCGCGTATGCCATCGAGGCGTCTCGGGATCTCGAGCTTCGGCTTCAAGGTCGTGATGTCGCCCGTGCACGGACCGGCCATCACGTTCTGCATGAGCGCGGCGTCCGCGACGCTGCGCGTCAGCGGCCCCATGTGCAGGAACATCCAGTTGTTCGTCGGCACGAGGCCCTGCGGATTGCGGCCGAACGGCGGCTTGTAGCCGAAGACGCCGCAGGCGGAAGCCGGGATGCGGATCGAGCCGCCGCCGTCGGAGCCGTCGGCGAGGGTCGTCATGCCGGCCGCGACCGTGACACCGGCGCCGCTCGAGGAACCCCCGGAGGTGTATTCGGGATTCCAGGGATTGCGCGTCACCCCCCACAGCGGACTGTGACCGTGGCCGGTGTGGCCGAACTCCGGCGTCGTCGTCCGCGCATGCATGATGGCGCCCGCGTCGAAGAGCCGCTGCACCGTCGGTGCGGTGTATTCCGAGCGCACGCCTTCGTAGACCTTCGAGCCCCAGGTCGTGATCTCGCCTTTCACGGGATGGAGATCCTTGACCGCGAGCGGGATGCCTTCGAGCGGGCGCGTCTCGGCGCCGCGTGCATAACGGCGTTCGGCGGCGCGGGCCTGGGCGAGCGCGCGATCGAAGAACGTGTAGGTCAGCGCGTTCACCGTCGGATTGACGGCTTCGCAGCGCGCGATGACGGCCTTCATGAGCTCGACGGGCGAGAGCGTCTTGCGTTTGAATTTCGCGATCGCCTCGGTCGCGGTGAGATAGCAGAGATCCTTGTCGGCCATGTGTTCCCCCTCGGTTGGTCGCGCCGAACGTCGCCGGCGCCGCGGCATTATGTCAGGCAAGCCGCGGGGCGGCGATGACTCGGCGGGCCGCCGCGGTTATCCTGCGGTCGCCGCCACGAAGGAATGTCCGATGATCAAGGCGCTGCTCGCGCTCCTCTCGCTCGCGAAATTCGGCAAGGCCGGGACGACGCTCGGCACGATGCTGCTGTCGGTCGGCGTCTACGCCCTGCAACACGGCTGGGCCTATGCGGCAGGCCTCGTCGGCCTCATATTCTGCCATGAGATGGGCCACTTCCTCGCGGCGCGCCAGCGCGGCCTCGACGTCGGCGCGCCGACCTTCATTCCTTTCGTCGGCGCGTGGATCCAGCTCAAGAACCTGCCGCACGACGTGGAGACGGAGGCCTACGTCGGGATCGCGGGGCCGGTCGTCGGCACCGCCGCGGCGCTCGCCTGCTATTTCGCGGCCGGCGCCTACCGCAGTCCCTTCCTGCTCTCGCTCGCCTATTCGGGCTTGCTCCTGAATCTCTTCAACCTGCTGCCGATCTCGCCGCTCGACGGCGGCCGCATCACGGCGATCCTCTCGCCGCGCATCTGGCTGCTCGGCGTGCCGATGCTCGTGGCGGTCTTCCTGTGGCGGCCGAGCATGCTGCTGCTCCTCGTCGCGCTCTTCGCGCTGCCGCAGGTCGTCGCCGCGTGGCGCGGTGATTTTGCGAGCCAGCGGCCGGCGGGCTATTACGAGGTCCCGCTGGCGAAGCGCGCGGAGTATGCGTGCTGGTATCTCGGGCTCGCGGCGCTGCTTGCGGTGCTCTGCTACGAGGTGCATGGCGAATTGTCGCAGCGCTGAGGCTTGCGCACGGGCCCGCGGCCCCCGAAGATGCCCGGGCCACGGAAGCCTGCAATCATCGGTCAAGAAAGGAGTCGACATGCAGCCTTATTCGCGAATGCTCTGCACGCTGGCCTTGTGCGTGTACACCTGCGCGGGCCACGCCGCGGAGGCGCCGAGCGCGGGCGATGCCCGTGCCGCGTTCGAGGCCTCGCTGCACTACGAGACCGGCGACGTCGAGCTCGGCGGTGGGATCGCGAGCCTGCATCTCAATCCCGCGTTCCGCTATCTGGCGCCCGGCGACACCGCGCGCCTGCTCACGGAAGGCTGGGGCAATCCGAGCGGCGACGGCACGCTCGGCATGCTGTTGCCGGTGAACGTCGGACCGCTCGACCCCGCGAGCTTCGGCGTCGTCATCACTTACGAAGAGGAAGGCCACATCTCCGATGCCGACGCCGACAAGATCGATTACGCGGAGATGCTCCGGAGCATGAAGGAGCGCACCGCGAAATCGAACGAGGAGCGCCGCAAGCAGGGCGTCTCCGAGGTCGAGCTCGTCGGTTGGGCGGAGCCCCCGCACTACGACGCCGCGAGCCACAAGCTCTACTGGGCGAAGGAGCTCGCGTTCAAGGGCGCGGAAGAGCACACGCTGAACTACGACATCCGCGTGCTGGGTCGCAAGGGCGTGCTGGTCCTGACGGCGGTCTCGGGCATGGCGCAGCTCGAGAGCATCAAGCGCGACATGCGCGACGTCGTCGCGTTCACGGATTTCAAACCCGGCAACACGTACGCCGAGTTCGATCCGACCGTCGACAAGGTCGCGGCCTACGGCCTCGCGGCCTTGATCGCCGGCGGCATCGCGGCGAAGTCGGGCCTGATCGCCAAGCTCATCGCACTCGCGATTGCGGGCAAGAAGGGGATCGCGGTGGTGGTGATCGGCGCGGTGGCCGTGCTGCGGCGGCTGTTCGGCAAGCGGAAGTCGGGCGGGTCGGCCTGAAGGCCGGCGTCACATCTCGATGTATTCCACGCTGTCGGCGCCGTCGAGCTTGTCGAGGAGCGCCCGATAGCGGGGATCACGGACGTCCATGGTGATCGTGTCGGAGAGATCGACGGGGTTCACGGGCAGCGGCTGGTTCGGATCGAACAGCGTCATGTGCAGATCCCGGAGCTTGTCGAGGAACGCACCGCGATCGTCGGATGGCACACCCGAGGCATCGAGTGCGAGCTTCACGTCCGTGATGAGCCGCGGCAGACCGTGCAGCACCTGCGAGCGCTGCTCCGTGGAATTCGCGGGGACGATGCTCAACAGCAGGCGCCGGGTGACGTCGACCGCGTGCTTCCAGTCGTCGCTGTCGTCGCCGTGGTCGTGGTGGACGTAGACCAGGAAGCGCCGCCAGTACTTCAGCAGGAACTCCATGAACCAGGGCGGGGGCAGCGGACCTTCGGCATTCGCGATCGCCTGACGCAGCACGAGCCCGGCCGCCTGGATGTCGGGGCGGAAATCGGGGGGTGGAAGGGGCTCGGTCAAGGTTGTGTCTGTCGCTTGCGTAGGCACCTGCCGAGCGTGGCGCGTGCCCGCCCGTGCCCGTGGTCCGGAGAGGGGGAGTGCGCTCGCGTGCCGCGTTCGAATAGCACCGCTGGGTGTCCTGTTTCCATGTCTCTGGGCTGTCTCGGCGCGGCACCACTCGGCCCGTCACCTGATCCCGCGCCCGATGCGCGCCGGAATCAAAATTAGTATGCACCCATCGTCCGGGCATGGCCAGCCGGATGCGGCACTGCGTCAGGCACGTTTCCGGCCCGCCACGGCTCAGCCGGGAACGACGCTGAGCGTGATCTGTAACGTCTCCCCGACGACGGGCTTCCAGGCGAGCTCGAGCCCGGCCGCCTGCATGATTTTCTCGAAGCCGGCCTCGGACTGGGACACCGTGTAATGCGGGGCGGCACGCACCGCGACCGGCCGTGAACACTCGAGCGCCACCGCGCCGCCGAGCACGGCGTCCTCGAGCGTCAGCCGCGTCACCGCGCCGAGCTCGAGCTCCTGGCCGAAACCGCAGGGGATCCTGCCGTCGGCGAGGACATAGCGCCCCGCGTAGCCGTCGCAGCTCGGCATCGCGAGGTGGAGCACGCAGCGGAACTCCGCCGGCACGGCACCCGTCCAGCGGTACCCGACACGGAGCGCGTTGCCGCTGACTGTGAGCTCTTTCTCGAGCGGGAGCGTCGTCGAGCGGAACCGTGCCCGACCGCCGCCTGCCGTGACGAGCGCGTAGTCGCGCACCGCGACGTCCGCGCCGTTCGCCCGCGCGAAGTCGTCGAACGTCCCGCGTCCCGCGTCGTCGGCGAGGAGATCCTCCGGCGCGATCTCGTGCTTGAAGGCGACGCGATCGTGTGCCGAGGCGATGCCGCCGTGGCCCGGTCCTTTCGCCGCGGGGCTTGCGCGCATCTTGCCGTAATAGTGTTCCGGCGAGCGTCGCAGCGTGTCGCCGAAGTTGTGGCGCAAGGTGTAGGTGTCGAGCTCGTGAACACTCGCCGAGCCGTCGTCGCGGATCACGGCCTGTACTTCGGCGGTCGTGAGGAACAGCTCGCGCCGGCCGTCGAAGTCGACATCTTGCGCGGTTTCGGCGTCATCGGGCGCGCGCGGCGCGAGGACGTCGAGCGCTGCCTCGAGCTCGACGAGATTCGTCCACACCGCGCGGCGCAGGTGCGGCAGGTAGAGCCCGCCGAACAGGCCGTGCCAGTAAGCGTCGTTCGCCTGCGCCTTGTAGAGCAGCGCGTAGAGCTCGGGGCGCCGGGCCGCGGGCGGCAGGGCCTCGAGCCGTGCCGAGAGGCCGAGCATGCGCTTGTGCATCCAGTTCGCCTCGGGATAGCGCGAGAGGAAATTGCGCCAGATGCCGCCGCGCAGGAACGGGCGGGTGCGCTCGAAGCGACCGGCGGTCTTCTCCTGCTGAACGAGCTCGTCATAGACCTTCGCCGCCGCCGCGGGCAGCGTCCACTCATTCATTTCGATGTAAGACGCCGTCGGCAGATAGACGATGCCGCGCGTGCGGTGGGTGTCGTGATAACCGGCATACGTCCCGGTGCGGATCTTCTTCGAGGCGAGCACGCCGCGGATGAAGTCCTCGAGCCAGCCGCGTTCGTAGACCCAGGCGTAGGTCTCGGGCCAGATCCCGAATTTCTCGATGTCGTCGAAATAGATCGCCGCTTCGTGGCCGGCGTCAGCGAGGCCCTCGAGATAGGCGACGGCTTCCGCGGCGGGCGAGAACGGCAGGCGGTAGCGCAGGGCTTCGGAGATCGGGAAGAGATCCACCGTGCGCCCGTCGTCCTCGGCCGTGTAGAAGCTGTCGAGCGTCGCGCCGTCGAGCCCGGTACAGAGGAAGTGATAGTCGTCGACCGTCACGTAGCGGATGCCGCTCGCGGCGAGCGCGCCCACGACGGACGATTCCCACACGCGCTCCGTCAGCCACGCGCCGGCCGGCCGGTGCCCGAACTGGCGCGCGAGGCGATGCGACAAGGCCTCGATCTGACCGATGCGATCGCGCGCCGGTATCGCCGCGAGCACGGGCTCGCAGTCGCCCGCACCGAAGAGCTCCGCCTGTCCGCGCTCGACCATCTTCTTCAGCAGCGCGATGTCCCCGGGATAGGCGCGCGTGAGCTCCTCGAGCAGCCAGCCGGAGAAGTGTGCGCTGAATCGGAACTCCGGATACCGGTACAGCATCTGCAGAAAGGGGCGGTAGCAGCGTTCGTGCGCTTCGGCGATGACTGCGGGAAAGTTGCCGACGGGTTGATGGGCGTGGACGCCGAGCAGCAGCGTGACGGGGGCTTGCATGAGGTTGTCTATCCTTGTCCTTGGGCTCGAAACCGTCCGCCGCGGGAAGTGCCGGCGGGCAGGGCGTGGGGTTCGGAGGCGCGCGGCATGCGCGACTTCAGGCCGAGCGGCGCATCGTGCCGCCGCCTTCGGCATCGCCGCCGCCACGGCTGATCGGCACTTCGACCTGGGCCGGCACGGGCAGACCGAGCGCGCGATAGAGCGCCGCGAGATTGTAACGGTAGAGGGCATCGAAACTGGCCACGGCGTGGCTCGGATTGTAATCGCCGAACCACCAGAACCAGTCCGAGCCCTCGCAGGCGCGCAGCCGCTCCTCGGCGGCGGCGAGCGCGGCGGCATCGAGCCGCCCGCTGCCGACGACGAGGTCGTAGGCGAGCTTCGCCGCGCAGAGCAGATCCCAGGCCTGGTTCTTGTCGACGTCCCCGATCCAGGTGGAGAGCGTGCCGTACACCCAGCTCCCGCACACGAGCTGCGGCAGCGCCGGTGCTGCGGCGTGCTCGCCGGCAAGCGCGGCGGAGAGCGTCGTCGTGCGGATCGACGGATTCGCGGCGAGCAGCCGGTACAGATCGTCGAAGAAGTAATAGCCGTTGTACGGGTAGTGCTCCCAGGCGTTCTCGCCGTCGAGGATGACGCACACGAGCGGCGTGCGATCGGGCGGCGCCGCATTCGCGATCGCCTCGAGCTCGGCGACGAAATGGTGAGCCGCGTCCTGGCCGTGCCATTTCGCGTATTCGAAGCCGATGAGATCGGACAGCCGATCATCGCGGAACACGACCGTGACGCCGGCGTTCGAGCGCCACGGGTGATAGAGATCCTCGGCGCGCAGATACGTCTGGCCGGCGCGCGCGAGCGTGTGCGCGAGCACGGCTTCGCCGGTCGCCGTCCAGCTCACGCCGTAGGCGCCGAGGCGGGCCAGGATCGGTTCCGACAATGCGCCCTCGGCGGGCCACACGCCGTTCGCGGGCCGGCCGAAGCGCGCGGCATGCGAGGCGAGCGCGCGCTCGAGATGACTGTCGAAGCGCTGCCGCCCGCCCGGATAGCCCGGCGCGCGCGGCAGCGGGACTTCCGGCATCGCCTCACGCGCGGACAGGAAATCGATGAGCAGCGGTCCGAGCGGGTGGGCGTGCGGCGTCGTCGTCAATTCGATCTGGCCGCGCTCGGCGAGCGCGCGATAACGGGGCACGAGGCCGCTCAGCATGTCCCCGATGAGTGCCAGGAGCCGCGTGCGATCCTCGAGCGTGAAGCCCTGCCCCTTCGCCATCAGTTCCGCGAGCAGCGGCTGGCGGCGGCGCTCCGTCTCGCCGGTCCAACTCAGGTGATACCAGGTGACGAGATCGGCGAAGAACTCACCGGACAGGTACATGAGCGCGGAGTCCTCCTGCGGCGCGAGCAGGTGATAGAGCTCGTGCAGACGGCGGTAGGCCGGGAACGGCGCGATCATCCGCGCGTGGTTGCTGCGGAAGCAGGCCTCGACGGCGTGGCGGCGCTCGGCGGCGGAGAGCCGCGACAGATCGGGATGGACGAGCAGGCGGAGCAGGGGATCGCGCAGCCGGCCGCCGCCGATTTGCGCGGCGTAATCCTCGATCTGGTCGAGCAGGATCGGCACGAAATTGACCACGGCCCGCAACGCGGGGTAGCGTTCGAGGTGCGCGACCATGTCCGTGTAGTCTTTGATGGCATGCAGATAGGTCCAGGGCAGGAGGTAGTCCCCGTCCGTGGACTGCCGGTAATCCGGCTGATGCATGTGCCAGAGGAAGACGAGATCGACGTGTTTCGGAACTGCGTTCATGAACGTGCCGGCGGAATACCCGCTGCGCTCCTTTCCAGTATCTGCTCAGTGAGTACGGGAGGCGTCGCGGGCGCACCCGTTCGGGCCAGTCGCCTCGCGCCTCACGACAGGCACCCACTTCCCGCTATCATACGCAACAACCATGCCGCACCCAGATGAAATCTTCCGGCGCCTGATCGAGGCGCGCGAATACGATCCCTACCGCGTTCTCGGCCTGCATCCGGACGGCGCTGCCTGGGTGGTGAGGGTGTATCGGCCGGGCGCCGAGAGAGTGTCGCTCGTCACCGCGGCGGGTGATCTGCCCATGCCGCGCGTGCATGCCGCGGGCATCTTCGCCTGGCGCGGCGACACCATGCCGGAGCGTCCGTGGCGCGTGCGCTGCGGCGACGCGTGTGCCTACGATGCCTACGCCTTCCCGCCCGAAGCGCCGGCGCAGGACGTGTACCTGTTCAGCGAGGGCCGCAATTTCCAGAGTTATCGCCTGCTCGGCGCGCAGCCCGCGACCCGCCTCGGCGTCACCGGCGTGTGCTTCCGGGTGTGGGCGCCGGGCGCGGAGCGGGTCTCGGTGGTCGGCGATTTCAACGGCTGGGACGGCCGCCGGCATCCGCTCGCGACCCTCGGCGTGAGCGGCATCTGGGAGCTTTTCGTGCCGGAGCTCGCGCCGGGCGCGCTGTACAAGTTCGAGCTCCGGGCGCGCGACGGCGGCGCGGTGTTCCTGCGCGCGGACCCTTATGCGCGCGCGGCCGAGCAGCGGCCGAAGACCTCGTCCCGGGTCGTCGCGCCCTCGGCCCACGCGTGGGGCGATCAGGCCTGGCTCGCGGCGCGCAGCGGCTGGGACTGGCTGCACGCGCCGATCAACATCTACGAAATGCATCCGGGATCCTGGATGCGTCATCCCGACGGGCGCTTCTACACGTATCGCGAGCTTGCCGAACGCCTCGTGCCCTATGTCGTCGATCACGGCTTCACGCACCTCGAGTTCATGCCGCTGACCGAGCATCCGCTCGACGAGTCCTGGGGCTATCAGACGACGGGCTATTTCGCGCCGACCTCGCGCTTCGGCACGCCCGACGATCTGCGCGCGCTCGTCGACGCCTGTCACCAGGCGGGTATCGGCGTCATCCTCGACTGGGTGCCCGGGCACTTCCCCGAGGACGACGGCGCGCTCGCGAGCTTCGATGGCAGCGCACTGTTCGAGCACGCCGATCCGCGGCTCGGCCGCCATCCCGACTGGGGCACGCGGGTGTTCAACTACGGCCGCAACGAGGTGCGCAGCTTCCTGTTGTCGAGCGCCTATTACTGGCTCGCCGAATTCCACTTCGACGGCCTGCGCGTGGACGCCGTCGCCTCCATGCTGTACCTCGACTATTCGCGCCGCGCCGGCGAATGGCTGCCGAACCACTACGGCGGCCGCGAGAACCTCGAGGCGATCGCTTTTCTCCGCGAGCTGAACGTGATGGTCCACGCCGAATTCCCGGGCGCGCTCACGATCGCCGAGGAATCGACGGCCTGGCCGCAGGTCTCGCGCCCGACCTACGTGGGCGGGCTCGGCTTCTCGCTGAAGTGGAACATGGGCTGGATGAACGACACGCTGCAGTACTTCCACTTCGATCCGGTGCACCGGCGCTACCACCACGACCTCCTGACGTTCGGCCAGCTCTACGCCTACAGCGAGAATTTCCTGCTGCCGCTCTCGCACGACGAGGTCGTGCACGGCAAGGGCGCGCTGCCGGGGAAGATGCCGGGCGACGAGTGGCAGCGCTTCGCGAACGTGCGGCTGCTGTTCGCCTATCAGCTCGCGACGCCCGGCAAGAAGCTGAACTTCATGGGCAACGAATTCGGCCAGACGCGCGAGTGGCGCGTCAGCAACGAGCTCGAGTGGAGTCTCCTGAAATTCGGGCCGCACGCCGGGCTGCAGCGCATGGTCGCGGATCTGAACCAGCTCTACCGCCGCCTGCCGGCGCTCCACGAGCTCGACGCCGAGCCGGGCGGCTTCGCGTGGATCGACTGCGACGACGCGAGCCGCTCCGTGCTCTCGTTCGTGCGCACCGGGCGCGACGGCTCGCAGATCGTCGCCGTGTTCAATTTCACGCCCGTGCCGCGGACCCAGTACCGCCTCGGCGTGCCCGGTACCGGCCGCTGGCAGGCGATCTTCAACAGCGACTCGCGGCACTACGGCGGAACGGACGTCGGCGATCTCGTGGTGGAAGCCGCGCCCGTGCGTCAGGGCGCGCTGCCGGCGAGCATCGTCGTCTCGCTGCCGCCGCTCGGTGCGGTGCTGTTCGCGCGCCCGGCATGAGCCGGCCGCTGCACGCGGCGGGCGCTCTGTCATAATACGGACGTCCGCCGGCGTCAGACTCGCGGTCCCGTCCAGGAAGAGGTATCCCATGCGGCGTACGCAAAGCGGTTTCACGCTGATCGAAGTGATGGTGGTGGTCGTGATCCTCGGCATCCTCGCGGCCATCGTCGTCCCGCGCATCATGAGCCGCCCCGACGAGGCGCGTGTCGTGAAGGCGCAGCAGGACATGCGCGCCGTCGGCGCCGCGCTCGATCTCTACAAGCTCGACAACTTCGCCTACCCGACCACCGACCAGGGGCTCGACGCGCTCGTGAAGCGGCCGGTACAACTGCCGAACGGCGCGAAATGGCGCGACGGCGGCTACCTCGCGAAGCTGCCGGTCGATCCCTGGGGCAATCCTTACCAGTACCTGCGGCCGGGGCAGCACGGCGAATACGATCTGTGGACCCTCGGCGCCGACGGCACGCCCGGCGGCGAGGACGTCAATCAAGACCTCGGCAATTGGAACATCCAATAGCAGGAGTCCCTCCGTTCCGCGCCGACGCGCGGCTCCGCGCGCGCGGCTTCACGCTGCTCGAGCTCCTCGTCGTCCTCGTCCTCATCGGCATCCTCGCGAGCTTCGCCATGCTCGCGTTCGGCGACGGCGGCCGTTCGCGCCAGCTCGCGACCGGTGCGGATCTCGTGCGCGCGCTCGGCGAGATGGGTCTGCAGGAAGCCGTGCTGACCGGGCGCCCGCTCGGCCTCGCCGCGACACGCGATCACTACGCACTCGTCGAATACCGCGCCGGGTCCTGGCAGCAGCGCCGAGGCGACGCGCTGTTCCGCCTGCGCAGCCTGCCGCCGGGCATGCGCTTCGAGCTGACGGGACTCGCCGCGCAGAACCGCGCGCCCGTCGCCGTGTTCATGCCGGACGGTCTCGCCGAGCTCACGCCGCTCGCCGTCGTCGACGAGGCGGGCGGCCACGCCGCCCGCCTCAGGCCCGAGTCGCGACGTTATCGCGTGGAGCTCGTGCGATGAAGCGCGCGCAGGGTTTCACGCTGATCGAGGTGTTGATCGCGCTCGTGATCCTCGCGACCGCGCTCACGCTCGGTGTCGGCAGCGTGCAGCGCACGGCGCGGACGCTCGGCGCTCTCGAGCAGCGCCTCCTCGCGCACTGGACCGCGGAGAACGCCGCGGTCGAAGAGCAGTTGCGCGCGGCGTCCGCGACGAACGACGAGAACGCGCCCGGCGAGCCCGTCACGCGGCGCACGACGGTCACGCAGTACGGGACGGCCTTCGTCGTCGCTTCCCGCTATACCCCCGGCGCGACCGGCACTCCCGGCGCGCTCCGCGTCGAGGTCGCGGCGCAGGCGCAACCGCAGCGCGCGCTCGTGAGCCTCGAGCTCCCCATGCCGGCGCGGCCATGAGACGCCGCGCGGTCTGCGGCTTCACGCTGCTCGAGCTGCTGGTCGTGATCGCCATCTTCGCCGTGATGTCCGTCCTCGCGTACGGCGGGCTGCGCAATTTCCTCACGGGGCGCAGCGTCGCGGCGAGTCAGAGCGCGCGGCTCGCGGCGCTCGAGACCGCATTCGTGTTCCTGCAGCAGGACGTCGAATCCGCGCTGCCGCGGCCGATCCGCGATCAACTCGGCGGCGCCGAGCCTGCGTTCCGCGGCGGCGAGGGCGCGCCCGCGCTGCTGCAGCTCACGCGCCGTGGCGCGAATCCGCGGCCGCAGAGCGGACGGGCCGATCTGCGGCGCGTCGAATACCGCCTCGCGCGCGGCATGCTCGTGAGGCGGGTCTGGCCGATGCTCGATCGGCCGCAAGATGCGAAGCCCGAGGACGAAGTGCTCGTCGAAGGCGTCGACGCGGCGAGCGTGCGCTTCTACGCCGGCGACTGGCGTCCGTTCTGGCCGGCGGCCGGCGATAGCGCGGATTCCGCGCAACTGCCGAAGGCGATCGGCGTGCGCCTGCGCTTCCACGAGGGGCGCGAGATCGAACGGCTGTTCCTGGTGCCCGCGGGGGCGGGGACGTGAGCGGGCGTCACGAACGCGGATTCGCGCTCGTCGCGGCGCTGCTGGTCGCGACGATCGTCAGCGCGGCGGCGGTCGCGCTCGCGCTCGAACAGGAGCTCGCGATCCGCCGCCTCTCGAACGTGCTGGCCGCCGATCGCGCGACTCACGGGGCGCGCGATCTCGAGATCGCCGCGGGCGATCTGCTGCGCCATCACGACGACGCGCGCGCCTATGACGGGCTCGAACAGGCCTGGGCGACGACGGAGCTCGCGGCCGATCGCGAGGATCAGCACAGCACCGCGCGGCTCGTCGACGCCGAGGCGCGTTTCAATCTCACGAATCTCGCGGGCGATCCGCATGCCGGCGGCGCGCCGCCGGGTACGGGCGGCAATCCGGCGCAGGACGGCGTGCCGCCGGGCACGGCGGCAGAATCCGGGCCGGCGTCGGAAACCGGCGGGCTCGACGCTGCGCTGCAGACGCCGGCGGGCGGCGCGACGCCGACGCCCGCGACGCCCGGTGCCGCCGCGGGCGCCGGACCGCTCGACACGATGAACGGGCCGCAGCTCGCGGAGCTCCGGCTGCGCCAGCTCTGCGCAGCGCTCGAGATCGACAGCGGTATCGTGCAGGCGATCCTCGACTGGGTGGACGCCGACACGGACTCGCGCTTCCCCAACGGCGCGGAAGACGACTACTATCTGAACCAGTCGCCGGCCTACCGCGCCGCGAACCGCCCCTTCGTCAGTCCTGAGGAGTTGCTGCTCGTGCGCGGCGTGACCCCGGAGATCTACGCCAGGCTCGCCCCGTTCGTCGTCGCGTTGCCGAAGGCGACGCCGATCAACGTCAACACCGCGCCGCCGGAAGTGCTGATGTCGCTCGGGAACGGTATCGATCGCGCCACCGCGAACCTCCTCGTCGAAGCGCGCAAGACCGCGCCGTTCGTGAGCATCGAGGAATTCCAGCATCATCCGCTGCTGCTCGGCCGCGAGATCCCGGCCGCGGATCTGAGCGTCGCCACGGATTATTTCGAGCTCGGCACGGTGACCGTGGGGCCGACGACGCGTTATCACACCCGCTCGCTGCTCGCACGGCTCGGCGGTCGCGCGACCGCGGTCCGCCGCAGCAAGGGCTATTTCGATGAGTGAACGTCACGTCGTCCGCTGTTTCTCCCGCGAGCCGCTGCAGTACGAATGGCTCCGTGCGGGCACGCTGGGAGCACCCGCGACCGGCAGCGCCGCGGACTGCGCGGCCGCACTCGGCGGCGCACCGGCGGTGGTGGTGCTCGACGGCAGTGCCGTGCGGCTGACGGGCGCGCGCGTGCCGGGGCGTGCGGCGCGCGTCGTCGCGCAGGCCGTACCCTATGCGATCGAGGACGAGCTCGCGGACGACGTCGAACAGCTCCACTTCGCCATCGGTGCGGCCGACGCCGGGGGCGTGCGTCCGGTCGCGGTCGTGGCCCGGGATCTGCTGCATGGGATCGTCGAGCCGCTCGTCGCGGCAGGGGTGGCCTGCGAGGCCGCGGTCGCGGCGATGCTCGCGCTGCCGGACTGCGCGCCGCGCTGGACGGTCGCGTTCGAGCGCGGGTGCGTGCTCGTCCGCGAGGGTCCGGCGGCCGGCTATGCCGTCGAAGCGCCGACGGCGGCCCGGATCCTCGCCCGCCGCATCGCGGACGCCTCGCCCCCGGGTATCGTCTTCTTCGCCGCGCGCGGCGAGGACGTCCCCGCCGAAGTGCGCGCGGCCTGCGGCGGTATCGCGACGGAGACGCAGAGCGCCGAGGCCGGCGGCCTGGCGCTGTTCGCGCTGCACCTGCCCGATCGTGCCGTGCTCGACCTCCTGCCCGATGCGCTCCGCCGGCGCGAGCAGCAACCGCGCAGCCGCCGGCTCTACACGGCCGCGGCGCTGATCGCGGGCCTCGCGCTCGTGCTCCATCTCGCGCTCACGGGCTACGAGGTCGCGAGCCTGAAGCAGCGGCTCGGCAGTCTGAAGGCCGCGGAGACGGCGACGTTCCACCGTGCATTCCCCGCCGTGCAGCGCCTCGTCGAGGGCGCACTGCGCACCCAGGCCGAGCAGGAGCTCGCGCGACTGCGCGATCAGCACAAGCCCGCGGCTTCGTTCCTCGATTTGCTCGCCGCGAGCGGCAACGCCCTCGGTGCGCAGCGCGCACAGGGCGTGAACCTGCGCGGCTTCACGTTTTCCGATGGTTATCTCACCTTGCGCCTCGACACGCCGGACGTCGCGGTGCTCGAGCAATACCGGCAGGCGCTCGGCGCCGCCGTGAGCGCCGAAGTCGTCTCGGCGGAGAGCGGCGAGCACGGCGTGACGGGCACGCTGCGGCTGCGCGCGACCGGGAGTTGAGATGAACGCGTTGCAGGACTGGTGGCAGGGGCTGAGCGGACGCGAGCGCGTGCTCGTCGCCTGCGGTGGTGCGGCCGTGATGCTGGCGCTGCTCTACGTGCTCGTGATGGAGCCGCTCGGCGAGCGCCGTCAGTTGCTCGCGCGTCAATACGCCGCCGAGCGCATGCAGGCCGCGGAGCTCGGGCGCTGGGCGGAAGAAGCGGCTGCGCTGCGTGCCGCCGCGCCGGGCGCTGCCCCCGGACTGTCGACGCCGCTCATCGTCGCCTTGAACGAGGCGATCGCCGCGCATGGTCTGAAGACCGCGCTGCGCCGTCTCGTGCCCGCGAACGAGCGCGAGGCCCAGCTCGCGTTCGAGGGCGTCGTGTTCGACAAGCTGCTCGAGTTCGTCATCGTGCTGCACGCGCAGTACGGGCTCGAGGTCGTGCGCATCAACGTCGAGCGCAGCGGTGCGCCCGGCATCGTCAGCGCGAATCTCTCCGTCGGCCGCGGTTGAACGGGCGGCCGGCGTTCACACCAGCCGGTTCATCTCGAAGATCGGCAACAGGATTGCGATCACGATGGCGAGTACCATCGCGCCCATCAGCAGGATCAGCAGCGGCTCGAGCAGGCTCAGCGCGAGCGCGAGCGAGTTCTGCACCTTGTACTCGAACGCTTCCGCGGCGGTGTCGAGCATCTCGATGAGATTCCCGCCCGCCTCACCGCTCGCACAGAGATGGACGAGGAGCGGCGGCGTGAGCGGCGAGGCCCCGAGCGCACGGCTCAGCGCCGCGCCCTCGCGCACGCTCTCGACGGTCGCCTCGACATGGGCGCGGAGCGGCAGGAGGCCTACGGACTTCGAGGCGATGTGCAGCGCGTCGAGCATGTCGACACTGCTGCCGAGCATGATCGCGAGCATGCGCGAGAAGCGCGCCATGTCGTTCTCGACGAGCAGGCGGCCGACGAGCGGCAGCCGCGCGAGCAGGGCATGCAGTGCATGGCGCGGTCCCGGACGCTTCAACCAGGCGCGCACGCCGAGGATCGCGAGGAGTACGGCGGCGACGACGACGAGCCCGTAGTGGCGCGCGAAGCCGCTCGTCGCGATCAGCCAGCGCGTCAGCAGCGGCAGCTCGTGCTGGACGTTGTCGAAGACCTTCACGACCTCGGGCACGACGTAGGTGATGAGGAAGCCGAGTGCGGCGAGGGCGACGACGCTCAGCACCGCGGGGTAGACCATCGCGAGGCGCACGCGCTTCGCGATGCGATCGCGCGCCTCCACGAAATCCGCGAGGCGCTTCAACACGAGCGGCAGGTGGCGCGTTTGCTCACCGGCACCGACCGTCGCGCGGTACACCTCGGGGAAAACCTGCGGGAACAAGGCCATGCCGTCGGCGAGCGGCCGGCCTTCGAGGATGCGCGAGCGGATGCCGAGCACGATGCGCTGCGAGGCGCGGCTGTCGCTCTGGCGGGCGAGCGCGGACAGCGTGTCGTCGAGCGGCAGACCGGATGCGAGCAGCGTACCGAGCAGGCGGGTCAGGAGTGCGAGCTGTTCGCCGGAGAGCCGGGTGCGCGTGAACGGCGCGGGCCGGCCGCCGCCCTCGTCGTCCCGGCGGCGGCTCGCCTCGACGGTGAGCGGAACGAGATTCTGCTCGCGCAGTTGCCGGCGCGCGTGACGCTCGGAGTCGGCTTCGACGATGCCGCGACGGCGGGCGCCGTCGGTGGTGAGCGCGGTGTACTCGAACGCGGCCAGGGCGGCGGCCTCAGACGGACTGCATCACGCGCAGCAATTCCTCGGGCGTCGTCTCGCCGGCGAGGATCTTCTGCAGGCCGTTCGCCATGATGCTCGCCGAGCGCTCGCGCGCGAGGTTCTCGAGGGCCTGCTCGCTCGCCTCGTCGTGGATGAGCTGGCGCATCGCGCCGTCGAACGTGATCAGCTCGTAGATCGCGGTGCGGCCGCGATAGCCGCTGTGCTTGCAGCCGGAGCAGCCTTTCGCGCTCGCGATCGGCGTGCCCGGGCGCTTACTGAGTCCGAGGCGCCGCGCCGTCGTCTCGTCGAGCGGCGCGGTGCCGCGGCACAGCGGGCAGAGCGTGCGCACGAGGCGCTGGGCGAGCACGCCGACGAGGCTCGAAGCGAGCAGGAAGGGCTCGGTCCCCATGTCGCGCAGGCGGGTCACCGCACCGATCGCCGTGTTCGTATGCAGCGTCGAGAACACCATGTGGCCGGTGAGGCTCGCCTGAATCGCGATCTGCGCGGTCTCGAGATCGCGGATCTCGCCGACCATCACGACATCCGGGTCCTGACGCAGGATCGCGCGCAGGCCGCGCGCGAAGCTCATCTCGACTTTCTGGTTCACCTGCGTCTGCGCGATGCCGTCGATGAAGTACTCGATCGGATCCTCGACCGTCATGATGTTGCGCGTGCGATCGTTGATGCGCGAGAGCGCGGCGTAGAGCGTCGTCGTCTTGCCGGAGCCCGTCGGTCCCGTGACGAGGAAGATGCCGTGCGGTTTGTGGATGATGTCGTCGAGGAGTGCCGTCGTACCGCCGTCCATTCCGATCTGCGCGAGCTCGAGACGTCCGGCCTGCTTGTCGAGGAGACGCAGCACGACGCGTTCGCCGTGACCGGCCGGTATCGTCGAGACGCGGACGTCGACCGGCCGGTTCGCGACGCGCAACGAGATGCGCCCGTCCTGCGGCAGACGCCGCTCCGCGATGTCGAGCTTCGCCATGACCTTCACGCGCGAGACGACGAGCGGCGCGATGCCGGCCGGCGGCTGCATCACTTCGCGCAGCACGCCATCGACGCGCAGGCGGATCGCGAGCCGGCCCTCGAAGGGCTCGATGTGGATGTCGGAGGCGTTCTCGCGGATCGCTTCGGCGAGCAGGGCGTTGAGGAGGCGGATGATCGGCGCGTCGTCCGCGCTCTCGAGGAGATCCGTCGGCTCGTTCAGCTCCTGGGCGAGCTGATCGAGATCGATCTCGTTGCCGAGATCGGCCATGGTCTGCTCGGTCTGGCCGCTCGCCGCTTCGTAGGCGGCCTGCAGACGGAGATTGAACTCATCGGGGGCGACATCCCTCACCGTCAGCGGACAGCCGAGCGCGCGCCGCACTTCGAGCAGCACCTCCGCGCGCGTGTCGGGCAGTGTCAGGACCTCTGCGCCGCGCTCGTCGACGCGCTCGACGAGCACGCCGTGGCGCCGCGCGAAGGCGAAGGACAGCCTCATTCCGCGAGGCCGTCGGCCGGCAGGCTCGGGCCCGCCTGCCGGCGCAGGAAGAACGACTGCTCCTTGTCCTGCTTCGACTGCTTCACCCGCAGGTCCTCGTAGCGTGCGCCGGTCAGCTCGCGGTTCGTCTCGCGATCGCGCACGATCGTCGGACGCAGGAACACCATCAGGTTGGTCTTCTTGTAGTCGCTCGCGTCGTTGCGGAAGAGCTGGCCGAGCAGCGGCACGTCCCCGAGCAGCGGCACTTTCTGGCGGTTGTGCGTGAGGTCGTCGCTGATGAGCCCGCCGAGCACGACGATCTGGCGGTTGTCGACGAGCACGGTCGTCGAGATCGCGCGTTTGTTCGTCACGAGATCCGAGGCCGTGGTCGTGCGGTCGACGCTCGACACTTCCTGCTCGATCGCGAGCGTGAGCGTGTCGCCTTCGTTGATCTGCGGTTTGACCTTGAGCAGGATGCCGATGTCCTTGCGCTCGATCGTCTGGAAGGGATTGAGCGAGGTCGTCGTGCTGTTCGTGAACTGGCCGGTGACGAACGGCACGTTCTGACCGACGACGATCTTCGCTTCCGCGTTGTCGAGCGTCATGAGCGTCGGTGTGGAGAGCACGTTCGTGTACTGATCGCCCGAGAGCGCGCGGATCAGCGCCCGCAGATCACCCGCCGAGAAGTAGCCGAGCGTGAGCCCCGTGCCGAAGCCCGGCGTCGCCGTCGTGTCGAAGGGCGAGGTGATGGCGCCCGCGCTCGTGCCGGGCAGGCGCTGCCCCGCGAAGACGCCGTCGCTGTTCAGCGCCGTCTTCCACTGGATGCCGAGCTCGTCGGCCTTCGTGCTCGAGACCTCGGCGACGATGCCTTCGACGAGCACCTGCGCGCGGCGGATGTCGAGGCTCTTGATGACCTGTTTCAATTGTACGAGAAGCTCGGGTTTCGCCTGCAGCACGAGCGCGTTCGTCGCCTCGTCCGCGAGCACCTGGAAGCCGCCCGCACCGCTGCCGCCGGCAGTCGGCAGGATCGGCGCCTGCTGCGCGCCGCCGCCCTTGCCGCCCGACTCGGTAGCCTGCTTGTAGCTGTAGTCGCCGACGCCATGCAGGAGCTCGACGAGATCTTTAGCGCGCGCGAAGCGGAGATACACGACCTCGATGACGTCGGTCTTCGCGGTTTTCGGCACGTCGAGCGCCGTGATGAGGCTGCGCAGGCGGTTCTTGACGGCCGGCGGACCGCCGATCAGCACGGAATTCGAGCGCTCGTCCGCGGCGATCGGCGACTGCCGGCCCGGCGCCTGCGGCTCGCCCGAGATGGAGGGCAGGGACTGCAGCGTCGTCACGAGCTCGCGGGCCTCGGCGTTGCGCAGCGGGATGACCTCGATGTCGAACGCGTTGTCGCGATCGAGGTCGCGCACGATGCGCATGATGCGGTCGACGTTCGAGGCGGTGTCGGCGATGATCAGCGCATCCGCCGTGGCGCTCGCCGCGAGGTGCGCTTCCTGCGGCAGCAAAGGACGGAGCAGGGGGACGAGCTCGGCGACGTTCAGGTATTGCGTCGGGATGACGGCCGTGACGATGCGCTCGCTGTCCTGCGGGCGGCCCTGGACGAGATCGGCCGCGCCCTGCGAGCGCGCGTTGATGTCCGGCATGATCTTGATGACCTTGCCGCTCGGCACGGCGGCGTAGCCGTGCACCTTCAGCACGGAGAGGAATACCTCGTAGAGCGCGTTCGGATCCGTCGGCGCCGCCGAGATCACGGTGACCTGGCCCTTGACGCGCGGGTCGACGACGAAGTTCTTGCCCGTCAGCTCCGAAATCGCGCTGATGAAAGCGGTGAGGTCCGCGTTGTTCAGATTCAGCGTGACCGACTTGTCGTGGTCGCCCGTCGATTTCACTTCGATGCCGGGCGGCAGCGTGGTCGTCTCTTGGGCGAGGCCGAACGCGGCATGCAGGGCGAGCACGCAGCCGGCCAGCAGTCGGGCCAGGCGCAGCGGCCGGCGTGTGGGGAATGGTGTCGTCAAGGCTCGATTCCTCGCGGCTGACAGTGTCTGCGCCCCGACTCAGTATTCCGGCGGCGGGCCGGGCAGCGCGTCCGGCGGGGAGTCGGGGAGCGGTTGATCGGACGGCGCCGCTTCGGGCGGTGCGAGCGGCAGCCCCGGCAGGGCCGGCGCGGGCACGCCCGCGGCGGGCTGGGCTTTCGGGAGGCCGAGACGCTCGAGGCGCCCGGCATGGCGGACCACGATCTCGCGCGGCGTGATGCGCTCGATCGTCACACCGCTCTGCGGCGCCTCGCCCGGGGCGTAGCGCTTCTGGCCGCCGTCGGGCGCGGCAACGATGGCGTAAGCCCGGCCCGGGTCGTCGGAGTAGGCGATCCCGCGCAGGCTGAAATTCACGGCGGCCAGGGGAAGCTGGCCGGGATCGAGTGCAGGTCCAGGCGGGGCGACGACGCCACGCGGCGGGGTACCCGGGCCGGGCGTCGGGGCGCTCCGCGGTGCCGCGCCCAGCAGCGCGAGGCCGGGCAGGGTGGAGTAATCCGCGCGCGGTTGGGCCGGGGCGTCGGCACGCGGCAGCGCCGGGTGCCGCGGCAGCGCGTCCGTCGTCGACTCGCGCAGGCGGGGCAGATGAACCACGAACGTCGTGACGAGCACCCCGACCGCGCAACCGGCGGCGAGCAGCGGCAGCAGGCCGGCCCGATCGATCACGGCCGACCCACCCGGGGCGCGTGAGGCAGCGGGCGCGAGCGCTCCGCCGAGTTCAAGTCGAATTTCAGCTTGTGACTACAATTCACTGGTTCGAGACGTTCTTTTGCGACTCGACCAGTGTATTCCAAAAATTTGACAGGTTCGATCAGGCGCGGCGGCAGATTATCCGAGGACGATGCGGAACACGTATTCCGAGCCCGGCCCGCCGGCCACGACCTGGTTCTCGCCGGACTGCAGGGTCGCCGCATCGCGACCGAATTTGCGGCCTATCGTATGGCCGTTCACGACCGTCCCGAGGTGGCTCGAGCCGTCGAGTACCCAGTACTGGCCGTCGCGCCGGACGATCGCGAAGTGCCGCCGCGACAGGCGATACGGTTTGTCGTCGCGCAGGAAGAGGCCGATCGGCTGGCGCGAGACGTCCTCGTCGTCTTCGGGCACGCGGCCGATGATGTACGGCAGCGCCGTCACGGCAACGCCCGTGCCGGGCACGAGAGCCGCGATGCGCTTGTCGGCGCCGAAGATCGTGATCGCTCCGCTCGAGAGCGCACCCGGTGTCCCGGCGGCGGCCGTGTCGGGGCGATGCGACGAGCGGTCGTGTGTCGGCGCCGCGCGGCTGTGGCCGCGCGCGAGAAAGCTGAACAGTCCCACGTGTCCGCCTGCAGTATTCGTCGTCGTGATCCCTCGCGGAACGCCCCCGCATTCCGCGCCCCAAGAAACGGGCAAGCCCGGCAGACGGGCAGGCAAGAAAGATGCCTGGATTCCCGGCCTCTGTAAATCAATATCTTATGAGCGACGGGCCGCGGCCTGCGTAAAATTCCTTGACGGATCCGGAGGCCGGGGGCGCCGGCAGCGGCCGTACCTTACTGCCGCGCCCGGCCCGATATACTGTGCCGATGATCGACCTTGCCCGTCAGCGCCTGCGCGAGCTCTACGGCTATCCGGATTTTCGCGGCCCGCAGGAAGCCGTCATCGCCCACGTCCTGGCCGGCCGCGACGTGCTCGTGCTCATGCCGACAGGCGGCGGCAAATCTCTCTGCTATCAACTTCCTGCGGTGCTGCGCGAGGGCTGCGGTCTCGTCGTCTCGCCGCTCATCGCGCTGATGCAGGATCAGGTCGCGGCGCTGCGCCAGGTCGGCGTGAGCGCGGCTTATCTCAATTCGACGCTCAGCGCGGCCGCCCAGCGCGCGGTGCTCGAGGAGGTGCGCGACGGCCGGCTCGATCTGCTGTACGTCGCGCCGGAACGGCTGCTCCAGCAGCAGACCCTCGATTTCCTCGCCGCGCAGCGCATCGCGCTCATCGCCGTCGACGAGGCGCACTGCGTCTCGCAGTGGGGGCACGATTTCCGGCAGGACTATCTCGGCCTCGCGATCCTCGGCGAACGTTTCCCCGGCGTGCCGCGGCTCGCGCTCACGGCGACCGCCGATCTGCGAACGCGCGAGGAAATCGTCGACCGCCTCGCGCTTCGCGACCCGGCGCGCTTCGTCAGCGGCTTCGACCGGCCGAACATCCGCTACGCCGTCGGCATCAAGAGCGATCCGCGGCGCCAGCTCGGTACGCTGCTCGCCCGCCATCGCGGCGAGGCCGGCATCGTCTACTGCCTGTCGCGCGACAAGACGGAGAGCACGGCGGCCGCGCTCTGCGCCGACGGCTTCGACGCCTTGCCGTATCACGCGGGGCTGCCGGCGGAAACCCGGAGCGCGAACCAGGAACGTTTCCTGCGCGAGGACGGCGTGATCATGGTCGCGACGATCGCCTTCGGCATGGGCATCGACAAGCCGGACGTCCGCTTCGTCGCGCACCTCGATCTGCCGAAGAGCATGGAGGCGTACTACCAGGAAACCGGCCGCGCGGGTCGCGACGGTGCGCCCGCCGAGGCCTGGATGGTGTACGGACTGCAGGACGTCGTGCGGCTCCGGCAGATGGCTGACCAGTCCGTCGCGGACGAGCAGATCCGGCGCATCGAGCGCCACAAGCTCGACTCGCTGCTCGGCTGGTGCGAGATCACGACCTGCCGGCGCCGCGCGCTGCTTGCGTATTTCGGCGAGGAGCGGCGCGAGGACTGCGGCAACTGCGACGTCTGTCTCGAGCCGCCGGCGAGGTTCGATGCGTCCGAGGCCGCGCGCCAGCTCCTGTCCTGCGTCTATCGAACCGGCCAGCGCTTCGGCGCGGCGCACGTGATCGACGTCCTCACCGGGCGCGAGACGGAGAAGGTGAAGCAGTACAGGCACGAACACCTGAGCACGTTCGGCATCGGTCAGCACTACGACGCGCAGCGCTGGAACTCGATCCTCCGCCAGCTCGTCGTGCGCGGCTTCCTGCGCCAGGACGTCGAGCGTTACGGCGCCCTCGCGCTGACCGAGGAGGCGCGCCCGCTGCTGCGCGGCGAAATCGCGCTCGAATTGCGCGAGGACAGCCGTCGGCCGGCGGCGAAGAAGTCCCGCCTGAAAGCGCCGGTCGCAGGACTCGAGCAGGATCCCCTCTGGGAGGCATTGCGCGCCTGCCGCCGGCAGCTCGCGCTCGCGCAAGGCGTCCCGCCCTATGTCGTCTTCCACGATGCGACGCTCGCCGCGATGGCGACGCATCGCCCGGCGACGCTCGCGCAGTTGAGTACCGTGAACGGTGTCGGCGCGGCGAAGCTCGAGCGCTACGGTCAGGCCTTCCTCGACGTGTTGAATGCGCATGCGGCGGAGACGGGGGCCGGTGCAGGGGTCTGAGGCGTGCGGGTGAAGCGCGCGTAAGACGGTATTCAGCGGCATGGCGGCAGCACGCGAGTTGTCCACGCGGGTCATACCCCGGCTTCCGGAGCCGCTCTCGGAGGGAGCCTGGGAAAGCCCACGATTCCCCGATCGATGCGCCTCCTGCATCGGCAAACCCCGTCGCGCGCGAGTGGTCTAGTACTCTCCCCTCAACAACACTCCCGCCTCGTGCAGCGCGGCGATGTCCGCCTCCGAGCGCCCGAGCACTTCACGCAGAATCTCCGCGTTGTGCGCGCCGAGCGTCGGCGCGACATAGGGCTGGTTCGCCTCGAATCCGGAGAAGCGCACGGGCATGCCGGGGATCTGGAACTCGCCGGCGATGGCGTCGTTGACCGTGCGCACGGTGCCGCGCGCGACGTGATGCGGATGGTGCACCGTCTCCTCGACGCTCAGCACGGGTGCGCAGGGCACGCCGAATTCCTCGAGTCGCGCGACTGCGCTCGCGACATCGGGGAAGCGCGCGAGGAAGCCTTCGATGATCGCGATCACCTCGTCGAGGCGTTCGAGGCGAGCAGGATCGGTCGCGAACTTCGGATCGCCGACGAGATCCGGCCGTTCCAGCGCCGCGCAGAGATCCTTCCAGTGATGCAGGAAGGCCATGATCGTGACCGCGCCGTTCGTCGCGCGGAAGACGCCCGCCGGGCAGACGTAGGCGAGATGCCGGCCGGCGCGCATCGGCTTGATCTCGCCGTTGCTGCCGCTGTAGCGATGCACGTTCACTTCGTGCATGTGGTAGTAGGTGTCGAGCAGCGCGACGTCGATGTGCTGGCCCTTGCCGGTGCGGTTGCGGTAGAGGAGGGCCGAGGTGATGCCGAGCGCGCCGTGCACGCCGGTCGCGACGTCGCCGATGCCGAGGAGCGGGATATAGGGCGCATCGTCGGGCTCGCCGATCATCGAGGTCACGCCCGAATACGACTGCGCGATGAAATCGTAGCCGGGCTTCGTCGCGAGCGGCCCGGTCTGGCCGAGCGCGGAGACCGAGCAGAGAATGATGTCGGGGCGGAGCTTCTGCAAATCCTCGAAGCCGAGACCCATCGCCTTCATGACGCCCGGCTTGTAGTTCTCGACCACGACGTCGACGTGCGGCACGAGGTCCTTCACGATCTGCAGCCCGCGCGGATCACGCAGATCGATGCACAGGCTCTTCTTGTTCAGGTTCTGCTGGATGAAATAGAGACTGCGCTCGTTGCGGAGCTTCGAAATCTGGCGCGTCATGTCACCGGCCGGTGTCGGCTCGATCTTGATCACCTCCGCGCCCATCTCGGCGAGCATGCGGCTGCAGGTGGGGCCGGCCAGATAGCGCGTGAGGTCGAGTACGCGCAGTCCCGTGAGGATGTGTTCATGCGGTGTCGTCATGGCCGCAGTATACGGGCTCGCCGCGACGTTGAAAGCCTGCCACCGGGCTGTCGCGCTGCAATATCAAGAGCTTGCCGGAGCGTCCCGCGCGGCTGGAAGTCGCGGCGTCGAGGTCGTTATACTCCCTCACTTTCCACGACACGGGCTGCCGCGTCCCGCGGCGCCGTCACGGGTTTCCCGCCCGTACATCCACGACACCAGCAGCAAGGAATCGGACCATGCCAGATCCAGTCACTTACAGCCGAGAAGGCGACATCGCCGTCATCACCGTCGACAGCCCGCCCGTCAACGCCTTGTCCCTGTCGGTGCGTCGCGGCCTCGCCGCGTGCTTCGAACAGTTCGCCGCCGACGCTGCTGCGAAAGCCGCCGTGCTGATCTGCGCAGGGCGCACGTTCATCGCCGGTGCCGACATCACCGAGTTCGACAAGCCCATCGAAGAGCCCTGGCTGCCCAAGGTCGTGCATCAGATCGAGGATCTCGCGAAGCCCGTGGTCGCCGCGATCCACGGTACGGCGCTCGGCGGCGGCCTGGAGACTGCGATGGCCTGCCATTACCGCGTCGCCGCGCCGACCGCGCAGGTCGGTCTGCCCGAAGTCTCGCTCGGCCTCCTGCCCGGCGCGACCGGCACGCAGCGCCTGACGCGCCTCGCCGGCGTGAAGGCCGCGCTCGACGCGATGATCAGCGGCAAGCCGATGCCGGCGAAGGCCGCGCTCGAGAAGGGCGTCATCGACGCGATCGTCGAAGGTGACCTGAAGGCCGGTGCGATCAGGTACGGCTCCGAGCTCGTCGCCGCCGGCAAGGGCCCGCGCAAGGTTCGCGACATCGTCGTCGATCCGAAGTCCGTGCCCGAGGGCTTCTTCGCCGAATACCGGAAGAGTATCGCTCGCGACACGCGCGGCTTCTTCGCGCCCGAGCAGATCGTGAAGTGCGTGGAAGCGGCGGTCAGCCTGCCGTACCTCGATGCGGTCGCCCGTGAGAACGAGCTGTTCATGCAGTGCATGCGCTCCACGCATTCGAAGGCCCAGCGCCACCTCTTCTTCGCCGAGCGCGACGTGGCGAAGATCGCCGACGTGCCGAAGGACACGCCGCTGCGCGAAATCAAGAAGGTCGCCGTCATCGGCGGCGGCACCATGGGCGGCGGCATCGCGATGAACTTCGCGAACGCCGGCATCCCGGTCGTGCTGAAGGAGATCAATCAGGAAGCGCTGGACCGCGGCCTCGCGATCATCCGCGGCAACTACGAGGGCCCGGTCAAGAAGGGCAAGCTCCCGCAGGCCGCGATGGACAAGTGCATGAGCCTCATCTCCGGCACGCTCGACTACGAGGACGTCGGTGATGCCGATCTCGTGATCGAGGCCGTCTTCGAGACGATGTCGATCAAGAAGGCCGTGTTCACCGAGCTCGACCAGGTCTGCAAGAAGGGCGCGATCCTGGCGAGCAACACCTCGACGCTCGACATCGACGAGATCGCGGCATTCACGAAACGCCCCGAGGACGTCATCGGGCTCCACTTCTTCGCGCCGGCGAACGTCATGACGCTGCTCGAGATCGTGCGCGGCGCGAAGACGGCGAAGGACGTCATCGCGACTTCGATGGCCTGCGCGAAGACGATCCGCAAGACGGGCGTGCTGGTCCGGGTCTGCTTCGGCTTCGTCGGCAACCGCATGTTCTTCCCCTACGTCCGCGAAGCGCAGCGCATGATGCTCGAGGGCGTGCCGGCGGAGCGCATCGACAAGGTCGCGTTCGACTGGGGCATGGCGATGGGCCCGAACGGCGTGTCCGATCTCTCCGGCCTCGACGTGCTCTCGAAGGTCAACAAGGAGTGGAAGGACAAGCCGGACGATCCGGCCTACTGCCGCATGATCGAAGTGCTCGTCGGCAAGGGCCGTCTCGGCCAGAAGACCGGCGCCGGCATCTATAAGTACGAAGGCCGCAACGCGGTGCCGGACCCGGAGGTCGCCGCGCTCGCGAAGTCCGAGGCCGCCGCGCTCGACGTGCCGCAGCTCGACGTCTCCGACGAGGAGATCATCGAGCGGCTGTTCTACGCGATGGTGAACGAAGGCGCGCTGATCCTCGACGAGGGCATCGCCCAGCGTTCGAGCGACATCGACGTCGTGTACTGCCACGGCTATGGCATGCCGCGTTATCGCGGCGGGCCGATGATGTACGCGGACACCGTCGGCCTCGACAAGGTGCTCGCGGCGATCGAGAAGTACCGCGCGCGCTACGGCGATCAATATTGGACGCCCGCACCGCTCATCGTGAAGCTCGCGAAAGCCGGCCAGTCCTTCGCGCAGTGGAGCGCGGCCAAGGGCTGAGACCGCACGTCCGCTTCCGGGGCCGGGTCCCGGAAGCGGAAAGATTCCCGATGTCGAATTTTCTCTGCCGTGAGGGCTGCGGCGCCTGCTGTATCGCGCTGTCGATCTCGACCCCGTTTCCGGGCATGCCGGCGGGGAAGCACGCGGGCGTGCGCTGCCCGCACCTCGACGCGGAGTGGCGTTGTCGCATCTATGCGGATCCCGCGAGGCCGGCGTGCTGCGCGGGTTTGAAACCGGACCCCGAGATGTGCGGCACGAGCCGCGACGAAGCGCTCGCGTATCTCGAGGAACTGGAGCGGCAGACGCGGCCATGAACGCCGCCGTGCGCTCAAGTGCACCGGGATTCGGCCGACACCAGGACATCGAATCCGCAGTCGGACGGGGACCGGCCGAGGCCGGGCCGGGACGTACCGCGGACCATGCCAGGAAAGCAGCGTGCTGAAGAAAATTGCCGTGCAAAGTCTCCGTCCGGGGATGTTCCTCCACGAATTGTGCGGCTCCTGGATGGAACATCCGTTCTGGAACACGAAGTTCCTGCTCGAAGATCCTGCCGACATCGTCCGCATCTTCGACAGCAACATCAAGGAATGCTGGATCGACACCTCGAAGGGCCTCGACGTCGAGGGCGCGGAGACGCGCGAGGTCGCCGCCGAGCGCAACGAACAGGTGCTCATCGACGCCGTGCTCACGGAGCCGGAACCCAACGCCCGTCTCGCGCTCGCCGCCGAAGTGCAACGCGCGGCGAAGATCTGCGGCAAGGCGAAGGCCGCGATCGTCTCGATGTTCAAGGAAGCGCGCATGGGCCGGGCCGTCGCAGCCGGCGAGTTCGCGCCGCTCGTCGAGGAGATCACGAATTCCGTGATGCGCAATCCGGGCGCGCTCGTCAGCCTCGCGAGGCTCAAGACCAAGGATGATTACACCTACATGCATTCCGTCGCGGTGTGCGGCCTGATGGTCGCGCTGTCGCGTCACCTCGGCCTCGATGCGGAGCAGACGCGGCAGGCCGGGCTCGGCGGTCTCATCCACGATCTCGGCAAGGCGGCGATCCCGCTCGAGATCCTGAACAAGCCGGGCAAGCTCACGGATCAGGAATTCGTGCGCGTGAAGAGCCATCCCGTCGAAGGCCATCGCATGCTCGTCGAAGGCGGCGGCGCGGGGCCCGTGCCGCTCGACGTCTGCCTGCACCACCACGAGAAGGTCGACGGCAGCGGCTATCCG
The DNA here is from genome assembly GCA_016209015.1 of Gammaproteobacteria bacterium. GTDB lineage: Bacteria > Pseudomonadota > Gammaproteobacteria > JACQWY01. The sequence goes on along the minus strand of JACQWY010000035.1, from coordinate 126,522 downwards.
GACAAGCTCTCGGCGGATGCCATCAGCCTCTACGCGAAAATGGGCGCGGTATGCGACGTGTACGACGCGATCACCTCGAACCGCCCCTACAAGGCGGGCTGGAATCCCGCCGAGGCGCTGCGCAAGATGACGGAATGGCGCAACGGCCACTTCGACGAGCGCATCTTCCAGGCGTTCGTGAAGAGCGTCGGCATCTATCCCGTCGGTTCGCTCGTGCGTCTGGAATCGGGCCTGCTCGCGGTCGTCGTCGAGACCGCGGAGAGCTCGCTGCTCACGCCCAAGGTCAAGACCTTCTACTGCATGCGGCGCAAGGAGCGGCTGCTTCCGCGCATCGTCGATCTCGGGCGGCCCCACGCGGCTGATCGCATCACCGGCTGGGAATCGCCCGAGCGCTGGCCGTTCCCGGACCTCGAGGATCTCTGGCAGAGCGCCTGAGTTTCCGCGCGCCTCAGGCGGTGCGCGTGATCTCGATGTCCAGTTCCTCGACCATCGTCTCGCGCATCACGAACTTCTGAATCTTGCCGGTCACCGTCATCGGGAAGCCGTCCACGAAGCGGATGTGGAAGGGGATCTTGTAGTGCGCAATCTGGCCCTGGCAGAACGTCTTGATGTCGTCTGCCGAGGCCGTCGCGCCGGGCTTCAGCTTCACCCAGGCCGCGACCTGCTCGCCGAAGCGCCGATCGGGCACGCCGAACACCGCGACGTCCTGGATGTCGGGATGACGATAGAGGAACTCCTCGATCTCGCGCGGATACACGTTCTCGCCGCCGCGGATGATCATGTCCTTCACGCGGCCGACGATGTTGCAATACCCCTCGGCGTCGATGATGGCGAGGTCTCCGGTGTGCATCCAGCCCGCGGCGTCGATTGCCTCGCGCGTGCGCTCCGCGTCGTTCCAGTAGCCGAGCATCACGCTGTAGCCGCGCGTGCAAAGCTCGCCCTTCACGCCGCGCGGCACGGTGCGGCCCTCGGCGTCGATGATTTTCACCTCGACGTGGGGATGGATGCGCCCGATCGTCGAGACCCGCCGCTCGATCGGATCGTCCGTGCTGCTCTGGAAGCTGACCGGGCTCGTCTCCGTCATCCCGTAGGCGATGGTGACCTCGGCCATGTTCAGCTCGCTGATGACGCGCTTCATGACTTCGATCGGGCACGGCGCGCCCGCCATGATGCCTGTGCGCAACGTGCCGAGGGCGTCGCTCGCGAAATCGGGATGGTCGAGCACCGCGATGAACATCGTCGGCACGCCGTGCAGCGCCGTGCAACGCTCGGCCGCGACCGCCTCCAGCACCGCGCCCGGTTCGAACGCTTCGGCGGGAAAAACCATGCACGCGCCGTGGCTCACGCAGGTCAGCACGCTCATCACCATGCCGAAACAATGGTACAGCGGCACCGGGATGCACAGGCGATCCTCCGGTCCGAAGCGCATGGCGCGGCCGACGAAATAGCCGTTGTTGACGACGTTGAAGTGGGTGAGCGTCGCCCCCTTCGGCATGCCTGTCGTGCCGCTCGTGAACTGCACGTTGATGGCATCGTCCGGTTGCAGGATCGCGGCGAGCTCCGCGAGACGGGCGAGCTCGGCGGGCGAGCCGAGCGCGGCGAGCGCATCGAACGCGAGCATGCCGGGACCGGCGTCGTCGCCCATGACAATCACCCGGCGCAGATGCGGCAGCCGCTCCGCGCACAGCACGCCGGGCCGGGCGGTCGCGAGCTCGGGCGCAAGCGTGCGCAGCATCTCGAGATAGTCGCTCGTCTTGAAGCGGCTCGCGGTGACGAGCGCCTTGCACTCCACCTTGTTCAGCGCGTATTCGAGCTCGGCGAGCCGGTAGGCGGGGTTGATGTTGACGAGCACGAGGCCCGCTTTCGCGCTCGCGAACTGGGTGAGCACCCATTCGACGCGGTTCGGCGACCAGATGCCGATGCGATCGCCCGGCTCGAGACCGAGCGCGAGCAGGCCGGCGGCGCAGGCGTCTACGCGGGTCTTGAGCTCGGCATAGGTGAGGCGGACGTCCTGATGGCGGACGACGAGCGCTTCGCGATCGCCGTATGCCGCGGCCGTCGCGTCGAGCAGCCGGCCGACGGTGATGTACTTCAGTCCTTCGGCATCGGCGCCCTGGACGTAGCTCAGATCGGACCCGAACATTCGAACCTCCCCTCGCGTTCGAGCCGGTCGCCCCCGCGCCGGCCGCGCCCGCTCATTTCAGTTTTTCGAGAACGCTGTCCACCTTGTCCTGCATGTGCTGGACGCGATCGGTGCGCGTGCCGGCCTTGAGCGTCGTGAACACGCGCGGCACACCGAGCTCGTGCAGCCGCTCGTGGCAGCGCTTGACCACGGCCATCACGGCGTCCCAGTCGCCTTCGATTACCGTGCCGTAGGGATGGAGCTGCGACGCGAGCCCCGCGGCCTCGATGATGCGCTGGCACTCCGCGACTTCGCGCGACACCGAGGTGCCGACCCCGATCGGCACGACGCAGAGGTCGATCATCACGTGCATGGCTAGAACTCCAGATGCTTGGGGGTGCGCGGGAACGGGATGACGTCGCGGATGTTGCCCACCCCGGTGACGAACATGAGCAGGCGCTCGAAGCCGAGGCCGAAGCCGGCGTGCGGCGCGGTGCCGAACTTGCGCGTGTCGAGATACCACCAGTAGTCGGCCGGTTCGAAACCGAGCTCGCGGATGCGCGTCTCGAGCACGTCGTGGCGCTCCTCGCGCTGGCTGCCGCCGACGAGCTCGCCGATGCGCGGCACGAGCAGATCCATCGCGGCGACGGTGCGCCCGTCGTCGTTCTGTCGCATGTAGAACGCCTTGATGTCGCGCGGCCAGTCGTGGACGAACACCGGCCGCTCGAAATACTCCTCGGTGAGATAGCGCTCGTGCTCGGCCTGGAGATCGGCGCCCCACTCGGGTTTGAATTCGAAGCTGCGGCCGCTGGCCTGCAGGAGCTCGATCGCCGCGGTGTAGGAGACGCGCGCGAAATCCGTGTTCAGCACGAGGTCGAGGCGGGCGTCGAGCTCGGGATCGACGAAGCGCGCGAAGAGCTCGAGATCCTCCGCGCACTCGCGCCGGGCATACGCGACGAGGAATTTCAGCATGTCCTCGGCGAGCGCCATGTCGTCCGCGAGATCCGCGAACGCGAATTCGGGCTCGATCATCCAGAACTCGGCCATGTGCCGGCTCGTGTTCGAATTCTCCGAGCGGAACGTCGGACCGAACGTGTAGACGCGGCTCATGGCGAGGCAGCAGGTCTCGACCGCGAGCTGTCCCGAGACCGTCAGATGCGCCTCGCGACCGAAGAAGTCGGACGCGAAATCGATTCGGCCCGCGGCCTTGGGCACGTTCGCGAGATCGAGCGTGGTCACGCGGAACATCTCGCCCGCACCCTCGCAGTCCGAGCCCGTGATGATGGGCGTGTGGATGTAGTGGAAGCCGCGACCCTGGAAGAAATCGTGGATCGCGTGCGAGAGCCGCGAGCGCAGCCGGAACATCGCGCCGTACTTGTTCGTGCGCGCGCGCAGATGGGCGATGGTGCGCAGGAACTCGTCGCTGTGACGCTTCTTCTGCAGCGGATAGTCCTCCGGGCTCGCGCCCAGGATCTCGATGGCGCGCGCGCGGAGCTCCCAGCGCTGCTCGGCGCCGGGCGAGGCGACGAGCGCGCCGGTCGCGACGATCGCGGCACCCGTCGTGACGTGCCTGATGGCGGCATGCGCGGGCGAGGTCGCGTCGACGACGACCTGCAGGCCTTTGAGGCACGAACCGTCGTTCAGATCGACGAACGAGCACTCCTTCGCGTCGCGCCGCGAACGCACCCAGCCGGCAGCCTTCACCTCCGACAGCTCTTTGGTCGCGCGCTGCAGCTCGACGATCGGCGTTCCTATCGGCATGGCGGCGGCTCAGTCCGGCTCGTAGCCGAGATTCGGCGCGAGCCAGCGCTCCGCTTCGCGAAAGTCCATGCCCTTGCGGCGGGCGTAATCGTGGACCTGATCGCGATTGATCTTGCCGACGCCGAAATAGCGCGAGCCCGGGTGCGAGAAATACCAGCCCGAGACGGCGGCAGAGGGATACATCGCGAAATTCGAGGTCAACTCGATGCCGGTATTGCGGGTCACGTCGAGAATCTCCCAGAGCACCGGCTTCTCCGTGTGGTCCGGGCAGGCCGGATAGCCGGGCGCCGGCCTGATGCCCTGGTAGGCCTCGGCGATGATCGCGTCGTTGTCGAGCGCCTCCTGCGCCGCGTAGCCCCAGTACTCGCGGCGCACGTAGGCGTGCATGCGTTCGGCGAACGCCTCGGCGAGCCGGTCGGCGATCGCCTTCGCCATGATCGCGTTGTAATCGTCGTGATCGCGCTCGTAGCGCGCGACGATCGCGTCGAGCCCGAAGCCCGTGCACACCGCGAATGCGCCGAGATAGTCGACGACGCCCGATTCCTTCGGCGCGATGAAGTCCGCGAGCGCGAAGTTCGGCTGGCCCGCGGGCTTCTTCTGCTGCTGGCGGAGACTGTGGATGACGGCGAGCTCACCGCGGCGATCCTCGGCGGTGTAGAGCTCGATGTCGTCGTTGCCCAGGCTGTTCGCGGGGAACAGCCCCACGACGCCGCGCGCCTCGAGCAGATTGCCTTTCACGATTTCGTCCAGCATGCGGCTCGCATCGGCATGGAGGCGGCGTGCCTCGGGCCCGACGATCTCGTCGTTCAGGATGCGCGGATACTTGCCGGCGAGCTCCCAGGCGCTGAAGAGCGGCGTCCAGTCGATGTAGGGCACGAGCTCGGCGAGCGGATAGCGATCGAAAACCTTGATCCCGAGCTGCTTCGGGCGCGGCGGGCGGTAGTCGTTCCAGTCGGGGTCGAAGCGATTCTGGCGCGCCGTTTCGAGCGAGAGCCATTCGACGCCCGTCTGGCGCTGCTTGTGGCGTTCGCGCACGGTCGCGTACTCGTCGCGCACCTGATTGAGGAAACCGCGGCGCAGATCCTGGCTCAGCAGCGACGTCGCGACTCCGACGGCACGCGAGGCGTCTTTCACGTGCACGGTCGGACCCTTGTAGGCCGGCTCGATCTTCACGGCGGTGTGCGTGCGCGAGGTCGTCGCGCCGCCGATGAGCAGCGGGATCTCGAGACCGCGCCGCTCCATTTCGGCGGCGACGTGCACCATTTCCTCGAGCGAGGGCGTGATGAGCCCCGAGAGGCCGACGAGGTCCGCGCCTTCGCGCACCGCGCTGTCGAGGATGTCGTCGCAGGGCACCATCACGCCGAGATCGATGACCTCGTAGTTGTTGCACTGGAGCACGACACCCACGATGTTCTTGCCGATGTCGTGCACGTCGCCCTTGACCGTCGCGAGCACGATCTTGCCGGCGTTGCGCGCGGTGCTGCCCGAGGCCGCGCGCTCGGCTTCGATGAACGGGATGAGATGCGCGACGGCCTTCTTCATCACGCGTGCGCTCTTGACGACCTGCGGCAGGAACATCTTGCCGGCGCCGAACAGATCCCCGACGACGTTCATGCCGGTCATCAGCGGGCCTTCGATCACGTGCAGCGGATGCGCGGACTGTCGGCGCGCTTCCTCGGTGTCCTCGACGACGTGGTCCGCGATGCCCTTCACGAGCGCGTGCGTGAGCCGCTCGGTCACGGTGCCGAGCCGCCACTCCGCGGTCTCGACTTCCTGCTTCGCGCCGGCTTTCACCGTCGCGGCGAAGCTGATGAGACGATCCGTCGCGTCGTTGCGGCGGTTCAGCAACACGTCTTCGACGCGGCTCAGGAGATCCTGCGGGATGTCGTCGTAGATGCCGAGCTGCCCGGCGTTGACGATCGCCATGTCGAGCCCGGCGCGGATGCCGTGGTAGAGGAATGCCGAGTGCATCGCCTCGCGTACCGGGTTGTTGCCGCGGAACGCGAAGGACACGTTGCTCAGGCCGCCCGAGACGAGCGCATGCGGCAGGTGCTGCTTGATGCGCCGGGTCGCCTCGAAGAACGCCGTGCCGTAGTCGTCGTGCGCTTCGATGCCGGTGCCGACGGTCAGCACGTTCGGATCGAAGATGATGTCCTCCGGCGGGAAGCCGAGCTCTGCGGTGAGGATCCGATAGGAGCGCGCGCAGATCTCGAACTTGCGCGCGGCATCCTCGGCCTGGCCCTTCTCGTCGAACGCCATGACGACGACGGCGGCGCCGTAGCGGCGCACGAGCGCGGCCTCGCGCCGGAATTTCTCCTCGCCCTCCTTGAGACTGATCGAGTTCACGACCCCTTTGCCCTGCAGACATTTCAGGCCGGCCTCGAGCACGCTCCAGCGTGAGGAGTCGAGCATGATGGGGACGCGGCTGATGTCCGGATCGGAGGCGATGCGGTTCAGGTACTCGACCATCAGCGCTTCCGAGTCGAGCAGACCCTCGTCCATGTTGATGTCGATGATTTGGGCGCCGTTCGCGACCTGCTGGCGCGCGACTTCGAGCGCGTCCTCGAGCTTGCCGTCCTTCACGAGCGCCGCGAACTTCGGCGAGCCCGTGACGTTCGTGCGCTCGCCGACGTTCACGAAGCCCGTGTCGGGAGTGAGGTTCAGCGGCTCGAGACCGGACAGCCGGCAGTAGCGCGGGATATCCGGCAGCGGCCGCGGCGCGACGCCGCGCGTCGCGGCCGCGATCGCCGCGATGTGGGTCGGGGTCGTGCCGCAGCAGCCGCCGACCATGTTCAGGAACCCGGCGCGCGCGAACTCGCCGAGCGCCTCGGCCATCATCTCCGGCGTCTCGTCGTAACCGCCGAACTCGTTCGGCAGGCCGGCGTTCGGGTGCAGGCTCACGTAGGTGTCGGCGATGCGCGAGAGCTCCTCGACGTAGGGTCGCAGGTCGCGCGCGCCGAGCGCGCAGTTGAGGCCGATGAAGAGCGGCTCGGCGTGGCGCAGCGAGTTCCAGAACGCTTCCGTCGTCTGCCCGGTGAGCGTGCGGCCGCTGCGATCCGTGATCGTGCCCGAGATCATGATCGGCATGCGCCTGCCGTGGAGCGCGCGGTATTCGTCGATGGCGAAGAGCGCAGCTTTCGCGTTCAGGGTGTCGAACACCGTCTCGACGAGCAGCACGTCCGCGCCGCCGTCGACGAGTCCGCCGATAGCCTCCAGGTAGGCCTCGCGGAGCGCATCGAACGTGACGTTGCGCAGGCTCGGATCGTGGACGTCCGGGGAGACCGAGGCCGTGCGGTTCGTCGGGCCGAGGCAGCCGGCGACGAAGCAGCGCCGGCCGGTGCGCGCGTACGCCTCGTCCGCCGCGGCGCGCGCGAGGGCGGCACCGCTGCGGTTCAGCTCGTAGCTCACGGCCTCGAGACCGTAGTCGGCCTGGGCGATGCGCGTCGCGTTGAACGTGTTCGTGCCGATCATGTCGGCCCCGACCGCGAGATAGGCGTCGTGGATTTCGCGGATGATGTCCGGACGCGTGAGGTTCAGGAGATCGTTGTTGCCGCGCAGGTCCTTCGGATGGTCGGCGAAGCGGCTGCCCCGGAAGTCCGCTTCCGTGAGCCGGTGGCGCTGGATCATCGTGCCCATGGCGCCGTCGAGCACGAGGATCTCCTCGTGCAGGCGCTGCTTCAAGATATCGACGGTCGAATCGGTCATAGTCCTACGGCTCGATTGGAATTCGGGGACGTCCGGCGTCCGCGCACGGCGCTCAGGCGGGCAGCGCGTGCTTCAGCTTCGGGCGACGTTGTCGCGGATGGCGCTGGTACCAGAGGAAGCCCGCGATCAGCAGCACCAGGATCACGTGCACGATCCACAGTCCGATCGCCGGCGGCAATGCACCCTTACGCACCAGGGCCTTGGCGACGCCGAGGGTGTTATTGTAGACGAAGTACCCCGCGACGGCGGTGATGAGGTTGAGGTACCAACTGCTCCCCGGGGTCGTCATCCCGAACAGCACGGCGAGCAGCGGCAGCAGGAACGTCGCGACCGGCGTCGCGATGCGCCACTGCAGCTCGGCCTTGAAACCCGGCGCGTCGAACATGAAGAGCGCCGGCGTCGGCATGTAATTCACCTGGTTCGAGAGGTCGGTCGGCAGCCGTTCCTCGATGCGCAGCGCGTACTTCGAGAAGTGGGTGACGACGTAGTCGAGTGCGCCGGGCGCGCCGGCGTAGCTGATGCCGTTCAGGAACACGGCGAAGCGGTCGCCGTTCTTCTTGTCCGTTTCGATGAATGCGTCGTTGCTGTGCATGAGGCCGACTTCGGTCCCGTCGCGCGCCTGCACGAACGCGTTCTTCAACGTCTTTTCGTCCGTGCCGACCGTCTCGGCATAGAAGATGCGCTTGCCGCCGCTCATCTCCTTGAAGCGGCCGGCCTTCACGCCCGCGATCGTCGCTTCGCTCTGCGTCTGATCCTTGAGCTCCTGGAACACCTCCTCGGCGCGCGGCTCGGCGTAGAGCGTGATCGTGGCGACGAGGAGTGCGGCGACGAGACTGACGTAGGCCGCCGAGACGAGCATGAGCCGGTGGCCGGCGCCCGCGGCGCGCATCGCCGTCATCTCGAGATCGCGCTGCAGCCGGATCACCGCGGCGAACACCCCGAGGTAGAGGCTCATCGGGATGAGGTCCTTGAGCGAGACCAGCATCCGCAGCAGGAGCATCTTCGAGATGTGGGCCGGCGCGATCTTGCCCTCGGCCGCCTGGCCGAGATAGGTCGCGAAGCGCGTGCTGAAATAGATGATCACGAGCGCCCCGATGATCATCGCGAACGAGCGCAGGAACTCGTTGACGACGTAGCGGCGCAGGATCATGGATGCCGGACCTGGAGCATGGCCTGCGTACTATACAACGGGGTCTGCGCGCGCATCGCGCTCAGGGTCCCAACTCATCGCAGGACGAGGTCCGGAACGCCCGCCGCCGCAACCACATCACGCCGAACAGATCGACGATCCCGACCCACAGCCGGTTGCCGATGCCGTACTTCGACTGTCCGTGCAGGCGCGGCCGGTGATTGACCTCGACGGACGTCGAGACCGCGCCGCAGCGCTGGGCGAGTGCGGGCATGAAGCGGTGCATGTGATCGAAGCGCGGCATCAGCAGGAACAGGCGCCGCGGAAAGACCTTCAGCCCGCAGCCGGTGTCGGGGGTCGCGTCGCCGAGCGCGCGCGAGCGCACGCCGTTCGCGACTTTCGAGGACAGGCGGCGCACCCAGGTGTCGCGCCGGCGCTTGCGGTGGCCGCAGATGATGACCCACGCCTCGCCCTGGCGCGGAATGCGCGCGACGAGTGCCGGGATGTCGGCGGGATCGTTCTGGCCGTCGCCGTCGAGGGTCGCGATCCACTCGCCCCGCGCGGCATCGACCCCGCTGCAGAGCGCCGCGCTCTGGCCGCGGTTCACGGCATGCGCCACGACGCGCAGGACCCCGGGCCAGCGCGGGAGCGCGGCGCGCAGACGTTCCTGCGAGCCGTCGTTGCTGCAGTCGTCGACGACCACGACCTCGTAGGGGCCGAGCTCGCGCATCGCCTGCACGACTTCCTCGACGAGCGCGACGATGTTGTCGGCCTCGTTGTAACAGGGAATGACGACGGAAAAGCGCGGGGTGGTGTCGGACATGATCGTTTCCGGGCGCAGGGCCTCAGCGGGCACGACCGCCCCGCGGATCGGCGGCGGGGCGGGCGGGTGAACGGCGTGTGGCGTGGCTCAGGGGGTGCACGGGCCGCAGATTCTAACAGTTGCGGCGCGGACTCTCACGGGGCAGGGACGCGGCGACCGGGATGGACTTGCGCCGGCCATCGCGAATAGAGTCGGGAACCTGTGTCCGGGCCCGGGGCGAGGGCCCCGCGGGAACGCGTCCCGGACCGCCGACCCACGGCCGCGCGCACCGGCCCCGTTCCTCGAGACGCTCACCATGGGACATCGACTCTCCAAGATTTATACCCGCACGGGCGACCAGGGCACGACCGGCCTCGGCGACGGCCGGCGGGTCGCGAAGACCGCGCCGCGCATCCGCGCGATCGGCGACGTGGACGAATTGAACTCGCTGCTCGGCGTGCTCGTCGCGCAGGAGCCGGCTGACGAGGTGGCGCGCCTGCTCGTCGCCATCCAGCACGACCTCTTCGACCTCGGCGGGGAGATGTCGATCCCCGGCACGCAACTGCTCGCGCCGGAGGCGACCGACAGGCTCGAAGCGGCGATCGACCGCCACAACGAGACGCTGCCGCCGCTGAAGGAATTCATCCTGCCGGGCGGCAGCCGGGCCGCCGCGTTCTGCCATCTCGCGCGCGCGGTGTGCCGGCGCGCGGAGCGCAGCATGGTCGAGGTCGCGGACGCGGAGGCCGTGAGCGAAGCGGCGCTGCGCTACGTGAACCGGCTGTCCGATCTCCTGTTCGTGCTCGCCCGGGTGCTCGCCCGTCAGGATGGCGGGGCGGAAGTGCTCTGGGATCGCAGCCGCCTTTGAGGGCCGCTGACCTCAGCGCTCGCGCAGCTCCAGCAGATTGCCCTTGCGCTGCATGTCGAGGCGGTTCAGGAAGGACTGGCCGAGCAGCGCGACGCTCGGATAATCGCCGTCGACGACGATGCCGTCGACGTTCGTGAGTCCGAGCGACTGGATCTGCACGCGGTCGAACGTGAGGTAGTACGCCGCCGTGACGCCCGACGCCGTCTCGACACGGCCCGGTCGCCCGTCGACGCGGTACTGCACGCCGATCTGCCTCGCCATGTGCTTGTTGAGCACGACCCGCGTCGCGCCCGTGTCGACGATGAAATGCACCGCGCCGCCGTTGACCTGACCGTCCGCGTAATAGTGGCCGCCCGAACCCGGCATGAGGCGCACGATCTTCGCGGCCTCGCCGCGCGAAAACGCGTCGCTGATGTGCCCGTCGAGCTTCAGCGTCTGGGTCCGGCCGTCGATCTCGATGATCGCCTCCGCGACGCTCGCCGATTTCAGCGCGATGCCCTCGGGGCTCGTCTGACCGACGAGGAGCTTGCGGGGATGGCCGTTGACGTCGAGCACCGCCTGGCCGTTCGTCAGCGCGATGGCGCGGACTTTCAGGCGGTTCGCGGCCTCCGCGCCGCTGCCGAGCGCGAGGAGAATGCAGGTGAGCATGAGGGCGCGCACTCGATTCACGGGGCATCGGGCCTGGTCTGTCATCGCTGTCCTCGGAAGCGGGGTGCGCGGAGGTGCCGCGTCGCGCCGGCAAGCCTGCTAGACTTGCGCGCTCCGAATATTAACCCCTCCAGCGCCGGCGAAAAACGCCGCGGCAATGACGCCGTGCCATTTCGTGCCGCCGCCCGGACGGGCCCGCAGAGGTCGAGAGTCGTCGTCATGAACATTGCCTGCCTGGATTTCGAAGGCGTCCTCGTTCCGGAAATCTGGATCGGTCTGGCCGAGCGCACCGGGATCGAGCAGCTCCGCGTCACGACGCGCGAGATGCCCGATTACCATCAGCTCATGCGCCGCCGCCTCGGCATCCTCGCGCAGCACGGCATCAAGTTCCGCGACCTGCAGGCCGCGGCCGAAGGTCTCGAGCCGCTGCCCGGCGCGCGCGAATTCCTCGACTGGCTGCGCGCGCGCTTCCAGGTCGCGATCGTCTCCGACACCTACTACGAGCTCGCCGGCCCGCTCATCGCGAAGCTCGGTCATCCCATGCTGCTCTGTCACCGCCTGCGCGTCGACGGCGCGGGCAACATCGCCGACTACGTGCTCCGCCAGGAGGATCCGAAGCGGCACACCGTGCGCGCCTTCAAGAGCCTGCGCTACCGCGTGCTCGCGACCGGCGATTCCTACAACGACATCCCCATGCTCGAAGAAGCGGATTCCGCCTGTCTGTTCCGTCCGCCGGAGAAAGTCGTTCAGGACTATCCGGCGTTCCCCGTCGCGCGCAGCTACGAGGAACTCAAGGCCGCGTTCCTCGCCGCGAACGAGGCGGCCTAGTCGATCGGGCCGACGATCCGCGAGGCGCGCGGCACGCGCGCCGGCGTCCAGTGCGCGAGCGCCCGGGCGAGCACCTCGGACACCGTGGCGCGGGCGAGCTCCCGGGGCGGCTCCTGACCGAGGAAGCCGAGTGCCGCGACGAGCGTCGCCGCGGGCGGGATGCCGTCCACGGGTGCGGCGAGCGTCTGCTTGCTGAGCTTCGCGCCGTCGTGGTCGAGGGCGAGCGGCAGATGGAGATAGTTCGGGTGCGGCAGGCCGAGCAGGCGCTGCAGCAGGATCTGGCGCGGCGTGGAGCTCAGCAGATCCGAGCCGCGCACGATGTCCGTGACGTCCTGCCAGGCGTCGTCGACGACGACCGCGAGGTGGTAGGCCGGCTGATCGTCGGCGCGCCAGATCACGAAGTCGCCGACCGCGCTCGCGAGCGCCTGCGCATAGCGGCCCTGCAACGCATCCTCGAGCACGATCGTCTCGTCCGGCACGCGCACGCGCACGGCGGTGCGCGGACCGGCGGTGAGCCCGAGCGTCCGGCACGTGCCCGGGTACGGACTTTCACCGATATTCTTCCGGGAGCAGCGGCAGTGGAACGTGTGGCCGTCCGTGCGCAGCCGGGCGAGCGCGGCGCGATAGGCTTCGATACGCGTGCTCTGGTAGAGAATGGGGCCGTCCCAGGCGAGGCCGAGGGCTTCCAGCGTCCGCAGTATCGCGGCCGCGGCGCCCGGTTTCTCGCGCGGTGGATCGATGTCTTCCATGCGCACGAGCCAGCGGCCGGCCGCGGCGCGCGCGGCGAGCCAGCTCCCGAGCGCGGCGACGACGGAGCCGAAGTGCAGCGGTCCGCTCGGCGAGGGCGCGAAGCGGCCGCAATAGCCGCTCATGTCGCGACGACAGGCGGTCCGGCGGGCGGGTGTGGTGCGAGCTCCTCGACGTAGAGCAGCGTCGCGGCGGCGACACCGATCGGCACGGCCACGAAATTCAGCACCGGCACGAGCGTCACGATGCTCATCGCGCCGCCGTAGCCGAGCGCGAGCGTGCGTCGCCGGCGAAGCGCCGTGCGCACCGCGGGAAACGCCTGGCCGTGATTGCCGTAAGGGCCGTCGAGATATTCGATCGCGAGCATCCAGGCGCCGAGCGCGAGCCAGACCGGCGCGGCCAGCACGTTCAGTACCGGGACGAGACTCAGCACGAGCGCCGGGACGACCCAGCGCGCGTAGTAGAGGAGCTTCCGCAATTCGCCGTAGACGCTGCGCAGGATTTCCGCAGCCGTCTCCACGAGCGAGGCCGGGCCGGTCGTCGCCTCGCCGCGCAGATGGCGTTCGACCGCCGCGGACAAGGTGCCGTTGAACGGGCTCGCGAGCACGTTCGCGAGGATCGAGAAGCCGAAGAACACCGCGACGAGCCCGAGCAGCACGACCAGCGGCACGGTCAGGAAGCGCAGCCAGTCGAGCCACGGCGGGAGCTGCTTCATCAGCTCGGTGATCGCCTGGTCGAGCAGATAGAGCCCGGCGGCGAAGCACGCGACGTTCAGCGCGAGCGGCACCATCACGTAACGGCGCAGATCCGGTGCGCGGATGATCGTCATCGCGCGCCGCACGGCGCGTGCGCCGCGCAGGAAATCGCCGCCTGCGGCGAGCGCGCGCTTCACGGCAGGTGGACGGGCGGCGGGGGCGTCCAGCCTGCGGCGCGATGCTCGACGGTCACGGTCGGATAAGTGCCGCCGCGGACGTTGAAGCGGGCCGTCAGCCGGGCGAAGCGCGGCGCACAGGCCGCGACGAGATCCTCGAGGATGCGGTTCGTGACGGCCTCGTGGAACGCGCCCTCGTCGCGGAACGACCAGATGTAGAGCTTCAGCGACTTGAGCTCGACGCACAGCGCCTCCGGCACGTACTCGAGCGCCATGACGGCGAAATCCGGCTGGCCCGTCTTCGGGCACAGGCAGGTGAATTCGGGAATGTCGATGCGTATCGTGTAGTCGCGTCCGGGGGCGGGATTTTCGAAGGTCTCGAGCGTCTTGCTGGGCTGTGAGGGCATGCGGCTTCTCGTCGGAATACTGGGAGGCGGCAAAGATAGCACAGCGCTCCGGAAGCACGTCGCCGGGGCGCTTGGCAAGAGGCAGAATTCGGTTTCAAAACAGCCGCTTAATCCGGGCGAATCAAGGCCTCGTCGTGTTGTGCGAGCGGATCGCGATGGGGTATGCTTCGAGGTTATGCGCATCAGTAAAATCAAGCTCGCCGGCTTCAAGTCCTTCGTCGATCCCACCACGCTCTCGCTGCCCGGAAATCTGACCGGAATCGTCGGTCCGAACGGCTGCGGCAAGTCGAACATCATCGACGCCCTGCAGTGGGTGATGGGCGAGTCGTCGGCGAAACAAATGCGCGGCGACTCCATGGCGGATGTCATCTTCAGCGGCTCGACGAGCCGCAAGCCCGTCGGCCAGGCCTCGGTCGAGCTCATCTTCGACAACAGCGACGGGACCGTCGGCGGCCAGTACGCGGGCTTCGCCGAGCTGTCCATCAAGCGCGTCGTGACCCGCGACGGGCTCTCGAACTATTCCCTGAACGGCACGCGCTGCCGGCGCCGCGACGTCCTCGACGTCTTCCTCGGCACGGGCCTCGGTGCGCGCGGTGGCTATTCGGTGATCGAGCAGGGCATGATTTCGCGCGTCATCGAAGCGAAGCCGGAGGAGCTCCGCGGTTTCCTCGAGGAGGCGGCGGGCATCTCGAAGTACAAGGAGCGCCGCCGCGAGACCGAGAACCGCATGCGGCACACGCGCGAGAACCTCGATCGCCTGAACGACATTCGCGAGGAGCTCGAGAAGCAGCTTTCCCATCTGCAGCGTCAGGCGAAGGCCGCGGAGAAATACCAGGAGTGCAAGACCGAGGAGCGCAAGCTCGAAGCCGAGCTTCTCGCGCTGCGCTGGCGCGAGGTCGACGTCGCGACGCGCGAGCAGCACACGCTCATCGTCGATCGCGAGAACGCCGTCGAACAGTCGATCGCGGGCCTGCGCGGCGTCGAGGCCGAGCAGACGAACCTCCGTGAGGCGCAGACGCAGGCGACCGACGGGTTCAACCGCCGCCAGAGCGAGTTCTACGCGCGCAGCGCCGAGATCTCTCGCCTCGAGCAGGCCCTGCAGCACGCCGAGGAACGGCGGCTCTCGCTCGAGCAGCAGCTCGAGCGCGCGCGCCGGCAGAGCGAGGAAGCGAACGCGCTGCTCGCCGAGGACACGCGCCGTCAGAGCGAGATCGCGGATCAGATCGAGGCGACCGCGCCGCGACTCGACACGCTCGCCGCCTCGGAAGACGAGCAGGGCGCGGTCCTGCGCGGCGTCGAGGCCGAAGCCGAGGCCTGGCAGAGCGCCTGGGACGAGTTCAACAACGCGCGCGCCGAGACCGCGCGCCTCGAGCATGCCGAGCAGGTCCGCCTGCAGCACCTCGAGGCCGGCATCAGCGGCGCGCGCAGCCGGCTCGCGCAGTTGATCGGCGAGCAGCAGCGCCTCGACACCGCCGGCGTCGAACAGCGCATCGGGACCTTGCACGCCGAGCTCGAGGAAACCGAGCGCCAGCACGACGCGCTCACCACCGAGCACAACGAAGTCCGCTCCACGCTGCAGCAGACGCGGCAGGATGCGCAGGCCGCGGCGCGCGGTCTGCACGAACACCGCTCGGCGCTGCAGGCGCTGACCGGCCGGCAGGCCTCGCTGAAAGCCTTGCAGGAAGCCGCCCTCGGCCGCGATCAGCGACCGCTCGCGAACTGGCTGCAGAGCGCGGGCTTCACGAGCTCGGCGCTGCTCGCGGAGCAGTTGCAGATCGACGCCGGATGGGAGCGTGCGGTCGAGACCGCGCTCAAGGCCTGGCTGACGGCGCTGTGCGGCGAACAGCTCGTCGATCCGCTGCTCGCTGCGGACGGTCGCAGCCTGCCTGCGGAGTACATGCGCGTCGTCGAGAAGGCGCCGGTGCGGGCGGACGCGCCGGGCCTCGCCGACGTGCCGCGGCTCCTCGATCGCGTGCGCGGACCCGTCGCGCTCGAGAGCCTGCTCGGCGCGGTGTACGTCGCGGACGATCTCGCGGCAGCCACGGCGCTCCGCGCCCGTCTCGCGGCGCATGAATCCGTCATCACCCGCGACGGTCACTGGCTCGGCCCGAACTGGGCGCAGCTCCCGGGCAAGGCCGGCGCCGCGACCGGCGTGCTCGAACGCGAACGTCAACTCGAGGAGCTGCGTCAGCAAGTCGAGGACGCGCAGGCGGGTGTCGCGACGCTGCAGGCGAGCCTCGACGCGGCGCAGGCCGAGGTCCAGCGCCTCGAGCGGCGCGATCAGGAGCTCTCGGGCGCGCTGCGCGCGACGGCCGGCCGCGTCGCCGAAACGAAGAGCCGGCTAGGCCGTGCCGAGGCGGAGCTCGATCAGTTGCGCTCGCGCGGCGAGGCGATTCATCGCGAAATCCAGGGCCTCACGCAGCGCTCCGACACCGATGAGTCCGCCGTCGCGCAGATCAAGTCGAGCATCGAGGAGATGCAGGAAGCCCTGCGCCGGCACGAGGCGCGCCGCAACGAGCTCTCCGAAGCCCGTCGCGATCTGCAGTCGCGGCTCGACGTGGCCCGCGCCACCTGGCGCGACGCCCGCGAGGCCCGTCATCAGCTCGCCCTGCAGCTCGAGGGACTGCGCTCCCAGCAAGGCGCGCTCGCCACCGCGCTCCAGCGCAACGAGAACCTGCGCCAGGAGCTCGCCGCGCGCTGCACGGATCTCGAGAAGGCGATGGGCGAAGCCGTCGCGCCGCAGGGTTCGCTGCGCGAGCAGCTCGATGCAGCCCTCGGCCTGCGCGTCGAAGCCGAGTCCGCACTCGCCGCCGCCCGCAGCCGGCTCGACGACATCGACGGCCAGCAGCGCGGCTGCGAGGAGAACCGTTCGCGCATCGAGCGCGAGCTGCAGGAACGCAACCGCATCCTCGAACAGGCCCGCCTCGAGGAGCGCGCGCTCCAGGTCCGGATGCAGGAGCTCGAGGAGCGTCTGCGCGCGACCGGCCGTCCGGCGCGGGACATCGCGGCCGAGCTGCCCGCGGAAGCGCGCGAGGAGGCCTGGCGTGAACGCCTGGAGTCGCTCGCGACGCGCATCACGCGGCTCGGCCCGATCAATCTCGCGGCGATCGACGAGTTCGCGCAGCTCCAGGAGCGCAAGACCTATCTCGATCGACAGCACGCCGATCTGACGACGGCGCTCGAGACGCTCGAAGACGCGATCCGCAAAATCGACAAGGAGACGCGCACGCGTTTCAAAGAGACGTTCGACAAGGTCAACGCGGGTTTCCAGGCGCGTTTCCCCGTGCTCTTCGGCGGGGGTCACGCCTATCTCGAGCTCACCGGCGAAGACCTGCTCGAGACCGGCGTCGCGGTCATGGCCCGGCCGCCGGGCAAGCGCAACAGCACGATCCACCTCCTGTCCGGCGGGGAGAAGGCGCTCACGGCGCTGGCCTTCGTGTTCTCGCTGTTCGAGCTGAATCCCGCGCCGTTCTGCCTGCTCGACGAGGTGGACGCGCCGCTCGACGACGCGAACGTCGTACGCCTGACGGAGATGCTGATGACGATGGCCGGCACCGTGCAATTCCTGTACGTGACCCACAACAAGATCACCATGGAGATCGCCGAGCAGCTCATCGGCGTGACGATGCACGAGCCGGGCGTGTCGCGCCTCGTGTCCGTCAATATGGAAGAAGCGGTCGCGCTCGCGGCGACCGCCTGAGGACGCGCGGTGAACCGCAAGCTGGGCAGCGGCATGGTGTGCAAACCGGGCGCGGGAGGCGCCTGAACGGCCGTGTCCCTGCGTCTCGCGTTGCTGCTCGCCGGCGTCGTGATCGTCGCGGCGGTCTACGTCTGGGGCGTGCTCCGCCGGCGCCATCGCATGCGCGGCCATTATCGTCAGCGCTTCCGCGCGTTTCGCCCGCCCGAGCCGCGCCTGACGCTGCCGGACGACGACCTCGACGACGACGACGATCTGAATTTCCAGATCTCGGCCGTGCGCATCATTCCCGCGCCGCCGCCCGCCGCGGAACCCGAGGCAGCCGACGAGCCGGCCCCGGCGCCCGCGCCGAAACCGAAACCCGCTGCTATCCGCAAGGAGCCGGCGCCGCGTTCCGCGCCGGCCCGCGAGCCGCCGCCGGAGCCTGCGCCGGCGCTCCGCAGGAGTCCCGTCGCGCCCGAACCCGGAGTCGCGCCGCAGCCCGAGCCGGTGTCGACGATGTCGCCGCTCGCGAATCTGTTGAAGCGCGGCCCCGGGGAACCCGAGGATCTGCCGGTCGTCACGCACGAGCCGCCGGCCCGCCCCGAGCGCAAGTCGCGCAAGAAGAAAGAGGATCAGATGGCGTTCACCTTCGACGGCCTCGAATCCGCGGCGCCCCCGGCACCACCCCCTCCACCACCGCAGCCCGAGCAGCAGGTGCTCTCGCTGCTGCTGCAGGCGCCGCGCGGCAAGGCCGTGAGCGGGCAGGATCTGCTGAAAGCCATGAACACCGTCGGACTGCGTTACGGCGACATGCGGATCTTCCACCATTTCGGCGCGGGCGATCTCAAGACCGAGGTGCCGCTGTTCAGCGTGGCGAACATGTTCGAGCCGGGCTACTTCGATCTCGACAACCTCGACGCGTTCGAGACCGCAGGCATCGCGTTCTTCATGCAGCTCCCCTCGCCGCTCGACGGTGCGGTCGCCTACGAGCTCTTCCTCAATACCGCCCAACGGCTCGCGGAGGCGCTGAAGGTCGAGGTCTACAGCGAACCCGGCAAGCCGCTCGACAGCGCCGCGATCGATCGCATGCGCCGCGCCGCCGGACGCTATGCCGGCTGAGGGCAGGATCGCGGCGCGCGTCGCCGCGCTGCGCGCGGAGATCGCCGGACACAATCACCGTTACTACGTCCTCGACGCGCCCAGCGTCTCGGACGCCGAGTTCGACGCGCTCATGCGCGAGCTCGAGGCGCTCGAGCGCGAGCATCCCGAGCTCGTCACGCCGGATTCGCCGACGCAGCGCGTGGGCGGTGCGCCGGCCTCGACGTTCGCCGAAGTGCGTCATCTCACGCCGATGCTCTCGCTCGCGAACGCGTTCGACGAAGCGGAATTCCGGGAGTTCGATCGCCGCGCCCGCGAGCGGCTCGACGTCGCGGACATCGACTACGTCGCGGAGACGAAGCTCGACGGGCTCGCCATCAGCCTGAGCTACGTCGACGGCCGGCTCGAGCGCGCGGCGACGCGCGGCGACGGCACCGTCGGCGAGGACGTGACCGCGAACGTGCGCACGCTGCGCAGCGTGCCGCTCAGCCTGAGGCTCGAACGGCCGCCCGCACTCGTCGAGATCCGCGGCGAGATCTACATGAGCTGGCGTGGCTTCGAGCGCCTGAACGCGGAGCAGACGGCGCGCGGCGAGAAGACGTTCGTCAACCCGCGCAATGCCGCCGCGGGCAGCCTGCGCCAGCTCGATCCGAAGGTCACCGCGACCCGCCCGCTCGGCATTTTCTGTTATGCCGTCGGCAGCGTGCAGGGTGCGGAGCTGCCCGCGACGCATTACGAGATGCTCGGCTGGCTGCGCGAGGCCGGCCTGCCGGTGTCCGGCGAGACGCGCGTCGCGGCGGGCATCGAGTCCTGTCTCGCGTATTACCGCGACATCGGCGCGCGGCGGCCGCAGCTCGCCTATGCCATCGACGGCGTCGTGTTCAAGGTGAACCGGCTCGACTGGCAGCGCGATCTCGGCCAGGTCGCACGCGCGCCGCGCTGGGCGATCGCCTTCAAGTTCCCGCCGGAAGAGGCGCGCACGAGGGTCCTCGCGATCGACGTGCAGGTCGGGCGCACGGGCCAGTTGACGCCGGTCGCGCGTCTCGAGCCCGTGTTCGTCGGCGGCGCGACCGTCACGAACGCGACGCTGCACAACGCCGACGAGATCCGCCGCAAGGACGTGCGCGTCGGTGACACCGTGATCGTCCGCCGTGCGGGTGACGTGATCCCCGAGGTCGTGCAGGTCGTGACTGAGCAGCGCCCGGCGGACAGCGTCCCCTACGAAATGCCGTCGGAGGTGCCGGAGCAATTGCTCCGGCAGCGCGTGCAGGCGCTGATCCATTTCGCGTCGCGGCGCGCGATGAACATCGAAGGACTCGGCGACAGGATCGTCGAGCAGCTCGTGCGCGCCGGGCTCGTCGAGACCGCGGCGGATCTCTATCGCCTCAGCTTGCCGCAGCTCCTCGAGCTCGAGCGCATGGGCGAGAAGCTCGGCCAGAACCTCCTGGACTCGATAGACCGGAGCCGCGCGACGACGCTGCCGCGATTCCTCTTCGCGCTCGGCATCCGCGAAGTGGGCGAGGCGACCGCGGCGCAGCTCGCCGCGCACTTCGGGAGCCTCGACGCGCTCCTGCAGGCGGACCGGGCGGCGCTGGAGGCGGTGCCGGACGTCGGTCCGGTGTGTGCTGCGAGCGTCCAGGCTTACTTCGAGGGTGCGGAGAACCTCGCGAACGTGCGCGCGCTGGCGGAGGCCGGCGTGCATTGGCCGGATCTGCCGCGCGATTCCGGCGCGAAGCCGCTCGCCGGCATGACGACGGTCATCACGGGAACGCTGCGCACGCTGTCGCGCGACGAGGCGAAGAGCCGCCTGCAGAACCTCGGCGTGAAGGTCGCGGGCAGCGTCTCGAAGAAGACGACGTTCGTGGTGGTGGGCGCGGATCCCGGCAGCAAGGCCGAGGCCGCGCAGGCGCTCGGGGTCCCGATGCTCGACGACGACGCGCTGGAGCGGCTGCTCGCCGATCCGGCTGCGTTGCCGGTGATCCTCGAAGCGACGCGCAGCTAGGGCAGGAGCTCAGCAGCCGTCGTCGGTGATGACGAGGTTGCGGCCGCGCGATTTCGCACGATAGAGCATGCGATCGGCGCGCTGCAGGATGTCCACCGAGCTCTCGCTCGCCTGCAGCTCCGCGACACCGACGCTGATCGTCACGCGGAGATCGACATCCGCCGCCTTGACTTCCATCTCGGCGATCGACGCGCGGATGCGTTCCGCGAGATGCATCGCACCGTCGAGCTTCGTGTTCGACAACACCACGACGAATTCCTCGCCGCCGTAGCGGAACACGACGTCGCTGTTGCGCGTGCATTTCACGATGCCTTCGGCGATCGCGATCAGGACCGCGTCGCCGACGATGTGGCCGTAGGAGTCGTTCACGCCCTTGAAGAGATCGACGTCGATCATCAGCAGCGAAAGCGGTGTCCCGTAGCGCGTCGAGAGCAGCACCTGCTGGTCGAGGTGCTGGTCCATGTTCGCGCGGTTGTTGATGCCGGTCAGCGGATCCTTGAGCGCGGTGCGGAGCGCGCGTTCGTAGAGCAGCGAATTGCGCAGCGGATAGATCAGCGCGCACAGCATGATTTCGAGCAGTGACTGTTCGTCGGTGCTGAACGGCTGGGCTCGGGTGAACGTGATTTCGCCGAGCGACTTGCCGAGCAGGTTCAGATCGTAGGTGCAGCGGTGCAGTTGCAGGCGGCCTTCCTGGAGCGAGAGGCCGTCCGAGCGGTTGCGGTAACGCAGGCTGATGCGCCGGACGATGCGTTTCGCCTCGTTCGCGAAGCTCCGGATCACGTCGCGCACGAACAGGCTCGACTGCAGCGCCGTGGAAATCCTGAGCACCGTGCTGTCCGAAATCAGGCGGCGATTCTCGGGCCGCGGCTCGAGGAGCGGGAGGACGCTGATCGTGCCCATCGGGGTCGTCAGTTCCGGAGAAGAAATTTCGCTCACGACGGTGGCCATGGCCGGCTCCTGTTTATTCTCGTTGCCTTCGAGAAGCGAGAACCGTGCCAGAAGCAACCGATGAGTCGACGGCGCCATGTGATGCGGCTCGCAGGCCGCCACGCGCGATTCGCCGCCGCCGCGGCGTCCGCGCGGCGCCGGCGCTGCCGTCCCGGCGTCAGAGAGTGGACACTTCGAGATCGCGGTCTGCGCCGCCGGGGACAGAAGCTTGACGGATCGCCTGCCGCCGGCCGGCCGCGGCGGCAAGGATTACCGGGTCGTGCGGCAGGCGCTTGCCTGCCGGCTCAGCGCTGCGCGTCGAGGCGCTGGCCGTGTAGGGCCGCGCTCGCGGGGGCGAGCAGGTAGACATAGAGGGGCGTGATCGCATCCGGCGGCAGCAGCGTGCCGGGATCCTCCGCGGGATAGGCCATCGCCCGCATGCGGGTGCGGGTCCGGCCGGGGTTCACGGAGTTCACCCGCACGCCCGGATCCGCCGCGAGCTCGTCCGCGAGCGTCTCCATGAGCCCCTCGACCGCGAACTTCGAGGCCGCATACGCGCCCCAGTACGAGCGGCCGCGGCGTCCGACCCCCGAGGACGTGAAGATGATCGAGCCCGAGTCGCCCGCTTTCAACAGCGGCAGGCAGGCCTGCACGAGCAGGAACTGGCTGTGCACGTTGACCTGGAATACGCGGGCCCAGAGCACGGGATCGTAATGCGCGATCGGGCACAGCTCGCCCAACATCGCCGCGTTCAGCACGAGACCGTCGAGCCCGCCGAGCTGGGTGCGGATCAGATCGGCGACGTGACGGTAGTCGTCCAGGCTCGCGCCCTCGAGGTTCATCGGCACGATGATGGCCTCGTGCCGGCCGCAGGCCGCGGCTTCGCCTGCGACCTGCTCGAGGCGGCGGATGTCGCGGCCGAGCAGGAGGACGCGTGCGCCGGCGGCCGCGCAGGCGAGCGCGACGGCGCGCCCGATGCCCTGGCTCGCGCCGGTGACGAGTATGCGCCGGTCCGCGAGCGTGTCGGGGCCGGGAATGAAATCGGCCGGGAAACCGGCGGGGCTCGGGGTCATGCGGGGCTCGCTGTCAACTGAAGTCGCCGGCACGCAGGATAGTGTCGCGGCGATAGTTCTTGTCGTCGGGTTCCGGGTGGTCGAGGGTGAAGTGCAGGCCGCGGCTCTCCTTGCGCTTCAGCGCCGAGCGGATCACGAGGTCCGCGACCTGCACGAGGTTGCGCAATTCGATCAAATCGCTCGTGACGCGAAAATTCGCATAGAACTCGCCGATCTCGCTGTGCAGGAGCTGCACGCGGTGCCGTGCCCGTTCGAGGCGCTTAGTGCTGCGCACGATGCCGACGTAGTCCCACATGAAGCGCCGCAGCTCGTCCCAGTTGTGCGAGACGACGACTTCTTCGTCGGCGTCCGTCACCTGGCTCTCGTCCCAGTCCGGGACCGGCGGCAGGGTGGGGAACTCGCTGCGCTGACCGAGTATCGATCGGGCCGCGGATTTCGCCGTCACGAGACACTCGAGCAGCGAGTTGCTGGCCATGCGGTTCGCGCCGTGCAGACCCGTGCAGCCGGTCTCGCCGATCGCGAAGAGGCCGGGCAGGGAGGTGCGGCCCGCGACGTCGGTCACGACGCCGCCGCAGAAATAGTGCGCGGCCGGCACGACGGGAATCGGTTCCTTCGTGATGTCGATGCCGTATTCGAGGCAGCGGCTGTGCACGGTCGGGAAATGCGAGAGCAGGAAATCGGGCGACTTGTGCGTCACGTCGAGGTAGACGTGCTCGGAGCCGAGACGCTTCATCTCGTGGTCGATCGCGCGCGCGACGATGTCGCGCGGCGCGAGCTCCTTGCGCGGATCGAAGCGCTCCATGAACGGCTCCCCGTTCGGCAGCAGCAGCCTTCCACCTTCGCCGCGCAGCGCCTCGGTCAGCAGGAAGGTCTTGGCCTTCGGGTGATAGAGGCAGGTCGGGTGGAATTGCACGAACTCCATGTTCGCGATGGCGCAGCCCGCGCGCCAGGCCATCGCGATGCCGTCGCCGCTCGCGACGTCGGGGTTCGTGGTGTAGAGATAGACCTTGCCGGCGCCGCCCGTCGCGAGCACACAGACCGGGGCGCGCAGCGTCCGGACGGCGTGCGCGTTGCGATCGAGGACATAGACGCCGACGCAGCGGTCCGGGGTCCGGCCGAGCTTGCCGAGCGTGATGAGATCGATCGCGATGTGGTTCTCGAGGAGCACGAGGCCGGACTTCTCGTGCACCCGGGCGGCGAGCGTCGACTCGATCGCCCGGCCCGTCGCGTCCGCGGCGTGCACGACCCGGCGGGCGCTGTGACCGCCCTCGCGGGTGAGGTGGAATTCGACGCCGCCCGCGGGTGCCGGCTGGGTCGTGAACGGTACGCCCTGGCGCATGAGCCAGTCGATGCGCTCACGGCCCTCGCGGACGATCTGCTCGACGACGTCGCGGTGGCAGAGCCCGGCACCCGCGATGAGGGTGTCCTCGACATGGGATTCTATGGAGTCGTTGTCGTCCATGACGGCCGACACGCCGCCCTGCGCGTAGAGCGTCGCGCCTTCGTCGAGGCCGGCTTTGGAGAGGACGCAGACGCGGAGGGTGCCGGCGAGCTCGAGGGCGAGGCTGAGACCCGCGGCCCCGCTCCCGATGATGATGACATCGAAGTCTCTGGGGTGTGGCATCAATTCTTACTTGATATACTTTCGCGACAATTCCGTACCAGGCTTCAAGCCGAACTTCACCCAATGACGATGGTCTACGCCTCTGAGTGCTATCTGGTTGCGCGGCCATGATACAGGGAGTCCACCCTGATGGGCGACAACCCCATAGACACCGATAATGAACTGGTGGCGCGAGTACAAGGTGGGGACAAGTCGGCTTTCGACCTGCTCGTACTCCGTTACCAGCACCGGATCATCAAGCTGGTGCAGCGCTACGTGCGCGATCACGATGAAGCGATGGACGTGGCGCAGGAGTCGTTCATCAAGGCCTATCGGGCCCTGGGCAGCTTCCGTGGCGACAGCGCTTTCTATACGTGGCTGTACCGGATCGCGATCAACACGGCGAAGAATTATCTGGTGTCCGCGGCACGCCGTCCCGTCGAAGTCGATCTGGAGGGCGCGGACGGCGAGGAGATGGACATCGATGATCTCCAGAAGGACATAGAGACGCCCGAGTCCGTGCTCCTGACGGACGAGATCAAAGATACGGTCATCCGGACGATACAGAGCCTGCCGGAAGACCTGCGCGTGGCGATCATGCTGCGCGAGATCGAAGGGCTCAGTTATGAAGAGATCGCCGAAGCGATGGACTGCCCCATCGGGACCGTGCGTTCGCGGATTTTCCGGGCGCGCGAGGCGATCGATTCCAAGTTGAAACCGTTACTGGAGCAGTAGTAGGTCAGGGCATATGCAAGACTTGGAACGCTTGTCGGCGCTCGTGGACGACGCGGCATCGGGCGACGAGGCCTTTCTGAAGAACATCGCCGGGACGCCCGGCTTGCGGGCGGCCTGGGGCCGCTATCATCTGATCGGTGAGGTGCTACGGGACGCCCATACCGGCGCACCCGGCACGAGCTTCGCGGATCGCGTCCGCGACGCCGTCGCCGCCGAACCCACCGTCCTCGCTCCTCGCGTCCGTCCCCGCCGCTCCTCGCTTCGTCACCCGCTCGCCGCCGGGCTCGCGCTCGCCGCGTCGATCGCGGCGCTCGCGATCGTGACGTTGCGGCCCGCGACCGTCGACGAGGCGGGGGTCGCGGCGAACGGGGGCTTCACGGCCGCGCCTTCGCAGGTCGTCTTCGTGCAGCCGCGCGATGCCGCTCCCGCAACGAATGCCGAGGATCCGGAATACGCTCAGCGCGAAGGCGCCGACCAGTTCCAGCGCCGCCTCAGCAGCTATCTCGTGAACTTCAACGAACAGCGCTCCAATCTCGGCGTACCCGGCGTGCATCCCTATGTACGGATCGTCGACTTCCAGAGCGATTCCAATCGGCAGTAGGCCGCACGCCCCGCGCTGGTGCCGTGTCGCGGCGCCGGTCGTGGCGCTGTGGGCGTTCGCCGTCGCCGCGGCGGCGTCGGAAGCGCAGGACTTCGTGAACCAGATGGTCGAGGCGACGAAGGCCCTGAACTACGACGGCCTTTTCGTGTACCAGCGCGACAGTCAGCTCAACGCCATGCGCATCATCCACAAGGCGGCCACCGGGAGCGACGCGGAGAGCGAGCGGCTCGTCTCGCTGTCCGGACCGGCGCGCGAGGTCGTGCGCGACGGCGCGAAAGTGAAATGCATCTTCTCGGACGACAAGGAAGTGATGGTCGAGAAGCGCCAGCCGCGCGACTTCTATGCGCTCGGCCTCTCCGAGCCCGTCGCGAAGCTCGCCGATCTCTACGCGTTCAAGACCGAAGGCATGGAACGCGTCGCCGGCCGCCAGACGCACCTCGTCGGCATCATTCCGCGCGGCGCGGATCGTTACGGTTATCGCCTGTGGATCGACGCGGATTCCAAGCTCCTCCTGAAATCGGCGATCCTGAGCCGCGAAGGGCGCGTGCTGGAGCAGGTTCAGTTCGTGCAGATCGAGATCAACGGGAACATCCCCGATGCACTGCTCCAGGCCGAGCTCGAGGGCACCGGCTTCACCTGGTACACGAGCGAGACGGAACCCGCAGATGCGCGCGCTCAGCCGGGTCAGGAGTGGGACGTGCGCTGGTTGCCGAGCGGCTTCGAGATGCGCAACTCGCAGGTCCAGCATCTCGCGACGAGCGATGGTCCGGTCAAGCACGTGGTCTACTCCGATGGTCTCGCGATGGTGTCGGTGTTCGTCGAGAAAGTGATGCATAAAGTGCATCCATTCCAGGGGTATTCCTCGCTCGGCGCCGTGAATGCGTTCAGCCGCGTCGCGGACAGCTACCAAGTCACCGTGGTGGGCGAACTGCCCGAGCCGGTGGTGCGGCACATCGCGACTTCGGTCGCCTTCCACGGTCGCTAGCGAAAGCGTGAGCCCAGGCCTGCCCGCGGCGCTCGGAATCGGCGTGCGGATTCGGGTATGCTGCGATTCCGCCGCGCCGGCCGCCTCACGTGCGCCGGGCGTCCCGATCCATCCCCAGCATTCAAGGGCCAGTATCAGACCCATGGAAAACTCGTCGACACGTGTGGGCCGCGCGCCGGCCCGGGTTCTCGCCGCCGCTCTCGTCGGGCTCGTCCTGCTCGCCGCGCCGCCGGCGCGCGCCGCCGTTTCCGCAGGCTTGCCGGATTTCACGCAACTCGTGAAGGACAACGCGCCGGCCGTCGTGAACATCAGCACGTCGATGGTCCAGAAGGGCGCGTCCGTCGACGACGAGCACGGCGGAGGACCGGGACCCGGTTACACGATTCCGAACCTTCCCGAGGACAGCCCGCTCAACGATTTCTTCAAGAAGTTCTTCGGCGAGCAGGGCCCCGATGGCCCCGGCGGTCCCGGTGCGCCCGGGCCGCGCTCCTCGCTCGGCTCCGGGTTCATCGTCTCGAAGGACGGCTACGTCATCACGAACAACCACGTCGTGAAGGACGCCGATCAGATCTCGGTGCGCCTGAGCGATCGCCGCGAGCTCTCGGCGAAGCTCGTCGGCTCCGATCCGCGCAGCGACATCGCCGTGCTGAAGCTCGAGGCGGACGGCGATCTGCCGGTGCTGAAGCTCGGCACCTCCTCGGCGCTCGAGGTCGGGGAATGGGTGCTCGCGATCGGCTCGCCGTTCGGCTTCGATCATTCCGCGACCGCAGGCATCGTGAGCGCGAAGGGCCGCAGCCTGCCGAACGAAAACTATGTGCCCTTCATCCAGACCGACGTTGCGATCAATCCCGGCAATTCAGGCGGTCCGCTGTTCAACCTCAAAGGCGAGGTCGTGGGCGTGAACTCGCAGATCTACTCGCGTTCCGGCGGTTCCATGGGCCTGTCCTTCGCGATTCCGATCGACGTCGTCATGAACGTCTACCGTCAGTTGCGCGACAAGGGCGCCGTCAGCCGCGGCTGGCTCGGCGTGCTGATTCAGGACGTGACGAAAGAGCTCGCCGATTCATTTCACATGCAGAAGCCGCAAGGCGCGCTCGTCTCGAAGGTACTGCCGGACAGCCCGGCGGCGAAGAGCGGCATCGCCGCGGGTGACGTCATCACGAAGTTCAACGGCCGCGAGATCGACACCTCCGCCGATCTGCCGCCGATCGTCGGGGGCACCTCGGTCGGCGACAAGATCCCGGTCGAGCTCTTGCGCGAAGGCAAGCGCAAGGACGTGACGATCACGATCGGCGAATTGCCGAACGAGGACGAAGCCGCGACCACGAAACCGCACCAGCCGAAGGACCAGGCGCGGTTCAACGATCGCCTGAAGGTATCGGTGCGCGAGCTGACCGCGCAGGAGCGCAAGGAGTTCGGCGTGTCCGGAGCCGGCGTGATGGTGACCCGCGTCAAGCCCGGTCCGGCCTTCGACGCCGGCCTGCAGGACGGGGACATCATCCTGCAGATCGACTTCAGGGAAATCGCGAACGCTGCGGAGCTCGAACGTGCGAGCGCGGAGCTCAAGCCCGGCACGAGTATCCCCATTCTGGTACAAAGACAGGGCAACCCGCTGTTCATGCCGCTGAAGGTCCCGGCGAAGTGAGGCCGCGATGAGCGGCGCTCCCGTCCCGGAGCTCCTGCTGCTGGGCAGGCCCCTGTGCGATCTCTGCGAAGACCTCGCGGCGCAGCTCGACACGCTGCGCCCGGCACTCCGCTTCGGCTACCGCTTCGTCGACGTGGATTCGACGGAGGAGCTCGCGAACCGCTACGGCCCGCGCGTGCCGGTGCTGCTCGACGGCGACATCGAGATCTGCACCGGCCCGATCGCGACGCCGGCGCTCGAGGCGGCGCTCCGCAGCCACGGCCTGTGAGCCCGGACCGGTCGCCAGGGTGGGCTAGGGGGACCGAGTCGGATAGAATTCCCGCGAATGATCTCTACTGACGAATCGAACAGCGGGCCGGTCGCGGCCCGTAGCAGCATGCAGCACATCAGAAACTTCTCCATCATCGCCCACATCGACCACGGCAAATCCACACTGGCGGATCGCTTCATCCAGACCTGCGGCGGACTCGAGGCCCGGGAGATGTCCGAGCAGGTCCTCGATTCCATGGACATAGAGCGCGAGCGCGGCATCACGATCAAGGCGCAGAGCGTGAGCCTGAACTACACCTCGCCGCGCGGTCAGACCTATCTGCTGAATTTCATCGACACCCCCGGACACGTCGATTTCAGCTACGAGGTGTCGCGCTCGCTCGCGGCGTGCGAAGGAGCCTTGCTCGTCGTCGATGCCGGACAGGGCGTCGAGGCCCAGTCGGTCGCGAACTGCCACAAGGCGGTCGACCAGGGGCTCGAGGTGATGCCGGTGCTGAACAAGATCGATCTGCCGGCGGCGCAGCCCGAGCGCGTCGCGGAGGAAATCGAGAACATCATCGGCATCGACGCGACGGATGCGGTGCTCGTCAGCGCGAAGACCGGCCTCGGCGTGCCCGAGCTCCTCGAGCGTATCGTCGATCGCATCCCGCCCCCGAAGGGCGATCCGAATGCGCCGCTCAAGGCGCTGATCATCGATTCCTGGTTCGACAACTACCTCGGCGTCGTCTCGCTCGTGCGCATCTTCGATGGCGAGCTCGTGACCGGCGATCGCATCCGCATCATGTCTACGGAGCGCGACGCCGACGTCGACCAGGTGGGCATCTTCACGCCGAAGCGCGTGAAGCGCGAGAAGCTCACCGCGGGCGAGGTGGGCTTCCTCGTCGCCGGCATCAAGGAGGTCGACGGCGCCCCGGTCGGCGACACCGTCACCTCGGCGCGCAATCCCGCCGCCGAAGCCTTGCCCGGGTTCCAGCAGTCGAAGCCGAACGTCTTCGCCGGCATGTATCCGATCGACTCCTCGGATTACGAGGCCTTCCGCGAGGCGCTCGCGAAGCTCAGGCTCAACGACGCGGCGCTGGTCTACGAGCCCGAGACGTCCGAGGCGCTCGGCTTCGGCTTCCGGTGCGGCTTCCTCGGCATGCTGCACATGGAGATCATCCAGGAGCGGCTCGAGCGCGAGTACGAGATCGATCTCATCACGACCGCGCCGACCGTCGTCTACGAAGTCGAGATGCGCAACGGTGAGACGCGCAGCATCGACAATCCGGCCCGCCTGCCCGAACCGAACGACATCGCCGAAATCCGCGAGCCGATGATTCAGGCCGACATCCTCACGCCGCAGGAATACCTCGGCAACATCATGGCGCTGTGCATCGAGAAGCGCGGCGTGCAGAAGAAGCTGAACTTCACCGGCACCCAGGTCGCGATCAGCTACGAGCTGCCGATGAGCGAGATGGTGGTCGACTTCTTCGACCGCCTGAAGTCGCTGACGCGCGGCTATGCGTCGATGGACTACACGTTCACGCGCTACGAGCCCGCCGACATGGTGAAGGTGGACGTCCTCATCAACAACGAACGCGTCGACGCGCTGTCCATGATCTGCCATCGCAACGATTCGCAGCGGCGCGGCCGTGAGCTCGTGGGCAAGATGCGGGAAATCATTCCGCGCCAGATGTTCGAAATCGCGATCCAGGCCGCAATCGGTTCGAAGATCATCGCCCGCGAATCCGTGAAGGCGCTGCGCAAGAACGTGACCGCCAAGTGTTACGGCGGCGACATCACGCGCAAGCGCAAACTCCTCGAGAAGCAGAAGGCCGGCAAGAAGCGCATGAAGCAGGTCGGGTCCGTCGAAATCCCCCAAGAGGCATTCATGGCCGTACTGAGCGTGAGCAAACAGAAATGATTTGGGACTTCTCACTGGTGATGGTGCTGCTGGTCCTGGTCAGCGGCTTGATCTGGGCTTTCGACGCGCTCGTGCTCGCGCCGCGGCGTACGCTGCACGGCGAGAGCAGCCTGCCGATCGTCGTGGAGTACGCGAAGTCGTTCTTCCCGATTTTCGTGCTCGTGCTCCTGCTGAGGTCGTTCCTCGTCGAGCCCTTCCGAATTCCGTCCGGCTCCATGGTGCCGACGCTGCTCGTCGGCGACTTCATCCTGGTCAACAAATTCACCTATGGCATCCGGCTGCCGGTGCTCAACAGGAAGGTCATCGAGATCAACCAGCCGCAGCGCGGCGACGTCGTCGTGTTCCGCTATCCCGAGGATCCGTCGACGCCGTTCATCAAGCGCATCATCGGTCTGCCGGGCGACAAGATCGAATATCGCGATCGGCGCGTCTACGTGAACGGCAGGGAATTCGGCTACGAGGAGACCGGCACTTACATCGGCGTGCGCTCGGCCGCCGCGCATACCGGCAACAAGCTCCTGAACGAGACACTCGACAACGGCGTCACGCACCACGTCATCGTCAACCCCGGGGTAATGTCCTTCAATAACGAGTACACTGTGCCGCAAGGTCAATACTTCGTTCTCGGAGACAACCGGGACAATAGCCGCGACTCGCGGTATTGGGGCTTCGTCCCCGATCAGAATCTCATCGGGCGGGCTTTCATGATCTGGATGAACTGGGATCGGGGGCCCGACTTGAGCCGGATCGGGACGAAGATTCGATAGCCAGGAAGAGGGGAGCACACATGAATCCGAAGCATGGTCAACGCGGCATCTCGCTGAGCGGTCTGATTTACCTGTGCATCGTCCTGGGCGTGTGCGCGCTCGTCGGCATGAAGCTCTTTCCCCTGTACAACGAGAAGATGAAAGTCGACATGGCGCTCGACAAGCTCGCGAAGGATCCCGGCATCTCGCACATGACGAAGCCCGAGATCGTCCGCGAGATCATGAAGAACTTCGAGGTCTCCGACGTCGATCGCTGGACGACCCAGGAGTTCGGCCGCCTGCTCCAGGTCCAGCCGAAGAAGGGCGAGGATCGCCGCAACGTGCTGCTCGAGTACGAGATCCGCGGTGAGCTGTGCTGCAACCTCGACGTCGTGCTCAATTACTCCAAATCGCTCGACATCGCCGGCGGCGGCGCGGCGGCATCCTCGGAGTAGCGTTGGGCCAGCCCCGCGTACGCGCCGAGCGCCCGGACGGCGAGTTCCTCGGCTACCGTTTCAAGGACCAGACGCTGCTCGAGCGGGCGCTCACGCATCGCAGTGCGGCCGGCGAGCACAACGAGCGACTGGAATTCCTCGGGGACGCGCTGATCGGTTTCATGATTGCCGACTATCTGTTCAATCGTTTCCCGGATGCCGATGAAGGCGCGCTCACCCGCACACGCGCCACGCTCGTGAATCGCGACAGCCTCGCCGCCATCGCCCGCGGACTCGACCTCGGCGCACATCTGCGGCTCGGCGAGGGCGAGTTGAAGAGCGGCGGCTGGCGCCGCGATTCGATCCTCGCGAACTGCTTCGAGGCGCTCGTCGGGGCCGTCTTCCTCGACGGCGGCATGGAGGCCTGTCGCGAGCGCGTGGATGCCTGGTTCGCCGAGCGTTTCGCGACCATCGACCCGAAGGACGCCACGAAGGATCCGAAGACCCAGTTGCAGGAGTACCTGCAGAGCCGGCGCCATGCCCTGCCCGCGTATCGCACGCTCGACGTGAGCGGTCCGCCGCACAACCAGACCTTTCTGATCGAATGCGCCATTCCCGCGCTCGACCTCGCGGTCGAGGCTGAAGGCAAGAGCCGTCGCCGCGCCGAGCAGGAAGCCGCCCGTCTCGCGCTCGCCGCCGCGCAGGCGCAATTCGTGAAGGAGTGATCCGATGAACGCAACGCGCTGCGGCACCGTCGCCATCGTCGGCCGGCCGAACGTCGGCAAGTCAACGCTGCTCAACCGCATCGTCGGCCAGAAGATCAGCATCACCTCGCGCAAGCCGCAGACCACGCGTCACCGGCTGCTCGGCATCCACACCGCGGGCCCGAACCAGTTCCTGTTCATCGATACGCCCGGCTGGCAGCGTCAGCCGAAGGGCCACCTGAACCGCTTCATGAACCGGCAGATCGACATCGCGCTGTCCGATATCGACGCGGTCGTGATGGTCTGCGACGCGCGACGCTGGATGGACGAGGACGAAGAAGTCGCGGCGGCCCTGCCGCACGGCGAGCTGCCCTGCCTGCTCGCGCTGAACAAGCACGATCGCGTGCATCCCAAGGAGCGGCTGCTCGCGCTCATGGCGGAGCTCGATCAGCGCCATCATTTCCGGCACATGATTCCGACTTGCGCGCTGTCCGGCGACAACGTCGATCTCCTGCTCGAGACGATCGCGCAATACCTGCCGGAGGCCCGGCACCGCTACGGCGAGGACGAGGTGACGGATCGCCCGGTGCGCTTCCTCGCCGCCGAGATGATCCGCGAGAAGCTCACGCGCCAGCTCGGCGACGAGCTGCCGTATGCCGTGCACGTGACGCTCGACAAATTCGAGGAGCAGGACGCGATCACGCACATCGAGGCCACGATCTGGGTCGAGCGCGAAGGCCAGAAGGCGATCGTGATCGGCAACAAGGGCGAGCGTCTCAAGCTCGTCTCGAGCGAGGCGCGCATCGATCTCGAGCGCCTGCTCGATCGGAAAGTCTACCTGCGCTGCTGGGTTCGTCTGCAGGAGAACTGGAGCGAGGATCCGCGTCACTTCCCGCTCGCCGAGCCGGGCGAATGAACGGTCGCCGTGAGCCGGATCGAGGCTGAGCCGGGTTACATCCTCCATCGCCGCGCGTACCGCGAGACGAGCCTCATCCTCGAAATCCTGACCGCGCAGCACGGCCGTCTCGGAGTCGTCGCGCGCGGCGTGCAGCGGCGCAAGGGCGGGGCGGAGGTCCTGCAGCAGTTCCGGCCGCTGGTGTTCACGATCGGCGGACGCGGCGAACTGCTCACGCTCGCGCACTGCGAACCGGCGGGCCGGCCCCACCTGCTCGCCGGCGAGCGCCTCTACAGCGGCATGTACGCGAACGAGCTCGTCATGCGCTTCGCGCACCGCGCCGATCCGAACGAGGATCTCTACCGCAGCTACATGGCCTGTCTCGCCGCGCTCGCTGGGGATGCGCCGCTGGAAGCCGTGCTCCGCCGCTTCGAGCTCGCGCTGCTCGAGGCCTGCGGCTACGCCCTGCAACTGACCGGTACCGCCGACACGCACGAGCCCATCGAGCCCGGCCGGACTTATCACTACGCGGTCGAGCGCGGCCCGTTGCCGCAGCCGCCACCGACGCAGCGCAGTGTCGCCGTGCCGGGCGCCGTGCTGCTCGCGCTCGGCGGTGAGACGGTGCTCGAGGCCGACGACCTGCCGCACGCGAAGCGTCTGCTCCGCTTCGTGCTCCGGCACTACCTCGGCGACAAACCGCTCGCGTCGCGAACCCTGTTCGAAGGCGGCGCGGCCGGCGGGAGCTGAGCGCGGCCCGCTTCCTGTTCCCGGCGGCCGCCAGGCGCTAAACTACGCGCCCCTGTTGAGCCCGACATTCGAACACCCATCCGCCATGGCCCATCGCTCTGCAATCGATCTCGGCGTGAATGTCGATCACGTGGCGACGCTGCGTCAGGCGCGCGGCACGGTCTATCCCGATCCGGTCGCCGCCGCGCTCGCCGCGGAAGCCGCCGGCGCGGATCTGATCACGGCCCACCTGCGCGAGGATCGCCGTCACATCCAGGATCGCGACATCGCGGAACTGCGGGCGCGCCTCGCCACGAAGCTGAACCTCGAGATGGCGGTGACGGCGGAGATGATTGCGATCGCGGAATCCGTATGCCCGCAGCACTGCTGCCTCGTGCCGGAGAAGCGCGCGGAGCTCACGACCGAGGGCGGTCTCGACGTCGTCGCGCTCGGCGCGGGTTTGCACGAAGCCTGCGCGCGCCTCGCCCGCGCGAACGTCGTGGTCTCGCTCTTCATCGATCCGGACGAGGCCCAGATCCGCGCCGCGCACGCTGCCGGTGCGCCGGCCATCGAGCTGCATACCGGGACTTATGCCGAAGCCGCCGGCCCCGCCCAGGCCGCGGAGCTCGCGCGGATCGCCCGTGCGGCGACGCTCGCCGCCGGTCTCGGCTTACGGGTGAACGCGGGCCACGGTCTGCATTACGAGAATGTGCAGGCCATCGCCGGCCTGCCGGAAATCGCCGAGCTGAACATCGGACATGCGATCGTCGCCCGCGCCGTTTTCGACGGCTTCCACACCGCGGTCGCCGAGATGAAGCGGCTCATGATCGAGGCGCGACGGTGATCTACGGCGTCGGTACGGACATCGTCGAGGTCGCGCGCATCAGGCGCGTGTGGTCCGAGTACGGTGTGCGTTTCGCGCGGCGGATCCTCGGCCCGAACGAGCTCGTGCGCTTCGAGTCGACGAAGGACCCCGTGCGATTCCTCGCGCTGCGCTTCGCCGCGAAGGAAGCGACCTCGAAGGCGCTCGGCACGGGCTTCCGCCGCGGCGTCTCGCCGCGGCGCATCGAAGTCGTGAATGACGCGGCCGGCAAGCCCGATCTGCAATGCCACGGCGCCGTCGCGGCATTGTTCGAGGAATTCCGCATCGCCGGCAGCCACATTTCCCTCAGCGACGAGCGCGATTACGCCATCGCCTTCGTCGTCCTCGAAACCGCCTGAACGAACCGAGTAGCAAGATCGTGACGGACGAAATCGCCCGGCGGAGAACCTTCGCCATCATCTCCCACCCGGACGCCGGCAAGACCACGGTGACCGAGAAGCTGCTGCTGTTCGGCGGCGCGATCAACGTCGCAGGCACGGTGAAGGCACGCAAGAGCACGAAGTACGCGGCCTCGGACTGGATGGAGATCGAGCGCCAGCGCGGCATCTCGGTCACGTCCTCGGTGATGCAGTTCGAATACGCAGGGCGGGTGATAAATCTCCTCGATACGCCGGGCCACGAGGATTTCTCGGAGGACACCTACCGCGTGCTGACGGCGGTCGACTCGGCGCTCATGGTGATCGATGCGGCGAAGGGCGTGGAGGAGCGGACGATCAAGCTCCTCGAGATCTGCCGCATGCGCAACACGCCGATCATCACGCTCATCAACAAGCTCGATCGTCACAGCCGCGAGCCCCTGGACCTCCTCGACGAAATCGAGCGCGTGCTGAAAATCCGCTGTGCCCCCGTGACCTGGCCGCTCGGTTCGGGACAGCATTTCGCGGGCCTCTATCACTTCGGGGAGCAGGCGCTCATCCCCTACGACCGCAGCCGGGACCACAACGCCGAGGCGCTCGTCGATGCGCGCATCCCGCGTGACGATCCGCGCGCCGAACGGATCTTCTCGGAACAGCTCGGCACACTGGTCGAGGACATCGAACTCGTCGAGGGCGCGGGATCGGTCTTCGATCGCGAGGCCTACGGCCGCGGTGAGCTCACGCCGGTCTTCTTCGGCACGGCGCTGCAGAATTTCGGGATCCGCGAGCTGCTCGATTATTTCGTCGAGATCGCGCCCGGACCTCTGGCGCGCGCGGCCGCGGAGCGCACCGTCGAGCCGCAAGAGGCGGCTTTCACCGGCTTCGTGTTCAAGATCCAGGCGAACATGGATCCGCAGCACCGCGATCGCATCGCCTTCCTGCGCATCTGCTCCGGCCGGTTCGAGCCCGGCATGCGCGCCTATCACGTGCGGCTGCAGCGCGAGATCCAGATCGCGAATGCGCTGACGTTCATGGCCCGTGGCCGCGAGCAGGTCGAGACGGCCTGGGCCGGCGACATCATCGGCCTGCACAATCACGGCACGATTCAGATCGGCGACACGTTCAGCGTCGGCGAGAGGCTCAATTTCCAGGGCATCCCGAGCTTCGCGCCGGAGCTCTTCAAGCGCGTGCGTGCGATCGATCCGCTGAAGGCGAAGGCCTTGCTGAAGGGCCTCACACAACTCTGCGAGGAGGGCGCGGCGCAGGTGTTCCGGCTCATTCAGCGCAACGACATCATCGTCGGCGCGATCGGCGTGCTGCAGTTCGATGTCGTCGCGCATCGCCTCGAGCACGAATACGGCGTCGACTGCGTGTTCGAGGGGATCGGCGTGCAGTGCGCGCGCTGGGTGACGAGCCGCAAGGCCGGGGAAATCGAACGCTTTGCGCGGCAGGTGGGAGAAAACGTCGCGCTCGACGGCGGGGATCACTACGCCTATCTCGCACCGACGCGTGTGAATCTGCAGTTGACCCAGGAGCGCTGGCCGGACGTGGAGTTCCACGCCACGCGCGAAATCAGCCTGCAGAGCCCGGGCGCCTGAGCGATTGCCTGCCGGGCCGGAGCCCGGCAGGCGCAGACCTCAATTCCCGTCGGATCCTTCAGCGGTGTGACGCGCGGGCTCCGGAGCCGCGGCCGGTTCCGGACGGGCCGGCGCTTCGACCTGCGGCGCAGCACGTGGTGCCTGCGGTTCCTGCGGCGGCGGCGCCGCAGGCGGCGGCGCGGCGTCGTGTTGCAGCGCCGGTCCCGGACTCGGTTCGGGCGCCGGCAGCGGGCGTTCCTGCGGCGGCGCAGCCACGGGCTCCGGGGCCGGTGGCGCCACGCGCTCGATGCGGAACTCGCCGGGGGCTTCGCTCACGACCCGCGTCGCGACCGGTTCGGCGCCTGGTGCCGGCGCGGAGCTTTCGGCGACCGGCACCGGCGACTCCGTGCTACGCGTCTCTTCCGGGGCCACCGCTGCTTCGTCGCGGGCCGGTTCCTGGCGCGGCTGGCGCTCCCCGCGCTGCCCGTCCCCGCGCGGCCCGCGCTCCCGGCGACCTTCGCCGCGATTACCCTCGCGACCTTCGCCGCGGTTGCCTTCACGAGCTTCGCCGCGATGGCCTTCACGAGCTTCGCCGCGGTTGCCTTCACGTGCTTCGCCGCGGCCGCCTTCACGAGCTTCGCCACGGTTGCCTTCACGAGCTTCGCCACGGTTGCCTTCACGAGCTTCGCCACGGCTGCCTTCACGAGCTTCGCCACGGCGTGCTTCGCCACGGTTGCCTTCACGAGCTTCGCCACGGCTGCCTTCACGAGCTTCGCCGCGGTTGCCTTCACGAGCTTCGCCACGGTTGCCTTCACGTGCTTCGCCGCGGTTGCCTTCACGTGCTTCGCCGCGGTTGCCTTCACGTGCTTCGCCGCGCCCGCGCCCGCCGCGCCGGCGTCCGCGCTTCTCTTCGCCGCCACGCGCGCCGCCCTCGGCGGAGCGTTCACGATCCGGTGCGCTCTGCCGCTCGCCCGTGGGTTGCGGCCGTCGGCGTCGCTGCTCGGTGTCGGTGGACGCGGCCGGCGCAGGGGCCACGGCCGGCGTCGGCGCCGGCGCGAGCGCGGGACCGCCGCCGAAGAGCCCGGAGAAGATCCTGCGAATGAGGCCCGGAGCCTGCTGCGGTTCCGGGGCCGGCCGCTCGGTTTCGGGAGTGGGCGGCTTCGGGGTCGCGCGGACGATTTCCTTGATTGCCGGCTGCTCGCGGCTCGGCGTGGAGGTCAGCTTCGTGTAGTCCTGGACGGGCTTCGTCTCGACCTCGTTCACCATCTCGTAGGACTCGCCGAGCTCGCGCTTCGCGAGGTCCTGATCGCGGATGCGCGTGATCTGGAAATGCGGCGTCTCGAGATTCTGGTTCGGGATGAGCAGGATGCCGATTTCCTGACGTTCCTCGATGCGGGTGACGTCCTGGCGCTTTTCGTTCAGCAGGAAGGTCGCGACGTCCACCGGGACCTGGGCGGCGACTTTCGCCGTCGAGTCCTTCATCGCCTCTTCCTCGATGACGCGCAGCACCGACAGCGCCGTCGACTTGACGCTGCGAATGGTTCCGACGCCGTCGCAGCGCGGGCAGATTTCGTGGCTGAATTCCGAGAGCGAGGGCCGCAGGCGCTGGCGCGACATCTCGAGCAGACCGAAGCGCGAGATACGGCCGATCTGGACGCGCGCGCGGTCCATCTTCACGGCGTCGCGCATGCGGTTCTCGACGGCGCGCTGGTTCTTCGAGGACATCATGTCGATGAAGTCGACCACGATGAGACCGCCGAGGTCGCGCAGCCGGAGCTGGGTCGCGATCTCGTCCGCGGCCTCGAGGTTCGTGTTGAGCGCCGTCTCCTCGATGTCGCTGCCGTGCGTCGCGCGGGCGGAGTTGATGTCGATGGTGATCAACGCTTCCGTCGGCTCGATGACGAGCGCGCCGCCGCTCGGCAGGCGCACCTCGCGGCTGAATGCGTTCTCGATCTGCATCTCGATCTGGTAGCGCGTGAACAGCGGTACGCTGTCCGTGTAGTGCTTGATCTTGCCGAGGTTGTGCGGCATCACCTGCTTCATGAACTCGCAGGCGGTATCGAAGAGCTTGCGGTCGTCGACCAGGATCTCGGCGATGTCGTTACGCAGATAATCGCGGATCGCGCGGATGATGACGTTCTGGTCCTGGTAGATCAGGAAGGGTGCAGGACGGCTCTTGGCGGCTTCCTCGACCGCCGCCCAGAGCTGGAGCAGGTAGTCGAAGTCCCATTGCAGTTCCTCGGGCGACTGGTCGATGCCGGCCGTGCGCAGGATGAGCCCGAAGTTCGTCGGCACGTTGAGCGAGGCCAGTGCTTCCTTCGCTTCCTCGCGGGCCTCGCCCTCGATCTGGCGCGAGACGCCGCCGGCGCGCGGGTTGTTCGGCATGGCGACGAGGTAGCGCCCGGCCAGGCTGATGAACGTGGTGAGCGCCGCGCCCTTGTTGCCGCGCTCTTCCTTCTCGACCTGGACGACGAGCTCCTGACCCTCTTCCAGCACCTCGCGAATGGCGATCTTGCCGCTCGTGCGGGCACCTTCCTTGAAGTAGGAGCGGGCGACTTCCTTGAGGGGGAGGAAACCGTGGCGATCGGCGCCGTAGTCGACGAACGCCGCCTCGAGGCTGGGCTCGATGCGGATGATCCGGCCCTTGTAGATGTTCGACTTCTTCTGTTCCTTGCCCGTCGCCTCGATGTCGAGGTCGAACAGCCGTTGGCCGTCGACGAGGGCAACGCGCAACTCTTCACGCTGAGTTGCGTTGATCAGCATTCTCTTCATGTAGAAATCCTTTGCTTGGCGTCCGCGAAGGCCGCCGGCCCTGGCTCTTGGCCGCCTGTCGTTGGCCGGCACTGCCGAGGGCGTTCTAACGGACGCGCATGTCACGGGTCCCCGCGAGCGGGGCGGATAACACGCAGCTCGGTTCATCCCGGCGGAGCGTGCCGGTCAGCGTCGATTCGTGGCAAAGCGAGGCGATGCAGAGACTGCCGAAAGTGTGCCTGCGTGATTTACCCGACTCGATTGGTGTCGACAGTCCATCCGAAACCGATGAACCCAAAGCCCGGCGGGGCGGCGTAACCTATGCCCCGGGGCATTTGATAGACTGTCGTCACAACCCGCGCTAACTGTCTGGCCGTAAGGAACAAATCCCAACGCCCAGAGAGGACGAGATGACGCGTGCGTGCGAAGCCGAATATAACAGCGTTGCAGATGAGCAGCAATCGCGGGGCGTGCTGCGGGACATCGAGAGTGCAGGCATTGAACACACCGAAGAACGAGGTCCGCCTGCTCACGGTAGGTCCGGAAGACGACGGCCGGCGGCTGGACAACTATCTCGGCACGGTGCTCGGCCGCGTCCCGAAATCCCTCGTGTACCGCATCATCCGGCGCGGCGAAGTGCGCGTGAACGGCGGGCGCGCAAAGCCCGACCAGCGGCTCGCCGCGGGCGAGGTGGTGCGCGTGCCGCCGGTCGCGACGCCGGAACAGGTCGCGCCGCGACTTGCCGCGGGACTCTCCGATGCCATCGCCGAGGCCATTCTCTACGAGGACGAGCGCCTCATCATCGTCGACAAGCCGCCCGGCCTCGCGGTGCATGCCGGCTCGGGACTCGCCTTCGGCCTCATCGACGTCCTGCGCAAGCTTCGCCCCGCCACGCCCCGGCTCGATCTCGCG
Organism: Gammaproteobacteria bacterium; assembly: GCA_016209015.1. Classification (GTDB taxonomy): domain Bacteria; phylum Pseudomonadota; class Gammaproteobacteria; genus JACQWY01. Next base: position 86,132 of record JACQWY010000035.1, on the reverse strand, counting down.
CACCGCCTCGACCGGGAGACCTCGGGCGCAATCATCGCCGCGAAGGACCCGGCGACGCTGCGTCGCCTGAACGCCATGCTCGCGGATGGCGACGTCGAGAAGGAGTATCTCGCGCTCCTCGCCGGCCGGCTGCCGGGCAAGGCCCCGCTCGAGGTCACGAGTGCGGTCGCGGAAGGCCGTGATCGGCGCGGCGAGAAGCACATGATGGCCGGCGAGCACGGCCGCGAGGCGCGCACCGTGTTCCGTACCGTGCAGGCATTGCCCGGAGCAACACTCGCCGCGGTCACGCTCGATACCGGCCGCACGCACCAGATCCGCGTCCATGCCCAGGACATCGGTCATCCGCTCGGCGGCGATTCGAAGTACGGCGAGGACGAGTTCAACGCGAAGCTGCATGCGGCCGGCCTGCGCCGGCAGTTCCTCCATGCGCACCGCCTGCGCTTCCGGCTCGACAAACCGATCAGCGTCGTGGCGCCGCTTCCGGCGGATCTCCGTACCGTGCTCGCGGCCCTCGGTGCACGTGCGCTCGCCGACGAGCTCGGCGCGCACGCCGCCCGACGGGGACGGAACGGTCGGGCCCGTGCACCGCTCAAAGGACAGAACGACCGAGGAGAGTCATGAGCAACGACCAGGAGTCCATTCGCCCCCCGGAGCCGGCGCGCGCGCCGGGCAACGTCCCCCCGAACTTCGCCGAGCGATTTGCCTGGGAGGCCTTGCGCGAGCAGCGCCTCGCGCGGCGCTGGGGCATCTTCTTCAAGTGTGTCTTCCTGCTCTACCTGTTCGGGATCCTCGCCGCTTCCATGCCGAAGCTCGGTGCGAATTTCAGCATGGGCGGCAAGAAGATCACCGCGCTCGTCGACGTGCAGGGCGTGATCGCGGACGGTTCCGAGGCGAGCGCGGACACGGTCGTCACCGGCCTGCGCGCGGCGTTCGAGAACGGAAGCACGGCCGGCGTCATCGTCCGCATCAACAGCCCGGGCGGCAGCCCGGTGCAGGCGGGCTACATCAACGACGAGATCTTCCGGCTGAAGCGCAAGCATCCCGGCATCCCGGTCTACGCGGTCATTCAGGACATCTGTGCCTCGGGCGGTTATTACGTCGCGACCGCCGCCGACGAAATCTATGCCGACAAGGCGAGCCTCGTCGGCTCGATCGGGGTGCGCATGGACGGCTTCGGTTTCGTCGGCGCGATCGACAAGCTCGGGATCGAGCGGCGGCTGCTGACGGCCGGCGAGCACAAGGGCTTCCTCGATCCCTTCCTGCCGCAGGACGCGCAGGAAGTCGCGCACGTGAAGAAGATGCTCGGCGAAATCCACCAGCAGTTCGTCGACACCGTGCTGAAGGGCCGGCGCGACCGCATCAAGAACACGCCGGAGCTGTTCTCAGGGCTCGTCTGGACCGGCGAGCGCGGTCTAGAGCTCGGGCTCGTCGACGCGCTCGGCTCGGCGAGTTACGTCGCCCGCGAGGTCATCGGCGCCGAGGACATCGTCGATTTCACGAGCCACGCCGACGTCTTCGAGAAAGTCTCGCGGCGCTTCGGCGCGAGACTCATGGCCTCGCTGCGCAGCGCCATCTCCTCACCGTGGTGAGGGCAGGAGGACGTCGAGGCCGTGGTCTGCGAAGAGATCCACCACCGCGATGAGCGGCAGGCCGACGAGCGCGCTCGGATCGTCGCTCGTGATGCGCGTGCAGAGCGCCGTGCCGAGCAGCTCGGACTTGAAGCTGCCCGCGCAGTCGTAGGGTTGTTCCGCGGCGAGGTAGGCTTCGATCTGCTCGGGCGAGAGCGTGCGGAACGCGACGTCGCAGCTCACGAGCCGGCCCGCGCAGCGGCCGGTCCGACTGTCGAGGACGGCGACGCCGGTATGGAAGCGGAGCGTGCGGCCGCTCGCGAGCGCGAGTTGACGCGCCGCGGTGGCGTGGTCGCCGGGCTTGCCGACGACGTGCCCGTCGACGGCGGCGACCTGGTCGCTGCCGATGATCAACGCGTCGGGGAAGCGCCCGGCGAGTGCCCGGGCTTTCAGCGCCGCGAGCCGTTCGACGAGCGCTGCCGGGGTTTCGCCGGCCAGGCGGCTCTCGTCGACGTCCGGGCTCGCGGACTCGAACGGCAGGCGCAGGCGCTCGAGCAGGGCGCGGCGATACGCCGACGAGGAGGCCAGCACGAGCGTGCGGGCGCAGGGGCGCAACGGGGAGGCGTCGGTCATCGCGGCAGGCGTCCGGAATTCATTTCGGTGCAGGAAGATCGGCCATGAGCGCCCTGGAATTACCCGAAACCGTCGACGTCGAGCGGCTCGTGTCGCATGCCGGCGTTCTCGAAGGTCAGCTTTCCGCCGAGCGGCTCACGCGGCTCGCGGAAGTATATCAAGTGCAATCCGCACTCTCCGCGCGCGTCGCCTTCGACCGGGATTCGCAGGGGCGGCCGCGCGTCGGAGGGCAGCTCGCGGTCGCGCTCGGCACGACCTGTCAGCGCTGCCTGCAGCCCCTCACACTGACCCTGCACCGCGAGTTCGAGTCGGTGTTGTGCACCGAGGCCGAAGCGCTGGCCCTCGATGCGGATCCCGCCGCGGATCCCGAGGTCGAGCCGGTCGTCGTCGGCCCGGAGGGATTCAGGCTCGCGAGCTTCCTCGAAGACGAGGCGCTGCTGTCCTGCCCGATGATTCCGCATCACGAGTTCGAGGCGTGCCGGGCTCCCGGAGCGGCCGCGCCGGCGGGCGATCCGCCGCCCGCGGGGACCAGGAAACCCTTCGCCGGTCTCGACAAGTTGCTGAAGGAGAAGCCCGCGGAAGACGGGTCACACTGACGCGGGGCTTCAGTCCTGGACGAAGTTCCCCTATCATACGGCGCCTCAATTTGCAGAGTGAGTCCCCATGGCCGTACAGCAAGACCGTACCACCCCCTCGCGCCGCGGCATGCGCCGTTCGCACGATCGCCTGAAGAACCCGGCGCTGTCCGAGGAGCCGACGACCGGCGAAACGCATCGGCGTCATCACGTCAGCCCGGAAGGTTACTACCGCGGCAAGCGCGTGCTCCCCGAGAAGACCCAGTAATCCGTCCCCGCTCCAGCACGCCGCCGCAAGCCTTCCGCGCCAGCCCGCCAGCCAAGTCTTCCAGACCTTGAAGATCTCCATCGCCGTCGATGCCATGGGCGGGGACCATGGGCCGGGCGTCACCGTGCCGGCCTCGCTCACGGTCCTGGCCGCCCACCCGGGGCTCGAGCTGCACCTCGTCGGTAACGAGGCCGAGATCCGGGCCGCGGGCGGCGCTCACGAGCGCCTGCACATCGTGCACACCACCGAGCGCGTCGAAATGACCGACAAGCCCTCGGTCGCGCTGCGCAACAAGCGCGGCTCCTCGATGCGCATGGCGATCGACCTCGTGAAAGAGGGGCGGGTCAGCGCCTGCGTGAGCGCCGGCAACACCGGGGCGCTGATGGCGATCGCGCGCTTCGTGCTCAAGACCCTGCCCGGCATCGACCGGCCGGCCATCTGCGCAACGCTGCCCGGGAGCCGCGGCGCGACGCACGTGCTCGATCTCGGCGCGAACGTCGAGTCGAGCTCGGAGGAGCTGTTCCGTTTCGCCGTCATGGGTTCGGTCCTCGCGTCCGCCGTCGAGAACAAGGAGAACCCGTCCGTGGGGCTCCTGAACGTCGGGGAGGAGGAGATCAAGGGCAATGATCGCGTCAAGCAGACGGCGCTGCTCCTCGAGCAGAGCGGCCTGAACTATTGCGGCTTCGTCGAAGGCAACGACATCTTTTCCGGCGAGTACGACGTGATCGTCTGCGACGGTTTCGTCGGCAACGTCGCGCTGAAGGCGAGCGAGGGCGTGGCGCGCATGCTCGCGCACTTCGCCGAGCAGGAGTTCCGCCGCAATCTGTGGACGAAGCTCAGCGCGCTGGTGGCCCGGCCGGCGCTGCGCGGTCTGAAGCGGCGCGCCGATCCCCGGCAGTACAACGGTGCGAGTCTGCTCGGCTTGCGCGGCATCGTCATCAAGAGTCACGGCAGCGCCGATGCCGTGTCCTATGCGCGGGCCATCGAAGAGGCCATCGTCGAAGTGAGCAAGGCCGTTCCGGAACGCATCAGCAGCCTGCTCGAGCACGTGCTGGTGAAGCAGCAGGCAGTCTGAATGCGTAACGATCTCGCGATGGTTTTCCCCGGTCAGGGCGCACAGTCCGTCGGCATGATGCGTGAGTTCGCGGCCGTGTCGCCCGCGGTCGCCGAGCGCTTCGAACGCGCTTCCGCCGTACTCGGTTTCGATCTCTGGAAGCTCGTCCAGGAAGGCCCGGCCGAAGAGCTCAACAAAACCACGAACACCCAGCCGGCACTGCTCGCCGCGAGCGTCGCGACGTTCGACGTCTGGTGCGCGAACGGCGGCCCCGAGCCCGCGTTCATGGCCGGTCACAGCTTCGGCGAGTACACCGCGCTCGTCTGCAGCGGCGCGCTCGCCTACGAGGACGCCGTCGCGCTCGTCGCCGATCGTGGCCGCTTCATGCAGGAAGCGGTGCCCGCCGGCAGCGGCGCGGTCTTCGCCGTGCTCGGTCTCGATGCCGGTCCGCTCACCGCAATCTGCGAGGAAGCCGCCCAGGGCCAGATCGTGCAGTGTGCGAACCTGAACGCGCCCGGCCAGGTCGTCCTGTCCGGCGATCGCGCCGCGGTCGAACGGGCGGGCGCCCTCGCGAAGGAAAAGGGCGCGAAGAAAGTCATCCCGCTCGCGGTCAGCGTGCCGGTGCATTGCGCGCTCATGAATGCTGCCGCCGAGCGCTTCGCCCCGCGCATCGCCGGCGTCGCGTTCCAGACGCCGCGCGCGTCGGTCATCCACAACGTCGACGTCGAGCCGCATCCCGAGCCCGCCGCCATCCGCGACATCCTCGTGCGCCAGCTCGCCGCCGGCGTGCGCTGGAGCGAGACCATCGAGCGGTTCGCGAAATCGGGCGTGCGCGCGGTCGTCGAATGCGGTCCGGGCAAAGTGCTGACGCCGCTCGTCAAGCGTTGCGCGGGCGAGCTCGCGACCTACAGCCTCGCCGCGCCGGCCGACATCACCGCGGCCATCACCGCCCTGGAGAGCCAGCCATGAGCGAACAGCGCACTGTCCTGGTCACCGGCGCGAGCCGGGGTATCGGCAAGGCCATCGCGGCCGCCTTCGCGACGTCCGGTGCACGCGTCGTCGGCACCGCGACGGGCGAGAGCGGGCTCGCGGCGATCCGCGGCGAGGGCCACGAGGCGTTCCAGCTCGACGTCACCTCGGCCGAATCGGTCGGTGCGTTCTTCGCGGCGCTGACTGCCGCCGAGCTGTCGCCGCAGATAGTCGTCAACAACGCAGGCCTCACGCGCGACAATCTCCTGCTGCGGATGAAGGACGAGGAGTGGCGTGAAGTCGTGGATGCGAACCTGACGTCGATCTTCACGCTCTGCCGGCATTTCATCCGCCCGATGATCAAGGCGCGCTATGGCCGCATCGTGAATCTCACGTCCGTCGTCGGCGTCGCCGGCAACGCGGGCCAGGCGAATTACGCGGCGGCGAAGGCCGGCATCATCGGCTTCACGAAATCGCTCGCGCTCGAAGTCGCGAACCGGGGCATCACGGTGAACGCCGTCGCGCCCGGCATGATCGACACCGACATGACGCGCGCGCTGACGGATGCGCAACGCGAGCACATGCTGGCTCGCATTCCGGCGGGACGCCTCGGCAGGGTGGAAGAGATTGCCGGCACCGTGCAGTTCCTCGCCTCCGATGCCGCGGCCTACATCACCGGCGAGACGGTCAACGTCAATGGGGGGATGTATATGGCGTGATGGCGAGGCTCGGCTTTTGTCGATGCGGACCAAGCGGTTAGCGCGATTGATTTCGCACCGCCACGGCCCGGACCTCTGGTGAGGGCTTGCTTGCAAGTTACTCCGTTTCCACTAAACTAGCACCCGGCGCAGCCCAGGCTGCAGATGGGAGGATGATCCTGAAATGAGTAGCGTTGAAGAACGTGTCAAAAAAATCGTCATAGAACAGCTAGGCGTCAAAGAAGAAGAAGTGACCAATGAAGCGTCATTCGTTGACGACCTCGGCGCGGATTCTCTTGACACGGTAGAGCTGGTGATGGCGCTGGAAGAAGAATTCAAAACCGAAATCCCAGACGAAGAAGCAGAAAAAATTACCACGGTTCAGCAGGCCATCGACTACATCACGGCAAATCTGGCATAGCTTCATACCACCCTTGGTGGAGAAAGGCCGCGCTCTGATGTCAGTCACCGCGGCCTTTCGCGTTTCTAGGGAAGCATTCAATTCGAGGTGAGTACATTGTCGCGTCGTCGCGTTGTCGTTACGGGCCTGGGTTTGATTTCACCGAACGGAAATACCGTCGTGGAATCCTGGGACAACATCCTCGCCGGGCGTAGCGGCATCGGTCCGATCACGTCGTTCGACGTCTCCGAGTTCGCGACCCGATTCGGCGGCACCATCAAGAACTTCGATGTCGCGCAGTACATTCAGCCGAAAGAAGCGCGGAAGATGGATCCGTTCATCCATTTCGGCATGGCGGCCGGCATCCAGGCGATCGAAGACGCCGGCATCGAGGTGACGGAAGCGAACAGCCGTCGCATCGGCATCGTGATCGGTTCCGGCATCGGCGGTCTGCCCGGCATCGAGAAAGGCTATCAGTCTTTCCTCGATGGCGGCCCCCGCAAGATTTCCCCGTTCTTCGTGCCGAGCAACATCATCAACATGATTGCCGGCAACCTCTCGATCAAATACGGCATCCGCGGTCCGAACTACGCGATCGTGAGCGCCTGCTCGACGGGTGCGCACAGCATCGGTCTCGCGGCGCGCTCGATCGAACGTGGCGACGTCGACATCATGGTTGCCGGCGGTGCCGAGCACGCGACCTGCCCGACGGGCATCGGCGGCTTCGCCTCGGCGCGCGCGCTGTCGACGCGCAACGACGATCCGGAGCGCGCGAGCCGGCCCTGGGACAAGGATCGCGACGGCTTCGTGCTGAGCGACGGCGCGGGCGTGATGGTGATCGAGGAATACGAGCACGCCAAGGCGCGCGGCGCGCGCATCTATGCCGAGCTCGCCGGCTTCGGCATGAACAGCGATGCTTACCACATGACCGCTCCGTCGCCGAACGGCGAAGGCGCGGCGGAGTGCATGTCGCTCGCGCTCGCCGATGCCCGGCTCGACAAGACCGCGGTGCAGTACATCAATGCGCACGGCACCTCGACGCCCGCGGGCGACAAGGCCGAGACCGACGCGGTGAAGCGCTTCTTCGGCGACCACGCCTACAAGCTCGCGATGAGCTCGACGAAGTCCATGGTCGGGCACATGCTCGGCGCGGCGGGCGGCGTCGAGGCCGTGTACTCCGTGCTCGCGCTGCGCGATCAGGTCGCTCCGCCGACCATCAATCTGGCCACGCCGGATCCGGAATGCGATCTCGATTACGTCCCGAACGTGGCGCGCCAGATGCCGCTGAAGGTCGTGATCTCGAACTCCTTCGGTTTCGGCGGCACGAACGCCACGCTCGTCTTCATCCGCGCGTGACTTCCCTGACCGGCTGCCCGCGCCCGAGCCGGGCCGGCGCCGGTCGATCCCCTGGCAGCGGTCGTGATCCTGGTCAACGGTGACGTCACGCCGCAGATCGCGGTCGTCGACCGCGGCCTCGCCTATGGCGACGGGCTGTTCGAGACGATCGCCGTCGTCGACGGCGCGCTGCGGCACTGGCCGCGCCACCTCGACCGCCTGACGCAGGGCTGCGCGCGGCTCGCGATACCTCTCCCCGATCCCGACCTCATCGGGCGTGAGCTCGACACCGCACTCGCCGGTGAGGCGCGCGCGGTGCTGAAGCTCACCCTCACGCGCGGAACCGGCGAACGCGGCTACCGGCCGCCGCCCGCTGCGCGGCCGACGCGCATCGTGCAGCGCCTGCCGTGGCCCGCTCTCGCCTCGGCTCCGGCGCGGCTCGGACTCTGCGCGATGCGCCTCGGGCGCAATCCCGCGCTCGCCGGGCTCAAGCACCTCAACCGGCTCGAGCAAGTGCTCGGCGCGGCCGAGCTCGATGCCCTCGACGTCGACGAGGCGCTGATGCGCGACGACCGTGGACATTGCGTCGCGGGCACGCGCACGAACGTCTTCGCGATCCGCGGCGCGACGCTCGCGACTCCCGATCTCGGGGAATGCGGCATCGCCGGCATCATGCGCGGTCTCGTGCTCGACCGGGCCTCCCGCTGCGGACTCGCACCGCACGTCGCGACGCTGATGACAGCGGATTTGATCGCGGCCGACGCCGTCTTCCTCACGAACGCGCTCGTCGGTCTCTGGCCCGTCGCCGCGTTCGTGGACGCGACCGGCATCGAGCATCGCTACGCGCCGTGTGCGGCGCTCGAGCGCCTGCGCCATCACTTCACGGTCGAGAGGCTCGTGCCGTGAACGTGAAGCGCACGCTGCCCGGCGTCGGCGTCGTCCTGCTGGCGCTCGCCGCTTTCGCTTACGCGTTCTGGACCCAGATGCAGAAATCACTCGACGCGCCCGTGGTGCTCGCCGAGGGCGCCACGCTCTTCGAGATCAAACACGGCCAGACGCTGCCGCGCATCGCGGACGGCCTCGCCGCCGAGGGTTGGCTGTCGCGACCGATCTTCTTCGAGCTCGAAGCCGCGCGGCTCGGCATCGCGGAGCGCCTGCAGGCCGGCATCTACGAGGTACGCACCGGCGATACGCCGCGCCTGCTGCTCGGCAAGTTCCAGCGCGGCGAGATCAAGATATTCCAGGTGCGCTTCATCGAAGGCACGACGTTCCGGGAGTTGCGCAAGGTGCTCGCGCGCCAGCCCGCGCTCGTCGCGACGATCGCCGGACTCGAGGACGAGGAAGTGATGACGAAGCTCGGCGCGCCGGGCACGTCGCCCGAGGGTCAGTTCTTCCCGTCGACGTATTTCTATCCCGCGGGCAGCAAGGACCTCGAAATCCTGCGCACCGCGCACAAACGCATGCAGGAGCTGCTCGAACGTTACTGGGCGGGCCGCGCGGGGGATCTGCCGTTCACGGAGCCGGAGCAGGCGCTCGTCGTCGCGTCGATCGTGGAGAAGGAAACCGCGAAGCCCGAGGAGCGCCCGGAAATCGCCGGGGTCTTCGTGCGCCGCCTGCAGCAGAAGATGAAGCTGCAGACCGATCCCGCGGTAATCTACGGCCTCGGCCCGTGCTTCGACGGTAATCTCACGCGGGCCGATCTCGAACGCGACACGCCGTACAATACCTACACGCGCGACGGTCTGCCGCCGACGCCGATCGCGATGCCGGGCGAAGATGCGATCAAGGCCGCCGTGAACCCCGCGCCGGGCAACACGCTCTACTTCGTGGCGCGCGGCGACGGCTCGCACGAGTTTTCGGCGAGCCTCGAGGATCACATTCGCGCCGTCCATCGTTTCCAGCAGCACAAGACGGAATCCCCATGACCCGCGGACGCTTCATCACGCTCGAAGGCATCGAAGGCGTCGGCAAGACGACGCATGGCCCGTTCGTCGCGGAGCACCTGAAAGCGCTCGGCCGCGACTGCGTGCTGACGCGCGAGCCGGGCGGCACGGCGCTCGGTGAGGCGCTGCGCGCGGTGCTGCTCGATCCGAAGCTGCCGGGCATGGCGCCGCTGACCGAGCTCCTCCTGATGTTCGCCGCGCGCGCCGAGCACATCGCCCGCGTCATCGAGCCCGCGCTCGCGGCGGGGCAGTGGGTCGTCTGCGATCGCTTCACGGATGCCACGTTCGCCTACCAGGGCGGCGGGCGCGGTCTCGACGCGCAGGCTATCGCGACCCTCGAGCAGTTCGTGCAAGGCGCGCTCCGGCCCGACGTCACGGTGCTCTTCGATGCGCCGGTCGAGCTCGCGCTCGAACGCACGCGCCACCGCGGTGCCGCGGATCGCTTCGAGCAGGAACGTCACGATTTCTTCCGGCGCGTGCGTGACTGCTATCTCGCGCGCGCCGCGGCCGAGCCGGCCCGCTTCCGCACCGTCGATGCCGCGATGCCGCTCGAGCAGGTACAGGCGACGCTCGCGGCGCTGGTCGGGGAGCTCGCGGCGTGAGCCACCCGCCGTATCCCTGGCAACGCGAGATCTGGGCACGGCTCTGCGGCACGCACCGCGAGGGCCGCCTCGGACATGCCCTGCTCATGAGCGGGCGGCCGGGAGTCGGCAAAAGCGCGTTCGCGCGCGCGTTCGCGGGCTTCCTGCTCTGCGAATCACCGCAGGCTCTCGCGCCCTGCGGGAGTTGCCGCGGCTGCCTGCTGCAAACGGCGGGCAATCATCCGGATTACGCGCTCGTCGTGCCGGAAGAGGACGCGAAGGCGATTGCGATCGATCAGATCCGCGAGCTCATCGAGTTCTTCACGCTGAAAAGTCACTACGGCGGGCCGAAGGTCGCGGTCATCGAGCCTGCCGATGGCATGGCGCGCGCGCCGGCGAACGCGTTGCTGAAGCTGCTCGAGGAACCCCCGTCCGGCGCCGTGCTGTGCCTCGTCGCCGCGCGTGCCGACGCGCTGTTGCCGACGCTGCGCAGCCGCTGCCAGCGCATCGCGCTCGACAAGTACCCGGCGACGCTCGCCACCGCCTGGCTCGAAGGCGCGCTGCCCGCGAACCAGCAGGGCGAAGCGGGACGTCTGCTCGCGCAATGCGGCGGCGGTCCGCTCGCGGCGCTCGCGCTCGTCACCCGCGGCGGGCAGGGCGAACAGGACGAGGTCGCGACGCTCATGGCGAAAGTGGCCGCGGGGGAACGTCATGCGCTCCACGCCGCCGGCGATAGCGCGCACATCGCGGCCGGCGAGTTGCTCGATGCCATGCTGCGCGCGGCCCAGGATCAGGTATGGCGCCAGTACGATTGCACGCCCGTGGCGGCTCCGGACCGCGTCTTGAACGGAAGTGGGAATGCTTTAAACTTGAGGCGCGTGTTCGAATTCATGGACACGGCCTTCGAGTTCAAGGGTTTGCTTGCCGGTGGGACGAACGTTCGCGAAGCCGACGTGCGGGCCAGCGTGTGGTTGAGCTGGATGCAGGCGGCGCGGACGCGACCGCAGTCCGGCAGGGGCTGAGGAGAGATCATTGGCGGCGACCGGCAAGAATCCGCGGCAGGGCATCCTGTCGCTGACCATCCGCGACAAGAGCTCGCTCTATGCGGCCTACATGCCGTTCATCAAGAACGGCGGCCTGTTCATCCCCACGAACAAGACCTACAAGCTCGGCGACGAAGTCTTCATGCTGCTCACGCTGACGGACAGCAAGGAGAAACTGCCGGTCGCGGGGCGCGTCGTCTGGATCACCCCGACCGGTGCACAGGGCAGCCGCTCCGCCGGTATCGGCGTGCAGTTCAGCGAGCTCGACAACGGGGCGACCCGCAACAAGATCGAGACCCAGCTCGCCGGCGCGCTGAAATCGGACCGCCAGACCCACACCATGTGAGGCGGCGCGCCGTCTCGCCCTGATCCCGCGGCACAGCCGCCTGCGACCGAGCCCATGCCCGTGCCACTCGTCGACTCCCATTGTCATCTGCCGCTCATCGAGCGCGGCCCGCGCAGCATGGACGAATTCCTCGCCGAGACGGCCGCCGCCGGGGTCTCGCACATCCTCTGCGTCGCCGTCGATCTGCCGAGCTATCCCGGCGTGCTCGCGCTCGCCGAGCAGCATCCGAACGTGTACGCGACCGTCGGCGTCCACCCGAACTCCGAGCGCGCGCACGAGCCCGACGTCGCACAGCTCGTGGCGCTCGCCGCGCACCCGCGTGTCGTCGGCATCGGCGAGACCGGCCTCGATTTCTATCGCCAGCACGGCGACGTCGAATGGCAGTACGAGCGCTTCCGCGTGCACATCCGCGCCGCGATCGAATGCGGCAAACCGCTCGTCATTCACACCCGGGATTCCGCGGCGGCGACGGTCGAAGTGCTGAGAGCGGAGCGGGCGGAGCGCATCGGCGGCGTCATGCACTGCTTCGTCGAGGACTGGGAGACGGCCCGCGCCGCCATGGACCTCGGCTTCTACATCTCCTTCTCCGGCATCGTCACGTTCAAGACCGCCACTGCGCTGCAGGACGTCGCGAAGCGCGTGCCGCTCGAGCGCCTGCTGGTCGAGACCGACGCACCCTGGCTCGCGCCCGTACCGAAACGCGGAAAGCAGAACGAGCCGGCATACGTCCGACACACGGCGGAGTTCCTGGCCCGGCTGCGCGGTGAGCCGTTCGAACACCTCGCCGCGGTGACGACGGCGAACTTCTTCAGGCTGTTCAGTAGCGCCGTCTGAGCACTCTGTGACCTCGTTCCGGGGTTCGATCAAGATTTCCGGGAACGAACTACGGAATTGAATTGATTTGGCGCAAGTCGCTTTGGCGGCGTTGCATGCGGGCGCAATCCCGGCTTCCGTGCTCATGGCCTTTACCCGGCAGTGCCCCAGGCGTACAAGAAAGCGGCGATGGTGCGTGCCGGTGGCAGCCGACACGTCCGGGAAGGGCGCTTCGGAACCACGGATTCAGTCAGAACCAGGGAGACGGCCATGACCCGACGTATCGCGTTCGTATTCGTTCTTCTCGCCAGCCCCGTCGCCCACGCCGCGCTCGACTACAGCCAGGCATCCGCGAACAGCATGGTCGCGCTGGGCGGCAGCGGACAAACCAAGAGCACCGGCCTGTCGAGCGCACCGGTCGCGCTGACGGATTCGATCGTGTCCGGATATGCGACCTCCTCGGCTGTCGGTCTGCAAGGACCCTTCATCCCCGTCGCGCAGGCCGATGCGCGCGCCGGCTGGGCGGGCGGCGATTTGCAGATCGCCGCCCACGCCGCCGTGACGACCCCCTGTCCGAACCCGCGGCCGCCGGGCTGCTCTGCAGCAGGCACGCTGCAGGCCTCGGCGAGTGCACAGGCGGCGATCGTCAGCTCCGACCTCGTCATCAGCGGGAACGGCGGCCCATTCCAGACGCAGATGAACCTCACGATCTCGGGCTTGACGAGGTTCCTGACGAACCTCATCGAAGGCACGACGCTCGCTTACTACGAGAACGACACGGCGTCCGATGCCCACGTGAAGCTCCTCTACCAGCTCAACCAGCGCCAGCCGACCGTGAACTCGGACAATCCGAACGGACCGCTCATCGATGCCACGCACACGCTCGCCTTCGGGGAGCTCGATCTCGCGATCGGTTATCACGGCGCCACGCTCGGCTATTCAGGCTTCGATCCCACGAGCGTGCCGGCGGCCTGGAACAACGGGCAGTGGACGAGCGGCAACTTCACGGTCGCGACCCCGGTCTTCACCGCGTACGCGAACAAACCGGCGAGCCTCTATTTCTCCGCGCAGATCGACACCGGCACGCAGTACTCGCACGCGGGCCAGGACACGATCGCCTCAGCGCTCGATTTCTCGAGCACGTTCGGCATCGCGGAGTCGGGCCCGATCCTGACGAACCTGCCGCAGGGCTTCGATTTCTCGAGCGCGAATTTCAACGTCGCGGGCAATGCAGTGCAGGCCGTGCCGGTGCCGCCGTCGTTCATCTTGTTGCCCGCTGCGCTCGGCCTGCTGCGCGCACGGCGACGCAACGCTCACATTCCGAATTGAAAAGAGCAATACGCATGTCGATGAAGCGCACCCTGCTTGCACTCTCCATGCTCGTGCTCGTCGGCTGCGCGACACACCGCCCCGTGCTCTATCCGAACGCACGCTATCAAGAGGTTGGCCAGATGCAAGCCGAACGCGACGTCGAGGAATGCAAGCGCATGGCCGAGACCGCGGGTGCGAACGCCGGCAACTCGCAGGCAGGACAGATGGCCGCGAGCGGCGCGAAGGGCGCGGCCGTCGGAGCGGCGACCGGCGCCGTCGCAGGCGCGATCGCCGGCAACGCCGGGCAGGGCGCCGGCATCGGCGCCGCGACCGGCCTCACCGCGAGTCTCCTCAATTCGCTCTTCCGCGAAGCCCCACCGAATCCCGCATACCGCAACTTCGTGGACCGCTGTCTGCGCGAACGCGGTTACGACATCACGGGCTGGAATTGATCCGCACTTCCCGCGGCGCTCATCTGCGCTGACGGTTTCTTGTTAGGAATTTTCTGAGTGATCGCGCTTCGTCGCGAGTGATTCGCAACGCGTCGTTTAAATCGCGGCGAAACCCGCAGCATCGATTGAACTGCATACGCCACGTGGGGTATAGAGCAGGCTGTGTGCAGGCGAGCCCGGCGTCGGCGCAACGACCATAACGACAAGAAGTCCGGAAAATTCCGCACGCCCATTGCCCGGCGGCGGATCCACTCTGAGGTTCGTGGGGCCACTGCATGAGTTCTCGACGGCGACGTTTCGATCTCGACCCCGTCTCGCGCCTCGCGCGCCGGGCATCCGTCGTGCGCGAGCGGTCAACCTGCGAGGCGACTACTGTACCGTTCAGCATGTTCGCGCTGCTGTGGGTCGTGCTGCTCGTGCTCGTGCAGCCCGCGCATGCTGCTGTCGTCTGGTCGCTCGAAATGACCGGGGACCAGAATTCGCGCTATCCCGGGGTCACCACCCTCAGCAACACCACGCCCGGTCTCTCAACCTTCGACCCGGTGGTCTACACGTCCGACGGGACTTATCCGCAAATCCGCATGGGAACGCCGATCGGTTTCGGTTTGCACTGGCGTCCGGACATCCCACGATCCGTAGCGACCACGGGCTTCGAATTCAATTTCGAGAGGCCGGATTCCCGCACTCCTCCCTTGTCGGCAGGCACTTATCAAGTGAACCATGCGGGCACTTTCATCCGCTTCTACGTGCAGGACGACATCGGCGCCGCAGTCGAATATCCGGGCAAGGTCGTCATCAATTCCGCCGAGTGGGTCACTGATGGCGTCTCCCTCCTCGATTTGGACTTCGAGATCAACACGGCGGGCTCCGCGGTCGCAAACGTCAGAGGACACATTCATTTCGAGGATACGACGTTACGGGCGGCTGCGCCGGGGCGTATCTCCGGATATGCGTGGCGGGATGCGAACCGCGACGGCAATCGAGATCCGAACGAAGACCCGCTCGCGAATACCAGTGTGACGCTGCTCGACGAATTCGGAAACGGACTGTCGCCTGCCGTGGTGACGAAAACCGATGCGACCGGTCACTACGAAATCCGGTATCGTCCGGGACGCTTCCGCGTACGGTTCGGGGTGCCTGAACGTCATGCAGTGACGGTGCCAAACTCCGGCAGCGACGAACTCCACGACAGCGATGTCATGCCCGCGGCTCAAGGCGCATTAGTCTCCACGGACGTGATCACACTCGCTGCCGACGACAACCTGGCTGGTGTCGACGTCGGCTTCGTCGACCGTCGGGCGCAGGTCGAACTGCTCACATGGATAGATCTCGATCGGGACGGAATACACCAGGACGGCGAACCCTGGCTCGATGGGGCGCAGTTCTCGCTCTACCAGGGTGGCAAGCTGCTGCGGACCGTGACGATCTACGGCATCATGCTCGGTCAACGCGGGCGGACCTTCATCGACGTCGAGGAGGGGCAGTACACCGGCCAGTTCAATATCAATTCGTTGCAGACCGGTGCCTCAGGTGGCGCCGTACCTTTTTCGGTGAGCCCGCAGGGGATGGGCGCCGATCGCAATCTGGACAGCGACGTCGACCCGTCCACGCTCGGCGTCGCGAACTTCGACGTCGCGGGAAACAACGCGGTCAGTCTCGTCGGACTTGGGTTGATCGATCATCGGGATCGCATACGAGGCCAGGCCTGGATCGATCGCAATGCGAACGGCATACGCGAGGCCGGCGAACCACCCGCCGTCGGCCTGACGCTCACCGCGTACAGTGGCGACTCCGTGGTTTCGACGACTTACTACGCCACCGATGTGGCCGGGTACTACGAGCTTCCTATCATGCCGGGACGCTATCGCCTCGCTTTTTCCGGTTATCACGGCTATCTCGGCTATGACAGGCCGACGAAGTATCACGTCGGCAGCGATCCCACTGTCGACAGCGACGTCGATCCCGCCACCGGCAAGACGGCGGAAATCGACGTGTCGGGCGACGGCACGATCTATTCCGGCATCGACATCGGCTACGGCTTCGAATACTCGTCGACAGTGACGGGCTACGTCTGGAGCGACGTCAATGGCAACGGGATCCAGGACGCCGGTGAGCCGCCACTCGCCCAGCGAACGATCGATCTGATCGACAAGAACGGCAGCTTCTCGCGCACCACGACCACGGATTCGACCGGCCACTACACGGCGCTGCTCGTGTCCGGAACCTACTCCGTGCGTCCGGCGAAGGGTGCGACGGAAGGCTTCTCGCCACGTGCGGTGAACGGCTACAACGACAGTGACGTCGACCCGGCGCTCGGCGAGACGCGGCCGTTGTACGCCGCCCAGAATCAGACCGTGTTCCGGGACGTCGGCATCATTCCCGATGCACCGGGGGTCGCGCGACTCTCGGCCAGCGATTACTTCCCGCTGCGGAGCGGCGCGTCTTGGATGTATAAGACCCCGAACGGATTCGTCGCCTCCAGGGACATCCAGGGGATCGTCAACATCAGCGGCGTGCCGACGGCCATGGTGACGACGCAGGGGCAGGACACGCTGTATCTCGCGCACGGCGCCTCGGGCCTCGCCGAGTATCGTGCCGTCGGCAAGGGGATTCTCGGTTCGAGCCTCGACGTCGTCTTCCTGCCGCCGGTGGTCGCGCTGCCTGCAGTCTTCCCGGCGGTCGGCACGTACTCGAGCACGTCGGGGATCTCGGCTCAGTTCAACGCGGACGGCACCGCGAAATCCTACTCGGGCACGGCGAGCTACACGCACACCTTCCAGGGCTTCACGACCGTCGACACGCAGTTCGGGCGGGTGCAGGCGATCAAAGTGCTCACCACCCTGACGCTGAATCTCGCGGGCGCCGGGAGCACCACGATCAACGTCGAGACCGAATACGCCTGGGGCATCGGCGAAGTCGCATCGAGCTCGAACGGTGTTTCCGCGGTCCTGCTGAGCTATCGCTCCGACATGGATGGAGACGGAATGCAGGACCTCGAGGACAAGTGCCCGAGCGTCGCGAATCCGGGCGGCAGCGACCTGGATGACGACGGCGCCGGCGATGCCTGCGATCTCGATCGCGACGACGATCACGTCCTCGACACGGTGGACAACTGTCCCGTCTTGCCGAATCCGGATCAGAAAGACACGGACGGCGACGGAACCGGCGACGTCTGCGACAACGACAAGGACGACGACGGCATCGACGACAAATTCGAAGTCGCGCAAGGACTGAATCCCGCGGATCCCAGCGATGCGCTTGCCGACGCCGACAACGACGGTGTCTCGAACCTCGACGAGTACATCGCCTTGGTCGACCTCCACGATGCCCGTCTGACGCCCGTGTCCGCCGCGGAAATCCTGCTCGGCACCGGGGTCAGGGGCGGCGGCGCATCTCCAGCGGTCGATCCGATGCTACTGCAGCCGAACGGAACGACGTCCGTCGGTGCCAAGATCAGCATCGACACCTCGAGCAACCCCGATCTCGCCGGCTACGCCGCGAACCAGCGCGCCATGCACCCGGCGTGGTGCGACGTCGACGGCGACGGACGGAAGGATCTCGTCATCGGTCTCGGCAGTGGTGGGCGAGGCTGGATCGAAGTGAAGGACGACGCCGCGACAGGCTTCGCGCATCTCAAGTGGCTGCGCGCGCCGAACTGGGATCCGTATTACACGACGAACGGCGAGAGCTTCCCGGCGTGCGGCGATCTCGACGGCGACGGCAAGGACGAGATCGTCATCGGCTACGGCAAGGGCTCGGGCGGCTGGGTGTGGGTCGTCGACGATGCTGCACACGGCTACGCGCCGATGGCGACGCCACTCGGCGGCGGCTGGCTGCGCGGCACCTGGACCACCTACAACGCGACGAACGGCGCGAGCTATCCCGCCGTCGGCGATCTCGATGGGGACGGGCGTGCGGAAATCGCGCTCGGCGGAGATACGGGCCGTGGCGGCTGGGTGCAGACGATCGACGATGCGGTCGCGGGTTTCGGCTTCATGCCGACGAAGGACACGGTCGGCTGGGTGCCGACCGGCACGGCGAAGTACGACGCCGACGACGGCGCGGTCTGGCCCGCGATCTGCAATCTCAACGGCAACCTGACGAACGAGCTCGTGGTCGGTTCGGGGGCCGGCATCCAGGTGCTCGATCCCGCGACCGGCTACAAAGGTGCGGAGTTCATGCCCGTGCCGGACGGGTGGCTCGCCACGCCGATCAGCGGCGTGCCGGGCAGCTACGTGCCGTTGCATCTGTCCTGCGGGAAGCTCTTCCCGAGCGCGAGGCAAGCCATCGTCGCGGCCAGCGGCGGCAGCACGCAGGGCCAGATCTCGGTGTATGGCTTCGTCTATGTCACGGTCACCCGGCTGATGCACACGACCGTGTCCCTGGCTGGCGCGACCGTCGCAGGATTGTGGCCGGCCATCGGCGGCGAGGTGCTCCAGGACAGTGATCACGACGGAATGCCGGACGCGTCGGATGCCTTTCCGAACGATCGCACTGAATGGGCCGACACCGACGCCGACGGCATCGGCGACAACGCCGATACCGACGACGACAACGACGGTCTGCCGGATACGTTCGAAACACAATACGGCCTCGATCCGAAGAGCGCCGCCGGCGTGAACGGCGCGGGCGGCGACTTCGACGGCGACGGACTCACGAATGCGGACGAGCGCACGCGCGGCACGTTGCCGAACAACGCGGACTCCGACAGCGACGGCATGAAGGACGGCGCAGAAATGCAGGCCGGCCTGAATCCGCTCGCCGACGACAGCGCACTCGATCCCGATGGCGACGGCGTCCCGAACGGCGTCGAGCTGCAAGCCGGCACCGATCCACATTCCAGCGCTTCGAAACCCCATGCCGCGGCATTGCTGCTCATCGGCGCAGGCGCGGGCGGGCAGGGGCAGTCGCCGCTCGTCGATCCGATGCGCATCGTGCCCGAAGGACAGACCCAGGCACTCGCGCAGGTGAGCGCGAATCTCGCGACGAACGCGGATCTCGCGGGCTACACGGGGGACAAGCGCGCAATGCATCCCGCGTGGTGCGACGTCGACGGCGATGGCCGCAAGGAGCTCGTCGTCGGCTTCGGTCCGGGCGGACGCGGCTGGATCGAAGTGCTCGACGATGCGGCCACGAGCTTCGCGCATCTCACCTGGCTGCAGGCGCCGAACTGGGCACCGTATTACGCGGCGAACGGCGAGTCGTTCCCGGCCTGCGGCGATCTCGACGGTGACGGCAAGGACGAGCTCGTGTTCGGTTACGGCCCGGGCTCGGGCGGCTGGGTGTGGGTGGTGGACGATGCCGCTCACAACTACGCGCCGCTGAAGACACCGATCGGCGGCGGCTGGCTGCGCGGCACGTACACGAGCTACAACACCGCGAACGGCGCGAGCTATCCCGCAGTCGGTGACCTCGACGGCGATGGTCGCGCGGAGATCGTGCTCGGCGGCGGCAAGGGTCGCGGCGGCTGGCTGCAGGCGATCGACGATGCGGTCGCGGGCTTCGGCTTCCTGGCGACGAAGGACACGCTCGGCTGGATCCCCTCCGGCACGGCGGCGCCGAACGCGGCGGACGGCACGGTGTGGCCTGCGATCTGCGACCTCGACGGCAGCGGCCGCACGGAGCTCGTGCTCGGCACCGCGGCCGGCCTGCAGGTGCTCGACACCGCGACGACGAATCAGGGCGCGGCCTTCATGCCCGTCGCGGGCGGCTGGCTCACGAATCCCGCGAACTGGAGCGCGACGGACCGCGCGCCCCATCCGGCCTGCGGCAATCTCGTCGGCGATGCGAAGCCCGAGCTCGCCGTCGTGCCCGGCGACGTGGCGAGCGGCAATTACTTCGCGCTCTACGGCGTGAGCGGCGGCCAGCTCGCGCGGCTCTCGCGCAGCAGCGTGCCGGCAGGCCAGGCCTGGGCCGACGGCTGGCCCGCGATCGGCGGCGAGATCCTCACCGACAGCGACGGCGATGGCGTGCCCGATTCCATGGATGCGTTCCCGAACGATCCCACGGAATCGGCGGACACCGATCACGACGGCAGCGGCGACAACGCGGACACGGACGACGACAACGACGGCCTGCCGGACGTCTACGAGCTCGCGCACGGCCTCGACCCGAAGAGCGCGAGCGGCGCGCACGGTGCGGGCGGCGATCTCGACGGCGACGGTCTGACGAACACGCAGGAGTACGTCGGCGGCACGCTGCCGAACGTGCAGGACACCGATGCCGACGCCATCGACGACGGCTACGAAGTCGCGCACGGCTGGAATCCGCTCGTCGACGACAGCAGCGCCGACGCCGACGGCGACGGCGCGTCTAACAAGGACGAGTACCTCGGCGGCAGCGATCCGAACGATCCGACTTCGCTGCCGCTGCGCCAGCCGATCGTGGCGATCGGCACCGGCCCCGGCGGCAACGGCCACATCGAGCTCGTCGGCGCGGGTGCGAACAACGGTCCGCGCCAGTACGTGACGCTCGACGTCTCGAGCAACGCCGAGCTCGCCGGCTACGCCCAGGCGCAACGCGAAGTGCGGCCCGCCTGGTGCAACGTGGACGGCGACATCGATCGCGAGCTCGTCATAGGCCTCGGCAAGGGCGGGCGCGGCTGGGTCGAGATCCGCGACGATTCCAAGCATCACTATGCGCATCTCGCCTGGGTGAAGGTCAACGCGACGAGCGATTACTACACCACGAACGGCGAGACCTTCCCGGCCTGCGGCGATCTCGACGGCGACACGCGCGACGAGCTCGTGCTCGGCCTCGGCACGGGCGGCGGCGGCCGAGCCTATCTCGTCGACGACGCGCTCGCGAACTACGCGCCGCTCACGACGCCGGACGGCGGCGGCTGGCTCGTCCGCAAATGGGACGTCTACAACGCGAAGAACGGCGAGATCCATCCCGCGGTCGGCGATCTCGACAACGACGGCAAACAGGAGATCGTGCTCGCCGGCGGCGACGGCAACGCCGGCTGGGCGATGGTGTTCGACGATGCGACGCAGAGCTTCAAGCAGATGACCACACCCTACGGCGGCGGCTGGATCCGCGCCGAATGGGCCTGGTACAACACGCAGAGCGGCGCGGTGTGGCCGGCGGTCTGCGATCGCGGCAACGATCATCCGATCGTCGTGTTCGGCTTCGGCGCGCGCAGCCAGGGCTGGGTCGCCGCGCTCGATCCCGAGACTCAGTTCAAGCCTTATGCGAACGGCGCGGCACTGCCCGGCTGGTATCAGACCGCGGACGCCGCCTACAACCAGGCGAACGGCGAGACGCGTCCGGGCTGCGTCTCGAACGGCGGTTCCTACGAGTACATCAAGGCCTACGGCCGCGGCGCGGGCGGACAGGGCAAGGTCGACGGCGAGGGCTACGACGGCGGCGGCGCCGGCTGGTGGACGGTGCAGTCGACGAATCAGGCCTACGACGCGACGAACGGCGCGACGTGGACGAGCGTGAACGAGGCGTATCACTCGACGTCCATCGTCACGAGCGGGTCGGGCGGGGCGCTCCTGTTGAACGCGGTAAACGTGCCGTGAGTTGTGGCTCGCCCTCGGAGGCTATCGTCCGATTTTGGACGCTCGCGGCCTGTATCCTGGCATCTGCACTGTCCATACCCGCGTACGCGCGCCCCATGTGGACGCTCGACGTGTCCGGCACTGTGGGCACCCGCTTCGAGCAAGCGGTGCACGCCACGCAGGACACGGTAATCCCCGGGTCGGCGCCCAGCGGATACGCGACTCCGATAACCACTGCCAATACGGGCGAAAAGGGGGACGCGACGAACACCTCGGCGGTGTTCTTCTCGATTGCTCATGTCCCGCCGGGCGAGCAGAACCAGCGTGTGTACCTGGTTAACGTGACTGTGCCGCCGAAACTCGAGCCGGGTGACTATACGAGCGGCACCACGGCCGATCAGCCTGCCTTGCAGTTCGCGGAATACCCACTCTGGTACTGCTCGGGAACCTCCTTCAAGGTGCTGCGCGCTGAGTTCGTGACATCGAACATCGCAGACTTTTCTGTCGACTTCGATGCCACTTGCGGGAACAGCGGAACCGTTCACGGGCATTTCGAATACTGGGACGATGAACTGAAGGCGGGCACCGCCGCGACCGTCACCGGTATGGTATGGGACGATGCAAATCACAATGGAATCCGTGAGCCCGGAGAATTGCCGATCAGTGGCGCCAGAGTGGAACTGCGTGAAACTCCCGCTTATCCGCAATTCGTGCCGGCGACACGCACGGACGCTGAAGGCAACTACAGCATCACCTATTCGCCGGGGATGCACAGCCTGCTGGTGAGTGCTCCGGAACGCTACGTCTCGACGCTCTTCAAGACCGGCGATCCGACTCTCGACAACGACATGAAACCCGGACCTGCCCGTGGCACGGGCGTCACCGACGCAGCTTTCCTTGCTGCCGGCTCCCTCACCGCGAACATCGACGCTGGCTTTTATAACGATTCGAACACGGTGAAGGGTGTCGTGTGGAACGACCTGAATCGTAATGGCATCCGCGACAGCGGCGAGCCGGGCGTTGCGGGTATCGCGCTGCAACTCGACGACGGCATCGCCGCGCCGCGGAGCGGGCAATCCGACGCGAACGGCAACTATGCGATCGAAGCACCCGCTGGCCACTACACGCTACGGATCGTTCCTGGTCTGAGCACCAATCAAGATGGAATGTTTGCGTATCGCGCGACCTCATCGCACGCTGGAAACAATCCCGGTATCGACAGTGACTTCGACCCTGCGACGTGGACGACCACCGTCGACTTGCCCGGCGCAGGCGCCGATGTGACGGGTCATGACGGTGGTCTCGTCGCTCTGCCCGGCGGTGCGGCGGGCTTCGTGTTTCTGGATTTGAATCGTAACGGCATACGGGATGCGGGAGATCAGGGGCTTGAGGGCATTACCGTCAGCCTTCTCAGGAACTTCGCGGTGATTGCAACGACAATCACCGACGCCAGCGGTCGGTACGCGTTCGACTATCCGGCTGGCCTCTATCAGGTGCGCTTCGATTCGCCGGGAGCGACCTACAAACCGACGGACATGAACGTCGGTAGCGACCGCACCATTGACAGTGACATATCGACTTATTCCCTGACCACCGAACGATTCAGCTCGCCCGACGCGAATGGTGCCCAGGCCACGGCGAATGCCGGGTTCATGCTCAATCGCACTGCGACGATTCGAGGTCGCGTGTGGAACGACTTGAACGGCGACGGCGTCCAGGATGGTGACGAACCCGGTGTCGCCAACGCCCAATTGCAGGCCACTTTGAATGGCTTTCTCACTTCCCAATACGTGCAGACGGATGCCTCGGGCAACTACGTTCTGGAGGTTCCCGAAGGACACAACTACGGCGTGTACTTTCCGATTGCCACGCCGGCCGGATTCAGCGGCAGCCCCGGGATAAGCCCACGAGCCGTGAACGGTTACAACGACAGCGACTTCAATCCCGGCACGCGGCTGACGACCGAAACATTCCTGTCGGCCGACAAGGCCGTGCGCAAGGATCTCGGTCTCATCGATCCCGCCAGGGCCGTGTTGCGCGCAGAAGATTATGCCCCGTTTCCTGCCGGTGCGACTTGGTCTTACAACGTCGGTGCCGGCGTCGTCCGGACTTATTCAGTGCAGCCCCCGATCTCGCTCAACGGCTCGACCGTCACGCCTGTCCTGCGGGACGATGGCGAGGTCGGTTACTACGGGAGCACTTCGACCGGGACTATGGGCTACAAGACCATCGGGACGAGTGCGGGCGGAATACCGATGGAAATTCTCTATGTGCCTCCCATAACCGAGCTACCGGCGCAGTTCGCCGCCAGCGGATCGTTCTCCTCGGTGTCCGGTGCGCTGGTCAAGATAACGCGCAATGGAAAGACGCAGACCTATTCCGCGACCATGACTTATACGACGACGTTTCAGGGGTTCTCCACCTACGGAACACCTTTCGGTGACTTCCAGACGGTGACGGACGTGACGACCGGTATTCTCAACATCGCCACGTTGGGCGCAACGAGTATCACCGGAACTACGGTGTACAGCCGTGGCATAGGCGAAATCTCCTATCAGGGCCAGACCACAGGGTCGACGAAGGCGATCGTCGCCGCGCACGTCGACACCGACGGCGACGGCATCAACGACTACCAGGACAACTGCCCGAAGATCGCTAACGCGAACCAGAGCGACACGGACGGCGACGGCGCCGGCGACGTCTGCGATCTCGATCGGGACGACGACAACGTCCTCGATACCGCCGACAACTGCCCACTCGTCGCGAACGCCGATCAGGCGGACAGCGACGGCGACGGAATCGGCAATGCCTGCGATCCCGATGCCGACAACGACGGCATGCCGGACGTCTACGAGCAGGCGCACGGTCTCAACCCGAACGATGCGGCTGACGCGACCGCGGACAACGATGCCGACGGCGTGAGCAACTTCGTCGAGTATCTCGCCGGCACGGATCCCGCGTCGAACGCCTCGGTGCCGACGGTGAAGTCGCTCGTGCTGCTCGGCTCGGGCGCAGGAGGGCAGGGGCGCTCGCCGGTGCTGAACCCGCTCGAGCTCGTCGCGAACGGTGCGAGCACGAAGACCTTCGACATCACCGTCGACGTCTCGACGAACGCGGATCTCGCAGGCTACACGGTCGATCAACGCGCCGTGCATCCGGCGTGGTGCGACGTCGACGGCGACGGTCGGAAGGAACTCGTGCTCGGCTTCGGCAAGGGCAGCAAGGGCTGGATCGAAGTGCGTGACGACGCGGCGGCAGGCTACGCGCATCTCGCCTGGCTGCAGGCGCCGAACTGGGCACCGTACTACGCGGCGAACGGTGAGTCCTTCCCGGCGTGCGGCGATCTCGACGGCGACGGCAAGGACGAACTCGTGTTCGGCTACGGCCCGGGCTCGGGCGGCTGGGTGTGGGTCGTCGACGATGCGGCCCACAACTACGCGCCGCTGGCGACGCCGATCGGCGGCGGCTGGCTGCGCGGTACGTATGGGAGTTACAACACGGCGAACGGTGCGAGCTATCCCGCGGTCGGCGACCTCGACGGCGACGGCCGTGCCGAGATCGTGCTCGGCGGCGGCAAGGGTCGCGGCGGCTGGCTGCAGGCGATCGACGATGCGGTCGCGGGCTTCGGCTTCATGGCGACGAGGGACACGCTCGGCTGGATCCCGGCCGGCACGGCGTCGTACGACACGGCCGATGGCAGCGTCTGGCCGGCGACCTGCGATCTCTCGGGCGACGGCAAGGCTGAGATCGTCGCGGGGACGGGCGCCGGTGTGCAGATCCTCGATCCGGCGAATGCGAATGCGGGCTCGAGCATTGCGCCCGTCGCCGGCAGTTGGCTCGCCACACCCATCGCGGACGCGGCGAACTACAAAGAGACACACCCGGCCTGCGGCAATCTCTACGGCGACGCGAAGGCGGAGCTCGTCGTCGGCAGTGGCGGCACGGTCGTCGACGGTCGCATCGACGTCTATGCGATCGCCGGCACGCAGCTCACGAAGCTCGTCACGACGACGGCCAGCGGCGCGGGGACGTGGGCCGGCGAGTGGCCCGCAATCGGCGGCGAGCTGCCGGTCGACACGGACGGCGACGGCGTGCCGGATGCCGTCGATGCCTTCCCGAACGATCCGAGCGAATCCCTCGACACCGATCACGACGGCGTCGGCGACAACGCCGATACCGACGACGACAACGACGGCATGAGCGACGTCTACGAGCTCGCGCACGGTCTCGACCCGAAGAGCGCGGACGGCCGCAACGGTGCGGGCGGTGACTTCGACGGCGACGATCTGACGAATGCACAGGAGCAGACGCTCGGCACCGCGCCAGAGCTCGCCGACACGGACGGCGACGGCATGACGGACGGCTGGGAGAACGCCCACGGTCTCAACCCGCTCGCGAACGACGCGAATCTCGATTCCGACGGTGACGGCGCGACGAACCTCGAGGAGTTCCGCGGCAACAGCGATCCGCAGAACGCGGTTTCCAAGCCCTTCGCGCCGCCGCTCGTCGCGATCGGCACGGGCGCGGGCGGGAACGGCGTCGTCGAAGTGCGTTCGGCGGATCCCGCGAGCACGGCGAAGGTGACGGTCACGCTCGACGTCGCGAGCAATCCCGATCTCGCGAACTATGCGGTCGGCGCGCGCGAGACGCGTCCCGCGTTCTGCGACGTCGACGGCGACGGCGCGAAGGAGCTCGTCATCGGTCTCGGCAAGGGCGGGCGCGGCTGGCTCGAAGTGAAGGCCTCGGCGCAGCAGGGCTTCGCGCACCTGCGCTGGATACGGCCCGGCGCGTGGGACAGTTATTACATCGCGAACGGCGAGACCTTCCCGGCCTGCGGTGACGTCGATGGCGACGGGCGCGAGGAGATCGTCGTCGGCTTCGGCACGGGCGGCGGGGGCTGGTCGTACGTGTTCGACGACGCGAGCGCGAACTACGCCCCGATGGCGACGCCACAGGGCAGTGGCTGGCTGTGGCGGCAGTGGGCGACGTACAACGCGGCGAACGGTGAGATCCATCCGGCGGTCGGCGATCTCGACGGCGACGGCAAAGCGGAAATCGTGCTCGGTGGTGCGGCGGGCAACGCGGGCTGGGTGATGATCTTCGACGACGCCGGCAACGGCTTCGGACAAGTGCCGACGAATTATGGCGGCGGCTGGGCGCGCGGCGAGTGGGCGTGGTACGCCGCAGTGAACGGCACGGTGTGGCCAGCGGTCTGCGATCGCGGTGACGACGCGAACCAGCTCGTGCTCGGCTACGGGCCGCAGAGCCAGGGCTGGATGACGGCGCTCGATCCGAACACGGCTTACCGGGCGTCAACACGCACGCCGAGCGGCACGGCGTGGTTCCAGGCCAGTGATGCCGCGTACAACCAGGCGAACGGGGAGACGCGATTGTCCTGCGGCAGGAACCGCGGTGTCATCGACGGTCAGCTCGCGATCGGCCGCGGCGCGGGCGGTGCGGGCAAGGTCGAGATGGGACGTGCTTCGAACGCGCCCGCGACGACGGGCATCATCCAGGCGACGAACGTCGGCAACGGCAATACATGGACAGCCTACGACACGGGGCCCGTGTCCCACTGAACGTCTCACCGGCCGGCGCGCGCCGGTACACTGCGACGGTGGTAGTATCGCCGCGCCGGTCCCGCGTCGGACCGGCACAAACCCCGAACTCCGCCGGAGCACCGATGTACCAGACCATCCTCCTCGCCTACGACGGCAGCGCCGACGGCCGCGCCGCGCTCGAACAGGGCAGCGAGCTCGCCGCGCTGTGCCGTTCGAAAGTCCACCTCGTCGCCGTCCTCACGCCGTCCGCCGGTGTCGAGCTCGCCGAGGCCGCGTATCCCTCGGGCATGTGCCGGCAATGGCAGCAGGACGACGTCGATCGCGTGCTGGACGAAGGCGCGGTACGCCTGCGCGAAGCCGGCCTCGACGTCAC
Organism: Gammaproteobacteria bacterium; assembly: GCA_016209015.1. Taxonomy (GTDB): domain Bacteria; phylum Pseudomonadota; class Gammaproteobacteria; genus JACQWY01. The sequence continues at coordinate 58,704 of JACQWY010000035.1, read as the reverse complement.
GACGCACTTCTGCCGCGGCCAGCCTGCCGAGGAGATCGGCGTCATCGCGCGCGACGTCGGTGCGGATCTGATCGTCGTCGGACATCGCGAGCAGAGCGCGTTCGCGCGCTGGTGGCGCGGCTCGGTCGGACAGTCGCTGCTCGAGCACGCGCCGTGCAGCGTGCTGGTGACGATCCCGACGCGGGAGTAGCGCGCGCGGCACCTCGCACGCTCGGTTCTCCTCCCAAGGGCGGGGATGGGCGCCGGCGCGCGCACATTCGAGAGCCCGGTCGTTCAGCCTCGGCACTCACGCTCAACGGCGAGGCGAATGCCGGGCAGCGGCGCAAAGCTGATCACAATACCCGTTCCGCGAGGTTCGCCGCTCGCGCCGCAGGTCACCGACTGGGCCCTCGCCTGCGCGAGGGCGACGGGGCGGGTGCGGATCACGAGCCGTCGCCAAGCAAGCGCACACTCCAGTTCGGCGATGAACCTCGCTTTCTAGAGGAGATGCCGACCCGGCGGGTGCATCGATCGGGTCTCCCGCGCATCCGTCGGCGACGCGATCTCCCCTTGCACCGCGCCCGCCGCGGCCTCACCCTATCGCCCAACCCCGAGCCACGAGGAGCGGATCATGGCGCTCGATTCTCTCGATCACTTCTTCATCTACGCCCAGGATCTCGAAGCTTCGCGCGGCTTCTACGAGCGCGTGCTCGGTCTCGAGGTCGGCTACCGTCCGCCCTTCGGCTTCGACGGCTACTGGCTCTATCTCGGCGGCCGGCCGGTCGTGCATCTCGGCACGGGCGAACTTTCACCCGAGCTCGAGTACTACCTCGGCCAACGCAAGGCCGGAGAGAACGCGCACACCGGCGCGCTCGATCACATCGCGTTCCGCTGCACGGCGTTCCAGGAGTTCAGGGCGCGGCTCGACGCGGACGGGATCGGCTATCGCCATCGTGTCGTGCCGGACATGCGGCTCGATCAGCTCTTCATCAAGGATCCGGACGGGCTGACGATCGAGCTGAATTTCTTCCCGGAGGCCTGACTACAAATCATCGGCGGCGCTCGGCCGCGGCGCTGCCCGCGATTCGGAGACGCGATCGATGCGTCGGCGTATAAGGTATGACGCCGACGCTAGAACCGCAGTCAGGAACGGCGACGGTGCGAATGCGCCAAGGCTGGGGTCGTCCCTGGCGCCTCCGTCGACGCCCCTCCCAGCTCGTCGTCCCCGCGCAGGCGGGGACCCAGTCATCGAGCCGCGGCGATGAAGATCAGCCCCGGGGCCATATGCACGGATTCAGCGTCGACGGCTTGGAACGGCGAGGTTCGCTCGATGTGCCGAAGGTCACCGACTGGGTCCCCGCCTGCGCGGGGACGACGCCTGACCCCATTTCCCGTCGGCGCCGCAACGCTGTCGATCGAAGACGCTAACGACGCACCTCCTGCGCCGGCGCATCCCCGACGGAAACTACGGCGCGCCGCCCTGCGCCTTCATCTGCTGCTCGACATGCCTCCGCCAGCGCGCGCTCGCCGCCTGGTAGTAGACGACGGCGTCCGGCAGGGTCGCGGGCGCATCGGCGCTGATGTTCTTCGTCGGCTTGCCGAAAGGATCGAGCTGGCGCTCGATCTTGCGCTGCGGCCAGAGGATTTCGAGCTCGTGATCCGTGAGCAGGCCGAGGGCCTGGTAGGTCGAGATCAAGGCGCGCCCCTCGTCGGGCTTCATCTCGAGGACGTTCTTGCCCATGAACTCGCTGTCGTAGTCGTAGCCGAGCAGGCCGAGCAGCGTCGGCGCGAGATCCATCTGGCTCGCGAGCGTCTCGATCTTCGCGGGCTTCACGAGCTCCGGGGCGTAGATGAACATCGGGATGAGATAGTTCTTCACCGGCAGCTCGCTCTTGCCGGCGCTGCTCGCGCAGTGGTCGGCGAGGATCACGAATACCGTGTTCTTGAACCAGGGTTTCGTGCGGGCGTCCTCGAGGAGCTTGTGAATGGCGTAGTCCGTGTATTTCACGGCGCCGCCCTTGTGCGGGGATTCGATGTCGATGCGCCCGTCGGGATAGGTGTAGGGACGGTGGTTCGTGGTCGTCATCACGAAGTGGAAGAAGGGCTTCTTCGCGGCGAAGGATTTGTCGGCGGCCTTGATCGCCTGATTGAAGAGCACTTCGTCGGCGACGCCCCATACGTTCGAGAAGATCACCTCGTCGTCCGGGATGTCCGTGCGATCCAGGATCTCGAAGCCATTGCCCGCGAAGAACGCGTTCATGTTGTCGAAGTAGCCGTGACCGCCGTAGATGAAGCGGGTGTCGTAGCCGCGCTCCTGGAAGACGCGGCCGAGGTTCGGCAGGTGCTCGTTGTGCGGGCGGCGGACGATGGACTGGCCGGCGGTCGGCGGCATCGACAGCGTCGCCGCCTCCATGCCGCGCACGGTGCGCGTGCCGGTCGCGTAGAGGCGCGAGAACCACAGGCTCTCGTTCGAGAGCTGGTCGAGATAAGGCGTGAGATTGCCCTTGCCGCCATAGACGCCGAGATAGCTCGCGCTCAGGCTCTCGACCATCACGAGCATCACGTTCACCGGCTCCTGCTGGTTGCCGTTGTCGATGCGGCGGCGGATGTCGAGCGGCGCGTCGGACAGGAAGTGCGCGTTCTTCTCGTTCACGAGCGCGCGCAGGCGCACGTCGAGCTTCGCGGGATCGGCCGTGAGATAGAACTGATCGTAGTCGAGCTCGTTGTGCCTGAAGGCGTGCACGAACTGGTAGAAGCCGTTGCCTGCGAGCTCGTTGTCGAAGCGGTTGTCGGAGAGATTCTGCAGGCGGCCGTCGATCGCGGCGTAGACGATCGCCGGCAGCAGCAGCCAGCCGGTCGCGGCCACGAAGCGGCGCGTCCTCGGCATCGGGCTCGCGAGCGCGGCGTGCACGTGCTTGCGCACGCCCCAGCAGATCGCGAGGGTCACGACGGCGATCGCCGCGAGCAGCGGCACGACCGGGTAGGACTCCCAGATGTTGCCCGTCACTTCCTGGCGGTAGACGAGGTAGTCGACCGAGATGAAGTTGAAGCGCACGCCGAATTCGTCCCAGAAGAAGTACTCGGCGACGCATTCGAACAACATGCCGTAGACACTCGCCGCGAACACGAACCAGGTGAGCGCGCGGTGCCAGGGTTTCTGATACCAGCGGTTCGGAATGAGGGCGAGGTAGATCCAGAACGGGATCGCGAAATAGCACAGCGCCGCGAGGTCGTAGATCCCGCCGATCACGAAGACCTTCGCGAGCAGCCAGGGATGGGCGTTCACGTCCGTCCAGGAATACGCGAGGAGGACGAGCCTCAGGATCGCGAAGGCCGCGACCGAGACACAGGCGAAGATGAGCGGCAAGCCGAATCGATGATGCAGATAGCGCATGGCGAGGCAGACGTCCGATGCAGGTTGATGGAGGGACGACCCCGGGCCCGGATGCCCCCAGAGCGTCCGCCCGCGCCCCCGTCGTCGCGGGGAGCTCGCCCATGATTCTATTGGCTGGGACCTGCCCTGGCCCGGGCGCCAGTATGCCGGAAAAACCGCGCGCCGCCAGTCCGGGCCGCGCTCAGGGGCCGCGGCGTACCGCGGGTGCGAGGCGCCCGGAATGCGGCGGGCCGGAGACGTCTGTCCAGTCGAAGCCGTGGCGGTTGGGCAGGGCGATACGCGACAAAGTTCCCGCATCGAGCCGGGCATCTTTCGCCACGACGCCGTTCAGCGCGAGCAGGTAGGCGGTCAGGGCATAGACTTCGTCGTTCGTGAGTGAACGCGGGGCGGTCATCGGCATGGCGCGGCGGACGAAGTCGAAGAGCGTCGTGGCATAGGGCCAGTACGTGCCGATCGTGCGGTCGGGGGAGGGCGCTCTCCGATCCGGGTTGCCGCCGGCGAGCTCGCCGCCCGCCCCGCCGCGTCCCTCCGGGCCATGGCAGCTCAGGCAGCGGCTCGCGTAGAGCGCGGCACCGTCGGCCGCCGTGCCGCTGCCGGGGGGCAGGCCGGTCCCGTCCGGGAAGACGAGCGTGTCGCGGGCGGCGATCGCGGCCGGGCTCGCCGGCACGCCGAGGTTCGGGCCGCGCGACGGCGCGGCCGGCGCGCCCGTCACCAGGAACGCGAGCAGCGCGGCGAGCACGCGGCGCTCACTCCCAGGGCGCATCGAAGCCCTGGCCCTGCGCCGCGGGTGCCGGAAGCGCGTCGACATAGGTGTGCGTCACCGTGCCGTCGGCGGCGAGCGCCCAGCTCACGATCGCGTGGTAGTGGAAATAGCCCTGCGTGCCGCGCGCCGCGACGAGCGCGGCGCGTGCCGGCTGCACGGCACCCGTCTCGTCCGTCGCCCGGCTCTGCAGGACGGCGCGCTGGCCCTGCCAGTCGAACGGCGCGCGGAAACGCGCGAACGCGCGCGGCAGCACGGGATGGCCGAGCTCGGCGTCCGCCCAGGTCTGGCCGCCGTCCGCCGAGACTTCGACTTTCGTGATCCGTCCGCGTCCCGACCAGGCGAGGCCCGAGAGCTCGTAGAGGCCGTGCGCGTCGAGATGCATGCCGTGCGAGGGGGAGGTCAGCAGCGACTTCACGTCCATCACGAACGTGAACTGGCGGGCGCGGCCGTCCGGCATGAGCTCGGTGTATTTCGAGGTCTCGTTGCGTGCCATGACCGGCTCCCTCGCCACTTTCAGATTCCTGAGCCACTTCACGTTCAGCACGCCTTCCCAGCCCGGCACGACGAGCCGGAGCGGATAGCCCTGCTCGGGCCGCAGGCGCTCGCCGTTCTGATAGAGCGCGAGCAGGCAGTCGTCGAGCGCCTTCTCGAGCGGCAGGCTCACGGTCATGCCGAACGCGTCGGCTCCTTCCGCGACGATCCAGGCGGCGCCGGATGTCACGCCGGCCTCCGCGAGCACGAGGCGCAGCGGCACGCCCGTCCATTCGCTGCACGAGACGAGGCCGTGGAAATAACCCGCCGCGGCCTGGATCGGTTTGTCCTGCCAGCCCGCGTTGCTGTTGCCGCCGCATTCGAGCGCGAAGATCGTCGACTCGCGCGGATAGCGCAGCAGCGCCGGCATCGAGAACTCGAGCGCGCGTTCGACTTCGCCGTGGACGAGCAGCGCGTGACGCGCGGGATCGATCTGCGGCACGCCGTTGTGATGCCGTTCGAAGTGCAGCCCCGTCGGCGTGATCGTGCCCTCGAGCTCGTGCAGCGGCGTCCAGGAGATGCCGTTGCCCGGCACGGCGGCATTCGCGGAAATCCAGCGCACCACGCCCTTCTCGTGCGGCGAGGGTTGGCCGTAGTTCGTGAACGGCGCGCCCGGGGTCGTGAGCCAGGGCTCGTCGGCGGCGGCGACGAGCGGTGCCGCGGTCGCGAACGCGAGCCCGCGCTTGAGGAAGAGCCGGCGATCGAGCAGACCGTTCGCGGCCATCGTTCAGCCCTCGCGCCGCGCCGCGACCGGCGGATGCAGCCGTTTGCCGAAGCGCATCTCGAGCTCGCGCGTCGTCGCGCAGTCGAACTTGCGCAGCACGTTCGCGCGATGCACCTCGACCGTCTTGTGGCTGATCTCGAGACGGCGTGCGATCTCCTTGCTGCTCTCGCCCGTGATCAGGCGCGCGAACACTTCCTTCTCGCGCGGCGAGAGCAGGGCGAAGCGCGAGGCATAGCCGTGCTCGCTCAGCATCTCGGCGTGGCGCTCGCGGGCGAGCGCGCTGCAGCGGTTCACGATTTCGAGGAAGGCCTGCGGGTTGAACGGCTTCTGCAGGAAATCGAACGCGCCGAGCTTCATGGCGCGTACCGCGCTCGGCACGTCGCCGTGCGCCGAGAGGAAGACGACCGGGATGTCGGGCCGCGCGCGGACGAGCTTTTCCATGAGCTCGAGCCCGCTCGTGCCGGGCATGCGCAGATCGAGCACGAGGCACTGCGGGCCTTCGAGCGCGGGCAGCGCGGCCAGGAATTCGTCGGCCGAGTGGAACGCGCGCGCCGCGACGTGCACGGATTCGAGCAGCCAGCACAGGCTCCGCGTGACGTCGGGCTCGTCGTCGACGAGACAGACCTGCACGGTCTCGCTCATGCCGCCGCCTCGCCGGCCGGCAGCGTGAAGCGGAACGTCGCGCCGCGCCGGCGCCGCGTTTCGAGCTTCAGGTCGCCGCCGTGCGATTCGATGATCGTCCGGCACATCATGAGGCCCATGCCGAGGCCCTCGGACTTCGTCGTGACATAGGGTTCGAAGATTTCCTCGCCGAGCTCGTCCGCGACGCCCGGTCCGTTGTCCGCGACCGCGACGCTCAGCCGTCGCGCCCGCGGCTGGCTCACGGTGATCGTGATCCGCCGCTCGCCCTCGACCGTCTGCAGCGCCTCGATCGCGTTCAGCACGAGGTTCACGAGCACCTGCTGCAGCTCGACGCGCGTGCCGCGGAGCGCGGGCGGATCGGCCGGCAGCTTCAGCACGACGCGGACGCCGGCGTCGCGGATCTGGAGCTGCAGCAGCTCGAGCGTCTGGCGGACGAGCGCCGGCACGTCGATCGCCTCGTCCTCGGGGCGGTGCTGGGCGATGAACGTGCGCACGTTGCGGATGACCTCACCGGCCTGCGCGAGATGGGTCTGGATGCGCTCCAGCGCGTCCTTTGCGTCGGGCTGCGCGCGCAATACCGCGGCGAGCCGGTGGCTGAGCCCGGCCGCATAGCTCTGGCACGCGTTCAGCGGCTGGCCGAGCTCGTGGGCGAGCGCGGAGGTGAACTGGCCCATGAGCGAGAGGCGGGCGGCGTGCGCCAATTGTTGTTGTTGCGCGAGCTCGCGATCGCGGGCCTCGTGCTGTTCGGTGCGATCCGCGAAGACGAGCGCGGCGCCGAGGCCCTGCACCGGCACGCGCACGCCGATCGCGTCGAACCACAGCGTGCCGCCGTCCGGCGCGGTCCAGGACACGGTCGCCTGGCCGTGACGCCGCGCCGCCCAGCGGCTCGCGTTGCCGAGCAGATCGCCGAGCATCGTCGGTGCCGTCTCGCCCGCGATCGTGCAGGCCGTGCGACCGGCGCGCGCCACGAAGTCACGGAGGTCCGCGGCCGCGAGCCAGGCCTGCATCGTCGGGTTGATCTCCACCACGCCGCCCTCGGCATCCGTGATCACGATCCCGAGGCGGACGTTGCGGATCAGCACGCGGTACTTCTCGCGGCTCTCGATCATCGCCCGCTCGCTCGCGCGGCGCTTCTCGACCTCGAGCTTCAGCATCTCGTTCGTCTTCTGGAGGTTCAGCGTGCGGCTCTGCACGCGGTGTTCGAGGCGCTGGTTCGCGCGCGCGAGCTGATCCTCGGCGTCCTTCTTCGCGCTGATGTCCTGCACGATCCAGACGGACGCGGAATCGCGGTCCAGCGGATCGAGCCAGCTCCCGCCGATGAGGCACCAGCGCAGCTCGCCCTGTTTCGTGAGCAGCGGCCGCTCGTGGGTGTAGGCATTGCCGCGCGGCACGCTCGTCATGACGCGTCCGACTTCGAGGTAGTCCTGTTCGCGGGCATAGACGACGCGCACGGACTGCCCGACGAGCTCGCCCGGGGCGTAGCCGAGCATTTCCTCCATGCGGCGGTTCACCCGCACGAAGCGCCGGTCCTGCATGAAGCAGATGCCGACCACGGCATTGTCGAACACCTGCTTGTAGAGCAGGGGATCGTCGTCGAGCAGCGGGCGCGGGGCGGCGCCGGATCGCGGCGTGAGCGGCCGCGTCGAACCCGTCATGAGGCACTCCTGGGTTGGCATGCCGAGGCTTCCGGCATGGTACGCGCCGCGACGGCGCGCGAGGGGATTATGCACCGCACTACGGGTTTCGCCCTAGGCCTTAAGGGCACGATCCGGGTATACAGGCCGACGTGCGAGGGCGAGGATCGGCGTCCACCCGCAGCCACGCACCGAGGATTTGCCGATGCTGACCATCGACATCGACACCGGCGGCACAATGACCGACGCGCTCGTGACGGACGGCGTCACGCGCCATTGCATCAAGGTCGACACGACGCCGCACGATTTCACCGTCTCCTTCGAGAACTGCCTGCGCGAAGCGGCGAAGCTCTACGGCGAGGCCGAGCTCGACGTCTTCCTGCAGCGCGTGCGCCTCATCTGCTGGTCGTCGACCATCACGACGAACGTGATCGCGGAGCGCCGCGGCGCGAAAGTGGGCCTGCTCGTCAGCGCGGGCCACGAACAGGATCTGTACGGCGCGGGGCGCTCCGCCGTGCTCGACGAGCTCGTCGCCGCGGAGAACGTGATCGGTCTCCCGCCCGCCCCGGCCGCGAAGGACATCCTGCTCGCGGTCAAACAGCTCCTCGAATCGGGCGTCCGCCGCATCTGCGTCGCGCTCGCCGGCGCGTTTCCGGACAACGGCCCGGAGCTCGATATCAAGCGGGTCATCGAGGCCCAGTATCCCGACCACATCATCGGCGCCGTGCCGGTGCTGCTCGGCAGCGAGATGGCGCCGATCGCGCACGACCAGACGCGCGCGCATTACTCGGTGATGAACGCCTACACGCACAGCCATCTCGCGACTTCGCTGTTCAAGGCGGAAGACGCCCTGCGCGAGGGTCAGCGCTGGCCGGGCGCACTGCTCATCGGCCACACCGACGGCGGCTTCGCGCGCATCGGCAAGACGAAGGCCGTGGACACGATCGAATCGGGCCCGATCTTCGGCACGTTCGGCGGCGCCTTCGTGGCGCGGGAATACGGCGTCGCGAACGTCGTCTGCTTCGACGTCGGCGGCACGACGACGAAGGCCTCGATCGTCAGGAACGGCGAGCCCGTCTTCCAGCGCGGCGGGGATCTGATGGAGATCCCGGTCCGGACCTCGTTCGCGATGCTGCGCTCGGCGGCGATCGGCGGCGGCTCCATTGCCCGCGTGCGCAACGGGCGCCTCACGCTCGGGCCGGAGAGCCAGGGTGCCGCGCCGGGGCCTGCGTCCTACGGCCTCGGCGGCCGCGAAGCGACGCTGACGGATGCGCTGCTCGTGCTCGGTTATCTCGAGCCGCACCGGTTCCTCGGCGGCCGGCGCGAATTGAAGCTCGAGCTCGCCCGTGCGGCCATCGAGCGCGCCGTCGGCAAGCCGCTCGGCCTCGAGCTCGAACAGGCGGCCGCGGCGATCCGCGACGAGGCCGTGACCGTCATGGCCGAGCTCGTCGCGCACACGCTCGACGAAGCGCGGCTGTCCGCCAGTGAGGTCGCGCTGTTCGCCTACGGCGGCAACGGCCCGATGTTCGGCACGTTCGTCGCCGAGCGCCTCGGCATCCGCGCCGCGCACGTCTTCGATTTCGGGCCGGTGTTCGGCGCGTTCGGCTCGGCGGTTTCGGACGTCGTGCACGTCTACGAGCGCGGGGTCGGCCTGGCGTTCGATCCGGCGCACGAGGCGGCGATCGCCGGCGCCGCGTCCCGGCTGCGCCGGCAGGCGGAACGCGATCTCGAAGGCGAGGGTTTCGATCCGGCGCAAGCGGAGTTCCGCTACGAGCTCGAGTTCGGCCACGACGAGTCCGACGTGAAGGGCTGCCGCTTCCTGACCTCGGAAGGCGATTTCATCCGCAGCGCCAAGGGCGCGGTGCACGCCGCGGATATCGACGTACACGCCGCACCCGTGCTGCTCGTGCGGCTCGCGACGCGCTTCGGCCTCGGCTCGAAGACGATGCCGAAACGCACGCTCGGGGGTGCCCCGGCCGCCGCCACGAGGCGACCGATGATCTTCGACGGCCGCGGCGCGCAGGAGCTGCCATCCTACGCCTGGGAGGCGCTCGGCGCGGCGCAGACCGTGATCGGCCCCGCGATGATCAACGGCGACACGCTGACCTGCCCCGTCCCCGCCGGCTGGCGGCTCACCATCGACGCGAACGGCCACGGCGCACTGACGCCCGCGGCCTGAGAGGAGGACGCCATGCATCCCCTGATCCGATTCACCGAGTATCTCGATCTCGACATGAACACCGCGCACTGGCACTGCCACGATTGCGGACAGCAGCTCGTCTCCGCGCACGAGAGCTACAAGAAGGGTTGCCTCGTCGCCGAGCGCGATCCGCGCGAAGTGCATCAGCCCGTGATCGAAGGCGATTACAGCTTCGCGCCGGATCCCGACTGGGCGCGCATCCTCGAATTCTACTGCCCGGGGTGCGGGCGGCAGATCGAAACGGAATACCTGCCGCCCGGCCATCCCATCACGCACGACATCGAGCTCGACGTCGCAAGCCTCAAGGCGCGCCTCGATGCCGGCGCATACGTCGTCGTCGACGGCAAGCTCTGCCTGCCGCAGGGAGAGCACGCATGAGCACCGCCGCGAAGACCACCGCGCTCATGAACTCCATCGACCTCGACGTCGGCGGCACGTTCACCGATCTCGTGCTGACGCTCGACGGCGAGCGCCACATCGTGAAGAGCCCGACGACGCCGCACGATTTGTCCATCGGCTTCCTCAATGCCGTCGAGGCCGCCGCGGACAAGAACGCGCTGTCGCTCGAAGAGCTGCTCCCCCGCATCGACATCGTGAGATATTCGACCACGGTCGCGTTGAACCGCCTCCTGCAGCGCCAGGGGCCGCGCATCGGCTTCATCACGACGGAAGGCCACGAGGACATGATCCACATCGGCCGCGGCGCGCAATGGGTGGACGGCAAGCGCATTTCCGAGCGCCGCAATCTCGCGGTCCAGAACAAGCCGGCGCCGCTCGTGTCGCGCGATCTCGTCGTCGGCGTGAAGGAGCGCATCGATTCGGCGGGCGACGTCATCCGGCCGCTCGACGAGGACGACGTGCGGCGCAAGCTTCGTCTCCTCATGGACCGCGGCGCGCGCGCGATCGTGGTCACGCTGCTCTGGTCGTTCCAGAATCCGGCGCACGAGCAGCGCGTGCGCGAAATCATCCGCGACGAGTACAAGGAATATCACATCGGCTTCGTGCCGGTCGTGCTCTCGCACGCGGTGACGTCGAAGCTCGGCGAGTACGAGCGCGCGATGACGGCCGTGCTCGACGCCTATCTGCAGCACGCCATGCAGACGGAGATCTGCGGCACCTGGGACAAGCTCCGCGATCGCGGCTATCGCGGCACCTTCCTCATGATCCACAACTCCGGCGGCTGCGCGGACATCTTCAAGACACCGGCCTCGCGCACGTTCAACGGCGGGCCGGTCTCGGGCCTCATGGGCAGTGCGTACTTCGCCGAGAAGCTGGGCTACAAGAACGTCATCATGGGCGACGTCGGGGGCACGAGCTTCGACGTGGCACTCGTCGTCGAGTCGAGCGTGCGCAACTACGACTTCAAGCCCGTCATCGATCGCTGGATGGTGAACGTCACCATGATGCAGACGATTTCGATCGGCGCGGGCGGCGGCTCGATCGCCTGGGTCGACAAGGCGAGCGGGCGCCTGCACGTCGGGCCGCGCAGCGCGGGCTCGATGCCGGGGCCGGTGTGCTACGACCTCGGCGGCGTCGAGCCGACGGTGACGGACGCCGACGTCGTGCTCGGCTACATCAACCCGGATTCCTACTTCGGCGGCCAGATGCCCTTGAGCAAGGCGAAGGCCGAAAAGGCGATCCGCGAGAAGATCGCGGGTCCCCTGGGCATCTCCGTGCACGAGGCCGCGGCCATGATCCGCTTCGTCGTCGACGAGAACATGGCCTCCGCCATCAAGCGCGAAGTCCACATGCGCGGCTACCACCCGGAGGACTTCGTGCTGTTCGCGATCGGCGGCGCGGGCCCGACGCACGTCGCCGGTTTCAAGGCCGACGTGCCGAAGGCGGTCGTCTTCCCCGCGGCGCCCGTCTTCTGTGCCATGGGTTCGTCCATCATGGACATCGTGCACCTCTACGAGAAATCGAAACGCATGATCTTCATGGAGCCGGTGAGCGAGCGTTTCGTCATCGATCGCGCCGCGTTCAATGCGACGGTGCGCGAGCTCGTGGCGAAAGCGAACGAGGATCTCGTCGCCGAGAACCTGCGCGTCGACGAGGCGAAGTATTCGCTCGAGCTCGACATGCTCTACGGCGGCCAGGTGAACGTGAAGCGCATGAGCTCGCCGGTACTGGAGATAGATTCAGAGGCCGACGAGCACGCGGTCTACGAGGCCTTCGAGCACGAATTCTCGACGGCCTTCAGCCCGCTCGTCGTGAACAAGCCGGGCGGCGTGTATCTCGACAATTTCGTGCTGCGCGTGACGGTGCCGGTGCGCAAGCCCGCCATTGCCGAGTATCCGCTCGTCGGACGCGATGCCGAGGCCGCGCGCATCGGCACGCGCGAGGCCTATTGGGCGGAATTGAAAGCCGTGGCGCCGACCGCGATCTACCAGTTCGAGCAGCTCGAGCCCGGCAACGAAATCACGGGGCCGGCGGTCGTCGAAGCCGAGCTCACGACGATCGTCGTGCCGCCCGGGCAGCGTTTCTCGATCGACGTGCACCGGCTCGGCATCCTCGAGAGCGCTGCGCCCGCGCCGAAGAAGCCCGCGAAAACGAAATCAGCCAAGGCCGCGAAGGCCTGATCCGAGGAGAACGACATGGCCATCCCCACCCTCGAACAGAAGCTCGCCTGGCTCAAGACCTCGCCGCCGTCCGCTGCAGAGCTCGCGCTCGCGGAAGCCATCGATCCCGCGCGCTTCGAAATCGGTTTCCAGCGCACGAACGACATCCTCGACGAAGGCATGGACGTCTTCCAGCGCTCCTGCCGCTGCGCGATGGGTGTCGCAGGCGATTCGCTCGTCGGCCTGCTCACGGCGGACGGCGACATCGTGAACGGCTCGATGGGTACGTACCTGCATTCCGTCATCCCGCCGATCATCGTGAAGTACATCCGGCACACGTTCGGCGAGAGCATCGGCGTGAACGACGGCGATCTCTGGTTCGCGAACGATGCGGTCTACGGCGGCGTGCACAATCCCGACCAGATGGTCACGATGCCCGTGTTCTACAAGGGCGAGCTCATCGCCTGGTCCGTCGCGCTCGTGCACACGACGGAGACGGGCGCGATCGAGCCGGGCGGCATGCCGGTGTCGGCGACATCGCGCTTCGAGGAGGGCATGAATCTGCCGCCGATGCGCATCGGCGAGAACTTCAAGCTCAGGCCCGATGTCGAGAGCATGTTCCAGGCCTTCGGGATCCGCGCGCCGCAGATGATCGCAGTCGATCTCAAGGCGCGCTGCACGACGGTCGATCGCGTACGCACGCGGCTCATCGAGATGTGCAATCGCGAGGGGCCGGACTTCGTGCGCGGCCTCTTCAGGAAGATGATCCAGACCGCGGATCAGGGCGCGCGTGAGATCATCCGCCAGTGGCCGGACGGCAAGTTCCGTTGCGTCACGTTCTCCGACGGCGTCGGCCTCAAACAGAGTCTCGTGAGAAATTGCTACATGACGCTCGAGAAGAAGGGCGATCGCCTGCTCGTCGATTTCAGCGGCACGGGGCCCGAGACGCCGAGCTCGTACAACGCGCATCCCCAGGCCGCGATAGCGCACTTCACGAACTACATCTACGAATACCTGTTCTACGACCTGCCGCTCTCGAACGGCACGTTCAACAACATCGACTTCAAGTTCGAGCCGGGCAGTTGTCTCTGGCCCGATCCGCGCGCCGCGACGAGCAACTCGGTCATGATCGCGACCGGCATCATGAGCGCCGTCCACAACTGCGTCGCGAAGACGATGTTCTCGACCGCGAACTGGCGCCAGGCGGGTGCCTCGATGGCGAACGCGGGCAACGCGCTCGTGCTCGCCGGACTCTCGCAGTGGGGTGCGCCGTTCGCGGACATGCTCGCCTACTCGATCAACTCCGAAGGGCAGGGCGCGCGACCGGAGCAGGACGGGATGGATGCCTACGGCTTCCCCTGGGCGCACGGCGGGCGCGCGCCGAACACGGAGAACGTCGAGAACGAATTCCCGCTGCTCATCCCCTTGTCGAACCACTGGACGGACAGTTGCGGTCACGGCAAGTACCGCGGCGGCGTCGGTACGGTGCAGATGTGGGTCGCGCACCACGTGCCGCAGGTGTTCATGATGTCGATCGCCGACAACAGCAAGCTGCAGACGCCGCAGCCGCTGTTCGGCGGCTACGCGCCGTGCACCGTGCCCGGGATTTCGATCCGCAAGTCGAGGATCAAGGAGCAGCTCGGCGAGAGTGCGGCGCTCACGCTCGACATGCAGGAGATCCTCGAGAAGCGCACGGTCGAAGGCGAGTACCAGACGGAGTTCCTCGGCCGCTCGGTGCGGCCCTACGAGAACGGCGAGGTGATCACGTTCGGCTTCTCGGCGGGCGGCACGGGCTACGGCGATCCCATCGACCGCGATCCGGAATCCGTCGTCGCCGATATCGCGAAGGGCACCGTCACCGCGGCGAGCGCGAAGGCCATCTACAAGGTCGTGTGGGACGAGGCGACGCGGCGCATCGACGCCGCCGCGACGAAGGCCGCGCGTGACGCGGAGATGCAGGCCCGCAAGCGGCGCGGCGTGCCGTACGCGGAGTTCGAGCAGGAATGGCTGAAGAAGCGACCGCCCGAGCACATTCTCACGTACTACGGATCCTGGCCGGACGCGAAGCCGACCCAGGTCCTGATGCGGGCCTGAGCGTTGAGCGAGCTAATCGCGCTCTGGCGGCGGCGACTCTCCGAGCTCGGCCGCGGCGTCGGCAAACCGCACGGGCCCTTGTTCGCGCCGCTGCTCTACGGCGTCGGCGCGCAGATCGAAGCGCTGCCGGCGAGCGAGGTGACGGCCGATCCGACGCGGCTGCGCAAGGCGCTGCTCGAGCTCGGCCGCGTGCTCGGCACCTCCGCGCTGTACGTCAGCGCACCGTCGGGCATGGAAGCCGAGGCCTTCGGCGCGACGATCGATCGTACGAGGTGGCCGCCGCAAATCAGCGCGCCGGCGGAAGAGGGCGCGCTCGCACTCACGGACTTCGACGCCGTCTGGGCGGCCTCTGCGCATCTCGAGGCCTCGCTCGAAGTCGCGGCGCGCCTTGCCGCGGAAGGCGCGGACGATGCGCTGCCGCTCGCGGCGCTGACGGGGCCGGCGACGCTGCTCGCCGAGACCTTCGGTGCGGCGGCGATCGAGACGGAGGAGGGCTACGACTTCGCGGGTCGGGCGCTGTCGGCACTCGCGCGGCGCTATGCGCAATCCGGTGTCGCAGGCTTCGTCGTCTGTGAGCGCGTGCCGCCTGCAGCCACGGCGGCGTGGAAGACCGCGCTGAATACGCTCGGCAACGTCGCGAAGTTCCATCGCGTGCCGGTCCTGCTGTCTTTCGGCGAAGCGGCCGCGCCGGAGTGGCCGGTGAGCATGGTGCCTTGTCCGCGCACGGCGCCGGGCGGCGCGAAGCCGTACGGGCTCACGGTCTCAGCCGATCCCGCGACCTGGGATCCCGCAGGCCTCGCCGGCGCCCGCACGCTCGTCAGCGGCGGGGAGATCGCGGCGGACTTTCCCCTCGACGCGCTCGCCGAGGCCTGCGCGGCGATGCTCGAGCTGGAGCGCGCCTGACCATGATGCGGCACACCGTGCCTGTCACGGTGCTGACCGGCTTCCTCGGCGCGGGCAAGACCACGCTCGTCAACCGCCTCCTCGGTGAAGCGCACGGCCGGCGCTTTGCGGTCATCGAGAACGAGTTCGGCGCGGTGAACGTCGATGCCGAGCTGCTGCTCGAGACGCCCGACGAGACGCTCGTCCAGCTCTCGAACGGCTGCGTCTGCTGCACGGTGCGCGGCGATCTCGCCCGCGCGCTCGGCGAGCTCGCCGCCGCGCGCGAGGCCGGCCGCGTCGCGTTCGATCATGTGCTGCTCGAGACGAGCGGGCTCGCGGATCCGGGGCCCATCGTTCGCACCTTCCTCGCCGAGACGGCGCTCCTGACGAAGTTCCACCTCGATGGCGTCGTCGCGCTGTTCGACGCGCTCAACGGCGAGCGGACCCTGGAGGAGGCGGTCGAGGCCGGCGCGCAGCTCGGTTATGCGGATGCCATTCTCGTCACGAAACCGGACCTCGTGGACCGCGGCGCGCTCGACGCCCGATGTGCCCGGCTCGGCGCTCTGAACCGGGCGGCACACGTCGCCGTGCTCGACGTGCCGCGTGCGCCCTGGGGCGAGATCTTCGAGAAGCTGCTCGCGCTCCGCGGTTACCAGTTCGATCGGGTGGAGTTCGTGCCCGAGCCGACGGACGTCACGCTCCGGAGCGCGCCGGCGGCGCATACGGTCGGCGTCGGCTCGGTCGCCTTGCGCGCCGCGAGACCGCTCGACGGCGTCGCGCTGAATCGCGGGCTCGCGAGCCTGCAGGCGCGCTACGGCGAACGGCTGTGGCGGCTGAAAGGCGTGCTCGCGATCGAGGGCCTGAAGGCGCGCGTCGTGGTGCAGGGCGTGCAAGGGCTCGTCCAGGCGAATACCGCGGCACTGTGGCGTCCGTACGAGCCGCGGCGCTCGGTGCTCGTCGTGATCGGGCGGGATCTCGATGCGGACGAGGTCGTCCGCGCGTTCGCGCCGTGCGGCCTCGCACCACCTCAAACGGGTGGGGGTGAGGGCGCCCCGGCGGGGGACCGGGCCCCGGCTTTTCGAGTATGCTAGGCGCAGCGAATTTCGACGCCCGCCCCGACGCCCAGACCCGGCGGGCCGCGCTGATTTCCCTCTCGCCGCCCTGTCGCCGCCGCTGTATTCCAGCGGTTCGGACGGACGCACGTCGCGGCGCGCAGGCACTTCCAACCGCATTCGGATCAGGAGACAACGCATGAGCAAGGTCATCGTCGCCGGTGTCGGCATGATTCCATTCACAAAGCCGGGCGCGAACGAGCCCTATCCCGTCATGGGCAGCGTCGCGGTCCGCGCTGCGCTCGCCGACGCCGGGATCGGCTACGACGAGATCCAACAGGCCTACGCGGGCTACGTGTACGGCGATTCGACCGCCGGCCAGCGCGTGCTGTACGAGGTCGGCCTGAGCGGCATTCCGATCGTCAACGTGAACAACAACTGCTCGACGGGCTCGACGGCGCTGTTCCTGGCCCGTCAGGCCATCGAGGCGGGCGTCGTCGATTGCGCGCTCGCCGTCGGTTTCGAGCAGATGCGCCCCGGCGCGCTCGGCAATGTCTACACCGACCGCCCGTCGCCGCTCGAAAAGTTCGACGAGGAGTGCGACAAGCTCATCCCGAACCGCGACATTCCGCTCGCGATCCGCTTCTTCGCGGGTGCGGGTATGGACCACATGCAGAAGTACGGCACGAAGCTCTCCACGTTCGCGAAAATCCGCGCCAAGGCGAGCCGGCACGCCGCGAACAATCCGCTGGCGGTGTTCCGCAACGTGGTGAGCGAGGACGACGTGCTCGCGAGTCCGACGATCATGCCGGGCGTCATGACCCGCCTGATGGCCTGCCCGCCGACCTGCGGCGCCGCGGCGGCGGTGCTGTGCTCGGAAGACTTCGCGAAGCGCCACGGCCTCAGCACGAAGGTCTGGATCGCCGCCCAGGCGATGACGACGGACACCGCGAGCAGCTTCGAATCCGGCGACATGCGCAAGGTCGTCGGTTTCGACATGGCGCTCGACGCCTCGAAAGCGGTGTACGCGAAGTCGGGCGTCGACCCCGAGGACGTCAACGTCGTCGAGCTCCACGACTGCTTCGCGCAGAACGAGCTCATCAGCTATGAGGCGCTCGGCCTCTGCCCGGAGGGCGGTGCCGAGAAGTTCGTCTGCGAGGGCGACAACACCTACGGCGGCCGGGTCGTCACGAATCCCTCCGGTGGCCTGTTGAGCAAGGGCCACCCGCTGGGGGCGACGGGTCTCGCCCAGTGCACGGAGCTCGTCCAGCAGCTCCGCGGCAATGCCGACAAGCGCCAGGTGGAAGGCGCGCGTATCGCGCTCCAGCACAATCTCGGCCTCGGTGGCGCGTGCGTCGTGACGATGTATCGCAGCAACTGACCGCTGATCCGGGTGACGGGAAAGGGCCGCAATGCGGCCTTTTTTCGTGGCTCTTCTCCGATCTGTGGGGCTGTTCCTCGGCACACCGCGGCGCGTATTTCCCACGTGTCGCCCTCGCGCAGGCGAGGGCCCAGTCGTTCAGCCTCGGCGCCGAGGCTGAACGACTGGGCCGGCGCAGAAGACGAGCGCAGTGCGGAACGGAGCGCTCGAAAGTCCGAGGTTCACTGCGCGTGCCGTGGGTCACCGACTGGACCCTCGCCTGCGCGAGGGCGACAGGTATTAGCCGAGGCGGAATGCGTCGACTGACCCCACAGTCTGGAGAAGAACCTTTTTCGTGTCGTGTGCGATTCCTAGAATCTACTTTAACTTGGAGCTAAAGTTACGCAATAACAATTGATTATGGCGATTCTTTAAAGCTCAAAGCTGGACGCTGGGACCTGACGGACGTTGCGATGGAGTCGGCCCGAATCGTGAGGTGCCGGGTTCAAGGGGGCCCGAGTTCAAGCGCCTACGATTCGGCGTTCGAGCTTCGGTGGTTGCGTGGCCCTGTGAGGGACGTTATTTCCTCGCCGGACGGGCCTCCTCCGCTCGATGGCGTTATTGCGCATAATGTATATTATGTTAAATAACCTATTCTGCGGCTCGGGGGCCGCAGACCCTCGATCGGCCGCTCCAGTCCTCCTCGGGTCGGGATACGGCCGGCACCTCCGCTGCCATGCCCATTCGACTGACTTCCCGTTTGCGCAGATCCCGGATCGGGTTGCGCGCTCGAATCCTGCAAGCCCGTAACGCAGCGCGGCCGGCGCCTCGGGGCCGCCGGCCGCGCTCGTGCGGGAGCTGATCGACTTACGGAGGCTCTGAACGAATTCAGAGCCTCCTTACATCTTCACGAAATCGGCGTCGCTGTACTCTCTGGGTGCGCCGCGGGACGCTACCGGCTTACCCACCGCGGGCCGGGTACTTTCGCGACGTACCGGCTTCACGTCCTGGCTCGTGACCGCGCCATCCACCTTGAAGAACGCCATGAGCTGCTGCAGGAATTGCGCCTGCCCGCTCATCTCCTCCGCGGTCGCCGCGAGCTCCTCAGAGGCCGAAGCATTCTGCTGGGTCGCCTGGTTGAGCTGATTCATGGCGGAGTTGATCTGCGCAATTCCGGTGGACTGTTCGTTCGAGGCCGCCGCGATCTCCTGGACGAGGTCCGAGGTCCGTTGAATGGCCGGGACGATTTCGTCGAGCAGCGAGCCGGCCTGTACGGCCAGCTCGACGCTGTTCGAGGCCACCGTGCCGATCTCCTGTGCCGCGACCTGGCTGCGCTCAGCAAGCTTTCTGACCTCGGCCGCCACGACCGCGAACCCACGTCCATGTTGACCGGCCCGGGCCGCCTCGATCGCCGCGTTCAACGCCAGCAGGTTCGTCTGGTAGGCGATGTCGTCGATGATGCCGATCTTCTCGGCGATCTGCTTCATCGCACGCACCGTGTCACCGACCGCCCGGCCGCCTTCGCCCGCCTCCTTCGCTGCCTTGCCGGCCATGCCGTCGGTGATTTTCGCGTTTTCGCTGTTCTGACTGACCGAGCTCGACATCTCCTCAATCGATGCGCTCGTCTCCTCGACGCTCGCCGCCTGCTCCGAGGCGCTCTGGCTTAGGCTCTGGGCCGTCGCGCTCACTTCCTCCGAGGCGCTGGAGAGTCCGTCCGCGCACTGCCGGACTTGGCCGACGAGCGTGCGGAGGTTCTCGACCATCGAGCTCATCGCGAAGACGAGGCTCGAGGTGTCGCCCTTCTTCACCGCGATCTCGAGCGAGAGCTCGCCGGCCGCGACCTTCCGGGCGATGCCGGCCGCATACTCGGGTTCACCGCCGAGCTGACGGATGACACCGAAAATGACGTAGCCCCCGAGCAGCATCGAGAACGTGAAGAGCGCGAGCACGCTGCCGAGCAGCTCGTATTCCTCGGTGCGGAATTCACGGACATGCGTATCCAGCGCCGCATCGAGTTGACCCGTCATGGTATCGAGCAGGTCGAACATGGCATCGAGCGCCGCGGTCATGGCCGCGTCGTAACGGCCGACGTCGAATTCCAGATTCGCCGGCTCGAGAACCTGCTTCGTCGTGAGCTCCAGCGCGCCCCGCGCAGCCTGAACGGCCCGCTCCGCTACCGGGTCGATGGCCGGCTTCAGCGCGGCATTCGCGGCGTAGGCCTTCTCGGCCGTGTCGAGAAGGCCGTCCAGCTCTTCGTTGATATTCGTCACCAGATCGCTGAGGCGCACCTTGTTCTCGATGCTCAGTTTCCTGGCGGCGAGCGCCGCGGCGCCGTATTCACGCAGGTGGGCCAGGGAATCCGAGGTCACCGGCACGAGCTGCGTCGACAGCGACCCGAGCTGATAGCCGTCGACCGTGGGGTCGTAGGTGATGCCCGTAGCATCCGCGATGCGGACGATGAAATTGCGGGCAGTGTCGGTGAGCTGCGCATAGCCCTCCCGGAGCTGCGCCGCATCCGAGTCGCCGCCCGAGCGCAACTTCTGCAATTTCTCCTTGAGGCCATCCCATTGTTTCGCGACCGCGGGATCCGGGATGTTGCGCACCCCGGTGTCGATGCCCTGCGCGGCCTTGTCGCTCGCCTGGCGGGCCGCTTCGAGCTTGCTACCCTGGCCGCTGGCCGCCAGATAGCCTTCTTGTTCCACGCTGTGCAGATATTCCGCGACGCCCGACAGGAACGTGGAGCCCTCGATCTCGGTTTGGGCGAACGCGATCTTTTCGTTGATGCCTGCGACGAACAGATAGGTCGGTACGCCGAACAGGACGACCACAAGGAAGCCCACCAGACCGAACTTTCGGGCCAGGGGCATGCGATTCAGGAATTTCATGATGGGACGCTCCGACGTAAATGGGGGTGCCGGGGTCTGGAGCATGTCTCGCCGGTCACGTGGGTCGGAACGCTGGGCCGTCCTCCCCCCAACGTGCGACGGCGTGGAATATCGGACAACTACTACGCCTGGGCACGGCCCGGTTAGCGGCGCAATATCCCTGCGACTTGACGGTATTTGATATTGCGCAAGCGGCGCACGAAGAAGGGGCGGATCAGCACTCGACGACGTTCACCGCGAGCCCGCCGAGCGCCGTTTCCTTGTACTTGTCCTTCATGTCGGCGCCGGTCTGCCGCATCGTCGCGATGACCTGATCGAGCGAGACGACGTGGCTGCCGTCACCGAGCAGCGCCATGCGGGAAGCGTTGATCGCCTTCACGGCGCCGATCGCGTTGCGTTCTATGCAGGGGATCTGGACGAGACCGTCGATGGGATCGCAGGTGAGACCGAGGTTGTGCTCCATACCGATCTCCGCGGCGTTTTCGACCTGCGCGTTGTTGCCGTGGAGCGCGGCCGCGAGCCCGGCCGCGGCCATCGAGCATGCGACGCCGACTTCGCCCTGGCAGCCGACTTCGGCCCCCGATATCGAGGCGTTGCGCTTGTAGAGCCCGCCGATCGCCGTGGCGGCGAGGAAGAACTCGTGCAGGCCCGCGGTGGTCGGCGCGTCGCAGTACGTCAGGTAGTACTTGATGACGGCCGGGATGATGCCGGCCGCGCCGTTCGTCGGCGCCGTCACGACACGGCCGCCCGAGGCGTTCTCTTCATTGACCGCGATCGCCCACAGGTTCACCCAGTCCATGGCCGCGAGCGGGTCCGGCGCGTGCCGCGCGTCGCGCGCCTGCAATTGCTCGTAGAGCAGCCCCGCCCGCTTGCGGACAGCGAGCCGGCCCGGCATCTGCCCGGTGCCGCGGCAGCCGCGCTCGATGCAGGCGTCCATCACCGTCCAGAGTGAGTCGAGCTTAGTGAATATCTCGTCTTTACCGTGCCTTACGAGCTCATTCTCGAAAACTATCTGAGCAATGGTGAGGCCGGTACGCGTGCCCAGGTCGAGCAGCTCGGCAGCCGTCTCGTACCGATGGGGCAGTGTCGCGGCCGGCGCGGAGGTCTCCCCTGCCCCGTAGTCGTGGGCGCTGACGACGAAGCCGCCGCCGACGGAGAAGTACGTCTGTTCGTGGAGCAGGCCCCCCTGCGTGTCGAACGCCTGGAACAGGAGCCCATTGGAATGCTGCGGCAGGCGGCGCTCGCGGTTGAAGGCGAGATCGGCGCCGTAATCGAAGCCGATGCCCCGGGTCCCCGCGAGCGCGAGCGTCCGCTCGCGTTGCACGCGGTCGACGGCGGCGCCCGCCATCTCCAGCGGCACGCCGGCCGGCGCATGCCCCTCGAGTCCGAGGAGCACGGCGCGATCCGTGCCGTGGCCGTGGCCGGTCAGGGCGAGCGAGCCGTAGAGCTCGACGCGCACGCGGGCCGTCCGCGCCAGGGCGCCGGCAGCGGGGAGCTCGTCGACGAAACGCTTCGCCGCGACCATCGGGCCCACGGTGTGCGAGCTCGAGGGGCCGATGCCGACTTTGAAGAGCTCAAAGACGCTAACCATTATTTTTCATGAAGTTAGAATAAACTGTTGAAGTACGTTCGATATATGGAACTACGGCGCCGGACGAGCCCATGGGCGCCGCGCTCCGAGCCGTCTAGCGAGCCTGACTGTCGCCCCGGATCGGTAACTGGACGAGATCGAACCAGTAGCTGTTGAGACCCTCGATGGCCTTCACGAGTTCTTCGTAAGTCATTGGTTTGATGATGTACGAGTTCGCGCCGGCGGCGTAGGCACGAGCGATGTCGCGCTCGTTGCTCGAAGTCGAGAGCACGACGACGGGAATGCGCTTCAGCGTGGGATCGCTCTTGATGTCCCGCAAGACCTCGTGCCCGTCCATGCGCGGCATATTGAGGTCCAACAGGATGAGCCGGGGCAAATCGTCGAGGCGCTTCGGCAGGCGCTGGCCGTCGGCGGTTTCCTCGCGCAGGGAGTCGACGAGTTGGACGCCGTCCTCGACGAAGCGCAGCTCCACCCCGCTGCCGACTTCGTGCCAGGCGGCATCGATGAAGCGGCGATCGAGCGGATCGTCCTCGGCGACCAGGACCAGCGGCCGACGCGCGTTTCCGATCCTCGTGCGGGTCCCTTCGATCGGCATCAGCGGCCCCTCCTCGGCGGCAGTGGTCAGTAGGAATCGGCGGTGCGGTGGAGATCCCGAAGCCAGGAATCCTCCTACCCCATACGGTGGACGCAAGTTATGCCAGCTTACGCCGCAACGCAAGGAATCCCGGCGCCCGGAGCTTATCGGCTGCGTGGGCGGCTCAGAAGAGGCGCATCTCGGCACGCCGAAGGTTTTAGCCGGTCGCTCAACGGGCAGGTGATGCTCAATCGCCGAGCGCCTCGACTTCCTCCGGCCGTTCCGCGTTCATGAGCTCGAAGAGATCGGCACGCGCCTGGGCCGTGAGCGAGATGAGCTTGTCCTGGTCCAGGTGCACCGGATAGAGCCGCCTGAGCGTCGCGTCGTCGTGCTGGTGGAAGAGCCGCGCAGCCTCGGACGCCTTCTCGCGCGGCAGTCCGAGCTTCAGCAGCGCCTTGACACCGGTGTTCAGCGCCGCGGCGAACGTCTCGCGCTCGAAGTCCGTGATGCCGCGGTCGAGCATCGCATAAGCCTGGGTTCGATTGCGCACCCGCACGAGCAGCGGCAGCGCCGGAAAATGCCGGCGCGCGACGTCGACGAGGCGGAGCGTCGCGTCCTCGTCGTCGAGCGCGACGATGAGCAGACGCGCTTCCGCCGCACCAGCGGCGCGCAGCAGGTCGAGCCGCGTCGCGTCCCCGTAGAACACCTGGTGACCGAAGCGCCGCAGGAGCTCGATTTGCTCGGGATCGTGATCGATGACGGTGGCCCGGATCCGGTTCGCGCTGAGCAGTCGGTCGATGACCTGCCCGTAACGCCCGAAGCCGGCGATGATGACCGGCGCCCCGGCCGCATCCTGCTCCGGCTCCGCACCCGGCGCCGGCCGCCGCCGCGTGAGACGCCAGCCGACGATGCGCTCGGCTGCCGCGTAGACGAGCGGCGTCAGCGCCATCGAGAGCACGATGACACCCACCAGCAGATGCACGAGCCGTGCGGGCAGCACGGCTTCGTCCTCGAGCGCGCCGAACAGCACGAAGCCGAACTCGCCGCCCTGGCACAGCAAGGCGCCGAGCAGCCAGGACTGGTGTGCCGGGATCTTGGAGGCCTTCGCGAGCACGAGCATCACGCCGAATTTCAGCGTCACGAGTCCGACCGCGAGGCCGACCAGCGGGCCCGGCGCAGCGCGCAGCAGGGGCACGTCGAGCGACATGCCGACCGCCATGAAGAAGAGCCCCATCAGGAGCCCCTTGAACGGTTGGAGATCGATCTCGACTTCGTGCCGGTATTCCGATTCCGCGAGCACCACGCCGCCGACGAACGCGCCGAGCGCCATCGACAGCCCGACCGCATTCACGAGCACCGAGACGCCGATGACGAGCAGCAGCGAGAACGCCGTGAAGAGCTCGCGCGAGCCCGAATTCGCGACGAGCCGGAACAGCGGCCGCGTGGCGATTGGGCCCGCGAAGACGATCGCGAGCACGACGAGACCCGCCTTGCCGGCCGCGAGCCAGGCATTGCCGGCCGCCGGCGTCACGTGGGCGCCGAGAAGCGGCACGAGTGCGAGCATCGGCACGACCGCGATGTCCTGGAAGAGCAGGACCGAGAACGCGACCTCGCCGGCCCGCGTCTTCTCGAGCGTGTGCTCGGCGAGGAGCTGGAGCGCGAAGGGCGTCGAGGACAGCGCGAGCACCATCGCGACGAGCAGCGCGCGCTGCAGCGGCAAGCCGAAGGCCATGCCGGCACCGAGCAGCAGCGCGGTCGTGAACAGGAGCTGCGAGCCGCCCATGCCGATGATGGTGTGGCGGAGATCCCAGAGCCGGCGCGGGTGCAGTTCGAGGCCGACGAGGAAGAACAGGAACACGACGCCCATTTCGCCGACCCGCAGGACGGATTCGGCATCCGCGATGATCGAGAGGCCGGCCGGCCCGAGCGCAAGTCCGGCGAGCAGGTAGCCGACGACGGCGCCGAGCCGCAGGCGCTTCGCGACGGGCACGACGAGCACCGCCGCGGCGAGCACGGTCAGGATGAGGAACAGCAAGGAGTCCATGGATCGGGTCGAGCCTCCCCCGGCTCGGGGTCGCGCGAAGTCGCGTTCGTGTGGTCGTCGTTTTTCGAAGGTGGCGTTCTTGCGGCGGCTCCGACGGCTGGCGCCGCGCCCGCTGCCGAAACGCGCCAGCGCGTCGCCTGCTTCGAGCAGCCTCTGCTCAGTCGTTCAGCCGCAGCGGCCGCTGTGTCGCTCGAGGTCCCCGGTGAATGCCCACGATTCATCGTGACTGCCGAAGTTCGACGACTGGGTCCCGGCCTTCGCCGGGACCTGCCGGGACGACAGACTTCTGCCGGGACGACAGACTTCTGCCGGGACGACAGACTTCTGCCGGGACGACAGACTTCTGCCGGGACGACAGACTTCTGCCGGGACGACAGACTTCTGCCGGGACGAGACATCGGAGACGCGCGTAGCGCTTGAAGCCCCGGCGCAGACCGCGAATGCACCGCGGCGTCGTCCCGGCGAAGGCCGGGACCCAGTGCTCAGTCCTCGGCGCTTTCGATCATCCGCGGGACCGGGCTGTGACGCGAGGCCAGGTCGCTCCTGCGATTTCGTCGCGATACTGCGTGAAGCCGTGGGCACCCGACCGCGCTCCACCTGCGTGGGAGCGCTGGCCGGCCCGAACGGTAATCAGGCGTCTCCCAACTTCTTCAAGGCTTCTTTCGCCTCGTCGCTGCCCTTGAAGTCGGCGTTGCCCTCGGTGGCCTGCTTCAGATGGTCCTTCGCCTGCACCTCGTTGCCGCCCTTCAGGTAAGCCATGCCGAGGTGGTAATGCATGATGGCCGCATCGGGCGAGGCCTTGACCGCTTTTTCGAGCAGCTCGATCGCATGCTCGTTGGCCCCCGTCTTGTACGCCACCCAGCCCGCGGTATCGAGGAAGGCCGCGTTCGTCGAAGCCTCGAAGCCTTTCGTCAGCTCGGCCGCACGCGCCCGCGAGGCATCGTCGTTCCTGTACTCGATGAGCAGCATCGCGAGATTGTTGCGGGCGAGATCGGCGTTCGGGGAATCCTTCAGGATCTTGTCGTACTGCGCGATGGCCTCGTCGAGCTTGCCGGTCTTCTCGAGATAAGCCGCGAGTCCGGTGACGAGCAGTGCCGAGCCCTCGGTCGCCTGGATGCCGTCCTCCATCGCCTTGATCGCACCCGCCTCGTCCTTCTGACCGAGCTTCGCGCTCGCGAGGTTGCGATACAGGATCGGCCACTTCGGATTGACGGCGATAGCGTCCTCGAAGTACTTCTGCGCCTCGGGGAATTTCTTCGCGCCGAGCTCGAGCTCGCCGAGCAGGTTCAGCGCGACGAAGTTCTTGCCGTTGCGCTCGAGCACCTCCTGCAGGCGCTTCTCCGCGAGCTCCGGCTTGCCCATCGCGAGATGGCTCTTGATGAGCTGGGACAGCGGCTGGACCGCGTCCGGCGCGACCGCGAGCGCGGACTCGAACTGCTCGATGCTCTCCGGGAACTTCTTCTGCGCCTGATCGACGAGGCCCGCGAAGTAGAAGCCGGTCGCCTCCGCCGGGAAGACCGTCTTGATCTGATCCGCGACCTTCATCGCCTCGTCCCATTTCTGCTGGTAGACACGCACCTTGAAGACGCCTTCCAGCGCCTGCCGGTTCTTGGGATCGAGCTTCAGCACTTCCTGGAGCTCGGCGATCGAGCTGTCGAGATCCTTCTGGACTGCATAGAAGTTCGCGAGATCGCCGTGCACGGCGACGTCGTTCGGGTTCGCGTCGACGGCCTTCTTCAGCGTGTCGCGGGCGAGATCCGTCTCCTTGTTCGCGATGTGGGCCTTGGCGAGGGCGCGGAGCAGGTCGGGCGCGTTCGGGTTGTCCTTCAGCGCCGCCCGGAAATCACCGATCGCGGCCGTCGGGTTGCCGGCGTCGAGCGCGAGCGTGCCGCGGAGCATCAGCGCATCCTTGTCGCGGGGGTTGTCCTTCAGCACCTCGCCGATGAGCCGGTTCGCGTCGTCACGCTTGCCGCCGCGGGCCGCGACGATCGCGAGCCGGGTCTTGGCCTTCAGGACGTTCGGGCTCGTCTGGTCCTTCTCGCGGCCGACGATGTCGTTGTACACGCCGCTCGCTTTCTCGCCGTTGTTCGACGCCTCGTAGAGTTTGCCGAGCGCGAAGCGGAGCTCGTGGTTGTCCGGGTCTTCCTTGATGTCGCCGGCGAGCGCCTCGGCGGCCTTGTCGACGCTGCGGGTGCGGGCCAGGAACTCCGCCCGCGCGAGGCGCGCAGCCGTTCCGTCCTTGGCCTTGAAATCCTTCACCGCGGTATTGAGCACGGCCTCGGCCTCGTCGAGCTTCTTCTCCGTCACGTAGAAGCTCGCGAGCTGCAGGCGGTGGGACAGCGCGGTCGGCTCCTGCTTCACGCTTTCCTCGAGGAGCTTCGCCGCCTCGGCGTTCTTGCCGACCTGGGCATAGACGCGGGCGAGGATCGTGCGCACCGTGGCATTCTTGGGATCGGCATCGAGCGCGGTCCTCAGCACCGCGATCGCCTCGTCCGGCTTCTCCTGCTGGATGTAGATCGAGGCGAGCAGCGCGGACGCATTCGCATGGCCGGGCTTTGCCTTCAGCGCCTTCTGGACGTCCTCGAGCGCGCCGGGCAGATCATTGCGCAGCGCCTTGATGCCGGATTTCAGCACCAGGCCATCGGGATTCGTCGCCTCGAGCGCGAGCAGCTTGTCGGCGAGCTTGTCGGCCTCTTCGAGATTGCGCCCGAGCAGGTAGATCTGGCCCATGCGTGCCAGCGCTTCCTTGTGGCTCGGATCGGCCTCGATGACCGCGAGATACATGCCGGCCGCGCCGCGCCAGTCCTGCAGCTTCTCGAGCGTCTGGGCGAGACCGAAGCGCGCCGGTACGTCTTTCGGATCGATCTGCAGCACGTTCTTGTATTCGAGCCGGGCCTTCTCGTAGTTGCCCTCCGTGTAGAGCGCCTGGGCCTTTTGCATATAGGCCGCTTTGCGATCCGCCGCGCCACCGCAGGACGCGAGCACGACGGACAGGACGAGGACGAACGTGACGGCAATTCGATTCATTTGAAACCCGTTTTGTTTCCGGCAGTTGGGACCTCGGATTCTACACAGCCCGCTGTGAAAAAACTGCAACAGGATTCGCAGGCGACCGGGGGCCGTCGGGGCCCCTCGCTGCGGGCCTCATCGCGCCGACGATGCGCTCGACGCGAACGCGCCCGAAGGCCGGCGCATCGCGGATCCGGATCCGAAGCATCCGCGACCCCACCGCGTCGCGCATCCGAATCCGAAACATCGGCCGAACCACCACGTCGTGCCTTCGAAGTATTGATCGTCCCACCCGCGCCGCGCATTCGAATCCGAAGCATCGGCCACCCCACCGCGTCGCGGATCCGAAGCCGAAGCATCGACCCTCCCACCACGTCGCCCTCGCGCAGGCGAGGGCCCAGTCGTTGAACCTCGGAGATTGCGTCGAGCCCCGGGGCCGGCGCCACGGCTCGGCAGCAGCGACCGTCCTCGGCACCTCACCCGAGGCTCACTGCACCCGCCGAAGGTCACCGACTGGGCCCTCGCCTGCGCGAGGGCGACGGGCATTGAGTTTCCGGCCGCCGACGTCGAAGCATCGGCCACCCCACGTGTCGCGGATCCGGATCCGAAGCATCGGCCACCGCACCGCGTCGCGTCGCGCGTCGCGAATCCGAAGCATCGACCACCCCACTGCGTCGCGGATCCGAATCCGAAGCATCGACCGCCCCACCGCGTCGCCCTCGCGTAGGCGAGGGCCCAGTCGTTCAACCTCGGAGATTTCGTCGAGCCCCGGGGCCGGCGCCACGGCTTGGCCGCAGCGACCGTCCTCGGCACGTCACCCGAGGCTCACTGCACCCGCCGAAGGTCACCGACTGTGCCCTCGCCTGCGCGAGGGCGACGGGCACTGAGCTTCCGGCCGCCGGCGTCGAAGCGCCGGTCGAACCATGCGACTCGCAATCGAATCAACGCTGCGCGCAATACCAGGCGTAAGTCTCCCGAATCCCCTCTTCCAACGGGATCCTGGCCTTCCACCCGAGCGCATTGATCTTCGTCGTATCGACGAGCTTCCGCAGCGTGCCATCCGGCTTCGTACTGTCGAACACGAGCCGGCCCTCGAAGCCCACGATGCGCTTGATCGTCTGCGCGAGCTCCAAGATCGAGAGATCCACGCCGACCCCGATATTGCAGATTTCCGGGTCTTCGTAGTTCCGCATCAGAAACAGACAGGCCTCCGCGCAATCGTCGACGTGCAGGAACTCGCGCAGCGGCCTGCCGCTGCCCCACACCACGACCTCCTCCGCCCCGCTCGTCTTCGCGGCGTGGAATTTGCGGATGAGCGCGGGCATGACGTGCGAGGTCTCGAGGTCGAAATTGTCGTTCTCGCCGTAGAGGTTCGTCGGCATCCCCGAGATGAAGCGGCAGCCGTGTTGCTTGTGGAACGCCTGGCAGAGCTTGATTCCGGCGATCTTCGCCACTGCATACCACTCGTTCGTCGGTTCGAGCGGCCCGGTCAGCAGGTATTCCTCCTTCAGCGGCTGCGGCGCGAGCTTCGGATAGATGCAGGTGCTACCGAGGAAGAGCAGCTTCTCGGTTTTGTGCCGGAACGCCGCGTGGATGAGATTCGCTTCGATGACGAGATTGTCGTAGATGAAATCCGCGGGGTAGCTGTTGTTCGCATGGATCCCGCCGACCTTCGCCGCCGCGACGAACACGAATTCCGGCCGGTGCTCCGCGAAATACGCCTCGACCGCCGCCGGGTTCATGAGATCCAGTTCGCGGCGCGACGGCGCGAGAACGGCCGTGTGCCCGCTCTTCTCCAGCGCCCGGACGATCGCCGAGCCCACCATGCCCTTCGCGCCGGCCACGAGGACCCGCGATTTCGGATCGAGCGCTTTCATTCGAAGTAATCGAAGACGCGAAAGCCCTCACGGCGGCAGAACTCGTCCTTCTCCGCGTCGCGCTTGTCCTCGCGGACCATGTCCCGAATCATCTCCTCGAGCGGCGTCGTCGCCTCCCAGCCGAGCTTCGCTTTCGCCTTGCCCGGATCGCCGAGCAGCGTCTCGACCTCGGTCGGCCGGAAATAGCGCGGATCGATCTCGACACGCACCACGCCGCTGGCCTTGTCGATGCCCTTCTCGTCGACCCCGGTGCCACGCCACTCGATATCGACACCTATTTCCTTGAACGCCCGCTCCACGAACCAGCGTACCGAGACCTGCTTGCCGGTCGCGACCACGAAATCGTCCGGCTCGTCCTGCTGGAGCATGAGCCACATCGCCTGCACGTAATCGCGGGCATGACCCCAATCGCGCAGCGCATCGATGTTGCCGAGGAAGAGCTTCTCCTGCAGCCCGAGCCCGATGCGTGCGACCGCGCGGGTGATCTTCCGCGTCACGAACGTCTCGCCGCGGATCGGCGATTCGTGATTGAAGAGGATGCCGTTGCAACAGAACATCCCGTAGGCCTCGCGGTAGTTCACGCAGATCCAGTAGGCGTAGACCTTGGCCGCGCCGTAGGGGCTGCGCGGATAGAAGGGCGTCGTCTCCTTCTGCGGGATTTCCTGCACCTTGCCGAACATCTCGCTCGTCGAGGCCTGATAGAAGCGGGTCTTCTTCTCGAGGCCGAGGATGCGGATCGCCTCGAGCAGCCGCAGTGTGCCGACCGCGTCCGCGTTCGCCGTGTACTCCGGTGTTTCGAACGACACCGCGACATGGCTCTGCGCCGCGAGGTTGTAGATTTCGTCCGGCTGCACCTGCTGGATGATGCGGATCAGGTTCGTTGAATCCGTGAGATCGCCGTAGTGGAGGACGAAATGGCGATCCTTGGCGTGCGGATCCTGGTAGAGGTGATCGATGCGGCCGGTATTGAAGCTCGAGGCGCGGCGCTTGATGCCGTGGACCTCGTAGCCTTTTTTGAGGAGGAGCTCGGAGAGATAGGCGCCGTCTTGGCCGGTGACGCCGGTGATGAGGGCTTTCTTCTTGGTCATCGTCAATCCAATACGATTAAACAGATTTCGTTTCAGCCGGGAACTGGCTCCGTCCGACTATATCACGCAGATTCCAATCTTTTCCGTGCACGTTTCCCCACGGAATCGGCGCTCAGGGCGGCGCGCTACTGGCCGCAGCATCCGCTCCACCGCTAACGGTATGCAACCATCCATACTTCGCCGCAAACACTGCCAGCACCAGCACGACCACGCCTCGAACGAGCTTAGGCCGGCTCTCGCCATACGAGATCAGGATTTCGCTCGCGTAATAGAGGATGACCGACTTGGCGGCCACTTCCCCCAGATGGCTTTCGATGGCGTTGCCACCGAGCAGGTTCGGAACCACGATGGCGGCGAACACGACCAGGAAATCCATCGGAGTGACATCGAACGCACGTGGCTGGCGGAAACGATAAGCTGCAATGAGCGCGATGGTCAGCAGTACGAAGTAGAGGTTCTCGATCTGGTGCTGGGCAACGGGTTCAGTCGCGGAAGCGACCCAGTAGTAGACACTCGCAACTATCGTCACGCAGATGAGCAGACGTTCCGGAAGTGTAATGCCGGCTTGGGGCTGGAGCAGGAGCGCGAGTAACGAGCCCACAGCGAGCACCCCCAGCGTCACGGCCGCATCGCCCGAAATCGTGCCGGCCGAAAGCATGGCATAGACGAGATAGATCGGCACCGTGACCCCGATGAAGCGCATCGGCCAACGCCGCAGCGCACCGCTCTGGCGAAGATGAGAAATGAACGTCGTCAACGGCGTGCGGCGCTCTTCCAAAGAGTACTGGTGGGCGCGCCAGCCGCTTACTCCAGCCACGCGGAATCCGATCATGACGAAGGCGGTGAAGCCAACAAAGAGCAACAGGTTCACCCAATCCGCGGAGTACCTGAAGAAAAACGCGCCGGTGACCAGGCAAGCCTGCACGAGATAGATGATCAGCACGGCCTCGTAGTGATCGAAGCCGAGCGCGAGCAGCTTGTGGTGCGTGTGGTTGCGATCCGGCTTGAAGGGCGAGTGCCCTTCGTAGATGCGCTGCCCCATGACGAGGAACGTATCGATGATCGGCAGCCCCAGCAGGAGCAGCGGCATCGCGGGGCTCAGCGCCGGATTCGACTGCTGGGTCAGCACGACCACGAATACACCTGCCGAGAAGCCGAGGAACTGGCTGCCCGCATCGCCCATGAAGACCTGAGCAGGATAGGTGTTGTAACGCAGGAAGCCCACGACGCTGCCGAGGACAGCGCATGAAAGCGACACGAGCGGCTGATCGGCCGCGAGAAAGGCGAGCAACGCCAATCCCGCAATGCTCATGAACGTCGTGCCACCCGCGAGACCATCGAGCCCGTCAGCGAGATTGATGGCGTTAGTGATACCGAGCAGCGCAAATATCGTCAGCGGTACCGAGACGCCGTAGGGAATAGATTCAAGACTGTGGAACGGCACGAATCGGATATGGATGTCGCCGTAAAAGACGACGACACACACGGCCAGGAACTGCCCCAGGAACTTGAGCCGATAATCGAGGCCCGAACGATCGTCCCAGACCCCGAAAAAGAGAATGATCCCGATGCCCAGCAGATAGGAAATTATGACCGGCGGGTGGGATTGAAAAAGCAGCACCGGCGTGACCGCCCCAGCGACCATGGCGACGCCGCCGATGCGCGGAACAGCCCCCGTATGCACCTTGCGCTCGTCGGGTATGTCTACTATTGAGAGCTTACGCGCGGACCTCATCAATGGTGGAATAAGCACCATAGTGATGAACATCGCCACGATGAACGAGAAAGTTGCGAGCATCCAGGGATCGCTTTCTATTCGGGAATGTACTTGGCCAGTTCCGGGGCAACATCCCGCGAAAATTGCGAGAGGGCAATATCCGCTTTCGCTGGGTCCTCACCCGGCGCGAGGGGCATCGTCAGCCTGACCAGCGCGCCGTCCGTGCGGTTCTTGCGGATCGCATCCACAAACATATACCATTTCACCAGGTATTCGTTAGTGATGACGCGCCCGCGCTGCTGGAACCAGTAATAGACTAGTTGCTTTTGATCCCCGTAGCTGATCAGGACGCGGTTGACACGAAGCGGCTTGCCGGCCACTGTGGCGCCCTCGATCGTTTCCTGCGTCAGGGCCTCGATCCGCCAGCCGCCGCCGGGCAGGCAAGACCGCGGCGAGTGCGCGGATTGCCCCTTACGCTGTGACTCGTAGTAGGCGACGTAGAACGTTAACGTCGAATCTGCGTTGCGATGGTAGTTCACCAGAATGTAATCGGTGAATTTTAGAGTATCGATGTAGACTTTCTCAAGAGCATCGCGCCGTCCTACCCAGCCCGCTGTTTGAAGTGGAAACTCATCAAATGTGGACCGCGATGGAATTATTTCGGCGCGCTCTGGAATTGAAAGGGCCGGGAGAAGCCCAAGAGCGATTACAACGGCTGCAATTATTCCTGAGCGAGGAAAGGAACGAACACGAATTTCCGCGCCCTCAGGCAGCCTCTCCGGAACCTCAAGTCCAAAAACCTCCCGAAGGGGGCGTTTATCATTGGTCACGCGAAGCAAAATCCACATTTCAATGAACAACACACCGAAACAAGCCATGAACACGGCCCATCCTTCAAAATCGTGAAGGAAGCCTTCCGCCATAGATTGGCCCCAAAAATTCACCATTACCGCAATTATTCCGATCCGAAAACTATTCATGAGGACAGTGATGGGGATCGTCGATAAAAAGATGATTGCCCTTTTCCAAAATGCAGCGTGATAAAAATAGGCAACGATAAATCCCAATGTCGTCAACGGGAACAGATACCGGAGTCCATTACAGGCCTCAGCTACCTGCAGTTTGTAACTGCCCAGATCGATGACATTGCCTTCAAGGAAAACACTAATTCCTGCAAGACGGACGACCGCCACACCGATTTGAGATGACCACAGTTGGAGCTGCGAGGAAAGGTTGTTATACAGAAAATTCGGCAGAGGGATCATGAATGCGAGAATAAGTAGCGGTACAGCTAGCAACTTGAAAGCCCGCCCCCCCACTACGCTCAGCGTGATTCCATAAAGAAGAATAAGAAATGCGTATTCGATCAAAACAAACAGCGTTCCCAGTTCTCCGCCAATAAATATAAGAACGCCCATCGCGACCATAACAACTCCGAGCCATGACCCTGTAAAGGAAGCTCGGGACAAATCCGCGCGTCTCTGCCAAACCAAATAACCAGCGATGAATGGAATTAAGACGGCATGGCTGTATTCTTCCTGGTGGAACCAAGCCCGAGACATGTGCTCAATACCATTCCTGCACAGGAAAGCGGCTATCGCAGTCGGGATAAGGAGTCCCAGCCAGTAACTTGGTTTCGCCGTCCACTTAATTGAATTCATAAGCTCGCCACATGCGCGATGCCCAGCACTTCTTTCCATTTCCGCATTGCGATGTCTCGATTGAACTCACTATCAAACAGTTTTCTCGCCTCGCCCCCTCTGCGTCGTCCATCTTCACGATTCCAATAGATGCTTTCGATACAATCCGCCAGGCTCGCTGAATCACCGCTCGGGACCGCATAACCGCATTTTGAACGGCCAATTATCTTTGCAATTTCCCCAGTTCTGCTTCCAACAAAAATCACAGGACGCCCTGCAGCAGCTATACCGTAGAATTTGCTCGGCACAATCAAACCCTCCATCTCTGGCAATAAGGAAACTAGGTGTACATCAGGAACTCCCAATGATTCCGAGAGTTTTTCAAAGGGCTGATGCGGCTTGAATAAGACATTCGGAATGCCCCGTAATTCTTCTTTAATAAATGCTTCGCGAGCTCCCGCCCCGACAAAAAGGAAACTTATATCGGAAACTTTCGACGCAAGGGTCTTTATTGCACTAATGATCGTCGCGAAATCATGGACGCGCCCCATGTTTCCGGAATACCCCACGACGAAGCGACTGTCCAGATTCCACTCTTCGCGCAAGCCCCTGCCAACTTCCTTTTGTGGAACAATCTTGCCGCCATCAATCCAGTTATGAATCACCTGAATCTTGCGCGGTTGAACACCTTCGCCTTCGAGCAGGCTGGCCATGTTCTCGCCGATCACCACATTTACGGTTGCGTGCTTTAGAGTCAGATTCCGCATCCACTTCAGCAATGGAGCCAAATATTTTACGCCTGCGACGTTTAGTGCCTGGGCCACGTCTGGATAAACATCTTGAAGCCAGTTAACAACACGCGCTCCCCTCAACACCGCAACCGGCCAAACTGCCAATGAAAGCAACGGCGGGTCAGTCTTCGCAATTACGACATCGCCCTTTCCTAGCATCGACAGGAGCGCAACGCACGCACTTATGTAAAAGGAAAAGTAATCAAGCGCACGCAGGATCAATATCTTCCTGCCATAGTGACTGGACCATACCCGAGCGACATTCACACCGTTGATCGATTCCGAAGGCGTCAAGTCAGCATTTGGATCGTGATAAAGCTGCCTACTAGTCACGACATACACCGTACAGCCCGCGCCACTCAATTCGAATGCGAGGTCACTTAGGAGTTGACTCGTGGCAGAGCTGTCTGGAAAAAAATATCGATTTACAAAAACCAACTTGTTCATGGATGACTGCGCAATATCCGCTCACGAATCCGAACCGCCGGGTTGCCCCTGTAAATGGCATTTTGCTCCGCCTCACTGGTCAAGATACTTCCCGCCGTTATTACAGCATTTTCGTAACAGCGAACCGATGGTCCGACGATGCTTTGCGCGCCAACCCAAACTCCGTCGCCAATTGTGATTTCTCCAGTGATTAGCCCGAAATGCGGGTCCTTATAATCGTGGTTACCTGTCAACAGCATTGCTCCCTGCGATATGCAAACATTCGAACCTATGGTGACCTGGACCAAATTATCAATCCAGACGCCTTCGCCAATCCAAACGTGATCACCCACACTTAGACGCCATGGGTGTTTAATATTCACGCGAGGCTTGATGATCACCCCAATACCAATCCGAGCACCGAACAATCGGAGAATAAGATTCTTTAGGGGATAGAATGGGCACAGCCAAGAATCGAAAAATATTGCGTTTAGCACGTACCAGGCCGCGCGTTTCAGTCTCCCCGCCCCTGGGCAGTATCCCGCCACTCGATAGTCGGCTAACGAAGGGCTCGTGCTCGACACCATTCCCATCCCCCTAGCTGTGAACGCTCTCGGGCAGCCAGCTTCACGCGGACTTTGCGCGTGTAGTCCGAAGAACCATCAAAACGTATCTATCCGGTTGCATTGGGCGGTCCGAATCGACAATCCGCGCTATTTTTGTGGAATGCGAGCAATAAAGTCTTTCGTTGCGCCCCACCAAGGGGCACTGTCATCCCACTCGATTGCTCGCCATCCTTTGAAATCCCATCCCCCCCAAATTACAACGCCATCCGCGACGCCGCTTAACGTATCCAGCTGAAACCTCCAAAAATCTTCCGGGAGCCACTTAAGGGCAATGCTTTTATCAGGCGCGTTATCTACGTATTGAGGCCAGATGAACGCGTATACGGGCTTGCCGTACCTTCGAGCCTCATTTACTTGCGCCAACGCAAAACGTTTCCAGGCTTCTCGATTGGTGGAGTATGTGTAGATCGACGGGAACACCGCGTCAGCAAGATTTGCAATTGGACGCAATGAATCGTTGAGTTGCATCCACCGACGGTATCCGCTATTGGAACTTGGAACTTGTGCAGTTCCGTAACTTCCCTGAGGCGCCGTGGCGTAATAACCGACGCGCAGGTTTGGAGCAGACTCCTTGAATTTCTTAAGCACGCCGACGTATTTCGGGACGTTTTCTTCGACTCCGACGCCGGCCCACATTTTCCAGCGTTCTATATCTATGATGGTTAATAGGCCTTTCGATGCCGCGTCCGCAGCGGCCTTCTTCACTCTCTTCGCATCGGGCAGCGACTGATCTGTCTTCTTGTCCCAGAACTTACCTTCGGTGAGTATATAGACGGGCTGGATCCCGTACCTGACCAAGTTAGGCTTGTTTCTATAGCTGGTGCCGTCATATATTTCGAACGTAGTCGAACCCGCTGCGGAGCTGCCCTCCGCTGCGAGAAAGCACCCACAAAACAGAAGCATCGCCGCCAATCGCAGTCGACCCAAATTTGAGCAGGGGGATTTCATAACCACTTCCTCATCTTGAATGTGAGTCTCGTGACCAATGGGTTCATTTTGCCCGTGAGCGATTTCATCTCGGACAGAGTCTTGTCCTGTAACCTCCACGTTCCAGCACCGGAAAATTGAAGCCCTTCAACTAGACGAATTGTATCAAACGAGACTTGCGTCATAGTCCGGCGCTCAGCAAGCCAAGCCGGAATACAGCTCAGTATCTTACGAAATATCGCGATCCGCCCAGCTCGCGCGAAGCGTATTCCCCAGGCGAAGAGCTTGTACAGAAGCACACCGATGAAGATGGGATTTGGATAAAGACGAACGACCGTCTTGAGCTCATTCTCACACGAAAATCGCTGCACCGTGTCCCGCTTCCCTGTGTAATCCGACCCCTTGTGACGCATCGTGTGGCGCGGCCAGTACGCGACCCGAAACCCAGCCTCATACATCCGCAACGATAGAAATCGCTCTTCACCTTGCCTGAAATAATCGTCCGGAAAGCCCCCCAAGCTCAGATATGTCTCGCGTTTAATTACCGACGCCCCACCCCGAAACGACGAGGCGTAGTAGATTCCATCATCGCTAATGCCACCGTGGAAATCGATTGGAGCATCCACCTTCCCGGAATCGTAACCTACAACTTTTGTATATATTGCCCCAAGGTCCGGCAGGCTTTCGAAAAGTCGTACCGCATCGGAGATCACGCTTGTAGACTGCCACGCCCCATCGTTCTCCAAAAAAAAGACTAGAGAGCCTGACGCCGCTGCGGCTCCGACATTGCGACCATGAGAGACCCCTGTATTTGCTTCCAAAAAAATGAAATTGACATCCGGGAATGCTCTAGCAGTTTCAGAACCAGAGTTATCCGTCGAGCCGTTATCAACAAATATGACCTCCTTGTCAAAATAGTCCTGCTCAAGAGCAGACTGGACTGCTTCAATGCAATTAGCGGCGCCGCCGTTCCAGTTAAGTATTACTACAGAGATTCGCATATCTTGGGGCATTCGCTTGAGGTTGGTAGTCTGGAACTGCGGTGCGACCGTTAGCCGATACGCCCATGGCATTCACAACGATGAATCCATAGAAGAACAGGAATAAACCCGCAACGCGCACGTTGAACCACGCATCCGCACTAAGATCGAATATACCGTATGCCAGCGTAACCATTGAAAGCGCAGCGATGTCCTGATTGAACGGCCCCGTTTCATGGTGACGGAGCTGTTGAATTGAACGAAAATACATCCGTGTGAAGAGCGCCAAATACAAAACGACACTTATCGCGCCATAATCTCGCAGCAACAAAATTAGAATATTGTCTCCGTACGGCTTCGCGACCTCCTTCATCGGTCCTCGCCCGAAAAGCACCTGAAACCCGTTTGACCTCATTATGTTGTCCAGTATTCCTTCCCAATATTTGACTCGCGTATAAAAACTCTCAACATTGGTGAACCTATCCGGATTTTCGTAACCCACAGACGACAATAAACTTAGTTTCATCCCCACAAGAGCAATGAAGCCCACAAAAATGATAAGCATGGGCAGCGCTCTGGGACTCCTTCGCGCAGCACCGGATACAATTGCAGCGCCGACAGACATCGCTACCGCCGTCGCCACCATGGCTGCGCGCGATCCCGTTAGCAGAAGACAGTAAGCCACCGCGGGGAACAAAATAACCACCCACAACCGCCGCCCCCAAAGAAACCCCGGGACTGCAAATAGAAATCCGAAGCCAAGAAGTAAGCCCCAATAATTTGGGTTGCCGTAGGTCCCCACTACCCGCCGCCAATAATCCCCGTGAATCAGTAGATCGCCCTTCACGGTATACAGTGGCACGACAATTTTGTTGAGACCAAACACGTTCTTATACTGAAGAATACTCAAGGCAAGGCACGCCACGAGCATCGGAAGGACGTAACTTCGAACGCTACCAAGCCTCACTTTTTCCGCGATAACACCGCCCATTATTAGCGCCGCCACGTAGTAGCCGTAGCGGAGAATAATCATTGCATCAGCAGCAACGAATGGCTTGCCTGCCAGAGACTGTTGAAACACTGCAATAGCGCCGAAGATGCCGAGAAAAATAATCAAGGCAGCCTCTACCTTGAAGGCTCCTATTACCCGCGACTGCACGACCGTAGCGGCCAGCGCGGCCGTGAAAAGCGCCATAAAATATTCGGGCCGGTAAAATAGCGTGGGCGGCACAAGAAAAATTGACGCGAGGTAGATGCCGCCCCAACACCAAATTAGAAAGCTGCGCATATCATCCCCTTTCGGAGAAGCGGGGAAATACTCCGCGTTTCGGTTGCCGGTCAGTCATCCAGATCGCTGCGGGTCGGTAGTCAAGGACGGCCGCTAAGTAGGTCGACATGTTCGTCACCGACTCCTACACTTTCGACGCGGCGGAGTAATTCCTCCCAGTTCCTCTTGAAGTGCGTCACAAGGACGTCCGCTGAATAGACCCTCGCGTGCGTTCGCAAATCATCGATGTCTCTCACATCAACAATTGGGACACCCAGATCGTCCAGAAGGGTCGTTCTGGTGTCCCTTTGCCCGAAATACACCAGTCGCCGGCCATACGCAATGGAGGGCAATGCTCCGTGAAGGCGCCCAGTCACGACCAGTGCGGCAGATTGAAAATACGACAAGAACAATTCTATATCCCCACGAAAATTGATCAGTGGCAAATCCCAGCCAGCCGCGCGAATCCGAGCCTCGTCGTAAGGTTCGTGGACGATTCCTATGACATGTTCTGTTCGGGCCAAACGACGTCCCGCCCGCACTTGAGCGCGCATTGCATGGCGGCCGAAAGAAAAAAGCACGTAATCGCCTTCGAGTCGAGAATTACGTTCGAGGAAGAGCGTAGGGCAACCTGTGTAAAGAGCCGGGATGCCGTGTTCGGTCAGCGTATTCAGTGTAAAGGGATCTCTAACACCAACGGGGCCGGTGATCATGTTCGCAATGCAAAGATCGGGAGCGCTAACACGCCGGCCAAGGATTCTATTTCGTAGAAGAAAACCGTGCCGCGGCGCTTGGGTCCAAATCGATCCGGCGAGACAAAATACTGGTCCGTTCTTTTCACTTAGACATTCCAGGCCAGGGTTTTGGCCTCTGGTCAGCATGGTACATCCAGGCACTATTACCGCGTCGTACCGCTGTTCCCCTAGGCCTTCTCGAAATGAATCGAACTCTCGTACCGGGGGCGGCAGCACGTTAGTCAGCAGGCGTCGGGTCGCGTAGTCAATGACATAGTTCCCGAAATTACACGAACTATCGGTGAAATTCGCATATGCCCACTTCATGCTCATACCTCTTTAGATTCCGACGCCGGGCGCTTCTTCAATATCATCGCTCGCTCGCCAGGCGTAAGCATCACGCTCCACCAACACGCAACTGATATGATTGCTAATAGACTTACCCCGAGAATCAACTGCGCCGCTGACGTGTGGTCTAGTGACTTACCAAGAAAAGCCGCTGTACCAGCAACAACTAGACTAAAGAGCGAACTGGCGGCAAGTCCGGCGAACGGAAGCTTTCGCTCAGCGACCGACAGGGTGCTCCAAGCGAATATTATCCGGATCACTTGATGTAAGCCGTACGCGATAAGCAATACAACGGCCGTGTCAACAAACCTGCCCGGCTCGTCACTTGCTGAGGTAATTCGGTGGGCAACGGTCAAGAAGATCAACAATATGACAATTCCAATTAGCGCAGGGAACTCGATCCGACCGACTGACACGAGGAACACTGCTGATGGAATCGCCGCAATCCCCATCCCGATCATCATGGCCAAATAGGGCCACGCTGAGGCTAAAGAATTCAGCAACTCCACGTTGTGGAGCCATAAAGAGAGCATTTCCTGTCCAAATACCACTAACTCTGCGCTAACGACGCCCCCTATCGCAAAGAACGTCTTCGATGACGCAGCGAATGTACGATCCAGCCGCTCATGCTGACCGGTAGCCCGGTAGGAAACTAACAGCGCCGAAAGAGATTGGGACGTCGGACCAATAAGCGTGCGAAGGACATTGTTCACCTGAACGAATAGCCCATAGGCGCCAATTTGAACCAAGTCTGGGCGAAGAAGGAAAACGGGCGACTGCAAAAATCCCACGTAGATAATCGAATCCGCGAACGCTAGAGAGTTAAAAAGGAACGCCTTTTTGAGGGCTGCAATGCTTGGCCATCGAAAGCGCGCGCGCTCAGGCCCGAGGGATCTTGTCATTCCCCAATTGCACCAGAGCAACAGCAACAAATTCGCCGCCGCCAATGCGCCCGTATATACCGCCGCAGTTGGATGAAGCAGCTCGAATCCCAGCACTGTAAGGAGTGCCCGGGCTATCGCCGCTCCAAATTCAGCGCCAAGAAACAGTTCAAGTTTTCCAATAGCCTGGAGAGTCCCGATACTGACTAGGTTGCAAGTCGTGAGGACGACGCTAATTACAGTGAAAACGAGCGCGGCATATGCGTCCTCATGTAAGGGCACGGGTATATCAAGGCGCCCGAACCCGAGACGCGCGAGCAACACCGCCACACTGACGACGGCGACGCTAACAAGGCCACACACCACCCAACTCGCGCTATATCGCTCAACAAACGAGTCTTGGCTCCGGGTCGCAACAGCTTCACCGAGCAGACGGCCTATGCCAGACGAGGCCCCCAACTGCAATAGGCCCAGGTAGCTGCTAAGTGATGCCGCGATTGCCGTGATGGCCCACGTCTGCGCATCCAGCTTCGCCACCGCATAGCCTATGAGACCGACGTTGATCGCGAGACGTGATGAGCGACCCAAAATGCCAAAAATCGACGTCGCCAATATGCGCCGCAAATCGGATCGCCTTTCTTGGTCAGCTAATTTAGCCACTCGACCGCCGGGAATGTCGATCGACCAATATCGACCGACCGATCAGTGCGGTGCAGAATACGAGCAACCCCGAGGCTGGCATGAGTAATCCAAGCCATCTCGGCCACGCGCTCGTCACCAGTCTCGTGGCCAATCGCCCCATCTGAGTTGAGATTGTCTGCTTGCGACTGCAATTCCGGACGCCGTCGAGTATCACGACATCCGCACGTCGCCTTAGACGATCAGTTTCGCCAGTTCATCGACAATGCGATCAGAGGCCGCCCCATCCCATAACGCGGGCCGCTTGGTTCTCGCTTGACCCGGGTGAGAAAGAACCTTCAGCGCAGCTGCCACAATCTTTTCTGGGTCGCTGCCAACTAAGACATTTGAGCCTTCCGAGATCGTGATCGGCCGTTCTGTGTTCTCGCGTAGCGTCACACAGGGAACGCCGAGAGCGGTGCTCTCCTCCTGGATGCCTCCACTGTCAGTAAGAATAACCTGCGCATCCATCCATAGATTTAAAAACTCCATATAGGGAAGCGGATTCGTGCGAATAATCGAATCCGGAAGGCAAATTCCAAATTTGTCCAGGTTCTGCGCGGTCCGCGGATGGACCGCAAAAATCAATGGAATATGGTTTGCCACTTGCGCAAGCGCCTCTACGATACCACCTAGCCGCTCTGCGTTATCGACGTTCGAGGGGCGATGGAGAGTTACAACGCCATACTTTCCGAGTTTGCTCTTTAGTGTGGCGGTTGGGAACGCAGAGTCGTCCATTTCCTGCAACTTCTTCACCTGATGGTAAAGGTTATCAATCATTACGTGTCCAACAAAAAAGATTTGCTCTTCCCGCTTGCCTTCCCGCCTGAGATTCTCAACGCCACTCGGCTCAGTAACGAAGAAAT
This sequence comes from Gammaproteobacteria bacterium, assembly GCA_016209015.1. GTDB lineage: Bacteria > Pseudomonadota > Gammaproteobacteria > JACQWY01. The sequence goes on along the minus strand of JACQWY010000035.1, from coordinate 15,942 downwards.
AATCTGAGATCGCGTCCGTGACGATCCGATTGATTTCCTCCGGCATCATCAGATCTCCGCTTCTTAGCCCAGCCTCAACGTGAGCGACTTGAATCTGAAGCTTCTTAGCGACAATTGAGCAGGCCAGCGTAGAATTAACGTCGCCGACGACCATCACGAGTTGTGGTCGTTCTTTCTGTACGACGTCTTCAAAACCTATCATAATTTTCGCAGTTTGCTGCGCGTGGGTTCCTCCTCCCGCATCGAGATGATAATGCGGCTTGGGAATCTCGAGTTCCTCGAAAAAGACGTCGCTCATTTCCCTATCGTAGTGCTGTCCAGTATGGACAAGACGCCACGCGAAGGCATCACGATGTCGTTCAAGTGCTCGGATGATCGGCGCAATCTTCATGAAATTAGGCCTGGCGCCCGCGACGATTAATATGAGGTAACTGCTCATAGATAACCTTGTTGTCTGCATTGGTTCCAAAACTGGCGAGCTCAACTGGCCGCTGTTATCGCAACGAAAACTAGAACAGATGTCATTAGTTTGGTTTGAGGTAATCGACCGGCGCGGTTTCGCCCACGGCAACGTAGTTAATCTTTCCAGCGCCAAACAGACTCCGCGATTTCTTGTCCGCAACCAGTTCCTTAACCACGCGAGTAGTAACCTTTGCTCGTTGGTCCGCATATGCATATACGAGCGATTGATCGCAGAGCGAATTTATTAGCCTCGGGATGCCGCCACTTAATTCATGAATTAGGTCCGCAGCCTCTCGCGAGAAGATCTCGGGGCGACCGCCAGCAACCAAGAGTCTGTGCAAGATATATGCTCTCGTTTCGCGTACATCCAATGCGTCGAGGTGGTAGTCCACTAGAATGCGCTGAGCGAATTGTTCAAGTTCTGGTTTTCGCAAAGTGGCTCGCAGTCCCGGCTGGCCAACCAACACCAGTTGCAACACCAGGTTTTTGTCGGCATTTATGTTGGAAAGGACTCGCAACTCCTCAAGCGTGTCCACATCCATATTTTGCGCTTCGTCGACTATAAGTATGGTTCGTTTGCCACGCGCATATTCGCCAATAAGAAAATTTACAAAATTGTGATAAAGCGTGACCTTGTCTTTCCCCTCGTGTACGAGTCCGAACGCCATAGAGACCCACTGCATTAGATCGCCGAAAGCTTTGTGAGTATTCGCGATCAAGCCAACAACCGCGTCGTTAGAGTACTTGCCCAAAATATGGCGAACTATTGTCGTTTTTCCTGATCCGATCTCTCCAGTAACCACGACCATCGCCGCTTCGTTGACTAACGCATACTCGAGCATCGTCAACGCCAAACTGTGCTTTTTTCCTAAATAGAGGAAACTTGGATCTGGAATTAGTGAAAACGGTTTTTCCCGGAACCCGAAGTATTTTTCGTACACTGAGACCGGCCCAATTACGATGCGAAGGGTCAGTAATACGATGATATTCGCTCGACAGAGCCGTTCAGAACAGTCCCGAGAACAGGTACGGCGCTGAGTAGTTCCATGGCGTGCTGTAGTTCAAATCGCGTCGTTTTCTTTTCTCGGATTACAAGTAGCACGGCATCAATATATGGCGCAAAAGAGAGCGCATCATCGGCCGACAAAATTGGCGGAAGATCAAAAAGCACAAAGCGATTCGGATAGCGCGACTTGAGTTCCTGCACGAGTTGTCCCATTTGTGGTGAGGCAAGTAACTCCGAAGAATTTTCAATTAGCTCGCGACCAGGAAGGATTACGAGTCGCTCTAGACCGGGATTGACGAGGACATCCCCGATTGCGGCACCATCCAACAGATAATCACTGATCCCGCGTTCCGGATGCATACCGAAATACTTGTGAATGCTCGGATTCCTTAAATCGAGGTCAACCAGCAATACCGTGTGATGCAGTTCCCGCGCGAGGCTGATCGCGAGATTGGCTGCAACCAATGTCTTGCCGTCCTCCGGCGCCGGGCTCGTTATGGCGAGGGCGTTCCATCCTTTAGCCACCATGCGCTGAAGAACCTGGGTGCGGAGCATTTTAAATGCAGTCGCGGCATCCGGTTCTTCATTGTTCACCAACACTCGATTGCTACGCAATTTCTCGGTGTCTAGCTTCAGCACCCGGGTCTGAGAATACTGAATGTTCTTAAGATCTGAGGATTCCTTCGCGCGCCCGTCCTCCGGACTAGCTGTCAGATCCTCCGCCGGCTTCGAGTCCCGCTCCTTTCGAGCCAAGTCCAAGGCCTTCTTAATGCGCTCCATAACATTCTCCGCACTGAATACCGAGAGTTAGCGTTCTGCTGATCACTTTGGAGACCTCAAAAACCCATCACCCGACTGATTCGAAAGAAAAGTACATCCAGAGGTTGGACAAAGACTTGAACAATCCCGAGACCTATTGCGATCAATGCCACGGCAGCAATAGCAGCAAGAAATCTGTTTCTGGTCCTGCGACTCCGCGTGAATTTATTCTCTATGTCCGGGATCACGGAGAGAGGAGCCACACCAAGAATCTGAGTTACGCCGATTCGTCCATAAATACGGGAATCCAGCGTCTCGGCCAATGTGCCAGTACCAATTCCGCCAGCTAGTGATAGAAGTAGCCCTAGCAGACCGATAGCAATCCGATTTGGCTTGTCCGGCTGCTCAGGCATTATCGGCGGTTCTATGAGTTCGAATCGCTCGCCCTTTTGCGCGCTCTCAAGGTTCTTGGCAAATTCCGCTTCCTGCTTCTTCGCCGTAATCTCGTGATATTTTTGCATCGCGCTTTCGTAATCGCGACTCAGCGCGCGATACTCCTTTTCCACAAGAGGGGCGCTGGCTAAACGGGATTCGAACTCTGCCAAGCGCTTTTGAAGATCCTGCCGCTGCGCATTTAGTCCTCTGATGTCCGCATCTGCTGCCTGGAGCCTCGCTTGCAACTGAATGTAAACAGGGTTGTCGGGCCTATCCGTCGACGTCGTGGCTACTTCCGGCCCGGCATTTTGAGCTTTGCTAAGCTCCGCCGTAACGCGGTCAATCTCTCGACTCAGACTTTTAATGTCAGGGTGGTCCTTCGAATATTTCTGCTGGGATGCCGCTAGTTGAGTCTTCAGTGCAGTCAGCTTGTTTTCAATTTCAGAGATGGACGGACGCTTCCCGGTCTCGGCTCGCAGTGAATTCATCTCCTTCTTCGCATTTACAACATCAGGATGCGAAGCGCCATATCGGGCGGATAAAGAGACAAACTGCGATTCAAGTACCTTTAAGCGATCGGCAGGTCCGAGCACCCGCTCTCCCGTTTCGGTCAAAAGCGTAGTCGTTGGCTTTTGCTGCGCTAGTTCCGACATCAGGTAGATTCGTTGCTCTTCGGACGCCCTTATCCGAGAATTCAGTTCGGAAAGTTCCCGTTGGGTGCCATTCATCAGTTCCAAATTGATATTCTGGAGTTCGGGTAGCCGGTTTACATTCTTCTCTTTAAACGTTGCCAACTGTGTTTCAAGGTCAGCGACTTGCTTTCCCAATTTATCGGCTTCGGAAGTCAAGAACGACGTTGTTTCAGCAGCCGTTTCACTTCGTTCCTTCAAATTCTCTTTTAGAAACAAGCTTACGATTTCGTTGGTGACCTTTTGCGCCATATCGGCGGATCGACTCTGATAGCTGAGTTGAAACGCAATTGTTGCCTGCGATGGCCGGCCGCTTTTCTGATCAACGACATCCGCGCTGATCGGTTCCACGCTGATGTCATCTCGCATGTTCTTAATCACGGATTCCAGCGGATCGGATTTGCGGCGCGCCTCGTAAAGGTTGTACTTATCGATGATTGAACTCAGATTGCTGTTGGTTAGCACTCGCTGGGAAATCATCTGAATGCGCTGATCGGCATATCCCGTCACCAGCGAGCGGACAAAGTCCTGAGGCACCTCCTGCTGCTCGATTAGAATTACGGCGTTGGACTTGTAGATCGCCGGCAACCCCATCGACAGCGCAATAGTCACTAGCAATAGAACTCCAAGCACGGCGACTCCGACGGGAAGGCGTCGCCGAACAGCACCGACATAATCAAACTTTCGCCCGAGAATCTGATCCATCTTCAATAGCCGCCTAAGTAGGGCCGCAGCCCGCCGTTATATTGCAATTCAAGAAACAGCCCATTCATTGAAACAGAGCGAGTTCCAGGTCCCGAGTCCAACATGGTGTGCCGGTAGACCCCACGTACGGTGAGCTGCTCGCTTAATCGATACTGCACTGACCCGGAGACATTCGTTCGGTCCTGGCTCAGAGCGGATATAAGCCGGTCGCCTTCGGCACCTCTCATTTCGTAGGTTCCATTAAAGTTCAACCACCAGCGCTGAGAAAGATCGCGGCGCATGGACAAGCTAATTAGATCGCTGATCGACTGCGAACCGCGAGCGCTCGGGCTAATTTGCCGTGAATAAGCAAGTGTTGCTAAGCCTTGGTCGAACTTTTTTCGAAAACTTGCATTTACGATCGGACCGCTGCTCGACGCCAGCTTATTGACGTTTACCAGCACGAGGTGAGGGGATGGCGTAAGAACCAGCCCGACTTGTTGTTCGCGAAACCGAATTTCGCTACTGACGAACCCCACCGCCATGTCGGCTTCGAAGGTCGGCGAAAACGCCCGCGTGTAACCTACCTGCCCGCCATACGTACGCGTCTTTCCCCCTACTTCCTGAGTTACGAATTCGCTCACGAACGGTGATGCGAAAATTCGACTTGAGTTGTCAAGTGCACGATTCAGCGTAAGGGACGCCTGTTGGTATTGGTAGTCGATCAAGGAAGCGCCAGGCACCTTCGCGAAGGAGACAGTGTCATAAGCGAACGCCGCCTGAATATTCGTCTTTTCGTTGACCTGATAAGAGATGTTTGGTTGGACTTCTACGGTATCGCGGTAAGTGACGTCGTTCCGAACGCCCGTTTCCGTTGCTTCTGCAGTCAGAGTCGAGTCTTGTGCGTACCGGACGTCGAGATCGGCATGCCATCGTTCTCGCGAAAGGCCGTTCTTGAAGTCCACCGAATATTCATCGGCATCCAAATTGTCGCCTATGGCAAAACGTCGGACATTGAATCTTGGGGACAACTCAGACGTCCAAGTTTCGGATTTCGCCATCAATTGGACGCCCGCACCATTGTCGAAGCCCCAAGCCCGGACTGGATCAACGGCAGATCCGCGTACATTGTCGTCTAGCCGCATCTTAACGGCGGCCTGGGGATTCCAGAACAGATCGAACGCCGAACCTGTAGTTGGCGCCAACGTCGCCATTAAACTGACAAACGCGACAATCTCCCCGCGCCGCCAGAGCCCAAATCGAACACTATGTGTGTCCATGCGGGACTTACCCCATGAACCTAAGGAACGACAACTACATCGCCCGGCAGCAGGACGATATTCTGCTGCAAGTTCTTTCCACTCTGTACCTGATCATAGTTGAATGAAATTGCCGTCAACTGGCCGCTTTGTCTCCGCAGAATGACAATGTCCTTCAGGCCGGCGAAGGTCGCCGTGCCGCCGGCAATGCTTAGGGCTTGCATAACGTCGGTGTCGTTGTTCATCACGAATGGTCCCGGGCGATTCACTTTACCGATTACATATGCTTTGTTCCCTGCGATTTCCTTCACGAGAACCGTTGCCACAGCATCGGGAATGTAGGCTCCAATTTTCTTCACGAGTTCCGCCTGAATTTCCGTTGTCGCTCTCCCCCCCGCTTGAAGGTCTCCCCCAAGCGGAAAAGAAAACTTGCCGTCGGGCCGGACCAGCACGTCCATTGTCATGTCCTTCTCTTTCCATACGGCGACGGTCAGGACGTCTCCAGGTTGAACTTGATACTGGCGCGCCTCGTCGCTTAGTGCCGCACCACTCATCGCGCAAAACAATGCCAGGGCAGAGCCGCCGCGACGGATGATGGGTGTTACGTAAGCTAGCTTCTTTTTCATGGACTCTTCCTCTTCATATAGAGCAGATCCCCATTCCCAACCTGGGTTCCTGGTTCCTCGAGCCACGTCCGGCGGCTGCTTAATTAGCCCCCCGGGGGCCTCGTGACGAAGGTTCCGGGTCCCGGGTCCCGGGCGGCCTCCGACGCGGGTTGAGGACCAGGACTCCCGCGGCATTGGTGCACTCGTCCTAGTTCGCACACAATCAGCGCGGTTTCTCGAAGAAGCTGCGCTAACTAATTGTTGTCGGGTAGTTTATCAACTTGGCCGCCGCGCATCTATGAACGGTAGTAGGCCTGTGACTTCCTAGGCAAACGGGATCCGAGCCTCCCGAAAGCGGCCCACGACCGGCCAGTTCGCATTCCCTTCGATACGGCAGCGCATGAGTTCGAGGGGGAGCGCAATCGTCCAATCCAACGGCGCTTCAATGGCGTAACGGCTGTGAAGAGTTTGAAAAGATTGGGGAAACCGGGCCTTGCCAATGCTCCGCGACCGTGATTGGCTCAATTTGATATGCGTGCAGGCTACTGGGGAGGGTGCGTCTGACGCGAACCATGTGCCAAGCCCTTCGGCGGACCCAGACCCTGAACGTCAGGGCCAAGGACCACGTGCAACGTGGCCCCAGTGCCCTCCTTGCCAGTATTTTGGAGTCTAATTCGATATCCCAATCGCCCCGGTCTCGAAATCCGCAGAAGTATGGTCGCTACCCTGGTAGCGGACCGCCGCGCTCGATCGGGAATAGTACGAGTTCCCGTAATGTCGGAGCGACGACCCGACCCCAGCATTCGAAGTCCAGAATGCCGGGGCATCATCACCTTGCAGCGTATTGTTATGCCAGGAAATGTTATTCGCACCTGCTGAGAAAAACATTGCCGCCAGTCCGGCCCAAGCCTTGGCACCCATAATGCTATTGCTATAAATCTCGATGCCGGTAAAGCCGTCATGAATCAGCAGGCCGCACGGGCCCGAAATAATGTTCGAATAGATCTTAACCCTCGCCCCAGCTGCCACACTGCCAATTTGATGGTTGAGATCCACCTCGCAGGCCCACGGCGCCCGGGCGACATTGTTGTCGTGAAAGTAGTTCTGGTGTACGTCGAGACCGTACACCGGGCGCGAATCCTCCGCCCACAATTCCAACCCTTTGTACTGATTGCCGTAAGCTTCATTTCCGTAAAACGTGCAATGGTCACAAGCCTCTGCGGCAAACCCATATCCCTCCCCATACATCGACGCGAGGGTGTTGTCGTGGGACACGCTGGAATTAACGACGGCGCCTGACGTGTTGACTAGATAAACCCCGTCACTATTCCCATAGGTCTCACAGTTACGAATTGTCACGTCGCGGACAGGGTTAGAGGTGGACGTCCCGTGGGTCCGAATACCGCCGCCGGAGTTAGCCCACGCCCGCACGCCATCGAGCATGATTGCTGCTGATGTGCCTCCCGTTACCGTCTGAATAAAGATGCCATTGGACGCGTTACTGAATGCGTTGCTGTTTTGGATCGTAGAGTTCGAAACATTGTAGAACTCGACGCCGCGCTTGGAGTGATGGGCGTTGATATTCTCGAGCAACACATCAGTCGAAGTTCCGACGAAGACGCACGCCGCAGAAGAGTTGCGACATTCGGCTCCCCGTAAAGTGATGTTGTTGCGACCGATAACCTGAATTGGCGAGCCGGCTTGCCCACTGCCATCGGCAACTCCAGCAGGGAGACCCGGGCAGCGAAAATCCACAAGAATTGGGTGACCTGGAATACCGGATGCCGAAACCATAATTTTTGAGGTGATCGTGCCCGAGACGCAAATAACGTCATCAGGATTCACGAGGTGCCATTTGATGACGTCTGTCGACTGCCTCATGTACCAAGTGGCCCCTTCGACGGAACCCGAAATCGTCAGTACCAAAATCCACATCAACAGCGTTATTCGTCGGTTCATTAGCGTTGTCCTTACAAGTATAATTGCGGTATCGCGGCAATCTCGCTTTCATGAGCATTTCGGCCGCACCGACCGGCCTGCGTTACGATCGTCAGCGCTTTCGTCCCACTGACGTCGCACCGCCGCCGCACGTAGAGCGACCCCCCATGGACAATGCTTGAGGTGGCGCACGAAGCCGCGCCTAGATCCGTTCGCGTTTTGGGATATACCCTTTAAAGTACTGTCGCGACGACAGCACAAAGTTTTTCAATTGCCGCTATCGCAACGCGGTGCGCCGACGGAAGATTTGCCTGACAGGTGTTTGAGTCTATCGAGGGCGCGCCCTCGCATTTGTTGTCAGCAGATTATGTCAGTGATGACTTCTCGGCCGCGATTTTCGGATGAATATTGTCCCTATAGGGTTCTTGCACCATCAGCAAAGATTCAGTGTATGGAGCTCTTTCGCTGACTGCACATAGAGGAGGACCCGAACGTTCACTGACAGCATGTCGCGCAAATCGAAGGGCTAGAGCCGAGGGCCGCAAAATATCCCATGGTAAGTCCCGCCATTGAGCATTCGATCGTGAATCCGCTTTTCCTCCTCATCCGCGAATCTCTGTCCAATCTTCCGAGCGGGGATGCCACCATGAATCTCGTATGCTGGTACGTCGCGAGTCACTACGGCACCAGCCGCGACTATCGCGCCCCGCCCGACCCGCACTCCAGCCATAATGATCGCCCCGAAACCGATCCAGGCGTCGTCTTCAATGACAGTCTCAGGAAGTTCTGGGCGCCCTGCAAAAATCATAGGCACCCCGGCTGTTGAAAAAACGTGATCGGCGCCGACGATGCTTGCGCGAGGCCCTAGCATCACGTACCGACCAAGAATGACTCTCGGGCCCACCGAGCATCCGTGATTCACGAAGCTGTATTCTCCAGCGCGCAAATCCGGGCTCAGGACCGCAGAACTAGCCGGATAGAAAGTCGGATGCACGTAACTCAGTCCCATCCTCCAGTGCCGCAGGCGGGCAATCCAATTGCGAACCATTAAACGCAGGCCCGGCCGGGCGCGAATCCAGTTACCTAGACAGCGCATGGTCCGCCCCGCACATTGCTTGCACTGTCTTGCCGGCCGAAAATGGCACTTGCAATCATCGCCGCCTGAAATTCCGGGTTGTATTTGGACTCAATGATATCGATGCACTTTTGCTGCGACACCTCGGCCCGCCAGGGATGACTGGTACAGTCATTGATGGCGCGCGCCAGATCGGCAGCATCTCCTTGTCGGAAGAAATCACCACTCACCTTTGGGACTACCGCTTCGAACTCCGGACCTTGGTGTTCTGGGTTGTCGTGGGTGATAACCGGAGTTCCGTACGCAAGACTGTGCATGGCAGTCAGACCGACCTTACCTGGTGAAACGCACACATCGGCCGCCATCAACAACTCGGCCAAAAGTTCCTCCTTGTAGCACGCTCCGAAGAAGTGGAGCGTCACACCCGCAATTGAAGCCTGCCTTTCAAGAGTCGCGCGGCTAGGTCCGTCTCCGACCAGAACGGCCGCGATTTCCCGGCCCTGATTCTTCAATAAGGCTAGTGCCTCAATTAGTAGATCGAATCTGCAAGCTGCTGTGATGCGCGCAGTACAGACTACTAATGACGCTCCTTTTGCTGAAGTCAGATACCGTGATCTGATTTCCAGTAAGCGTTCGTGTGATATCGCAGATCGAATCCTCTTCTGTTCGGCATAGTCGAGACTGTTGTAGATGACATACAGCCTATCGCGTCTGAAACCGTTTGCGATGCCGATATTTCTTGCGCGCTCGCCATAGAGCAGGAGTCCGTGTGCTATTCGATAGAATGCGTTACGAACGTACCGAACAATCCCGTGATCCTGATGCGTCCATCCGTGCGTCCAGAACAAGACCCGCTTACCGCTCAATCGCGCCAACACAGCAGCGATCCAGGTTGCCGGCCATTGGGCATTTCCCAGAAAGATAATGCACTCGTAGTTTCCAAGTGCCACCCCAAGCAAGCCGCTTTGCCACAAAATCCGCCCGACAAATTTCCGGCAGCGTGCGATTACGAATAGTCCAGGAGCGGACGGAATCCACGCCGGAATTGATCCATCCGGGTCTGCAACATCGCCAACGAGCGTAGTCTCAAATTCCCGGGCGCCCAGCAACTCCTTCAGCACGGCCTCCCTGTAGTGCGCGAAAAAATGATAAACAATTGCTACTCGCTTAATGGATGTCGGCGGCTGCACGTATGCCCCTCGCTAAACATAATGATCTCGTCGAAACGGATCCAAAGTATTGACTGGTGATCGCCGGAGGATCAATGTGGTCTGAGCTCCACGTGTGGGATTGAGACCGTGGCGCGTTCGCAGAACGGCAAAGCCACAAATGCAGACGGGGCTACGCGGCAAGAACTGCGCGCATTGCGCAAATTGCAGCGTGAAGCGAAGTAGATGGAGATCTGCAAACTTGGCGGCGGGCAAGGGCCGTGCTGGGCTGCCTCGACGGCGGCAGTGTCATTCGTCAAGCCGCACAGCTCGACGTCACGCGAGGCTCCGTCAATCGCTGAGTGCATTGGATCGAAGCGAAGGGCACCGACGGTCTGCGCCCATGGGAACGACCGGGTGGCGAAGCGCGACTGACGGACGAGCAGCAGCAATTGATTGCGCTGGCCGAGGCAGGACCCATGGCCGCCGGCTTTCAGAGTGGCATATGGACCGGACCGATGATTGGCGAAATTATCCGGCGCCGAATTGGGGTGAGCTACCACAACCATCATATCCCGTGACTGCTGCATAAGTTAGGTTTTTCAGTGCAGCGACCGCGCAAGCGGTTGGCGGCGGCCGACGCCGAACGCGAGGTTGTATGGCTGAAGGAAACGTTTCGGGCGACAAAAAAAAGCGGCTGCCTGCCGAGGAGTAGTCCTGTACGAGGACGAGGCCAGATTCTGACTGGACGGCACCCTCCATTACACTTGGTCGCGCGTGGGTTGTCAGCCTTCCGCGCCCCGAACGGATCAACGCGTGGCGGCGCATTTCTTTGCATCGCTTGCCGCGGTACTCGGTTGAATTCATTTCGGTCGAATCGATCTGGAAAACGACGCGCAAATTTACTACGCATAATCGGTTCTACCAGACCACTGAAGAACGCGACGCGGCTTTGCGGCGAACCTTCGAACGCTCCCGTCGTCCCCGCACCTCATCTCTGCTCACGTTGCCCGCTTTCGATGATCCACAATCGATGTGATATTGCTTAGTTTATGGTTACTTGACGCGGTTGTACTTATCCTGGAAGCGCACAATGTCGTCCTCCCCGAGGTAAGCGCCCGACTGGACCTCGATGATTTCCAGCGGGATCGTTCCCGGATTTTCGAGCCGGTGCTTCGCGCCAATCGGGATGTAGGTCGACTGATTCTCGGAAATGAGGAACTCCTCCCCGTCCCGGGTCACCTTCGCTGTGCCCTTGACGACGATCCAGTGCTCGGCGCGATGGTGGTGCATCTGCAGCGAGAGCGATGCACCGGGCTTCACCACGAGCCGCTTCACCTGGAAGCGCTCGCCGAAATCGACCCCCTCGTAGCTCCCCCAGGGCCGGTAGACCCGGCGGTGGGTCTGGCGCTCCTCCCGGGACCGCTCGTTCAACCAGTCGACGATAGCTTTCACGTCCTGGGCGCGGGACTTCGGGGTGACCATCACCGCGTCCGGGGTCTCGACGATGACCAGCTCCTCGCAGCCAATGGCCGCGACGAGACGGGATTCCGAAAAGATGACGTTGTCCCGGCAATCGATCGCGCAGACGTCGCCCCGAACCACGTTGCCTTCGGCGTTCTTCTGCGAGACCTCCCAGATGCTGGACCAGGCGCCAACGTCGGACCAGCCGGCCTCGAGCGAGACGACGCAGCCGCGCGCCGGATCCTGCTTCGCGATGCGCTCCATCACCGCATAGTCGATCGAGTCGCTCGGGCCCGCCTCGAAGGACTCGCGCGCCAGGCGGAAGAAGTCCCCGTCGGTGGCCGCCTCGCGGACCGCGGCGTCACAGTGCTTCAGGATGTCGGGCCGGTATTCGCCGATCGCAGCCAGCCAGGCACTCGCTTTCATGAGGAAGATGCCGGCGTTCCAGCGGTAACCGCCGTCGGCCAGATAGCTCTCCGCCGTGGCGAGATCCGGCTTCTCGCGGAAGCCGGCGAGCGCATGGGCCTTCGGGTCCGCGTCGCCGCTCGCGATCTCTGCCCCGAGCTGGATGTAGCCGTAGCCGGTTTCGGGCGCGCTCGGCACGATGCCGAACGTCACGATGTGTCCGGCGGCGGCATGTGCGGCGCCCTTCTCGACTGCGGCGCGAAACGTCGCGAGATCCTTTATCAGGTGATCGGCCGGCATCATCAGCAAGAGCGGGTCCTGACCATCCGCAGCGGCGACCAGCGCGGCGCAGGTCAGCGCCGGGGCCGTATTGCGGCCGACCGGCTCGAGCACGATCCGGGAGACCTTCTGCCCGAGCAGGCGGGCCTGCTCGCCGACGAGGAAACGATGCTCCTCGTTGCAGACGATCATTGGGGCGGTGATGTCGAGAGATTCAGCGCCGGCCGTCGCAGGGTGCCCGGGGACGATGCGCTGGAGCGTGCCCTGGAGAAGCGTGAGCTTCCCTTCCACGGCGAGGAACTGTTTCGGGTAATGGGTCCGCGACAACGGCCAGAGCCGCGTGCCGCCGCCGCCGGCGAGGATGATGGGAACGAGCTGCATTGACGTGGCGCCGATCTGCGTTGCTGAGTTCGGCGCATATTGTCAAAGGTCATTGTGACAAGTCACGCCTCGCGTATGTGACCACCGGCACACGTATACGGATCGTCACGAATGCAATCGGCGGATAACGTTGCTCGTGGCCCGCCGGCCCGCCCCTACTCCAGCACGAGTCGCAGCTTGTCCCGCGCGTAGCGGAGCGCCGCGGCCAGGGCCCTCACGAGTTCCGGAGCCGACCGCACGGCCTCCGCCAGGATCCGCGCGTTGATTTCCGGATCGGGGTAGTCATGCGCCATCTGGTTTCGCAGCGCTCGCAGTTCCATCCAGGCCTCTGACGAATCGATGACGCCCAGTCGCTCGAGCGCGTGCAAGTTGTCGATGAAAGCACTTTCCACGGGCTCTTCCGAGCCTGCTTCGAGCAGGGCTGGAAAAAGCCGGCCGCCGAGCGCGTCCTGCAAGCGCATGTACCGGAACAAGAGCAGGTCGATGCGCTTGGCATCGCTTTCGCACGCGGCGGCGAGACGGCTGGCGTCCAGCGTCCCGAGTTCGCCGATTTCGCGCGCAGCCGTCTCGAGGCGCGCGGCGTGGCTCTGGCACTGCCGCAACAGATTCTCGAGACGCATCCGTGCAGCGTCCAGGTTCAAAGCCGGAGGCCCTCGCGCTTCGCAATCTCGTGGATCGGGAGATGCCGGCGCGAGTTCCGCGGCCTGACGACGACATCGATACGCTGCTCGCCTAGCGCGATGTACAAGGCAGCGAGGAACGCGAGCCTGCGCTTCAGCAACTTTTCCTCGTCCATCGCGCCCGTTTCGATGTAGAGATCAATGTCACCGCCGCGTCGGGCATCGTCCGTCCGCGAGCCGAACAGCCACACCTCAGCGTCAGCGCCGAAGTGCCGCAAGGCGGCATCGTGGATCGCGCGGGCGGATTCGGGTTTCAATCGCATGACTTTCTCATTGGCAACTCGGCGTGCCGGGCAGCGGTGACATTGAGGTGATGATAAGCCGCAGCGGTTACCCATTGCACCCGCAATTCGGGGTCGCCCCCGGCAATGCCGAGAACGCACGGCGAACGCGGTGGCGCCAGGCCGCTTGCCCGGGCCGATGCCTCCTCCTGCGGCGCGCTGCGACGAGTCGCACCTCCGGTTACGAGGATGGGCAGAGTCGGTGAGTGCGTTCCGGCCGGGTATCGCCGCCGCGGCCGCCGGATTCGACGCTCGCGAGCAGCCGCAAACGTGAACATTTGTAGCCGTTCGCTGCGTATCGCTGTTCGGCGCCCGTCAGATCTAGGCAGGTATTACCAGACGCGTAGCATGCCTTCTGCCAGGCCACCGTTCGCGGCGACCGGGCATTTGCTCGAGCAATTGCATGAGGAGCACAAAGTGTACAGGCAGTGGAAAAAACTGGGGGCTGCAGTCGCGCTGGCGATCGGTCTCGGCGCGCCATCGGCGCAAGCTGCGACCGAGGACCTGTCCATCGACAACAGCACTCCCTTTCATCCTCAGTTCGTCGGTTCATTCAGTCCCGAAGGCATCATCAATGTCTTCGGTCTGCGCGGCGAGGTCTATGGTGGTCTGATTCTGGATGACAGCAATCCCGACTTCTATGCCTTCATCGCGGACGCGAACCGGGCGCTTACCATCACCGTGGCGAGCTCGAACGGACCGAACTTCGGCGACGACCCGAAAGTTGGCTTGTTCGATGGAATCGGCGGGCCGCTCCTGGCGTCGGACAACGACAGCGGGCCTGGCTTCGATTCGCTTCTTTCGTTCAAGACCACGCACCTGGGGATCTACCTCGTGGCGGTCACTGGATCCTCGGACCTGAACTTCAATTTGGGCGGCGGCAGTACGAATTTTCCGTACCTGCTGACGATCAAGTTGGCGGCCGTGCCCGTTCCGGGCGCTGCGGTGCTGCTGGGTTCTGGGCTGCTGGGTCTGGCGGGGGTCAAACGTCGCCGGAGCTGATCGGGGTCTTCGTACCGATCCTTCAGACTGAAGCTGTTGAGCGCGGATGCCTTCAAGGGCTCCGCGCTTTTTTTTCTTCTCCCGACTGCGGCGTCAGTCGAGGCATTCCGCCTCGGCTGATCTTCGTCGCCCTCGCGCAGGCGAGGGCGACGAGTGGGAAATATGCGCCGCAGTGGACCGAGGCACAGTCCCGCAGTTCGGAGAAGAGCTAAAAAACCTCTCACCGTGTCCGTCCAACGCCATGAGCAATGCGGGACGGATCATCGGGAGCCGGGGGAAAGGTGACGGGGCGGGGAAAAGGTGACGGATTTATTTCCTGGCGCGACCGACTCGCGTCCGAGGAATCGGAAAAGGGGGACGGATCTTCTCCAGACTGTGGGGTCAGTCGAGGCATTCCGCCTCGGCTGATCTTCGTCGCCCTCGCGCAGGCGAGGGCCCAGTCGGTGACCCACGGCACGCGCAGTGAACCTCGGACTTTCGAGAGCTCCGTTCCGCACCGCGCTCGTCTTCTGCGCTGGCCGCGCGGTTCGACCTCGGCGCCGGGGCTGAACGGCTGGGCCCTCGCCTGCGCGAGGGCGACGGCGCTGGGATGACTTCGACGTCCGTTCGATCTCCACGCAGTGCGGGCCCGCGGTTCACTGCATCTGCCGCGGGTCACCGGCTGGGCCCTCGCCTGCGCCACGGCGACGGCTTGGTTAATGAATTCGCCGTCCACACACGAATGCGGCGCGAGGGCGACACCTTGCCTAATATGACCGCATGGAAAGACAGGGATACGTCTACATCCTCGCGAGCCGCCCGAATGGAACGCTCTACATCGGCGTCACCTCGAACCTGCCGAAGCGTGTTTGGGAACACCAGCACGGCGTAGTTGAGGGATTCACGCGACGGTACGGCGTGCACCTGCTGGTCTGGTACGAAGTCCACCCTTCAATGCGTTCGGCGATCGAGCGCGAGAAGCAACTGAAACATTGGAATCGACTGTGGAAGCTGCGGCTGATCGAAGAAGCGAATCCGGCGTGGCGGGATCTATCAGTACAGCTCGCGTAACGCGCTGACGCGCCCCGCCTCCCCGCCCCGCTCGCCCCACCGTGAGACCCTACACCCCCACGGCGTCGCCCTCGCGCAGGCGAGGGCCCAATCGCTCAGCCCCGGCATCTACGTCGAACCGCGGGCGTGGAACGAACTTCCTGCACCGGGCTCATGGTCGGACAAATGCCCCGAGCTTCTCTGCTCGCGCCACGGGTCGCCGACTGGGCCCTCGCCTGCGCGAGGGCGACGGCGCTGGGGTGATTTCGACGTCCGTTCATGCGCGACCCGAGGTTCGCTGCGCGTGCCGTAGGTCGCCGACTGGGCCCTCGCCTGCGCGAGGGCGACGGCGCTGGGGTGA
>JACQWY010000036.1 GCA_016209015.1 Gammaproteobacteria bacterium | reverse complement strand
CGCGAGATCGAACCTGACCCCATTTCCCGCCGGCGCCGCCGCTCTTTCACGGCATCCCATGACCGACTGCCAAGCGTGCGAGAAGACCACGATCCCGTCGTCCCGGCGCAGGCCGGGACCCAGTCAGTCACCCCCGGCGCGGGATCGAACCTCGTGGACTTCGGGAGTACGACGGGGAAATGGGGTCAGGTTCGAATTCGCGGGCAAGCACCGTGACATAGATCGCTCGCGCCGGCCGCGAAATCGAACCTGACCCCATTTCCCGCCGGCGCCGCCGCTCTTTCACGGCATCCCATGACCGACTGCCAAGCGTGCGAGAAGACCACGATCCCGTCGTCCCGGCGCAGGCCGGGACGACAGACGAAGTTTCGCCGCCACACGGGTTGGCATCTCCCCTCACACCTCCTGGCAGTCGAAGTAATACCGCGCCGTGTCGAGCCGGCACAGCGCGCGTCCGCCCATCCACAGGCTCATGATCTTCGAGTCGCGCCAGATCTTCTCCATGTCGAACTCGTGCGCATAGCCCGCCGCGCCCATGAGATCGATCGCGGTGTTGCAGATCTTCGTCAGCGCATCCGTCGCGAAGAGCTTCGTCGAGCGCGTCTTCGCGAGCATCTCCTTCGTCCAGCCGGGACCGTAGATATCGGGACGGTCGAGCATGCGGGCCTTGCAGTAGGTGTCGGACTTCACCATCTCGATGAGGGTCATGATTTCGCCGAGATGTCCGGCGATGATGCTGTGCTCCTTCAGCATCTTGCCGGCGACGACACGGTTGTTCACCCAGTCGAGCAGCAGCTCGTAGACGCGGTTCATGCTGCCCATCGCGTAGCCGCCGGTGATGACGTTGCCCCAGGAGATCATCTCGCGCGCGTACTGCGCGTCGAGGCCCGGGCCCGCGGCGCGATTCTCCTTCGGCACTTTCACGTTCTCGAACCAGATGTCGCCGTTCCAGTCCGCGCTCATGCCCGCCTTCTTGTACGGCTTGCCCTGGGTCACGCCGGGCGTGTCTGCGGGCACGTAGATGAGCGCGAAGGCCTCGTCGTCCTCGACGCCCGGGTTCGTCGTGCAGAACACGCCGAAGAGATCCGCGAGGCCGCCGCTGTTCGTGCACCAGAGCTTGTGGCCGTTGATGATCCAGTGATCGCCGCCGTCCTCGGCGCGCACCGAAACGTACTTGCCGTGCGTCGCGTCGATGTTCTCGACGTCGGAACCGCTGCGCGCATCGGTGATCGCCGGGCAGCCCATCACCATCTCCTCGGTCTGGCAGAACATCGGACCGAACTTCTCGATCAGCCGCTGATTACGATGCGCCGGCAGCGTGATGTGGAGGAACGGCCAGCCGCAGCAGTTCGCCGCCGTGCACATGCCGGAATCGCCGCGCGCGATTTCCTCGCTGCACGCGACGAAGCCGACGGCGGACGAGGCGCCGAAGCCGCCGACCTCCTCCGGCCACACGCCGCGCTGGTAGCCGATGTCGACCATGAGCTTCTTCAGAATCGGCTTGACGACTGCGTGCTCCGCCCAGTCGTCGTCGATCTTGCGGCGGTTCGGCCAGACTTCGTTGTCGACCCATTTGCGGATCGCGTCCGCCATCATGCGGTCGGTGTCGGTGATCCATTCTTCGGGGCGGGCGATGTTGCGATAGGTCGGCATGGTCGTGATCCTCCATGGGTCCGTGACCGGTGAACGGTGTCGTGCGGCGGCGGGTCGGATCGGCCCGGTGCCAGTCCCGACTTCCCGCGGGCGCAGTCTAGCGCACGGCGTCGGCGGCCGGACCTCCCTGCAGGCGCCGGCCTAGGACTATTCCGATTCACGCGCGGGGCGCGGACTGATATAAATCGGCTCACCGGGGCGCCGGGGGCGTAGCCTCGGCGCCGTGGCGGAGGGTGCGTCGGCGGTCAGCGGCAACGACAAGAACGATCATCGGGGGGAAGTCATGGGGATCGGTGGCATCGGACGCGCGCTCATGCTCGCCGGCGTCCTGCTCGTGCTCGGCGGCTGCGCTTCGACGCGCGATTTCTCCTCGGTGAAGAAGCTCGACGCGGCGACCCCCGCGGCCGCGACTCCGGCCGAGCCGCATGTCCTGCAGCTCGTCGTGATGCCGCCCGACGTCGAGCTCTCGGTGCTGACGGCCGGCGGCATGACCGAGCCGAACGCGGCCTGGACGCAGACCGCGAAAAGCCTCCTCGTCGATCAGCTCGGTGGCGCCGAGGCGCTGCGCGGCAAGAAGCTCGTGCGCTTCGAGCCGCCCGCAGCGGCGGATCCGAACGGCGCCGTGCTGAACGAGATCCAGCACCTGCATCGCGCCGTCGGCAACGCCATCGTCATGCACAAGCTCGCCGTGCCCCTCCCGACCAAGAAGGACAGGTTCGACTGGTCGCTGGGCCAGGAGGTCGCCGTTCTGCACGACTACGCGCACGCCGACTACGCGCTCTTCATCTACGTCCGCGACAGCTACAGCAGCGCCGGGCGGATCTTCACCCAGATCGCGGCCGCGGCGCTCGGCGTCGGTCTCGCCGGCGGCCAGCAGGCGGGATTCGCGACGCTCGTCGATCTCGGCACCGGTAACGTCGTGTGGTTCAACTTCCTCGTTGACGCGACCGGCGATCTGCGCGATGCCTCGGGCGCGGCGGACACGGTGAAGAATCTCCTGCACGGCATGCCGCAATGAGCACGTGGCGGCGCGCGGCGCTCGCGATGCTGATCGGATTGTGCCCGGCGACGGCCGCGCCCGCGTTCGACGCTCTGAGCCCGAGCCTGCCGACGAATTATTCCCCGCCGGACGGCGATACCGAAGGCGGGCTATGGATGGCTTCGCGCCAGGCCGAGGAGGAGATCGCGCACTCGCCGCGCCGCATCGCCGACGCCGCGCTCGAGACTTATCTGCGCGACATCCTGTGCCGGCTCGCGCCCGAGTATTGCAGCCAGATCCGCGTCTACGTCGTGCGCACGCCCTACTTCAACGCGAGCATGATGCCGAACGGCGCGATGCAGGTGTGGTCGGGACTCCTGATCCGCATGCGCGACGAGGCGCAGCTCGCCGCGGTGCTCGGCCACGAGATCGGCCACTTCCTGCGCCGGCATTCGCTCGAACGGGCGCGCGATCTCGAGACGAAGACGAGCCTGCTCACGCTGTTCACGCTCGGCCTCGGCGGCGCGGTCGCGGCCGGCGGCGTCGCGCCCGCGGTCGCGCAGGGCGCTTCGGGCGGCGCGCAGCTCGCCGCGCTCGGCAGCCTCTTCGCGTTCAGCCGCGATCACGAGGCCCAGGCCGACAAGTACGGCGTGCAGCTCATGGCGAAGGCCGGCTACGACCCGGCGCAGGCCGCGGCGGTGTGGCGCAATCTCGTCGACGAGCAGAACGCGAGCGGCGAGAAGCAGGACGGCAGCAGTTACTTCTTCGCGACGCATCCGGATCCCGCGAGCCGGCTCGAGACCCTCGGCGGCTATGCCCGCGAGCTCGGCGGACAGCAGACGATCGATGCCGGGCAGGCCCACGCGCGTTACTTCGCGGCCGTCGGCGCGCATCTGCCCGGGTTCTTCGCAGACGAGCTGCATTTGAGCCAGCCGGGCCGCAGCGAGCATCTCTTCAAACAACTGCTCGACGCGAAGTTCGCGCCGGGTGTCGTGAACTACTGTCTCGGCGAAGTCTCCCGCAAGCGCGATGGCGGCAAGCTCTCGGACGCCGCCCTCGCCTACTACCAGGCGGCACTCGGCTATCCCGATGCGCCGCCCGAGGCGCATCGCGCGATCGGCCTCTGGAAGCTCAAGGCGAAACAGCTCGACGAGGCGCGGCAGCACTTCACGGCGTATCTCGAGCAGGCGCCGCAGGCGGGCGATCGCGACATGATCGACTACTATCTGGGCCTGACGGAGAAAGCGCCATGAGCCGGGTCGTGTTCATTCTCGCGCTGCTGCTGTTGACCGGCTGCGAGCAATACCAGCAGGTGAAGAGCGGCCGGAACGAAGTCGGGAGCTTCTCGGTGACGACCGAGGCGCCGATCTGGAATTCCGTACCGAGCGGGCACTCGCCGGGCTCGCTCCCGACCTGGACCGTCGACGGCGTGACGCTCAACTCGCTGTCGTTCGTCTCGGGCATCAAGGACGGCAGTCCGCTCGTCACCGTGCACGACAAGAGCAAGTATCCGGTGTTCCATTCCGACATGCTGCCGAACGAGATCGCCGAGCTCGTGCAATCGACCGTCGCGCGTCTCTTCACCGCGACGATCTCGCGCACCGGCGAGCTGAAGCCGCTCACGATCTCCGGCCAGCCCGGCTTCGAGCTCGAATTCGAATTCGTCACCGACGACGAAGTGATCCGGCGCGCCTTCGTCGGCGGCACGGTGAAGAACGGTGAGCTGCAGGTCGTCGTCTTCCAGGCTCCGCGCATGCACTACTTCGAGAAGGACTTCGGCCACGCCCGCGATCTGATCGTCAGCGCGAAACTGCCCTGAGCTGCGGTTTACTATAGGATGTGCCGACGAAGGAGGCGCATCGATCGCGTCTTCCCGGCGAACCCCGACAGGAGACGTCATGAGCATTCCGAACCTCACCGCCTTCGGCTTCGACGCCGATTACCAGGCGATTTTCGACACGGCCTACCGCTATGCGCGCGACGAGCTCTACGACCTCGGCAAGCGCATGGACGACGAGGACTGGTTCCCCGAGGCGGAATTCAGACAGCTCGCCGCGCAGGGCCTGCTCGGCGTGACCGTGCCGGCGGAATACGGCGGCGCGGGGCTGGACGTGCTCGCGCAATGCCTCATCGCCGAGGCCGTCGCGTACTGGAACCACTCGCTCGCCGCGGGCATGCTCGCGAGCGACAACCTGTGCCTGCACAACCTCGTGCGCAATGCTGACGAGGATCAGAAGCGGCGTTACCTGCCCGGCTTCTGCGACGGATCGCTCATCGGCGCGCTCGGCATGACGGAGCCCGGCGCGGGCTCGGATGCACTCGGCTCGATGGCGACGACGGCGCGGCGCGACGGCGATTCGTACGTGTTGAACGGCCGCAAGCTCTTCATCACGAACGGCCCGGTCGCGGACGTGCTGCTCGTCTACGCGAAGACGGACGTCGCGAAGCGCCAGCACGGCATCTCGGCGTTCATCGTCGAGAAGACGTTCCCCGGTTTCTCCGTCGCGCAGAAGCTCGACAAGATGGGCTGGCGCGGCAGCCCGACGGGCGAGCTCGTGTTCGACGACTGCCGCGTGCCCGTCGCGAATCGGGTCGGCGAGGAGAATCGCGGCAACGTCGTGATGATGAGCGGGCTGGACATCGAGCGCGTCATCGCCGCGTTCTTCCACATCGGCCTCGCCCAGCGCGCGCTCGATCTCGCGCTCGACTACGCGACGCAGCGCAAGCAATTCGGTCGTGCGATCGGCGACTTCCAATTGATCCAGGGCATGCTCTCCGACATGTACACCGAGCTCGAAGCCGCGCGTGCGCTCACCTACCAGGTCGGTCGCGAAATCATGGATCTGCCGGAAGGCGAAGGCGGCCGCGGCGCCGTGCACAAGCGCTCGGCGGCCGCGTTCCTCGCCGCGGGCCGCATGTGCATGCGCGTGCTCGATCGCGCCGTGCAGATCCACGGCGGCATGGGCTTCATGCGCGAGACCGAGGTCAACCGCCTCTACCGCAGCGGCAAGGTCGGCGAGATCGCCGCGGGCTCGAACGAAATCCGGCAGGTGATCATCGCGGGCGAATTGCTGAAGGGGGCGGCGGGCTGAGCGCCGGCGGCGCAGGTGGCGTGGGCTGATGCAGGTAGCCCGGCGTTGCGACGCGAGCAGCCCGCCGGTTGCCGTGATCGAGGTGGCGGGCCGGGCTTGCCCGACGCTGGAACTCGAGGACACCGGTAACCCACGGCGCACACCCTGAACCTCGCCGGTCCGGCGTGCCGTGGCCTTGCTCCGCTGCAGTGAGGGGATCCGGCCCCGCGGCTGGTCACCCGTGCCAAGTCTCGACGACCGGGTCCGCACCCGCGCGGGGACGACGTGCGCACCCGCAGCGGTAACGGCGTACCGTCAGGCGAACAGCGCGGCGATCTCCGGCAACTCGGCGCGGTCCGGATCGACGCCCGCGCCCTGGAACCACACCCGATACCGCCAGGCTTCGCGTTTGCCGTAAGCGAGCACGGCCGCGGCGAGTCGGGGCTCCACGGCGGCGCCCGCATTGTGTTCGAGGATGGCGCGATCGAGCAGCGCGGCGAGCGTCTTCAGCGCGCGATTCACGGCCTCGTAGTCGCTGCGATCGAGCGTCTCGCCCGACCGCAGCGCCGCGTCGAGCGCCGCGCGCAGTGCGCTCTCGTCGAGTGCGCCGATCAGCTCGCGCGCGAGCGTGCGCTGCGCATCGTAGGTGCCGAGCTCGAAGGCGAGCGCATGCTTCCACTGCGCCTTGATCATCGCGAGATGGGCGATCATGAGCTGGACGTGCTCGCGCGCGAGGCTCTCGTCCATCGGCACGACGGGCAGGACGATGTCGCGCAGCGTCGTCGAAATGGTCTCGAGCCTGAGATCGATATCGGGCAGCATCAGCGCGCCTCCTCGATGAGCTTGACGATTTGATCCATGAACACGGCCCCCGTGATCGCGACCCAGGCGAGCACGAGGTCCTGGTGGGACAGGCCCGCGGCAGCGGCATGACAGGACGTGCTCAGGTCGAGCACCGCGCACTTCCAGGCGTTCAGCACTTCGTAATAGTGGAATACCCGCGGGTCGATGCGCCGCCCCGACGCGGCTTCGTAAGCGGCGAGGAACTCGGCGCGCGTCATCAGGCCCGAGACGAGGATGTCGTCGCCGACGCGGCTGCCGAAGAGCTTCTGCGCGCTCCACGCGAGGTCGTCGTGGAAATCGCCGAGATGCGCGAGCTCCCAGTCGAGCACGGCGGTGAACTCGCCCGCGGGCTCGGCGAACATGAAATTGCCGGCGCGGTAATCGCCGTGCACGAGCACGGGCGCGTCGCATACCGGCGCGTTCTCGCGCAGCCAGCGTTCGGCGAACGTGATGACGGGTTGCGGCTCGACGAGGTCCTGCTCCCATACCCGCGCCCACCAGTTCACCTGCCGCAGCGCGGCCTGGCGCGTTCCCGGTGCCGGCGCCGCGAAGTCGGGCAGCGCCGCGCCGCGCCAGTCGAAGGCATGGAGACGCGCGAGATTCGCGACGAACTGCGCCGCGATGACCGGCGTCAGCGCGCCGTAATCGATGCCGACGCCGGAGACGGTCTGTCTGCTCATCGTCGTCGGCTTCGTCACGCCGGAGACGAAAGACGTGACGAGCCCCGGCTGGCCGAGGTGCACGCCGTCGCGATCGACGTAGCGCACCGGCGGCACCGGCAACACCCCGGCGAGCGCTGCGAGGATCTGCGCTTCGCGGGCGCGACACGTTTCGACGACACCCATCGTCGGATCCATGCGCAGCACGAGCTTCTCGGGATGCTCGGCCCCGGCGTGCGACAGCGCGAACGCGAACTGCTCCTTCGAGGCGCCGCCCGTCATGCGCGTCAGCCCGTCGATCGCGATGTCGCGCAGACCACGCGCCGCGAAAAGCCGCGCGAGCTGCTCGCGCACCTGGGCGTTCGTCCGCGGCAGATAGGGCCCGGCACCCTGGCGCACGCGCAGCTTGCGGGCGAGGATCTCCGCGATGCGCGGTTCGAGATCGTCGCGATCCCCGGTGTGAAATCCGTTCATGGCTTCCTGCTCCCGCCTGCGTCCGTTGCGGACGACGAGGCCGCGAGTATAGCCGTGCGTTTCGTGCCGCGACCATCATGCGGCGCAGCGCTGGCGGCGCTTCTCAAGGCCGGGACCACGAGGCATGCTGTGTCCTTCCCGACTCTTCCCTCTCTGCAAGGAGCACGCGATGATCACGACCCTCGACGACTATCCGATCCACCAGACCTCGCTGCCGGTCGCCGTGCCCGCGACGAGCGATCGCAATTTCTACGACCGCTTCTGGTTCAACGGCTTCGTCGGCGACGGCTCGCTGTACTTCAGCGTCGCGATGGGCTTCTACCCGAACCGCGGCGTGCACGACGGCGGCTTCAGCGTGCTCGTCGACGGCGTGCAGTACTCGCTGCACCTGAGCGGTGAATTGCCGATCGATCGTGCGCACACCGCGCTCGGACCGCTGCGCATCGAGACCGTCGTGCCGATGCGCCGTCATCGCGTGGTGGTGGACGATGCGGCGCGCGGCTTCAGGGCGGATCTCTCTTTCGAAGCCGCGACCGGCGCGCACGAAGAAGCGCGGCAGACGTTCACCGACGGATTACACGTCTCGATGGACGTCACGCGCGTCTCGCAGTTCGGCACCTGGTCGGGCTTCATCGAAATCAAGGGCCGGCGCATCGACGTCGATCCGCGCGTGACGAACGGCACGCGCGATCGCTCCTGGGGCGTGCGACCCTGCGGCGAGCCGGGCGGCAAGCGCTCCCGTTGGGCGACGCAGCTCTACTTCGGCTGGACGCAGACGTTCTGGCGCGATTTCGTGCTGCACGGCGTCTTCTTCTGCAACGCGGATGGCGCGATCGACCAGGGCTCGGCGGCCGTGGTCCCGCGCGTGGCGCGCGGCGACACGCCGGTCTTCGCGCGCGATACCGGGGAAATCGTCGCGCGCCCCGTCGCCTACCAGTTCGATTACCGCCCGGGCACGCGTCGCATCCGGCGCGCCACGACGCGCTTCGAGCAGCCCGACGGTCGCGCGTTCGAGCTCGAGTTCGAACCGCTCGTCAGCTTCCAGATGGCAGGTCTCGGCTACGGCCATCCGGACTGGGGCCACGGCTGCTGGAAGGGCGGTTACGTGAGCGGCGAGGACGTGTGGACGCTCGAGGAGCTCGACCTCACGCAAGTCCATCTCTTCCACGTGCAACAGGTGTGCAAGGTCACGTTGAACGGCGAGCAGACGTCCTGCGGGATCCTCGAGCACGCCTGCATCGGTCCGCACGCGCCGAGCGGCTTCGAGGAGTTCGCGGACGTCTACCGGCCGCGCTGAACGTGCGCCGTCATCGCGACGGCGCACGCCGTGGGCGCGCTACTCCTCCTCGTCTTCGCGGTCCGTCACGCGATGCATCTGCGCGCCGGCCTGGAGGAGGATGCCGTTGTGGATGAGGAAGCTGCGCACGGTATTGCCGCGTTTCGCGCGCTGCAGCTTCGAGCCGGGCGATTTCGCCTGGAACTCGTCGATGAGCTCGGAGTACTTGCGCCGGCCCTTGACGCTGATGCGGACGTCGCCCGCCTTGTCGATGCGCTTGCATTCCTTGACCGCGGTGTCGGGATCGACGTTCGCGAACGCGCAGAACTCGGCGAGCGTCGGCAGGCGATCCGGATCGTCGTTCACCGGATCGCCGCCCCAGTGCTCGTGCAGACCTTTCATCCAATCCTGCACGCTCTGGAATTCGAGGAGCTTCGTGTTGTCCATGGCGTCCCTCAGATCGGCAGGCCGAGGCGTTCGGCGAGCTTCTTGATCTCGGCGCGGCGCTCGGGATCGTTCGGCACCGCCTGGCGCTGGATCATGTTCTCGGCCTTCAAGCGCTCGACGACGGCCGGGTCACGCTTGAACGGCTTGCCGTAGCTGCCCTCGAAATACTGCTCCTCGAAATCCGGACGCGGCCGCTGACCGCCGGCATCCCAGGATTCCGCCGGATAGCCGACGAGCAGCACCCACAGCGAGAACCAGTCCTCGGGCACTTCGAAGACTTCCTTCGCGAGCGCGGGGTTCGGCGTGTTGAGACCGACGCCGAGGCCTTCGTCCACCCCGGCGAGCAGCGCCTGGCAGACCGCCATGCCGGCATCCGCCGCGGCGGCGACGGGATAGGCGGCGTCCTCGGTCAGCGGTTTCAGGATCTGCGGATAGACGAGCTCGTCGACGAAGCGATGGCTCCAGCCGTGCGTCGGCGGCAGCGCGCCGACGTCGACGAGCTGCTTCAGGCGCGTGCCCTGCATGCGGTTCACGACGCCGAGATCGACGAAGAAATAGATGTGCACCGGCGCGAGATCGAGCTGGACGTTCAGCACCGGGGTTTTCAGCTTCTCGAGCTTCTCTTCCGGGATCTTGTCGCGATGGACGACGATGGCCTTCAGCCAGTGCGCGTTGACGGCGCACGAGGCGAGCCGCGCGGCCTCGAGCATGACCTGGATCTTCTCTCGTTCGACGGGCCGATCGGGCTCGAAGAAACGGATGCTGCGTCGACGGCCGACCACTTCTTTGTACTGCATGGGAGTCCTCCGCGTTGGGGTGTTGTCAAGCGGCTGTTGACCGGGCCGGGGGCACGGCAGTCCGAAGTCTACAGGATCGAATCGCGCGCGGCGGCGGGCCGCGCGCAGCCTCGGTCATCGCCTCAGCGCCAGCCGCCGTAGTAATAGACCCGCGGCGCATAGGGCGCGGGGTAGTACACCGGCGGCGGCGGATAGTAAGCCGCCGGGGGCGGGGCGTAATACACCGCGGGCGGCGCATAGTAGGCCGGCGGCGCGTAATAGGGTGCGGGGCGGAACGCCGAATCGAGGATCGCGAACGGCAGCGTGGCGACCGCCGCCGCGGCGCCGACGACCGCGCCGGCCAGGGCCGGGCCGGGATAGAGCACGACGCCGCCGCGCTGATGCCAGCGACCGTGCGCCGCCGCCGGGGTCGCGCAGGAAACGCCCAGCGCCAGGCCGAGCACGAGGAGCGGGAGCTTTCGCATGAGGGCCTCCTTCGGGACGCGGCCCGAAACGACCCGTCCCCCTGGCCAATCTAGCAGGCGCCCCGGCCGCGCGCGAGAGCTTCGGGGAGCCGATAATTTCGGGGACACGACACTTGATTCGGCCGACATGCTTCCTCGACGACCAAGGGTCGAAGCCGAAATAAGTGTCGTGTCCCCTAAATTTTCGTGCCGGTGAATCGTGCCCCGCGGTTCGGAGAAGAACCAAAAAAATG
>JACQWY010000038.1 GCA_016209015.1 Gammaproteobacteria bacterium | reverse complement strand
GGCACCGAGTCGGCGTGCGAGCGGCCGAGCTCGATGTAATAGCCATGGACGCGGTTATAGCCGACCTTGAGCGTGCCGATGCCCGTACGCGCGCGTTCACGTCGTTCCAGATCGATGAGGTACTGGTCCGCGTCGCTGCTGATCGTCCGCAACTCGTCGAGCTCCGCGTCGTAACCCGCGGCGAACACACCGCCATCGCGCAAGAGCACGGGCGGTGTTTCGACGAGCGCGCGGTCCAGCAGCCCGTGCAGGCCGGGTGCCGTACCGATGGCTGCAGCGAGCTCGTCGAGACGTGGGCTGTCGAGACCGGCGAGCAAGGCCTGGAGCGCCGGCAGCGCGCCCAGGCTCTGGCGCAGTTGGGAGAGATCGCGCGGCCGGGCCGAGCGCAGCGCGATGCGCGTCGAGATGCGCTCGACGTCGCAGATCGCTTTGAGCTGCAGCCGGAGCTCGGGCAACTCGCGCGTGCCGAGCAGGGTGCCCACCGCGTGCAGGCGCCGGCGCAGACCCTCGCGGTCCCGACTGGGCCGGAGCAGCCAGCGACGCAGCAGGCGGCCACCCATGCTCGTCGCCGTGGTGTCCATCACGCCGGCGAGCGTATAGCGATCGTCGCCCTCGTGATCGCGCACGAGCTCGAGATGGCGGCAGGTCGCCGCATCCATCACGAGCGTGTCCTCCCGGCGTTCCGCGCGCAGCGTCTGTACGTGGGGCAGTGCCGCGCACTGTGTTTCTTCGCAGTACTGCAGCAGCGCGCCGGCGGCTCCGAGCGCCGGGCCGAAGCCGGCGCAGCCGTAGCCCTCGAGGCTCGCGACCTTGAATGCGGCGCACAGCTTGCGGCGCGCGGCCCCGGAATCGAAATGCCAGGCGGGCCGCGTCTTCAGACCGATCGCGAGATGGGGCGGCACCTGGCCGCGCAAGGTCTCGTCGAGCAGGATCTCCGCCGGCCGCAGGCGCTCGATTTCGCTGACCACCGAGTCGAGCGCCGCGATCTCCATGACATGGAAACGTCCACTCGCGACCTCGATCCAGGCGAGCCCATAGCGGCCGTCCCCCAGGGTGAGGGCGAGCAGGTAGTTGTCGGCGCGCTCGGTCAGCAGCGCCTCGTCCGTCACCGTCCCCGGCGTGACGATGCGCGCGACCTTGCGCTCGACCGGACCCCGAGAAGTCGCGGGATCGCCGATCTGCTCGCAGATGACGGCGGACTCGCCGAGCCTGATCAGCCGCGAGAGATAATTCTCGACCGCGTGCCAGGGCACGCCCGCCATGGGAATCCGCTCGCCGCCACTCTCGCCGCGGCTCGTGAGTGCGATATCGAGCAGTTGCGCGGCCCGCTTCGCGTCTTCGAAGAAGAGCTCGTAGAAGTCGCCCATGCGATAGAACAGCAGCGTGTCGGGATACTGCGCCTTGAGGCGCAGGTACTGCTGCATGACGGGCGTGTGCTGAGCGGCCGCGGGTTCGCGTTCGGACATGAGCTGCAGTTTAGCGAAGCTGATCGGGCGCGGCCACGCCGCCTGCCCGGATCTCAGCGCGCGTCGGCCGGAGCCGGCGCAATGAGCGCCTGCACGGAGCTGCGGATCTCCGCGCCGCGGCGCGAGAGCGGATCGTCCGGGGGCGCCATCTTCGCGAGCTCGCCGAACGTCGCGGCCGCTTCCTGCAACTGCACGATGCCGAGATTGTGGAGCGCACGCGCGTGCTTCGGGTCGCGCTGCAGCGCCTCGCGGAACGCACGCCCCGCGAGCTCGGCACGCTGGGTGCGCGCGTAGATGTTGCCGAGGCGGAACCAGGATTCCGGATCGCTCGTCGTCTTGACCGCGAGATCGAGATAGAGGCGCTCCGCCTCCGGCCACTCCTGACGGTCGTAGGCGGCTTTCGCGGCGGCGCCGAGCGCGGCGAGATCGTCCGCGGTGGCCGCCGGCGGCGTCGGCGCAGGGCTGGGCGTCTGCACGAGCGGCTGGCAGCCTGCGAGCACGGCGAGGGCGGCCGCGGCGGCCAATACGCGCCACGGCGCGGCGCGACGTTCGAGGGTATGCCTCATCGTGACCTCGCAGACTCGGGACCACGCGACGTGCCGCCCGGGCGGACGGCGGGAGTGGAGCGCCTGCGGGTCGGCCGATTATCGGCGCGAACGGCGCGCCGGGACAAGCGCGGCCTGCCCGCGACTTGCCCCGCTTGAAATTCCGTCGCCCCACCCCTACCTTTGCGCCCGGATTCGAACCACTCCTGATCACACGAGAACGCACCATGACGACAGACACTGCATCCAAGGAAACCCGCGGTTTCCAGTCCGAGGTCAACCAACTCCTCGACCTGGTCATCAACTCCCTGTACAGCCATCGCGAGATCTTCCTGCGCGAGCTCGTATCGAACGCCTCCGACGCGATCGACAAGCTGAAATTCCTCGCGCTCACGAACGAAGGTCTCTACGAATCCGACGCGGAGTCGATCGTCGACATCGAATTCGACACTGCCGCGAAGACGATAACCGTCCGCGACAACGGCATCGGGATGACGCGCGAGGAAGTCGTCGATCATCTCGGCACGATCGCCCGCTCGGGCACGAAGGAATTCTTCGGCAAGCTGAGCGGCGACGCGAAGCAGGATTCCCAGCTCATCGGCCAGTTCGGTGTCGGCTTCTACGCCGCGTTCATCGTCGCCGACCGCGTGACGGTGAATTCGCGCCGGGCCGGCACGGCGCCCGATGCGGGCGTGCGCTGGGAGTCGGACGGCAAAGGCGAGTTCACCGTGGAGACCATTGCGCGGCCGTCGCGCGGTACCGAGGTGATTCTGCACCTCAAGGACGACGCGCTCGAATTCGCGAACGGCTGGCGGCTGCGCGATCTCGTGAAGCGCTATTCGGATCACATCTCGACGCCGATCCGCATGAAGAAGGAAGGCAAGGACGAGACCGGCACGGAGACGGTGAACCATGCGACCGCGCTGTGGACGCGCGCGAAGCAGGAGATCAGCGACGACGACTACAAGGCCTTCTACAAGCACGTCTCGCACGACTTCGAGGATCCGATGGCCTGGGTCCACACGAAATCCGAGGGCAAGCTCGAATACACGACGCTTTTCTACATTCCCGGCCGCGCGCCGTTCGATCTCTTCGACCGCGACTCCGCGCGCGGCGTGAAGCTCTACGTCCAGCGCGTCTTCATCATGGAAGACGCCGAACAGCTGCTGCCGCGCTACCTGCGGTTCATTCGCGGCATCGTCGACACCCGCGACCTGCCGCTCAACGTCTCGCGCGAGCTGCTGCAGCGGAACAAGGCCATCGACACCATCCGCGGTGCGTCCATCAAGAAGATCCTCGGCATGATCGAGGACCTTGCCGGCGGCGAGAACTACGGATCGTTCTGGCAGGCCTTCGGCCGCGTTCTGAAGGAGGGCGTGATCGAGGACGGCGCGAACCGCGATCGCATAGCGAAACTATTGCGCTTCGCGAGCACGAAGCTCGACCAGGCCGAGCACACCGTCTCGCTCGAGGATTACAAGTCGCGCATGGTCGATGGCCAGACAGCGATCTACTTCCTCACGGCCGAGAATCACCTCACCGCGAAGAACAGCCCTCATCTCGAGATTTTCCGCGAGAAAGGCCTCGAGGTCCTGCTGCTCACCGATCCGGTGGACGAGTGGCTCGTCTCGCATCTGACGGAATTCGACGGCACGCCGCTCAAGTCTGTGCTCCACGGCCAGCTCGAGCTGCCGGGCGCGAGCACGGAGGAGGGGAAGGACGAGCAGGCCGAGGACGAGCACGCCGCGCTCGTCGGTCGCATCAAGACCGCGCTCGGCGAGAAGGTCAAAGACGTGCGTTCGAGTCGGCGCCTCACGCATTCGCCGGCCTGCCTCGTCTCGGAGGACTTCGACATGAGCGCGAACCTCGCGCGCATTCTCAAGGCCTCGGGCCAGGAAGTCCCGGCGACGACGCGCATCCTGGAAGTGAACGCCGGCCATCCGCTCGTCACGCATCTCGCCGACGAGGCCGACGAGGATCGCTTCAAAGCCTGGACGTCGATCCTCTTCGAACAGGCGGTGCTCGCCGAGGGCGGGCGTCTCGAGGATCCCGCGGGCTTCGTCCACCGCGTCAACGAGCTCGTACTGGATCTCGCCAAGGCCGCGCGTCCCGGCTGAGGATCCCAATGGTGCACACTCCGGGCCTGCCGCGGCGGGCCCGCCGCGATCGGGTCCGACCGACGGTCGCGGTCCACGACCGAGGACCTTCGATGAAATCCGATTCCCCGACGCCGCGCTCGCTCGTGCTGGATGCCGAGCGCCGGTTCGACGCCGCCGGTCTGTACTACGGTCACGGCACGGACAACGCCCGCGACGAAGCCGTCTATCTCGTCTTCCACACGCTCGGTCTGCCGTTCGATGCACCGGAGGCCGCGCTCGACCGGCCGGTCGACGCCGCGGTCGCAGTGCGCGTGGAGGCGCTCGTCGCGCGCCGTATCACGGAGCGGCTTCCGGCCGCCTATCTCACGAAGGCGATGTGGTTCGCCGGGCACGAGTTCTATGTCGACGAGCGCGTGCTCGTTCCGCGCTCGCCCATTGCGGAGCTCATCCTCGAGGACTTCGCGCCGTGGGTCGACGCCACGCGGGTCGAGCGGGTCCTCGACATCGGCACGGGCAGCGCTTGCATCGCGATCGCTGCGGCCCTGCAGTTTCCCGGGGCGCACGTCGATGCGACGGACGTGTCGACGGACGCGCTCGCGGTCGCCGCCCACAACGTCGAGCGCCATGGGCTGGGCGCGCGCGTCTTCCTGCACCGCGCGGATCTGTTTCCGGCGGAGGAGCGGCGCTACGACGTGATTCTCGCCAATCCGCCGTACGTGCCGCTGGACGAGATGGCCGAGCTGCCGCCGGAATACACGCACGAACCCGCGCTCGCGCTCGCCGCCGGGGATGACGGGCTCGATCTCGTCCGTCGCATCCTGGACGGGGCGGCGGCGCGCCTGCGTCCGGGCGGCATACTCGTGATGGACACGGGCGCGACCTGGCCCGCGGTCGAGGCCGCGTTTCCCGGACTGCCGTTCATCTGGGTCGAGCTCGCGCACGGTGGCGACGGGATCTTCGTGCTCCACCGCGAAGACCTGCCCGGCGCCTGAGGCGCCGCCGGCGCGACTTGCGCGCCCGCACCGCGTAAAATGCCGCCCATGTCTGGAAGCACTTTTGGCACGTTGTTCACGGTGACGAGCGCGGGAGAGAGCCATGGTCCGGCTTATCTCGGCATCGTCGATGGTTGTCCTCCCGGACTCGAGCTCAGCGCCGAGGATCTGCAGCGCGACCTCGATCGCCGCAAGCCCGGCCAGTCGCGTCACACGACCCAGCGGCGCGAGGCGGACGAGGTGCGCATCCTCGCCGGTGTGTTCGAGGGACGCACGACGGGTACGCCGATCGGTCTCCTGATCGAGAACACCGATCAGAAGTCGAAAGACTATTCCGACATCAAGGACAAATTCCGCCCCGGCCACGCCGACTACGCGTACATCCAGAAATACGGCGTGCGTGATTATCGCGGCGGCGGACGGTCGTCGGCGCGCGAGACGTGCGTCCGCGTCGCCGCCGCCGGCATCGCGAAGAAATACCTCCGCGAGCGTTACGGCATCGAGATCCGCGCTCATCTCGCGCAGCTCGGTCCGCTCGTCCTCGGCCTGAAATCCTGGGACGCGGTCGAGCGAAATCCCTTCTTCTGCGCCGATCCCGAACGCGTGCCCGAGCTCGAGGCCTACATGGACACGCTCCGCAAGGAAGGCGAGTCCGTGGGGGCGCGCATCGACGTCGTTGCGACGAATGTGATGCCCGGCCTCGGTGAACCCGTCTTCGATCGGCTCGACGCGGACATCGCCAAGGCGATGATGGGCATCAATGCGGTGAAGGGGGTCGAAATCGGCGACGGCTTCGCCGTGATCGAGCAGAAGGGCACGCAGCATCGGGACGAGATGACGCCCGCGGGTTTCCTCAGTAATCATGCCGGCGGGATCCTCGGCGGCATCTCGACCGGCCAGGACCTGCTCGTGAGCATCGCGTTGAAGCCCACCTCGAGCATCCGCTTGCCGGGCCGCACCGTGGATCGCGCAGGACACGCGACGGAGATCGCGACGCACGGTCGCCACGACCCCTGTGTGGGCATCCGCGCCGCGCCGATCGCTGAGGCCATGCTTGCGCTCGTCGTGATGGATCACGTGCTGCGGCAGCGCGGGCAGAACAGCGACACCGAGGTCGCGACTCCGCGCATTCCCCCGACGACATGAGCGGCGCCGGATTCGACGGCGGTCCCGAGGTCGAGTTCGATGCCGCCGGAGACGCCGCGGGCGCCGTGCTCGCGCAATTGTCCGATCGGATCCGCGCCGCAACGCGAGACAGACTGCCGCTCAGGATCGCCGGGGGCGACACCCGGAGTGCGGTCCTCCGGCCCGTCCCGGGGCAGTTGCTGCGGCTCGCCGCGTATCGCGGCATCCTCGCGTACTCCCCTTCCGAGCTCGTCATCACCGCGCGCGCTGGCACGCCGCTCGCCGAGATCGAATCCGCGCTCGCGGCGCGCGGCCAGATGCTCGGTTTCGAGCCCCCACGTTTCGGTGCGGCCTCTACGATCGGCGGTGTGGTCGCGACCGGGTTGGCCGGGCCGCGCCGGCCCTATGCGGGAGCCGTTCGCGATTTCGTGCTCGGCGTGCGGGTGATGAACGGGCGGGGCGAAGTCCTGCGCTTCGGCGGGCAGGTCATGAAGAATGTCGCGGGCTACGACGTCTCGCGCCTGATGGCGGGCGCGCACGGCACGCTCGGAGTGATCGTCGACGTGTCACTGCGCGTCCTGCCGCGTCCGGCCGGCGAATGCAGCGTGCTTTGGCAGCTCGCGCCCGACGAGGCGCTGCAGCGCATGACCGCGCTCGCGCGCCGGCCGCTCGCGATTGCGGGGCTAGCGTATGCCGAAGGCGTGTTGCGGGCACGGCTCGCAGGCCAATCCGCCGCAGTCGACGCCCTGATCGAAGTGCTCGCGCCCGACGCGGTCGAGCCTGGACTGGACTTCTGGGAAGCGCTGCGCGACCTGCCGACGCGAACACCTCGCGAGGGCCAGGCGTTGTGGCGGTTCGCCGTGTCGCCCGCTGCTCCACCGATCGATCTGCCCGGCTCCTGGACGATCGATTGGGGCGGCGCGCAGCGCTGGCTCGAGACGGACGTGGACGACGTGCGCATGCATGCCGCCGCCGCGCACGCGGGCGGTCACGCGGCGCGCCTGCGCGGGGTGGGCGGGGCGTCGCTGCCGCCGCTCCCACCCGCGCTGCTCGCCCTGCATCGGGCGCTGAAGCAGGCGTTCGACCCGGCCGGTGTTTTCAATCCCGGTCGTCTCTACGACGGACTCTGAATCGCGATGCGTGCCATCCTCGCTCCCGAGATCGCCGGCAGCACGATCGGCCCCGAGGCGGAGGCGATCCTGCGCAGTTGCGTGCATTGCGGGTTCTGTAACGCGGTATGTCCGACGTATCAGATCCGGGGCGATGAACGTGACGGGCCCCGCGGGCGCATCTATCTCATGAAGGCGATGTTGGAAGGCGAGGCCGTCGGCGAGACGACACAGCGCCACCTCGATCGCTGCCTCACCTGCCGGGCCTGTGAGAGCACGTGCCCGTCGGGCGTCCGCTATGCGCGCCTGACGGAGCTCGTGAAACCGAAGCTCGAGCGCGACGTCGCCCGGCCCGCGGGTAAGCGCTTGTTCCGCTGGCTGCTGCGCCGGGTGATGTCGGATGCCGGCCGCGCCGGCGCACTCATTGGACTCGGCCGCGCGGTGCGTGGGCTGCTTCCCGACAGGCTCGCTCGGTGGGTGCCGGCGTCGCGTGACCCAGGTGCCTGGCCGGAGCCGCGGCATGCGCGTCGTCTGCTGTGTCTCACGGGATGCGTGCAGGCGAGTGCGGCCCCCCGCATCAATGCGGCGGCTGCGCGGGTTCTGGATCGGCTCGGCACGTCGCTCGTGCGCGTACCCGGGACGGTCTGCTGCGGAGCCTTGCCCTACCACCTCGGACATGCCGACGAAGCCCGGACGTTCGCACGCGCGAATATCGACGCCTGGTGGCCGGCAATCGAGGCCGGGGCGGCGGGCGTGTTCTCGGCATCGAGCGGTTGCTCCGCCATGCTGCGGGATTATGCCGATCTCCTCGCCGACGATCCGCATTATTGCGAGCGCGCCGCGCGCGTCGCGGAGCTGGCCCTCGATGCGAGCTCCGCGGTCACCGCGGCAGAGCTCGCTGCGGCGCTGCCGTCGCAAACGCCGGGTTGTGCCGGCCGCATCGCGTTCCAACCGCCATGCACCTTGCAACATGCGCTACGCGCACCGGGTCGAGTGGAGGCTGCGCTGGAGGTGGCCGGCTTCGAGCTCACGCAACGTGCGGGGCTCGAATCGTGCTGCGGC
The DNA here is from genome assembly GCA_016209015.1 of Gammaproteobacteria bacterium. Taxonomy (GTDB): domain Bacteria; phylum Pseudomonadota; class Gammaproteobacteria; genus JACQWY01. Next base: position 165,081 of record JACQWY010000038.1, on the reverse strand, counting down.
TCAGCCGGAACTTATTCGCTGCTGCAGCCGGAGCTCGCGAACGAACTGCGCACGCGCAGGCTCGCTCATCTCGCGACCGGCGCACCTGAGGCGATTGCCAGCGCGAACATCGGCTGCATGTTGCATCTGGAACGTGAGTCGAACGTGCCGGTGCGGCACTGGATCGAGCTCGTAGACGAAGCTTGGCCGGGACGAGCCCGGCCAAGTGAATGAAGGCGTAAGCGGCAGCGGCCGGTTGGCCGCTCGCCGTCAGTAGATCTTCAGGACGGACTGATCGCCCTTGGCATCGACGTTGTATTCGTCGTTCTCGTCGGCCGGCGGATTGCCGTCGTAGATCTTGAACTCGCGCTGCTGACGATAGGCCTCACGCACGAAGGTATAGGGATCGAGCGCTGCCTGATCGCGGATGTTCGTGGCCTCGAGCAGGTTCGCACGGGTGTTCACCGCGTTCAGCACGCCGAGCGGAATCGTCACGACGCTGTTGATCCAGGTGAGCGGGTTGAGCAGCATGCTCGACGCGAGGTTCGGCGCATCGCGGAACGAGTTCGGGCCGAGCAGCGGCAGCACGAGGTAAGCCCCTTCACCCGCCCCCCACACGCCGAACGTCTGGCCGAGATCTTCGTCGTGAGATGCGAGGCCGAAGCCGGTCGCGGGGTCGAACAGGCCGCCGATGCCGACGGTGCTGTTGACGACGAAACGGCTGGAATCGAGTGCCGTCTGCTTCATCTTGCCCTGGAGCAGATCGTTCGTGATGACGTTGAGGTAACCGAGGTTGTCGAAGAAGTTCGTGACCCCGGAGCGGACCGGATCGGGCGTCACCTTGACGTAACCGCGGGCGACCGGCTGGAAGAAGTTCTTGTCCAGCACGTCGTTGAAGTTGTACATCTTGCGGTTAACGGATTCGTAGGGATCGTTGTTGTCGTTCTTAGCGCCGTTGCTCGCGCATCCCGACAGCAGCGCCACCCCCGCAAGAGCAAGCATCAGCGCCGTTGTTCTCATGTGTCGCATGGTAGCGGTTCCGTCCAGGTTGGGTGTTAAGGAAGGGTGCCAGAGCCCTGCTCCCCGGGCTGGCATCGCGCCGACCGAGGGCTACTTGGATCCCGATTCATATGATGCAATTTTCTCGTTCAATTTAGCAATAAGAGAGTCGAAGCCCTCGCTGCCTATAACGGCCGTGTAGTCGGCCCGCTTTAGAGAGAGGTCGGAGACCCCTTCTGCGACCACGTTCACGATTTGCCACGCGTCGCCGTGCTTCTGGAGCACGTAATTGAGGTCCACCTTCTTGCCGTCGGACTTCACGAGAAACGTCTTCACGAGCATGTTGCCGCGCTTCTCCTCCGAGCTCGCGGTCTCGAAGTGCTCGCCCGAGAAGCCGTCGAAATTGTTGGCGTAGGTCGCGATGCTGAGCTTCGTGAACACGTCGATGAACTTCAGGTGCTGCGCATCGTTCAGCGTCTTCCAGTGCGGTCCGGTGATGATGCGCGAAATGGTCTCGAAATCGAAGGCCGTGCGCAGGGCCGGCTCGATGAGGGCGTAGCGCCCCTTGAAGCCCAGTTTCTGGGCATCCTTCATCGCATTGAGCAGTGTATCGTGGAGCTTCTCGACGACGGCTTTGGCGTCATCGGTCGGGGCCGCTGGTGCGGATGCCGTCCAAAGCCCCATGAGCAATCCGAGCGTCAACGCTAGCATCCTGGCCATTGGATTCACCTCGTAATCTCTGTGCAGTTCAGTGCCGGCCCGTCACGCCGAGGGCGTCTCGTCGCGTTCGTAGACACGGTTCTTCCAGCGCGAACGCTCGCCACGCAGGTAGCGCAGCGCCGAGGTCCAGGTCATGGCGAGATAGAGACTCGCCGCAACCGGAAGGGTCGGCGCCCACGTCAACGGGCGCTCATAGTACCGCAGCGTGGGTGCATAGGATGTGAACATCGCCGCGAGGGCGATCATCGCCGTCACGCGGCTGCCCTGGAAGTCGGTGAACGCTCCGATTACGGGCACGACGAAACTGATGAGCAGGAGCACGGTGCAGAGGACGAGCAGGGCGAACGAGTAGCGGAGTTGGGTGTAAGCCGTCCTGGCCACCATGTTCCAGATGTTCTGGACGCTGTGATACGGGCGGATCGCCCGGACGTCGCGCGACAAGCCGATCCAGATGCGCCCACCCGCGCGCTTCACGCAGCGGGCGAGCGTGCAGTCGTCGATGAGCGCATCACGCAGCGCCGCGAAGCCGCCGATGCCGCGCAGACGCTCGGTGCGGAGGAGTATGCAGCCGCCGGCCGCCGCCGCGAGCCGGGAGCGATCCGAGTTCGTGAGGGCGAATGGATAGATCAGCTTGAAGAAGTAGATGAACGGCGGCAGCAACAGGCGTTCCCAGAACGATGCCATGTAGAGGGTCGCCATGATCGACACCATGTCGCGGCTCTCCCGGGTCAGCTTCTCGAGCAGCGCGGGCACGAGGCCGGGGCGCACGGAGATGTCGGCATCCAGCAGCAGCGTGTATTGGGATTCGACGTGAGCGAAACCCTGCGAGAGCGCCCACAACTTGCCGCTCCAGCCGGGAGGAGGCGTCGAGCCTCCGATGACGAGCAGATTCGGCAGCCCGAGCCCGCGGGCGATGTCGCCGGTGCCGTCCTCGCTCTGATCGTCGACGAGGACGATACGGGCGAGCGTCCCCTGGGCGGCGACGTCGCGGAGTGTGTCGGCGATGCATTCGGCCTCGTTGCGCGCCGGGATGACGACGGAGATCTCACCGAGCGGCAGCAACAGTGCCGGATTGGCCGTCAGGCGTTCCCGCGTCTGCCAGGGACGCCAGGGTGCGAGCAGGAGCCCCAGCCACATCAAGGCGGCGATGGTGACGAGGGTATGGAACATCGGGGTGTCCGTCGGCGACGCAGTGGCGCGCCGCCGACGAGATCAGACGAGAGGCGGGAATCTGGTCAAGCGACGCGCTTCTTGTCGCCGGAGCTGCACGCGCTGCCCGATTCGACACGGACCACGAGGCGCGGCTTCGGTGCCGGCTCGTCGTCGTAGTTGAACGGGACTTCGGGCGCCATCGGGCCCTCGGTGCGCGGCCCGAACAGGAAGTTGTGCAGTCCGACCCAGGGCCGCTTGAACGTATCGTTCACGGCCGTCGCCTCGTATCCGCAGTGGACCATGCAGTCCGCGCACTTCGGATTCGTGCCGGTGCCGTACTTGTGCCACTCGGTGTCCTCGATGAGCGACTTGAACGTCGGCGCGTAGCCCTCGCCGACGAGCAGGTAACAGGGCTTCTGCCAGCCGAAGACGTTGCGCGTCGGATTGCCCCACGGCGTGCAGTGATAGGTCTGGTTGCCCGCCAGGAAATCGAGATACAGCGAGGACTGGTTGAAGCGCCACTTCTTGCCCTTGCCGAGCTTGAAGATGTCGCGGAACAGTTGCTTGCTCGCCGTCCGCTTCAGGAAGACGTCCTGGCGCGGCGCACGCTCGTACATGTAGCCGGGCGAGATCGTCACGCCTTCGACGCCGAGCGCCATCATCTCGTCCATGAAATGCGCGACTTCCTCGGGCGACTCGCCCTGGAACAGGGTGCAGTTCAAGGTCACGCGGAAACCGCGGCCGAGGGCCTGCTTGATGACCTCGATGCACTTGTCGTACACGCCGCTGCGGCACACCGAGGCGTCGTGGCGATCGCGATTGCCGTCGAGGTGGACCGAGAACGTCAGATACGGCGATGGCGAATACTCGTCCATCTTGCGCTCGAGCAGCAGGGCGTTCGTGCAGAGGTAGACGAATTTCTTGCGATCGATGTAGCCCCGCACGATGCGCGTCATGTCCTTGTGGATCAGCGGCTCGCCGCCGGCGATCGACACGATGGGCGCGCCGCATTCGTCGACGGCCGCCATGCAATCCTCATAGCTCAGGCGCTTGTCGAGGATCTCGTCGGGGTAATCGATCTTGCCGCAGCCGGAGCAGGTGAGGTTGCACCGGAACAGGGGTTCCAGCATGAGGACGAGTGGGTAGCGCTCAACGCCTTTCAGCTTCTGTTCGAGGATGTAACGCCCCACGCGGTACTGTTGAATCAGCGGAACACTCATGCATCTGCCCCCAGCGCGCTAAAACCTTTGGTCGTTGATGGAAATTCTTGGAGTTTCATGTAATTGCGTACTTTTGACCGCCCGCATATTACGACACTGTCACGCCGTTTAGAAGCATGTCATTGCGTGTCCGCCACGAATCGGTTGTCGGTTGTGGTTCAGAACACACATTCCCCCGTACCGCGAGGACGCTCCCGCGCTTGGACATTGGACGACCGGTAGGTTCCTCGGCGCGGCGAATTTCGGGGTTCCGGCCCACGCTTGCATGCCCCAGGACCGCTATCCATAATGCCGAGCCCTCCCCCAACCCAGCGCAAAGCCAGCGTCATGAGCGAGCACAAGAGCTTCCCGATTCTCGAAAAGATCAATTCGCCTCATGATTTGCGGCAATTGCCGGAAAGCTCGCTCGAACCGCTCGCGAAGGAGCTGCGGGCTTTCCTCCTCGATGCCGTGAGCCGCAGCGGCGGGCATCTCGCGGCCGGTCTCGGCTCGGTCGAGCTCGCGCTTGCGTTGCATTACGTCTACAACACCCCCGAGGACCGGCTCGTGTGGGACGTGGGCCATCAGGCCTACCCGCACAAGATCCTGACCGGTCGCCGCGACCGGATGCACACCATCCGCCAGTGGAACGGCCTCGCACCGTTTCCGAAGCGCGAGGAGAGTCCGTACGACGCGTTCGGGGTCGGCCATTCCAGCACCTCGATCAGCGCGGCGCTCGGAATGGCCATCGCCGCGAAGCGTTCGGGCAGCAAGCGCAAGGCGGTGGCGATCATCGGCGACGGCAGTATCACCGCGGGCCTCGCGTTCGAGGCGCTGAACCACGCGGGTGATATCGGTGCGGACCTGCTCGTCGTCCTGAACGACAACAACATGTCGATCTCCCCGAACGTCGGCGCCCTGTCCAACCGATTCGCGCAGATGCTCTCCGGCAAGCTCTACACGACCGTGCGGGAGGGCAGCAAGAAGGTTCTCTCCCAGATGCCGAGCGTCTGGGAACTCGCCCGCCGCGCCGAGGAGCACGTCAAAGGCCTGATCGTCCCCGGCACGCTGTTCGAAGAATTCGGGTTCAATTACATCGGACCCATCGACGGCCACAATCTGCCGGCTCTGCTGCACACCTTGCGCAACGTGCACCTACTCGAAGGGCCGCAGTTCCTGCACGTGATCACGAAGAAGGGCAAGGGTTACGGCCCGGCCGAGGCCGATCCCGTGAAGTACCACGGCGTCTCGCCCTTCGATCCGAAGGTCGGCATCGTGCCGTCCGGCAAGGCGCCCAAGGCCAATTACAGTGACGTCTTCGGCGACTGGATCTGCGACATGGCGGGTCGTGACCCGCGCCTCGTCGCCATCACGCCGGCAATGCGCGAGGGCTCGGGGCTCGTGCGTTTCGAGAAGGAATACCCCGAGCGTTATTTCGACGTCGCGATCGCCGAGCAACATGCCGTCGCGGTTGCGGCCGGTATGGCCTGCGATGGGCTGAAACCCGTCGTCGCGATCTACTCGACGTTCCTGCAGCGCGGCTACGACCAGGTCGTGCACGACGTCTGCGCGCAGAAGTTGCCGGTGCTGTTCGCACTCGACCGTGCCGGGCTCGTCGGAGCCGACGGCCCGACGCACAACGGCAGTTACGACGTGAGCTTCCTGCGCTGCCTGCCGGACATCGTCCTGATGGCGCCCTCGGACGAGAATGAGTGCCGCCAGATGCTCTACACCGGGTTCATGCACGAGGGTGCTGCGGCCGTGCGGTATCCGCGCGGCATCGGCACGGGCGTGCAGCCGGCGGAGAAGATGACCGCGCTGCCGATCGGCAAGGCCGAGATCAAGCGCACGGGCCGCCGCGTGGCGCTGCTCGCGTTCGGCAGCATGGTGCCGACGGCGCTCGAAATAGCGGAACGTCTGGACGCGACCGCCGTGAACATGCGATTCATCAAGCCCCTCGATGCCGATCTCGTCGCCGGGTTGGCCGCGAGCCACGAACTGCTCGTCACCATCGAGGAGAACGTCGTCGCCGGTGGTGCGGGTGGCGCAGTGGCCGAGGTGCTCTCGGAGCGCGGACTGCAACCGAAGCTCCTGCTCATCGGCTTGCCGGATCGTCTGATTCAGCACGGCGGGCGCGATGAGATGCTGAAGGACGCGGGTCTGACCGCGGATCGGATCGAGCAGGAAATTCTCGCCTACCTCGAGGCGGGCATCCCGAACGCGATCAAGACCGCCTGATCGGGCGGTCGCCTACACCGCGAAGAATGCTTCCAGCGCGGCGCACAGCCGCGCGAGATCGTCCTCGCCGATCTCACCCATCGTCGAAATCCGGAAGATGCGGCTCGCGAGCCGTCCCTGTCCCGCGTAAATCACGAAGCCGCGCGCCTTGAGCGCATCGTGCAGGGCGGCATAGTCCGTGCCGGACGGGAGCTCGAACGCGTGCAGCACGCACGAACAATCGCCATCGGGCAACAGCGGCGCGACACCGAGCCTGCGCAAGGTCCCGCGCACGCGGCCGAGACGCCCTGCGTAGAGCGCATGACGCGCCGCGACGCCGCCCGCCGCGAAGAACTCCCCGAGCGCGGCATCGAGAGCGTAGAAGGTCTGTACGGACTGAGTGAACGGCGTGCCGCCGGCATCCTGTTGCGCGAGATAGCGCGACAGATCGAGGTACATGCCGCGCTTCGCGCCGCGCGCCAGGCGCTCACGCCGGGCGATGACGAACGAGGTTCCCGGTACGCCGTGCAGGCACTTGTTGGCCGTCGCCGCGCACGCTGCAATCGGCCACTCCGCGAAGTCCAGTGCTTCGGCACCGAAGCTGCTGACGGCATCGAGCAGCAACCAGAGCCCGCGCTCGCGGCAGGTCGCGGCGAGCTCGTGCAGATCGTTGAGGCGGCCGCTCGTGGTCTCGTGGTGCACGACCGCGACGTGCGCAATCCGCGGATTCTCGTCGAGCGCGGCGTGCACGCGCTCCATGTCGATCTTCTCCGCCCAGGCGTGCGAGAGGCCGAGCGCAGGGATGCCATAGGCGTGCGCTATCGCGAGCATGCGTTCGCCGTAGACCCCGTTCTCGATGACGAGCATCGCGCCTTCCGCCGGCATCATGCTGATGAGCATCGCCTCGACGGCCGCCGTGCCGGAGCCCGTGAGCAGCGTCGCCGCCCAGGTGTCCCCGGCGAGACCGTACACCGCGAGCAGCTTATCGCGCAGCCCCTGCTGCAACGTGGCGAACTCCGGTTCGCGGTGGCAGAGATCGGGACGTTGCAGGGCCGCGCGTACACCGTCGCTCAGCGTGACCGGGCCGGGATTGAGCAGAATCGCTTTCATGGCTGCGCGAGATGCTCCATCAGGCGGGTGAGAACCTCGGGCGGCGTGATCTTCGGACGCGGCAGATCGTCACGCGCGCCGGGCCTGATCTTTAAATGCAGGAAGCTGCCGCCGTCGCGACCCTGCGCAGCGAGCGCGGCGTCGAGCGCCGCGAGCTCATCGCCCCGCGCGGCATAGGCATAGCCCGTGGCCTGCGCGATGGCCGCGAAATCGACGTTCGCCGTCACGGTCGCCTGCGCTCCCGTCGAGTCGTGGACTTCGTTGTCGAGCACGATGTGGACCAGGTTGGACGGAGCATAAGTGCCGAGTGTCGCGAGATTGCCGAGGCGCATGAGCGCGGCGCCGTCGCCGTCGACGACCACGATGCGACGCTCGGGCCGTGCGAGCGCGAGCCCGAGACCGAGCGATGCCGCACAGCCCATCGAGCCTACCATGTAGAGTTGATTCGCACGGTCGGCGAGCGCGTAGAGCTCGCGGCCCGTGAAGCCGGTGGTCGCGATGACGACGGAGCTGTCCAGCGGCGTGTGGTCGACGACGCGCGCGAGCGCTTCCGCCCGCGACAGGCGCGCGGCGGGCGGCCGTGTGAACGCCGGGCCCGCGACGGCGGTGGCGCGCACCCGCTGCGGCGGGCCGGCGTCGCGCAGCGCATGCGGCGCACAGGTGTTCTTCTGCATCACGAAAGCATACGGGCGGCGCTCTGCAGCGGTATGTGCCGAGGCGCGTTCGAGCGCGGGCGCGATGGCTTCGGGCTCGCGCGGAAACTCTTCCCACGGCAGGCGCATCGTCGTCAGCATCTCGCCCGTGATCTGTCCCATCAATTCGTGCTGCGGCTCATCGCTCACGCCCGGCGCGCCGCGATGCGTGCAGACGACGAGCAGCGGGATCCTGAACACGTAGGTCAGCGAGGTGAGCGGACTGACGGCGTTGCCGAGTCCGGAGTTCTGCATCATCGCGACACTGTTCCGGCCGCCGATCCAGGCGCCGGCCGCAGTCGCCACCGCGTCACCCTCGTTCGCCGAGGACACGTAGGTCAGCGCCGGATCGCCGATGACGTAGTTGATGAACGGCGTGAGGAAGGAGCAGGGAACACCCGCGTAGAAATCATAGCCGTGGCGCTGTGCCGCCGCGACGAACTGGCCTGCCTCGATCATCCGGCGCGCGCCTCAGGACTGGCCGGCGGCGAAGTTGCCGGCGCATTCGAGGTCCTGCACGGAGTTGACGTCGAGCCAGTGGCCATGGATGTACCACACGCGCACCGTGCGCCCGGAGGCGACGAGGAAGTTCAGGAGATCCGGCATGCCCAGGCGGTCGAAATCCGCCTGCGCGCCGAGCGCGGCCATCGCCTCCTCGAGCCAGCGCCTGCCGGCACCGCGTACGCGCATCATGCCGATCCAGCGGCCGTCGGCCTGTTTGTCGCCGCAATGCGCGGAGCGCGTGATGCGCGTCAGGGTCACGGCCTGACCCCAGGTCGAGCGATCGTCCGGCTCCGAGCAGAACGCGAAATCGTCCGAGCCGGACGCCGTCGGCCGCGTCTGCGAGCTCGAATCGACGACGACGGTGATCTCCGCGTCGTTCTCCATCAAATCGCGCAGGATGTAGCTGCGGAACAGCAGGTCGCCGTAGAGCACGACCATGTCGTCGGTGAATCGGTCCAGCGCGCGGGCGAGCGAGACGAGCTCGCCCGTCGCCGCATAACGATCGTTGACGAGGACTTCGACGCCGCTCACGTCGATCGTCTCGGCCTTGTAGCCGGCGACGACCATGATCTGATCGATGCCGCGCTTCTTGAACTTGTCGACGAGATGCCGGAGCAGCGGTTTGCCGCCGACCGGCAGCATGAGCTTCGGCCGATCGCTCGTCAGGCTCGCGAGGTCGTCGCCGCGGCTTGCGCCGAGCACGATAGCGGTGATGTCGCGGCGGCCGGAGGAATAGCGCTCCTGGGCGGCGGCGAGCTCGTCGGCGCCCTGCAGCCGGAAGATTTCGTCGACGGAGGCGATGCGGTCCTCGACGTCGATGAGACCCTCGTCGCGCTGGATCTGCTCGGCCACGTTCTGCATCGCCGAGACCGCGCTTCTGATCAGGTGATTCGCCCAGATGACGAGACTGATCTTCGCCTTGCGGAAAACTTCGACCGGTGTGCTGTAGTACTTCGTCGGAACGATCACGAGCGGCGCGCGATTGCCCCACTCTGCGGCGAACTCCAGGATCTGATCGGGGCGCGAGAGCTTGCTGTGGATGAGGATGCCGTCCGCGCCGGCGCGGCGGTAGGCTTCCGCGCGGCGCAGCGCCTCGGGTACGTCCCAACCGGCGATCAAGGCCTCGACGCGTGCGACGACGCAGAAGTCGTCGTCGGCCTGGCTGTCCTTGCCGGCCGCAATCTTGCCGCAGAATTCCGCGACGTCGGCGAGCGGCTGGCGCTCGCCGTCGATGAAGCTGTTCGTCTTCGGGAAGATCTTGTCCTCGATGCACACGCCGCCGATGCCGCGCTGCTCGAGCTTGCGCACGAGCCGGCGCATGTTGTTGAAGTTGCCGTACCCGGTGTCGCCGTCGAGGAGGATCGGAATGCTCGTCGCGTCGGACATGAACTCGAGCATGTCGACGACCTGCGTCCAGCTCGCCTCGTTGTTGTCGCGGACGCCGAACTGCGCGGAGATCGCCAGCCCGCTCGCCCAGATGCCCTTGAAGCCCGCTTCCTCGGCAATGCGGGCGCTGATGCCGTTGTGCGCCTCGAGAATGAACTCGAGCTGCGCCGAGCGCAGCAGGTTCTTGAGCTGCGTCGTCTTGCGCAGCCGTGCGGCCGCTCGTTCAGACACGGGCGGTGTCGATTCGAGGCAGGATGTTATCGCGTGCACGATCGATGTCCTCGGGAAAGTCGATTTCAATCCAGGGCAGGCCGCTGACGTCCTCGCAGCGGAACGCCGATCGCGCATCGATCAGCAGTTCCCGCAGCGGCTCTTCGTAGGGTTCGTTGCGCCGGCCCGCCGCCACGTAGGCCTCGGTGCGTGCCGCGAGTGCGGCCGCGGTCGCGGGCGAGAGCTTGAAGAAGCCGATCGATTCGCCGCACGAGTCGTAGCGCAGCAGCGGATCGAGCAGCTTGCGGAATTCCACGATGCGGCCGTCGCGCACGCAGACCTTGACCGGCTCGTCGCCGGGCACGAAATCGCGATCGATCAACAGGCAGTCGGCCGCGGGACTCTGCACGAGACGGGCCAGGATCTCCGGTGCGTAGAACACGTCGGCGTCCATCAGGATCACTTCGCGCCCCGCGGTCAGCGCAGCGCGCGTCGACCACAGACTGACCACACTGCCTTCCTCGAAATCGGGATTGTGAACGCACCGCACGTCGATACCCGGCGCACGCGCCGCGACGTCTTCCAACAGCTCGCGGCGATAGCCGACGCAGAGCGTGACCTCGCGGATGCCGAGTGCGCGCAGACAGTCGAAATGGCGCTCCAGCAGCGTGCGCCCTCCGAACTCGAGCAGCGACTTCGGGGGGCGGCCGGGATCGGCGAGACGCCGTGACATTCCCGCGGCGAGCATGATGGCGTGCGTGCTCATCGGCATTCCTCGAACCAGCGCACGGCGTCCGCGAGTGCTTCGCGTGCCGGGCGGTGCGCATAGCCGAGCTCGCGCCGTGCGCGTCCGGAGTCGAAGAACATCTTCTTCTTCGACATCTTCAGGCCGTCGACCGTGACCTGCGGCTCGGCGCCGTTCGTGAGGGCGGCCCACTGCTCGGAGATCCAGCCGATCGGATACAGCAGCGTGCGCGGCAGCTCGATGCGCGGCGGACGGCGGCCGCACAGCCGCGCAATTTCGCCGAGGATGTCGCGCAGGGCGAGGTCTTCGCCGCCGAGGATGTAACGGCGTCCGATCGTGCCGCGTTCGAAGGCGAGCAGGTGTCCGGCCGCGACGTCGTCGACGTGCACGATGTTGAGCCCGGTGTCGACGTAAGCCGGAATGCGTCCGGCGGCGGCATCGCGGATCACGCGGCCGGTCGGCGTCGGTTTGATGTCACGTGGGCCGATCGGTGTCGAGGGATTCACAATCACGGCGGGCAGACCGGCGTTCGCGACGAGCTCGTCGATGCCCCGCTCGGCGAGGAACTTCGAGCGTTTGTAGACGCCGATCATGTCGGCGAGCGTGACCGGTGTGTCCTCGTCGCCGGGCGTACCGTCGGTGCGGATGCCGAGCGTCGCGACGCTGCTCGTGTAGACGACGCGGCGCGTGCCCGCGGCGAGCGCCGCCTGCATGAGCTGGCGGGTACCGTCGACGTTTGCCGTCATGAGCTCTTCGGGGTGCTTCGTCCACAGCCGGTAATCGGCGGCGACGTGGAACAGCGCTTCGCAGCCCGCGAGCGCGCGTTCGAGCGAGGCCCGATCGCGCAAATCGCCTTCCGCGACCTCCACCGCGAGGCCCTGCAGATTGCGGCGGTCGCTGCCGGGGCGTGCGAGCACGCGCACCGTCGCGCCGCGCGCGAGCAGGAGTCGCGCGACGGCACTGCCGACGAAACCCGTGGCGCCGGTGACGAGTACGGTCATGGGCGGTACGCGAAATCGGGCCGGCAGTGTCCGGCGGCGGCCCGCAATTGCTTCAAGGCGAGCCGGTACCAGGACGCGAGGCGCAGCAGATCGGGCAGCTCGTAGGGACGTTTGACGAGCGTGGCGATCGTGCGTCCGGGGCGCGACGTGCCGTCCGGTGCGAGCCCGGCGATCGCGCTGCGCGGGACGGCGAAGCCGACCGGATCGACGACGCAACGCAGGGCGACGAACGGTATGCCGGCGTCCGCCGCGACGGCAGCGAGCGCGGCGGTTTCCATGTCGACGGCGGTCGCGCCGGTCGCGGCGTGGAGGGCGCGACGCTCGGCTTCGTCGAACACCGCATGCGGCGAGCTCAAGCCGAGCACGACGCGCGGTGCGAGGGGAGCAAGGCGGACGGCGAGCGCCGCGACCCAGGCGGGATCGCAGGCGTATTCCGCGCCGTCGCGCCAGCGCACGGCGCGGTAAATCAAGACCTCGCCGGGACGCGCCGCGACGTCGAGCGCGCCGGCCGTGCCCCACGACATGAGTGCGGTCGCGCCGCGCGCAACGAGCGCGCGCCCCGTGCGTGTCGCACGTTCGAACCCGACGCCGGAGATTTCGGCGCGGACCGCGTCCGGCCGCGGCGCACCGCGCACGACCAGCGTACGGGCTTCGTCGTGCAGCGCCGCCACGATCGCCGGCCGCGGCGGGATCGCGGGCGTCGCCGATCCGGTCGGCGTGGAGCGGGCGGCGGCAGGAGTCACGGGGAGCCCGGCGCCTGGCGGGGCTGCGCGGACGAATCGGTGAGTGCGGGAGCCTGGGCGACGACGCGCTGCTGCGGCAGACCCAGCGAAGCGAATGCGAACAGCGCGCGCAGCGCGACGTTCGATTTCACGGCGAGCCTCGAGAGCATGACTGTCGTCTTCACGCTGCGTCTGGAGATCTTCACGTCCTGACCGCTCGTGAAGTTCGGAGTCTCGTCGATCTTGCGCAGCGTCAGCACGGCCATGCCGAGCGCCCACAGGCAGAAATTGCGGATCCCGGTCTCGCGCACCGGCATCTCGAGCGTGTACCCGAGCGCATTGCGCAGATGGCCGTGCGCGATGCCCACCAGGTGGCGGAGCGCGTCCTGGTAGCCGGCGCCGCCTTCGCCGGGCGCGAGCCGGCTCAACTGGATGCCGCGACGGACGAATTCGTCGCGCGGCAGCCAGCACGCGCCGCGCGCCCGATCTTCCCAGATGTCCTTGAGGATGTTCGTCATCTGCAGCCCCTGTCCGAACGACACTGCGAGCCGCATCAGCTCGGGCTTGCGCGGCGCGAGCTCGGGACAGTGATCGACGAACAGATCGGTCAGCATTTCGCCGACCACGCCGGCGACGTAGTAGCAGTAGCGATCCATCGCCGGCTGGTTCTCGACACCGTCGAGCGTCTCCTGGCCCTGATAGAACACCATGCCATCCGTCATGATCCGCACACAGCGTTCCAGTGCCTCCCGCTGGGCGGCATTGAGACTGTGCGTGATACGCAGCACCGCGTCGGTGTGCGCGATGAGCTCGCGCTCGGCATCGAGCGTGTGCGCGGCGAGCTGAGGTGCGAGTATGGGGCCGAACGCGGCGATGTCGCCTTCGCCGCGCACGAGCGCGAGGAAGAGTTGCGAATAATGGCGCTTCGCGTCGAAGCCGAGATCGGCATCGTCCTCGATCGTGTCGGCGATCCGGCACAGCAGATAGGCATTCGCGACCGCGCGCGAGAGCTGCGGCGGCAGCACCGGGATCGTCAGCGCGAACGTGCGCGAGACGTGCTGGAGAATGTCGTTCTGGAACGCTTCGTCCGCAGTGCTGGGACTCGTGGCCACGATGCTTGTCGACTCCGAACCTCAATAGGCGTCGCATGTGATCGACGGAGGCCGACTCCGTCCCGGACGCCATTCTTATTACCGCATCCGGCGGCACGGAACCGTCACGCCCCCCAGCGTCAGGTTGCCTGCCACGACCGGCCCGCGCGGTGCAGTGATCGCGTGCGATTCGGGACGCCTCGCGTCCCGCCCGCGCTGCGCACCGGCAAGGTGGCGCATCTTAACAAAATCCACCTCCGCAAACCTCAGCGCCGACGCCCGGTCGGCCGGCGTCGAGGCAATGGGGTGAGGGTGGACCGGAATACGGAACGGCCGGCCGGATGGCCGGAGTTCCGGAACCATCGCGACCGGCGCGGGAATTTTGGTCGGGGTGACAGGATTCGAACCTACGACCCCTGCCTCCCGAAGGCAGTGCTCTACCAGACTGAGCTACACCCCGAATTGGATCGATGCCGCAGATTATGAACTGCGATGCACCGCGAAACGCGCCAAGGCCTGCAAGGCTTCGAAGTACGGCGAGTGCGGCACGTTCGCGAGCGCGCGTTGCGCTTCGCCGGCCTCGGCCTCAGCGAGCGCGAAAGTGTAAGTGATGGCGCCGGTGGATTCAATTGCCTTCGAGATTTCCTCGATGCGATCGCGTCCGCCCTGTTCGATAGCCTCGCGCACGATGCCGGCCTGTTCCGGCGTGCCGCGCCACATGGCATAGAGCAGCGGCAGCGTCGGTTTGCCTTCCGCGAGATCGTCGCCGATGTTCTTGCCGAGCTCCTGCGGAGATGCGCTGTAATCGAGCGCGTCGTCGACGAGCTGGAACGCCGTGCCGAGATGGCGCCCGTACGCGGCCATGGCGTGCTCGACCTCTGGATCGCCGCCGCTGATGACGACGCCGAGCTGCGCAGCCGCCTCGAAGAGCTTCGCGGTCTTGAAGCGGATCGTGTCGAGATAGCGCTGCTCCGTCGTCTCCGGATCGTGACAGTTGACGAGCTGCATGACCTCGCCCTCGGCAATCGTGTTCGTCGCGTTCGCGAGGATTTCCAGCACGCGCATGTTCTGGATGTCGACCATCATCTGGAAAGCGCGCGAGTAGAGGAAATCGCCGACCAGCACGCTCGCCTCGTTGCCCCACACGAGATTCGCGGTCTCGCGGCCACGGCGCATGCGCGAGGAGTCGACGACGTCGTCGTGCAGCAGCGTCGCGGTGTGGATCAATTCGATGATCACGGCGATGTCGATGTGACGCGTGCCCTGATAGCCCGCGGCCTTTGCGCAAATCAGCGCGAGGAGGGGGCGGAGGCGCTTGCCGCCGCTGCCGATGATGTAGTGGCTCAATTGATTGATGAGCACCACCTCGGAGTAGAGCCGGGTCTTGATGAGCTTGTCGACGGCGACCATGTCGTCCTCAATCAGGACGCGGATGCGTTCGAGATCAGCAGTGGCCGAGTTCGTCTCGAGGGACATAAGTGCGAATTGGGGGGCAGCTCAGGGGCGCTCATCTTGCCAAGAGCGGGGGGAAAATGCCATCGGAACCGAGCCTTGGATTCCGTCGGGCGCTTGTTATCGGGGGGCGGATTACGTAAAATCGCGCGCTCGCCCGGACCCGGGCGGCACCAGCAACTCCGGAGAGCTCAGGCGCAATGCACGCGATTATCAAGACCGGCGGTAAGCAGTACCGCGTTACCGCAGGTGAAAAGCTGCGGGTGGAAACCCTCCCGGGCAACCCCGGCGACGTCATCGAATTCAGCGAGGTCCTGCTGATCAGCGCGCCCGAGGGCACCGAAGTCGGCCGTCCGCTCCTCGCGGGCGCGAAAGTCACCGCCACCGTCCTCGAGCACGGCCGCGGCGACAAGATCCGCATCGTGAAATTCAAGCGCCGCAAGCACCATCGCAAACAGATGGGCCACCGCCAGAATTTCACCAAAGTCGAAATCAATCAAATCGTCAAAGGGTAATCAGCCATGGCGCACAAGAAAGCAGGCGGCAGCACGCGTAACGGCCGCGACTCCCAATCCAAGCGCCTCGGCGTGAAGTGCTTCGGCGGCCAGGCCGTCGGCGCCGGCGCCATCATCGTCCGCCAGCGCGGCACGCACTTCCATCCGGGCGCGAACGTCGGCCTGGGCCGTGACCACACCCTGTTCGCGACGAGCGACGGCAAGGTCCTCTTCGAAGCCAAGGGCCCGAAGAACCGTACCTACGTCAGCGTCGTCGCGGCCTGATCCCGGCGGGCGGTCGCGCTCGCCCGAGACCCCGTCCCTGACGGGGTCTTTCGTTTTGGGGCCTCTCGATTCCCCTCCGGACGGTTCCACACCATGAAATTCGTCGATGAAGCGATCATCCGCGTCGAGGCCGGCAAGGGCGGCGACGGCTGCCTGAGCTTCCACCGCGAGAAATACATCGAATTCGGTGGTCCCGACGGCGGTGATGGCGGCGACGGCGGGAGTGTCTATCTCGTGGTCGACCCCCAGCTCAACACGCTCATCGACTTCCGCTACAAACGCATCTTCAAGGCCGGCAACGGTCAGCCCGGCATGGGCCGCGACCGCATCGGCAAGTCCGCGGAGGATCTCATCGTCCGCGTGCCGAGCGGCACGCTCGTGTACGACACGGCGACGGACGAACTGATCGGCGATCTCGTCGAGCCGGACGCGCGCCTGCTCGTCGCGAAGGGCGGCTGGCACGGACTCGGCAACGCGCGCTTCAAGAGCAGCACGAATCGCGCACCGCGCCGGACCACGAAGGGCACGCCGGGCGAGCAGCGCGAGTTGCGCCTGGAGATGAAGCTCCTCGCCGACGTCGGCCTCGTGGGCCTCCCGAACGCCGGCAAGTCGACCCTGATCCGACAGGTTTCCGCCGCACGCCCGAAAGTCGCCGATTATCCGTTCACGACGCTCTATCCCGTGCTCGGCGTCGTCTCGACGGGCCCGGATCGCAGTTTCGTGATCGCCGACATTCCCGGCATCATCGAAGGCGCGGCCGAGGGCGCAGGCCTCGGGCTGCAATTCCTGCGGCACGTCGAGCGCACGAAGCTGCTGCTGCACGTCGTCGATGTATCATGCATGGACCCCGAACGCGACCCGGTGCAGGACATGCACACCATCGAGGACGAGCTCAGCGCGCACAATCCGGAGCTCGCGGCGCGCGAGCGCTGGCTCGTGCTGAACAAGATCGACCTCGTCGTCGACCGGCCCGACGACGACTGGACCGCGCTCTGCGGCGAGGCGGGCTGGGACGGGCCGGTGTACGCCGTCTCCGGCGCGACCGGTGAGGGCTGCGAAACGCTCATGCTCGCGGTGCAGGCGCACCTGCTCGCGATGGCCGAATCGGACGGTGAGACGGACGAGTGATGGACTCCGGGAACGACAAGCTGCGCGAGGAGCTCGGCCGGGCGAAGCGCTGGGTGGTGAAGATCGGCAGCGCGCTCGCGACGCGGCAGGGCATGGGCCTCAACATCCCCGCGATCGAGGATTGGGCCGGCCAGATGGTCGAGGTGAAACGCGGCGGACGCGAAGTCGTCGTCGTCACCTCCGGTTCAGTCGCCGAGGGCTGCGCGCGCATGGGCTGGACGTCCCGCCCGCGCAATCTCCATCAGCTGCAGGCGGCCGCCGCGATCGGTCAGATGGGCCTCGTCCGTGCCTGGGAGCTCGCATTCAAGAAATACGGCATGCAGGCGGCGCAGATCCTGCTGACGCACGAGGACATGGCGAGCCGCGAGCGCTATCTGAATTCCCGCAGCACGCTCTGGACGCTGCTCGAGCTGGATGTCTTTCCGGTCATCAACGAGAACGACACGGTCGCCACCGAGGAAATCCGGCTCGGCGACAACGACACGCTGGCCGGACTCGTCAGTAATCTCACGGATGCCGATCTGATGATCATCCTCACGGATCAGGAAGGCCTGATGACGGCCGATCCGCGGGTCGACCCGGCGGCACGGCTCATTCACAACGCCGCGATCGACGATCCGCAGATCACCGCCATCGCGGGCGAGGGCGGCGCCTGGGGCCGCGGTGGCATGCGCACGAAAATCACCGCCGCGAAGCTCGCCGCGCGCTCCGAGACCTCCACGATCATCGCCGCCGGTCATCGTCCGGACGTGCTCCGCGACATCGCCGCCGGCAAGCAGGTCGGGACGCTGCTCGCCGCGCGCGGCGTGGGCATGGCGGCCCGCAAGCAATGGCTCGCGGCGTCCTTGCACGTGAAGGGGCGGCTGACGATCGACGCCGGTGCGGCGCGGGTGTTGCGTGAGCAGGGCCGAAGCCTGCTCGCGGTCGGCGTCACGACGGTGATGGGCAGCTTCGATCGCGGTGAGCTCGTCGCCTGCTTCGACCCGGAAGGGCGGGAAGTGGCGCGCGGCCTGACGAATTACAGTTCCGCGGAAGTCGCCGCCATCAAGGGGCAACCCACGGCGCAGTTCGAATCAATCCTCGGCTTCGTACACGAGCCGGAATTGATTCACCGCGACAATCTGGTGCTGGTCTGAGCGGAGCGGCGGACGCCGCTCCCCGGGCGGACGGGCCTCAGCCCATCGCTTTGATGCGGGCGTTCAGGCGGGCCTTGTGACGGGAGGCCGTATTCTTCGCGATCAGATTCGAACCCACCATGCGATCGATGACGGGCACCGCCTTCGTATAGGCGTCCACCGCCGCGGCGCGATCACCGCTGTCGATGGCTTTGACGACGTTCTTGATGCGGGTCCGCAGCAGCGTTTTGCGGCTGGCGTTGTGCAACCGGCGTTTCTCGGACTGACGTGCGCGTTTGCGCGCCTGCGCTGTATTTGCCAAGGTCTACTCCACAAAGCGAGGGATGAAGGGCGCGGCAATATGCGATGGAACGGCCGGAATGTCAACCGCGCCATGGGCTTGGGCGCCGCCTGGCGGAGCGCGGCCGAAGTGCGGAGGGCCGGGTCCTGAGCCGCAAGCTCTTGAGCTCGCTCGCGGTCGTCGGGCAGATGACGCTCGTCTCGCGCGTCCTCGGTTTCGTGCGGGATCAGATCATCGCCGGGGTGTTCGGCGCGTCGGTGGCGAGCGACGCGTTCTTCGTCGCCTTCAAGATCCCGAACTTCTTTCGCCGGCTGTTCGCGGAAGGCGCGTTCGCGCAGGCGTTCGTCCCGGTTTTCACGACGTATCGGAGCGGGGACCATCCGCGCGAAATCGCCGGCCTCGTCGATGCGATCTTCGGCATCATGACGGCGGCCGTTCTCGCCACCGTCGTCGTCGGCATCCTCGCCGCGCCCGCCGTCATCTGGCTGTTCGCGCCGGGCTTCGTCCATCAGCCCGGTCATTACGCGCTGACGGTGAGCCTGCTCCGGATCACGTTTCCCTACCTGCTGTTCATCTCCCTGACGGCGCTATTCGGCAGCGTGCTGAACACCTACGGCCGTTTCTCGATACCGGCCGTGACCCCGGCGCTGCTCAATGTCGCGATGATCGCCGCGGCGCTGCTGCTCTCGCCGCGGCTCGCCGAACCGGTGCTCGGGCTCGCGTGCGGCGTGCTCGTCGGCGGGGCGCTGCAACTCGCGCTGCAGTTCGGCGCGGTGCTCAAGCTCGGTCTCCGGCCCGTGCCCCGGCTCGATTTCCGGCACCCCGGGGTGCGGCGGATCCTCGCGCTGATGGCGCCCGCGCTGTTCGGCGTCTCCGTCGGGCAGATCAACCTGCTCGTCGACACGCTCATGGCCTCGTTCCTGCGGACGGGCAGCATTTCGTGGCTCTATTACTCCGACCGGCTCGTCGAATTCCCGCTCGGCATCTTCGGGGTCGCGCTCGGCACCGTGATCCTCCCGCATCTCTCGTTGCAACACGCGGACGGGCGCGCGGAGCACTTCTCGGCGACGCTCGACTGGGCGCTCAGGCTCGTCGTGCTCGTGACCCTGCCGGCGGCCGTCGGGCTCGCGGTGCTCGCCGTGCCGCTCGTCAGCACGCTCTTCCAGTACGGCGCGCTGACCTCGCACGACGTCACCATGGCCGCCCGCAGCCTCGTCGCCTACGCGTCGGGCCTGACCGGCTTCGTGCTCATCAAGATCCTCGCGCCGGGTTTCTATTCGCGTCAGGACATGCGCACCCCCGTGCGGGCGGCGACGATCGCCATGCTCGCGAACCTCGTGCTGAACGTCGCGCTGATGTTTCCGCTCGCGCACGCCGGGCTCGCGCTCGCGACCTCGCTGTCCGCGGCGTTGAACGCGGGCCTGCTGCTGCGGGCGCTGCGCCGGGACGGCAGCTATCGGCCCGCGCCGGGCTGGACGCGCTTCCTGCTCCAGGTGACCGGAGCGACTGCCGCGATGGCGTTCGCGGTGTGGTTCGCGGCGGGCGATGCCGGCCCCTGGCTCGAGCGTCATGCCGCCGGTCGCGCGCTCCGTCTCGCGCTCGCGATCGGTGCCGGCGGGGCGGTGTATGCCGCCGCGCTATGGCTGCTCGGCGTCCGGTTCGAGCGTATGGCACAGCCGGCGGGGCAGGTATAATCCCGGCCTCACGCAAGGGTCCGGTGGTCGGGCCCGCCGGCGCGAGCGCGCCGCACGAGGCGAACGACTGGACGGCGATGGAGCTCATTCGGGGCGAACACAATCTGAGGCCGAGACACCGTGGCTGCGTCGCGACCATCGGCAATTTCGACGGCGTCCACATCGGACACCAGGCCGTGCTCAACAATCTCATCCGCTGCGCCCGCGAACAGCATCTGCCCGCGACCGTCATCGTCTTCGAACCTCAGCCGGCCGAGTATTTCGCGGGCGAGGCCGCCCCGGCGCGCCTCACGAGACTGCGCGAGAAAGTCGCGCTGCTCGCCGCGCTCGGCATCGACCGCCTGCTCGTGCTGCGCTTCGACGCCGCGCTCGCGGCACTGTCCGCCGACGAATTCGTGCGGCGGATCCTCATCGACGGACTCGCCGTCCAGAGCCTGACGATCGGCGACGACTTCAAGTTCGGCAAGCGCCGTACCGGCGATTTCTCGGTGCTGCAACGTTATGCGCAGCGCCACGGTTTCGTCCTCGGCCGCGCGGATTCGCTGCTCCTCGCGGGCGAACGCGTGAGCAGCACGCTCATCCGCGCGAAGCTGCTCGCCGGCGAGATGCGCGACGTCGAGCGCATGCTCGGCCGCCGCTATTGCATCGGAGGCCGTGTCGTCCACGGCCACAAGCGCGGCCGCGAAATCGGTTTTCCGACCGCGAACCTCGATCTGCATCGCATCAAGTCGCCGCTCGCGGGCATCTACGCCGTCTCGGTACGCGGCCTCGGCGCGACGCCGGTCGCGGGCGTCGCTTATCTCGGCACGCGCCCGATCATCGACGACCCGCGCTTCGTGCTCGAAGTCCACCTGTTCGATTTCGAGCGCGATTGCTACGGCGAGCACATCGAGGTCGACTTCGTGGCCAAGGTCCGCGACGACATGGTGTTCTCGAGCTTCGAGGCCTTGAGCGCGCAGATCGCCAGGGACTGCGAGGCCGCCCGCGTGATGATCGCGGCGGCCTGACGCACCGTGCGCGCCCGCTACTGCTACGCGCTCGCGGCGTTCGTCATCGCCGCCGATCAGGCGAGCAAGCTAGCCGTGACGCGCAACCTGAGCTACGGCGAGCCGGTGCCGCTCCTGCCGTCGCTGAATTTCACGCTCATGCACAACACCGGCGCCGCGTTCAGCATGCTCGGCAACGCCGCGGGCTGGCAGCGCTGGCTCTTCGCGGGGCTCGCCGTGCTCGCGAGCGTATTCATCATCGCGAGCTTCCAGCGCATCGAGCCGACCCAACGCTGGCTGCGCACCGCGCTCGCGCTCGTCCTCGGGGGGGCGCTCGGCAATCTCTGGGACCGCCTGCGCTTCGGCTATGTCGTGGATTTCATCGACTTCTACGTCGGCACCTGGCATTTCGCCGCGTTCAACATCGCCGATTCCGCGATCACCGTCGGCGCCATCATGTTGATCGTCCACAGTCTGTTCTTGGACGACGGGGCGTCCTCGCAGTCGCGTGCGCGCTGAAGCCCCGCCCGCCTATAATGCGAACAGCTTTCATCCAAGCTTTTTTCGAGTAATCATTATGGAAATACATCTGGCGAACCCCCGCGGCTTCTGTGCCGGCGTCGATCGCGCCATCGGCATCGTCGAACGGGCGCTCGAGATCTTCGGCGCGCCGGTCTACGTGCGCCACGAGGTCGTGCACAACAAGTACGTCGTGGACGGTCTGCGCGACAAAGGCGCGATCTTCGTCGACGAGCTCGACGAAGTGCCTGACGACGCGACGGTGATCTTCAGCGCCCACGGCGTCGGCAAGGCCGTGCGCGAGGAGGCGGCCCGCCGCAAGCTCCGTGTGTTCGACGCCATCTGCCCGCTCGTGACGAAGGTGCACATGGAGGTCGGACGCTACCAGGCCGAAGGCCGCGAGTGCATCCTCATCGGTCACGCCGGCCACCCCGAGGTCGAGGGCACGCTCGGCCAGTACACGGCGCCCGAAGGCAGCGGCGGCATGTATCTCGTCGAGTCCGTCGACGACGTCGGAAAGCTCGAAGTGAAGGATCCCGATTTCCTCGCCTACGTGACGCAGACGACGCTGTCGATGGACGACACCGCCGTCGTCATCGACGCGCTGCGCAAGCGCTTCCCGCTCATCGACGGCCCGAAGAAGGAAGACATCTGCTATGCGACGCAGAACCGCCAGGACGCGGTGAAGCGGCTGCTGCAGAACTGCGATCTGATCCTGGTCGTCGGTTCGCAGACGAGCTCGAATTCGACGCGCCTGAAGGAGATCGCCGAGAAGCAGGGCATCCCGGCCTATCTCATCGACAACGCGGACGAGATCCAGCGCGAATGGCTCGGCGGCAAGCGCAGCGTCGGCGTGACGGCCGGCGCCTCGGCGCCCGAAGTGCTCGTCGAGCAGGTCGTGGCGCGGCTGAAGAGGTGGGGCGGGGAAGCCGTGAACGAAGTGCCGGGCATCAAGGAGCAGGTGGTGTTCAGCCTGCCGCGGGAGCTCGTCCCGGCCGGCGAAGAAGCTTGACGGAAGCGGGGCGGTGCCTGCCGCCCCTCACTTCACGCAGTAGTCCTTGATCTTCTGTTTCATGTCCTTCAGCCGTTCCTGAACCTGGTCCTCGGTCAGGAAGGCACGCTCGCCGTTCTTGTCGACGTACTGGAGCCGGTTCGTCCGTTCGCCGTTCTCCCCGGAGAGCTGCGCCGCGCTCGCTTTCGCTTTCGTGCACAGCTCCTGCATCTTCGCGAGCTGTTCCTTCGTCGGTTTGGGCTTCGCTTTCGGATCCTTGGGCTTGACCTGCACGGTCAGCCCGCCGGTCCCCTGATGCACGATGGGCTCTTTCGAAACCGACTGTTCGGGTGTCTTGGCAGGCGCGAGCTTGAGCTTCTCGGAAGGATGCGTGCCGGCCTGACGCCGCTCGCTGAACTCGGGCGCTCCGCTGTCGTCGACGGTCTTGAACACTTCGGCCCGCGCGGGCAGCGCGACTATCCAGCCCAGGCAGCAGGCCATCAGGAACGGCCGGCGAAGTCCGCTCATCGGCTTCATTGCCAGCAGAGATCTTCGGAGCCGAATTCCTGGTCGTGCTTGCCACGCGAATCGAGCTTCAGCGCGCCGCATTTCGAGTCGCTGTGCTTGCCGCTCACCGGCGTGGCGATGATGAGGTAGCTCGTGTCGTAGGACCCGGACGGCGGCGTGGCATCGAAGCTCGCGGAATACAGGCCGCTCTGCGAGGTCGCCGACCCCGACGCATAACCGAGATCCGTG
This sequence comes from Gammaproteobacteria bacterium, assembly GCA_016209015.1. GTDB lineage: Bacteria > Pseudomonadota > Gammaproteobacteria > JACQWY01. Next base: position 141,633 of record JACQWY010000038.1, on the reverse strand, counting down.
AGCGTGCTGGTGTACTTGTTGTTGTCGAAGAAGTAACGCTCCTCGCGCCCCGCGACCTCCGAGAGCAGGGCCTTCGCCTCCGTGCGCTTGCTGCGCAGAACGTAGTCTTGGTAGCTCGGATAGGCGACCGACGCGAGGATGCCCACGATCACGACGACGACCATCAGCTCGATGAGAGTCACGCCGCGTTCGGCGGCGCGGGCCGCACCGACGGCCGGGGCTCGGGCATTGCTCATGGACATGAATGCATCCTCGCTGTCTGACGCCGCATACTAACATTCCCCGTCCGCTGTTTACTCGTCACCCCGGTGCTCGCGCCACGAGATCTCGCCGCTGTTGATGCCGGCGCTGACCTTGAGCTGTACCTCTTTGATGTCGCCGCCGGATCCGGTGATGTCGGCCGTCGCATCCTGCGTGCTGCCGAGACCGCCGGTGCTCGAGGCGCTGCCGCCCGCGGCACCCGCGCCCGAGCTCGAGCCCGAGCTCGAAGAGCTGGAGGAGCTCGATCCGGACGAGCTGGAACTGCTGCTGGAGCTCGAGGAACTGCTGCTGCTCGAGCTCGACGAACTGGAGCTGCTGCTGGAGGAGGACGAGCTGCTGTCGGTGTTGATGTTCGACGTGATGTGGATCGCCGGTGACGACGCGATGCCGTAGCCGAGATCGAGGCTGCCCACGGCTTCGTTCACACCCGTCGGGCACGAGGCGCAGGCCTGGCCGCCGAGCGGGCCTTCCGGAGCCGGCACGCCGTTCAGATAGAACATGTCGTAGAGGCGGCTCGTGCCGTCCTGCGAGCAGACGTTCGTGCTCGGCGTATAGGCCGTCGCGAACAGTACGCTGCCGATGAGCGCCATGCGGTTGATGTTGCGTTCCGCCTGCGACGCTGCAGGGTTCTGCATGTTCTTCTTCCAGCCGCCGGCCGCGAGCGTCGTCACCTGCAGACCCTTGAACGTGGTCGTCGCCGAACCGGAAATCGAGCCGCCGGTATAAATGTCGCCATTGCTGAGCACCCGGTAGCCCGTCACATCGGTCAGGTTCGCGGCGTTCGCCGCCGTCGTCGTCGTCGCCGGCCCGGTGCCCGCTGTATTCGTGTTTGCGTTCGGGTCGATGAAGCCGTAGAACGTCTGCGTGCTGTCCGTGGTCTTGTCCTGGTTCACGTAGAGGCGGCCGGAGCCCGCGAACACCCAATGGTTCAGGACGTTGTCGACGGTGTAGCTGACTTCGTGCACGAACGGCTTGTTCGCGTTCGAGAGCAGCGTGAACGGACCGACCCAGTCGTCGGTATTCGCCGTCTCGCCGACCGAGAGCCGATACAGCGTGCCCTGATTCGTCGCCGCATCATCGGGCTTGCCCACCGTGCCGAAATAGACCGCCTCCGCCCGTTCGTTCAAGTTGTAGTCCGTGACTTTGGGATCGCCGATGAAGACGTTCGCCTCGCTGAGCGTGAACGTCTTCTTCAGGCCGTTCTTCGAGGTCGCGGACGTGTCCGTCAAGTTCTTCAGGTCGTAGACGAAGAGCTGCGCGAACTGCTGAGTGGGCGCGACGCCTGAATCGTAGCTCGCCGTGCCGATGTCCGTCGGCCCGGAGCCGAAGACCAGGTACCACGAAGCCGGCGAAGTGCCGCTCGGACTCTGGATCGGAATCACGGCCGGCTGCGAGGTGCTGTACTGCAGGTTCGGCGGCGAAATCTCGGCCAGGAGCTTCGGTGGGACCTCGGGGTTCGTGACATCCATGATCACGTAGGCGGATTTCGTCTTCACGTCGTCCGCCGTGCTGCTGTCCGCATTCGCGCCGGCCAGCCCGTCGCCCTGCGCGTCCACGGTGATGCCCGTGCTGTCGGTACCGCCGCCGAAGCGCATGCCGACGACGAGCAGCGTGCCCCAGCCGCCGGGATGATCGGGATCCGTGGCGTCGAAGATCTTCGCATCGAAGACGCGCGGCGTGAGGTCCGCGTAGTAGACGTGCGAATAGTCCTTGCGCGCCATCCACTGCAGGTGCGGCAGGAGGTTCTTCGGCACGTAGGCCCAGATCTCCGTGCCGAGCGGGTGCTCGGTTTCGCCGTCCAACTGCAGCTTGTACTCGCGCGTCGTGGCGTCGTAGAAGCCGGCGTTGAACGCATGGATCATGCCGTCGTTCGCGCCGACGTAGACGACCTGGCGGCGGTTCAGGTACTGCGCCCGGAACGCTGCGTAGGACTGGTCCTGGGACAATTGATCGTAGTTGTCGACGGGGCGGGACACGGCGACCGGCGAGGAGTCGATGATGTCGCCGAGTCGCATCACCTCGGGCGAGCTGCCCGCGCCGCTCGTCACGGTCGCGGCACCGTCGCCGTCGTAGTCGACGACGCGGTTGCGGTACTGCGAGAGCCCGGTGTGCTTGCCGCGCACCCAGTCGGCGAGCGCCTGCGCCGTCGCGACATCGTCGGCATCGAGCCAGCGGAAGTTGCTGCTCGTGATGTTCGCCGACGTGAAATCGATGACCTCGCTCGATGTGGCGCCGCTGTCCGGCACGTTGTCGTAGTTCGAATCGATCCACGTGAAGATGTAACGGCCGGTATCCGCCGTCTCGTCGTAAGCGCGCTGGTTCGCGACCGTCGTGTCGTCGAGGGCGGACAGCGTCTTGCGCGCATTCCAGATCGGCTGCAGCGTGTTGAGCTCGGCCACCGCGGAGCTCGCCGGCGTGAACGTCGTCGCCGAGCTGCTCGTCCAGCGCCGGATCTTCGTGCGGCGATCGACGGAGTCGAAGAATACGTTCACGACCTTGTCGATGTCGTAGCCGTCGAGCTTGCCCTTCGTGCCCGTCGTATCGCTGTCTTCGCGGAGCAGGCCCTTGGGATCGACCCACAAGGCGTGCACGGTGCCTATCCACTGCGCCTCGTTCTTCGCGTCCGTGTCGTCCTTCTTGATCGGATCGTAGAGCGCCTGGAACAGCGCACCGACACCTTCCTGGCTGTTCGCCACCACCGCCGCCGAGGTACCGGACGACACGCGCTCGACGATGCGGTTGAACACGGTGATCAGCGCGTCTTCCAGCGCTGCCGGATTCGTCACGTAGAAATAGTTGTCGGGAATGCCGTCGCCGCTCGGGCTGTCGGTGCCGTTCGTATCCTTGACGTCCCATTCGTCCTGCTGGTCAGGGAGGTTGTTGCCGTTCTTGTCGTCGAAGCCGCCCCACTTCGCCGCGTAGTAGAGCGGCGATTCCAGGGGTTTGGCGGTGGAGCCCGTGGCACTCACATCGAACGTATAGGACTGGTAACCACGCTGACCCGACGTCGCACTATTCGCCTGACAGTTCGAGCAGCCGGTGACGCCGGTCGGATCGGTGAAGTTCGCGCCCTCGATACCGGAATAGGCGTGGAAGCCGTCCTTCGTCGTGCCATTGATGACGAAGCCGAACAATTGGGGATTGCCCGTCGATTCGAACACGGCATTCGTCGTGATTTTGATCTTGTTGTCCTGTGAGTCGACGTGGTATTCGACGACGCCCCATTCGTCCTGGTCGAAGTCGCCGCCCTGTTCGCTGTCTTCCCAGTTGATGAAGTACTTGCCGTACCAGTACCGCCCGGCCGACGAGGCCGCCGTCGTCGCGGTCATGTCCGCGACTTCGATGTGCGGCTGCACGATCTTGAAGTCCATGAGCGTGCCGCCGCCGTCCTTCGTGGGGTCCGCCGGCGAGGCCGCGCTTCCTTTCAGATAGCGGTACGCGGGCAGCAGCGTGACGGAGCGGGTGGCGGTGCCGGTCGCGCCGATCGGGATCTTGATGGTCGGAACGTTCGTCGCGAGCGCGACCGCAAAAGTGCGGATCGTCTGTTTGCCGGTGAGGTCCGAACGAATGTCTTGGGTATGCGCCCAATGCGCAATGCCCGCCATGTGGTAGGAGCCGCGCACCGTCGGGGCCTCGGGGCATAGTCCGTAAGAGGCGCCCAGATCGGTGACGGTCTTGGGTGTGCAGTATTCGTTCGTGTTGGCGGCCGTGCGGCCGATGAAGTAACTGCCGCCGGTAATGCCCTCGCCGTCGCCGACGGCCTTCGTGGTGGTCGTCGGATTCACGGACGCATAGGCGTTCGTCTGATCGTTGTCGTAAGAGCTGACGCTCGCATTGAAAGCGACGATGTTGAGGGACGCACAGGCATTGGTGTCGGTGATCGGACTCGTCGTCCAGCTGTCCGTCAGCAACCCGGAGATGTAGCTCGTGTCCGTGGCCGAGAACGCCGCCGTGGGCGCGCGTGTGCCGGAAACGGCGAAATAGCGCACCGCCTCGAGATAGATTTCCGAGAACGGATTGCCCCAGCTCGCGCACTTGCCCTCGCCGGGTCCGCCACCGGAGGCCAGAATGTCCGTCAACTGCCAGTCGCAATTCTCGCCGCCGCCGGAATCACCCGTCCTGTAAGTGCCGTCCTTGTAGCCATAGCCGTAAACGCGGAGCTTGTTGAGCGTTCCGATGATGCTCGGTGTCGCAGGCGAGGGGGTCAGGAACGTGCCGTTCGCGGTGCTGACCTCGTCGAGGATGCCGCCCACGTTCTTGCGCAGAACGCCGCCCGAGATGTTCTTCTGGTAGCTGCCGGTCATGAGCCCGAAGTTGATTTGGTTCCTCAGGCCGTAGCGCTGCAGCAGGCCTTCCGGTTTCAGGTTCGACGTGTAGGCCGTGCAGTTCTCCAGATTGTGGGCGGTATCGAAGTAGGCGTTGTTCTCGCAGACCTTGATGCGTACGACGTGGTCGCGATTCGCGCCCGGCGTCTTGAGCGCCTGCGTCGTGCTCGGATCCGAACCGTTCGCGAACATCCCGGAATAGGTCGAGTTGTTCGCGTTCGTGTTCGAACCGGAAGCGGCATGGCCGGTGCTCGGCTCGTCGTTCCAGGTGCACTGCCAGCGCTCGTTCGTGCTCCACAGCGAATAATTGCCGGCGACTGCCCGCATCAGTGGTGGATTCGTAGTCGATTGCGAGCTCGCCGTCGTGCTCGAGTCCGGCGTCGCATTGCAGATGGTGATGCCTTCGATCGTATCGTCACGGCCGACGACGTTCGTGCCCGCGGTGCTCGTCGCGTCGACGACGATCGGCGTCGAGGCGGTCTGCGTCGCGCCTACGCCGAAAGGCACGAGCTTCGCGACGTCGGACCCGTTGTAGTACTTCGCGAAACTGTGGCCGTCGGTCGGCAGGTGCGCGCGCTCGAGGATCGTGCTCGTCGCGGTATCGGTGGAGCGATAACCGCCGTAGAGAATTTTCCGCACGATATCCATGCGGGTCATCGTCGCCCAGTTCAGGAAGTTGCCGCTCCAGGCATCGTCCAGCGTGCCTTCGCAATAGTGCGTGTTCGTGCCGGTTGCGAGCCCGACGATGCTGAACGTCTTGCTCGTGTCGTCGTAGCGATAGCAGCGCTGGGAATGGAAGTAGCCGTAATAGTTGAACGCATCCTTGTAGGTGCGCTCGACGTCCCCGTCGACGTCGAGATCCGAGTAATCGTTGTAGGCCTTCTCGAAGAGCTGGTGGTCGCGCGAGAGCGCGAGCATCACGAGCGGCGTCGCCGACTGCACGGTAGTGATGGGATTGGACGCGAACGTCGCCATCGTCGCCCCGGAGAGGTTCGCCGACACGTCGACCGACCAGACGGCCGGCAGCAAGCCGACGCTGAGCGTCAGGCCGGAGAGGAATCCCTTGAAAATAGATCGCAGACTGTTCATGGCTGATACTCCAGGTCGGCCGTCGGACTAGTGGGGGACGTAGCGGTAATCCGCGCTCGTCCAGACGGCGGCGTTTCCATTCGCTTGGCCGATCGCCCGTATGTCGAAGAGTTTCTTGGCGCCGTAAATCGCCGAGCCGCTGCCCGGACCTTGCGTGCCGACTCCGGGACCGCCGGCGGAGCCGGCGATCTGGGCATTGCCGATCCAGCTCACCCAGACGTTCGCGAAGACGTCTTCGGTGTTGACGAGTCCGTCGCCGTTCACGTCGGCCCGGAAGCGGATGTCCTCGGCGCGCGGCGTGGCAGCGGTAGCCTGGGCCAGCGTGCCGTTCGTGCCTTCGAAGTACAGCTTCGAGACGTCCTGCACCTCGACTTCGGTCGGGATGGTGAAATTGTTCGCCGCGTCCACGGTGCCGCCGATGTCGACGGGCCAGCCCGAGAAATAGCAGTGCGAGCCGACGACCGGGCCGATCAGCAGGCGCGCGCTCTCCGAGCTCTCGAAGGCCCGGCGCTTGAGCGTCGTATTCGAAGTCATCTTGAGATCGAGCGTGGTCGAGCGCATGGCGACGACCGCGATCATGGTCATGACGAGCAGCAGGATGAGCGCGACGATGAGTGCCATGCCCCGCTGCCGATGGTTTCCCGGCGAGATTTCGCTGCGCATCGTCCTCATCCTCTCGTCATGTTCCGGATCTGGATCGTGAAATTGAACAGCCGGCGGTGATAGTGCTGATCCGCGGTCGGCACGGTATAGATCTCGCCGGCGCCGCTCGCGCCGCCGTAGAGGCGGTACGTGCCCGCGTCGGTGAAATTCGGATCGTATTCGTCCGAGCGCACGAGCAGGCTCAGGCGCACGGAGACGACGTTCGGCCAGTTGTTCGCGGTGGTCACGGCGGCCGCGTTGTCGTAGCGGTCGGCGGCGCGATCGGCATTCAGATCGACGCCGTAAGTGACCTGCATCTGCTCGACGCCCGGGATGACGTCTTCCTGGACGAGCTGGTTGCCCGTGAGCACGAGGCGGGCGAGCGTCGGCGTCGTATCGTCGCCGGTATCGCAGGCCGTCGCGGAGGCACCGCGATCCTGCGAGGCGCATTTGCGCACGAAGTAGACGACGGAGTTGTAGGTGTAATTCGCGTAGAGATCCGGATTGCCGGAATCCTGTGCGACCGTCATGTTCGCCGGAATCGTCGCGAAATCCTGGCCTTCGAAGATCAGCGCAGTCCGGCCCGTGACCCCGCGCACGAACAGGTTCACGCCAGCCGTGCTGACGGTCGCGTCCGGAACGCGCAACGGCCCGGAGTAATGGATGGCGATCATGTCCGACTTGTTCACGTAGTCGCCGTTCGGGATGCAGGTGAGCGGGGAGCTCGAGCCCGTGCCGTCGAAGCCCTTGATGCCGACCGCGGAGATGACCGCGCCCGTGGATCCGCAATCGGCCGGCAGGGTCGTAATCCCGCTCGAGACCGTGACCTGATCCGTCGGCGCGCCCGCCCAGTGATCCGCCATCCGCAGGTGATATTCGATCTGGTCGGCGGCGTAACGGGCGTTCTCGTTCAGCACGTTCGTCGCTTCCTGGATCTGATAGGCCTTCTTGTTGCTCACGAACAATTGGATGATGCCGGCGAGCAGGATGAGACCGACGGTGATCGCGACCATCAGCTCGATCAGCGTCACCCCGCGCTGCTGGCGATGCGGCTTCGCGTACCGGTGGTGGAGGAGGGCGCTCACGGAATGATCCTCATCACGAGGCGCTGACTCGCCTCGTCCTCGCTGGCGCCACCGGATTCGTCGGTCATCGTATCGTCCTTGCCCGTGGTTCTCTCGACCCAGAAGACCTTGATGGCGTAGACGAAGCCTGCGTTGTCGCACGCCCAGTCACTCGGCGTGCCGTCTGCCGGTGTCGAATCGAGGCACACGACGCCGGCACCGGTCGGCAGTACGTTCGCATTGCCTTCGCGCGGCTTCGTGGTGCTGGAGTGGCCGAGATTCCACGACACGAGGTCGAACGTCGCGAGCTCGGCCGGCGTGCAGACCACGTTGTCGCAGTCTTTCGCGTAGCTCGTCGGCATCGCGCCGGTGATGTTGTAGTTGTAGGCATTGACGCCCGCGATATTCGTGCGCAGGCGATCCGCCATGTTCTCGGCCTGCATGGTCGCGATTGCACGGAGCTGGGAGCCGTGCGTGAAGCGCATGCCGGCGACCTGCAGTCCGGCGATCCCGAGCAGGCCGATGGAGAAGATCACGACCGCGACCATGACTTCCAGGAGGGTGAATCCCGCCGTGTCGCGCCTGGAGTTCGAACCCGCTACGGACATGTCAGTGCCCCCCCATTGGGCTTTTTGTCGAGAACGGCGCTGCGGCCGGTCTTCGAGATGCTCAGCGCGCGGGCGTGACCCGCCCCGCGGAAGTCGCAGAGCGTGAAATACGTGTCCGCGTTCACGCAGGCTTCATAGGAACCGTCGGCAGTCTTGTCGCACCGGGCGGTGCCGGTGCCGTCGTAAGCGATGAGGTTCGGAACGCCGGGTCCCGGTGAGAGCGTGTTCTCGCCGCTGAAAGCCGCCTGCACCGCCAGCACGCAATCGGCGGTGGCACCCTCCGCGCAGCCATCGGTGCCGGCGCTCCCGGCATCCACGCCCATGTCTCCGTTACGGTCGATGAAGACGAGCCAGCCCGTGTTCCAGGTGACCCCGGAGGTATCGCAGGCGGCGCCATCCGATGTGACGCACACGACGACGGGCTGGTTGTTCTTGACGGCCTCGCTGCGCGCCAGGGCGAGCGAGGAGGAGAGCAGGTTCAACTGCGAGGAGATGCGGTTGTCGAGGATGAAACTCTGCAGCCCCGGGACCCCGATGCTCAACATCGTGCCCAGGACCGCGACGACGATCATCAGCTCGAAAAGGTTAAATCCGTTTTGTCTTTTCATGCGTGGAGTATGGGTGAGGGTCACCCGACAGGCGCGTCCCGCCCCATGAACGGTATCAATCGCACGACTAACGGCAGGAACTTCGCGTGTCGCCTGCATAGTCGGTCACATTCCACGGCCGCGCGCGGGCTGACCCGGCCGGGCGCGGCGGAGCCTGCGCGCGGCCTGGGCGCTTTCCTGGACAGCGTCCGATTCACGGATATACTGCCCCATATGGTTGAGAAGGAAGGATTATTCCCCGTTTCCCGGGAGGCGCTCGTGGCCCGGCTGCTGGCCCACGGGATCCAGCCGACGGTCCAGCGGCTCGACATCGCAGGCGTCCTTCTTTCGGCTTCTCAACACTTGTCCGCCGACCAGATCCTGGAACGCCTGGCCTGCACCGGCGCCGCGGGTTCGAAAGCCACCGTCTACAACACCCTCGCGTTGCTCGCCGAGCGGGGTCTCGTGCGGGAGCTGACCGTGGATTCGACCCGGGTGTTCTACGATTCGAACCTGGCGCCCCATCATCATTTCTATAACGTGGACGACGGCACGATAGTCGACGTGGACGCCGAGGAATTGCCCCTGGTGCGCCTCCCGGCCCCGCCGCCGGGCGCCGAGATTCTGGGCGTGGACGTCGTGATCCGGGTCCGTACCCGGCGCTGAACCGCGGTAATCGAGGCCTCACCCGGCGGGACGCGAAGTTTCGCGTTCCCGGCTAGGCGAGCGGCCCTTCGATTAGGTATCATGCGCCCCCTCAAATGCCGGCGTAGCTCAGTTGGTAGAGCAACTGATTCGTAATCAGTAGGTCCCCCGTTCGAGTCGGGGCGTCGGCACCAATCAAGACAATCCGTTCACAGCGTTCTTCCCGCCGGCCCTTCCTCGTTTTTTAGTGAACAGTGGCATTAGCGGTGGCACTTTCGGGCCATAGTCCGACCGCCAGCCTCCAGGCAATGTTCGAACGTCGCACTAGCGCTGCCGCGTCGATGGGCGCCCAACCCGCAGCGCCGATGTTCAATAGATTCAAACAGGAACGGACTTTTACCTCTCGCGGGACGGTACGGACGCTCGATAGGCTCCGCATCGGTCGCCCCGGCCCGGTCGTCGATATCGGCGCACGAGCGCGAGACTTCGCTCTTGCTGATCCCGCTCATGCTCATCGTTTGACCGGTTCGTCCACCGCGCGCATCGAGACGCCCTGCACGTAAGCTTGCTGGATGACCGCCGTCAGGGTCTTCTCGGCCGTACGGCGCGGCTTCGGAAAGCCGGAGAAATCGCTGCCCGTGCGCAGCTTCGGGATCTTCAGGTCGATGGGGCTGCGCGTGTTTCCTAGAGCCGTTCACGGTAGCCGTTACGGTTGTTCAGGCGCTCGGCGTTGCGTTCACCGAGGCGGTGGCACGAGGTCGTGGTCTGCGACGCCGGTGACATGGCTCACTGGCAGTCAGGAGTGGACTCCCACGGAGCAAAACCGCGGTTCAGGCCTTCCATACTTCGCGAGCCCGTCTACGCTCACTCGCGCCAGTCGCCAGTGCGCTCGAGGAAGGGCGACAGCGCGGCTTCGCCCCAGCGCAGCGGCAGTACGCGCGTGACGCGGCGCGCGGCCAGCACGTCGAAACGCAGCGCCCGCTGCGCCCCGCGGTAGGCCTCGACATCCGGACCGTCCCACAGGATTTCCGTCTGAACTGCGACGTAGAGCAGATCGCCATTTTCGAAATCCATGAACAGCAGCCCGCCGCGCGGCTCGATCAGCAGATTGCCTAGCGTGTTGTAAAGATTGTTGCCGGCGAAGTCCGGCATGAGCAACGTGTGTTCGTTTACGCAGCGCACGAAACCCGCTCTGCCACCGCGGTGCGAGACGTCGGCGCCGCAGGCGGCGCTGGCAGTGCCTTCGTCGCCGACGAAGGCGCTCGCGATGTAAAGCGTATCGGCTGCGGTGATCATCGCGCGCATCGCGACATCGAGTACGGCGCGGTTCTCGACCGCGGACGAACGCCGGGCGCGTGCAGATTCGGCGTCGTACTGCGCATGCCGGGCCTGAATGTACTTCGGGCAGTTGCCGAAGCTCTGCACGACACGCACGGTGAACCCCCCGGGCCCGACATCCTCGACAATGCCATTCATGCGATTGCGCCTGCGCGTGTGCGGCTCGATGCCGAGAAGGCCGATCGGCACGCCGGCATGCAGCGTGTCGTGCAGGGGATCGCCCGGCAGCGGTAGAGCCTGCACCTCGAGCCGCCGCGGATCGGACGCGCGCGCGAAACCCGGCGGGCCGCAGAGTGCAGACGCCCAGGATTGTCCGTTCCCGTCCCGCGTGCCCACGAGAATGAACGGCAGTTGCGCGAAGAATTCGCGATGCTGATCCGGCATGACATCGCGCAGGAACTGGCGGCCGAGCGGCGCCACGCGTTCGGCGACGCCGAGACGTTGCTGCACAGCGCGTTCGCCGCGGTGAAAAGGGGAATCCGGGTTTTCCTCGTCAGTGCCGCCGAAGTTCGCCATGCCTTATCCCTCTCTTGCCCGCCGAAGTTCGATACCCATTCAGGAGCCGGTGCGGAGCAGGGCGGTCACCGCGCGGTAGAGATGCGCGTGGTCACCGCGGAAATCAGCGTCATTCACACTGGTCAGACTTTCTTCGAAATGGGGAATCGGGCGCATGAAGGCGATCGTTCGGGTGCCATCGCCTTCGTACCAGCGGATATTGAATGCGGCCAGATTCTCGAAAAAAATCACTTCGTCGTGCGCCGGAACGTGATCCCTGATCCACCACGCGAGGCTGCGCCAGTCCCGGGTGCGCTCGAAATAGTCGATGTAGGCGGGAATGACCACCGTCGCGGTGGCCCCCAGATACCCGCGGGCATCGCGCTGATCCCAAGCGTGACGTGCCGCGTTATATTCATTGTCCGCAGCCCACGCGGAGGCATCGCCCGCCTTGAACAGCTCATGGGCGTAGCCGTTGAGCCGGAACGAGCGGAAGGCGCTACGAATGGCGACGTGACCGAACGCTGCTTTGAGCGGCTCGAGGATCTGCTCGCACAGATTCCTGCCGGCTTCGATGGCCAGATCTGGAACGTCGGGATAATTCGGGATGCCGCAGAAATTGCCGACTTCCGTATAGAGCATGTCCCGCATGAAGTAATTCTTGGACAGCCTTACGCGGCCAAGGGTGGTCAACTCTGCTATAGACGCTGGTGTGCGCATCAGTCTCTCCCGTTTCCGTAATCCGAAATTCCGAGCGTCGGCCCGCTCCAAGGCAAGCGACCCGTTCCCGCGAGTCGCGGCCGCCGCGTCGATCCGCGCCCATCAGCCGGCAGGACCTTCTCTACGGGCTGCGGATACGCCTTGGTGCTGCGGGTCCATAGCGAGCGTAAGAAAGCCGGTGCGGTTGTGGCAGTTGATGTACTCCGCGTGTCCGGCCCCTGCGCGGACGACGAAGACCTCATGCCACATGGGCACGTCCCATGCCTGGCCCTCGTTCTTGCTCATCGGGGCTGTCGTCTTCCCGCTCTAAATAGCGTCGAATAGGGGCGCGCGGAGATGGAAATCCGTGGCCGACTGGAAGGTCGCTGCGATGGCCAGCAAATCGTTCTCGGCAAATGGCCTGCCGATGATCTGCATGCCGATGGGCAAACCGTCCGCATCGAATCCGCAGGGCACGCTCAGCGCGGGCAGCCCGGTGAGGCTCGCAATCCCCGTGAAACGCATGATGGCAGCGAGCATGTCTTCCGGCACGCCGTCTTCGATGATCACGGACGTGGCGCCGATCGAAGTCGCCGTGAACGGCAGCGTGGGACCGATGAAGACGTCCACATTCTTGAATGCCGCCAGGAAGTCGCTACGCAGCACGCGGCGGTAGCGCTGGGCCTGCAGGTAATGCGTGGCGGGCAGTAATTCTCCGACTTCGAGCAAGGTACGCACGTCCTCGCCGTAGTCTTGCGGGCGTTCGCGCAGCCATTGTTGGTGGTAGGCGCTGGGTTCGGCGGCCTCAATCGTCAGTTGCGCCGATATGTTCGCCTGGATATTCGGGATCGCGACATCGACGATCCGGGCACCGAGCGCGACCAGGACCGCGAGCGCCCGGGCTACAGCGTCTTTCACATTCGACTGCAGGTGAACGTCGAAGTAATCGCGGATCACGCCGATCCGCAGGCCCCGGACGTCGCATGTCGTATCTGCCGCGTCAGGGTCGAGTGCGCTGCTCGTGCGGTCGCGCCGGTCGTGGCCGGCGATGACGTTGAACATCAAGGCACAGTCGGCAGCGCTGCGCGCCAGCGGGCCGGCAGTGTCCATGCTCCAGGCAAGCGGCACGATGCCGCGGTTGCTCACACGTCCGTAGGTGGGGCGAATGCCGCACACGCCGTTGATGGCCGACGGCAGGCGGATCGACCCGCCGGTGTCCGTGCCGAGCGCGCCGAAGCACATCCGGGCGGCCACGGCGACCCCGGATCCGCCGCTCGATCCGCCGGCGAAACGCGTGGTATCCCAGGGGTTGGCCACAGTGCCGTAATGCGGATTTGCGGAGGTACCGCCCCAGGCGAATTCGTGCATGTTGAGTTTGCCCATGAAAATCGCACCGGCCTGACGCAAACGCGCCGTGACGGCGGCATCTTCCGTCGACGAGGAATCCGCCAGAATCACACTGCCCGCGGTCGTCGGGAAACCGGCGACGGCGATGTTGTCCTTGAGGGCGATGGGAATACCGTGCAGCGGACCCAGGACGTGGCCGGCGCCGATCAGCAGTTCCATGGCTTTGGCGACCTCGCGCGCCTGCTCGGCGAAAATGTGGATGAAGGCGTGCATCCGTCCATCGGTCGCCGCGATGCGTGCGAGCGATGCCTCGACGAGCTCCACCGGCGAAACCTCCCGAGTTCGGACCAGACGCGCTGCCTCGGTAAGCGAAAGGTCCAGCAGATCTGATGGAGCCATCTAGCGGACGCCCGATTCGTTCCCGCCGCACTCGAACAGCGTGATGGGCAGGACCTCGCGGTAGGCCTCAGCCTGCATCAGGGCGTTCAGCTTCGCGTTGTCCGCAAGCCAGACGCGCAGAATCGGCAAGAGAATCGCTTCACGGCCCGGCGCAAGCCGCAAGCTCGCGGCGGTGGCCAAGGCGCGGACCGTCTGTGCCGTGAGCGCTGGGTCGGCGACGCCGGCGTCGCCGCGTGGGGGTGCGTCGTCTGTCACGGCCGTGCTTCGCCTCGTCTTGTTCGCTTGGCGCCTGCTCGACGACACCAGGATCCGGTGGGGACCGGCACCTGGCGCGGGCGGGCCGGAAGCAACGATGCTCCCGCCATCGCCGGCCGACGGGTCTCGGCATTTGGCGAAGCCATGCGGTCCTCGTGGAGCGCGCAAGGACATTGACGCGACGCCGCGTGCCCAATGGCGTGGCGGAGCGGTACTCCTGACATGAGCGCACCTCGTTGTCTCGGCGGGACGTCACGATGTGGTGGCGGGATTTGTCCCCCTCCACGTTCACTCCAAGTTTAGGGGAGCGTCGTCCAGCCGACTTGTCCACGGCGGACAAGCATTGGTCCAGGAGTGACACGCGCGATGACGGCCTGGGCTCGTCGCGTTAGCAGCTCGGTTCGGACGACACGTCTTGCGCCGTGAGCGCATAATGAGCGCGGCCGTGCATTGAGCGAGTGTGCCCATTCATGACGACATGCAGCACTTTCGGCGTCAGCGAAGAACGAGCGTTCGAACACTGGCACGAGGTCATCTGCCGGCATTTCGTGCCGGCCGACAGCAGCCTCGAAGATCGGGCGGCTTTCTACGCGCGGTTTCAAACGAATGCGCTGGGCACGGTGCAGGTAAGCAGGCTTTCCGCTGCGCGACACGCGTGGTCCCGAAGTCCGGCGCACGTGCGAAGCACCCCGCATGACGAATTCCTGCTGAGCCTGAAAGTGAGCGGCGACTCCTGCCTCGAGCAAGCTGGGCGTCAGGTCCGGCAGCGCCCGGGGGAGATGGCCTTGTACGACACCGGCCAGCCCTTCTCCTACTTCCTCGGATGCGACGTCGTACTGCTGAAGATCCCCCGCCGCGAGTTGCTGGCGCGCGTGCCGGCCGCCTTGCGGTTCACGGCAGTCGGCTTCGGCCGGGAATCCTCAGTCGGCATGCTGGCGGCGGGCCTGATGCGCCAGTCATTGGACGTGGACCTGTCCACCAACGCCGCGGCTGCAGCGCGGCTCGGCTCGTCCCTGCTGGATGCCGCCGCCGCCGCGATCGAATGGGAGTTGTCGGCGCACGAGCCTCGTCAGCCTCGCCAAGCAGCGCTATTGAACACGATCAAGCGCTTCATACTGGCCAATCTGCCGGATCGCTCGCTTACTGCAGAAGCCATCGCAGACAAGCACCACATTTCCGGCCGGACCTTGAATCGGCTATTCGCAAGGGAAGGCACGACGCCGATGCGATGGATCTGGGATCAGAGATTGCAGGCGTGTTACCGGGTGCTGAGCGCTGCGGGCCCGAAGCAGGTCACCGTCGTGGCGCTCACGTTCGGCTTCGCCGATTTGTCGCATTTCTGTCGCGCGTTCAAGGCGAAGTTCGGAAGTTCACCCGGCGCCGTCGCGCGGCAGAGAGAGCGGTCGTAAACGTGGCGAAGGCGGCATCAATCCGTACGTTTATGTTGGAGCACATTCCCGGAGCGTTCCCCTTCCGTTTATCCGAGCAGTGCTCGTGGGTTGTTGCGAATCAGGCTGGCCACGTCGCTCGCAGGTAGTGCATGCAAACGGCCCCGTTCCTCGACAAGGCTTGTTACGTCGCCAGGCTGCGCGCGCCGTATTGACGAGGGACAGTTCGCCGTTTTCATCGGACCTCGGAGAAGACGCCTCCGCCCGGCACGGACGGCGAGGTGCGAACGAAACGTGCTAAACGCGCAAGCCGCGAGCGCGCTCCTTCGCGCGAACGAGCGCCGTCACCGCGGCATTGACCGGAGCCTGCAGACCGGCGCGCGCCGCGGCGCGCGGAATGGCGCCGTTGATGGTATCGATCTCGGAGCAGCGGCCGGCACGCAGGTCGAGCAGTGTGGAGGGGCGGGCGCCCGGGATTCTTTCGCCGAACTCACGCGCATGGCTCACGGCATCCTCGATATCGAGCCTGATGCCGAGCGCGCGGGCGACGGCATGTGCTTCGGTGGCGCAGGCGGCGCTGCACGCGCGCGCATCCGGATCGGCGAGCAGTTCGCCGATGGTCACATCGAGCAGCGCACACGGACCGGAGTACGCGACGTTGCAGACGAGCTTCTCCCAGACGAGTTGTCCGACGTCGTCGAAGCATTTCACGCGGAAGCCGGCGCCTTCCCACAGCGACGCAATGGCTTCGACGCGGGGCGTCACCACGCCGTCGAACTCGCCGAGGCGGACGAGCTCCCAGCCGTTGTGATGGGCATGACCGGGGCCGATCATCGACGCGCCGAAGCCGCCGACGACTCCGACCACGATGCGCTCGCGCCCCAGCACCTCCGCGGCCGCCTCCGGGCCGCCGAGTCCGTTCTGAATCGACAGCACCGGGGTCGCCGGTCCGAGCAGGGGTGGGATGGTCGTGGCCGCGGCCGCGACGTGCATCGCTTTCGTGGCGAGGATGACGAGATCGCAGGGACCGGCCGCCGTGCTGTCGGTCGCCGCCTGCACGCGCACCGTGCGGTCGCCGGACGCGCCCTCGAGGCGCAGCCCGTCGCGAAGCATGGCGGCGACGTGATCGCGGGCCGTGTCGATCGCCCACACCTCGTGCCCGACGGAGGCGAACAGCGCGGCATAGACACTGCCCATCGCGCCACAGCCGACGACTGCAATTTTCATGAGTGCGCCGGAGTGCGCGCGCAGCGGGCGGCTTCGGACATGGAACGGCTCCTCCGAATGCTCGGGATCGTGGCATGGGTTTCGCGATTCTAGGATCGGCCGGGAGGCGGCGCTACTGCGGAACGGGGCGGCGGATCGCCGCGCCCGGCGAATGCGTCGATTCGATCGTGAGTGTCGGAAAACAAGAACCCCGCCGGAGCGGGGTTCGCGAAGTATCTCCCTAACACCTGTCGCGACGGCGATGTTCGTCACCTGGCTGCCAAAACCGGGCAAACCGCAACGACGCAGATTCGCATCTCGCCAGTCCGGGTGCGTGCCTGCCAGAGCACGCGCCCATCGGCGTCGCGGACACCTCCCGCGATGGAACGATCGGAGGAGGCATTGGTAAGTCTAGTCCACGGGATCCTCATTGCAAGGCGCGAGGGTCCATTTCGCTGCGCTCAGATCATCGTGTAGCCCCCGTCGATCGTCCATGCCTGTCCGTTGATGTAGCTCGCCTCGTCCGAGCCGAGGAATACGGCGAGCTGCGCGACTTCCTCGGGACGGATCCAGCGCTTGATTGGCACGGAGTTGCGCCAGTTCGTCATGATGGTTTCCGCGGGCACGCCGGCTACCGCCGCGTGTCCGTTCACGAAGCTTTCGCGCATGTCGGTATCGACGATCCACGGGCAGATCGCGTTCGTGTAGATGTTCTGATCGGCGAGCTCGAGACCGAGGCAACGCGTCAACCCGACGACCGCGTGCTTCGACATGTTGTACGCGCTCTGGTTACGCGAGCCCCACTTGCCGGCCGTCGATGCGAGATTGACGATGCGGCCGCCGCCGCGCGCGATCATGCCGGGAATGGCAAGCTGCGTGATGTGCAGCACGCCGAACACGTTCGTTTCGAACATCTCGCGAAGTTGGTCGACGGTGTAGTCGACGAAGCGCGCCGCGCGGTGGATGCCTGCGTTGTTGACGAGGATGTCGAGTCCGCCGCCGGCATCGGCCGCCGCCACCATCTGCGCGACCGCTACGCGATCCGTCACGTCGCAGGGCGCGGCGCGCACTGCGACGCCGTGCGCCGCGCGCAGCTCCGCAGCGCAGGCTTCGAGCCGTGCGGGATCGCGCGCGTTGAGGATCAGGTTCGCGCCTTCGGTCGCGTAGGCGAATGCGATCGCGCGGCCGATGCCGCGGCTCGCGCCGGTGATCAGCGCCGTCTTGCCGTGCAGTCTTCCCGCCATGCTTCCTCCTCGGATGTCGATGAGTCGTGTCGTGTGTCACGATTTTCGCCGCGCAGTTGCCACCGATCAAATCCGCCGGCTTTCGCGGGCGTACGGTGGAACCCATCGGGACAGGGGGGAGAGGAGCCGCCATGATCGTCTCGCGCATCGCCTGCATCGCCGGACTCGCGCTCGCCGCGAGCGGAGCCTGGGCGCAAACCGGAGACGAGGCGAACGGCGCCGCGGCAGGACGCCAGCTCTTCCTGGACTACTGCGCCTCCTGTCATGGCACCGCGGCGAAGGGCGACGGGCCCGTCGCCTCCAGCCTCAAGCAGCCGCCCCGCGATCTCACGCAGCTCACGCATCGTCATGGCGGGACGTTCCCGCGTCCGGACGTGCTGCTCGTCGTCGATGGACGCGATCTCGTGCTCGCCCACGGCACGCGCGAGATGCCGATCTGGGGCCGCGAGCTGAAGCGCGGCACACTTTCTTACGGCGAGCAGAAGGTGGAAGCGAAGCTCAACGCCATCATCGATTATCTCGAGACCCTCCAGCAGCCCTGACCCGCTTCAGCGCAGCGGGCGCCGATACGCGCCGGGCCGATGCGGCGGCGCGAGCACGAACTGCCAGAGGTGCAGGCCCCGACCGCGGAACACGCCGGCGAACATCAGCAGATAGTATTTCCACAGCCGCTCGAACGACGAGGGGAATTCGGCGGCGAACGCCGGCCAGTGGCGCTCGAAGTTCGCGTGCCAGGACAGCAGCGTCGGTGCGTAATCGCTGCCGAAATTGTGCAGGTCCTCGACCACGAACAGGCGATCGATCGCCGCCACGACGCGGGCGAGCGTCGGGACCTCGCTGTTCGGGAAGATGTGACGGGTCACCCAGGGATCGATGCCGGAGCCGTGCTCGTTGAGCCCGATCGTGTGCAGCAGGAAGAGCCCGTCGTCGGCGAGGCAGCGGCGCGCGGTCTCGAAGTATGTGCGGTAGTTCTTGCGCCCGACGTGCTCGAACATGCCGAGCGAGACGACGCGGTCGAAGCGCTCGCGGACGTCGCGATAATCCTGCTCGCGGATTTCGACCGGCAGCCCACGGCAGTGCTCGCGCGCCAGGGCGGCCTGCTCGCGCGAGATCGTGATCCCCACCACCGCGGCGCCGTAGTGCTCGGCGGCGTAGCGCGCGAAGCTGCCCCAGCCGCAGCCGACGTCGAGCACGCGCATGCCGCGCTCGAGCCCGATCTTCTCGCAGACGAGCTCCAGCTTCGCTTCCTGCGCCGCGTCCAGCGTCTTCGCCTCCCGCCAGTAGCCGCAGGTGTAGACCATGCGCGCATCGAGCATCGCAGCGTAGAAGCGGTTGCTCAGGTCGTAGTGGACTTCGCCGACGCGACGGGCGCGCATGCGGTCCTGCGCATTGCGCAGGGCCGCCGCCGCATCGCCGAGCAGGCGGGGCAGGTTGAAGAAACCGTGATCGATGCGCGCGCGGATCAGACGCTCGAAGAAGCTGTCGAGGCGGGCGGCATCCCACCAGCCCTCGACATAACTGTCGCCGAGTCCGAGCGTGCCGCCCCACAACAGACGGCGGAAGAAGCGCGGGTCGTGGACGCGCAGATCCCAGGGCCGCGCACCGTTGATGCGGATCCCGGCGCGCGCGAGCATGCAGGCATAGCGGCGTTCGAGGAAGCCCGCGTGGTCCTGGGGCAGGGAGGCCGCGGCGAGCACTTCGTTGCGGCGATCGCGAAGCTGGCTGGGGTAGTCCATGGACGCGTCTCCTCCAGAGGGCTGCTGCAGGGAAGCGGTGCACTGCCGTCGCGAGACGAGGCGCGCGGCGACGTGCCGTCCACATTCCGTGTGGACCGGGTGTTTCGAGGGAAGTTTAGCCGCGCGCAGCGGGCGCGTGGCGGCGGAACGCTAGACTTCCCTCACGAAATCGACGGTACGCGCGCGAGTCCGACGCACGGGTCAGCGCTCCGCCGCGGCGAGAAACCGTTCGCGGCCTGCAGCATAGTGCGCGCTCTCGAGCACTATTGCGTAACGAGAAACGGCGCGCGCCGGAGCTGCGCGATCGAGCGTCACGGCCGTGAGCGGCAGGCCGTGCTCCCCTGCGGCCATCCGCAAGCTCATGTTCATGCAGGCCGCGAGCGCAGCCTCCGGCAGATCGCGAAGACGCAGCCCGCGCCGGCACCGCCTTGCTCGGCCGTGGTGTCGGCCGCGAGCGTGTGTACGCCGTCGCTGATCCGCTTCAGCCAACGCGCGTCCTCGCCCGTCGCGATGATCAAATCGTCCGCCCGCCGTCCACTTCGAGGCACACGCCCGTGAGGAAGTCGGCGTCGTCCGAGCACAGGTGCAGCGCGGCCTTCGCGACGTCGTCCGGCGTACAGAAGCGCCCGAGCGGAATCGTGCTCACGAATTTCGCGCGCATCTCGGGCGAGTCCTCGCCCATGAAATCCTCGAGCAGCGCGGTCTCCGCGGCGACCGGGCACAGCGCATTGACGCGGATCCGATCCGGCGCAAGCTCGACCGCCATCGACTTCGTCATGGTGATGACGGCACCCTTGCTCGCGTTGTACCAGGTGAGGCCGGGTCGAGGCCGGATGCCGCCGGTCGAGGCGATGTTGAGCATGCAGCCGTGGCCCTGGCGCCGGAAGACGGGAACGCAGGCATGCGCGCTGTGGAAAATCGATTTCACGTTCACGGCCATGAGGCGGTCGTACACGGCCTCGGTGACGTCGAGCATGGGCTGGTTGCGGTGGGTGGTGCCGGCGTTGTTGACGACGACGTCGAGGCCGCCGAACACCGCGACGCAGCGCGCGGCCATGGCCGAGAAGTCCATGCCCTTGCTGACGTCCGCGGCGAAGGGTTCGGCGTCCGGCCCGATCAGCGCCGCGACCTTGGCCGCGCCTTCGCCGTTCAGATCCGAGACCAGCACCTTCGCGCCCTCGGCCGCGAAACGCCGGGCGATCGCCGCGCCGAAGCCCTGGGCGGCCCCCGTCACGATGCAGATCTTGTCTTTCAGTCGCATCGAACCTCCTGCATGCGCCGGGTCGCGCCCGGCGTCGGGTGTGGGCGTTTCAGCAGCAGCGACGCACGCCGTCCCAGCGCCGCGCCTGCTCGGCCTTGAAGAATTCCTTGCGGCTCATGGGCGGTCGATCGGCGTGTGCGCACGTCGCATGTCTGAGATAGCGCGCATAAGCGTCCTCGCCGCGCACCGTGCGCCAGCCTGCCGCGAGGCGCGCGCACAGTACCGCGAGCGCCTTCACGGACGCTCCATCGCGAGGCCCCTCGCGACATAGGGCGCTTCGCTGAACGGCGGATGCGGACGACCGGCGAGCACGGCGCGGCACACGCGCGCGGTCTCGATCACGAGCACCCAGGTCGTGAGCAGGAAGAACGCGGTGAGCGCGGCATCGAGGCGGTCGTTGAAGATCAACTGCGGCGCCTGCGCGGCCTTGTCGGCGGGCAGCGCATTCGCGGCGAGCTGGTCCGCGAGGTCGCGGGCATGAGCGAGGAAGCCGACGCGGAGCTCCGCGCTGAAGAGCTTCTCCCAGGCCGCCGTGCTCGTGATGATCGTCAGCCAGGCGAGCGGGAGCGCGGTCACGAACGCATAGCGCGCCTTGCCGGACTTCACGATGATCGTCGTCGCGACACAGAGTGCTATCGCCGCGAGCATCTGGTTCGCGATCCCGAACAGCGGCCAGAGGCTGTTGATGCCGCCGAGCGGGTCCTTCGTGCCGGCATAGAGGAAATAGCCCCAGGCCGCGACCACGAGCCCGCTGCACAGCAGCACGCTCGGATACCAGCTCGTGCGTCCGAGCGCCGGCACGACGTTGCCGAGCATGTCCTGGAGCATGAAGCGCGCGACGCGCGTGCCGGCGTCCAGCGTCGTCAGGATGAACAGCGCCTCGAACATGATCGCGAAGTGATACCAGACGTCGAGGAAGCGCTCGCCGAACGCGCTCGAGAAGAGCTTCGCCATGCCGACCGCGAGCGAGGGTGCGCCGCCGGTGCGGGCGAAGAGCGTCTTCTCGCCCATCGCCTGCGCGAGTGCGTTCATCTGATCGACCGTGACCGGAAAGCCCCACGACGTGATCGTCTGCACGGCCTTCGCGGCCTCGGCGCCGACGACGCCCGCCGGGCTGTTGATCGCGAAGTAGACGCCGGGGTCGAGCACCGTCGCGGCGATCATCGCCATGATCGCGACGAAGGATTCCATGGCCATCGCGCCGTAGCCGATGAACCGCGCGTCGGCTTCGTTCGCGAGGAGCTTCGGGGTCGTGCCGGAGGAGATGAGGGAATGGAAGCCCGAGATCGCGCCGCAGGCGATGGTGATGAACACGAACGGGAAGAGCTTGCCGCCGAAGATCGGTCCCGTGCCGTCGACGAACTGCGTCACGGCCGGCATCTTCACCTCGGGACGCAGCACGACGATGGCGGCGGCGAGCGCGGCGATCGTCCCGATCTTCATGAACGTCGAGAGGTAGTCACGCGGCGCGAGCAGCAGCCACACCGGCAGCACGGCGGCGGCGAAGCCATAAGCGATGATCATGAGCGCGAGCGTCGGGCCGTCGTAGTCGAACCAGGCGCGGACCGTCGCGTCGTGATCGACCCAGCCGCCGCCCACCACCGCGAGCAGCAGAAGTGCGACACCGAGCGCCGTGCCCTCGGCGACCTTGCCGGGCCGCACTTCGCGCATGTAGAGCCCGACGAGCACCGCGATCGGTATCGTGGCCGCGACCGTCGAGGTCGCCCACGGGCTGTGCTTCATCGCGTTCACGACGACGAGCGAGAGCACGGCGATGAGGATGATCATGATGGCCATCACGCCGACGAGCGCGATCGCACCGCCGAGCGGCCCGAGCTCGTCGCGCGCCATCTGGCCGAGCGAGCGGCCGTTGCGGCGGATCGAGCAGGCGAGGATGACGAAGTCCTGGACGCAGCCGCCGAGGACCGCGCCGACGAGGATCCAGATCGTGCCCGGCAGGTAACCGAACTGCGCGGCGAGCGTCGGTCCGATCAGCGGCCCCGGTCCGGCGATCGCCGCGAAGTGATGGCCGAACACGATCCAGCGGTGCGTCGGCACGAAATCACGCCCGTCGTCGAAGCGCTCCGCGGGCGTCGCGCGCGAGGCGTCGAGCGCCAGCACTTTCGCCGCGACGAATGCGCTGTAGAAGCGCAGGCCGAGACTGTAGATGCACACGGCGGCGACGATGAACCACAGGCTGTTCAGCGCTTCGCCGCGGTGGATCGCAATCGCACCGACGGCGCCCGCGCCGAGCACGGCGACCGCGATCCAGGCGAGCATGGCGACGGGAGAGGGGGCGGGCTTCATGGCGGTTCATGGTACAGGATGAACCGTCTCCCGCAAGCCGCGGCGCAGCGCGCCGGTGGCCTCGCGAGCCTCATAGAATGCCGTGAAAGTAGGGCTGCCACCGGAGCCGCGGATTCCACAGAGCCGTCGTCCCGGCGAAGGCCGGGACCCAGTCGGTCACCCCCGTCACTGAGAGCGAACCCCGGGGACTTCGAGAGTGTGTCCGGTCGTCGCAACACCCCGAGGTTCCACCACGGCGCCGCGGTGAGAGGACTGGGTCCCGGTCCCGGCCTCCGCCGGGAGGGTCCCTTCGCCGGGACGACGAGGCTGTGGTGCGGTCGCCTCTTTCATTACTCCGGGCGACGACACGTGGTCATGACGGTTGCCGTGAAAGAGGTGCTGCCCCTGGAGCCGGAGATCCACAGAGCCGTCGTCCCGGCGAAGGCCGGGACCCAGTCGCTCACCCCCGTCACTGAGAGCGAACCCCGGGGACTTCGAGAGTGTGTCCGGTCGTCGCAACACCCCGACGTTCCACCACGGCGCCGCGGTGAGAGGACTGGGTCCCGGTCCCGGCCTCCGCCGGGAGGGTCCCTTCGCCGGGACGACGAGGCTGCGGTGCGCTCGCCTCTTTCATCACTCCGGGCGACGGCATGTCTTCATGACCGTTGGGCCGACGAAGGAGGCGCATCGATCGCGTCTTCGTATCGCGCACCGCGCCCTACGACGCCCGCAGCGCATCGGTCAGCGGGGCGCGCGCCGCGCGCAGCGCGGGCAGCAGCCCGCCGGCGAGTCCGATGAGGAGCGCGAGGCCGAGCGCTCGCGCCACGAGCCCCGGCGAGACCTGGAAGGCGAACACGACCTGGCTGAAATTCGCGCCGAGCGTCGAGACCGTGTAGCGATCGAATATCGCCCAGGCGAGGCCCGCGCCGATCGCGCCGCCGAGCAGCGCTAGCAGCATCGCCTCGAGCATCACGGAGACGACGATGGGGCCGCTCGCGAAACCGATCGCGCGTAGCATCGCGACTTCGCGGGCCCGCGCCGCGACGGCGGCGTACATCGTGTTCAGTGCGCCGAACGTCGCGCCTATCGCCATGATGACGGCGACGGTCGTGGCGAGGAAATCGATGAGCTTGCGCAGGCGCTCGGACTGCGTCGCGTAGTACTCGAGCGTCGGTGTCACGTCGACGTGCAGGCGCGGATCCGTGGTGAGCGCGGCTTCGAGCGGGGTGATGAGCTCGGGCCGCTCGAGCCGGACGGTGACGGACTGGAACGCGTTGCGCCGATACGTGCTCTGCAGCGCCTCGGCGTCCGCCCAGATCTCGGATTCGTGCGCGTCGCCCGACTCGAACGTGCCGACGACCGTCCACGGCTCCTGGTTGAGCGTGAGCGTCGCGCCCGTCGCCAGGCCCGCGAACTGTCCGGCCGCGCCGCGGCCGACGAGCAGCTCGTGCCGGCCCGGCGTGAAGGCCCGCCCGCTCGTGATGCGCACGTTCGGACGCAACGCATAGACTTCGGGGCCGACGCCGCGGATCTCGACGTTCGCGTCCGTGCCCGTCGCCTTCTTCGGAATGTTGACGACGACGACGACCTCGGCCGAGACGATCGGCCGGCCGCGTTCGTCGCGCGCGATGCCGGGGCCGGCAGAAATCACGGTCACGTCCTGGCGATCGATGCTGCTCGAGAGCTCGGCGTTCGCGCCGCCGCGCAGCACGATCGCCTGATCCGGCGCACCGGTCGCGACGAGCGTCGCCTCGAAGCCCGCGCCCATCGCGAGCAGCGCGACGAGCACGCCGACGACGCCTGCGATGCCGACGACGATGACGAGCGCGGAGGCGAGCCGGCTGCCGAGCGTCCCGAGGCCGAGCCAGCACAAGGACACGAGCTGGTTCAGCGCCGGCATCAGTGCCCCGCGAGCGCGTCGACGATCGACAGCCGGTGCGCGCGCCAGGCCGGCGGCAGGCCGACGAAGAGGCCGAGCAGGAGCATGATCGCGACGCCGACGATCCACGATTCGCCGCTCACGGCGAGCGGCGGGATCTGGCCGCCGAAGTGGCGGCTCGCGGCGGGCAGGCCCGCGGCGGCGAGCGCCAGACCGAGCACGCCGCCGCCGGTGAGCAGCAACAGGGCCTCGGCGAGCACGAGACCCATGACGAGCCGGTCCGGAAAGCCGAGCGTCTTCAGCACCGCGAGCTCGGGAATGCGCTCGCGCACCCCCTGACTCATCGTGTTGCCCGTCAGCAGCAGCAGCGTGAAGAACACCGCGCCCATGATCGCGCTCACGATGAGCCCGATGTCGCCGAACTGTTTCGCGAAGGAGAGGTTGAACTCCTTCTCGCTCTGGGTCTTCGTCTCCGCATCCGAGTTCCTGAACAGCGCATCGATCGCGGACGCAATCTGCGCGGCGCGCGCCGGGTCGCTGATCTTCACCACGTACCAGCCCGCCGTGCCCTGGCCCGTGGTCCGGCCCTCGTCGAAATAGTCGTAGCGGAAGACGAGCTCGTTCGTGAAGCGCTGATCGTCTTCGTCGGTGCCGTGCATGATGCCGACGAGATCGAACGTCCAGGTGTTGCCTAGCGTCTTGTGCGGCCAGATCGTCGCCTGCAGCGGGATCCTGTCGCCTGTCTTCCAGCCGAAACGTTCCGCGAGCTTGCGTCCGGCGATGGCGGCGGTGCGCGTCGCGAGGAAGGCCTTCTTCTGATCCTCGGGGATCACGAGCTCGGGATAGAGATCGAAATACTCGGGGGAGATCGCGATGTTCGGAAAGAAGTTCTTGCGGTCCTGGTAGATCCCGCCGAACCAGTTCGAATACGCGACCTCGACGACGCCGTCGACCTGCTCGATGCGCGCCTTGTGGGCGAGCGGCAGCGGCTGGATAAGCGAGAGACGCGAGCCGATGACGAGGCGATCGACGGCCGCGTTGTCGGCGCCGTGCTGGAACACCGTGCGCACGCCGTCGAGGAAGCCGAACAGCACGAACGCGGCGACGATCGAGAGCAGCGTCAGCAGCGTGCGCCCCTTGCGCCGCAGGAGGCCGGCCCGGAGCAGCGCGAAATATTTCACGGCCTCAGGCGCCCGCCGCGACGAGCGTGCCCTTGTCGAGCATCACGCGCCGGCCGGCGTAGTCCGCGGCCTTCGGATCGTGCGTGACCATGACGATCGTCTTGCCGTGCTCGCGGTTCAAGGTCTGCAGGAGACCGAGCACCTCCTCCGCCGTGTGGCGATCGAGATCGCCCGTCGGCTCGTCGCAGACCAGGAGCTTCGGATCCGAGACGAGCGCGCGCGCGATCGCCACGCGCTGCTCCTCGCCGCCCGAGAGCTCGCGCGGGCGATGCTCGGCACGGGCCGCGAGCCCGACGAGCTCGAGGGCGATGAGCGCGTTGCGGCGGCGGGTCGCGGCCGACAGCGAGGTCAGGAGCAGCGGCAGCTCGACATTGCGCCAGGCCGGCAGCACGGGCAGCAGGTTGTAGAACTGGAACACGAAGCCGATGTTTGCGGCGCGCCAGCCCGCCAGCGCCGCGCTCGTGAGCCGCTCGAGGCGCCGTCCCGCGACCTCGATCGTGCCGGCGGTCGGCGTGTCGAGGCCGCCGATGAGATTGAGCAGCGTCGTCTTGCCGGAGCCCGAGGGTCCCATCAACGCGACGAACTCGCCGGACGCGATGTCTAAATCGATGCCGTGCAGGACCTCGACGGTCTGACGGCCGCGCTGATAGTTCTTCTTCACGCCGGCGAGGCGGACCATCGCCTCGCTCACGTGCGGGCCTCGCCGTCGCGGCGGATGCGCGCGCCGTCGCGCAGGCCGGCGGGCGGGGCGACGACGACGCGCTCGCCGGCCGCGAGGCCGCTCAGTACTTCGCGCAGATCGCCGGCCGTCCTGCCGAGTGTCACGGTGCGTGCCACGACGTGGTCACCGTCGACCACGAAGACGTTCGCGGCCGCGCCCGTCATCGCCACGGCACGCGCCGGCACCAGCACGCCGGCGGGCGCGGCGGCGGGCGCTTTCGGTTCTTCGAGGAAGCCGACGTGCACGCCCATGTCCGGCACGATGCGCGGGTCCTTCGTCTCGATGGCGATGCGCACCTTGACCGTCGCCTTGCTGCGATCCGCGGCGGGGATGATCGTGATCACGCGTGCCGGAAGGTGCCATTCGGGATAGGCATTCAGCGTCGCCGTCGCGGACTGGTCCGGCGCGACGCGGCTGATGTAGGCCTCGTTGACGTCGACCTCGATCTCGAGCGAGTCCATGTCGACGACCGTGCCGATGCCGGTGCGCGTGAAGCCGCCGCCGGCGGAGATCGGCGAGACGATTTCGCCCGGCTGCGCGGCCTTGACGGTCACGACGCCGTCGAACGGGGCGCGGACGATCGTATTGTCCAGACCGACGGCGGCGACCTCGACGTTCTGCTTCGCGACGCCGACCTGCCGCCCCTGCGCGACGATCCGCGCCTGCAGCGACTGCACGTGCGTGACCGCGTCGTCCGCCGCCTGCGTGCTCGTCAGATGCCGGGCGACGAGATCCTGCTGGCGCCGCGAGTCGCGCGCCGCCTGCACGAGCTGCACGCGGAGGTCCGCGAGCTGGGCTTCGGCTGCGGCGAGCTGGGCTCTGGCGAGATTGAGCGCGGCTTGCGCGTCGACGGGGTCGAGCCGCGCGAGCACCTCGCCTTCCTTGACGTGCTGGCCTTCCTCGATCGCGACCTCGAGAACGCGTCCCGTGACCTTTGCCGAGACCGTCGCCTGCCGCCGCGCGGTGACGTAGCCCGTCGCGTCGAGCACGGGGTTCGCCGCGGGTGTCGCGCCGGGCGCCGCGGCGAGTGCGGTCTGGACTTCGATCGCCGGCGCCGCGCCATAGCGCCACCAGCCGAAACCCGCCGCGCCCACGATCGCGAGGCTCGCGATCAGCACCGGCACGCGCGAGCGGCGCGGCGGCGCGTCGCGATCGATCTTCAAGGCGTTCAGCAGCTCGGAATTCTTCAAGGCGGAGTTTTCGTGCGGCAGTGCGTCGTGGATCCAGCCGGTATCCTACGCCAATCGCCCGGCCGCGGATCAGCCTAGCCAGCGCAGAGCCCCCGTGCTGAAATACCCGGCGCATGGGCCCGCACATGCGCCATCCCGCGCGTCACCCTGAACCACGACGGAGCACTGTATGAAGCTCGAACCACTCTTGACCTACTACGGGGATCTGAAACCCTTACGCGATCTCGGCGTCACGCCTTTCGGGAATCGCATCATCGCCGACGTGCTCGGCGGCGGTTTCGAGGGTCCGAAGCTCAAGGGCAAGATCCTCGAGAGCGGCGGCGACTGGCTGCTGATCGATGCCGAGGGTGTCGGCCACCTCGACGTGCGCGCGACGTTCGAGACCGACGACGGCGCGCTGATCTACCTGCAGTATTACGGCAAGGTCGTGATCACGCAGCCGATGATGGACGCGCTCGTCGGCAAGGGACCGGGCACGGAATACGGCGACACGCCGTTCTTCACCCAGCCGCGCTTCGAGACCTCGGATCCGCGGTACACCTGGTTGAACCGCACCGTCGCGGTCGCCGAGGGTCGCTTCCGGCCGAACCGCGTCGAGTACCGCGTGTACCTCTGCGCGAAGGATTGAGCGCGCCCGTCACCACAATGGCCGGCGCCGTGACGCCGGCCGCGATCCGACCCGGGAGGTTCCGACCATGATCGTCAAGACGCCCTCGCTCGCCGAAATCGAAGCGATCGCGGCCAGCTTCGGCCTCGACCTCAGCGTGGACGACCTGCAATCGTTCCAGGGCCTGATGGCGGGCACGCTCGCGTCCTATCAGCGCGTCCACGAGCTCGTCGAGCCGAAGCCGCGCGTGAAGTATCCGCGCACGCCCGGCTACCGGCCGGGCCCCGAGGAGAATCCGCACAAGGCCTGGTACTACAAGACCTCGATCCGCGGCAGCGCGTCCGGGCCGCTGCGCGGCAGGACGATCGCCATCAAGGACAACATCTGCGTCGCCGGCGTGCCGATGATGAACGGCACCTCGGTGCTCGAGAGCTACGTGCCGGACGTCGACGCGACGATCGTCACGCGCATCCTCGACGCCGGCGGCGAGATCGCCGGCAAGTCGGAATGCGAAAGCCTGTGCTTCTCGGGCGGCAGCCACACCACGGACAACGGACCGGTGCGCAATCCCCACGATCACGCGCGCAGCGCCGGGGGCTCGTCCGCGGGCAGCGGCGTGCTCGTCGCGACCGGCGAGGTCGACATGGCGATCGGCGGCGACCAGGGCGGTTCGATCCGCATCCCGGCGAGCTGGTGCGGCGTCTACGGTCTCAAGCCGACGCACGGCCTCGTGCCGTACACGGGCGCGTTCCCGATCGAGCAGACGCTCGATCACCTCGGGCCCATGACGCGCTCCACCGAAGACTGCGCGCTGCTGCTCGAAGTGATCGCGGGCGAGGACGGTCTCGACCCGCGCCAGTGCGGCGCGAAGGCGCAGAAATACCGCAAGGCCCTGACCGGCGAGATCGAAGGCCTGCGCATCGGCATCCTGTCCGAAGGTTTCGAATGGGCGGGGCTGTCCGAAGCGGATGTCGACGAGGCGGTGCTCGCCGCCGGCCGCCGTTTCGAGAAGCTCGGCGCCGTCGTCTCGACCGTCTCCGTGCCCATGCATCGCGACGGCATCCACATCTGGAACGCGATCGCCGTGGAAGGCGCGACCGCGCTCATGCTCAAGGGCAACTCCATGGGCACGAACTGGAAGGGCGCCTACACGACGAGCCTGCTCGATGCGTACGGCCGCGGCTGGCGCGAACGCCCGAACGATCTCTCCGAGACGACGAAGCTCGTGCTGCTGCTCGGCGAGTACATGCAGACGCGTTATCACGGCCGCTACTACGCGAAAGCGCAGAACCTCGGCCGTGCGCTGCGCGCGGTCTACGACGAGGCGCTGGAGCAGGTCGATCTGCTGCTGCTGCCGACGCTGCCGCTCAAGGCGACGAAGATTCCCGCGGCGGACGCGAGCCGCGAGGAATACGTGGCGCGCGCACTCGAGATGGTGCCGAACACCGCCCCGTTCGACGTGACCGGGCATCCGGCGATGAACGTGCCCTGCGCGATGTCGCAGGGCTTGCCGATCGGCATGATGCTCGTCGGCAAGCACTACGACGAGGCGACGATCCTCCGCGCCTCGCATACCTTCGAGAAGTCTTTCGACTGGAAGCGCGGCTGACTGGCCGGATGCGGTCCGGTGCGGCGCATGCCGCATCGGACCGGCGGAATCAGAGGGCGCGGGCGCCGGCCT
This sequence comes from Gammaproteobacteria bacterium, assembly GCA_016209015.1. Classification (GTDB taxonomy): domain Bacteria; phylum Pseudomonadota; class Gammaproteobacteria; genus JACQWY01. The sequence continues at coordinate 111,499 of JACQWY010000038.1, read as the reverse complement.
CGGCGATCTGACCGTCCTCGGCGGACTTCACGCCGCTGATGCCGATCGCGCCGACGATTTCCCCTTCGTGGATGAGCGGTACGCCGCCTTCGATGGGCAGCATGCCGGGCATGGCGAGATAGCCGTGACGGCCGCTCGCCACCGTGTCCTCCCAGAAGCGGGTGGGGCGGCGAAACATGACGGCGACCTTCGCTTTCGTGATGGCGACCTCGACGCTGCCGAGCTGCACTTTTTCGCGCTGCAGGTACATGAGATGGCCGGCATCGTCGACGATGGCGATGACCACGTTCCAGCCGTTCGCCCGCGCTTCCTCTTCCGCCGCGGCGGCGACGCGCTTGCAGTCGTCGAGGCTCAGGATCAGTTTCGAATACATGCGTCCGTCCTCGGGTTCTCGGCCTGCCGACTCTCCGCTCCGGACGGCCAGTGCCCTCGGGGGTGAGGGCGGGGTTGCGAGATCATGCGAGAGCGGCCCTGCGCCGCGACGGCATTGTAACCAGATCCCGCCGCGAAACGGCAGGCGGCCGCCGCGGCGGCCGGCGCTCCGGACTAGCGGCGATAGCGGATGCGGGTGCCGTGCTGGAGCGCGAGCAGCAGCTCGTCGGCGGTGACCTCGGACGGGAAGAAGCAGCCGGAGACGTTCGCGAGCGCGATGCTCGCGCCTTCGAGGTTCGACTTGCGGAAATCGATGCCGCGCAGATCGGACATCCGGAAATAGCAGTCGCCGAGGTCGAGCCCCGTGGCATCCATTTCCCGCAGGTCGATGCGGCTGAGGTCCGTGGCGCGCAGGTCGCAGGCCTGGCCTTTCGCCTTCCGTTCGTTGAACTCCTGGATCTTGCCGTCCCGCAAGAGTCCGAACATGGGGCAGGAGCCGATACGTGGTTTGGGCATTGCATTGTTCCTCGTCGCGAAGGTGCTCAGTGTATCGGCGCCGGGGGTCAAAGGTGAACCCGCGGAGCCCGCCCGGGACGGCTCAGAGGAACGTCAGTCCGCCGTCCACGGTGATCGATTGACCGGTGACGAAGGCGCTCGCTTCCGAGGCGAGGAACAGCACGGTACCGACGAGATCCTCCGGGACCTCCTCGCGCGGCACGCTGCGCATCGCGATCATCGCGGCCTTCTGCTGCGGCGTGACGGTCTCGCGCGGGACCTCGGTCGTCGTCGCGCCCGGCAGCACGGCGTTCACGGTGATGCCGTGCGCGCCGAGCTCGCGGGCGAGGCTGCGCGTCATGCCGATCACCGCGGCTTTCGAGGTCGTGTAATGGAGGTAGTTCGGCCGCCCCATGTTCACCGCCGCCGAGGCCATGTTGATCACGCGACCCCAGCCGCGCGACTTCATGCCCGGGGCGACCGCCCGCGTCATGAGAAAACTCCCCGTTACGTTCACGCGCAGCACGTGATCCCATTCCTCCAGCGGGATCTCGGTGAAGCCGCGCAGCGTCAGCGTGGAGAAGATCGAGGCATTGTTGACGAGCACGTCGATGCGGCCGTGGCGCGCGAGCACGGCAGTCACGAGCGCATCCACCGAGGCCGGGTCCGCGATGTCCGTCGTGAACGCGGTCGCCTCGTGACCGGCCTCGCGCAGTGCGGCGGCGACCGCCGCGCCCGCTTCCGCGTGCCGATCGGCGATCACCGGCAGCGCGCCGGCTGCCGCGAACGCCTGCGCGTAGACGCGCCCGATGCCCTGGCCGCCGCCGGTGACGACGACGACTTTTCCGGAAACGTCGAATCCCGCATGCATGTCCGTCCTCCTCGCGTGAGCCCGGGCTCTGTTGTCGATGGCAGCCGGACGCGGCACCCGGGGCCGCGCCGCCCGCACGCCGCACCTCAGTCGAAGGCGCCGGCGGCGGTGCTGCTCGCGAATTCGGCCGCGCTCATCCCGAGCAGCTCGCGGCACACATAGGCGTTGTCCGCGCCGAGCAGCGGTGCCGCGGCGGTGACGTCGCCCGGGCAGCGCGCCAGATCGAAAGCCGAGAAGTAGCTCGTCACGAGTCCCATTGCACCGTGGCGGCGGCGGCGCCAGACCCGGCGGTGGACGAGCTGCGGATCCGCGAACAGCGCCGCGACGTCGTTCACCACGTGCGCGTGCACGCCCGCCGCCTGGAGGTGCGCGGCCGCCGTCGCCGCCTCCTGCGCATCCGCCCAGGCGCCGACGACGCCGTCGAGCGCCGCGAGATGCGTACGCCGCGCCGCCGCGGTCGCGAAGCGCGGGTCGGACGCGAGCGCCGGATTGCCGATCGCCGCGGCGAGCCGTTCGAACTCCGCGTCGTCGTGACACGACAGCGCGAGCCAGCCGCCGCGGCAGCGCCAGGCGTCGTGCGGGACGGCGAGCGGATCGCGGTTGCCCGCGCGCTCGGCGATCCGCCCGTCGCGGTGCCAGGCGCACAGCGGACCTGCCAGGAACGAGAGCCCCGCTTCGTACTGGGCGAGATCGATCCACGCCCCGCGACCGCTCGCGCGGCTGCGGTCGAGCGCGGCGAGCACGGCGACCGCGCCGAGCGTGGAGGCGATGAAATCGATGTAAGGGCCGTAGAGCAGCATGGGTGGACCCTCCGGCGCCCCGGTGAGGCCGCAGAAGCCGGCGAGCGCGGAGAGCTGCGAGCCGAAGCCCGGCGTCTGCGCGCGCGGCCCGGTCTGCCCCATGTTGCAGGTCGAGAGCATGACGAGGCCCGGATTGCGCGACGCGGCGTGCTCGTAACCGAGACCGAGGCGCGCCATCACGCCCGGGCGCATGTTCTCGACGACGACGTCCGCCCACCCGAGCAGGCGCTCGGCGATCGCGCGTCCCGCCGGGTTCTTGAGCTCGAGCGTGACGTCGCACTTCGAATCGTTGAACCAGGCGAAGCAGCCCGCGCGATCGAGCCCCGGGCGATCGTCGAGGAACGGCGGATACTCCGTGCGGAAACCGTCGGGACGGCCGCGCGACTCGACGTGGACCACGGTCGCGCCGAACGTCGCGAGCATCTTGCCGACGTGCGGGCCGGCGGCGTAGGCGCCGAACTCGACGACTTTCAGACCGGCGAGCGCCGGCGCCGGAGCGCCGTCCCGCGCAGGCGGCTGCGTACGCGGCGCGGCGAATTCGGCGCGCAGGGCGCGGAGGTCGACACGCCGGCCCGGCGCATGACGCAGTCGCGGACGCGCGCCGTCGATTCGGCAGAAGCCCGCGCCGAGCCGCAGCGTGCGGCCGTCCGCGGCGACGACGTCCTGCCAGTAGTCCCGCGCCGCGAGCTGGGGATCGGCCGCGATGTCGGCGACCGTCGCGACGGGATAGCCGAGCATCTCGCGCGCATTCGTCTCGCGCAGGAATTCGGCTTTCGAGAGCATCGCGAAGAACTCCGCGATCGGGACTTCGAGCGCGTCGATCTCGTCCTGCGTCGCGAGCTTCGGATCGAAGCGCTCCCAGTCGCAGGCGGCGAGCGCGCCGAGCGGCGCGCCGTACTCCTGCATCCACGCGACGAGCTGCCCGTTCGAACGCTGTCCGGCCGCCCCGCCGTAGAGCGCGAAGTTCAACCAGCCGTCGGCGCAGCGCCAGAACGCGCGGAATCTCGCGCCGGTGATCGAGCGGCCCGTGATGAACGCGCCGCCGCGCGTCGGCACGCGGCCGAGCAGATCGTAGAACGCCGGCGCGTGGGAGAGCGCGATGACGACGGCCGCCTGCGCGGAGACGTCGACGTGCTGACCGTGGCCGGTCGCCCGGCGGTGGGCGAGCGCGGTCAGGGCACCGACGGCGGCCTGCGCGCCGGCCCAGCAGTGCGCCTGCGGCGCGGTGATTCGCAGCGGCGTGCCGCCCGGCTCGCCGGCGAGCGCGAGTGCGCCGCCCGCCGCCATGAGCTCGAGATCCGAAGCACGCCAGCCGGCCTTGGGACCGCTGCAGCCGAAAGGCGTGATCGAGACGTGGACGAGGGCGGGATTGAGCGTCGCGAGCCGCGTCGGCGCGAAGACCCCGCCGGGTCCCGATTCGAACAGGATGTCCGTGCCGGGGAGCAGCGCGTCGAGCGCCTCGCGTCCCGCGGGGACGGCGAGGTCGAGCTCGAGCAGACGCGCATTCGCATGCTGGGCCTGCCACTCGGGAGCGTCGCGTGCCGTGCCCGGTGCCTCGACGCGCACGACGTCCGCGCCGAGATCCGCGAGCAGCCGCCCGGCGAGCCAGCCGAGCCGGCTGCTGCAATCGAGGACGCGGTAGCCGGAGAGCATGCCGCGTCGCCGACGCTAGCGCCCGGTCTTCGCGAGCGACAGCACCCAGCCCGCCATGCGCGACTTCATCTTCTCGATGTCGCCCGCGCTGAAGAAGTCCTCGGCCTTCACGCGATCGACGGGGTAGACCGGCCGATGGAAGTCCTGCTCGTAGCCGTAGGGCACGGTTGCGTCGATACCCATGCCGCCCTCGAACTGCGTGTTCGACGCCGTCCACTGCTTCTCGCCCGCGGTCATGCGCTCGGCCGGCATGAACGTCTGGCCGCGTCCGCCGGGAATGGGGTTGAGAATGTCGGCGCGCGGATTCACGCGCGTCGTGAGGCACCACATGATGTCGTCCATCGAGTAGATGTCGACGTCCTCGCTGACCGCGATCGCGAGCCGCATGCCCTGCGAGCAGGAAAGGATCGCGCTCAGGAAATTGCGCTGCCAGCCTTCCTCGATCTGATTGCGCTTCCTGACCTGGATGATGCAGCCGCCCCAGTCCGTCATGCAGTAGGGAATGTGCACGTTCTGGATGATGCCGGGCTGGAGGCGCTCGCAGAGCGCGAAGATCGCCGACTCGCGCACCGAGGTGTCGATGTTCGAATCGTCCGAGGTGTGGACGCCGAGCGGGAAGATGAGCGGCTTCGTTTCGCGCTTGCGCATGGTGAGTGCCGTCACGTGGAACGTCGGCGCTTTGTATGCCTTGCCCATGTAGCCGGCCCACTCGGGATGGAAGAAGTACTTGCCCTGCTTGTCGTGCTTCTCGGCTTCCGCCGTTTCGTAGCGCTTGTCGCGCGGATGCAGATAGCCCTCGAGCACGTACTCGGCGTCCGCGAGCGTGTAGGCGTCGATCGTCCGGCACTTCACGAGCCGGACCGGCGAGCCCTGGATCGCGCCCGCGATACCGATCTCGTCGCAGCCCTTCGGCAGCACGGCGTAATCGAAGCCCGCGCCCGCGACGAACGTGCAGGCCGGCGGCACGCCGAAGCACATCGTGAGCGGGATCGGCGCATCGTCCTTGTAATGCTCGGTCATCACCTGCCACATGTGGGAGCCGGGCGAAATCATGAACGTGCCGACATTGCCCCAGCGGAAGTTCATGCGGTTGTAGCCGATGTGCGTGCCGCCGTCGAAGTATTCACCGACGACGCAGGAAATACCGGTGCCGATCGTGAGCTCCGTTTCGAGATGCGTGTGCCGGATGGCGGTTATCCACTCGTTGACGTCGACCTCGCCCGTGATCACTTCCTCCTGCACCGGCGCTTCGCCCTGCTCGATGACGACGGGCTTCAGCGGCCGGTCGATCGCGCGGGCCACCTGGCGCACGCGATCCGGTGAATCCTTCCAGCCGAACATCTCCTCGATGATGCGGATGTCGGAGAAGAGATTCGTGATCGCCCGGACGTGCGGCTTGCCCTTCACGTTGTTGAAAAGCATCGGCAGGCTGCCGTCGAAGATCTTCTGCAGGCCCGTGATCTCGAGATCGGGATCGACTTCGCGATCGGTCTCGACGAGATAACCCCTGGAGCGGAACCACTCCACCGTCGAGCGCAGGCTCGAGACGTCTTTCGAGGCGGGCTGCGGGGCGCGTTCGTTCATCGTCGTATCTCCTTCAGGGCTGCAGATAAGTCACGCGGTTGCGCATGCGGCCTTCCCAGCGCCGGGCGAAATCCGCCGGGATGCCGCAGTGATCGAGCACGCGCGCCACGACGTGGTTCACCATGTCGTCGATCGTCTCGGGGAAGTTGTAGAAGGCGGGCATGGGCGGCATGACGGTCGCGCCCATCCGGGACAGTTTCAGCATGTTCTCGAGATGGATGTCGTTGAGCGGCATCTCGCGCACGACGAGCACGAGGCGGCGGCGCTCCTTGAGGATGACGTCGGCCGCGCGATGGATGAGGTGCTCGCCGGTGCCGTGGGCGATCGCGCCGAGCGTGCGCATGGAGCAGGGAATGATCACCATGCCGTCGGTCGGGAAGGAGCCCGAGGAGATCGAGGCCCCCATGTCGCCCGCCCCGTGCACGACGGAGGCGAAGGCCTGCACCTCTTTGACCGTGAGGCTCGTCTCGTGCTCTATGGTCTGCATGGCCCACTTGCTCAGCACGAGGTGGGTCTCCACCTCCTGGCCGCGCAGGGCCTCGAGCAGTCGGATGCCGAGAATGGCGCCGGTTGCGCCCGTGACGCCGACGATCAGCCGCTTCATGAGTCCTCTCCGGGTCGCCGGCGTCGGCCGGCACGCGTCCATATTGTGGACATTCCTGGGTCGCAGGACCGGCGTGAACGGGTCCCGCATCGCGCCGGGATGGCGTCGAGAAGCTAACAATCGCGGCTGGGGCTGGCAATCGCAGGCTTGCAGAAATTATTCTACATAGTGGACTTACCCTGATGACGAATCGGAGAACCATGCCTCGCAGCAACGACCCGCACCGGGCACACGGCGCCGGAACGCAGACCATCGCCCGAGCCGCGCACGTGCTCCGGCTGATTGCCGCGCGGAACTCCACGGGGACGCGCCTCGTGGATCTGGCCCGCCACGCGAAGCTCGAGCGGCCCACCGCGCACCGCATCCTGCAAGGGCTGGCCGTGGAAGGGCTCGTTCGGCAGGAAGACAGCTCGAAACGCTGGTTTCTCGGCCGCCTCGTCTTCGAACTCGGGCTCGCGGCATCCTCTCAATTCAACGTGCGCGACGTGTGCCGGCCGGTGCTCGTGCGCCTTGCCGAGCGTACCGGCGATACCGTTTTTCTGACCGTGCGCAGCGGTTTCGACAGCGTGTGCGTCGATCGCATGGAGGGATCGTTTCCGATCAAGACGCTCACCCTCGAGGTCGGAACGCGCCGGCCGCTAGGTGTCGGCGCCGGCGGGCTGGCGCTGCTGATGGCGCTCCCGGATCAAGCCGTGCAGGACATCGTCGCCGCGAATGTGCTCAGGCTGCCGGCCTACAATCACTTGACGGCGCCGGCGGTGCTGAAGCTCGTGAAGCGCTGCAAGAAGATCGGCTACGCGCTGAACGATGCGCACATCACGCCGGGCGCGAGCTCACTCGGATTGCCGATCCGCGTGCGCAACGGCGAACCCTTCCTGGCCATCAGCATCGGTGCGATCTCGAGCAGAATGACGGACGAGCGGCAGCGCGAGCTGGTGTCGCTGATCCGGGCGGAAACCACGGCGCTCGAGCCCGCGCTCGATGCATCGGCGTGGCCTTGAACCTCAGCGGGCGAGCGGGATTTCCTCGCGGTGGCCGAAGCCCTGAGCGTTGTCGATGAAATAGAGGTGTACGGGATCGAGGCGGTACCAAGCGACTTTCGCGAGGGCACGAGCGAGGACTTCGGCTGCCGTGCCCGCCATCGTGAACGGAAACTTCGCCGCATAGTGCGCGTAGGCTTCGGCGGCCGCTGCTCCCGCGAGCCGCACTGCGCGACCTTCGAGCTGAATACCCTTGATGTCCTGCCAGCGTGCGTAATCTTCCTGGATAGTCGCAGCGACGCGTGCATCGTGTGCGATGTCCGCACTGTGTCGGGTGGTCGGCGCGGACAGGAAATAGAGCGTGAAGTCTTCGTTCACGTAGAACACCGCCGCCGCCCACGGGCCTGCGGGGCCGCAGGTTGCGAGCGTCGCGACGTTGTGCGCGGCGAGATAAGCGAGTGCGGATCCGCTCGCCTCCAAGACCGTGGTCATCGCAGCGCGCTCAGAACGCGAGCTCGCGGGCGAGGCTCGCGACCTGCTCGAAGCAGGTGACGAACCACGGCGAGTAGCGGGCGGGGCGGTCGCGCACTTCGGCCCGCAGATGCGCCGAATCGACCCACCGCCAGTCGGCGACCTCGTCGGGATTCGGTGTCGGCTCGCCGCCGTATCGCCCGAAGAAGACGTGATCGTATTCGTATTCGAGAAGATCCGGGGCCACCAGCGCCCGGTAGACGAAGCGGAAGGCCGGTCCGATCGCACATCGCACGCCGAGCTCTTCGTAAAGACGGCGGCTCGCAGCGGCGGACTCCTCTTCCTGCGGTCGCGGATGGCCGCAGCAGGTGTTGCTCCACAAGCCTCCGGAGTGATACTTCGACGGCGCGCGCTGCTGCAGCAGGAAGCGGCCTTCCTCGTCGAACAGGAACACCGAAACCGCGCGATGGAGGGCGCCTTCCCGATGCGCCCGCAATTTGCCGGCGACGCCGAGCTCGCGATCGTTGACGTCGACCAGGATCACCTGTTCTTCCATCGCTCCCCCTCTCGTTCATCTGCGTGCCGAGCGCGGCCGGCCGGCGTTCCCGCCTTGCACGGCATCTCGCGGGGCGTCGCGGCCGCGCTTGGATCGAGCTCGACGGAGAGTCGATGCGGTGAGCCCGAGGCGAGGACTTCTCGTTTTGCCGGGACGATAACAGCCGTCCTGCAGGCTGACAAGACGATGCCGGCATACCCGGAGCGCCACGCGCGGATCCGCGGTTCGGCTACCGTCCAGAATATGGAACGGAAATGGCGGCTGTTCAGCCCGGCTGAAAAAAATGGGGTTCGGAAGCGTCGTTTTGCGTATTTCGCAGCGCCTGCAAGTCCACAATGTGAAACCATTTCGCGGCGCGCACCGTTGAAGTACCCGGTGCGCTTCGCTAGCTTCTGTCGCGAGCTCGCTTTCCGGTTCGATCGGACATGGAGCCGAACGGCACATCACCGGGCACCGGCAAGCGACCCGGCGCAGCGCCGAGTCCGGAAGCGAATGCGGGACGCCAGCTCGGTCGCGGTGCATCGGCACGGACGCGTTTCCCTTGGTGCATGCAGTCGACGACGATCCGGCCGAGCCGGAGCACGAGGCGCTCCGGATCCGCTTCCATCACTGTTTGTAAACCGTCGACAGGGTGATGCCGTCATGACTGCGCTCGATCCCATCACGCTCGAAGTTCTGCGCAACGCGTTCATCAGTATTGCGCGGGAAATGAAGACGACCATCGTCAAGACCGCCTACTCGTCGACGGTGCAGGAAGCGCAGGATTTTTCCGTCGCACTGTTCTGCGGGCCCGAGATGGTGGCGCAGGCGGAAGGTGTCGCGGCCCATCTCGCGGCATTCCCCTATCGGGTCGGCAAGGTGCTCGAGCGCTTCGGAGACGATCTCCACGAAGGCGATGTGGTGCTGTTCAACGATCCTTACGCGGGCGGTTCGCACACGCCGGACGTGACGGTGCTGACGCCTGTGCGGGTCGGCGATCTGCTGTTCCTGCCGTTCACGCTCGCCCATTGGAGCGACGTCGGCGGCATGGCGCCGGGCAGCATCACCGGCGCCGCGAACGACATCCTGCAGGAAGGCCTTCTGATCCCGCCCATCAAGCTCTACGACCGCGGGCGGCTCAACGCCGCGGTCTACGAGCTCGTGCTCAACAACGTGCGATTGCCGGAGCAGCGCGCCGGCGACATCCGCGCGCAGATCGCGGCTTGCAACATCGCCGCCGATCGCCTGCACCGCCTCTGCGAGCGCTACGGGGCGTCGACCCTCGCACAGAGCGTCCGGGACATCCTCGATACGACGGAGCGCCGCACGCGCAGCCTCATCCGTGAGCTGCCGGACGGCATCTTCGAGTTCGAGGATTACATCGACAGCGATGGTCAGACGCCCGAACCGTATCTCATCCATGCCCGCACGGAAAAATCCGGCGATCAGATCCACATCGATTTCACGGGGACCTCGGAACAGGCGCGGGGACCGACGAATACACCGCTCGCGTCACTGCAATCCGGCGCTTTCATCGCACTCAAGTGCATGCTCGATCCAGAATGGCCGACGAATTCCGGATTCTTCCGGCCGATTCGCGTGACGAGCCCGATCGGCACCTGCGTGAACCCGCTGCCGCCGGCCCCGACGGGCTCGGTCTGGGAAGTGTGCTCGCGGATCGTCGATGTCGTCATGGGCACGCTTTGCGACATCGTGCCGCGGCCCGCGGGATCGGCGAACGGCTCGATCAGTCACACTTTCATCGGCGGTGTGCATCCGCAGACCCGCCGCGGTTACGTCTGGTACGAGTATCCGGACGGCGGCCTCGGTGCAACGGCTGGGGCCGACGGCTGTGACGCAATGATCAACATGATCGGAGGCGACACCAAGGACTTCTCGATCGAGCGCGCGGAAGCGGAATTTCCGCTGCTGTGCCGGCGCTATGCGCTGCGCACCGACTCGGGCGGCCCGGGCCGGTATCGCGGTGGCATGGGCTTGCGACGCGACATGGAAGTTCTCGACGACGGACGCTTTCGGCCCATCGGACTGTCGAGCATCTGGGACCGCTCGAAGATTCCGACGTACGGCTTGACGGGCGGGCACGCCGGCTATCCGCAGCGGCTCGCCGTGCTGAGGACGAATGGCGAGACCGATGTCGTCTCGGTGGAGCTCGGTTCGAAAGTCACGCTGCTGCCCGTGGGCTACGGGGATGTCGTCAGCATGCGCACCGGCGGCGGCGGAGGCTTCGGCGATCCGCTTGATCGCGAAGCCGAACGGGTGCTCGCCGATTACCAGGCCGGGCTGATCTCGCGGCGCACGCTCGAGCGCATCTACGGCGTGGTGCTCGCGACCGGAGACACGATCGACGAAGCCGCGACGCGCGCCGTGCGCGGAAAGCTGCGCGGCGAGCGCTACCACGTTTTGGCGCACCTGAGACCCGAGCGCCGGCGCGGCAGGCGTCGTCTGGCGTCGCTTCACGCACGCGATCTCGAACGGCTGGGGCTCGCAGAGGGCGAACTCGTCGAGCTTTTCGGCCGGCGCGCGGCGCCACTCAGGATCTGGACCGAAGCCGATCCGGACTGCACGGCCGGTGAAATCGGGCTCGACGTGACGGCGCTGGCCATGCTCGGCGGTGAGACCGGAATGCAGGTGTGGATGCGCGATCCCTTATGGATGCGCGCGGAACTGCGGGAGGAAGGCACGTGATCATTCTCGGTGTCGACATCGGCGGTACCTTCACCGATATCACCGTCATCGACCTTGCGAAAGGCAGGATCAGCAATCGCAAGGTCCTCTCGACGCCCGACCCCTCACGTGCCGTCGTCGATTATCTCTCCTCGGGAGACGTGGACCGCAGCGCGCTCCACAGTTTCGTGCACGGGTCGACCGTCGGGACCAACGCCGTGATCGAGAAGAAGGGTGCCCGGCTCGGGCTCATCACCACCGCAGGCCACGGCGATCGCATCGACATCCAGCGCACGAACCTGCTGCGCCTCTACGATCTCGCCTACCGCAAGCCCGCGCCGCTCGTCGCGCGCGGGCTGCGCGCCGAGGTGCGCGAACGCATTCGTGCCGACGGTTCGATACTCGAGCCCTTGCACGAGGAAGACGTCGCGGCGGCGGTCGAGCAACTGTTGCAGGCGGAGGTCGAGGCGATTGCCGTGTGCTTCCTCAGCTCCTACGCAAATCCCGTGCACGAAGAGCGCGCGGTGGAAATCGTGCGGCGGCACGCGCCGGCCGTCAAAGTCATCGCCTCTTCACAGGTGTTGCCCGAGATCCATGAGTACGAGCGGTTCTCCACGGCGCTCGTCAGCGCGTTTCTCCTGCCGGTCATCGATCGCTACGTCTCGAACATCGAGCGCGAATTCAGCACGCACGAGGCGGCGACTGAGCTCCTGCTCATGCAGGGCAACGGTGGCGTGATGAGCGCCGCCGAGGCGAAGCGCAACCCGGTGACGACGCTCTCGTCGGGGCCCGCCGCGGGTGTCATCGGCGGCGCCTGGGTGGCAGGGCAGGCCGGCCATCGGAACGTGATCACGTTCGACATGGGCGGCACGAGCACGGACGTCAGTCTCATCCTGAACGGCGAACCGGCGCTGACGACGGCCTTCTACATCGAAGGCCTGCCGATGCGGATACCCATGGTCGACGTCTATTCGGTCGGCGCGGGCGGCGGCAGTCTCGCCTGGATCGATACCGGCGGCGGCCTGCACGTCGGTCCTGAAAGCGCGGGGTCGACGCCCGGACCGGCATGCTACGGTCTCGGCGGCACGCGCGCGACGGTGTCCGACGCCCAGGCCGTGCTGGGGCGCTTGTCCGCCGACCGGCCGCTCGGCGGTCACTTGCGCATCGACGCGTCGCGAGCCCGTACGGCGATCGAGCCCATCGCACACGCCTTCGGGATGAGCGTGGAGCAGGCGGCGCTCGGCATCCTGCGCATCGCGGACACGAACATGGCAAATGCCGTACGCGTGGTGTCGGTGGAAAAGGGCTTCGACCCGCGCGATTTCGTCCTGATGGCATTCGGCGGCGCGGGCGCCATGCACGCAATCCCGATCGCCGAGGAGCTCGGCATCACGGAGATCCTGGTACCGTACCAACCGGGAACATTCTGTTCGCTCGGCCTCACGGTCGCGGATCTCCGCCACGATTTCATGCGCTCGGTGGTCACCGAAATCGGCGCCGCGGATCCGGAGGTCTTCGAAGGCCTGTTTCAGTCGATGGAACGCGAAGGGCGGGAGCGGTTGGCGGCTTCCGGTGTCGAGCCCGCTGCGATCGAAACCGTGCGGTCCTGCGATCTGCGCTACGTCGGGCAGGCCTATGTGCCGGTGTCGATTCCGGTCGCCAAGCTCTTCGACGCCGCGGCAGCGCCGCGGCTTGCCGCGGCGTTCCATCAGCGGCACCTCGAGCTCTACAAGCACAGCGCGGAGGGTGAACCGGTCGAAGTCGTGAGTCTTCGCGTCTCGGCGCGCGGACTGCGCGAAAAGCGGATCCCCGTCGACACTGCCGCGGACACGGTGCTTGCGCCGGCATCGCAGACGGCCGTCTTTTTCGACGCTGAAAACGGGTTCGTGGACTGTCCCGTCTATGATCGCGTCGCATTCGGGCCGGGCGCAACGATCGACGGACCGGCGCTGATCACGCAAATGGATACGACCATCGTCGTGTTCCCGGGCTACCGCGTCACTGTGGACGCGCAACGCAATTTGATCCTTCGCAAGCTCGCGGCCGCTCGCTAGGCGCGAAGCGTCGCGACATGCATGGTCGTCGGGAGGAGTGAGTATGGACGAGATGCTCGACAGCAAGGCGCTGCGGGATGCCGCCCGCAAGTCGCTGTGGCTCAATTTCGGGAAGGATGCGAGTTACTTCGATCAGCCGGGCGCAATCATCGTCGCGGGCGAAGGCAGTTCCCTCACCGACGATCGGGGCTTCACCGTCCTGGATACCCTCGGCGGACAGGCCTCGAGCACGGTCGGCTATTCCAATCCGCGCATCGTGAAGGCGATCGCGGAGCAGGCCGGACGGCTTGCGCTGAATCCCTCGGGTTGGCCGGCGAACGTGCCTGCGATCCGCCTTGCCGAGCGTTTGATCGACACGCTGCCGCCGGCTTTCGGCAAGGTGTTCTTCGGCAACAGCGGCAGCGACGCAAATGAAACGGCCATCAAGATCGCGCGCCAGTATCACCGCATCCGGGGCGAAGCGGGGCGCTTCAAAACCATCGTCCGGCGCGGCGGCTATCATGGCAGCACGTTTGCGAGCGGCGCCGCGAGCGGTTACACACACCGCCGCCGCGCCTTCGAGCCCTTGCCGCCGGGCTTCATCCACATCGAGCCGCCGTACTGCTATCGCTGCCCCTGGGGTCTCCAAGCGGACTCATGCGGTATCGCGTGTGCGGAAGAGTTCCGGCGCGCCATCGAGTTCGAGGATCCCGCGAGCGTCGCCTGCTATCTCGGCGAGCCGACGATCGGCGGCGGCGGCGTGATTCCCGCGCCGGACGGCTATTTCAAGCGAATCCGCGAGCTCTGCGATCGTCACGGCATCCTGCTCATCGTCGATGAGGTGATCACAGGGCTCGGGCGCACCGGCGAGTGGTTCGATTTTCCCGCGCACGGGATCGTCCCCGACATGATCGTGCTCGCCAAAGGGCTCACCAGCGGGCATGCTCCGCTGTCGGCGGTGATCGTCCGCAGCGAAATCGCCGAGGTCTTCGCGGGCGCGCCGGATCGCGTGATCCAACACGGCTTCACGTCCGGCGGCAATCCGCTGTCCTGTGCTGCGGCGCTCGCGAATCTCGACGAAATGGCGGACCAGGCGCTGCTGCCGAAAGTCAAAGCCAAAGCGGAACGCTGCGCGGCTTGGGCCCGCGAGATGCACGAACGCCATCACCTGGTCGGCGATGCCCGCGTACGCGGCTTCATGGTGGGGCTGGAGCTCGTGCGCGCGCGTGAGGATAAAGAACCGATGGGCAGCGTGCCGGGCTTTCGCGATGCAGTGACGCGGCTCGGTCGCGAACAGGGGCTGCTGCTGTTCCTGGTCGGCACGACGCTATTGTTGATGCCGCCGCTCAGCATGAGCGACGCCGAGCTCGATCAGGTCTTGCGCGGCACCGAGCGCGTGCTCGCCGATCTCGAGGCCTTGTTCCCGGCGTGAGCGCCGGCCGTGGCCGCGGGGAAGCCGCTGCTTGCGGCGCCCCGTCATGCGTCGTAACGTCGGGATCGGAAGGCGTGCGGAGTGGCCGCGCGCGGACCGGTCAGCGAGGTGCGGCATGGCGGAATATCAGCTCTATTGCTTCGGCGAAAGCGGCAACTCCTACAAGGCTGCGTCGATGCTCGCGTTGACGGGCTCCGATTGGCAGCCGATCTGGGTCGACTTCTTCAAGGGCGAGACGCGCGGCGAGGCCTACCGGCGCGACGTGAACGAGCTCGGCGAAGCGCCGGTGCTCGTCCACGGCGGCGAGCGGCTCACGCAGTCGGGCGTCATCCTCGACTACCTCGCGGAGCGCACCGGGCAGTTCGCGGCGCGCGACGAACGCGAACGGCGCGAGATCTGGCGCTGGATCCTCTTCGACAACCACAAATTCACGAGCTACTTCGCGACGCTGCGCTTCCTCGTCGGCCTGCAGAAGACCGGCGAGACGGCGGTGACGGAATTCCTGCGCACGCGCGCGACCGGCGCGTTCGGCATCGTCGACCAGCATCTCGCGGGGCGCGACTTCCTGCTCGGCGCACGGCCGACGATCGCCGATCTCTCGCTCGCCGGCTATCTCTACTATCCGGAGGAGACGGGACTCGATTTCGCGGCGTTCCCGAACCTCGATGCCTGGCGCGCGCGAATCGCGGCGCTGCCCGGCTGGGTCGGACCTTACGAGCTCATGCCGCGCGGCCCGGCGGCGTGATCGATCACGCCGGCCGGTCCATCGCGAAGATGCGGCCGAGCACGCCGTAGTTCATGTAGCCGAGGCGGGAGAGCGGGGCGAGCAGCGCTTCGTCGACACGGCCGTCGACGATCACGTCGTCCGCGACGTGGATGCCGACGACCTCGCCGATGACGACGTTGTTCTGCCGCCCGTCGGGCGTCTTCGGCAGATTCACGATCTGGAAGACGCGGCACTCGAGCGCGGCTTTCGCGATCGCGACGCGCTGCGGACGTACGAGCCGCGACGGCGCGGCCGCGATCCCGCAGGCCGCGAATTCATCGGCGCCGTGCGGATAGTCCTTCGAGCTCGCGTTCATCGCCTCGGCGTCGGCGACGCTCACGAAGTTCGCGACGAACTCCGGCACCTCGTTCACGTTGCGATACGTGTCCTTCGTCCGGTTCGCGTTCGGCGAATTCGGCGCGAACACCACGTAGGGCGGGTCGGATGAGACCGCGTTGAAATAGGAGAACGGGGCGAGGTTGTGCGCGCCCGAGGAATCCACCGTGCTGATCCAGCCGATCGGCCGCGGGCAGACGAGCGCATTGAACGGATTGTGGATGAGCGGCGCGGGCCGCATGCCGTGCGCGGTTTCGAAGAACATCCGGAGATCCCTGGGCTGTGAAGGCCCGGGAACGATAGAGTCGCACTCCCGCAGTGTCAAACCGCGCCGGGTATACTGCGCGGCCTGTGTTCCAAGTGAGACGGATCGCGTCGATGATCGAATCCACCGCCGGGTCACCGCTCGCCGCGCTGCTCGCGAACGAGCGCGTGTGGCGCGTGCTGCTCGCGGCGCTCGTCGTGCTCGGCATCGGCGTCGCCCTGCCGGGCAGCACGACCGTGCCGCTCGAATCCCACGAAATCTACGTCGCCCAGACCGCACGCGAGATGGCCACGCGCGGCGACTGGCTCGTGCCGCACTTCAACGGCCAGCCGCGTCTGCAGAAGCCGCCGTTGAGCTACTGGGCCGCGGGCGCCGCGGCCGGGGCGTTCGGCATACTGCCGGACGTCGGACCCTTGCAGGCCCGGCTGCCGTCGATACTCGCGGGCGCGGGGCTCGTGCTCGCCACCGCGCTGGCGGGTGCGGCGATCTACGGCCGCGCGACCGCGGCGCTCGCCGCGCTGCTCCTCGCGACGAGCGCCGGGTTCGCGGGCCATACCCACGATGCACGCCCCGACATGCTCTATGCGTGCTGGAATGCCGCGGGCTATTGCGCGTTCGTGCTCGCCGCACGCCGGCGTCCAGGCGCGTGGTACTACAGCCTCGCGATGTGGCTCGCCTACGGCGCGGCCGTCATGACGAAGGGACCTCAGGTGCCGGCGATGCTCGTCGTCGCGAGCGTGATCGTGCTGAAGCGCGAGGGTCGTTCGTGGCGCGAGCTCGCCGCGGTGCTGCGGCCGCTGCTCGGCGCGGCCGTCCTCGCCGCGATCTGTCTGCCGTGGTGGCAGGCCGTCGCGCACGGCGTCGGGCGTCACGGCGTGCAGACGAGCCAGCTCGGCGGCAGCCTGCTCGTGCCCGACGCGAAGCACTTCGGCAGCCCGTATTACTTCTATCGGCCGCTCCAGCTCCTCGTGCCGTGGGTTCCGCTCGCGCTGCTCGCCGTGCCCTGCCTCGTGCGGCGCGAGGAGCGTGCGGCGCTGCGGCTGCTCGGCGTGCCGGTGCTGGTCGCGGCGATCGCGTTCAGCCTCGGTCACCAGTACCGGTATTTCTACATGCTGCCGCTGTTGCCGCTGCTCTGTCTGCTCGTCGCGCGCGGCGTGACGTGCGCACTCGATCGCGGGCGGCGCGATGCGTGGTCTTGGGCTCGCGACGGCATGCTCGTCGTCCAGGCGGTCGTCGTCGTCGCGGCGGGCGTGTGGGCGATCCGGCACGCGCCGCGACTCACCGAGGCGCCGTCCATCGACGGCTTCGTGCTCTTCGGCGTGGTGGCGGTCGCCTACACGGTGCTGCACGCCGAGCGCGTGCTCCTGTCGCGCACGGGCAGCCTCGTGATCTGCGCGCTCGCTGCGGCGGCGGTGTGGACCGTGGCGGCGGAGAAGGGCATCCTCTGGGACAGCGAGCGTTACGATCTCCACGCGCTCGCGACGCGCGCCGCTGCCGAGCTCGGGCCCGATACGCCGCTCGCGATCCAGGGCATCACCGCCGCACCTTTCGTCTATTACACGGGGCGGCACGTCCATACCGTGAAAGACCCCGATGACGTGCAGAAGCTGCTCGTGAAATCGCGGGAGCGGCGCCTCGTGCTCGTGGTGCGCGGCAAGGCGCTCGCGAGCTTCGCGGCGCGTTTCGGCGTGACCGAGCTCATGAGCCGCAAGCGCGGCGGCGACGAGGACAAGCTCGTGATCCTGCGGCCGGTGACGGACGGCTGAACGATGAGTCGCGCGTTCGTCAAGGAGTCTGACGGCGAGGACGAGGAGCTGCCGCCGCGCGCGCCGCGCGTCCAGCCCTGTTACATCACGCGCGGCGGGCTCGTCGCACGCCAGCGCGAGCTCGAGCAGTTGCAGCGCGAGCTCGCCGCCGCGGGGGCCGGGGAGGACTTTGCGCAGAAGGCGGAAATCCGCCGCCTCAAGATCCGCCGCCGCGATCTCGTGGCGCTCCTCGAGGAGGCGGTGCCCGTCGACGTCGGCTCGCCAGCGCTCGCGGACGTGCGCTTCGGCGCGACGGTGGAACTGCTCGACGAGGACGACAGACGCTGGACGTTCACGATCGTCGGTGAGGACGAGACCGATCCCGAGCGCGGACGCATCAGTTGGATCTCGCCGCTCGCGCGCGCGCTCATCGGTCACGCGCCCGGTGACACGGTGGTGTGGCCGCGGCCGCAAGGCGCGCTCGAGCTCGAGATTGTCGGTTTGCGTTACGAGGCGGAGCCGGACGCGAGCGCCTGAGCGGCGCGGCTACCGGTCGGCGGCTTCGCGCGTGCGCAGCCACTCCGGCAGCGGGCGATCGCCCGCGTTGTCGAGGATGTACTGCCGTATCAATCTGCGCACGACCTGCGACGGCGTCAGGTCGAAACGCGCGCAGGTCTCTTCGAAAATCCGTTTCTTCTCCGGATCGATGAGCACGGTGAGGCGGGCAGTGCGGTTCTCCATTCAATTATGTTAATAAAATTAACATTGAAATGGAATCATAGTTTCATATAATGCGAACCCACGTGATACCGGCCGTTCGTCGTGACCGCCGGTTCGCGCCGGGGCTCGTCGCCTGCAGCAGGTGAACCGGCCGCGAAACTCCTGGAGGTCCTTCTTGATCATGGCCCTGCCGTTTGGCGCCCGCTTCCGGGCGTGCCGACCCGGTCCCCGACCGGTGACCGGCCACGCGGCGCCCGTTCGGGAGCGGTGCTTCGCGGAACGATGAGCCTGCTCCCCGACTTTGCCCACTGGCAGCAGCTCGACGGCGTGCTCGCGGTCGTCACCGCCTGGCTCGCGCTCGGCGCGACCGGCGTATTCGCGCTGCGGCGCTTCGGCTTCGTGACGAAGGTGCTGTTCCCGCTCGGCGGACTCCTGGGTCTCCTGCTCTCCGGCATCGCCCTGACGGCGGTGTTCCAGGAGCCGGCGACGGCGGTGCTGCCGCTCGGTCTCCCCGGTCTGCCGTTCCATCTCCGGCTCGATGGGCTCTCCTCGTTCTTCCTGCTCGTGATCGGTGCGACCGGGGCCGGCGTGAGCGTCTATGCGGCGGGCTACTTCGGGCGCGGGGAGGGCACGCCGCCCGGGCTCATCTGCCTCGAGTACCACGCCTTTCTCGCGACCATGGCGCTCGTCGTGCTCGCCGACGATGCGTATGTGTTCATGGTCGCCTGGGAGACGATGGCGCTGTCCTCGTTCTTCCTCGTCACCGCGAACCATCGCATTCCCGAAATCCGCGAGGCCGGCTATCTCTATCTCCTCGTCGCGCACATCGGCGCGATAGCGATCCTGCTCTGCTTCGGCGTGCTGCAGGCGAACACCGGCGATTACACGTTCGCGAACATGCGCGCCCAGCATCTCACTTCGTTCTGGAGCTCGGCTGCCTTCCTGCTCGCGCTGTTCGGTTTCGGCGCGAAGGCGGGCCTGCTGCCCTTGCACGTGTGGTTGCCGGAAGCGCATCCCGCCGCACCCTCGCCGGTCTCGGCGCTCATGAGCGGCGTGATGCTGAAGACCGCGATCTACGGCATCCTCCGCGTGAGCTTCGATCTCCTGCAGACGCAGCGCTGGTGGTGGGGCGTGCTGATGCTCGCGCTCGGGCTCGCGAGCGCGCTGTTCGGCGTCGTGTTCGCCGCGGCGCAGGTCGACATGAAACGCCTGCTGGCGTACTCGTCCATAGAGAACATCGGGCTGCTCTGCGCGGGCATCGGGCTTGCCGTGGTGTTCTCGTCCTACGGCATGAAGCCTCTCGCGGCGCTCGCGCTGACCGCGAGCCTCTATCACGTCGCGAGCCATGCCTTCTTCAAGAGCCTGCTGTTCCTCAGCACGGGGTCCGTGCTCCATGCGACGGGCGAACGCAATCTCGGGCGCCTCGGCGGGCTCATCCGCTTCACGCCGTGGATCGCGTGGGTGACACTGATCGGCGTGCTCGCGAGCGCGGGCCTGCCGCCGTTCTCGGGATTCGTGTCCGAATGGCTGCTGCTGCAGAGCTTCCTGTTCACGCCGGGCTTGCCGGATTCGTTCCTCAACATGCTGATCCCGGTCGTCGCGGCGCTCATCGCGCTCGTCGCGGCGCTCGCCGGTTACACGATGGTGAAGTTCTTCGGCATCATCTTTCTCGGCCAGCCGCGCGAGGAGAAGCTCCAGCGCGCGCGCGATGCCGGCCCCTGGGAGCGCGGCGGCATGGCCTGGCTCGTCATGGGGTGCATCGCGCTGGGACTGCAGCCCGAACAATTCATCCAGATCATCGATCCCGTGACGCGGCTGCTCGTGCACGCCGGCCTCGGTGACAACGTGGCGGGTCACGGCTGGCTGCTCGTGCCGGTCGCGGTCGATCGCGCGAGCTACGGACCTATCATCTTCCTGCTCGGCGTCGCGGCGTGCTTCCTGCTCGCCTTTCTCGTCGTGCGCCTCCTCTACCACGGACGCGTGCGCCGCGCAGCGCCCTGGGACTGCGGTTATCCCTGGCAGACCGCGCGCATGCAGGACACGGCCGAGGGCTTCGGCCAGCCGATACGCCAGATCTTCGAGCCGTTCTTCCGTATGACGCGCGAGCTGCCGGATCCCGGCGACGAGGCGCCGCGTTATCACGTGACGATCGCCGACCACTTCTGGCACTGGCTGTATCTGCCGATCGCCGCGGTCGTCGAGCGCGCGGCGCGGCTCATCGGCACGCTGCAGCAGGGCCGGATCGCGGTGTATCTGCTCTACAGCTTCATCACGCTGCTCGCGATGCTCGTGCTGGTGCGCTCGTGAACGCGCTCGCCTTCGCCTCGCAGGCGCTCGAAATCCTGGTCGCCCTGCTGCTCGGGCCGCTGCTCACCGGCTGGGTGAACCAGTGGCGTGCGCGATTGCAGAATCGCACGGCCCCGAGCCTCTTCCTGCCGTTCCGCACTCTGCACAAGCTCTTCATCAAAGAGGCCGTCGTCGCCGAGCACGCCTCGCCGCTCTTCCGTGCCGCGCCCTACATCGTGTTCGGCTGCATGGTGCTCGCCTGCGGCATCGTGCCGACGCTCTCGACGGACCTGCCGCTCGCACCGGCGGCGGACGCGATTGCGCTCGTCGGCCTGTTCGCGCTCGCGCGGGTGTTCATCTCGCTCGCCGCGATGGACATCGGCACCTCGTTCGGCACGCTCGGCGCGCGCCGCGAGATGCTGATCGGTTTCCTCGCCGAGCCGGCGCTGCTGATGGTGCTGTTCAGCGCCTCGCTGATCTCGAAGTCGACGTCACTGACGACGATCGTCGAGACGCTCGCACACCGCGAGCTCGCCATCTATCCGAGCCTCGCGTTCGCGAGCGTCGCCTTCACCATGGTGTCGCTCGCCGAGAACGCGCGCGTGCCGGTCGACAATCCGACGACGCATCTCGAGCTCACCATGATCCACGAGGCGATGATCCTCGAGTATTCGGGACGCCATCTCGCGCTCATCGAATGGGCGGCGAGCCTCAAGCTCTTCGCGTATTCCTGCATCGGCCTCGCGCTCTTCTTCCCGTGGGGCGTGGCCGAGGCACAGGCACCGCTCGCGCTGATCCTGGCGCTGCCGGTGCTCGTGCTCAAGCTCGCGATCGGCGGTATCGCGCTCGCAGTCTTCGAGACGGTGTCGGCGAAGATGCGCATCTTCCGGGTGCCCGAATTCCTCGCCGCGGCGTTCCTGCTCGCCGTGATCGGCATGCTGGTCCACATCCTGCTCGGAACCTGAGATGAACGCTCTGCTCTCGCAATTCGTGAATCTGCTCGCCTCGGCGCTGCTCATGCTGTCGTTCGCGATGATCTCGCAGCGCCGCATCCTCTCGCTGATCCATCTCTTCACCCTGCAGGGCGCGACGCTCGTCGCGGCCACGATACTCGTCGGTTACGCCACGAATCAGCCGCACCTCTATTTCTCCGCCGGCTTGACCTTTCTGCTGAAAGTCGTGGCCATTCCGCTGCTGCTGCACCGGGCGATCGACCGCCTGAACGTGCGCTGGGACATCGAGACCCTGATCAACATCCCGACCATGATGATCGTCGGCATCGGGCTCGTGATCTTCGCGTTCAACTTGGCGCTGCCGATCGCGAAGCTCTCGGCGACGGTCGCGCGCGGCACGCTCGGCATCGCCCTCGCCTGCGTGCTGCTCTCCTTCATGATGATGATCACGCGTGCCAAGGCGATCCCGCAGGTCATCGGCTTCCTGTCGATGGAGAACGCGCTGTTCTTCGCGGCGACGGCTGCGACCTACGGCATGCCGATGGTGGTCGAGCTCGGCATCGCACTCGACGTGCTCGTCGGCATCCTCATCCTCGGTGTCTTCATGTTCCAGATCCGCGAGCAGTTCGACAGCCTGGACATCCGCCATCTCGAACGTCTCAAGGAGGAATGAGTGGAAGCCCTGGCCTCGGTCCTCGGTCTCCCGCTCGCCGGCGGTCTCCTGCTCGCCTTCGTCGGGCATCGCGACGCGGCGCGCGACGTCAACGCGGCGTTCAGTTTCGCGACGCTCGTGGCCGCGCTCGTGCTCATGACGCACGTCATCGAGAGCGGACCGTTCATGGTCTGGAACAAGGCATTCTTCATCGATCCGCTGAACGTCTTCCTGGTGACGCTGACGGCGTTCGTCGGCTTCACGACGGCGCTCTTCTCGCGGCCCTACATGCGCATCGAGCGGGACCACGGCAAGATGACGCCGCGGCGCATGCGGCTCTATCACAGCGCGTATCAGCTCTTCAATTTCACGATGCTGCTCGCGCTCATGACGAACAATATGGGCATCCTGTGGGTCGCGATGGAGGCGGCGACGCTCGCGACCGTGCTGCTCGTGAGCGTCTATCGCACGG
The DNA here is from genome assembly GCA_016209015.1 of Gammaproteobacteria bacterium. Lineage (GTDB taxonomy): Bacteria > Pseudomonadota > Gammaproteobacteria > JACQWY01. Next base: position 88,789 of record JACQWY010000038.1, on the reverse strand, counting down.
CGGCGAGCCTCGAGGCGGCGTGGAAGTATTTCATCCTCTGCGGCGTCGGCATCGCGCAGGCACTGTTCGGCACGGTGCTCCTCTACATGGCGGCCGAACGCGTGCTCGGCTCGGAGGGCGGAGCGTTGCTGTGGACGAATCTCGACGCGGTGAAGGGCCAGCTGGAACCGAATATCCTGACGCTCTCGTTCGTGTTCATGATCCTCGGCTACGGCACGAAGGCGGGCTTCGTGCCCGTCCACAACTGGCTGCCGGACGCGCATGCCGAAGGTCCCACGCCGATCTCCGCGGTGCTGTCGGGCCTGCTGCTCAACGTCGCGCTCTACGCCATCCTCCGCTGCAAGGTGCTGACTGACGGCGCGCTGCATACGCACCTCGCCGGCAATCTGATGATGGGCTTCGGACTGCTGTCCGTCGTCGCGGCCGCCTTCTTCATCTCCCGTCAGCGCGACGTGAAGCGCATGTTCGCCTATTCGTCGATCGAGCACGTCGGCCTCATGGCGTTCGCGTTCGGCGTCGGCGGGCCGGTCGCGAATTTCGCCGGCCTCCTGCATATGACGGTGCATTCGCTGATCAAGTCGGCGATCTTCTTCGCCGTGGGTCACGCCGCGCAGAATGCCGGCACGCAGATCATGAGCGAGATCCGCGGCCTGCTGCGCATCAGCCCGACAGTGGGCTGGGGGCTCATGCTCGGCACGCTCGCCATCCTCGGCATGCCGCCGTTCGGCGTCTTCGCGAGTGAATTCCTGATCCTCACGACCGCGATGCGCGTGCAGCCGTGGGCGACGCCGCTGCTGCTGCTCGCGCTCGGCGTCGCGTTCGCGTCCGTGTTCCGGCGCGTGCAGCCGATGGTGTTCGGCGAGAGCTCGATGCAACCGCTCGCGCATCCGCCGGCGCTGCTGCCGACCTTCGTCCATCTCGGACTCGGGCTCATGCTCGGGCTCTACATTCCGCCGTACCTCGCCGAGTGGTATCGCCAGGCGGCGAAGATGATAGGAGGTTGAGCATGCTGCTCTCCTGCTTCGACACGCGCCTCGAATCACTGCCCGCGCCGCTGCCGATCCGCCATGGTCTCGTCGATGCCGAGGGCTGGCGCAATGCGGCCGAGGCGGTGCGCGCGGGCGGGGCACGCCTGGTGTCGCTGTGGGCCACGGACCGTCGTCCGCTCGGCGAGGCATACGTCGTGAATGCAGCGTACGCGATCCCCGAGGGGCTGGTGTGGATCGGTCTGCCGCTCGCCGACGAGGACGAGGCCTACCCCGATCTCACTGCGCATTTCCCGACCGCAGGACGCATGCAGCGCGCGGTGCGCGATCTGCTCGGGCTGCATGCGGCCGGCGCGCGCGATCAGCGGCCGTGGCTGCGTCACGGCACCTGGCCACCGGATTTCTTCCCGCTCCGCCACGATGCCGAACCGTCGTCGCGTTTTCCGGAATTCGGCGGTGAGAGTTATGCGTTCGTGCCCGTCGACGGCGAGGGCGTGCACGAGATCCCTGTCGGCCCGGTACACGCCGGGATCATCGAGCCCGGTCATTTCCGGTTCTCGACAGTGGGCGAGAAAGTGCTGCGCCTGGAGGAACGCCTCGGCTACGTGCACAAGGGCATCGAGAAGCGCTTCGAGAGCCTCGCGCCGGCGGAAGCGCACCGGCTCGCCGGCCGCGTGTCGGGCGATTCCACCGTCGCGTATGCGTGGGCGTATTGCATGGCGCTCGAGAGTGCGGCTGATTTGCAGATCCCACAGCGCGCCGCGGCGCTGCGCGCCATGATGCTGGAACGCGAGCGCGTCGCGAATCATCTCGGCGATCTCGGCGCGCTCGGCAACGACGCCGCGTTCGCTTTCGGTCTCGCGCAGTTCTCGCGGCTGAAGGAGGACTGGCTGCGCGCGTCGTCGGCGGCCTTCGGGCACCGCTTCATGATGGACCGCGTCGTGCCGGGCGGCGTCGCGTGCGACGTCGATACTGCCGCGCTCACGGCGATGATCGACCACTGCAAGGCGCTCGGCGCGGAAGTCGAAGGTTTGCGGAAGGTCTACGACGGCCACGCCGGACTGCAGGATCGCTTTCTGACCACGGGCCGCGTGACGCCCGAGCTCGCGACCAGGCTCGGGCTCTGCGGGCTTGCCGGCCGGGCGAGCGGTCAACCCGCCGATCTGCGTTGCGATCATCCGACCCCGCCTTACGATGCGCTCGCCGTGCAGCGTGCCGTACGCCGCAATGGCGACGTCGCGGCGCGCGTGAACGTGCGTTTCGACGAGCTCGCCGAGTCGCTGCGTCTGATCGCGACGCTCTGCGCTCGCTTGCCGGAAGGGGCGATCGCGACACCGTTGACGCGCGTTCCGGCGGCCGCACGCGGCGCGGGGTGGGTCGAAGCTTGGCGCGGGCAGATCTTCGTCGGCCTCGAGCTCGACGCCGACGGTGCGATCCGGCGATGCCATTGTCACGATCCCTCGTGGCACAACTGGCCGCTGCTCGAGTACGCGGTGATCGGCAACATCGTTCCGGACTTTCCGCTCATCAACAAGTCGTTCAACCTGAGCTACTCGGGGCAGGACCTCTGATGTTTTCCATACTGCAGCGTATCGCGAAAGTCGGCAATGTCACCGAACCGGCGCCCGACGCCGGCGACGAGCCGCAGCAGCAGGCGCAGACGATCCAGCGCGAAATCCTCGACATCCTCGGCCAGGCGCTCGCGATCCGCGCCGTCGATGCCGGGTCTTGCAATGGTTGCGAGCTCGAGATTCACGCGCTCAACAATCCCTACTACAACCTCGAAGGCCTGGGCATGAAGTTCGTGGCGAGCCCGCGCCATGCCGACATGCTGCTCGTGACGGGGCCCGTTACGCGGAACATGGAAATCGCACTCGTGCGGACTTTCGAGGCCGTGCCGGCTCCGAAGCTCGTCGTGGCGGTCGGAGATTGCGCGGCGTGCGGCGGAATATTCGGGGAGAGCTACGCGAGCCGCGGCGCGGTGTCGAACGTCATTCCGGTCGATGTCGTCGTTCCGGGTTGCCCGCCGCCGCCGCTCGAGATCCTGCGCGGCATATTGAGCGCCGTGCAGCGCGCGCGAGGACTTCGCTAGCGCGCCGGAGCGCGGACATGAAAAAGCCCGGCGCAACGTGCCGCCGGGCTTCGCGTCTCGAGAGCTGCGATCAGCGCGTCAAAGTCGCGACGTAATCGGCGACGGCCTGGATTTCCTCGGCGTTGAGCGGATGCGCGACGTTGCGCATGATGGAGCCCACGTCGTTCGCGCGCTGTGCTGCTTGGAAGGCCTGGAGCTGTGCCGCGACGTAACCGCTGTGCTGGCCGCCGATTGCCGGTGCGAGCACCGCGGGCTGGACGGCCATGTTCTTCTTCCAGTTGATGTTGCCTTCACCCCCCTGACCGTGACAGCCGAGACACGCTGCTGCCTGCGTCGGCAGGCCTTTGCCCTTCAGGTAGATCTTCTCGCCTGTCGGCACCGCAGCGGCGGTGGCCGCGGGCGGCGCGAGCTTCTGAGAGGAGAAATACGCGGCCACGTCCTCGATGTCCTGATCGCTCAACGGTTGCGCCATCGGACTCATCACGGGATTGCTGCGGCGTCCTGCCTTGAAGTCGTGCAACTGCTTGATGATGTATTCGGGGACCTGTCCCGCGAGCTTCGGGAACGTCGGCGCCACGCTGTTGCCGTCCGCGCCGTGGCAGGCGCCGCAGGCTGCGGATTTCGTCTTGCCGGCGTCGGCATTGCCGGCCGCGTGAACGGGAAGAACGAAGACGGAACTCAGTGCGCAAGCGGCCAGAACTAACTGCGCATTTTTGATCATGACCAGGCTCCCAATGTCTCGGCGTCGCTGCATCAGCGTGCGGGTTGATAGTCGGATTTTCGCGTTGCTTCGAACTGATGCGAATTTATCGCATCCGGCTCGAATGAATTGATCGCGATCAATTTTTCGAACGGCATCCTTGGTTGTTATTTCCGCGGCACTTCAGGTATTCTCCGGTGCGCGTCAAATTGCCGCAGCGGAGAATATAACAAGCACGCAAATGCGTCCACTTGTTAGCTCGATTGCCGGCATCTCGCCGCGCAAAAAAACTCGTAATCATTGGCTCGTCACTAGCATAGAAAATCGGGGGAGACTATGTCGGATCATGTCGCGGTACATGAACACCACGGTGCGCATTGGGACACCAGTGTCTGGCCGCTCGTCATCGCGTTCGGGATTCTGTTCTTCCTCCCGCTGTCGTTCACCCTGAATTTCGTCTATCACAAACCGATGCTCGCGATCCTCTCGCTCGGCCTCGGTGCGCCGATGATCATTGGCGGAGCCGCGGGCTGGACGAGCCAGGCGATCGGTGGCGGTGAGGGCCTGAGCCGCCCGGCGATGGGCTGGTTCATCCTCGCCGAGGCGATGATCTTCATGTCCTTCTTCGCGAACTACTGGTTCAACCGTCTGACCGCGGTGTCCTGGCCGCCGGAAGGCACGCCCGCGATTCCGCAGTTGATGCCGGCGATCATGACTGTCTTCCTCGTGTCCTCGAGCTTCACCGCCCACGCCGCCGAAGTCGGCCTCGAGCACGGCAATCGCTCGACGTTCCTGCGCTGGTGGGTCGTCACCATTCTGCTCGGCCTCGCGTTCGTGAGCATGTCAGGGATCGAATGGCATCACCTGATGAGCGAGGGCTTCACGTACGGCCGCAACATCTACAGCACGACGTTCTATTCGATCACCGGCTTCCACGGCGCGCACGTTCTGCTCGGTCTCTGCGGCATCGTCGCCGTACTGATCCCGGCGCTCATGGGCAAGATCAACGACGGCTTCGTGAAGACGGTGTCGCTGTACTGGCACTTCGTCGACATCATCTGGCTGTTCGTGGTCTCGCAGGTCTACTACTGGTAAGACGGCTGGGATCGCAGGACGTCCAGCGGAATCGCACGGTCACCCGCGCTGTCATGATCAGCTCGTCGAGACTCTGGCGCCGCGTGCTCACGTGCGGCGCGTTCATGTTCGCGGCACAGGCATTCGCGGCGGAAGGCGGCGTGATGCCGGAATCGACCATCGATCCCGGCATCATGCAGATCGACGAAGCCGCGCATCTCGGCGAACGTCTGCCGAAGGACCTCGCGTTCCAGGATGCAGGCGGGCAGCGCTTCACGATGGGCGACATGCTCGGCAAACCGGTCATCCTGGTGATGTCGTACTACAGCTGTGACGGTTCGTGCCCGACGATGAACCAAAGCCTCATGAAAGCCCTGCGCAGGCAGGATCGCTTCCAGATCGGCAAGGATTTCCGGGTTCTGACCGTGTCGTTCGACAAGAACGACTCGACGGCCTCCGCGCAGCAGTTCGTCGGCAAGGCGCGCATCCCCGAGGACATGCGCGCCGGTTGGAAGATGGCGGTGACGGCGGCCGGCGAGACCGGTATCCAGGCGCTCAGCTCGACCATCGGCTATCGCTACTTCTGGTCGCGTGCGGACCAGGTGTTCATGCATCCGAACGCCCTGGTCTTCCTCACTCCGGAAGGGCGCGTGGCGCGCTACATCTACGGCACGCGTGTCGACGGCGATGCGGTGAAGCTCGCCTTGATCGATGCCGACTGGGGCAAGATTGCGAACACCACGCAGCTCGCGGACCTCCTGAGCGCGGTGTGCTTCAGCTACAACTTCAAGGAAGGCCGTTACACCCCGAATTATTCGGCCATCGCGGGCCTGTGCTCGCTGGTGTTCGGCGTCGCCTTGGTGATTCTTTCTACGTTCGTATTCAAGCGGAAAAAGTTAGGGGGGTTGTCTCATGTCAGCTAGATCATTGGCCCAGACGCTGTCGCTCCGGATCGGGGTGCTGCTCGCGGCCTCGCTGCCGGTCGCGTGGACCAGCGCTGGCGCCGGAGAGCACGAAGCCGCCGTCGCGAAGATCAAGGATGCGGCGGAGGGCTGGAACGAGCTGTGGCGGGAAGTGATCATCGACATCACGATCATGGGCGTCATCTTCGCCCTCGTGACCGCTTACCTGCTCGTCAAATATCGCCGCCGTTCGCCCGACCAGGAGGGGACGCCGCCGAAGTTCAACGCGGCGCTCGCCGTGGGCTGGACCGTCATCCCGGTGTTCGTCTTCCTGTCCGACGACCTGTTCGTCGCCGCGAAGGGCTGGAACCTCTGGAACATGTATCGCCAGGTGCCGGCCGAGCGCATGGAGATCAAGCTCGAGAGCGGCATGTACAGTTGGGACTACGTTTACCCGAACGGCGTGCACGCCCAGAACGAGCTGCGCGTGCCTGCGGGCAAGCCGATCATGCTGCGCATGACGAGCCGCGATACCATTCACAGCCATTTCATCCCCGACTTCCGCGTGAAAGAGGATTCGATGCCCGGACGCGTGACGTATCTCTGGTTCAGCCCGAAAGAGCCGGGTGAGCACGTCATTTCCTGCGCGGCCTACTGCGGCATCATGCACTCGTACATGATGGGCAAGCTGGTGATCATGCCGGATCAGGACTTCACCAAGTGGTACGACGGCGAAGCTGCGAAGCTGGCCGACGCCAAAAAGAACGTCGCGCTGAACTGAGGAGACCGTAGATGAGTTTTGCTCAAACCGCCAAAGAGTGGATCTTCACCACCGACCACAAGCGGGTCGGTATTCTCTATCTCATCGGATCCATGGCCGCGTTCGCGATCGCGGGTCTGATGGCCGTCCTGATGCGTCTCGAACTTTCGCATCTCGGCCCGACCATCACGAACAATCCGTCGCAGTACAACGTCTGGTTGTACAACCACGGTGCGGTGATGATCCTGGGCTTCCAGATCCCCGCGCTGACCGGCTTCTTCGCGAACTACTGCGTGCCGCTCATGATCGGCGCGAAGGACGTCGCGTTCCCACGCCTGAACGCACTGAGCGTGTGGCTGTTCTACGCCGGCGTCGTGGTCGTGCTGCTCGGGTTCTTCATCCCGGATCCGCCGGATGTGATGTGGACCGGCTATCCGCCGTACTCCGTCATGACGACGGGCAACACCGCGTTCTACACATTTACGGTGCTGCTGCTCGGGTTTGCTTCGATTCTGGGCGGGGTCAACTTTCTTACGACGGTGTCCTTCATGCGCGCACCGGGCGTGACTTGGTCGAAGCTCAACATCTTCGTCTGGTCCATCCTCGCGGCCTTCGCGCTGCAGCTCATCTTCGTGCCGGTGCTCGGAACGGCGGTGACGCTGATCACGTTCGACAAGTACCTCGGCACCCATTTCTTCGATCCGTCTACCGGCGGCGACATCCTGACGTATCAGAACCTGTTCTGGTTCTACTCACATCCGGCGGTGTACATCATCTACATGCCGTTCATCGGTGTGGTCTTCGAGATTGTCGCGACATTCGCCCGGAACCGTGTATTCAACTACAACATGGTCGTGTTCGGCGGTTTCGGCGGCATCGTGCTGTTGTCGGGTGAGGTTTGGGTGCACCACCTGTACGTCACGGGTATGCCGGACTGGCTGCGTATCGGAACGATGGTCACGACGCTGTCAATCAGCGTACCCGTAGGCCTTACGATCATCGGACTCGTCGGCACGCTGTACAAAGGCGCGATCGACTTCAGGACACCGATGCTCTATGCGCTCGGCGTGGTGTTCCTGTTCCTGATCGGTGGTCTGACCGGGATTCCGCTCGCCGTGACCTCGCTGACCGTGCATCTCGCGCAGACTTACTACGTCGTGGGTCATTTCCACTACGTGATGGCGGTTGCCGGTACGTTCGCGATCTTCGGCGGCGTCTATTACTTCTTCCCGAAGATGACGGGCAGGATGTACAACGAGACCGTCGGCAAGATCGGTTTCTGGCTGACCTTCATCGGCGTGAACATGGTGTTCTGGACGATGATGGTGATTGGCGTGCAGGGCATGCCGCGCCGCTACTACGACTACTCGCACTTCCCGCAGTTTCAGGCCTCGCACGAGCTGATGACGTTCGGCACCGCCTTCATCGGTGTCGGCTTCGCACTCGCAGTCGTCAACTGGATCATGGGTGCGATCAATGGCAAGGAAGCCGGTCCGAATCCCTGGGGTTCGAAGTCGCTGGAGTGGACGACGGTCAGCCCGCCGCCGCACGGCAACTGGCCGGAGATCCCGAAGGTCGATGCGGACTGGCATCCGTACGGTTACGGCGCCCGTTCCTGAGCCGCAAGCCTCGGCATCATGGCAGGGAGGCCTTCGCGAGAAGGCCTTTCTGCTTTCTGGGAATGACATTCCGCACTCCTGCATGAGGACCCGACGGCCATGAACGCGAAGCCCTCGCTCCCGCTACGCCAGATCGTCGCTTATGCCGGTTTCATGCTGCTCGGGCTCGGCATCGCTTTGCTGTGGCGCGCCTATCGGGCGGGGCCGGAGGCGCCGATCTCGGCCGTGCAGTTCGATTCCGCCACCGTCCTCGAAGCAGGTCCGCCGCTCGCGCCGTTCGCGCTCACCGATCAGTTCGGCAGGCCTTTCACTGCCGCGAACCTCGCCGGCCACTGGACGTTCTTCTACTTCGGCTATACGTCGTGTCCCGACGTCTGCCCGACGACGCTGAAAGTGCTCGGCCAGATGCTGAAGCGCCTGCCGCCCGAGCGGGCCGCGGCCGCGCAGATCGTCTTCGTCTCCGTCGATCCGAAACGCGACACGCCGGACAAGCTCGGCAAATACGTGGATTATTTCGGCAGGGGATTCCTCGGCGTGACGGGCGACGATGCGGCGCTGCAGGCGCTCACGAAACCGCTCGGCATCCACTACGAGCGGCACGAGGCGGACGGCCCGACCTATCTCGTCGACCACTCCTCGAACGTCCTCGCCGTCGGGCCCGAGGGCAGTCTGCGCATGCTGTTCTCGCCGCCGTTCGATTCCGCGACCATGGCGGCGAACTTTCTCCGGGTCGCCGACGGCAATTAGCGGTCTAGCGCGGTCGCTTCGCGATCGCGTGCACCGTCAACACCAGGAACAACACGCCGCCCGCGACGGCGAGCGTGCCGCCGAGACCCGTGAGCGCCATGCCGAAGATCTCCGCCGGGGTGTGAAGTGCTTGCGCCGCGCCGGCGACCTTGCGCTGCACGCCGTGCGCCCCGGACCAGGCGAGGCCCAGGACGTGCAGGAACTGACCGCCGCCATAGAGGAAGGGCTGCCAGTACGCGAAACGTTCAGACGGCGCGGCGAAGCCCAGGCGCGGCAGCAGGTGATACGTCAGTCCCATGTAGGCGAGCGTCACGCCGACGATCGCGCCGTGGTAATGCGCGGGGATCACGACGTTCACGCCCTGGATGAGGAAGCCGAGGATCCCCCCCACCGCGAAGAGACCGATCGACCACAGCAACGCGGCATGCACGGAGCGTTGCGGCGTATCCGCGCCGCGCACGCCGAACAGCGCTGCGACGGCGCACGCGGCGACGGGCAGCATCGCGAGATGGCCGAAGCGCATGAGCGTCGTCATGCCGAGCTGGAACGGCCCGGTGCCCGGCGTGGCCAGCGCGTAGAGGAGCGGCCCGGCGAGCACGACGGGCAGGGCCGCGAACACGAACGCCGTCCCGACGAGACGGGCGGTGGCCACGCGTCGTGCGCCGCCCGCACCCGCGAGCCACAACCACACCACGCACACCAGGAGGCCGTGCGTGAATTGCAGGACGTGACCTGGACCCCAGAACAGCAGCTCGTAGTACGCCTGTCCGGCGCGCTCGCCCGGCAACACGAGCCACGACCACACGAATCCCCCGAGCGACAGCGCGGCGATCACCGCCGCGCCATACGTGCCGCAGGCGAGGGCGCGCGCATCGCCCTCCGGCAGCGCCCGCGGCACACCGACGACGAGTGTGCGCAGGATGACGAGCGCGAAGCCGACCCCGACGAGCGCGAGCCCCGCGAGAAAGACCGGCTGCTGCAATACCGGGATGTAATTGTTGAGGAGCGGCATGGGCTCGCGGCTCGTGAACGGCGAGAGCGCCATCACGGCCGTGCCGAGCGCCGCGGCGACGAACGCGAGCCAGCCCCAGATCGCGAACCGCTCGCTCGAGGCGAGACTCCAGATGGCGCCCGCGAAGGCCAGGAACCAGATCAGCACCGAGAGATCGACGTGGATGACGAGCGCGGTCTTGAACGAAGCGACCCACGGCACGAGGTCCTGCAGGGCCGGCGTGCGCGAGAGCACGAGCAGTAGCGCGAGCAGGCCGGAGGCGATCAAGGCGCTGATGCCGAGCGCAAGCCAGGCGGCGGCGAGACGGCGGGGCGCGCCGGCGGGAACCGGCAGGACGTAACGGGTCGGCATGGCGGGTTTCCGTGGTGGTCGGTCGTTTTGGCAGGCCGCAATATAGGCGGCGCCTGGGCGATTTGCCACCCCGCGAACACTTCGGCCGGCGCCCGGCGCTGTGCTAAGGTTCGACGGTCCGTTGATACCACCGTGAACACTGGAGGGGAGACCATGAGTTTGTGGAACGTCGAGATCAAGAACGGCATCGCGGTGGCGAGCTACGTCAATCCGCCGATGAATTACATGACTGCCGCCGGCATGAACGAGCTGCGCGATCTCATAGAGTCGTGGCGCGATCCCGCGATCCGCGTCGTCATCCTCACGGGCGGCGTGCCGAACCGCTTCATCACGCACTACAGTGTCGAGGAGCTCGTGGCGAGCGCCCGCGACAAGGCGCTGATGATGAACATCGGCCGTGCGTGGCTCCACCATCACAACGCGACGCTGACGAATCTGCGCGATCTGCCGAAGCCCGTCATCGCGGCGATGAGCGGCAGCACGATGGGTGGCGGTTTCGAGACCTCGCTGTCGTGCGACATCCGCATCGCGCAGGCCGGTGATTTCCGCTACGGACTGCCCGAGGTCACGCTCGGCATCCTGCCCGGCGGTTGCGGCACGCAACGCCTCTCGCGCCTCATCGGCGCGGGCCGTGCAATCGATTTCATCCTGCGCGGACGCATCTGCCGGCCCGAAGAGGCGCTCAGCATGGGCATCGTCCACGAAGTCGCGACGGACGCGAAGGCGCGCGCGCTCGAGATCGCGACCGAGATGCTGAGTCTCTCGGCGGTTGCGATCGCCGAATCGAAGCGCGCGGTCTACGAAGGCGTCGAAGTCCATCTGCAGGGCGGCCTCGAGATCGAGGGCGACGCGTTCATCCACACCATGATCACGGACGAGGCGGTGCAGATCATGGAGGAATACGTCGCACAGCCCTTCGAGCAGCGCGTCGCGTGGCTGGAACGCAAGCGCGCGCTCCATCATCCGCGCTGAGTGACGACGGCGGCGTGTCCGGTGGCGGGCACGCCGCGTCTGGCGCCGCATCGGGTGCCGCGCCTATGATCGCGGGATACGGGAGGAGTCCGCCATGTCGAGCCATCATGCCGTCGAAAAGCTGCGCCGCCTCGCGGCGTCCTATCCCGCGATGTATACCGCGAGCGCGCTGCACGGCTGTCTCGTGGCGACCGGCCTGACGAGCGACGACTTCGACGCCGTGCCGCCGGCGCTCTGCGCCGGCCTCGGGCTCGCGGGCGGTGAGGCGCCGACGATGGCCATGCGCCAGACGGTGCGCGCAGGTCTCGAGGCGCTGGACGACGAATTCGCGGATGACGGCGTCGCGCCGCTGCTGCGCGGCGAGGACGACGACGAGCCGCTCGCGGCGTGGTGCCGGGGCTTTCTCGCCGTCGTCGATGCGGAGCCCGCCGTGTGGACGCCCTGGGCCGAGGAGAGCGGTTTCCTGCACAGCGCGCTCGAAACCTTGCGGGCGATTGCGACGGGTGTGCGATTCGATGTTCGCGACAGCGTGGGCCCGGGCAAGGTGGCCGGCTTCGACCTCATGCTCGACGAGCTCGCGCAGGAGGTCTTCGATCTCAAAATCATGGCGACCACCGGCGCACCGCCGCTGCCGGAATACCTGCCCGCCGACGTCGCGACCTGGGACGTCGAGGACGTGATCGCGAAGATCAGTGCCGATGGCGAGCTGGCACCGCGCCTGCTGGTCGAAGAGCTCGCGCGGCGCGGTACGGCGGCACTGCCGCTGATCGGCGCGGTGCTGATGGCGGATTCGCCGTGGGAGGACGACGACATCCTGCCGCTGCACCTCGTCTTCGCACTCGGCGCGATGCGTACACCGGAAGCGGATGCGTTGTTGCTCGTCGCGCTCGAGGCGATCGAGGCGTTTCCCGACTGGCCGTGGTGGGACGGACTCAACGGCATGTGGCCGCGCTTGTGGCCCGCGCCCGGCGCGGAAGCGTTGGGCGCTTGCGCCGAGATCGTCGCCGACACCGGCCGCGACTGGCTGATGCGCACGCAGGCGCTCGGCCTCGTCGCCGCCGCGGCAGGGCGTGGCGGCGCGGCTCGGCTCGACGCGTGGATCGACGCCGTGGCGGCGCGTTTCGAGATCACCGACGAGGACGAGGCGTTCCTCGTCTCGTGTCTGCATTTCCTGCTCGACTTCCCGCGCGAGCGGCATCGCGCGCTGCTCGAGATCGAGCTCGTCGAGGAACCCGATCCGGACGTGGCGAACGAGATCCTGCCGGCCGATCTCGAGCATGCGTTCGCGCGCGGCGATGCGCCGGAATGGGAGAGCCTGGGAGATCCATGGACGTTCTACGACGCCGACGCGCTGCGCCAGCGCCGTCGCGAAATCGTCCTCGAGGCGCTCGAAGTCGAGGCCGCCTCTCAAGAGCCCGTCGTGCGCGAGGGCCCGAAGGTCGGGCGCAACGATCCCTGCCCGTGCGGCAGCGGGCTCAAATACAAGAAGTGTTGTCTGCACTGACGCGGGCCGGTTCGCGGCCCGCGTCGCCGGCCCTGCCGTCGGGGTTCCCGACGAAACCGCGTCCCTTGTCAGGCCGTCTCGAGGTGGGCAGCATGCGGTGATTCCGCCGCCGCCGTCCCCCTGATCGCGGCTCCCGGAGGCCACCCTCAGCGCATGGAGATTTGTAGTGAGCCGCCATCGCATAGCCGTGATTCCGGGCGACGGAATCGGCGTCGAGGTCATGCCCGAGGGCCTGCGCGTCCTCGATGAAATCGGCCGCAAGTTCGGTATCGACTGGACGTTCGATCATTTCGACTGGAGCTGCGATCACTATCTGAAGCACGGCACGATGATGCCGCGCGACTGGCAGGAGCAGATCGGCGGCCACGACGCGATCTTCTTCGGCGCAGTGGGCGCTCCGGACGTCGTGCCGGATCACGAAGCGGTGTGGCAGTCGATCATCAGGATCCGCCGCGAGTTCGATCAATACGTGAATCTGCGGCCGGCGCGGCTCATGCCGGGGATCCCGACCCCGCTCGCGAACCGGCGGCCGGGCGACATCGACTTCCTCGTCGTCCGCGAGAACACCGAGGGCGAATATTCTCCGGTCGGCGGGCGCATGTTCGAAGGCACGGAACGCGAAATGGCGATCCAGGAATCGATCTTCACGCGTGCCGGCGTCGATCGCATACTCGAATACGCCTTCGAGCTCGCGCGCAAGCGGCCGCGCAAGTCGCTCGTCGCAGCGACGAAGAGCAATGGCATCGCGGTGACGATGCCGTTCTGGGACGAACGGCTCGCGGCGATGGCGAAACGCTATCCGGACGTCGCGGTGCGCAAGTTCCACATCGACATCCTGTGCGCGCATTTCGTCCAGCATCCGGACTGGTTCGACGTGGTCGTCGCCTCGAATCTCTTCGGTGACATCCTCTCGGATCTCGGGCCGGCGTGTACCGGGACAATCGGCATCGCTCCGTCCGCGAACATCGATCCCGGGCGCCGTCGCCCGTCGCTGTTCGAGCCCGTGCACGGCTCGGCTCCCGACATCGCGGGCAAGGGCATCGCAAATCCGATCGGCCAGATCTGGTCGGCGGCGCTCATGCTGGAGCACCTCGGCGCCGGCGCGGCGACCCATCAGGCCGCGGCCGACTGCATCGTCGCGGCGATCGAGACCACGCTGCGCGACGGGCCCCGCACACCGGACATGGGCGGGCGCGCCACTACGGTGGATGTCGGACGCGCGGTGGCGGACTGCGTCGCCGCCACCCGCGTGCACTGACACGAGCCGACATGCGCAAGCTGCACTTCATCGCGAATGTCGCCGTCGATTCCGGCGACGGCGCCACGATTGCGGTCATCGATCCGAGCAGCGGCGGGGCCTGTGGGGAGATCGCACGCGGCGGTGCGTCGGAAATCGACGCGGCGGTACGTGCCGCGCGCGCTGCGCTCGGCGAGGCGCTGGAGGGCCCTCGGGGAGCATTGCCGGCGATGCAGCGCGGACGGCTCCTGTACCGTCTCGGGGCCGCGGTGAGCGCGCATGCCGAGGAGCTCGCTCAGCTCGAGGCGCTGGATACCGGCAAGCCGCTCGAGACGGCCCGCAACGATTCGGCGGCGCTGGCCCGCTATCTCGAGTACTACGCAGGAGCTTGTGACAAGCTGCACGGCGAGACGCTGCCTTTCGACGCGGGCTATACGGTACTGACGCTGCGCGAGCCGCACGGCGTGACCGGTCATGTCATTCCCTGGAACTATCCGATGCAGATCTTCGGCCGCACCGTCGGCGGGGCGCTGGCGGCCGGCAACGCCTGTGTGGTGAAGCCCGCAGAGGACGCGAGCCTCTCGGCGCTGCGCCTCGCGGAGCTCGCCGCGGAGGTCGGCTTCCCGGCCGGCACCCTGAACGTGGTCACGGGCTACGGTCACGAAGCGGGTGCGGCCCTGACGGCTCACGAAGGCAGCGATCACATCTCGTTCACCGGCTCGACGCGCACGGGCCGTCTCGTCGCCGAAGCCGCGGCGAAGCGGCATTGTTCCGTCACACTCGAGCTCGGCGGGAAGTCGCCGCAACTCGTGTTCGAAGACGCGGATCTCGACGCGGCACTGCCGGTGATCGTGAACGCCATCGTCCAGAACGCCAGGCAGACGTGTTCGGCAGGGAGCCGCGTGCTCATCCAGCGCAGCGTCTACGAATACGTCATCGAACGGCTCGCGGAGCGCTTCCGTACGTTGTGCGCCGGGCCGCCTGCGCTCGGACTCGACATGGGACCGCTGGTCAACCGCAAACAGTTCGAGCACGTGCAGCGTGTCCTCGCCAAGGCGGACGCGGATGGACTCGTCGTCGCTGCGCGCGGCACGCTGCACCCCGAGGCTGCGGCCGCCGGTTACTACCAGGAAGCGGTCCTGTTGCGCGACGTGCCGCCGGACAACAGTCTCGCCCAGCAGGAGACTTTTGGTCCCGTGCTCGCCGCGATGCCTTTCGAGGACGAGGCCGAACGCCATCCGTCTCGCAAATGGCACGCCTTACGGACTCGTCGCGGGGATCTGGACGCGCGACGATGCGCGCCAGATGCGACTCGCCCGCAAGCTGCGCTGCGGTCAGGTCTTCGTGAACAACTATGGCGCGGGCGGTGGTGTCGAGCTGCCGTTCGGCGGCGTCAAGGCGAGTGGCTACGGACGAGAGAAGGGCTTCGAAGCGCTGCTCGGCTTCACGGTTTTGAAGACGATCGCGATCCGGCACGGCTGATTCGCGAGCCGGGCCTCGAACGAAGACGCCCGGTCGCGATGGACCGGGCGTCGATGATTCGTTGGTGGAGCAGGGGGGGATCGAACCCCCGACCTCCGCATTGCGAACGCGGCGCTCTCCCAGCTGAGCTACTGCCCCAACGGAGGCGAAATTCTAGCGGCATGAACCCTGCTGCGCCAGTCCTTTGGCGGGCCGGGAACGCAATATTTTGTGGGCGCGGATTTCCCACCGCGGACGCGGTGGCGGTGCTCAGCGCGAGCGGCGTTGCAGGCGGTCGAGCTCGGCGACGTAGTGCTCGATTCGGCGGCGGATGTCGGGTGTGAGATCGACGAAAGAGGCGCCGAGCCGCGGCACCCGGCCGGTGGTCGGACCATCGACGTGGAGGATCTTCGCGTCGGCTGCGATTTCCTCGGCCGGATGGAGCTCGATGCGGCAATTCGCGACGAGACCGCCGAGCGTGACGCCGTGCGGTTGGGCGCTGTGCAGCCGGGCGCAGAAACCGCCTGCGGAGAGATCCCGGAGCTCGCCGCTCGCCGTCAGATCGGGTGGAAACTGGAAGTGCATCTTGATGCCGCGGTTCATCGGGACGGCGACCCGGTGCTCCTGCCGACGCTGTTGATAGTCGAGCTGCGTGGGCAACGGCACCTGGTAGTAGGGCAGGCCGCCCGAGACCCCGATGCGCGAGACTTCACTCGCGAATTCGACCGTGACGCCGTCGAGCAGCGCATGGACCACGATAGGCGTGCCCGGCGCCAGCAACGCATGTCCGTCTACCGGCACCAGCTCGTCGAGCACGAGATAGTTCTGATCGGGAACGAGCTCGAGCACCGTGCTCGTATAGGCATCGCGACGGTTGTCGCCGATGTGGACCTTGAGCAGAAGATGTTGTTCGAAAACCCGGCGCAAGAGGCCGAGGTGTTGAAGCGAGATCGTCGCGAGCTCCGGTGCCGTCGGCCGTTGCAGGCCTCCCGGACGTTTTCCGGAGTCTCGGTCCTTGAAGAACGGTGCCATCGGACGCGGCTCGACAGGCGGGGCTGCGCTCAGGCCTTCTCCAACGCCGAATGCGCCGCACCGCCACCGAGCCGTCCGCGTGCGTCGTAGGTACGCTCCGTCGCCGAGCGGCCGCGCAGGATGTCGAGCAGCGAGGTCACGAATTTGCGGTTCGCCTCGATGGCCGCACCGTTCGCGCGGTTCGCCTGCGAGCAGCGCAGGATGAGGGCACGCAGCTCGGCCCATTCGTGCGAACTGTCGAGGTCGGGGCCTGGCGGGGGAAGCTGGCGGCCTATCGCATCCAGCTCGGCCGCCAGTACGTTCTTGCGGGCGATCGCGGCATCGAGTTGTCCGGTGTCGCGGGTGCGCAGCGCTTCGTATTCGGCCGCGAGAACCGATTCGAAGTCCTGCAGGAGATCCTGCAGCCGTCCGATGTTCCCGGTCGAGGGAGCGCTGCTTCGCATCATGTCCTGCCTCAGGCCGCTGCCGTCAGCAGTGAGTTCTCGAAGCTGATCAGCTTGTCGGCGACCACTTCGGGCTGGACCTGGTAGGAACCGTCGGACACCGTCCGCCGATACCCGTCCACGCGCTGTGCATCGACGACGGGGACGTTCTCGATCGACTTCGTGAGCTCTTGCAAGCGGGACGCGAGGTCGGTGAGCGTGACGACTTCACCAGGAACCGACAACTGCGGATCCGGGTCGGTCATCGGGCGACCGGTGCCGACCCTGATGGTGTTCGACCGTCCGTCGAGCGCGGTGACCAGGGTCGGAGAAGAACCACTAATCTCTGAAACCATAGAACTACACTCCACTCAGGTGTGTGCGTGATAACGGCATCGCTCTGACCTCACTTGAGACCTCGGGCGGCTCTTGTGACGTCGATCGCAGTGTACCTTACATGCGCCGGGAGCGCGCCATGGCGGGACACGCGCTGTCGCCCCTGCACTTCAGAACGTCTGCGCCGCCTGGACCTCTACGATGCCACCGTCCTGGATCACGCCCTCGACGATGCGCGAGGAATTCGAGTTCTTGACCGGGATACGGTCGCCGATGCCGCCATCGCGCATCGCCACGCCGCCCATCTGGACGGAGATTGCGCCCGCACCCATCGCGATCGTCACCTGGTCACCGCGGCGCACGGAGCGCGGCGCCCGGAGCATCGTCTGGGTGACGAGATTGCCGGCTGTTGCCGCCCGCATTGCCGTCTTGCCGATCGCCGCGTCCAGGCTCGTGAGGAACACGGCCGAGGCATTGTCGAGCGTGCGGGACTCGAGCCGGACGTCCGCGGCCTGCAGCAACTGCCCCGGGGCGATGGGCCGGGCCGCGACGACCACCATCTGGCGATCGGACATGCGCGCCGGCACGAACACGGCCCAGGGGCTCGCGCCGTCGCAGCGGACGCCGATCGACGTGTGGCCGACGGTGCGGGAGCCGGCGGAAGAATAAGCCGTGAGCGGCACTTCGCAGCGCGCGAGGCGCAGACGCGGATCGAGCCGGCTCACCTCGACCACGGTCGAGCGGTTGGCGCCGAGTTGATGAGTCAGGAATTCCTGCACCGTGCTCCGGATGCGTTCGAGGTCCTCGACCTGTCCGGGCGCGTCTGCGCCGGCGGCGGGCAGGGTCGCGAGCAGGCCGGCGATCAACAGGAGGCTGCGCATGTGCTTCTCCACTCGTGTGCTTCGATACCGCGAAGAATGCAAATGGCGTGCCCGCGGCACGGCTGCTCAAGGTCCCGGGCCGCGGACCGATATCGAGTACAGTCAATGTAGAGCTTCGCGGAGCCCCCTATGCCAAGCGTAATGGATGGTGTCGATCGGCTGACCCGCATCGCTGGCCGCAATCGACTCGAACTGCTCCTGTTCCGATTGAGCAATCATCAGATTTTCGGCATCAACGTGTTCAAGGTCCGCGAAGTCCTGAAGTGTCCGCCGCTGCGCTCGGTGCCGCATTCGCACGCGCACGTGCGCGGCGTGATGCATGCGCGCGGCCAGACCATCACGATCATCGACCTCGCGGCCGTGCTCGGCCACGGCGAGAGCGAGGGCACCCCCGATCGCTTCGTGATCGTCACGGAATACAGCGGCAAAGTGCAGGGTTATCTCGTCGGGCACGTCGAGCGCATCGTGAATTTGCGCTGGGACGAGGTCAAGCCGCCGCCGGCAGGGATCGGCAATTCGAATTACCTCACGGCAGTCTCGACCATCGACGGGCAACTCGTGGAAATCCTGGACGTCGAGAAGGTGCTTGCGGAAATCGTCGGCTATCGCGTCGACGTGACGAGCGGCCACGCCGTGGGCGAGCAGATCACGCTGCCGCACCACGTCTTCATCGCGGACGATTCGAGCGTCGCCCGCAAGCAGATCATGCGCGTGATGGATCAGATCGGGATTACCTATGACGTCGCGGAGAACGGCCGCGAGGCGTTCGAGCGCCTGCAGGCCGCGGCCGCGGATGGCGCGATCACGAGCCGTTATTCCATGCTGATTTCGGACATCGAAATGCCCGAGATGGACGGTTACACGCTGACGAAGATGCTCAAGGCCGATCCCGCGCTGAAGGATCTGTACGTCTGTCTGCACACCTCGCTGAGCGGCAATTTCAACCAGAGCATGGCGGCCAGCGTGGGTGCCGATCGCCTCGTGCCGAAGTTCGTTCCCGATGACCTCGCCGAGATGGTGATCTCGCACGTCTCGGGTTCGCATAAAGCCTCGGATGTCGGCGTCGCCGCCCAGTAACGAGCGCGATCGACAGCCCGCGAAACCGCCGGCAGGCCCGCCGCCAGCGGCGCCTCCGCCTCCCGGCCGGGGCGAGCAGGGTGGCCGCCCGGCGGAGCGGGTGTCCGGGGACGCCGCTTACGCCCGCTTCACGGCCTTCCTGGAACGTCACGTCGGGATCACGCTCGGCGCCACGAAGGACTATCTCGTCAACAGCCGTCTCGCGCCGGTGCTCGCAACCTGGGGCCTGCCGGATCTGCCCGCCGTGGTCGATGCGCTCGAACGCCGTCAGGACGAGGCACTGCGCGCGGCTGTCGTCGACGCCATGACGACGAACGAGACGAACTGGTTCCGCGACACCTATCCCTTCCGGTATCTCGGCGAAGCGCTGTTCGGCGAGCTGTTCGCGCGCCGCCGGCCGATCCGCATATGGTCGGCCGCCTGTTCTTCCGGGCAGGAAGCGTATTCGATGGCGATGCTCGTTCACGAATACCGCACCGTGCGGCCGGCCGACAACGCGACGCCGGTCGACATCGTGGCGACCGACGTCTCGGGAGCGGTGCTGCGTCAGGCCCGGGCCGGCGTCTACGATGCGCTGGGCGGCGTGCGGGGACTGTCGCCGGAGCGTCTGACCCGCTATTTCGACCGCACGCCGGCCGGTTACGAGCTCAAGCCGGTGATCCGCAACCGTGTGAGCTTCCGCGAGTTCAATCTCCTCGGCGATCCGGCGCTCCTCGGCCAGTTCGACGTCGTCTTCCTGCGCAACGTGCTCATCTACTTCTCGGTCGAGACCCGTGCGCGGCTCCTCGCCCGCATCCGCCGCCAGATGCAACCCAAAGGCGTCCTCGTGGTCGGTGCCTCGGAGGCGATCCCGGAGCGCGAGCTCGGGCTCACGATGGTCAAGCTGCCCGACGGGGTGATCTACCGCCGCGGCGAGTGAACGGCGCTTGCCGCCCGGCGGCAGACGCTTGCCGCTTCCGCTATCCCAATCGCGCCACCGCACTGCCAAATCAGGGCTTTGGCTCACGAACGCGGCCTTGGCACGACATTCGCAAATCGCCGGGCAGAGACAATCAGACGAGACCCGCGACCATGTCCCTGTTCGATTCGGCCTTTGGAATTCACGCCCTCGCGATGGAAGTCCGTTCCAAGCGTGCCGAGGTGCTCGCCGCGAACATCGCGAACGCCGACACGCCGAACTACCAGGCCCGCGACTTCGACTTCAAAGCGGTGCTGAACGGCATGCAGTCGGGCACGACACTGGCCCGCAGCGACGAGCGGCATCTCTCGAACGGCAACGACATGTACTTCGGGACGGACCTGCAGTACCGCATGCCGGCCCAGGGCGCGCTCGATCAGAATACGGTCGACGTGCAGGCGGAACGCGCGCAGTTCCTCGACAATGCGCTGCGCTACCAGGCCAGCGTGCGCTTCATGGACAGCCGCCTGACGAGCCTCGTGCGGGCGTTCCGAGGAGAATAGCAATGTCCCTGTTTTCGGTATTCGGCATCGCCGCCACCGCACTCACCGCGCAGACCGTGCGGATGAACACGACCGCGAGCAACATGGCGAACGCGAACAGCGCCTCGAGCAGCATCGGCTCGACCTACCGTGCGCGCGAGCCCGTGTTCTCCGCGGTTCTCGACCAGACGGACGGCTTCGGCTTCGGCGCCGACGACACGGCCGCCGCGGGCGTGCAGGTCGACGGCATCGTCGAGAGTCAGGCGCCGCTGCGCCGCGAATACCAGCCGGGCAACCCGCTCGCCGACGAGCAGGGCTACGTGTTCCTGCCGAACGTGAACCCGGTCGAGGAGATGGCGAACATGATTTCCGCCTCGCGCACGTATCAGACGAACATCGAGATCATGGACGCGTCGAAGCAGATGCTGACGCGTACCCTGAGCCTCGGTCAGACGCAGTAGTCATCGGAGAGCCGCCATGACGAATTCCGTCAACAACAACTCGAACCTTCCCGCGACACTCGCCGCACTCGGCATCACGAACAAGCAGGCGGCGTCCGCGGCGGGCACGGACCAGAACTCGGTCAACCAGAACACGTTTCTCGAGCTCATGGTCGCGCAGTTGAAGAACCAGGACCCGACGCAGCCCATGCAGAGCGGCGAATTCCTGACCCAGATCGCGCAGTTCAGCTCGGTGCAGAGCCTGAACCAGCTCCAGTCCGCGTTCACGACGCTCGCCTCGAGCCTGCAGTCGAGCCAGGCGCTCCAGGCCTCGACGCTCGTCGGCCGGCACGTGCTCATTGCGAACGAGCACATCGTCACCGATGGCACGGCGCAGCCGGTGACGATGGACATGCCGGCCGGGACGAGCCAGGCGCGTCTTTCGATCTACGACGGCGCCGGCCAGCTCGTCCGCCAGATCGCGGTGGGCCCGCAGGAACAAGGACTGCAGACCATCGCCTGGGACGGCAAGAACGCGCAGGGCACGGCGGTCGCCGCCGGCCAGTATCGGATCAAGGGCGAAGCGCTGGTGAACGGCACGGTGCAGGCCCTCGCGACTTACGTGAAGGCGCCCGTGGAGAGCGTGACACTGCCCGGCAACGGCCAGACGCTGACGCTCAATCTCACCGGCTACGGCTCGACGCAGCTCGACGCCGTGAAGCAAGTGCTGTGATCGCCGCAACGCTGAATTCCTAGGAGACCGACCATGCCTTTCAATATCGCCATCAGCGGCGTCCGCGCCGCCCAGACCGACCTCAACGTCATCGGCAACAACATCGCGAACGCCAGTACCACCGGCTTCAAGTCCTCGCGTGCGGAGTTCCAGGACGTCTATGCCGCCAGCAACATCGGCGGTTCGGGCAACACGCCCGGCGCCGGCGTCAATTCCTCGCGCATCGCCCAGGAATTCACGCAGGGCAACGTGAGCTTCACGAACAACGGCATGGACCTCGCGATCAACGGCACCGGCTTCTTCATGGTGAGCGACAACGGCACCGAGCTCTATGCCCGCGACGGCTCCTTCGGTCTCGACCGCGATGGTTTCATCGTGAACTCGAACCGTCAGAAGCTGCTCGCCTACGCGACCGACGTCTCCGGCAATCCCACCGGCGCGCTCGGCCCGCTGCAGATCTCGATGGCGGACACGGCGCCGAGCGCGACGACGAACGTCGATCTCGGCGTGAATCTCGACTCGAGCTCGCCGACGCTGGTGCCGGCGAGCTTCGATCCGACGGACGCGTCGACCTACACGAATACCACCGCGACCACCGTCTACGACTCGCTCGGCGGCTCGCACACGCTGCAGATCTACTTCCTGAAGTCGGGCACGAACACCTGGAACCTCTATAACTACGTCGACGGCGCGGCGGTCGGTGCGGCGAACGCGATGACGTTCAGCTCCTCCGGCACGCTCGCGACCCCGTTGGGCGGCACGTTCACGCTGCCGGCGTTCACGCCCTCGGGCGGCGGCGCAGCCATGAACGTCACGCTCGATGTCGGCTCCGCGACGCAGTTCGGCGCGACGTTCGGCGTCAACAAGATCACGCAGGACGGTTTCACTTCGGGTCACGTCTCGGGCATCGACATCGATCGCGACGGCGTGATCTTCGCGCGTTACACGAACGGTCAGTCCAGCGCGCAGGGCGAGATCGCGCTCGCGAACTTCGCCAATCCGCAGGCCCTGCAGCCGCTCGGCAAGAACAACTGGGCGGCCACGTTCGCGGCGGGCGAGGTGGTGCGCGGAACGCCGGGCAGCAGCAACCTCGGACTCATCCAGTCCGGCGCGCTCGAGGAATCGAACGTCGATCTGCCCGACCAGCTCGTGAAGCTCATCATCGCGCAGCGTAATTTCCAGGCGAACACGCAGGTCATCCAGACCGCGAACGCCGTGACCCAGTCGGTCATCAACATCCGCTGAGACGGATAGCGCCGCCGGCACTTCGGAGACAGGACCATGGACCGCATGATCTATCTCGCCATGACCGCCGCAAGCCAGAACTTGCAGGCCCAGGCGATCGCGGCGAACAACCTGTCGAACGCGAACACGACGGGCTTCAAGTCGGACTTCGCGGCGTTCCGTTCCATGCCCGTATTCGGCGACGGCTATCCCTCGCGCGTCTACGCCATGACGGAGCGCCCCGGCATCAACTTACGCCCGGGCACGTTCGAAGCGACCGGCAACAATCTCGACATCGCGATCAACGGCGAGGGCTGGATCGCGGTGCAGGCAGTGGACGGCAGCGAGGCCTATACCCGCGCCGGCGACCTGCAGATCACGGCGACCGGTCAGCTCCTCACCGCGAACGGCGAGCCGGTGCTCGGCAACGGCGGCCCCATCGCGGTGCCGCCGAACGAGTCCGTGGTGTTCGGCCAGGACGGCACGCTGTCGATACGTCCGCTCGGGCAGGAAGCGAACACGCTCGCGCAGGTCGATCGGGTCAGGCTCGTGAAGCCCGCGGCGAAGGATCTCATCAAGGGCGAGGACGGACTCTTCCATCCGCGCAACGGCCAGCCGGCGGAACCGGATGCCTCCGTCCGCCTGGCGCCGGGCACGATCGAGAGGAGCAACGTGAACAGCGTGTCCGAGATGATCAGCATGATCGAGAACCAACGCAATTACGACATGGCGGTGAAGGCCATGCACACGGCGCAGGAGAACGACTCCATCGGCGACCGCGTGCTCCGTCTGAGCTGAGCCCGCCCACCGCAGAGGAACGACAATGCCTTCCGCACTTCACATCGCCAAGACCGGCCTCGACGCGCAACAGTTGCGCATGTCGGTCATCGCGAACAATCTCGCGAACGTCAGCACCACCGGCTTCAAGAAGAGCCGCCCCGCGTTCGAGGACCTGCTCTACGAGACGCTGAGCCAGCCTGGCGCGGCGTCCTCGCAGAACACTGAGCTGCCCTCCGGCCTCATGCTCGGCACGGGCGTGCGCAGCGTCGCGACGGAGAAGATACTCACCCAGGGCACGCTGCAGCGGACCGAGAACTCGCTCGACGTCGCCATCGAGGGCCGCGGCTACTTCCAGATCCTGCTGCCCGACGGTTCGACGGCCTACTCCCGCGACGGCTCGTTCTCGATGAACTCGCAGGGTCAGCTCGTCACCGCGGACGGCAATCCCGTCGACCCGGCCGTGACGATACCCTCGCAGACGCTCAGTATCACGATCGGCAAGGACGGCACGGTGTCGGCGCTCGTCGCCGGCAGCACGACGCCGACGCAGATCGGCTCCATCCAGATGGCGGACTTCATCAACCCGCAAGGCCTCGAGCCGATCGGCCAGAACCTCTTCAAGGAGACCGTCTCGAGCGGCGCGCCGCTGACCGGCACGCCGGGACTGAATGGTCTCGGCCAGCTCGTGCAGGGCAACCTCGAGGGTTCGAACGTGAACGTCGTGGAAGAGCTCGTGAACATGATCGAGACCCAGCGTTCCTACGAAATGAATTCCAAGGCGATCAAGACCGTCGACGAAATGCTCGCGTTCGTGACGCAGCAGCTCTGAGGCTGAAGCGTCCGCACGACGCGGAGAACGACCATGAAAACCCATACGCTACACACCGCCGGCCCGCTGCTCCTCGCCGCCGCCGTGCTGCTCGCCGGCTGCGACAGCGAGCCGGTGCGCGATCCGAACTTCGCGGCGTCCTTCCCGGCGCCGGCCGCCGCGCCCGAGCGCGGTCAGGTGCGCAACGGCTCGATCTTCCAGACCGGCTACGACGTCGCGCTCTACAACGACGCACGCGCGCGGCGCATCGGCGACGTACTGACGATTCAGCTCACGGAGGCGACGAAGTCCTCCAAGAACGCGCAGACGGACGTCTCGAAGTCGAACGACTCCTCGGTCACGAATCCGACGATACTCGGCGCGAAGCCGACGTTCGGTGTGCCCGACTTCCTGCCGCTCGACAACACGAAGACGAACACGCTCGAGACGAATCTCGCCTCCAACAGCACGTTCGCCGGCAAGAGCGGCGCCTCTCAGGACAACAGCCTGACGGGCGACATCGCGGTGACCGTCGCCGACGTGCTGCCGAACGGCAACCTGGTCGTGCGCGGCGAGAAGCGGCTGAACCTCAATCAGGGCAACGAGTACGTCAAGATCTCGGGCATCGTCCGCCCGATCGACATCCAGTCG
Organism: Gammaproteobacteria bacterium; assembly: GCA_016209015.1. Lineage (GTDB taxonomy): Bacteria > Pseudomonadota > Gammaproteobacteria > JACQWY01. The sequence goes on along the minus strand of JACQWY010000038.1, from coordinate 63,548 downwards.
AACAATTCGGTGCCGTCGACGAAAGTCGCCGACGCCACGATCATCTACAGCGGCGACGGCGCCATCGCGGACTCGAACAAGCTCGGCTGGATCGCCCGCTTCTTCATCAGCGCGCTGATTCCGTTCTAGCACCGCAGCCGAATGCGATCGGAGAGTGTCATGAAAGTCCGTTACTGCCTCGCGTTCCTGCTCCTCGGCCTGCCGTTGTTGGCGAGCGCGGATCGCGTGAAGGATCTCGCCAGCGTCGCCGGCGTGCGCGACAACCAGCTCGTGGGCTACGGCCTCGTGGTCGGCCTCGACGGCACGGGTGACCAGACGAGTCAGACCCCATTCACCATTCAGTCCATCCGCAACATGCTCAAGCAGCTCGGCATCACCGTGCCCGACACCGTCAACCCGCAGCTGAAGAACGTCGCGGCGGTGATGGTGCACTCGACGCTGCCGCCGTTCGCGAAGCAGGGCAGCACGATCGACGTGACGGTGTCGTCGATGGGTAACGCGAAGAGCCTGCGTGGCGGCAGCCTCATCATGACCCCGCTCAAGGGCGCGGACGGGCAGATCTACGCCATGGCGCAGGGCAATCTCGTGGTCGGCGGCTTCGGCGCGCAGTCGAAGGACGGCTCGAGCATCTCCGTGAACATCCCGAGCGCCGGTCGCATTCCCAACGGCGCGACGGTGGAACGCGAGGTGCTCACACCGTTCGGTGACGGTGACAGCCTGACGCTCAATCTGCACACCGCCGATTTCACGACCGCGACGCGTATGGCGCAGGCGATCGATCGCCTGCTCGGCGCGGGCTCGGCGACGGCGCTCGACGGCTCCTCGGTGCGCGTCGTCGCGCCGCAGAATCCGGAGCAGCGCACGGCGTTCATGTCGATCCTGGAGAATGTCGAAGTCGCACCGGGCGACGCGGCTGCGAAAGTCATCGTCAACTCGCGTACCGGAACCGTCGTCATCGGCAGCGGCGTGAAAGTGACCGCGGCGGCCGTCACTCACGGCAGTCTCACGGTCACGATTTCCAACAATCCGATCGTCAGCCAACCCGGCGCGCTGTCCGGCGGCACGACCGTCGTCGTCCCGAATCAGAGCATCGACGTCAAACAGGAGAAGAACCGCATGTTCCTGTTCAATCCCGGCGTCGCGCTCGACGACATCGTGAAGGCCGTGAACAAGGTCGGCGCCGCGCCGGGCGACCTCGTCGCGATCCTCGAGGCCCTGAAGCAGGCGGGCGCGCTCAAGGCCGAGCTGATCGTCATCTGAATATCCCGCCGGGCCCGCGCTTTCCATCGGGCTCACAGCCGCGCCGCCGACCTCCGGAGGCGCGGCACTTCCGGCGAATCTTGCCTCGAAGCGGCAGCCTTTGCCGCCGGCGAATCGTCGGCAGCTCTCGAATGTGAAGCCGTTCGCGCCCGGGTCATCCACCGGCCGCTTGGCACCCGGCGTGCATAGCGAAGGCAGGAGCACCGAGTTCGAAACCATGACCGCCAATCCAGCCACCGTAGTCACCGACCTGTCGCGATACGCCGCGCTGCGTACGCAGGCGAAGACCGATCAGGCCGCGGCGACGAAGGCAGCCGCGAAAGAGTTCGAGGCGATCTTCATCCAGATGATGCTGAAGTCAGCGCGCGATGCGACCCCGCAGAGCGGGCTCTTCGACAGCCAGGGCATGTCGTTCGCGCAGGACATGTTCGACAGCCAGATTTCGCTCGTGATGGCCGAGCACGGCGGCTTCGGCATGGAAGCGGTGCTCGATCGGCAGCTCGGCGTCGCGCCCGAGGACCTCGATCCCAGCCGTGAGCTGAACCTGCCCGCGCGCCGCGAATTCCCGCTGCTGCGCGCGCCGCTCGGCCTGACGGCGCATCCCGAATTCCTCGCGGACCGCACGTCCGACAGCGCGACCGCGCCGGACGACGATGCCGCGGGCCTGGACGACAGCACGGTCGACGCGCCGGCCGGCGCGGAGCTCGGATTCACGCGGGCGCTGCGCCGGCATGCCGCTCGCGCTGCGGCGAAGCTCGGTACGACGCCCGACATCCTCATCGCGCAGGCCGCGCTCGAAACGGGCTGGGGCCGGCACATGATGCACAACGCCGACGGGACGAGCGCGAACAACCTGTTCTCGATCAAGGCCGACCCGGGCTGGCAGGGCAAGACCGTCGACGTCCGCACGACCGAGTTCTTCGGTGCGAAGCCGGTGCACGTCAATGCCGCGTTCCGCGCCTACGGCGATCTCTCGCAGAGCTTCGACGACTACGTGCGGCTGCTCGAGAACAACCCGCGCTACCAGCGCGCGATCGACCGGGCAGCCGATCCGAAAGCCTTCGTCACCGAGCTGCAGCGGGCGGGTTATGCCACCGATCCGAAATACGCCCAGAAAGTACTCGAAATCCACAAGCGTCTCGCCGCGTCCGACGCGCCGGTCGACGTGAGCAGCCTGTAGGAGAACCATCATGCCCGACTTCCTGAACATCGGTGTCAGCGCGCTGCTCGCCACGCAACGCGCGATCAGCACCGTCGGCCACAACATCGCGAACGTGAACACCGACGGCTACACCCGGCAGCGCGTCCAGATCAGCCAGTTGCCGCCGCAGTTCGTGAGCGGCGGGTTCCAGGGCAAGGGCGTCTCGGCCTCGGCCATCACGCGCAGCGCCGACGACTTCCTGACGAACCAGGTCCGGCTCGCGACCTCGAACGAGGCGAAGGCGAGCACCTACTACGACCTCGCGAACCAGGTCGACCAGCTCCTCGGCAACGGCAGCTTCTCGCCGGCACTGCAGAAGTTCTTCACCACGCTCAGCGACGTGAACAACGACCCGAGCTCGGCCGCGACGCGCCAGGTGTTCCTGAGCACTGCGCAGGATCTCGTCGCGCGCTTCAAGGACACGGACAACCAGCTCCAGCTCATGGCGCAGAACGTGAACCAGAAGATCAGCGGTTCGATCGACCAGATCAACGGGCTCACCGACTCGATCGCACGCATGAACCGCGATATCGTGATTGCCATGGGGCTCGGTCAGGGCAGCGAGCCGAACGATCTCATGGACCAGCGCGATTCGCTCATCAAGCAGATCTCCGCGATGGTCAACGTGAGCACGCTGCAGCAGGAGGACGGTGCCGTGAACGTCTTCATGGGCAACGGCCAGATCCTCGTGAACGGCGGGATCACTCAGCCCTTGTCCGCCGTGCCGAACCCGCTCGACGGCGCGCGCACCGAGGTGGCGACGGTCGTGGGCGGCGTCACGACGGTCCTCAGCAACACGATTTCGACCGGCTCGCTCGGCGGCGTGCTGACGTTCCGCGATCAGGTGCTCGACGTCGCCCGCAACGCGCTGGGGCGCCTCTCTGCGGGCATGGCGTTCACGTTCAACGCCCAGCATCAGGAAGGCATGGATCTGAACGGCGCGCTGGGTGGTGCGTTCTTCACCGTCGGGGCGCCGCAGGTCAATTCGGGAACCGGCAATACCGGCACCGTGACGGTCGCGCTCGACCAGGCGAACTCGCCGAATCTGACGACCTCGGATTATCTGCTCCGCTATACCGGCGCGAACTTCGTGCTGACGCGGATCGCCGACGGCAACCAGCAGACGCTTGCCGGCGCCGGACCCTTCAACGTCGACGGGATGACCATCACGGTCGGTGTGGCGCCCGCGGCCGGTGACGTCTACCGCATCGAGCCGACGAAGTACGTCGTCGGGCAGATGAACACGGCGATCACCGACACGGCGAAGATTGCGATCGCAAGCCCGCTGAAGAGCGCCTATGCCTCGACGAACATCGGCAACGGCACGATTTCCGCGCCCACGGTCACCGACATCACGAACCCGAACGTGCTCACGCCGGCCACGATATCCTTCGTTGCGGGCGGCTACAGGATCAACGGCGCGGCGCCGACAATTGCCTATACCTCCGGCGCGGACATCGTCGGCCCGGGCTGGACGGTGAAGGTATTCGGGGTGCCGCAGCTCGGGGATTCCTTCACCGTCGGCTCGAATGCCGGCGGCAAGGGCGACAACGCGAACGGCCTGCTGCTCGCCGGATTGCAGAATGCGAAACTCCTGGTCGGCGGTACGGCGACTTACCAGAACACGTTCAACCTGACCGTCGGCGGCACCGCCACGCTGACGCAGCAGGCGAAGACGAACCAGGCGGCGTTGAAGACGCTGCGCGAGAACGCGGAATCGCTGCGCGATGCGCAGGCCGGCGTGAACCTCGACGAAGAAGCCGCCGACCTGCTGAAGTTCCAGCAGGCGTACGAAGCGGCGGCGCATATGATCACGGCCGCGAGCACGACCTTCGACGCGCTGATGGCCGCCCTGAGAGGCTGAGGATTCGAGCCATGAGAATCACGACACCTGAATTGTTCAATCGCGGGCTGAACGGCATCTCCGATCTGCAGCAGAGCATATTCAAGTACCAGCAGCAGATTTCGAGCGGCAAGCGTCTCCTCCAGCCGTCCGACGATCCCGTCGCCGCGGCCCAGGAGCTCACGATCAACGAGCGTACCGCGTCCATCGAGCAGCACGCCCGCAACTCGAACCTCGCCGGCCTGCGGATGGACGAGCAGCAGAATGCGATCAGCTCGAGCATGAACGCGCTGCAGCGTATCCGCGACATGCTCGTTGCGAGCCGCAACGGGTCGCTGACCCCGGCAGATCTGAAGTCGAATGCCTCGGAAGTCCGCCAGCGTCTCTCGGAGCTCGTCTCGCTCGCGAACACCCGGAATGCGAGCGGCGAATACATCTTCGCGGGCTCGGCCGTCACGACGCAGGCCTATTCCATGGACGTGAACCTGAACGTCAGCTACAACGGCAATCAGACGACGCGCGAAATCCCGATCGCGGAGGGCCGGACGATCACCGAGGGCTTCGCCGGCAACCAGGTGTACGGCGACATCCGCAACGGCAACGGGACGTTCGTCACCGCGCTCGGCGCGACGAACACGGGTACGGGACGCCTGGTATCGGACTCGGTGGTGAATCCTGCCGCCTACGTGGCGGACAATTTCAGCATCAATTTCACGGCGCCGAACACGTTCGACGTCGTCGACACGACGACCGGCGCGACCGTGCTCGCGGCCCAGACCTACGTCGACGGCCAGGCGATCACGTTCAATGGCATCAGCGTCTCGATCACCGGTTCGCCGGCGGCGACGGACACCTTCACCCTCACGCCGAGCCAGAACCAGTCCGTGTTCCGCACGGTGAAGAATGCCATCACGACGCTGGAAACGACGCTGTCCACGGACGCGGCGCGGGCCGCCTGGTCCTTCACCATGGACCGCAATCTCGCCGACGTCGATCAGGCCATGGAAAATCTGAATGCGGTGCGCACGAGCCTCGGCGCGCGCCAGAACGCGCTGGACGCACAATCGCAGACGAACGACGATCTGAAGACGCAGCTCGCGACGATAAAATCCGGTCTGGAGGACACCGACATCACGAGCGCCGTCAGCAAGCTCTCACAGCAGACGAATGCGCTGAACGCGGCGCAGGCCGCGTTCGTGCGCGTGCAGGGGCTCAGCCTCTTCAACTACCTCCGCTAGCAGCGCCCCGCGCTGAGGCGTCCGCGCCGGTTCACGGGGCCGCCGTGAACCGGCTTTCGTCCCGCCGCGGTGCCGGCGCACTCTTCAGCCGATTCTGACCAGCAGCCGGTTGACCCCCGAGCGCAGCAGCGCAGCGTAATCCGAGGCCGGCACGCGTACGGCGCCGGGGCGATAGGGATTCGCGAGGCGCTCGAACGCGAGCGGCGTGCCGTTCAAGTCGAGCGCCTCCACACCGTGGCCGCGCTCGCCCACGCAGTACACGACGGTGTAGCGGTGCCCGCCGAATTCCAGGTCCGCTTCCAGACCGTCGAGCGTGGAAGGCAGGCAGGGATCGATCACGAGCGCATCGCTCGCCGGCTGCAGACCGAGCAGGGCGCGCAGGACGAGGTTCGTCGCGATGCCCGGGCCGCTCGAATAGACACGCCAGCCGCCATCGAGCGGGACCTCGCCGGTGAGGGCGCGGGCGTAGTCCGCCGCTGCCGCATAACGATCCGGGAACGCGGCGTCGGAGCTCGAGTAATAGCAGTTGAGCTGGCGGCGCGTCGCGCCCGGCACGCTGGCGCAGTGATCGATGGGATTGACGAGCGTCAGCGCCGCGAAGAACTCGTCGGCCGCGCCGAGGTGGGCGAGCGCTTCGGCCCAGCGCAGGTGGGCATGCGTGTACATCAGCCCGATCTCGCGGCCGAAGAACGCCGCGCTCTCCGCACGCTGGAACTGTCGCTGCAAACCGCCCCGGTAGGGCAGCGGGCGATCGAACAGGCGCACGCCGTCGCAGCCGCGCAGGTGCTCCCGGATCAGATCGTGGTGCGCGCGGACCTGCTCCGGCGTGTACAGATCGTTCGCCGCGGCGTGGATCATCGGCAGCGCGCTGTAAGTGAGCCCGGTCGTCCGGTCGCGTGGATGGAGCAGGTAGTCGAGGCTGCCGCCCGGCTTGAACCAGGCGAAGCCCGCGGTGACGCCGTCGACGACGAGCAGGCGCTGGAAGTCCGCGTAGGTCTCGGCCGCGCGGGCCGTGTAGCGGGCGGCGTCGGCGTCGCGGCCGAGCAGGCCGGCGGCGCGCGCGAGCGCGTTCAGGGTCTGGAAGTGCAGGGTCACCGTCCACGAGCTGCAGAGGTTCTCGCGCATCGCGGCGTCGTAGGGCTGCATTGCATCGTTCCAGTCGCCGTGGCCGTAGGCGATGAGCGCGGTGCCGGGGACGAGGCGTGATTCGATGACGCCGAGCGCGCGATCCAGATGCTCGCGCAGGCTGGTGTGCTCGGCGCGCGCCGGCCCCTCGGCATGGTGATAGGGCAGGGTGTCGTCCAACACGCTGCCGTCACCGGTCGTCTCGACGTAGCGGGCGAGTCCGAGCAGCGGCCAGAAGATGATGTCGCCGTGCGAATCGCCGGCGCGGATGTTGCGTTCGCGGTCGAAGAACGTGAACCACTGCGGCCAGTCGCCCGCGGCATTCTGCGCCGCGAACACGCGCAGCAGGAGATCACGCGCGGAAGCGTAATGACCGAGCGCGAGCAGCAGCTCGAGCGGGCCCTGGCAGATGTCGCGCGTGCCCCAGCCGCCGCCGGTGAACTGCTCGAGACCGCGCGGTGCGAGATAGTGCACGAGGGCATTCGAGACGAACCACGGCAGGATCTCGTTGAGGTGGTCGATTTGCGCGGCCTGCGGCGAACCGGCGGGCGCACGCAGCGTCAGTCCGCACAGCATGTCGCGCCAGAACGCCTCGCAGTCCTTCGTCATGCCCGCGTCGCTCGTGAGCAGATGTCCGCGGTAGCGGAATGCCGCGCCGACGGCGGGCGCGGTCCGCAGGCAGAGATACGGCTGGTCGCGGGAAACGCCGTCCACGAACAGCAGTTCATCGCCGCCGATGCGTTCGAGTACGGTGCCGCGCTCCAGCAGGATGCCGAAACTGCCGCCCGGGAAGCGTGCGTCGATCTCCGATCCCGGCGGGGCCTGGAGCAGGATCTCCTCGCCCTCGCGCCGTCGGATCACCGCGCCGGGATTCACGCCGTCATCGCCGCCGAGCGCGACGTGGTGCACGATGAGGAAACGGCGCGGCGGGCCGGCGCGCACCGCGATTTCGAAGGCGACGTCGTGCGTCGCGGTGCCCGTGCGGGTCGTCACTTCGATCGCCATGCCGTCCGCGAGATACAGCCAACGGCAACCGTCGAGCGAGAGCTCGAAGAGCGAGGGCACGTCCAGGAGCTGCCAGCCGCCGGCGATTTCCACGAAGACCCGCTGCCCCTGCGCACGGAACAGCGAGAGATAGCTGCGCACGCCGGACAGACAGCGATTGATGGAGACGTGGCCCTGCGTGAGCATGGAATTGAACACGCCCGCCATGAACACCGTGGTGGTGAGCGCCGCTTCGTCGGGCACGAGGCGGTCGCCGGTGCGCAGGATCTGCGCGTGCGGCCGCATCACGCCGAGTTCCTTGGCGCGCGCCACGACGTGCCGCCGGCCCGGCGCGAAGCCGGACAGCAGTGTCGCGCCGTCGCGCTCGACTGCGTGCAGCGGTGCGCCGGCGAAGCGTTCGACGTCGGCAGGCGAGGGCTCGAGCGCGGGGAACATCGCGGCGTGACTGAAGTGCGTGGCGGCGGCCGGCTTGCCAGCGGTCGCGCGCGACGGCGGCGCGGCCGCTTCGGCCAGCGCGAGTGTGCGATCGGCGATGGCGAGATCCGCCTCACCTGTCGCCGCCGGATGATCGGCTTCGAACGTGCCGAAGAAGCCGCGCGCGACCCGGGCGCCGGGCGCGAGCGTGCACGCCTCGTCCTGCAGTACGGCGAGGGCGTGCTCGTGCTGGAGTCTTCCCGGCAAGTCCGCGAACAGCAGCGCAGGCGGCCGACCCGCGCGCGTCGCGAGGCCATGGAACTGCAGGGCGTCCGTCGCATAGGCGATGCCGCGGCCGAGCGAGCCGATGCAGGCCCACGGGGTGCGCCCGCCCATGGCGAGATTCTGGCGCGTGGCGAGCACGCAGCCGCGTGCGGCGTGCGCGAGCGGCGTATGGTCGAGGTACTGGCTCGTGTAGAACTCGTTCGTGCGCAGGAAGCCGTAGTGCGCGAGTGCGAAATCCTGGGCATACAGGAGATCGAAGCTCGCGGCTTCACGGCCGGTGTTCTCGACTGCGAGATGCCAGAACCAGGCCGGCGCGTCCGCGGCGAGCACGAGGCGCAGCTCGAACGCGAGCTCCTGCCACGTGCCGTGCGCAGTGAGCCCTTGCCCGTCGAAGGTGAAGCGCGCCGGACTGTGCGGACCGAGCAGCGGCACCGCGGCACTGGCCGCGCGTCCCTGGCGACGGCGCAGGTAGACGTTCGTCGGTCCGCCTTCCATTTCCGTGCCCACGAACAGGTTGAGCATGATGTCGCCATGATCGAGGCGGCGCAGTGAGCCGTTCGCGTTGAGCTCGAGCCGCAGACCGGCAGCGCTCGTGGCGCGGAAGGGCAACGCGGCGGGACGGTCGATGGGGGTCATGAGAGCGTGCTCCTCGTTGCAATCACCGGTGCGTCGTGGCGCCGTGTGGTCAGTTGTCGATCAGCATATCGGCGGGCAGCGTGCGGATGGTGAGCGGCGCGGGATCGGGCACATCGAGCGAGGCTGCCGGCAGCGCGAGCACCACGCCGCCTCGCGGCAGATGGCGCAGCGGCGCGATGCGCACGCGCAGACCACTGCCCTCGGGGCGGATCGAATAACTCAGCGGACCATAGTGTGTCGGCAGCGCGTCGACCGCGATGCCGTCGTCGCGCAGCCACGCCGGATCGACCCCCGCCGCGAGCACGAGGCTGCGATCGGCTTCGCGCTCGTAGGCGAACGAGGCGAGCGCGGCGAATATGAACTCGGCGCTGATCCAGCCGTGCGGGAGATCTCCGAGGAAGCTCGGGCCGCGCGGATCGCGCCAGGTGATCTCCGGCCACTGATGCCAGGCCGCCGGCCGCTGACCCTCGCGCATGAAGGCCAGCACCGCGAGCGCCTCGCGCCTGCGGCCGAGGCGCAGCAGGGCGCCGATGATGCGCACTTCGTAGGCGCTGTAGTTGGTCCAGGTGTCGCCGCTGAGCCGCGACTCGAACAAGGCGAGATAGCGATCGAAAGTACGATCGGCGGCGGCGCGAGGCAGGGCGTCGCCCTCGTCGACCGGCGACCAGGCGATCGCGGTCGCTGCCGGATCGAAGTCGCCGAGCTCCGCGGCACCCGGCAGGAAATCGATGCCGTGTCGCTGCTGGCACGCGGCGATCGAGCGCAGCAGATCCCGACGCAATGCCGCGGTCTGGGCGGCATAATCCGCGGCCGCCGCACTCTCGCCGAGCGCCTCGGCGATCATCACGGCGTCCTTCAGGCCGCGCAGCCCCCAGAAGTCGTCCCAGTAGGCGTGCACGGGATGCGCCATGTAGCCTTCGTGGCTCATGGATTCCGGAAGCAGACCGCGATAGAGCGCTTTGTCGCCGTTCTCGTACTCCGCGGTGAGGCGGCGGCTCCGCAGGCCCTCGAAGCAGCGCAAGGCGCGGTGGAGCGCGGGCCACATCTCGCGCAGGAACGCGCGGTCGGCCGTGAATCGATAGTACTCCGCGACCGCGAAGACGAACTGTCCGAAGCAGTCGAATTCCGGCAGCCATTCGGCGCCTTCCTCGTCGAGGCAATCCGGCAGCAGTCCGTCGGCCGCCTGCGCGCGCGCATACCAGCGCACGAAGTCGCGCAAGGGCGCGGCGAGTCCGAGTCGCGCGAGTGCCGCGCCCATCATGGCGCCGTCGCGGATCCAGGCGCGCGTGTAGCGGCGGGGGCCGGGCTGCAGCGCGGGCCCCGCGCGGTTCACGAGAATGTGCGCGGCCGCGGTGCGCAGCTCGAGCGCGAGGTCGCGCGCCGGCGCCGGCAGCTCGATGTTCCAGGTGCCGAGACTCGCGTCCCAGCGTCGCCGGAGCGCAGCGCGCGCAGACGCGACGGTCTCGGGCGCTTCTGCGTCGCCGAACGGTATCGCGAAGTGGACTTCGAGCTGCGCGCCCGGCGCGAGTCTTGCCGGGAACGCGAAGGCGGCGCTCGCCGCGGAGAAGGGATCGCGCACGTGACGCGATTCGGGAAGCTCGCCGCGCGCGAGAAAATCGACGATCGAGCCTTGCGCGAACGCCGCCGCACCGCAGCCGGCCGGCGCGGTCAGCGGCACGATGCGAAGTCGGCCGTCGACCACGAGCGCGTCATCGCGGAATTCGAGCTCGGAGATCTCGACGGCTCCGCCGTAGCGCTGCCATGCCTGCCAGGTCGGCGTGACCTGGAACGGGCGGAGCGTCGCGTAGAGCGTGAAATCCTCGGGCGACTCGCGCCGGTTGATCAGGCGATAAGCGACATAGAGCGCGCCGCGAGGCGGAGCATGCGTCGCGAACGCGGTGAGCTCGAGATCGAAGCCGCCGCACCTTGCGTGCAGTGTCGGGACCGGTATCCAGCCCGCCTCGAGTGACGGTGTGGACTCGAAATCCGCCCAACCGTGCAGGCGTCCGCCGTGCGCCACGAAGGCTTCGAGTGTCGGGCCGCCGCGCCCGAGCTCGACGAGCCCCTGTTCGTTGACGAGCGCGGGTGCCCCACCGTCCGGCGCCCCCACGGTCGTCCAGAAGCTCTGTGCGCCGAGCAGGTATTTCGGATAGTCGCCGGTCGGTGCCTCGCGGGCGAGCGCGGCGAAGAACGCGTTGCGTGACGCGCCCCAGGCATGGGGTCTGACGTCGAGACGCCAGATGCCGTAGCCCTGCGCCGAGGCCGCGGCCAGACAGCGGACGCGAACGTGACGGGCGCGGCAGTCGGGCAGCATGACCACACTGCGTACCGCCCCGGCCTCCCCTGCGGTGTAGGCGGTGCACCAGGCACTGTCCTCCAGCGCGATGTCGACGGCGAAGGCACGCGCCACGCGCTCCGCCTCCCAATCGATCACCAGCGCGCCGAACTCGCGGGCACAGCCGAAATCGAGTGCTATCCATTCCTCGCCCGCGCTGACGCTCCGCCAGCCGGGCGGCGCCGTGGCGCCGGCCACTGCGTCGGGCGTATGGCCCGGCAGGGCGCTCGACGCGCTCGCGCGCGGGGTGAGCCGGTAGGTGTCGTCGCGCCAGCCGATGTCCGCGATGTCGACCTCGCCGCTGCCGCCGTCGCCGGCCGCGATGACGATCTCGACGGCCGCGATGTCGCGCGGCGGTCCGCCGCCGAGCGGGCCCCAGGCGAACGGCAGATCGCGTGCGGGCACCACGATCTCGCGCCAGTCCGCGGTGAACCTGCAGGCCTCGCGGCGAAAACGCCAGACGTTCTGGCCGCTCGCATCGACGAGCTTGAGCTCGAAGATGTTGGACGGCGCTTCGCCACGCAACAGGAAGCGGAAACTGAATTCTTCCGGCAGGTCGAGCGCGCAGGTGTGGCGGGCGACCACGAAGCCGCCGCCGCCGCCGAAATCGAACCTCAGCCCGAGCCCGCTGCCGGACGGCGCCGGCACCGCGGCGAGCACGAGCCGGGTCTGGCCCGGTGCGATGGCCTGCCAGCCGTCGATCGCGACGAGCGGCTCGATCCTCGCGAAGCGCTGGAATCCGTCGCTCATGCGGCCGTGTCCAGGCGGCGGACGTTCCACGCGCCACCCGGGAGCAACTCGAGGATGGTGTCGTAGGGCTCGAGATTCGTCGCTTCCTGCTCGAACACGGCGTAACCGATGGCGTGGGAGCGCAAGGTGCGCAGCACTTCGTCGAGAGGCTCGCCTTCGAGCGTCGTGCTCGGTCGTTCGAGAAACGCGAAGTGCGGCGCGGCGAGCAGCAGACGTGCACACACGAGGAGCTGCTGCTCGCCGAGCGTGAGCACGGTATCCCATTCGTGATCGATCTGCAGCGCGCTGACCCGCTCGAGCAGCGGCCCGATCCCGGGCAGGCCGAGTACGTCCTTCACGCGGGTTTCGGGGAAGCGCTGACCGCCCGGCTGATGGCTCCGCCGGCGCTCGGGTTGATGATCGAGGTGGACACCGCAGTCGGCGCGGCGTGGCCGCAGGAGCAGATCGTTCAAGGGGCCGGGCGGCAGGTAGGGGCGTTCGGAGAGGAACATGATGTGATCGAAAGACGGCCGCACGATCGTTCCGGAGCCCGCAATCCACAGACCCGCCGCGGCGCGGAACAGCGCGGAGACGGCCGTCTCGTCACTGCCGAGCACCAGCACGCGACGCGCTTCGCCGAGCTCGAAAGTGAGATCGCGCACGAGGAGGCGATTCTGCCCCGGTGCCTGCAGGCTCAGGTTTACGAAGGCGACGCGATGCTCGTCCTCGACGGTTGCGACACCGGGGTGCGTGTCCTCGGCACCGTCCTCGATCGCGGTCACCAGCGCGTCCATGCGCGCGACGACTGCAGCGAAGGAGGAGATGGACTGGAACTGGGTGACGATCAGCGAGAAGGCGCCGACGAGTTGCATGAATGCGGCGGCGGCCTGCGTTACGACACCGAATTCGACCGCACCGCCCATGTAGAGCGGCGCGATGATGACGATCGGTATGAGCTGGATGAGCCAGTTGTAGCCGGTCGTGAAGAAGCCGACGTTGCGGTTGACCCGGATGATGCGCTCGAAATTCGCGGTCAGATCGGAGAGATGGCCCATGAGACGGCCGCAGAGATAGCCTTCGCGCTGCGAGATGGCGACGAGGTGGGTGTTCTCTTTGACGTGAACGAGGTTCGTTCGGAATTTGCCTTCCTTGTCGAGCTGCTGGAAGTTGAGCCTCATCAGCGGTCCGCCGAGCCCGACCGTGAGGAAGGAACCGGCAGCCGCGTAAGCGACGGCGACGATGAGCAGCAACGGACTGATGGACCACAGCACTCCCGAAAATGCGACGGCCGTGATGCTGCCGTTGAGCAGCATGATGAGATAGGAGAGGGTGGTCGTCGTGAACGTCCTGATGTCGTCGGCGATGCGCTGGTCGGGGTTTTCGATCTCACCAGCCGCGGCGAGGCGGTAGTACGTGCGATTCGTCATGTAACCGCCCAGAACCCGGCGCGTCGAGAAGTTGCGCCACAGCAGGCCCAGGCGTTCCTCGAAGTAACGGGCGAAAACCGCGACGAGGGTCGCGCTCGCGAACACACCCAGCCAGAACACGGCCTGGCGCAGGAAGCCGAGCTGGTCACGGTTCGCGATGGCAGTCATGAAGTCGCGACCGACATAGCTGTTGAGCACGTTCAGCCCGTTGATCCCGAGCAGCAGCGCGACGAGCAGGAGTGACATGACTTTCGCCTTGGTCCCGACGTCGGAAGACCCGGCGAAGACGTTGATGTGTGCCGCGCAACGACCCCAGGTCTTGCGGTTGAAGGAATCGGCGGGTCCATTCATGTTCTTATGGCTCGTGTTCCGGATCCGGCGTGCGCCGGGCGCCGTGCGGGCTCAACCTCCGCTCGATGGAACCCGGAACGAAGCCATCCTGAACGTTCCCGAGTCCGATCGCCAAGCTTCACGGCTCCTGCTCCTTTCGCGCGGACCCGCGCGCTCGTGACGCGACCGCGGAAAGCCCCCCAGGCCACTCCGACGCCCGATGTTTTTCGAATCGCGTCGCAGGCCCTTCCCAGGCCCGTACGAGTGGATCGCCGGTTAGTTTACCGACGTTCGCGGGCCGCGTATGCCGTCGTGCGTCAAGTCTGCGCGGAGCCCGGCACCAGGAATTCGAAGTCTGCGCAGTGCCGGGAAGGAGGAGCGCGCCGCGGCGCCGGTACTACCGGGCCGCGACGGCTGGATCGGTGTTATCCGGAGATGGCCGACTTGTTCATCAGACTGATTTGCTGGGTCAGGTAATTACCCGTCGTCTTCAGCTGCGAGACCAGCGTGTCGAGGGCCGTGTACTGCTTCGTGTAGATGTCCTGCATCGCCAGGGCATGCTGCTCGATGCGGGCTCTGCGGGCGGCGAGGTCTCGGATCTGCGTGCTCAAGCCCTGCGTACGACCGTCGATCGGGCCGCCGGTGCTCATGTACTGCGTCGCGAGATCCTTCAGCCGTACCGCAAGCCCACTGCTCGCATTCGCGAACAGATCGGCGACGGAATTGAAATCCTTGTTCAGGGCGTTCGTCAGCATGGTGCTGTCGACCGTGAGCGAACCGGTCTTCGAGGTGGACGCGCCGATTTCGAAGATGTTGGCGAACGTGCCGGTGCCGGTGGTGTTCGTATTGAGGATCCCGCGGAGCTGCGATTCCAGGCTGTACAGCGCGGGCTTCTCGGAACTGAGATCGCCATTCGCCAGCTTCCCGATGACGCTGACGAGCGCGGAGTAGGCGGAGGCGAAGTTCTGGATGGAGCTCTGCACCGATGCCGTATCGCGATCGACCGTCAAAGTCGTCGTGCCGGCTTTCAGCAGATTGATGGTCACCCCTTGCACGGCGTCCGTGAGGGCATTCGAACTGCTCGTGATGTCGAACTGTCCCTCGAGCTTCACTGCCGCGTCGAGGTCCACCGGCGTGAAAGAACCGCTCTGATCACGATCCGTGTTGAGGGTTTGCATCGAGAACGGGTCCGCCGCGCTGTAGCTCGTCGTGACGGCATGCGCGCTGCCCGTCTCGTTCGCGGACAGCAGCAGGCGATAGCCGATGTTGTCGCGCACCAGCGAAGCGGTCACGCCGGTATTGTCGGTCGCATTATTGATGGCGTCGCGGACGCCGGCCAGCGTGAGGCCACCGGTTGCGACCGTGAACGCGCTGGTCCCGGCCGTAATGGTCATCGTGTCGCCGCTGGTCCCGATCGTCGTCGTTCCCGAATCGGCGAACGTGGTCTGGGAGGCCATGCGATGCGTTTCGGCAATGCGGCTGACCTCCATCGAATAGGAGCCCCTGGCCGCGGTACTGTCGGCGGAAGCGGAGAGTACGGTGCTGTCCGAGGACGAGGCCCTGAATACCTTGTACTTGGAGATGCTGCTGAGATTCGTGATGGCGTCGTTGAAGCTGGAAACGGCGCTCTTGAGGGAGCCGAAGGCGCTGATTTCCGCCTGCAGCGCCGAGGCGCGGCTGTCCAGTGCAGATTCCGGCTGACGCTCGAGCGCGACGAGTTGTTCGACGATAGTCTTGACGTCGAGTCCGGAACCGACGCCGATTGAACTGATGCTCATGGCACGTACTCCTGGTGGAATGAGCGGCACGCCAATCGGAACCAGTCTCTGGCATCCGACCCGGCGCGCCGCACAGTGCCGTTCAAACCTGTTCCTTCAACAGCAAACCCGTCATCGACCTCATGCGATTCGCCAGGTCCAGAATTTCCTGGGACGGGATCTGGCGAATCACTTCCTTGGTCGTCGCATCTACGATCCTGACGACGACCTCGCCGCTGTCTTTGTCGACGCTGAATTGCAGCGAGCGCTGGTACGATTGCACCTGCGCGGCGATGTTCTTGATGATGCGGTCGAGCTCCTCCTTGCTCGGCGCCTTCTGTTCGACCGGCGCTTTCTCGGCCACCTTGGGCGGTGGGGGAGTGGCCGGTTGAACGTGAACCGCCACGTCCGCGCTTCGAGTACCAGCAGTCGCTGCAGCGGCTTCCTTCGGGACAGCCGAGTCGAACCTGAGTTCGGGCAGACGCTGCAGTGACTCGTTGATGTTCATGTCCTAACTCCTTGGCTCCGGAGTGTGGGCGCATCCGATCATAGGTCAATTATGGTCGAATGCGCCCCAACTTACTCCTGCGAGTTCTGGACTACTACTTGAGCAGCGACAGCACGGTCTGCGGGATCTGGTTCGCCTGGGCGACCATCGCCACACCGGCCTGCTGCAGAATCTGCGCTTTCGTCATGTTCGCCGTTTCCTGCGCGAAGTCCGCGTCCTGGATACGGCTGCGGGCGGAGGTGATGTTCTCCACCGTATTCGACAGGTTGCGCACCACCGCGTCCATACGGTTCAGTTTCGCACCGAGCACCGAACGTTCGCTGTTGATGGTGTCGAGCGCGCTTTCGAACACGAGCATCGAGAGGTTGGCTGAGGCCGTGCTCGTCACGCTCTGGGCCGACAGTACCGCGTTCGCGAGTGTCGTGGTCGAGCTGCTGATGCCGATCAGCGAGGCGCCGGTCGTCGAGCCGTCGTAGGTCTGCGTGAGCGCATTCAGGGAGCCGTTGAGCACGATGGCGCCGTTCGAGCCCGCACTGACCGACGTGGTGCCGTTCGAGAAGAAGGACGTGATGCCCGCGTCCACCGAGGAGTTCGCGGTCAAGCTGATGGCCGCCCCCGTGCGATTGATGAGCACCACCGCTTCCTGGGTCGCGGTCGCACCGTCCGGAGTCCCGACCTTGACCGCCGTCACGCCGGTCTGCGACTGCAGACTGTTGATGGCGGAGACGAGGTTGTCGGCCACGGTGGTCAAGCTAGTCGCCGCCGCGACTGCGCCGATCGCCACGCCGTTGATGGACAGCGAACCGGCGGCCAAGCCGTCGATCGCCGTGGCCGTGACACCGGCCGACGCGTAGCTCGAACCGACCAAGCCGTTGCCGAAGCCGAAGGCGTTGACGGCCGTCGAACTCGTGACAGCGTTGATCTGATCGATCTTCGTCTGCGAGACGGTCTGCGCGGAAACCGCGTTGCCGAGGTCCGTGCCGTTCAGAGAAGCGGTGCCGCCGAGGGCAACGTTGTACGAGACCGCGATGCGGCCGGCGAGCTGAGCATTCGTCAGGCCGGACACGGTCGAGTATTCCGTCGACACGCCCATGTTCGTCGGCGACATGTTCGACACCGACACGTTAATCGTCTCGTTCACGAACGAACCGACCTGGAAATCGCCGCTGAAACCGCCGGCGAGAATCTTCTGGCCGTTGAACCGGGTCTGGTTCACGATGCGGGACATTTCGTCGAGAATCTGCGAGACCTCCTGGTTCAGCGAGTTGCGGTCCGTAGAGGTGTTGTAGCTCGCTGCTTGCACCGCGAGGTCATGTGCGCGGTTCAAGTTGGTTGTCATCTCGGCCATCGCGCCTTCTGCTGTCTGCGATACGGATATGCCGTCGTTCGCGTTGCGGATGGCGGTGGTCAGACCACCGATCTGGGTGGTCATGCGGGTTGCGACCGCGATGCCCGCCGCGTCGTCCTTCGCGCTGTTGATTCGCAGGCCGGACGAGAGGCGCTGAATGGCGGTGGTGAGGTCGTTCTGGGTCTTGTTCAGATTGCGCAGGGCATTCAAGGACAAGATGTTAGTGTTGATAACTTGCGGCATGACTGTTCTCCGAGCAAGGCTCGAGCACGCGCTCCCGGCGAGATCTCCAGCCTGTTTTTACCTGGCGGATATATCCGAAGCTCGAATATTTACCGCCTCCTGCAGCGCGTAGCGGCCGAGCCTTTCGGAACTTTAAGCCTGCTTTCGAAATAGTCGGCGGGTGTGAAGTGCTTGGCGAAAGCGGCCATTCGGCGTCGAAGATCTGGCGCGGGTGCCGGGCATGACGGAAACCCGGCGCGCCAGGAAACCCTATTCCGGCCGCTTGCCCGAGTGCAGACCGCGCGGAAAGCGGCGTCGGCCCGCGGCCGTGCGGGCCGCAACGCTGCGGAGCACTCTGCCGGAGGCGAACAGCCGCGGGTGGCTTGGAACTTGCATTTTCGACCGACGCTTCATTGCTGATGGGCCTCATGAAAGTTTCGCGCAATGCGCCCTGCCCCTGCGGTAGCGGGCGCAAGTACAAGATCTGCTGCGGCAGCCGAGCCGCGCCCGATCCGGCTTCGACAGTCGAGGCACGCTATGCCGTGGCGGCAGCGTCGCATGGTAAGGGCCTCCTCGCCGAAGCCGAAGCGGGATACCGAGGAGTGCTTGCGGAGCGTCCCCGGCATCCTGGCGCCCTGCACGGCCTCGGTCTCGTCCGATATCAGCTCGGCGCCAAGAGCGAAGGTCGGGACCTCCTGAGACTGGCCTTGGACATCGGCGGGGACAACCCGGAGCTTTATAACAATCTCGGCACGATCGAACGCGATCTCGGTGCTCTCGAACAGGCAATCGTCTGCCACCATCGCGCGATCCGCCTCCGCCCGGAGTACGCCGAAGCCCACAACAATCTCGGCAATGCGCTTGCCGAATACGGGCGCCTGCCGGAAGCGGAGCTCGCCTTCCGGCAGGCGCTCGGTTTCAATCCGCGCTATCCGGAAGCACATCTGAATTTCGGCAACGTCCTCCGCCGTCTGGGGCGGCCGGAAGAGGCGCTCGATCAGTACCGTCTGGCACTCGAAGAGAGGCCGGATTTCGCCGATGCCTATAACGGGCTCGGAACACTGTACAAGGACCTGGGCCGTTGGCATGAGTCGATTGCTGCCTACGACCATGCACTCGCACTGGCCCCGGATTGGGCGGTCGCCATCTACAACCGGGCCAACGTTCTGAACGAGATCGGCATGAGCGAAGAGGCCGCTGCCGGGATCAGGCGCGCGATCGAACTGGCCCCGGATTTTGCCGAGGCCCATCTGAATCTCGGGAACATGCTGAAGGATCAGGGGCGACTGGAGGATGCGATGGCATGTTACGCACGCGCCCTCGAGGGGAAACCGGGCAACCTCGGAGCGGAAAGCAATCTGCTGTTCACGCTCGCCTTCGTCGATGGTGTTTCCCAGCAGGAGGTCTACGAGCGCCACCGGGCGTTCAATGCCCGCCACGGAGTTCCGCTTGCGGAATTCATTCAACCTCATCAGAACACCCCGGATCCCGGGCGGCGCCTGAAGATCGGCTATATCTCCCCCGATCTGCGCGCACATGCGTGTGCGTTCTTTCTCGAACCGCTGCTCGCCCATCACGACCGGAATGCGGTCGAGGTGTATGCCTACGCCGAGGTGAAGAAGCCGGATGAGACTACGCTGCGTCTCAGCCGTCTGTGCGATCACTGGCGCAGCACCGTCGGTGCGAACGACGAAGCGGTCGCCGCGCAAATCCGCGCCGATGGCATCGACATACTCGTCGACCTCGCCGGACATACCGCGAACAGCCGTCTCCTGGTGCTGGCCCGCAAACCGGCTCCCATCCAGCTCGGCTATCTCGGCTATCCCGCGACGACGGGTCTGGACACCGTGGATTACCGACTGACCGACGCGCGTACCGAACCGCCGGGGACGAGCGAGCGTTGGTACACGGAGGAGCTCGTACGCCTGCCGAACACCCTGTGGTGCTATCAACCTTTCGATGACGTGCCGGAGGTCTCGGCATTGCCGGCGCTCTCGAACGGCTGCATTACGTTCGGCTCGTTCAATAATTTCGCAAAGATCGGACCGCGCGTCATCGCGCTCTGGGCCGATGTCCTGAAAGCCGTGCCCGGGTCGCGCCTCCTGATGATTTGTGCACCGGCGGGCGAGACCCAGGCTCGAATCCGGGACGCGTTCGCGCGACTGGAGGTCGATCCGTCGCGGCTCATCCTGCACGGCCGCGTGCCGCGTCCCGCCTATCTGCAGATTTTCGCACTGGCCGACATCGCCCTCGACCCCTTCCCCTGCAATGGCGGTACCACGACCTGCGATGCGCTGTGGATGGGGCTGCCGGTGATCGCGCTGATCGGGGAGACATTCCTGTCACGCGCGAGCTATAGCGTCTTGCACGCCGCGGGCCTGACCGAGTACGCGGCGAACGACGTTGCGGGATACGTAGCTCTCGCGGCCCGGACTGCCGCGGATCCGCAGGCGCTCGCCGCACGCCGCGCCAGCATGCGTGCGCAACTGCGGGAATCGCCGCTGATGCGCGCCGACCTCTTTGCGCGCGACGTGGAAACCGTCTATCGGCAACTGTGGCAACGGTGGTGCGCGAGAACCACCGCGGAGGCGATGCAATGAAGACGGAACGCAACGAACCCTGCCCCTGCGGCAGCGGTAAGAAGCACAAGCACTGCTGCGGCGCCAAGCCGCAGTCGGGCGGAGCGCAGCAGTTGCTTGCGGCCGGCACCTCGCATCACCGCGCCGGCCGGATCGCCGAAGCTGCGGCCTCCTACCGTGAGGTGCTCGTCTGCGACCCGGATCAAGTGGACGCGCTGCATCTGCTCGGCGTCGCGGAGCGGGATCTCGGACGGTGCGACGAGGCGGTCGCGTTGCTCGAACGAACGGTCGCGCTCCGGCCGGGATTCGCCGCGGCTCACGGCAATCTCGGTATGGTGCTCGCCGAAGCCGGACGCCTCGGAGAGGCGGTGCTTGCATATCAGCGTGCACTCGAGCTGGAGCCCGGGCTCGCCGCGACCTGGTTCAATCTCGGCAACGCACTGCGCGACGGCGGCGAAAGCGAAGCCGCGATCATCTGCTATCGGGAGGCCGTCGCGCGCTCGCCATTTCCGGAGTTTCACCGCAATCTGGCGCAGATTCTGGCGAAGGAGGGCAGAAGCGAAGAAGCGGTTGCGTCCTATCGCAATGCGATCGCGACGGGCGCGAACGATGCCGACGTCTGGCAGGAACTCGGGCTCGCCGAGTACTCGCTAGGGCATCATGCCGAGGCCCTGACGAGCTATTACCGCGCTTCCCAGTTGCGACCCGATTTCGCAGAGGCACACAGCAACCTCGGCGTGGTGCTGCAGGATCTGGGACGCATCGACGAAGCTGTGCACTGCTTCCGTCGCGCACTCGAGCTCGCGCCCGGTCTCGTGACTGCATGGAACAACCTCGGTAGCGCGCTTCAGTGCCGCGGGGAAGTACGCGAGGCCTATCGCTGCTTCTGCGAAGCGCTGATCCTCAAGCCGGATTTCGCCGAGGCGGAACTCAATCTGGGCAACATCTTCAAGCTGAGCGGCGATCTCGAGCAGGCCAAGCGCTGCTTCTCACGTGCGCTCGAGCTGAAACCGGCGCTTCCCGAAGCGTACAACAATCTCGCGGTCGTGCTGACTGAACAGGGACATCACGCCGAGGCGATCGGCCACCTCCAGGCGGCGATTCGGGAGCGACCGCATTTCGCGGAGGCTTACAACAATCTGGGGAACGTCTACAAGAACCAGGGGCGCCTGGAAGTCGCCACCGAATCCTTCCGACGCGCGCTGGAGATCCGGCCGGATTATGCCGCCGCGCACAGCAATCTGCTCTTCACACTCGCGTTCGTCGACGGGATGTCACAACAGGAAATCTTCGATCGACATCGCGATTTCAACGTGCGCCATGCGGCACACCTCGCCCCGGGTGTCCCTTCCCATGCAAACGAGCGCGATCCGAATCGCCGGCTGAAAATCGGCTACCTCTCCCCGGATTTTCGGGCACATGCCTGCGCGTTCTTCGTCGAACCGCTGTTTCGCCATCATCATCGCGAGGCAGTCGAAGTCCATGCCTATGCCGAAGTGCCGTTTCCCGATGCGGTCACCGCGAAGCTCCGACCCTCGTGCGATCACTGGCACAGTACCGTGGGGATGAGCGACGAGGCGCTCGATGCACAGATCCGCGCCGATGGCATCGACATCCTCGTGGATCTCGCCGGGCACACTGCGAACAGCCGGCTGCTCGTCCTGGCACGCAAACCGGCGCCGCTCCAAGTGGCTTACCTCGGTTACCCCGCCACGACCGGCCTCGACACGGTCGATTACCGTCTGACTGATGCACGGGCCGAGCCGCCCGGGCAGAGCGAGCGCTACTACACGGAGGACCTGCTGCGGCTGCCGAACACGTTGTGGTGTTATCAGCCGCTCGCCGACATGCCGGACGTCGGACCCCTGCCCGCGCTCGAACGCGGCCATGTGCGCTTCGTCTCGCTGAACTACTTCGCGAAAATCGGCCCGCGGGTCGTGGACCTGTGGGCGGATGTCCTGCGCGCCGTTCCGGATGCCGAGCTCGAGATGATCACGGTGCCGGCGGGCGCAACGCAGGACCGCGTGCGTGCTGATTTCGCGGCGCGCGGCGTGAATCCCGGGCGCGTTCTTCTTCACGATCGGCTGCTGCGACGAGACTATCTCGAGCTCTTCTCACGCGTCGACATCGCTCTCGATCCGTTTCCGTGCAACGGCGGCACGACGACCTGCGATGCGCTGTGGATGGGGCTGCCGGTGGTGGCCCTGATCGGCGAGACGTTTCTCTCGCGCGCGAGCTACAGCGTACTCCATGCCGCTGGCATGCCGGAGTTCGCCGTGTCCGGCGCAGCCGAATACGTGCGACTCGCCGCTGCGCTCGCGGCCGATTTGCCCGGCTTGGCGGCACGTCGTGCCGGTATGCGAGCGCGGGTCGCGAGTTCCGCGTTGACCGATGCAGAATCCTTCGCGCGCGATCTCGAGGGGGTTTACCGGGACATCTGGCGCCACTGGTGCGCGTCGGACTGAGCGGTCTCTTACAGACGATCGAGCCACGGCAGGTACCAGGCGCCGAAGTCCACATTGCATGCCTGCGCGTTGAGTGGCGCCCACAGTGCGAGATCCTGCGGGTGCCATGCGACGGGAGCATTCGCCGCGAGCCACCGGTGAGTCGGCGAGCCGAGGCGTTCATTCACGAGGACTTCCTGCGCGCCTTCGGCGAGCGCGGGCCAGAGCGTAGCGCACTGCGCAGCTTCACCGATGAGTTCATAGACGATGCGCGTGCCGGCGGCGACACCGAACAAGGCATAGGCGTGGGGGCTCATCGCGGGCCCGACCCGGAGCAGGCGGACTTCGTCCGCCGGGATCGGGCACGTCTCCCACCCGCTCAGCGGGCGCAGGAGCGTGCAACGGCTCTGCGATCGCCGCAGGTCCTCGAGCGCCTGAAGCGCCGGGCGTGATACGTCTTGCAGCGGTTCGCCGGGCGGAGCACCCGTCGCGCCATCCTCTCGAGTCCAGCGACCGAACGTGCCGCAATCAGCGCGGCGAAAGCCGCACGCCTCATAGAAGCCCTCGATACGGCTCCACAGCACAGCGAACTCGTCGCCCTGGCGGGTGAACGTTTCGAGCGCGGTCCTCAGCATGCGGGAACCGAGACCCGTGCCGCGGGCCGCGGGAGTCGTGTAGACCAGTCCGATCATGACACCGCGCCAGCGCCGCTCCGGCGTCTGCCAGTCGAAGTGGCGTCCTGCGAGGCAGGCGAGTGCTTCGTCGTCGCGGCGCCCAACGAGAAAGGCGCTGGACTCGTCGCTGGTGAACGCGAGGGGGTAGCGACTTCGAAGCGTGCCGGTGCGCCCCCGTCCCGAGACGAATTCCCGATCGAGCTCCGCCTCCAGGGTGCCCGGCGCGGCGGCCGGATGCAGCGTGAATTCGACGTCCATCGTCTACCAGCCGGAGCGGATCGTCGCGACGATGCGCTGCCGCGCTGCATCGTCGATCCACCAGCCACAGGGAATCGCGAGGTTTTCCGCATCGAAACGATCGACGCCGGGCAGGACGCACTGCGTCGCGGTGAAACACGTATAGCGATCGTTACGGACGTGCAGGCGCTGCGCACCGATGCCGACGGCGGCAAGCTTCGCGACGAGTGCGTCGCGGCGCTGCGCGCGCATGGCGTAGACCCAGTAGGCGGACCGGGCACGGGGGTCCCGCTTCAGCAGCGCGAGTCCGGCGATGTCGGAAAGTGCGGCATCGAAAAATCGGCCATTGTCCTGATGACGCGACACGAGCCGCGGGACGTGCGGCAATTGAGCGAGTCCGAGTGCCGCGCTGAGGTTGGTCATTGCAAAGTTGTAGCCGGCGACGGGAATGTCGCTCGCCGGATTCAGATCGCGATTCGGAAGCCGGAACGTTACCGGATCTATGCCATAGCGCCGGCACCTGCGGGCCACGGCCGCGTCCTCGGAGCGTGCGCAGCACAGCGCGCCGCCTTCGCCGATGCCGAGCGGGGTCGCGGCGTAGAACGAGAATATGGTGAAGTCGGGGCCCGCGGCGGCGGCGAGCGGAGCTCCGCACCACGATGCGCCCAATGCCGCGGAGGCCTCGGAGATGAGCACGAGGCCGTGAGCGCGTGCCAGTGTTCCGAGCGCATCGAGATCCGCGACGTCGCCGCCCCAATGGTAGACGACGATGGCGCGTGTGCGTGGCGTCACGAGCGGGGCCACGGTCGTCGCGTCCACCATGCCCGTGCGCGGATCGACATCCGCCCATCTGGGCGTAGCGAACACGTTCGCGATCGGCATGCTCGTCGCCGTGCAGCAGAGCGCCGGCAGGATCACCTCGTCGCCCGGTCCGACACCCGCGAGGCGCAGCGCGAGCGTGAGAGCGCCGGATCTGTCGCTCGTCGCCACGACATCCGGTACACCGAGCAGCGGTGCTAGGCCGTGCTCGAATTTCGCGACTAGCTCGCCCGCGGCGGGATGGCCTCCCCGCAGGACATCCTCGAGCGCGGCGGCGGCGCCCGGAGGGGGATGGAACCGGAACAGCGGCACCGCATCGTCACCAGCCACGCCGCAAGACCTCGGCGATGTATTCGCGCGTCTCGTCATCGACCCAGAACCCGCAGGGAATGTGCAGCATCCGGGCATAGAAGCGGTCGAGGCCCGGGAGCTCGCGACGGCGCGCGGCGAACACGCTGTGCACGTCGTTGCGCTTGTGGGCCTGGGAATTGCCGATCCCGTGCGCGCTCAAGTGTTTCGAGAGACCTGCACGGTCATCGCATAGCACGGTGTAGAACCAGTAGGAGGGCTCGGCCGCTCTGTCCCACGAACAAAGCTCGAGGCCTGCCACGCCGCGCAGCGCCGCATCGAACCAGCGGCCATTCGCAATGTAGCGATCGAGGACCGGCCGTATGTGATCGAGTTGCACCAGCCCGATCGTCGCGTTGACGTTGTTCATGTGGTACTTGAACCCGACCTCGGAGACGTCGAGCTCGGTGCGCGGCTGGGTGCGATCAATGCCGAACCAGCGGACGCGCCGGCCCCGCCGCAGCAGCGCGGGATCGCGGCAGGCAAGCATGCCGCCATCGACGGTCGTCATGTGCTTGATCGCCTGCAGCGAGAACATCACGAACTCGGAATGCGTGCCGATCGGAGCGCCGCCATAGCGTGCGCCGAGCGCATGTGCAGCGTCCTCGATGACCGGTATGCCGTGACGTGCGGCTGCTGCGGCGATGCCGCCGAGCGGCGCGGGGATGCCGCCGTAGTGGACGACGACGATGGCCCGCGTCCGGGGCCCGAGGCAGGCCGCGACGGACTCGGCCGTCACATTGCCGTTGCCCGGGTCGACGTCCGCCCACACCGGAATGGCCCCTGCGTGCATGATCGCCATGTTCGTCGGCTCGGCGGTCATGGCCGTGGTGACGACTTCGTCGCCCGCGCCGACGCCAGCGAGTATCAGCGCGGCGTGCAGTGCCGCGGTTCCGGAATAGAACGACAGGATGTTCGGATTGCCGACGAGGGTGCCGAAGCGCGTCTCGAATTCGGCAACCGGCTCGCCTTCGCTGATCTGCCCGCTGTAGAGCACGGCCTCGAGCCGCGGCAGCAGTGCATTCCGCGGCGGCATGAAGACTTTGAAGAGTGGAACATCTCTCACGGGTGCAGCTCTCGCGAAATGACCAGGCCGGGTGCCCGGGGTCCGTATTCTAGAACTTCGCGAACTCGCCGTCGCTCATCTCGAGACGGTCGAACTCCGCATCCGCGAGCGCGATGAGCTCTTTCACCTGCGGCGTGGCGACGAGGCTGTGCGAAGAGCCGAACTCGTAGTCGAGCTCGAAGTAGCGCCCCGTGTCCCACCACGGCTGGATCGTGTAGTACTCGCCGCAATCCTGCACGCGTACGAGTTCTTCCTCCGAGACCAGGATTTCGTGGAGCTTTTCTCCGGGCAGGATCCCGATGACTTTGTACTCGAAGGGTTTGCCGGCTTCCTCGGCCAGCACCTTCGCGATGTCCGTGACGCGCGCGGCGGGTGCCTTGCGGACGAAAATCTCACCACCGCGGCTGTGGTCCGCGGCGTAGAGCACGAGATCGATGGCTTCGTTGAGCGTGAGCAGGAAGCGCGTCATGCGCTCGTCGGTGACCGTCATGGTCTGCCCTAGCGACAACTGACGCCGGAAGAAGGGCACCACCGAACCGCGCGATCGCAGCACGTTGCCGTAGCGCACGCAGCAGAACCGCGTGCCGCGGTTCAGGCGGGAGAGGTTGCCGGAGAGGACGATGCGTTCCTGTAGCGCTTTCGTCATGCCCATGACGTTCACCGGTTTGACGGCCTTGTCGGTACTGATCATCACGAAGCACTGGACCGCATGGGCGAGCGCGGCAGCGACCAGATTCTCTGCGCCCAGTACGTTCGTGCGAACGGCTTCGTGCGGATGGCGTTCGCAGGTCGGGACCTGCTTGAGAGCGGCGGCATGGAACACCATGTCGATGCCGGCCATGGCCTCGTGCACGACCTCGGCATTACGCACGTCGCCGATGACGAAAGTCAGGTCCGAGCGGCCTTGGTAGAACACCCGCATGTCGTATTGCTTCTTCTCGTCGCGGCTCAGGACGCGGACTTCCTTGACGCCCGCATTGAGCAGACGGCGTACGACGAAATTGCCGAAGGAACCTGTGCCGCCGGTCACCAGTACGGATTTGTCGCGATAGTCCATGTCGGCATGACCCCTGCATGAATACTGTTTGAAAGCCGGGCGGCAAGTCGCCGATACCGGTCAGCAGGACGGTAATCGACACGCGCCGAACGAAGCGCGACGGAAAAATGTCACCTCCTCGTTCAGTCGTCGTTGAAGCAAGAGGCATACCATGCCCTGCGAGACTTGAATGCGGTACTTCTTCGCAGCCGGTCCTGAATCAGGCGTGACGGGCTCAACAGTTCGCCGGACGATGCCGATAAA
Organism: Gammaproteobacteria bacterium; assembly: GCA_016209015.1. GTDB lineage: Bacteria > Pseudomonadota > Gammaproteobacteria > JACQWY01. Next base: position 36,418 of record JACQWY010000038.1, on the reverse strand, counting down.
ATGCAGCAGCCGTTCGCGAACCGGAGTCAAACCGGCGGGCGGCTCGTCTTCACTCACAACTTTTCGTCGACCACGGAGACGAACGAATGAACCTAGCACAGCGAGATCTGCTGAATCGCATCACCGCCTATCGGACGGTCGGGGTGGAGACGGATGTCGAGAGCGCATCTCCGTATAAGTTGATCCAGATGCTACTGGACGGCGCCGTATCGAAGCTGCGCAATGCCCAGGCGGCCCTTGCGCGGGCCGACGTTGCCCGCAAGTGCGAAAATCTGGACTGGTCGCTTGCCATCATCGAAGGTCTCAAATCGAGCCTCGATCTGGAGAAGGGTGGCGAAATCGCTGCGAATCTCGACGCACTCTACGAGTACATGATGCGGACGCTGGCCGTGGCGAACCTCGACCACGACGGGACGAAGATCGAGGAGGTCATCGGGCTCCTGAACGAGATACGCGCGGCGTGGGCCGGCATTGCCAGCGCCGTCGAGGCCGCCGCACCCGCGCCGAATCCCTGAGGTCCTGCGGGTGAGCGGCTCCCCGGCTAACGACCTCGACGAGGTGGGCGACGCATTGCGTCGCCTGAACGAGGAATCGCTCGAAGCGTCTGTTCGCGAGGCCTGGGACACAGTGGCGGAACTCGACCAGCAGCGTTGTGCCTTGCTTGCCAGCCTCACCGGCGAGCGGCTCGCGCACAATCCGACGCTCGCGCTCGCGCTCCTCCAGGAAACCCTCGAAGTCACGCGTACGCTCGAGCAGCGGGCCACGAATGCCCGCGATAAGCTCGGTCTCGCCATGCGCAACCTCGTGCAGGCCAAGCGGGCCGCAGACACGTACTCGACGAACTCCGCTACCGACCGCTGAGTGCCCGCGCTGGCTGTCGGCCGTGCCCGGCAACATCATTCCGCGAGCGACGGACAACTGACGATCGGTCGATTGTCAAAGATCAATAATGGGCTGGATCGTCCTAGACCTGCCTTGAATAACTCCCCGCGTTAATTACACTAGCTCTCGTCGCGTCAGAATCTTGGCATGAACCGGGAAGCGACGTTACCGGGATGTTTGTCCCATTCGTTCACTACAGCCCAAAGTACGTGGAACTCGCCTTTATGTCTGATACGCCCGCGCTCGTCATCGAAAACGACCCGCAGGTGGTGCGTCATCTGACGGACATCCTGAATTATCTGGACATGCCGGTTCAGGCTTACGCGCCAGACGACGACCTGGAGCACCTGGTGGACGGCGAGCAGCCGCCTTTCATGATTCTGCTCGGTGACTGCGGCTCCGCCGAGAGGCGGCGGGACGTCTATCGTCGGCTGAAGAGCATCGATGCCTATACGCCGGTCGTGTTGCTCGTGCGCGGCCGTCAGGAGGAACCCGTTCCCGCCGAATTCGACAGCGGCGTGCTGGCATACATCGAGATGCCCCTGCGGCACCTCCAGGTCGAGCGCGTCCTGCAAAAGGTCGAGATGTTCCGCGAGACGCGGCATCAGACGGGCGCACAACGATCCCTCGAACTCTTCCGCAATCTCGTCGGCAGCAGCAAGGGAATACAGCGCGTACGCAGCATGATCGAGATGGTGGCGCGCAGTGATGCCAACGTGCTCGTGGTCGGCGAGTCCGGTACGGGCAAAGAGGTCGTCGCCCGACACATTCATCATCACTCGATCCGGCGCAGCAAGCCCTTCGTGCCGCTGAACTGCGGCGCGATTCCTGCAGACCTGCTGGAAAGCGAGTTGTTCGGCCACGAAAAAGGCGCTTTCACCGGCGCGATCACGACCCGCCAGGGGCGCTTCGAGATGGCGGATGGCGGCACGCTGTTCCTGGACGAGATCGGTGACATGAGCCTGCCGATGCAGGTCAAGCTGTTACGCGTACTCCAGGAGCGTACGTTCGAGCGTGTCGGCAGCAACAAGAGCATCACGGTGAACGTCCGCATCATTGCCGCGACTCACGTCAATCTCGAACAGGCCATCCTCGATGGGCGTTTTCGCGAGGATTTGTACTACCGCCTGAATGTCTTTCCCATCGAGACTCCGCCGCTGCGTGACCGCGCGGAGGATCTGCCTCTCCTGGTCAACGACCTCGTGGAACGTCTCGGCAATGAAGGGCGCGGAACGATACGCCTCACTCAGGCGAGCATCGAATCCATGTGCCGGTACGGCTGGCCCGGCAATGTCCGGGAACTCGCGAATCTCGTCGAGCGGCTCGCGATTCTCTTTCCCAACAGCGTCGTCGACGTGCACGACCTGCCCGAAAAATACCGTTCCGCGGACATCGTCGCCGCGAATCCGGCGCCTCTCAGCGCCGGAACGCCGGATTCTCCAGAGGACCCGAAGTCGAGCAACCTGCCTCGCTCAGGCCTCGATCTCAAAGAGCACCTGACCCGTATCGAAGCGGACTTGATCACCCAGGCGCTCGAAGAGGAGAACTGGGTCGTCGCACATGCCGCAAAGCGCTTGCAGATGGGCCGCACGACGCTCGTCGAAAAGATGCGCAAGCTCGGACTGAATCGGCACGAGGAAGTGTCAGGGCTTTGACGCGTGGCCGTTGATGCGGCTCAGCCTGGTTCGCGCTTTTCCTGATAAATCAGTCACCTGATTCCGTGGCACAGTACTTGCCTCGGCCTCATCGGGCGCAGATCCGCGTCCGCTACCGGACGAGGCTAGGCTGGCCATGGGGCAGCAACGGCAGGAACAATCAGCAGAACTGTGTGCCGCCTTCGCAGAGTTCGAGGCGGTTTCGGGCAAGCTCACGGAATTCTATGCGAGCCTCGAACAGCGCGTCGCCGAGCTGACGGCCGAACTGCACGAATCGCGTGCGGAGCTGCAGCGCGAACTCCAGGCGAAGGACCTCCTCGCAACGCGGCTCGAAAGCCTCCTCACCGCTTTGCCCGGCGGCATCGTCGTGATCGACGGTGCGGGCCGCGTCCAGGATTTCAACCCCGCTGCGGCGAATCTGCTGGACGGCCTCGACCGCGGCACACCCTGGATAGAGATAGTCGCAACGAGCTTCGCTCCGCGCTGGGACGATGGCCACGACGTCTCACTGAAAGACGGTCGACGCGTCAGCGTGGCGACGCAATCGCTCCATGGGGAGCCGGGCCAGATTCTCCTGATCACGGACGTGACGGAAACCCGTCGCCTCCAGGAACTGCTGAATCACCATCGCCGGCTCTCCGCCAAGACCGAGATGGCGGCAAGTCTTGCCCATCAGATCCGCACCCCGCTGTCGGTCGCCATGCTGCAGGTGTCGAACCTGAGCCGGGCGACGGCGAATCCCGAGCTCCGTCGACGCTGCACGGTCAAGGCGCTCGACGCGATGCGCCAGCTCGAGCGGCTGGTCGAGGACATGCTCACGTTCGCGCGCGGCGGCACACTCGAAATGAGTGAGCTCGAGGTGGGACCCGTGCTCGAGGGGCTCATCGCCGAACTCGCGGCGGCGATGCCCGACTCCGACTTCGAGGTCGCACTCGGTCCCGTCCCACCGGTCCGGATCCGCGGCAACCGCAGTGCGCTGCACAGCATCATGCTGAACCTCGTGAACAACGGCCGCGCCGCCGCCCAGGGCAAGGGTCATCTCGAGATCTCCGTACGCGAGCTCGGCGATTACATCCAACTGCGCTTCGCGGACGACGGCCCGGGCGTCCCTGCTGCAGATCGCGAAAATGTCTTCGAGCCGTTCTTCACGACCCGGCGCAGCGGAACCGGCCTCGGCCTTTCAGTGGCGCGGGCAGTCGCCCGTGCCCATGGCGGGGAGCTCGCAATCGAACCTGATTACCAGGACGGTGCGTGTTTCGTGCTGTCCCTCCCGCGCCTCGCGACCGCGCAGGCCTCCTGAGAGACCGCCATGACCGAACCCGCCACGCTCATCATCGTCGAGGACGACACTGCGCTCCGCGAAGCGCTGTGCGACACCGCGGAAATCGCCGGCTACCGGGCGATCCCGGCGCCGGACGGTCCCACCTGCCTGCGCCTGCTGGGGGCCCAGACTGTGGATCTCGTGATTACCGATTTGCAGATGGACCCGATGGACGGTCTGACGCTGCTGCGTGAAATCCGGCGGCGCTATCACGATCTGCCGGTGCTCCTGATGACGGCGTACGGCACGATCCAGAGCGCGATCGATGCCATGAAGAGCGGTGCCAGCGATTACCTCGTCAAACCGTTCGAGGCCGAGGTGCTCGTCAGCAACCTGCAGCGCTGGATCGCGGCGCCCGCGGTTGCGGACGACAATGCGGTCATCGAGGACGGCACATCCAAACGTGTCGCGGAGCTGGCTCGGCGGGTGGCGCAGAGTGACGCGTCGGTGATGATCACCGGGGAATCCGGCGTCGGCAAAGAAGTGTTCTTCCGCATGATCCATCGCCACTCGCGTCGCGCGAAGCTGGATCCCGTCGCAATCAACTGCGCTGCGATTCCGGAGAACATGCTGGAGGCCGTGCTGTTCGGACACGAAAAGGGCGCGTTCACCGGCGCGTACAAATCGATACCCGGCAAGTTCGAGCAGGCCCAGGGCAGCACGCTGCTCCTCGACGAGATATCCGAGATGAGCCTCGCACTGCAGGCGAAGCTGCTGCGCGTGCTCCAGGAGCGTCAGGTCGAACGTCTGGGCAGTCAGGACATCATCGCGCTCGACGTCCGCGTCATCGCGACCTCGAATCGCGATCTGAAGCAGGAAGTCGCAACCGGCCGTTTCCGCGAGGATCTCTACTACCGGTTGAACGTTTTTCCGCTGCACGTGCCCGCGCTCCGCGAGCGCCCCGCCGATATCCTGCCGCTCGCGGATTTCCTGCTTGCGCGGGCCGCGCACCGCACGAACGTCCCCGTGCCCACGCTCGCGCCGTCCGCCTGCGAGGCGCTGCTCGCGCACCCGTGGCCCGGCAACATCCGCGAGCTAGACAACGTCATGCAACGCGCCCTCGTCGTATGCAGCGGGCCGGTCATCGAGGCCGCCGACCTCATGTTCGAGACGCTCAGCGTCGGTCCTGCGCGGCACGACGCGCCGTCGGTCGTCGTGCCGGCGGCTGACCGGGACGCGGACGAGTCCGACGACGGGGAAGAGAGCCTCGGCAACGATCTGAAAGACCACGAGCGCCGACTCATTCTCAATGCACTCGCGGAAGGCAAAGGCAGCCGCAAATACGCGGCGGAGAAGCTCGGTATCAGCCCCCGGACGCTGCGCTACAAGATCGCGCGGATGAAGGAAGAAGGCATGGTGGTGCCGGAACGTTGAAAGCATCACGAGAGGAATGAGGGTAGCGACATGAACACCATCGACGCGAACAGCCTCCTGCTCCAGATGCGCGCGCTCGCCGCGCGTGCCCATGGGCTCGAGACGCCGGCCGTGGGCGAAACGCAGAAGACGACGGACTTCAACGGTCTGCTGAAGAATGCCGTGAACGCGGTGAACGAGCAGCAGATTTCGGCGCAGACGCTCGCGGCGGACTTCGAGCGCGGCGACCCGCAGGTCGACGTCGCGCAGGTGATGGTCGCGATGCAAAAGGCGAACGTGTCCTTCCAGGCCATGACCCAGGTGCGTAACCGCCTGGTCAGTGCCTATCAGGACATCATGAACATGCCCATCTGAAAACGTCTTTCCACGAGTAGGCGAACATGGCAGAACCAACCGTATACATACCGCAGAACTCGCCGATGGCGCTGCTGCGTCAGGCGGGGATGCTCATCGGAATCGCAGCGAGCGTCGCGCTCGGCGCCTACGTCGTGATGTGGTCCCGCACACCGAACTATTCGATGCTCTACAGCGATCTCAATGAACGCGATCTCACCCAGATCGTCAACGAGCTTCAGACCGCCCAGATTCCGTTCAAGATCAACCACGACGCGGGCTCGATTCTGGTTGCTTCGGCGAACCTCGACGATGCCCGCATGAAGCTCGCGTCCGCAGGCCTTCCGCATGGGGCTACGGCCGGCTTCGAGTCGCTGAACCAGGATCCAGGGTTCGGCACGACACAGTTTCTCGAGCGCGCCCGTTACCAGCACTCGATCGAGGCCGAGCTCTCGCGGTCGATCGCCAAGATCACGAACGTGCGGAGCGCTCGCGTGCAGCTCGCAATGCCGCCGGAGACGGCGTTCGCCCGCACCCGGCGTGACCCGAGCGCATCGGTGTTCCTCGATCTCTACGCCGGTCGTCGTGTCGAGCCCCAGCAGGTCGCCGCGATCACGCATCTCGTGTCTGCGAGCGTGCCGAATCTGGCCTCGGAACGCGTGACCGTGATCGATCAGAACGGTTCGCTGCTCACCGACGAATCCGCGGATGGCGACGTCAGGCTCGCGACCCGCCATTTCGAGATGACTCAGCGGCTCGAGAAGAGCATGGCCGATCGCATCGAGCACATACTCCAGCCGATGGTGGGCATGGACGGCGTACGCGCCCAGGTGACGGCCGAGCTCGACTTCACGGACTCCGAGCATACGAGCGAAACGCGCGAGCCCGATCAGGCTGCGGTACTGAGCGAGAGCAAGCTCGAAGAGGAGCACGCGGGGGCAGGCAGCGGCGGCGTTCCAGGCGCGCTTTCGAACACTCCGCCCGGTACGGCGACGGCGCCCGAGCAGACGGCGGCGAACGCGCAGCAGAACCCGCCCGGCGCAGCGCCGAACGCCCAGGCGAATGCGAAACAGGAAACGCCGCGCACCAAGCGCGTCCAATCCACGACGAATTACCAGCCGAACGTGACCATCTCACACGTGCGGCCGCCGCAGGGCGAAGTGCGTCACCTCTCGGTCGCCGTGGTCGTCCGCAATCCCGCGCCGGCCGCTAAGGAAGCGCCCAAGGAAGGTGATGCGGCGAAGCCGGCCGAGACGCCGAAGGCCGCCTTTACGCAGGAACAGCTCGATCGCATGACGAACCTCGTCAAGAACGCGATCGGCTATCGCGCGGATCGTGGCGACGTCGTGACGTTGACGAGCGAGGATTTCGTCGCGCCGCCTGCTCCGGAACCGATTCCCGACATTCCGATGTGGAAGCAGCCGTGGATGTGGGACGTCAGCAAGCAGGTGCTCGGCGGCCTGTTCGCGCTCGTGCTCGTATTCGGCGTGCTCCGCCCGGCGATGAAGAACCTCATGGGCAAGCCCGTCCTCGGCATGTTGCCCGGCGCGGACGGCCAGGCGGGTCTGCCGGGCCCCGGTGGCACCGCCGCGCTGCCGGCTACCGCGGGCGAGGCGCAGCAGCGCATGCTGCCCGGTGTCGCGGGTGGCAGCGCTCTCGAACAGGCTAAGCAGGTCGCGGCCTCGGATCCGCGGGTTGCCGCGCAGGTCATCAAGGGCTGGGTGGGAGACTGATCGTGGCCGAACAGCCTACAACGCTCACCGGCGTCGACAAGGCGGCGATCTTTCTCATGACCTTGGGAGAGCAGGCCGCCGCACAGATCATCAAGCATCTCGGACCGCGCGAGGTCCAGAAAATCGGCGTCGCAATGGCTTCGCTGCAGAACGTCTCACGCGACATGGTGAACGTCACGGTCGACGAGTTCGTCACGAAAATCCACGAGCAGACCGCGCTCGGCATCGGCAGCGATGAATACATCCGCAAGGTGCTCGTCGACGCCCTCGGCGAGGACAAGGCCAAGGGCATGATCGATCGCATCCTGCTCGGCGGCAACACCAAGGGGCTCGAGTCCCTGAAGTGGATGGACGCGCGCAGCGTCGTGGAACTCATCCGCTTCGAGCATCCGCAGATCATCGCCATCGTCCTGTCGTATCTCGATTCCGACCAGGCCGCAGAAGTGCTCGCGGCGCTGCCCGAGAACACCCGCGCCGATCTGCTCCTGCGCGTTGCGACCATGGATGCGGTCCAGCCGGCCGCGATGAAAGAGCTGAACGACATGCTCGAAGTGCAACTCCGTGGCGGCAGCAGCGGCCAGGCTTCGACGATGGGCGGCATCAAGTGTGCGGCGAATATCCTCAACTTCGTCGAGCGCAGCATCGAAGCAGGCATCTCCGAGCAGATCGCCGAGGCGGACTCGGATCTCTCGCAGAAGATCCATGATCTGATGTTCACGTTCGAGAATCTCATCGAAGTGGACGACCGCGGCATCCAGACGCTGTTGCGCGAAGTTTCGACCGAGAACCTCGTGCTCGCGCTCAAGGGCACGGAAGACGCACTCAAGAACAAGATCTTCAAGAACATGTCGCAGCGCGCCGCGGACATGCTTCGCGACGATCTCGAGACGAAAGGGCCGGTGCGTCTTTCCGAGGTCGAGGCCGCGCAGAAGGAAATCATCACCATCGCGCGCCGGCTGGCCGACGAAGGCCAGATCAGCCTCGGCGGTGCAGGCGGTGAGGAGATGGTGTGATGGCCGGCATACTCGGTGCAGATGAGCTCGGCGACGTCGTACGGCTGGAACTGCCGGCGATGGAAGGGCCGATCGTGGGCGGAGGCACTACACACTCCGCCGTGCACATGCCGACGGCGCGCGAGATCGAGCAGTTGCATCGACAGGCGTGGGAAGAGGGTCTTGCCGCCGGCCGGCAGGAAGGCCTGAAGCGCGGCATGCTGGAAATCGATCGCAAGGTCAAACAGCTCGACAAGCTCATGACGGAGCTGGCACTGCCGTTTGCCGAGCTGGACGAGGAGGTCGTGGGCTCAGTCGCGGAACTCGCGATTCTCATCGCGAGACATCTCGTGCGACGCGAGCTCAAGTCCGATCCCGGCGAAATTGTCGGCGTCGTGCGGGAAACGATGCGCCAACTGCCGGTCGCGGCGCGATACCCCCGTTTGAAGCTCCATCCCGAGGACATCGACGTCGTGCGGGAGGCGCTCTCGCTCGGTGACGAAGAGCGGAGCTGGCGGCTCGAAGCCGACCCGCTGTTGACGCGCGGGGGCTGTGTCGTCGAGACGGAGACCTCGCGCATCGACGCCACCGTCGAGACCCGCCTCGCGGCCATCGCTTCGAAGATGCTCGGTGGCGAGCGGGAGGCCGACCGTGCGCGTTGAACCCCGCGCAGCACGCTGGCTGCCGCGTCTCCGGGAAATCGCCGGGCGTCTGGAAGAACCGCCGCCGCTCATCGTCGAAGGCAAGTTGACCCGCATGATCGGCCTCACGCTCGAGGCCGTCGGCTGCCAGGCTGCGATCGGTGACCGCTGCGTCGTCGTGAACGGCAACGGTGATCGGCTCGATGCCGAGGTCGTGGGCTTCTCCGGCGAAAGTCTGTTCCTGATGCCGACGGGCACGCCCCGCGGCCTCGCACCGAATGCGCGCGTGGTGCCGGTCGGCGGCGCGGGCGACGTCGCGGTGGGCGAAGCGCTGCTCGGCCGCGTGCTGGACGGCGCGGGAGCTCCTCTCGACGGTCGCGGTCCGATTCTCACGCCGCATCGCCGCCCGCTATACGGTGCCCCGATCAATCCGCTCGAGCGGTCGGCGATCCGGGACCCACTGGACGTCGGCGTGCGTTCAATCAATGCGCTCTTCACCATCGGGCGCGGGCAGCGCCTCGGGCTGTTCGCACCCAGCGGCGTCGGCAAGAGCGTTCTGCTCGGCATGATGACGCGGTTCACCGAGGCCGACGTCATCGTGGTCGGTCTCATCGGCGAACGCGGCCGCGAGGTGAAGGAGTTCATCGAGGACATCCTCGGCGAAGAAGGACTTTCGCGTGCGGTCGTCGTCGCGACACCCGCGGACACGCCGCCGCTGATGCGCATGCACGGTGCGGCGATGGCGACCAGCATCGCAGAATATTTCCGGGATCAGGGTCAGCACGTCCTGCTGCTGATGGATTCGCTGACGCGTTACGCACAGGCGCACCGCGAGATCGCACTCACGATCGGCGAGCCGCCCGCGACGCGTGGGTTCCCGCCATCCGTGTTCGCGCGACTCCCGGTGCTCGTGGAGCGGGCGGGCACGGGTATCAACGGGCGCGGCTCGATCACCGCGCTCTATACCGTGCTGACCGAGGCGGACGATGCGAACGATCCGGTCGCCGACACGGCGCGTGCAATCCTCGACGGTCACATCCTGCTTTCTCGCAAGCTCGCCGACCGCGGTCTCTATCCCGCCGTCGACGTGGAGTCGTCGATCAGCCGCACCATGACGCACGTCGTGGCCCAGCCGCACATCGACCTCGCGAAGCAGTTCCGGCACTACCACTCGCTATATGAGCAGAATCAGGACCTCTTCAACGTCGGCGCCTACCAGGCGGGTTCGAATCCAGAGCTCGACCGTGCCGTGGAGCTCCGCCCATTTCTGAACGCGTTCCTGCGCCAGGATCGGACCGAGCCGGTCGGCTTCGAGGCGTCGGTTACGGCGTTGCAGCGAATTTTTCCGCCGCGTTAGCCGCTATCTGGAATGCGCACATGAACCGGACAATGAAAGGAGGCTCGCTTGGACCGCTCGAAGAGACTTGAGCGTCTGGTCGACCTGTCGAACACCGCCGAGCGCGTGGCGGCCCAAGCACTCGCCAGGACGAACGGCGACCTCCAGCAGTATCAGACGCAACTCCAGGAACTGCAGGCCTATCGCAACGAGTATCAGAGCGCGCTGACCGGCGGCGATGGCGTCGTGATCACCGCCTACGATGCACAGAAGCTGCGCGTCTTCCTGCAGCGTATCGACGCGGCGATCGCGCAGATCGAACAGATGCTCGCGAATGCCGAGCGGCGCTGCGAGCTCGAACGCGAGGCGTGGATGAAGAAGCGGCTGCGCGCGGACGCGCTGGAAGGCGTTGCGGACCGCGCACGCCATCACGAGGCAGGCGTGGCCGAGCAGCGGCTGCAGCGCGAAATCGACGATCTGCCGCACCGCTGACGCCTCATGCGGCGCTCAGCTCGAGCCCGTACCGATCGCGGTCCACGGACCGCGGCTCAACAGATTCTCGAAGTAGGCAATCGTCTTGGCGAGCCCGTCGCGGAGCTGGATCGTCGGCTGCCAGTCCAGCGTCTTGCGGGCGCGCGTGATGTCCGGGCAGCGCTGGCGGGGGTCGTCGCTGGGCAGCGGTTTCGCGACGAGCGTGGAGCGCGAGCCCGTCAGCTCGATGACCGCTTCGGCGAGCTGGCGGATCGTGAATTCGTTGGGATTGCCGAGGTTGATCGGGCCGAGGACGTCGGGCGGCGTCTGCATCAGCCGGATCAGCCCCTGGATCAGGTCGTCCACATAGCAGAACGAGCGCGTCTGGGAACCGTCGCCGTAGATCGTGATGGGCTCGTTGCGCAGCGCCTGCAGGATGAAGTTCGAGACCACCCGGCCGTCCTGCGGATGCATGCGCGGACCATAGGTATTGAAGATGCGGGCGACCTTGATGCGCACGCCGTGCTGCCGGTGGTAGTCGAAGAACAGGGTTTCCGCGCAGCGTTTGCCCTCGTCGTAGCAGGAGCGCAGGCCGATCGGGTTCGTATTGCCCCAGTAGCTCTCTTCCTGCGGATGCACGCTCGGATCGCCGTAGACCTCGCTCGTCGACGCCTGGAGGATCGAAGCCTTCAGGCGCTTGGCGAGTCCGAGCATGTTGATGGCGCCGTGCACGCTCGTTTTCGTGGTCTGGACCGGGTCGAACTGATAGTGCAGGGGCGACGCCGGACAGGCCAGGTTGTAGATTTCGTCGGCCTCGACGTAGAGCGGGAACGTCACGTCGTGTCGCATGAGCTCGAAGTACGGATTGCACATCAGGCCCGCGATGTTGTCCTTCGCGCCGGTGTAGAAGTTGTCGACACAGAGCACGTCGTGCCCGCGCCGCACGAGCTCCTCGCAGAGGTGCGAGCCGAGGAACCCGGCCCCGCCCGTGACGAGCACGCGGCGACGCACCGCGGGGGGAATGGACTGGAGCTGGGTCGCTACGGTGTTCATCGGGATCCTTTCGCGCGGGTCTGCTGCGTTGACCCGCATCTTAGCGGCCGCCACTGCGCGTCGCCGTAGGTCATACCGACCTGGCCGTTCGGCCGTGGCACGGGCGTTGCACTTCTCCGGGTGCACCTTTCACAGGACGAACGCCATGAGCGAAACCGCAGCAATCACCTCACTTTCGCCGACGCCCGGGGCACCCCGTGTCACGGAAGCTCCAAGCGGCGGATCCGACGGCGCTTTCCGGCAGGTGATGGACAAGGTCTCGGCATCGAATGAGCCGGCCGCCGCGCCTGCGGACGAGCCGCAGCCGGCGGAGAATCCGCCCTCGGAAGCCACCTCGGCGGAGCAGAATCCGGCTACCCGGCCGAGCGAGGACGGCAAGAGCGAGCCCGAGAGTCCTGACCCGGCGGCAAATCCCGCCGCGGCCTTGCCGCTCGCGGCGCAGTTCTTGCCGGTGCAGATGCTGAAGCAGGATGCCGCCTCGACCCGGAGCGGCGCTGCAATGGCGGCAGCGGAGGCCCCGGCGGCTGCGGCCATCGATGCCGGAGCGGCCATCGATGCCGGAACGGCAATCAAACAGACGCTACTGGGCATGAAGGACGGCGCCGCACCGGTGGGCGTTTCCGTGCCGAAAGCCGACAGTCGAGGCGAGGTCGCGAAAGCGCAGACCGCCGCCACCGACGCGAGCACCGCGAAGGCCCGGGAACCGGCCGTCAAGGTCCACGGCGCGAAGGCGGCGCCGCAAGCGGCCACGGACGGGGAATTCTCGTTCGACAAAGCGGCGGAGAGTCGCCAGGCCCTGCCGGATCGTCCCGCCGTCGAAGCCCAGCAGGCCCAGATTCCGGTTGCTTCGGCGACCACGGCCGCGCTCGCCACGCGTGCCGAGCGTCCGGACGTCGCCTCGCTGGTACAGGGCCTGTCGGTGGCACACCCACGTTTCGGCGAGGCGATTTCCCAGCAGATCATGGTGCTCGCGCAGGACGGCGTACAGCACGCGAAAATCACGCTCAACCCGCCGGAACTCGGGCCGGTCGAGGTCCGCATCAGTCTGCGGCAGGACGAGGCGTCCGTGCAGCTCGCTGCGACGAGCGGCGTCACGCGACATGCCATCGAAGACGCCTTGCCGAAGCTCCGCGACATGCTCGATCAGGTCGGCGTCCGCCTCGGCGACACCGGCGTCTTCGCCCAGTTGCCACAGCAAGGGGGCGCCGAGAATTTTGCCGCCTGGCGTTCCGACAGCGCGCCGTTGTTCGGGAACGCCGCGGAGTTCGACGAGGACGTGGCGCCCGGCCTGGCCCGCAACGGGCGGGCGAGCCTCGGCCTCGTCGACGCTTACGTCTGAGGCCGCCGCGCCGGGCTCGACGGCGGCGTCAGCCGACCGTCAAGCCCCTGGCGCAGACGGCCCGCCGCTCCGTCCCACGCAGTCAATTCCTTGTCATCACGCACTCCGCAAGCCGCTAAGCTACTGAATTAGCGGGCCGAAAATCGTGGCATGCCGGTTGCTTCCGGGATCTGCATCAGGATTCAGGAGCAGACCATGGCGAACGAAGCACCCCCTGCCGCCACCGACGGCAAGAAGAAGATGATCATCATCGCGGCAGTCGTCGTCGTCCTCCTGCTCGGCGGCGGCGCCGGCGCGTTCTTCATGCTCAAGGGCGATAGCAAGGACGGCGAGAAGGAAGCTGCCGAGGCGCAGGCCGAGGGCAAGGGCGGCGAGAAGAGCGAGGAGAAGGGGGGCGAGGGCGGTCATGGCGAGGGCAAGGCCGGCGAGGCCACGTACACGTCGCTCGACCCGGCCTTCGTCGTGAACTTCCAGGACAAGAACAACCGCACGAAATACCTGAAAGCCGACATGAGCGTGGTGAGCTCCGCCGCGAAGAGCGAAGAGATCGTTCGCAAGCACATGCCGGCGATCCGCAATGCCGTGATCATGCTGCTGAGCCGCCAGGCATTCGAGGATCTGCAGTCGGCCGACGGCAAGGAGAAGCTCCGCGCTGCGGCCCTCAAGGAAGTGCAGGCGGTCCTCACGAAGCAGACCGGCAAGCCGGTCGTCGAAGACCTCTTCTTTTCCAGCTTCGTCATGCAGTGAGCCGCCATGGCCAATGCCGACCTGCTGTCACAAGACGAAATCGACGCACTACTCTCCGGCGTCGACAGCGGTGACGTAGACACCACGCCCGAAGACTCCGGCGAACCGGGTTCCGCGCGTAACTACGATTTCGCGAGCCAGGACCGCATCGTCCGCGGTCGCATGCCGACGCTCGAGATGATCAACGAGCGTTTCGCGCGCAACATGCGCATTCGGCTCTTCAACATGCTCCGGCGCTCGCCGGTGATCTCGGTGGAGGGCGTGCAGATGGTGAAGTTCGGCGAGTACGTGCACACGCTGCTCATGCCGTCGAACATGAACGTCATCCGCATCAAGCAGCTCCGCGGCTCGGCGCTGATCGTCTGCAATCCCAAGCTCGTCTTCTCGCTCGTCGACTGCTTCTTCGGAGGCGACGGCCGCTTCCACACGAAGATCGAGGGCCGGGATTTCACGGGTACCGAGATGCGGATTATCCGCAAGGTGCTCGAGCACGCGTTCGCCTCGCTGACCGAAGCCTGGGAGCCGGTGATGCCCGTGGATTTCGAGTACGTCGGCTCCGAGATCAACCCGAGCTTCGCGAACATCGTCAGCCCGAGCGAAGTGGTCGTCGTATCGCAGTTCCACATCGACCTCGAGGGCGGTGCGGGCTATCTCCACGTCACGATGCCGTACTCGATGGTGGAACCGATCCGCGAATTGCTCGACGCGGGCGTGCAGAGCGATTCGACCGAGAAGGACCTGCGCTGGTGCCAGATGCTGCAGGACGAAGTGAAGTCCGCGCCGATCGAAGTCAATTCCATGCTCACGACGGTGGACGTGAGCATCGGTGACATCCTGAAGCTGCGACCCGGAGACGTGCTGCCCATCGAATTGCCCGAGACGGTGGTCGCGCGCGTCGACGACGTCCCGGTGTTTCGCGCCAAGTACGGCGTATCCCGCGGGAATCTGGCCCTGAAAGTGACGCAGATGATGCACCACTCGGATCTGACGCCGCGGACCCCAGAGGTAGGAGTTTGAGCATGAGCATGAGCACGACCGAACAAAGCGCGATGGACGACGAGTGGGCGGCCGCCCTCGCCGAACAACGCTCCGACACGGGTGTCGCGGCCCAGCCGGCACCGCTCGAGAGATTGCAGGACGAAGGTGGTCAGCAGAAGATCGCCGAGCTCGATACAATCCTCGACATCCCCATCACGCTTTCCGTCGAAATCGGCCGCACGCGACTCACGATCCGCAATCTGCTGCAGTTGAACCAGGGCTCGGTGGTCGAGCTCGACCGGCTCGCCGGCGAGCCGCTCGACGTACTCGTCAACGGCACGCTGGTCGCGCATGGAGAAGTCGTTGTCGTGAACGAGAAGTTCGGCATCCGCCTCACCGATGTCATCAGCGCGCAGGAACGCGTGCGGAAGCTGCGCTGAGCTGGAATCCCGATGACATCACGACCCAACAGGCTGCGGGAAACGTGCTGGACGGCGCTGCTGCTGCCGCTCGCGTCCGAAGCCGCCCCGACCGCGCCCGTCGGACTGTCCCAGATCGGACAGGTCATCGGCGCGCTCCTGCTGGTCGTGATCGCGATTTTCGTCGTCGCCGCGCTCGCTCAGCGCGTCCGGCGGTTGCAGCAGGGGCGCGGACGCGTGCTCCAGATAGTCGACGGTATCGCCCTCAGCGCCCGTGATCGCCTCGTGCTCGTGGACGTCGCCGGTGAGCGTCTGCTGCTCGGCGTCTCACCGGGCCGTATCGAGCGGCTGCACGTCCTGCCCGCGGCGCCTGTCGCCGACACGGAGGCGGCCGGGGCGCCCGCGCCGGTCGCGACACCGTTCACCGCCGCCCTCGCGAACGCCCGTTCGGTCTCAGCGCAGGAGGCTCGCTCGTGAAGCGCATCCTGCTCACCGTCGCGCTCTCGCTCTTCTCGGGTCTCGCGCTCGCTCGGACGGGCCTCGACGCGGTCGCGGTGACCACGCACGCGGACGGTTCACAGACCTATGCGCTGACGATCCAGATCCTGCTGCTGATGTCGGCCTTGACGCTGTTGCCGGCGCTGCTGCTCGCGATGACCTCGTTCACGCGCATCGTCATCGTGCTCGCCATTCTCCGCCAGGCGCTCGGCACTTCGCAGACGCCTTCCAGTCAGGTTCTCGTCGCACTCGCGCTGTTCATGACGGCGTTCATCATGATGCCGGTTGCCGATCGGATTTATTCCGAGGCCGTGACGCCGTATCTGGAAGACAAGATTGAGCTCGGTTCCGCGCTCGGGCACGCCGAAGTGCCATTGCGGGATTTCATGCTGAAGCAGACCCGTGAATCGGATTTGAATCTCTTCGCCGGGCTGGCGCGCGAGAAGACGATCCCGGATGCGGCTCACGTTCCGTTCACGGTGCTCGTGCCCTCGTTTCTCACGAGCGAGCTCAAGACCGCCTTCCAGATCGGCTTCCTGATCTTCATTCCGTTCCTGATCATCGATCTCGTGGTGGCGAGCGTGCTGATCTCCATGGGCATGATGATGCTCTCGCCCCTCATCATTTCGCTCCCGTTCAAGATCATGTTGTTCGTGCTCGTCGACGGCTGGGCGCTCGTGGTGGGCAGCCTGGCCTCGAGCTTCTACGTCTGACACTCACCCGGAGCGCGCGAATCATGAGTCCAGAATCCGTCATCACCGTCGGCGCCAGTGCCCTCGAAGTCGCGATCGAGCTCATGGCGGTGTTGCTCCTGCCGGCGCTCTTCGTCGGGCTGATCGTCAGCGTCCTGCAGGCGGCGACGCAGATCAACGAAATGACGCTGAGCTTCATCCCGAAGCTTCTCGTCACGGTCGCCGTGCTGGTGGTCGGCGGGCCGTTCATGGTGCGTGTGCTCATGGACTACACGATCCGTCTCTACCAGTCCATTCCCGGCTTCATCAACTGAAGCGGTCGGGTCACTAGCAGGCTCGCCATGCTGAGCTTCACGGATACCCAGATCCTCTCGGCCATGCACCAGTGGCTGTGGCCGTTCCTTCGCGTCGGCGGTTTCCTGCTCGCGGCGCCGTTCATCGGCAGCAAGCTCGTGACGAAGAAGGCGCGCCTCGTGCTTGCGATGCTGATCGCCCTGGTCCTCGCGCCCCTGCTGCCGGCACCCCCTGCCGTGGAACCGCTCAGCGCGGCCGGCTTGTACATCGGCGTGATGCAGCTCTTCGTCGGCGCGGCCATAGGGCTCGTACTGCGACTCGTGCAGTTCATCGCCGAGTTCACGGGCCAGCTCATCGCCATGCAGATGGGACTCGGCTTCGCGGCGATGATGGATCCGCAGACCGGCGCCCAGGTGCCGGTCGTGAGCCAGTTCTATCTCATCCTGCTGACGCTGCTCTTCTTCGCCACGAACAGCCATCTGCTGCTCATCGATCTGCTGGCACGGAGCTTCGATCTGCTGCCGGTCGGCACGCAGGGCATCAGTGCGGCCGGGATCGAGATCGTCATGGGCTGGTCGGCGTCGCTGTTGGCGTCGGGCGTCATGATCGCCTTGCCGATCATGGTCGCCCTGCTCGTAGTCAACCTGGCGTTCGGCGTCATGGCGCGTGCAGCACCGCAGCTCAACATCTTCGCGGTCGGTTTCCCCATCACCATCCTGGTCGGCGCGGCAGTGATGTTCGTGCTCGTCGGTCGCATGAGCGGCCAGTTCGAGACGGCGATCAGCGCGGCCTTCGACACCGCTTATCGGGTTCTGGAGGCACGCTGAGATGGCTGCCGAAACCGAATCCGGCGAAGAACGCTCAGAACAGGCAACCGCCAAGCGACTGCAGGAAGCTCGCGACAAGGGCGACATCGCTCGCTCGCGCGAACTGGCCAGCATGCTGCTGATGATTGGTGGTGGAATCGCGATCTACCAGCTCGGCGGCCAGCTCAATCGGGGCCTCGTCGGGCTGATGCGACATTACTTCGTGTTCGATCGCGTGACGGTGGGCGAGACGGTGGAACTGCACCTCGCCTTCACGAAGGCGATCGTCGCGACTCTCGTCGACCTGGCCCCGCTGCTCGGCGCACTGGCCGCGCTCTCGCTCATCGGGCCGCTCGCGCTGGGCGGCTGGCTCTTCAATCTCGGGAGCTGTGCGTTCAAGTTCGAACGACTCGATCCAATCGCCGGGCTCGGCCGCGTGTTCGGCATCCACGGGCTCGTGGAGGTGGTGAAGGCCGTCGCGAAGTTCGCAATCGTGGTCGTCTGCGCCGTGATAGCCATGAAGATCGAATACCGCCAGGTGGTCGCGCTCGGCGACAGCGCGCTCGAGCCCGGACTCGCCGCGACGGCGGCCATCTGCTTCAAGAGCTTCATGATCGTCGGCGGCGGGCTCGTGATCGTCACGCTGTTCGACGTGCCCTATCAGCTCTGGGAGCACGCCCGCAAGCTGCGCATGACGCGACAGGAGTTGAAGGACGAGCTGCGCGAGAGCGAGGGCTCGCCCGAGCTCCGCGGCCGGATCCGCCAGATGCAGCAGGAGCTCTCGAATCGCCGGATGATGGAAAAGGTGCCGAAAGCGGATGTCGTGATCACGAACCCGGAGCACTATGCCGTCGCGCTGCGTTTCGATCCGGAGACGATGTCGGCGCCGGTGGTGGTGGCGAAAGGCGCCGATCGCGTCGCCCTGCGCATCCGCGAAATCGCGAAAGAGAACCGCGTCCCGATGCTCGAGGCGCCCCCGCTCGCCCGCTCGCTGTATCACACGACGAAGCTCGACAAGGAGATCCCGAGCGGTCTGTACCTCGCCGTCGCCCAGGTCCTGGCCTACGTCTTCCAGCTCAAGCGCGCGGCGCGCGACGGCCTGCGCCCGATGCCGCCGGCGAACCTGCCCATTCCATCCGAACTGCGCTACGACTGAGGATCGCCCGCCATGGCCGCCATGACAGGACCTCTCAACGGACGCGACCTCCTGCGTGCCCTGCTTCGCCAGGGCATCGGTGCGCCGCTGCTGCTCCTCATCATCCTCTCGATGATGATGTTGCCGCTGCCGGCGTTCATGCTGGACGTGTTCTTCACGTTCAACATCTCGCTTGCGCTCGTCGTGCTGCTCGCGACCGTCTACAGCCGCCGGCCGCTCGATTTCGCCGCCTTCCCGACCGTACTGCTCGTCGCGACCCTGTTACGACTCGCGCTGAACATCGGCTCGACCCGCGTGATCCTGCTGCACGGCCACACCGGCACCGGCGCCGCGGGCCACGTGATCGAGGCTTTCGGCGAGTTCGTGGTGGGCGGCAACTATACTGTCGGCTTCGTCGTCTTCCTCATCCTCATCATCATCAACTTCGTGGTGATCACGAAGGGCGCGGGGCGCATCTCGGAAGTCAGCGCGCGGTTCACCCTCGACGCGATGCCCGGCAAACAGATGGCGATCGATGCCGACCTCAATGCCGGCATCATCAGTCAGGAGGAGGCGAAGCGCCGCCGCGCGGAAGTCGCGCAGGAGGCGGATTTCTACGGCGCGATGGACGGCGCGAGCAAATTCGTCCGCGGCGACGCGGTCGCCGGCATACTCATCCTCTTCATCTGTGTGGTGGGCGGCCTGGCGATCGGCACGCTTCAACACAGCATGGCATTCGCCGAAGCAGCACGCGTCTTCACGCTCCTGACGATCGGTGACGGCCTGGTCGCCCAGATCCCCTCGCTGCTGCTCGCGACCTCGTCCGCCATCATGGTGACGCGCGTCTCGGCCGAGGCCGACATGGGCCAGCAGGTCGTCAATCAACTGTTCGAGAATCCGAAGACGCTCGCCGTCACCGCCGGCGTGCTCGGCATCATGGGCGTCATCCCCGGCATGCCGAACGTCGCGTTCCTGAGCATGGCCGCGGTCGCGGGTTACGCGGCGCATCTGATCCGCCGTAAAGGAGCAGAGAAGGCGGCGCTCGAAGCCCACAGGCCGCCGCCACCGCCGCCATCCCCCGAGTCCAAAGAACTGTCCTGGGACGACGTCGTGCCGATCGATGCGATCGGCCTCGAGGTCGGGTATCGCCTCATTCCGCTCGTCGATCGCAACCAGCAGGGACAACTCCTCAACCGGCTGCGGGGCGTGCGCAAGAAGCTCTCGCAGGAGCTCGGCTTCCTCGTGCCCGCCGTGCACATCCGCGACAACCTGGATCTCGATCCGACGACGTACAGCATTTCGATCCACGGCGCGGTGATTGCGCAGTCCTCGATCCAGCCCGGCCGCGAGCTCGCCATCAACCCGGGCCAGGTCTATGGCGATCTGCGCGGCACGATCGTCAAGGACCCGGTGTTCGGATTGCCCGCGGTGTGGATCGGCGAGGATCAGCGCGAACAGGCGCAGAGTCTCGGTTACACGGTCGTCGACGCGAGCACCGTCGTCGCGACCCACATGAGCCAGGTCATCCAGGACCATGCGCATGAGCTGCTCGGTCACGAGGAAGTGCAGAAGCTCCTCGATGGCGTGGCGAAGACGAGCCCGAAGCTCGTCGAGGACCTCGTGCCGAAGGTGTGCACGCTGGGCACCGTCGTGCGCGTCATGCAGAACCTGCTGCGCGAGCACGTGCCGGTGCGTGACGTGCGGACGATACTCGAGGTCTTGGCGGAGCGGGGCGTCAAGAGTCAAGACCCCGTCATGCTGACGGCTGCCGTGCGCGAATCGCTCGGTCGACTGATCATTCAGCAAATCAACGGTTTGGCCGACGAAATTCCCGTCATTACGCTCGACTACAGCCTGGAACAGTTATTGCACCGCTCGATTGAGACCGGCGTCGAGAGCGGAATCGCAGTCGAACCGGGCCTTGCAAGCCGCTTGAGTGCATCGCTGCGCGATGTCCACGCGAAGCAGGAACTGGCGGGTCATCCTTCCATCCTCCTGGTGCCGAACAACCTGCGCGAGTTTCTCGCGCGCTTCGTCCGGCAGAGCGTGAAGGGAATGCACGTCGTCGGCTTCAACGAGGTTCCGGACAACAAGCAACTCCGTATCGTCGCCACCGTCGGCGATGCTCCCGGTATCCGGGGGTAGGTATTCGATGGCAGTGCCAACCGTGGGCGACCCGGTGCAACGAGGACGGGAAGATGAAAGTCAGACGCTATTTCGCCTCCAGCATGCGCAATGCGCTGGAAATGATCCGCCAGGAACAGGGGCCTGACGTTCTCATCCTCTCGAACCGTCGCGTCGAGGGCGGATTCGAGCTCCTCACCGCCGAAGGCGACGTCGATCCCAAGCTCATCGAGAAATTCACGCCGAAAGCGAAGCCCCGCGTCCAGGAAGTCTTGGACGATGCCGAGCCGGCTGCCGCTGCGCAAGCCCGCGTGGACGCCGCTCCCAGCCCGGCCGCTGCAGCGCGCGAGACCCCGGTCGGGCAGCGACACTTCCGGGACGGCGTACTGTGGACGAATCAGGAGACCATCACGCAGATGCAGGGCGAGCTCGCGAACATCAAGGCACTGCTTCAACAACAGCTCTCGGGCATTGCCTGGCACGATTTCGAGAGCCGCAGCCCGGAGCGATCGCGCCTGCTGCGGCTGCTGGCGAAAGCCGGCATCGCCCCTCAACTCGCCCGCCAGATCGTCGCGGACGTGCCGGAACATCTAGACCATCAGCAGGCCTGGCGGAGGACGCTCGCGATCCTCGCCGCCCGGCTGCGCGTCCGACAGGATCCGGTTCTGAGCGGTGGCGGGCGCTTCGCGCTGTGTGGCGCGACGGGCGTCGGCAAGACGACGCTTACGGCGAAGCTTGCCGCCCGCTATGCGCTGGCCCACGGTTCGGACAAAGTCGCGCTCATCTCCGCGGACGACCAGCGGCTCGGCGCGCACCAGCAGTTGAAGATTTTCGGCCGGCTGGCCGGAATTGCGGTACATACGATCCGCAACCTCCACGAACTCCCGGATTGCCTCAGCTTGCTGCGGGACAAGCCGCTCCTGCTCATCGATTCGCCGGGGTTTCCGCCCGATGACCCCCGTTTCCAGGAACTTGTGGCCACGCTCGGCAACCAGACGCGCCCGATTCCGACCTACCTCGTGCTCTCGGCGACGACGGACTACCCCTCAATCGCCCGCATCACCGGCGCGGTCGCGAACGAGCGCCTCGCGGGCTGCATGCTGACGAAGCTCGATGAGGCGGCGATCCTCGGCCCCGCGCTTTCGGCGATCATGGAATCCGGCTTGCCAGTTGCCTACATGAGCGCGGGGCAGCACGTACCGGACGATTTGGAGCAGGCCTCGGCGAAAGCCCTCCTGCAGCGGATGTTGAGCCTCGCGGCGGCGGCCCCGCTGCGTGCCGAGGCAGCCGTCATCGAGCAGGCGTTCGCGATCTAACTCACCGAGGACCCGCGGCATGGCAAACGAAGCAACACAAACGGTCGATCCGGGCGGCACCCGCGTTTTCGCGGTGACGAGCGGCAAGGGCGGCGTCGGCAAGACGACGGTGTCGATAAATCTGGCCGTCGCGCTGGCGGCCGCCGGCCGGCGGGTGACGCTGCTGGATGCGGATCTCGGTCTCGCGAACATCGATGTCCTGCTCGGCCTGACGCCGACCCGGACGCTGCTGCACGTCCTCGACGGGCAATGCAGCCTCGACGAGATCATGCTCGAGGGGCCGGCCGGCGTGCGGGTCATCCCGGCCACGTCCGGGGTCCAACGGATGGCGGATCTCACGAATCGGGAGCGGGCGGGCCTGCTGTACGCGTTCAGTCAGTTGCAGACCCCGCCGGACATCATGATCGTGGATACTGCAGCGGGCATCGCCGCGAACTCGCTGCAGTTCTGCGAGGCCTCCCAGGAGGTCATCGTGGTGGTGTGCAACGACCCGGCCTCGATTACCGACGCCTATGCGACCATCAAGGTGCTGAACCAGCGCACCCGGCGCCTGCGTTTCCGCGTCCTCATCAACATGGTCCACTCGAATTCGGAGGCTCTGGACCTCTTCAATCGGCTGCTCTGCGTGACCGAACGCTTCCTCGATGTCACGCTGGATCTGGCGGGAACGATTCCATACGACCAGAATGTCGCTATGGCCGTTCGTCGCCGCAGCGCCTGCGTGGCGGAATATCCGCGCAGCGCGGCGTCCCAGGCGTTCAAGAACCTGGCATCCACCGCCGATAAGTGGCCGAAGCCTCCATCAGCGAGCGGGCAGCTTGAGTTTTTCCTGGAGCGGATCATCCAAAGCGACGTGATCGGGAGACACGCCCAAGCATGAAAGAGCTCGCACAATACAAGAAGGCCGCCAAGTCAGGCTTGCACGAGACGAACCAGGACGAGTTGGTTCGCAAATACGCGCCCTTGGTCAAGCGCATCGCTTATCACCTGATGAGCCGCCTGCCCCCGACCGTCCAGATGGACGATCTGGTGCAGTCCGGCATGATCGGACTGCTCGAGGCCGCACGAAACTACGATGCCTCGCAGGGCGCGAGCTTCGAGACCTACGCGGGTATCCGCATCCGGGGTTCGATGCTCGACGAAATCCGCAAGGGTGATTGGGCCCCGCGTTCCCTGCACCGCAAGATCCGCGAAATTACGAAGGCGGTCGCCGAAATCGAGGCCGAGTTCGGTCGCGACGCGCGCGATGCCGAGGTCGCGGCCAAGCTCGGCATGGACCTCAACCAGTACTATCAGGCCCTGCAAGACGCGAGCAGCCACCGCGTGTTCAGCTTCGAGGATTTGCCGAGCAAGGACGACGTGCTCTCCGAAGGCTTGACGGAACGCATTCTCGAACCGCTCGAGAACGTCGAGAACGACTTGTTCAAGAAGGCCCTGGCCGACGCCATCGCGGGCTTGCCGGAACGCGAGCGCCTGGTCATGTCGCTGTACTACAAGGAGGAATTGAACTTGCGCGAGACCGGCGAAGTCCTGGGGGTGAGCGAGTCGCGAGTTTGCCAGATTCATTCCCAGGCGCTGATCCGGCTCAAGGCCCGCATGGCCGACTGGTCTGCTGCCTGAGCCCCGAGTGACGGCTCCGCGGTGCGACGTCATAAAACGATCTGGAGAGTGTCATGGACAAGAACATGAAGATCCTGGTGGTCGACGACTTCTCGACCATGCGCAGAATCATCCGCAATCTGCTCAGGGATCTTGGATTCACGAATACGCACGAAGCCGATGACGGCAACACCGCCTTGCCCATGCTGAAGGGCGGTGGTTTCGACTTCCTCATCACCGACTGGAACATGCCCGGTATGCAGGGCATCGATCTGCTGCGCGCCGTCCGGGCTGATCCCGCGCTGCGCGACATGCCGGTACTCCTCGTGACCGCCGAGGCGCGCCGCGACCAGATCGTCATCGCCGCCGAGGCGGGCGTCAACGGCTACATCGTCAAGCCTTTCACCGCGCAGACGCTAAAGGAAAAGATCGACAAGATTTTCGAACGCATCGCCGCCAACACCGCGACGGCGTAGAGCACGGAAGGAGACTCCTGGTGAACACCGACCACCGCTTGCTGTTGGCGCGGCAGCTCGTCGCGGCGCTGGAATCGGGTGACGACCGCGAAACCGATCGCCTGCTGTCCGAGCTGAACGAACGCCACTCTCCACAGCTCGTCCAGCAACTCGCCGAAATCGCGCGGGACGTCCATGACGCCTTCTGCAGCCTGGTATCCGACAAGCAGTTGCTCGATTTGACGAAGCACGAGATCCCGGACGCGCGTGATCGTCTCAGCTACGTCATCGAGAAGAGCGAAGAGGCCACCCATCGGACGCTCACCGCGATCGAAGCTTTGATGCCGCTCGGCGAGCACCTCCAGGCCAATGGCCGGGAAATCGGCAGCCTCGTCCAGCAGCTCACCGGCGGCGGCGAGGGTGCGGCCGACGCACTCGGACGCC
Source organism: Gammaproteobacteria bacterium (assembly GCA_016209015.1). Classification (GTDB taxonomy): domain Bacteria; phylum Pseudomonadota; class Gammaproteobacteria; genus JACQWY01. The sequence goes on along the minus strand of JACQWY010000038.1, from coordinate 11,781 downwards.
AGCTCGCGGAATTCACCTCGACGATAGGCGCGGTCAGCGAACAGCTCAGGTCCGGTCTGTCCGAAATCATGATGGCCCAGGAGTATCAAGACCTCACCGGGCAGGTCATCAAGCGCACCATCGATCTCGTCTCGCGGGTGGAGATCAACCTCATCAAGCTCATCAGCCCGGAGCGTCTCGCTGCCTACGAAGAGCGCAGGGCGGAGAAGCTTTCTCCTGAAGTCGGTCGGGGGCCCGCGATACGGGCCGACGAAGAAGTCGTCAGCCAGCAGAGCGACGTCGACGATCTGCTCGCGGACCTCGGTGTGTGATCTCAGAAATCGACACCCGATGCCGATAAACCCAGGGCAGGGCCGACGGCGGCGCGAGCGATAGGGGACATCACGACAGAACGCGCCGTAACGAGGCCGGTATCCCGAGGCGAGCTGGCATGCAACTGGACGACGAGATCCTTCAAGATTTTCTCATCGAGGCTCAGGAAATACTCGAGCGTCTCGATTCGCAATTGGTGGCGCTCGAGGCCGCGCCGGACGATCACGAGCTCCTGAACGCCGTCTTTCGCGGCTTCCACACGATAAAGGGCGGCGCCGGTTTCCTCAGCCTCGATGCCATGGTCGAAGTCGCGCACAAGGCCGAGGACGTATTCGGCCTGTTGCGAGAAGGCAAGCGCCAGGTCACCGCCCGACTGATGGACGTCATCCTTCAAGTCCTCGATACGCTGCGCGGCATGTTCGAGGAGTTGAATGGCGGCCAGGCTCCGCATGCCGCAGCTCCCGAGCTGCTTGCCGCATTGATCAGTCTCGCGAAAGGCGAAGATCTCGGCGACGACGCTCCGGCCCCCGCGGTCCCCGCCGCTCGCGCACCCGCCGAACCGGCGCCGCTCGAAGAAGCCGGCGAATTCGACGATGTGGTCGCCCAGATGATGAGCGAGAGCGAAGTGCAAGGACGTGCCGCCGACGCGCCAGCCGCGGCCCCGGTAGAGGCGGCCGCCGGTGGTTCGGCGCTGATATCCGACGACGAATTCGAAACGCTGCTCGACAACCTCCACGGCAAGGGGCAGTTCCACGCCGAGACGACGCCTCCGCCGGCCGCGCCCGCCGCAGGCACAGAGCTCATCTCCGATGACGAATTCGAGGCGCTGCTCGACAATCTCCACGGCAAGGGACAATTCCATGTGGAGGCCGCGCCGGCAGCGGCACCCGCGGTACGCGCGCCGGCCGCACGCGCCGTGCATGCGGAGGCGCCGGCCGCGGCGGGCCACGACGCGCATCCGTCCGACGCCGCGAAAGCCGCCCAGAACAAGGATACGACCGTACGCGTCGAGACCGAGATCCTCGACCGCATCATGAACATGGTCGGTGAGCTCGTCCTCATTCGTAACCGCCTCACCAATCTCCAGGCCTCCATCGGTGATCCGGAGGTGACGCAGACGGTCTCGAATCTCGACGTGGTCACGAGCGATCTGCAAATGGCCGCGATGAAGACGCGCATGCAGCCGATCAAGAAGGTCTTCGGCCGCTTCCCGCGCGTCGTTCGCGATCTCGCGCGCAGTTTGAAAAAGGAAATCGAGCTCGTGATGATCGGCGAGGATACCGATCTCGACAAGAATCTCGTCGAAGCGCTCTCCGATCCGCTCGTGCACCTCGTCCGCAACGCCGTCGATCACGGTATCGAAGGACCGGACCAGCGTGCCGCGGCCGGCAAGCCGCGCACGGGGGTGCTCACGCTTGCGGCCGAGCAGAGCGGAGATCAGATACTGCTGACGATCAAAGACGACGGTCGCGGCATGGATGCGGACGTGCTGCGCGCCAAAGCGGTGGAGAAGGGCCTGCTGGAGCCGGACGCTGCGGCGCGACTCTCGCAGCGCGAGGCGTTCGAGCTGATATTCCTGCCCGGCTTCTCCACCAAGGAACAGATCTCCGATGTGTCCGGTCGCGGCGTCGGCATGGACGTCGTCAAGACGCGGATCACGCAGCTCAATGGTTCCATCGAAATCGATTCGACGCCGGCGATCGGTACGACGATCCGCATCCGTGTGCCGCTGACGCTCGCGATCCTGCCGACACTGATGGTCGTGCTGAAATCGCAGATTTTCGCGCTGCCGCTCGTCAACGTGAAAGAAATCATCGATTTCAAGCTCGCGCAGGCCCGCGACGTGAACGGCCGCAAGATGCTGGTCGTGCGCGGTAAGGCACTGCCGCTCTATTACCTCAGTCATTGGCTCGTGGACGGCGTCTACGACCGCGTCATCGAATCCGGCCACGTCGTGATCGTCGCCGTGGGCAGTCAGCATTTCGCGCTGCTCGTGGACGAGTTGATCGGCCAGGAGGAAGTCGTCATCAAGCCGCTCGGCGCCATGCTCCATGGCACGAAGGGACTCGCCGGCGCCACGATCACCGGTAACGGACGGATCGCCCTCATTCTCGACCTGCCCGAACTCGTCGATGCTTACGCCCGGCGCTCCTGAGGGCTAGCGCGCCATGGCCGGGAGCATCCCCCAAGCCGATCGAAGTCAACCGATCAGGGCGCTCGTCGTCGATGATTCACTGTTCTTTCGTACCCGCATCACGCGCATCCTGAATGCCGATCCGGAATTGCAGGTCGTCGGCCATGCGGCCGATGGTCGCGAGGCCGTGAGCCAGGTGCGTGCGCTGAATCCCGACATCGTCACGATGGACGTGGAAATGCCGGTAATGGACGGCATCAGTGCGGTGCGGGAAATCATGCGGCTGCGGCCGACCCGGATCATCATGCTGTCCGCGCACACGCGGGCCGGTGCGGAAGCGACGCTGAACGCGCTCGACGCAGGGGCCGCGGATTTCGTCACCAAGACGGTGTTCTCGACGGACGGCGGCATGCATCTCGTCGCCCGCATCAAGGAGCTCGTGGGCCGCGCACCGCGACGGGCCACGCCAGTTGCGCCGCCTGCGGCACCGGCGAAAGCGCCTGCGCCGTCCACGCCCGTCGCGGCGGCCGCGAACCCGATTCCGCAGCGCTTCCTCGCCGGCCGTCAAGTGCTCGCGATCGGCGCCTCGACCGGCGGTCCGGCACTGATCGCGAACCTGCTCGCCGCGGTGCCGGCCGACTTTCCATGTCCCATTCTCATCGCACAGCACATGCCCGGTACGTTCACGGAGTGTTTCGCGGCGCGGCTCGATCGGGCCTGCGCACTCTCCGTGCAGGAAGCGAAGCCCGGCGACGTGCTCGCTCCGGGCAAGGTCTTCATCGCTCCCGGCGGCCGGCAGACGACGGTCGGCGGCGATGCGATGCGGGCGGTTCTGACGGTGTCGGACGCCGGTGATTACCTCTACAAGCCGAGTGTCGACGTGATGTTCACGTCGGTCGCCGCCGTGTTCGGAGGCTCCGTGCTCGCCCTCATCCTCACGGGCATGGGTTCGGACGGCGTCGAGGGCGGACGCCTGCTCAAAGCGCGCGGCGCGGAGATCTGGGCGCAGGACGAGGCGAGCTCGGTCGTCTTCGGGATGCCGATGGTCGCGATCAAGGCAGGCATCGTGGACCGGGTGCTATCAGCGGAAGAGTTGCGGGCGCGCCTCGCCAGCGCGGGTTGAATATGGATTTCCTGAGCGTCATCGGTCTCTTCGTCGCGTTCACGGCGATCATCCTCGGGCAGTATCTCGAGGGCGGGAGCCTGATGATGCTCGTCAACGGGCCGGCGCTCATCATCGTCGCGGGCGGCACGCTCGGCGCGACGATGGTGCAATCGCCGTGGCCGGTGTTCGAACGCGCCACGCGCATGATCTCGTGGATCGTGGTTCCTCCGCGATGGTCGCTGGAAGAGACGATGGCGGACATCGTGAGCTGGTGCCGGCTCGCGCGCCGTGAAGGCCTGCTCGGTCTCGAGAACGTCGTCGAATCCGTCCCGTACGACTTCGCGCGCAAAGGTTTGCAGCTCCTCATCGACGGCAACGATCCGGCCGTCATCCGCGAGACGCTCGAGCTCGACTGCCATACGCGTGAGCAGCGCGATCTGCTCGCCGCACGGGTTTACGAGAGCATGGGCGGCTATTCGCCCACGCTCGGTATTCTGGGCGCGGTCATCGGGCTCATACACGTGATGCACAACCTTTCGGACCCGGCGTTGCTCGGTGAAGGTGTCGGCGTCGCGTTCGTGGCGACGGTCTATGGCGTGGCCCTCGCGAACCTGGTGCTCATTCCGGCCGGCACGAAGCTCAAGGCGCTCGTGAAGGAGGAATCACGCCTGCAGGAGATGATTCAGATCGGCATCGTCGCCATCGCTGAGGGTGAGAACCCGCGGGTCGTGGAATCGCGCCTGCAGGGACTCATCAGTTGATGGCCACGACGCGTTATCGCCGCCGCGATGCGGAGGAGGAGCACCTCTCGCACGACCGCTGGCTCGTTTCGTATGCCGATTTCATCACCCTGCTGCTCGCGTTCTTCGTGGTGATGTATTCGATATCGTCTGTCAACGCGGGCAAGTTCCGCGTGCTCTCCGATGCCATGCAGACCGTATTCACTCAGCACACCGGGCGTGAGGCGCCGATCGATCTCGGTGGTGGGGCGCCGCCCGCACAGGCCATCGTCGCAGCGCCCGAGCACGTGCAGACGCTGGAGAACGCCGTCATCGAAGACAAAGTGACCGCCGAGGGCGCGCGCATCGCGCTCGCGACGCCCGACCAGGTCGACGGCGCGACCGGCACCGGCACCGGTCCGCAGGAGCGTCTCGAGAAGCTGCTCGAGCCGCTGATGAAGAACGATCAGGTGAAGGTGCGCGACGGCCAGTATTGGCTCGAATTCGAGCTCTCGAGCGAGCTCCTGTTCCGCACGGGTAGTGCCGACGTGAACGAAGCGGCGCGCCCCGTGCTCGAGCGCATGGCGCCCGAGCTCGTGAAGTTCGACAAACCGATCCGCGTCGAGGGCTTCACGGACAACGTGGCGATCGCGGGCGGGCGCTATGCTTCGAACTGGCATCTCTCGGCGTCGCGTGCCGCGTCCATCGCCGACGGGCTGGTGAAAGCGGGGATCGCGCCCACGAAGCTCGCCGCAGTGGGTTTCGGCGAATTCCGGCCGATAGCCGACAACAGCACGGATGCCGGCCGACGCAAGAACCGCCGCGTGGTGATCGCGGTGTCGAAGTTCGATGGCATGGGCATGGCCGGACCGGCCGACGATGCCGTGCCGGGCGGGCGCGAAGAACTGCCGGCGCGCACGCTCCAGCGCATCACCCAACTGCCACCGGCGGCGGAGATGGAACCATGAAGATTTGGACGGTAGCGGCCCAGAAAGGTGGCGTCGGCAAGACCACCACGACGGTCAGTCTCGCCGGCAGTCTGCACAAGCGCGGCTGGCGGACCCTGATGGTCGATCTCGACCCGCACGGCTCGTTGACCAGCTACCTCGGACTCAATCCCGACGTCGTCGAACCGAACGCCTATACGCTCTTCGACGCCGCGGGGCGTGATCAGAGCGCCGACCTCGCCGACTCCATCCACCCGACGCGTGCCGGTGGCTTCGATCTCGTGCCGAGCTCGACCGCGCTCATCTCGCTCGAACGCCGTTTCGGCCAGAAGCAGGGCATGGGACTCGTGCTCGCACGGGCGTTGAAGTCGATCGCCGGTCGCTACGATTTCTGCCTCATCGATTGCCCGCCGACGCTGGGCGTGCTCGTCGTCAACGCGCTCGTGTGCTGCGAAAAGCTCATCGTGCCCGTGCAGACGGAATTCCTCGCCGCGCAGTCCGTCGACCGTCTGCTCGGTACGATCACGATGATCGAGAAGTCGCGCGGCCAACCGCTGCCCTACGTGGTGGTGCCGACGATGTTCGATCGTCGCACCCGGGCCTCGAACGATACGGTGGAAACGCTCCGCATGCGTCGCGACATCAAGTTGTGGGACGACGTGATCCCGGTCGATACCCAGTTTCGGGAAGCGAGCCGCCTCGGCCGGCCGCTCACCACCTGGCAGCCGAACGCGAAGGGCAGCCAGGCTTACGAGCGCCTGCTCGAATACGTGCTCGAGAACGGTGGACGCGCACAATTGAGGATAGTGGGATGAGCGAACTCGTCGTCATGCCGACCCGCTCCACGCGGACCATCGTCGAACAGTATCTGGGCGAGCATCTCGCCGGCCTCGATGTCGCGGCAGACGTTCCGGAGACGACCGGACCGGCCATACTGCCGGTCGCCTCTGCCGCCGCGGTGGACGAGGCGGTGCTCGTGCCCGCGCCCGAAACCGACGCCGCCCCGGTCGCCGACGCCGGCAGCGAAGCCGCCGCGAGCGAGTCGATGCGGGATCCGGAAATCCCGATGCCCGTCGCATCCTCCGAGCCGGTGAGCGCCGCCCTGCCCGAGGCGACACCGCAGGACGAAGCGCCTGCATCGATTCCAGCGGAAGAGCCGCCGCTCGCCGTGACGGCGCCGGCAGCGGCGTCCGATCCGTCGGCGATGATCTCGTTCCGGGTCGGCCCGCTGCGCTTCGCGCTGCCCCAGTTCGCCCTCGCCAGCGCCGCATCCGACACCGCTGTAGAGATCGACGTCGTCGCGCTCGTGCCGGCAGCCTACGCGGCCATCGCTGCGGCGGGTCGCGGTGGGGAGTCCGTGGCGCTGTCGGCCGGTATCGTCGTCACGGGAGTGCATGTGGACGGCGTCATGAACGTGACGCCAGACGAGATCCGGCCGCGCACGAACCGCGGCAGCGAACCCTGGATCGCCGGCACGACCTTGAAACCCGCCCGCTTCATCCTCGACGTGGAGGCGTTGGCGCAGATGTTCGGACGTCAGTGAGCCGTCGTCCTCATACGCGGTATTGGCATGCAGAATGCAACTCAGCTTTGGCGGGAACGGATAGCGACAAGAATTTGACGTACCCGCAGGCCCGAAGACCATAACGAGGTGGGTCCATGAACGCCGTGACAAAAGCCAAAGACAACCAGTTCTACCGGTGGGTGACCTTCCGCCTCGCCGAGGAGATTTACGGCATCAACGTCATGCAGGTCCAGGAAGTCCTGCGCATGACGGAAGTCGCGCCCGTGCCCGGGGCGCCGCATGCCGTAATGGGCATCATCAATCTGCGCGGCAATGTCGTCACCGTGCTCGACACGCGCGACCTGTTCGGCCTGCCGAAGCAGAACATCTCCGACCAGACCCGCATCATGATCGTCGAGTGCAACAAAGTGATCGTGGGCTTGCTCGTGGACAGCGTCGCCGAAGTCGTGAACATCCAGATGTCGGACATCGATTCCGCGCCGAGCATCGGTAACGACGAGAATTCGCGCTATATCCAGGGCGTGTACAGCCACGACGGCGAAATCCTGATCCTCGTCGACCTCGGCAAGCTCATCGTGCCCGAAGACCTGCAGGCGACGATGGGCTTCTAGTGCGAGGAGCGTGCCATGGTGGATACCAGGCAGGTGACCCCTCCGGCTGGCGTACCGCGCAGCCAGCGCATCCAGCCGGACCGCACGCACGCCGATCGCCAGCGCAAACCGCCGCCGCAACCACCCGCGCCCGCCGTCGAACGAGACGATCAGGAACCTCCCGAGCCCGCCGGCGATGAGCACATCGACACTTATGCTTGAACTGCCCATCGCCTGGGTCGCCGCCGGCGCGAGCGCCGTCACGCTCGTCGTCGTGCTTGCCGCGTTGCGTGCGCAATCGCGGCGCATCGCGGCGCTGACCGCGGCAGTCGACACCGAGCGGCGGCAGCGTGACGCGCTCGAACAACAGTTCCAGGCTTTGCTCACCTGTTCCCGCGAGCTGGGCGATCGCGTCCGCGAACAGTCGCGCCGCGAGCGCACGATCCTCGCCCAGATCCAGCACACCGAGCCCAGCGCCGACACTGAAGCCGCGATCGCCCAGGCAGGAAAGCTCATGGCGAAGGGTATGCCCCTCGACGAAATCTCCGATCTCTGTGACCTCACGCAGGGCGAACTGGAACTGCTCGCCCGCCTGCAGCGACGCCCCGAAGCCGCCTAGTCATCGGCGTTGCACCGGCCCGTCCATCTGGTTTACCCTTGCCGCGCTTTCGCGCCGCACAAGGAGCGTGCTCCTCGCGATGGCATTCCGGGGAGAGGTGTCCGAGTGGCTTAAGGAGCACGCCTGGAAAGTGTGTATACGTTAACAGCGTATCGCGGGTTCGAATCCCGCCCTCTCCGCCATAAAAATAAAAATAACTCCTTAAATCCATTACGTTACAAGAACACCTTCCCCCTTCATCTACAAACCGATATACAAACGAGCTCCAGATCATGAAGCCGTATCGGAAGCAGTTCTCAAAGACCACTCGCAGCCGCAAACGCCGGTTGCCGCTATAATACCTAATTGCATATAGTGCACGTTGACGTACACGAAAACGCGCGCGGTGATCTGTTGCGGCTCAAGGCGTCAAACCCGCTCGCGGCGGCGGATCTATATGTGGTGATCGAACAAATTCAAGCCGATCCCCAATTTCTCGACAAATTGACGACTCACGGGCCGAATCGATTTGGCGCGACCTTAGTGGATGTTGCCGAATGGAACGAGGCAGCTAAAAGAAAATTGAATCTTTGGCGACTGAAGGCAATCGATTCAACGGTATTCGACTACCGAGCGATTTACGGTTACCACTGGCAAACCAAACAACTGTGCATCCTAGCCGTCGTTCATCGGAGCGAGATTGACTATGACGACCTCAACCACCCTCTCAGTAAGAGAATCTTGGAAGATTGGCGAAGCATCACGTCCTGAGCCCACTAGTTCAGACGGGACTGTGCTTTTCCGGGTTTTCGACGCGCCGCGTCCGGTGCCGCTCTCGAATACCGTTAGCTTCGATTCCCTGCGAGGGGAATTTGAGGATGATCCGGCTATGGCGGAACTCGTGGCGGAAGCGCGTCGGAAGCTCTCGCGCGAATTAGACTCAATAGAGCCCGAATCATTGGCGTCGCTACGCCTAGCGGCGGGATTATCTCAAGCGCAACTCGCCGCTAGAGTGGGCACGAGCCAACCTCATATAGCACGCATAGAAATGGGTAAGACTGACCCTGGGACCGATTTGATTGCACGGATAGCGGAAGCGCTTGAACAAAATGCGTCGCGAATTTTCGCAGCGGTACGGACCCAACGGGCTGGGAAGGTTGCATAGTGATGCGGCAAGGCCGGTTTCTAACTGCGCAGTTCTGTGACGACATCCGCCACGAGGTGGGGAACAAGTTTTCCCTTATGGGCTGCTATAGTCAGGACATAATTGTCGAATCGCTTCCAGCAGTTCTGACGAAGTTGTGTGTTCATATGAAAGCGTGCACTCCAATTGATTGGATGTTCGAGCGATTGACCTTCCGCGTTCGGCTCAATGATGAAATTATTGCCGAGTCCGTGTTTGATGAGTCGATTCTACGTGCTACTCCCGATACCGCGCGGCTATCCGATGCGACGCTATTTACCGCAACGGCTCTGTTCGTGATGTCTCCCCTCCCGATCGGTGAGGAATGCGCAATACGCGTAGAAGCCGAGACGGAAACGACAGAGATACTTCGTGCAGGACGAATGCTTATTCGCGACGGTTCGAAGCTAGCGACTGTCAGCGGCGATAACGCAATCCAAAAAAGCCCATCTTGAGCCGTACCGAGAGTGCCTGCGGAGCTCCGAAATTGCTCATCGGTAGCTGGTTACCGTCCTCATTCGCAGTGTTAGTGCATAGCGTCCGGTACGTCTGCGCCGGAAGCACGCTCGCGCTCAATATCGCGCCTGCATGCGTTCAATGTGTCAATCATTCGCCCCGCCTCACTAACCAAATGGCGGCTCGGTAACTCACCGCCTCGCGCATGATTAAGCAGCGAAGTAAGCAACTCCGCCGCGGCATCCAAAACCAGCGCCAACTCGCGCAGCCCTTTCCGAGTTTCCTTGTCCATATGCTGATAATGCGATTTAACGCGCTGAATCGTCATGTAGTAGTGAGAATTCTCGGCTTCTTCAATAAACCTCGGGAGAATATCCCTGCCGGCGCCAAGCGTTGCGACGGATGATTCTCGGGTAACGGGATAGTTGTAGGTGTCAGAGTGTCGAACCAACTCAGTTCGAAATACAGTTCAACGCGCCATTTGTCAGTCGCCAGCATTGCGTATGGGTGGGCGCCTGCGGAGCGGGAATCAACGGTCTCGGCTGGCCCATTTGAATCAGCGAGGTGCTTAGAGCGTTCAGCGAGTCGGAAGCTGCCGCACGCTGCTGAGCCTGGGCGGACTTCTGTTGCTGATCCACTACCATGAGGCAGTTCGAAAACTCCGGAGTTTTCGGAGTGAATCCGTAAGCGGAACATTGGGCCGCTAACTCGTTTGCGTGCTGTTGCTGTTGCCGAATTGCGCTCTCATGCGGAACACAGCCCGCCGCTGCTAGTGCGGTTAAAAAGAGTGCCGCGTGCTTGTTCATCGAAGCCCCCCGGTTTTGCGCCTTACCCGTGGCAAAGCCCATGCATACTTCGAGACTCTAACCCGTGCTCAGAGCATTATTTGCCTATGCGGCTATGGTGTCCATTCGGGGAAGCGCGGCCTCTGATAGCGCTCATCAGAGCAGTGCTGCTCTCATCGTTCAGAGCAACATAAGTGGCGGCCACTTCGAAGGCCCTTTAAACCGTTTAATTCAGCTCTATGCCCATGACGCGATTGACGCTCGACCGAAGCGCGTCCCGGACATTCTTGTCGCCTGCTCTGTGCCGAAAAATTATCCGCTCGATGGTATCCAAAAGGGTTTCATAATTGTTCCGCAGCAAATCGAGCTTAGCCCACGCTCTCCCGCTAATTTGCACGTCCAGCCGACGATTGCCCCGCCGCTTCAGTCGCGCCCTATATCGTTTGCATCGTTCAGCATTCGTTAGCGGCATTGGTGCCGTTCCGCTCGAAAGTCTTCGGCTTCAGCGAAAGCAACGTAAATCATCACATTTTATCTTGGGCAAACGTCTTCCCCCCCCTTTCACTAGGACGACCGGGCCGGACGAGACAGGACATACCTAAAGGTATATGTCCCGTCCTGTCCCGGTACACGGCGGGACAATTGTCCCGGTTTGTCCCGTCCTGTCCCGCTTACGCCAGCCATGCGAATTCCTCGTGAATCATCACGCGCTGCTTACGTTGCAGGCCGGCGCGGCCCCTCTGAAACTCCTTTCTCTTCGCGTCCTGTGAGAAGTCCGCTCCCTTCCGCGCGTACACCTCTTGCCGCCAATCCTCGATAGTGACCACGAGCTGGCCTTGCTTCGCGCCATGATCCAGCAACCCCACAGGAGGGTCGCGGCGGCGCTTTCGGTCATCGAGCACGGCGTGCAGGGCGTCTAACGCAGCCTGCTCGGCGCCCGTGAGCCGATTGCGGGACGCGCGCTCCGGCCGCGCATCGGTCGGCGCGACGACGACAGACGAGCCAACCGATTCCAGCGTGAAGGCCGCAAGCGTGTATCCGTCCTCGGCGTCTCGTACCTTCTCGACGTAGATGTCGCGTATGTCGCCATGGCGGCGGATGCTGATCTCAAATTCCGTTGCGGCCTTGAGGCTCGAATGCCCCCGCGAGCCCTTCGCCTCTTCCTTGCCCGAGTGATGGATGTAAACGAAAGTGCAGCCCATCGCGGACACTATCGCGCTCGCCGCATCAATCATCAGGCCCATATCTTCGCTCGCATTCTCGTTGCCGCCCGGCATGGCGCGGTTCAGCGTGTCCACGACCACGAGCTTTAAATCCTCGAGTTTCGCGGCCTTGATACTTCCGATGAGCTTCGGCAAATCTGCGTCCTTCGCAAGCAGGTTCACGCGACTTTCGATCACGCGGAGCCGGCAGAGCGCATCCGGCGT
>JACQWY010000040.1 GCA_016209015.1 Gammaproteobacteria bacterium | reverse complement strand
CAAATCGATGCCGAGGGTAGTAATCTTCATGGCGGACGCTCCTACTCGTTGAGTGTTGATTGACATCTCCACTATGGCACCTAGATGCCGATTAAGAGTGGGAGCGTCCATTCCATTGATTAGCGCAAGCGTAATCGGACGTTCATCTCCCCCGGCGGCCGACGCAGGCGACGACGAGCGTCCGATTACGCCTGCGGCTAATCGGACCTACGAGGCCGCGGCGTAGGTCCGTAGCGCTGCGTAATCGGACGTTCCGCTGGCGTATTCGACGCCGGGTCTCACCCGCACGGACGAACCACGGGCATGCCCCCTTCCTTCATTTCCTGACCTCGAGATCGTCCTCCACGGTGGCGGCGCCCTCGACATTGCGCGCGACTTCGACGGCGCGGCGTTTCGCTTCCGCCGTGTCGACGAAGCCCGACAGCTTCACCGCGCCCTTGTACGTGTTCACCGTGACCTGATGGGCCTTCGTGATCGGGTCCGCGATCAGCGCGGCTTTCACCTTCGTCGTGACCACGGTGTCGTCGAGGATCTGGCCGGCGGTGTGCGTGTCGGCGGCCGGCGCGGGGGCGGCGAGCGCGGCGCAGAGCGCGAGCAGGCCGCCGGTCTTCGCAATGAATTTGTTCATGGATCGTGTCCTGTTCCTGGAGGGGCCGGCAGGCCGCGCGGCATCCACCGCGCCGAACGTCTGCCGTGAGCGGCGCCCTGCAGCGCGCGTGCCAGAATCGCGGGCCGTGTAGCGATTGCCCGCGACGTGCAAGCTTTACCGCCCCGCGGCGTAGCCCTGCGGGCGGCGGGTGTCGACTTGCGCGCTCGCACCGTCGCTGCGCGCGCCGAATACCATCTCGGTGAGCCAGGCGACGAGGATCTGCGTGTAGGCGTGCTGCCAGCGCTTGTCGCTCAGGCTGTGATCCGCGTGCGCGATGACGCGCGAGGTGATCGAGCGCGCATTGCGGCATGCCGCGACGTAGTTCTCGACGACCTGGTGCGGGATCACGTCGTCGCATTCCGATTCGACGGCGAGCACGTCGCCGCGGAATGCCGCGCAGGCGGTGAGCGCCTTGTTCTCGTTCCAGGGGATCGCGCGCTGGCGATACGCGGGCAGCTCGGGATCGGCGTGCAGCGCGAGCTTCGGCCGCGTCCAGTCCGTGTCCTTGTAGATCGCCGGTGCCCGCAGCGCGAGCCAGCGCACGGGGCGCAGCGCCGTCAGCAGCGAGGCGAGATAGCCGCCGTAGCTGATGCCGACGACGGCGATCGCGCTCGGCTCGACGCTGCGCTGGCTCACGAACCAGTCGTAGGCGGCGATCAGATCGCGGAGATTCTGATCGCGGTTCACGGACTGGAAGCGCTCCGCGGTCCGATCGTGACCGCGCAGATCGAAGGTCAGACTCGCGCAGCCGAGCGCGGCGACGTCGCGCGCGCGCGCGAGATCCTGTTCCTGGCTGCCGCCCCAGCCGTGCACGAACAGCACGCCGGGAAACGCCGTCGCCGGGATCAGCAGCGTGCCGGAGATCCGCTCGTCGTCAACGGGGATCGTGAAGGATTCGAGACGCGTGTTCATCGCATTCGACGGTCGTGAATTTGACGAGCGGGCCGACGCGCGGGTCGTGGCCGCGGTAATGCACGGTGGCGCCCGGGGGCGGCGCGTCCGCGCCGTAGCGTTCGACGGTCGCGGCGCGGACGACGCGCGCGTGCGGAGCCGCGTCGAAGGCCTCGAGCGCCGCGAGCTCCGCGGGACTCGCGCCACCGACGCGCCAGGATTGTTCGAGCACGCCGGAGCGCGGCCGGCCCGCGGCGTCCGTGCCCTGGATGACGTCGTAGTTGTCGCGCGAGACCTCGAGTCCGGGCAGGACGGCATGCAGCGCGGCGTCGAACTCGCGCACCTGCATGACCGCGAGCCGCGCCGGCATGGGCAGGGCGAGCGCGAGCAGCTCCGCGTAGCCGCCGCGCACCACGCAGAGCTCGGAACCGCCGTAGGCCTCGCGCGCCGCGTGATCGCGCGTCGTGCGCTGGCGGCCGCAATAGCTCGCGCAGCGCCCGCCGAGGCGGATCTGTCCGATGCTGTACGTGACGGCGTCGGCGAGATCCATCTCGACGACGAGCCCGTGCCTCGCGACGTCGTCCGGCGTGTAGCCGGCGAGCGCGGCCGCGAGGGCGGGTTCGTCGTCCACGACGCATTGACCGTGACCGCCGACGCCGTCGCCGGGCTTCAACCGTACGCGACCGAGCGGCAGCAGCGCGCGGCCGGCGCGCCATGCATCGTCGTGGCAGAACGTGCTGTGGCCGGGCAGCGCAACGCGTGCCATGCGCGGCGTGAACACGTGGCGCCAGCCGGGCGGCGTGCGCGCGTCCTCGGCGACGAGCGGGCGCATCACGAGCTTCGAGGCGGCGACGCGATGCGGCACGATGCCGCCGAGCAGATCCTCGCGGCCGCGCACGCCGAGCGCACGCGCCTCGTCGCTCGTGAGTGTGTCGCGCGGCACGAAGAAGAGCGGGCGATCGCGTGGCGAGGCGGCGGCGTACGGGCCGAGATAGTCGTAGGCGAGCAGCGCCGCGACGCGCCGGCCGAGATGCTCGAGCGTCACGCGCTCGTGCTCGTCGGGCCTGCGCTCTGTATCGCCGACGTAGGTCACGACCGCGCCGCGCCGGGGCGCGGCGGGCGTTGCCGATCGCGATGGCGCAGGCTCGGAAAACATCGCACTCCTCCATCCGGGGTGTCTGCGGGCGCCCGTGCAACGAGCGTGCCCGGGGCCCGCGCGCCGCGCACCGCGTGTAAGGACGGGGCAGGGCGCGTGTAGGTCTTACATGCGCGGCGGAGCCGCAGCCGTGTTCACGGGAGGCGGCCCGTGGCATATGCCTTGCACTGCTCACTCCAGTCGGAATCCCACGACAGAGAGGAGGTTCTATGCCGATGAAACACACCATGCTGATCGTGAGCCTGTGCGCCGCCCTCGCCATGGCGGGCTGCCAGCGCAAGGACAATCAGGAGAACAAGCAGATGGGCAGCCGCGACGAAGCGCCGCCCGCGGCGACTGCGCCGCAGAACGCCGCGGCACCGGAGCCGGCCGCGAACGGCGGCGAGAAGGTCGCCCTCGCGAACGACGACGAAATGCCGGCCATGGGCCCTGCGAGCGTGAGGGATGCCGCGATCACCGCGAACGTGAGCGCGGCGATCAACTCCGACCCGACACTCGCACGTCAGCCGATCAAGGTGCAGACGCACGACGGCGTCGTGAGCCTCGCCGGCACCGTGGACTCCGTCGCCGCCTCGCAACACGCCGCGGCCCTCGCCGCCGAAGTGGACGGCGTCGTCAACGTCGACAATCGTCTGAACCTCATGGTCAGCCGCTGAGGCCGGACCATGCAGCGCACGCTCAGCGTCCTCGGTATCGCGGGCAGTCTGCGTCGCGATTCCTATAATCGCGCGCTGCTCCGCGCGGCGCACACGCTCGCCCCCGATCGCATGCAGATCGAAATCTGCGAGCTCGACGCGATCCCGCTCTACAACCAGGACCAGGAGTCCCCGCTGCCGGCGGCGGTCGAGGAGATGAAGAAGCGCATCCGCACGGCGGACGCGATTCTGATCGCGACCCCCGAGTACAACTACTCCGTGCCCGGCGTGTTGAAGAACGCGATCGACTGGTGCTCGCGGCCGTTCGGCGAGAGCGCGTGGACCGGCAAGCCCGTGGCCGTGATCGGCGCGTCGAGCGGCGCGTTCGGCACGGCACGCGCGCAGGCCCATCTGCGGCAGATCTTCGTCACGCTCGACATGCACCCGCTGAACAGGCCGGAGATCCTCGTCGGCAATGCCGGCGCGCGCATCGACGCGACAGGCCAGCTCCACGACGAGAAGACGCGCGAGCTCCTGAAGCAGCTCCTGCAGACGCTCGCGACGTGGACCGAGCAGCTCTCGGCGGTGCCCCAGGCCTGATCCACTCCGCCGGTCCGTGGCATGGAACCTGCTCGGACCGGCTCCACACAGCCCCATGCGAGGCAACTCATGAACATACATCGACATCCCACGCTCTTTGCCGCCGCGCTCGCGGTCGTATTCGCGGCCGGCGTGCCGGCGCTGCACGCGCAGCAGACCAGCGCGCAGAGTCCCGACGTATTCCACGGCGCGGACAAGAACAACGACGGTCGTCTCGACAAAGACGAATACCGCGCGCTGACCGAGCATCCGCAAGGCGCGACGCAGGACGAGCCCGGCAAGGGCCTGCCGGCGACGAAGCACCAGGCCGAGGTCGTGAAGACGTTCAAGGACGTCGACACGGATCACGACGGCTACATCGACGCCGACGAGATCACCGGCAAGCCGAAACGCTGAGATGTTGCCGCATCCGGCGCCCGCGGCTCCCGCGGCCTTCGTCCGGGATCGTCACCGGCGTCTGCTCGACCTCGTGCGCACGCTCGAGGCGAGCCGTGAGGAGGACGAGCGCGTGGAGCTCGTCAGCCGGCTCGCGGAGGAGCTCGCGACGTTCGTCGCCCTCGAGGACGATGTGCTCGGGCCGTGGCTCGCAGCGCGTGCTCCGGATCACTTCGGCCCCGGCTCGATGGCCGCCGCACGCCGCGCCGGGCTCATTTCACTCACGGCCCGCCTCGAGGCCGCGCCGGCGGCCGGTCCTGAATACGCCGCGGCACTCGAGGCGCTCGCCGCGCGAGCTCGTGCCGGCGCTCGAAGCACTTCCCGCCGCGGAGAGCGCGCGGCTCCATACGGCGCTCCTCGACACGCAGGAGCGCATGACGGAGCACTGACAGAGCACTGAGAGAGGAGAACGCATATGAAGACACGCAACACATTGCTCGCGATTTCGATCGCCTTCCTTGCCGCCTGCGGTACGACGACGGGCGATCGCGCCCTCAGCGGTGCCGGCATCGGCGCCGGCGCGGGCGCCGCGATTGGCGCGGTGACCGGGATGGGTCCGGGCACGGGCGCGGCCATCGGTGCGGCCGCGGGTGCCGCCACGGGCGGTCTGACGAAGAAACGCCAGGTCGATCTCGGCGAGCCCGTGTGGCGGCGCTGAACCGCACGCGGCCTGGTAAAACTTGCAAACCGCGCGCGCAGAACTTACTGCGCGCCGCGCCGCCTCCCCGCCGGAGTGCATGGACCGCGTGGCCCCGCCGTGTGGCATCCCGCTTGCACCGGCCTCTCCACCGCAACCGGGCAACCGACGAGGAGGTTCGTCATGAACTGGGACAAGATCGAGGGCAATTGGAAACAGGCCAAGGGCAAGGTGAAGGAGCAGTGGGGCAAGCTCACGGACGACGAGCTCGACGTCATCGCCGGCAAGCGCGATCAGCTCGCGGGCCGGATCCAGGAGGTCTACGGCGTGACGCGCGACGTCGCGGAGAAGCAGATTGCGGATTTCGAATCCGGCTACGGCGCGCGCCGACCGCGTGCGCATTGAGGTGATGCTCATGAAGACGCAGCTCTGGCGATTCGCCGTGCCGGCCTGTCTCCTCGCCGTGTCGTACGCCGCGCCCGGCGCGGACGACGATGCGAAGAGCTATCACGATGCGAACGTGCAGCGCGCGGAGGACAGTTACGAGGCGCAGAAGGAGCGCTGCAAGCAGTTGAGCGGCAACAAGCGCGACGTGTGCATGGCCGAGGCCAGGCGCGACGAGCGCACGGAGAAGGCCGACGCCGAAGCCGCCTACAAGCCGAACGCGGATCACATCACCGACGAGATGACGACGCGCGCCGACGGCGACTACAAGGTCGCGAAAGAGAAGTGCGACGCGAAGGCCGGCAACGACAAGGACATCTGCCTGAAGGATGCCGAGGCCGCGCACACGAAGGCCATCGCCGACGCGAAGGCGTATCGCAAGTCCGCCGAAGCCCATCAGGACGCCGCGAAGAAATCGATGGACGCGGATTACGACGCCGCGAAGGAGCGCTGCGAAAACTACGCGGGCGAGACGAGGGACACCTGCCTCTCCGAGGCCAGGGCGCGCTACGGCAAGCAGTGAGGAACGACACCATGTACAGGCAGTCCCGAGGGCCCGGCGCGAGCTTCGGCTGGCGGCTCGCGCTCTGCGCCGCCGCGGCCGGCATCGCGGTCATCGACGTGCTGAGTCACGCGCAGAAGCGCAGCGAGGAACGCCACGACGTCGACGAACAGGTCAAGAACTGGGAAAACGAAGGTGGCGCGGCCCCGCCGGAAGCGGCGGCGGCCGAGGCCGCGAACGAGCCGCTGTGAACAGCGGAGGAGGCAGCCCATGATGAGCATTCGCAACGACATTCGTCTCGCCTGTGCCGCCGTGTGCGGGCTCACCGGCGCATTCGTGCAGGCCGACGATCAGCATCTCGTCTCGCCCGCCGACATGCGCGAGACGGTGACGGTCGAGAACGTGCGCGTCGACGGCACGCAGGTGACGGGCACGATCGTCAACAACACGAGCCGGCATCTCGCGAACCCGCAGTTCGTCGTGCGTCACAACTGGATCTGGGCGAACGAATACCGTCCCGGTCCGGATTCGCCCGGCTGGGCCGACTTCGCGACCGTGCCGCAGACCCTCGAGCCGCATCAGCGCGCCGACTTCAGCGTTCAGGCGAGCCGAGCCGCGCCCGAGCGCGATGACGGCCACATCGTGACCTGGGCCAACGTCCTCGAGGTCGTGGCGTCGAAGTAGCAGGGAAGGGGTCGGACGCGGAGGGGCGACTCGCGGCACGCGGGTCCGCCGACGGGTCCGATCCCGGCTCCCCGGAGAGCACGAAGAAGAACCGCGATCGAGGCGCCTCCTCCGTCGTCTTATCCAATAAGACTGTCCCCGTGCGTCCGCCCTGCGGACGAAGATGCCTGTCGCCCTCGCGCAGGCGAAGGTTCATCAGCAGGAGCATGCTGATCACGTTTTCGAGGCTGTCGCCCTCGCGCAGGCGAGGGTCCAGTCGGCGACCCACGGCACGCACGGCGAACCCCGGACTTTCGAGAGCTCCGTTCCGCACCGCGCTCGTCTTCTGCGCCGGCCCCGCAGCCCGGCCCCGGCGCCGAGGCTGAACGACCGGGCCCTCGCCTGCGCGAGGGCGACACGTGGAAAATGCACCCGGCGGTGTGCCGAGGAACAGTCCCACAGTTCGGAGAAGAGCCACAAAAGAGGCCGTCCCTGGCCTCGCATCGCTCACAGCTCGTTCCAGTAGATCGGTACGTCGTAGTAGGCGTGTACGCCCTGCGCCCAGCTCGGATCCGCCATCGACGGCCAATGATCCTTGTCGAAGCCGGGGGCGTTCTTCAGACGATCCGCGCTGATGTCGAGCACGAAGCACTTGCGGTCCGCGTCGAGCGTGAACGCCGCCCACGGGATCGCGAAGAGCTTCTCGCCGATGCCCAGGAAGCCGCCGCTCGCGAGCACGGCATAGGCGATGCGGCCGCGCTGCACGTCCAGCATGATGGACTCGATCTCGCCGAGATCCTCGCCCGCCATGTTGACGACGTCGTCACCCGTGAGCGTCGAGGCCGCCATGATTTCGGGTCCGGGTCCGCTGGCATTCGCTTCACCGCCGATGATGCGGGCACCCTTGCCCTTCGAGGAATCGTAAGGAGTTGTCTGACCCATATCGCACCTCTCATGCGTGGCGATGTTCCACCGCCTGTTGGTCCTTCCGCGCGCGGCCCGGCCGGCGCGGTACGTCGCGCGCCACGACGACGGATCGCGTCGTGAGGCGGCAAGAGGAAGCGAGCATGTTGCATGCCAGCGGGCGGCACCGCGGATCGCCGCGAAGCGGACCGCGCGGCGCGGGAATCGTGACCATGTCGCGCGCAAGATTTGCACGCGACGGACGAAAGTTCAGACCGCGAGACGCTGGCGGACGGGCATTTCGCGCGGACGCTCCGCGACCTGCGGCAGGCGCGAAGCGCCGACGACCGTCGGCCGCGCGAGCGCGCTCGGCACGCCGCCCAACTGTACCGCCGCGGCGCGCGACTTCACGCGCTCGAGCGCGAGCCTGCCGCCGAGCAGCTTCAGCCAGCTCTCGCAGCGCCGCGCCTTCTGGCGCACGGCTTCGACCTCCGAGGCGGTCGCGCGCAGCGTGCCTGCGCTCAAGGCCTTCAGCGTGAGCTCGTGCTTCAGCAGGGTGGTGCAGAGCTGTTCTATCGTTTCATCCATCGTCGGGGTTCTCCGATTGTTGTGCTTCTCGCGTGGGCAGCGCCGCGCGACGTTGCCATACGCAGCGTCGCGGCCGTCCGGGCCGGGCGGAAAGCCATCCTATGCGCCGCCCCCTGTCGGGCATGTCGGTACCGGGCCACGGTGCGGGTAGGACTGCGCCTACAGCAATATCCCGCGAATCGGGCGATCCTTTTTCGCGTGCGCGATGCAGGCATCGCGTCTGCACGGCCCGTGCAGCGTTGCATCTCTCGCGCCAGCTTCCGGCTTCGACGTCCGATCCGCACCCGCCGCAGCCGCGGCGCGACGAGGACGCGCGATGCCGGTTCGTCCCATCGCTCAGCCTGAAGGGGATTGCGCATGTCCCGAACGACTCGTTCCGCGAACGACGCGGCAGTGCCATGAGCGCGCCCGCCGAAGACCGCGAAGCCCTGCCGCAGTACGGTCGCCGCGCGGACGACGTGTCGATCGAATCGCGACAACTGCTCGCCGCGCTGCAGGCCGTGCGCGACGGTGATTTCTCCGTGCGCATGCCCGGCGATCTCACCGGCGTCACCGGCAAGATCGCGGACACGTTCAACGAGATCGTCGCCGCGAACGCGCGCCTCGCGGACGAGCTCTCGCGCGTCGGCCACGCCGTCGGACGTGAAGGCCGTACCAGCAAGCGCGCGCGACTGCATCGCGTCACGGGCGCCTGGGGCGAGATGCAGAACGCGTACAACGCGCTCGTCGACGATCTGCTGTGGCCGACGACGGAAGTGACGCGCGCGATCGCCGCGGTCGCGGACGGCGATCTCATGCGCACGGTGCCGCTCGAAGTCGAGGGCCGGCGCCTGCAGGGCGAGTTCCTGCGCTCCGCGACGATCGTGAACACGATGATCCAGCAGCTCGAAGTCTTCACGTCCGAGGTGACGCGCGTCGCGCGCGAAGTCGGCACGGACGGCAAGCTCGGCGGCCAGGCGCAGGTGCCCGAAGTCAGCGGCGTGTGGAAGGACCTCACCGAGAACGTGAACCTCATGGCGAGCAATCTCACGGCGCAGGTGCGCAACATCGCGGAGGTGACCATCGCCGTCGCGAACGGCGATCTCTCGAAGAAGATCACGGTGGACGTACGCGGCGAGATCCTGCAGTTGAAGGAGGCCATCAACACGATGGTCGACCAGCTCCGCTCCTTCGCCTCCGAAGTGACGCGCGTCGCGCGCGAGGTCGGCACGGAAGGGCGTCTCGGCGGTCAGGCCGTCGTGCCGGGGGTTGCGGGCACGTGGAAGGATCTCACCGACTCCGTGAACGCGATGTGCGGGAATCTCACGGACCAGGTGCGGAACATCGCGGACGTGACGACCGCCGTCGCGCGCGGCGATCTCTCGCGCAAGATCACCGTCGACGTGCGCGGCGAAATCCTGCAGTTGAAGGAGACCATCAACACGATGGTCGATCAGTTGAACGCGTTCGCCGCGGAAGTGACGCGCGTCGCACGCGAAGTCGGCACGGACGGCAAGCTCGGCGGCCAGGCGCAGGTGCGGGAAGTGAGCGGCGTGTGGAAGGATCTCACGGACAACGTGAACCTCATGGCCAGCAATCTCACGGCGCAGGTCCGCAACATCGCGGAAGTGACGATTGCGGTCGCGAGCGGGGATCTCTCCAAGAAGATCACCGCGGACGTGCGCGGTGAGATCCTGCAATTGAAAGAGGCCATCAACACGATGGTCGACCAGCTCCGCTCTTTCGCCTCCGAAGTGACACGCGTCGCGCGCGAGGTCGGCACCGAGGGGCGTCTCGGCGGCCAGGCGGTCGTGCCGGGGGTCGCGGGCACCTGGAAGGACCTGACCGACTCCGTGAACTCCATGGCGAACAACCTCACGGCGCAGGTCCGCAACATCGCGGACGTCGCGACCGCGATCGCGAACGGCGATCTCTCGCGCAAGATCACCGTCGACGTCAGCGGCGAGATCCTGCGCCTGAAGGAGACCATCAACACGATGGTCGACCAGTTGAACGCGTTCGCGGGCGAGGTGACGCGCGTCGCGCGCGAGGTCGGCACCGAGGGCAAGCTCGGCGGGCAGGCGCAGGTGCACGGCGTCGCGGGCACGTGGAAGGATCTCACGGACTCCGTGAACTCCATGGCCGGCAATCTGACGGGACAGGTGCGCAACATCGCCGAAGTCGCGACCGCGGTCGCGCGCGGCGATCTCTCGCGCAAGATCACCGTCGACGTGCGCGGCGAGATCCTGCTGCTGAAGGAAACGCTGAATACGATGGTCGACCAGTTGAACGCGTTCGCGGGCGAGGTGACACGCGTCGCGCGCGAGGTCGGTACGGAAGGGCGTCTCGGCGGCCAGGCCGCGGTGCCGGGCGTGGCGGGCACGTGGAAGGATCTCACGGACTCGGTGAACTCCATGGCGAACAACCTCACGGCCCAGGTCCGCAACATTGCCGAGGTCGCGACCGCGATCGCCGGCGGGGACCTCTCGAAGAAGATCACCGTCGACGTGCGCGGCGAGATCCTCTTGCTCAAGGAAACGCTGAACACCGTGGTCGACCAGTTGAACGCGTTCGCGGGCGAAGTCACGCGGGTGGCGCGCGAGGTCGGCACCGAGGGCCGTCTCGGGGGCCAGGCGAATGTGCCGGGCATGGCGGGCACGTGGAAGGACCTGACGGACTCCGTGAACACCATGGCGAGCTCGCTCACGGCGCAGGTGCGCAACATCGCGGAGGTGACGACTGCCGTCGCGCGCGGCGATCTCTCGCGCAAGATCACCGTCGACGTGAAGGGCGAGATTCTGCAATTGAAGGAGACCATCAACACGATGGTCGATCAGTTGAACGCGTTCGCCGCGGAAGTGACGCGCGTCGCGCGCGAAGTCGGCACCGAGGGCAAGCTCGGCGGCCAGGCCGCGGTGCACGGCGTGGCGGGCACGTGGAAGGACCTCACGGACTCGGTCAACTTCATGGCCTCGAACCTCACCGCCCAGGTCCGCAACATCGCGGAGGTCGCGACCGCGATCGCGAACGGGGATCTCTCGAAGAAGATCACCGTCGACGTGCGGGGCGAGATCCTGCTCCTGAAGGAGACGCTGAACACGATGGTCGAGCAGCTCCGCTCCTTCGCCGCGGAAGTGACGCGCGTCGCGCGCGAGGTCGGCACGGAAGGGCGCCTCGGCGGGCAGGCGAACGTGCCGGGCGTCGCGGGCACGTGGAAGGACCTCACCGATTCCGTGAACTCCATGGCGAACAACCTCACGGGCCAGGTCCGCAACATCGCGGCGGTGACGACCGCGGTCGCGCGCGGCGATCTCTCGCGGAAGATCACTGTCGACGTGAAGGGCGAGATGCTCGAGCTCAAGAACACGCTCAACATCATGGTCGACCAGTTGAACGCGTTCGCGGCCGAAGTGACGCGGGTCGCGCGCGAGGTCGGCACCGAGGGCAAGCTCGGGGGCCAGGCCGACGTGCCCGGCGTCGCCGGCATCTGGAAGGATCTCACGGACAACGTGAACGTGATGGCCGCGAACCTGACCGAGCAGGTGCGCGGCATCGTGAAGGTCGTGACCGCGGTCGCGGACGGCGATCTGAAGCAGAACCTCACCGTGCGCGCGAAAGGCGAGGTCGCGGCGCTCGCCGAGACGATCAACAACATGACGGACACGCTCGCGACGTTCGCGGACCAGGTGACGAGCGTCGCGCGCGAAGTCGGCGTCGAGGGCCGGCTCGGCGGCCAGGCGAACGTGCCGGGCGCGGCCGGCACCTGGAAGGACCTCACCGGCAACGTGAACCTGCTCGCCGACAACCTCACGAACCAGGTGCGCGCGATCGCCGAGGTCGCGACCGCGGTGACGAAGGGCGATCTGACGCGCGCCATCCAGGTCGACGCGCGCGGCGAGGTCGCCGAGCTCAAGGACAACATCAACACCATGATCACGAACCTGCGCCTGACGACGGAGCGCAACAGCGAGCAGGACTGGCTGAAGAGCAATCTCGCACGCGTCACCGGCATGCTGCAGGGCCAGCGCGATCTCGAGACCGTCGGGCGCATCCTGCTCTCCGAGCTCGCGCCGCTCGTCAACGCCCAGCACGCCGTGATCTACCACATGAGCGCGACGGCGGACGGTTTCCGGCTGTTCCTGCTCGCGATGTACGCGGGCAGCCACGAGATCGAGCTCGTGCCGCGCGAGCTCGCGCCCGGTCAGGGGCTGATCGGCCAGTGCGCCGCGGACCGGAGCCGGATCCTCATCTCCGATCCGCCGGCGGCCGGGCCGCCGATCTTCTCCGGTCTCTTCCAGGCCGCGCCGCGCGACATCGTCGTGCTGCCCGTGCTGTTCGAGGGCACGGTGAAGGCGGTCGTCGAGCTCGCGACCGTCAACACGTTCACCGGCCAGCATCTCATGTTCCTCGAGCAGCTCACGGCGAGCGTCGGCATCGTGCTGAACAGCATCGAGGCGACGATGCGCACCGAGGCGCTGCTCGCGCAGTCCCAGCAGCTCGCGCAGGAGCTCACGACCCAGCAGAAGGAGTTGCAGGAGAAGAACGAGCAGCTCGCGCAGAAGGCGCAGCAGCTCGCCGAGCAGAACGCCGAAGTCGAGCGCAAGAACCAGCAGATCGAGCAGGCGCGCCGCGCGCTCGAGGAGAAGGCGGACGAGCTCGCGCTGACCTCGAAATACAAGTCGGAGTTTCTCGCGAACATGTCGCACGAGCTGCGCACGCCGCTGAACAGCATCCTGATCCTCGGCCAGCAGCTCTCGGAGAACGTCGAGGGCAACCTCAGCGACAAGCAGATCGAGTTCGCGAAGACGATCCACGGCGCCGGCACGGACCTGCTGAACCTCATCACCGACATCCTCGACCTCTCGAAGATCGAGTCGGGCACGGTGACGGTCGAGGCGGAGGAGCTGCCGTTCGTGAAGCTGCTCGACGCCGTCGAGCGCGCGTTCCGCCACGTCGCCGAGGCGCGGGGGCTCAGCTTCACGATCGAGGTCGATCCGAACGTCGGCCGCGGCATCACCACGGATTCGAAGCGCCTCATGCAGGTGTTGAAGAATCTGCTCTCGAACGCGTTCAAGTTCACGGCCCACGGCGGTGTGCGTCTGCAGGTGCTCGCCGGGACGAGCGGCTGGAACGTCGAGCATCCGGTGTTGAAGCACGCGGACGGCATCGTCGCGTTCGCGGTCTCCGACACCGGCATCGGCATACCGGCGGACAAGCAGCGCATCGTCTTCGAGGCCTTCCAGCAGGCGGACGCGAGCACGAGCCGCAAGTACGGCGGCACGGGCCTCGGGCTCGCGATCAGCCGCGAGCTCGCGTTCCTGCTCGGCGGCGAGCTGCAGCTCTCGAGCCAGCCCGCGGTCGGCAGCACGTTCACGCTCTATCTGCCGACGAAATACGCGGGGCCCTCGCTGTCGCTCGAGGCCGGCCCCGAGGCGCGGTCCGCGGCCGGCGAGCGGCCGCAGATCGCGCGCCAGGTCGTCGTGCGGCTGCCGGAGCGCACGGCCGAGGTCCACATCCCCGACGACCGCGAGGAGCTCGAGCCCGACGACGCCGTGCTGCTCGTCGTCGAGGACGATCCGCACTACTGCCGCGCGATCGTCGATCTCGCGCGCGACAACGGCTTCAAGGTACTCGTCGCGACCCGCGGCGCCGAGGCGCTCGCGCTGGCCCGCGAATACCGGCCGACCGCGGTCTCGCTCGACGTCTTCCTGCCCGACATGCTGGGCTGGACGGTGCTGAGCCAGTTGAAGCACGACCCGGCGACGCGTCACATCCCCGTGCAGATGGTGACGCTCGAGGAGGACCGCCAGCACGGCCTCGCGCGCGGCGCGTTCGCGTTCGTCACGAAGCCGACGACACCCGAGGGCCTGCGCGCCGCGCTGCTGCGAATCAAGGATTACGCGCGGCCGCGCCGCAAGCGCCTGCTCGTCGCCGAGGACAACACCGCCGAGCAGCTCGGCATCCGCGAGCTGCTCGGCCACGACGACGTCGAGATCTCCGCCGCGGCGAGCGGCGCGGAAGCGCTCGCGCGCCTGCGCGAGGTGCCGCACGACTGCATGGTGCTCGATCTGCGCCTGCCGGACCGTTCGGGCTTCGAGGTGCTGGAGGAGATCAGCGCCGACGCGGAGCTGCGCGATCTGCCGGTCGTGGTGTTCACGGGCAAGGAGCTGACGCCGGAAGAGGACGCGCGTCTGCACAGCATGGCGCGCAGCGTCGTCGTGAAGGGCGTGGAGTCGCCGGAGCGCCTGCTCGACGAGACCGCGCTGTTCCTGCACCGCGTCGTCGGCGATCTGCCGCCCGAGAAGCAGCAGATGCTCGATCGCCTGCACCGCTCGGACGAGGACCTCATCGGCAAGCCCGTGCTCGTCGTCGACGACGACGTGCGCAACATCTTCGCGCTGTCGAGCGTGCTCGAGCGGCGCGGCATGCAGGTGCTCGCGGCGAACACCGGACACGAGGCGATAGCGACGCTCGAAGAGCGCCCGGACACGGCGATCGTGCTGATGGACATCATGATGCCCGAAATGGACGGCTACGAGACGATGCAGGCCATACGCCGCAATGCGCGCCACCAGCGCCTGCCGATCATCGCGCTCACGGCGAAGGCCATGAAGGGCGATCGCGAGAAATGCCTCGAGGCCGGCGCCTCGGACTATCTCGCGAAACCCGTGAACACCGAGCAGCTCCTCTCGGCGCTGCGCATCTGGCTGCACCGGTGAGCGCGCTGCCCGCCGCGAACGGCCGGGCCGGCGGCGCCGCCCCCGATCCGCATTCCGGGGCGGCCGGCGGCGAGGCTGCGCCGGAGGTGATGCCGGAGGACGCCGTGCCCGACAAGACCCCCGTGAACATCCTGCTCGTCGACGACCAGCCGGCGAAGCTCCTGAGCTACGAGTCTATCCTCGCGGGCCTCGGCGAGCGTCTCGTCCGCGCCGCGTCCGGTCTCGAGGCGCTGCAGATCCTGCTGAAGATCGAGGTCGCGGTCGTGCTGATCGACGTCTGCATGCCGGAGATCGACGGCTTCGAGCTGACGAGCATGATCCGCGAGCACCCGCGCCTCTCGAAGACCTCCCTCATCCTCGTCTCGGGCGTGACGGTGGAGGACGACGCGCGACTCAAGGGCTATGACTCCGGCGCGGTCGATTACGTCTCCGTGCCGATCATCCCGGAAATCCTGCGCGCGAAGGTCGCGGTGTTCGCGGAGCTGTTCCGGAAGAACCACGCGCTCGAGAATCTCAATCGCGAGCTCGAGCAGCGCGTCGAGGCGCGCACGGCGCAGATCGAGAAGCTGCTCGTGCGCGCCGAGGACGCGCGGCGCGAGGCCGAGGCCGCGAACCGCCTGAAGGACGAGTTCCTGGCGACGATCTCCCACGAGCTGCGCACGCCGCTGCACGCGATCAGCGGCTGGATCGAAATCCTGAAAGTGCCCGGCGTCGATGCCGCGACGCGCGCGAAAGCGGTCGAGACGATCGAGCGCAACGCGCGTCTGCAGGGCCGGCTCGTCGGCGAGATCCTGGACGTGTCCCGGATCATCACCGGCAGGCTCAGGCTCGAGCTCGCGCCGCTGGATCTCAACACCGTCGTCGAGGCGGCGATCGACACGCTGCGCCCGACCGCGGCGGCGAAGGACGTCGCGCTGCACGCCGCGCTCGGCACCGCGCCGGTCACGCTCACCGGCGACGCGCAGCGCCTGCAGCAGGTGGTGTGGAATCTCGTCTCGAACGGCGTGAAATTCGCGCAACAGGGCGGCAACGTCTGGGTCGCGCTCGGCGGCGACGAGACGGCCGTCGAGCTCACCGTGCTCGACGACGGGCCCGGCATCGCGCCGGAGTTCCTGCCCTACATCTTCGAGCGCTTCCGGCAGGGGGATTCCTCGAGCACGCGGCCGCATCAAGGCCTCGGCCTCGGCCTCGCGATCGTCCGCCATCTCGTCGAAATGCATGGCGGCCGGGTCGACGCCGCGAACCGCAGCGACCGTCCCGGCGCGCGCTTCGTGGTGCGTCTGCCGCGCGCCGCCGTCGAGTGGCCCGCCGCACTGCAGCCCGCGACGACGCAGGACGCTCGAGAGAAGCCCGAATCCGCGCTGAGCGGCGTGCGCGTGCTCGTCGTGGACGATGAAGCCGACGGCCGCGAGGCGGTCGCGGCGCTGCTCGAAAAATGGGGCGCGGCGGCGCACGTCGCGTCGTCCGCGTCCGAGGCCTACGCGCTCGTGCCGCGCGCGCTGCCGCACGTGCTCATCGCCGACATCGAGATGCCGGGCGAGGACGGCTATACGCTCGTGCGCCGCCTGCGTGCGCTGCCCGCGGCGGAGGGCGGGGCGTTGCCGGCCGTCGCACTCACTGCCTATGCCGGGCCGGACGACCGCGCGCGCGCGCTCGCCGCCGGCTTCCAGGCCCATCTCGCGAAGCCCGTGGAACCGCTCGCGCTCTTGGACGCGGTGCGAGCGCTCGCCGCACCGGCGGGAGAGCGATGAGCGGTGCAGGGCGGGAGGCGCCATGGCACGGCGTCGCGACGCGGCCGATCCGACGCGCACGACCCTCGTCGCGCTCGCGAGCAACGCCGTGATCGCCGCCGCGAAATTCGCCGGAGCGGCGGCGACGGGCTCGGGCGCGTGATCACGACGCAGGAAGGCGATTATCTCGCGGTGGCGATTCGCGCCCGCATGCGCGAGCGCGCGGACGGGCATCGCCTGCTTCAGGACATCGCCGATTGCAGGCGTGCCCTGCAGCGCGAATTTCCCCGGGCGCGCCGGGTCTTCCTCGAGCCCGTGCATGCCGCGATCGACGATGTCGGAGATGGCGGCGGAGACGCCGCGTGAGCAGCGGTCCGGCACGCGGCGCCGGAAATCGGCTGCCCGCGGCAGGTCGTCGATCCGCGCGTTGCACGCGGCGAAGCGCTCGTCTGCGGCGGAGCGGGCTGCGGCAGGACGCCGCTTGCGACCGGGTTCCTCGTGCGCGGCGCCGGTGCGGAGCGACACGCTCGTGCGTCTGCTCGGCGATCAGGCGTCCTGAGGCGCGTCGGCCGGCGGCGGATCGCTCTCCCGCTCGTCCATGTTGCGATCGATGAGCTCGAGCATCGCTTCGGGCTCGCTCGCGCGCTTCAGCTCGGCGAGCTCCGGATCGTGGACCGGAATGTCGAGGCGGGTGCAAATCTTCTCCAGCAGGCACAGCGTCTTCGTCGCCTCCTGCTCGGCGAGCAGGTTGATCTGGAGATCGAGCTGGTTGCGGCGGTCCGCGACACGTGCCTCCTGGTTCTGGCTGATGAGGATGAACGCCGAGAGGAAGATCGCCTCGAGCGAGACGATGAGCGTGAGGAAGGTATAGGGAAAGGGATCGGGCGGATCCGGCAGCCAGTGCGAGTTCGCGAGCATCCAGCCGCCGAACCACACGACGTGCAGCCAGACGAACGTCACGCTGCCGCAGAACGCCGCGACGCGTCGCGCAATCCGCTCGGCGAACGAGACGTTGTCGCGCGCGGTGCGCTCGATCTCGGCGATCGAACGGACATTGCGCGCCGTCTGCTCGTCGCCGTCGTGATCGCGCGGCAGAGGGGGCGGCGAGGCGAGCTTCGTACCGGGATCCGTGGGCAGCATGCGCCGGGTGGGGCCGCGGCCGGGTGGCCGCGACCCCGCGCGCCTCAGCGCTGCTGCTTCGACTGATCCGGGGATTTCTCCGCGCTGCGTCCCGAGCCGGACGTGCTGCCGCCGAGCTGGCCGGACTCGCCGCTCTGCATGGCGCGCTGCGTGCCGTGCTGCTGCCCGGTCTGGCCGGTTCCGGATTGCACGCGGACGTTGTTGTGGATCTCTTTCACGCCGCCGCACTTGTCGACGAGATCCTCGATGCGAAATTTCGTCTCGCGATCCCGGACCTGTCCCGTCAGCGTGACCTCACCGCGGCTGACCTCGACGTGAACCTGACTCGGGTCGATCTCGGAGTCCTCGGTGAGACGCTCGCAGACCATCTCCTTCAGCTTGTCGTCCGAACGTTCGTAGCCCTGCGGACCGACGCCGTGGAACGACTGCCGGCCCTGGCCGCGCTGCGCGGAGCCGAGCGAGCCGCGGATGCCGCCCATGCCGGACTCTTCGCCGCGACCCCAGGAGCTGTCGGTCGATCTGCCGCCGTAACCGCTGCCGTAGGCGTAGGGATTGCGCGAGCCGCCGTAAGCCGGGTGGCCGTAGGGATCCTGCCACGCGCCGTAGCCGCCGCCCTGGCCGAAGGATTCGCGATCGCCGCTCGGATAGCTGCCGCCGTAGTTCTGGCTGCCGTAGCCGCCGCCGCCCTGCTGGCCGCCGTAACCGCCACCGCCGTAGCCGCTGCGGTTCCAGGTCTGGCCGCCGCCGTAGCCGCTCTGCTGGCCGCGGTTCCAGTTCTCGCTGCCGTGACCGCCGGCCCAGTCGCGCTCGCGGCCCCAGCCCTGCTGCGCACCGCCGAAGCCGCCCTGACCGGAATACTCGCCGCGGCCCTGGCCGCCCATGCCGCCGGCGCGACCGTATTCCTGCGTGCCGCCGCTGTAGCCGCCGCGATAGCGGTCCTCGTCCATGTTCCGGCGCCGCCAGTCGGACTGGTAATCGTCGGACCATTGTTCGTTCTGGCCGCCGTAGCCGCCGCGATAGCGGCTCGCGTTCGCGTCGTAGGAACGTCCGGGCTCGTACTCGCCGCCGCGTTCACCGCCGCGCCAGCCTTCGCCGCGCATGCGGCCGCCGCCCCAGGCTTCGCGTTCATCGTCGCGGCGGCCGCGGCCGCCCCACTGCTCGTCGTTTCCGGCGCCGTACTGGTCGTAGGGATCGAAGCGCTCTCTCGACTGTCTCTGAGCCATTGCACGTCTCCTCTCATGATTTCGCAAGAATGAACGGCGCGATCGTCGCGCCGCGCGAACGCGGACGGAGCAAGCGGCATGCCACGGTCTGCGTGCCGGAAGACGCCGGCGGCGGTGGCACATCGCTTGCAATTTATCGGTCCAAACCGCGGAGGACATCCCATGCCGACATGTGCGAGTTGTGGCAACGATTACGACAAGGCGTTCCAGATCGTGAAAGAGGGACGCGACTTCTGGTTCGACAGTTTCGAGTGTGCGATTCAGCGGCTCGCGCCGCGCTGCGAGCACTGCGGCTGCGCGGTGATCGGCCACGGCGTGGAGAACGCGGGCCACATTTATTGTTGCGCGCATTGCGCCTCGGCGCAGGGCGAGACGACGCTGAAGGATCGCTCGAGCTGAACGCGGGAGCCGATCGTAACGCTTGCACAGGTATGTAGTTATTGCCGTGAACGCCCCCTGATGGCGACGCGCCGCCGCAAGCCCGCGGCGAAGAAGGCGCCGCGGGCCGCGCCGCAGACCGCGGCGCGCCGGCCCTCGTGGAGCGGCCAGATCCGGCTCTCGCTCGTCGCCGTGCCGGTGCTCCTCTATTCCGCGATCAAGTCCGGCGCACGCCTCACTTTCCACCAGGTGCACGGGCCGAGCGGCAAGCGCATCCGCTACGAGAAAGTCGCGCCGGGCATCGGACCCGTCGACAATTCGGAGATCCTGAAGGGCTACGAGGTGAGCAAGGGACATTACGTCCTGCTCGAGGAAGCGGAGCTCGACGCCGTGAAGCTCGAAGCGAAGCGCACGTTCGAGCTCGTGCAGTTCGTCGACCACGGCGAAATCGATCCGATCTATTTCGATCAGCCGTATTACGCGGCACCCGACGGCGATCTCGCCGAGGACGCCTACCGCGTGCTCCGCGACGCGCTGCGCGAGAGCGGCAAGCTCGGGCTCGGGCAGCTCGTCATGCGCGGCCGCGAGTACGTGTGCGCGCTGAAGCCCTGCGGTGACGGCCTCCTCATGGAAACGCTGCGCTTCGCCGACGAGGTGCGTGCCGCCGCGCCGGTGTTCGCCGCGATCGCCGACGAGCGCTCGGACCGCGAGCTCGTCGGGCTCGCCCGCGAGCTCATCCGCCGCAAGTCCGCGCCCTTCGATCCGGCGGCGTTCGAGGATCGCTACACCGAGGCGCTGCGGGCGCTCGTCGCAGCGAAGGCGAAACACCAGCGCCCGGTCGAAGTCGACGAGGAGGAGGAGCCCGCGGGCGCCGAGATCATCGATCTCGTCGCGGCGCTGAAGAAGAGCGTCGGCGCCCCGGCGAAAGCAGGGCGCAGGCGCAAAGCCGCGTCGTAGGTCCGATGAGCGCAGGTCCGATGAGCGCAGGTAATCGGACGCTCTGCGGTGAAGGCTCGAACGTCCGATTACGCCTGCGGAATTCAGAGCTTCCGGCGGCACAGGGATGTGCCGCCGTGAACAGTGGCGTAAGCCATTGTTCACGTAAGGTCGGCAAGAACCACGCTTCTTGCCGACCGTGCTCTGAAAAGTCCAGGATGGACTTATTCAGAGCTTCCCTAATGGGACCTACTGGGACCTGCGAGAGCGGTATGGGATGTGCGGGGCGCATCGTTCGCGGTGTTGCGCCGCTCGCGCGAGCCCCGGTCTGACGTCCGCCTTCGCGCCGGGCGTGATAAATTGGCCTGAAGGACGTGCGGTCGCGGCAGCGGGCGCCGGTGGAGCAGGGACGGGCAACAGCGACGTCGATGCGGAGGCGAGCACGTGGCGGCGACGAATCCCGATCTGCGCGGAGACGCGGCGCCTGCGGAGGCGCAGCACACGGCCATTGCCGCGGGCACGTTCTTCGGCCGGCTCATCCACGACATCCGCGACCTGCTCGCGCCCGTCGGCAATGCCGCGCAGCTCGTGCGCCTGCACGCCGCGGCGATGCCGCAGCTCCTGCCCGCGACCGACATCATGGAGCGTCAGATCGGCCGGCTGTGCCGCCTGCTCGACAAGCTCGCGGTCGCGGACAAGATCCTGAAAGACGACGCGGTGCTGCCTGCGGCGCCCGTGCCGCTCGCCGCGATCGTCGCCGACGCCGTGCGCAGCGCGCGGCCGGCGATCGACGCGGGCCGGCACGAGCTGCAGATCGACCTGCCGCCGCCGGACGTCTGCGTGCTCGGCAGCGCGCCGCATCTCGCGATCGCCGTCGCCGAGCTCGTCGAGAATGCGGCCGCGCATTCCGTCGACGCGAGCCGGCTGTGGATCGACGCGCGCACGGCCGGACGCGAGGTGCTCGTCGGCGTGCGCGACGAAGGTGTCGGCATCGCACCGGAGCGTCTTCCCGGGCTGTTCGAGCTCGGTCCGGAGAGCCGCGGGCCGCGCGCGGACCGCGTGCGGCCCGGGCTCGGCGTCGGGCTCGCGATGGTCCGGCGCATCATGGCGCTGAGCGGCGGCAGTGTCGAAGCGGCGAGCCCCGGACTCGGCGGCGGCGCGGTGTTCACGCTGCGCCTGCCGCTCGTGACCGCCTCCGCAACGGACGCCCTCGCGCCGGCCCCGCCGCGGCCGGTCGCCGGCTCCGCGCAACGCCCGCGGCGCGTGCTCGTCGTCGACGACAACCGCGCCTTGCAGCGTTCGCTCGTCGCGCTCATCGAAGAGCTCGGCGGGACGGCGACCTGTGCCGATGACGGCTTCGAGGCGCTCGGCCTCGTGGCGCGCTGGGCGCCGGACGTCGTGATGATCGACATCCACCTGCCCCGTCTCGACGGCTTCGGCGTCGCGCGGCGCCTGCGCGGCATGCCCGGGCCGAGACCCCTGCTCGTGATGATGAGCGGCGAGGAATTCAACGCGACGCTGCGCGACGAGGCGCGTGCGGCCGGCATCGATCGCTGCGTGGCGAAGCTCGAGACGGGCGAATTCCTGCGCGAGCTGCTGCAGCCATAGGTCCACGCGCAGCGAATTCCTGTCGTGCGAGGCTTCGAAATCGCCTGCGGAGCTCTCCTGCCATCTTCTTCGTGACTGCATGTTCCCTTTCTTCAAGACCAGGGGGCGAGCCGCAAGTGTGCGAATGCGGCAGTCGGCGAGTCGCACGCGACCAGGTACGAGCGCGGTGCGGCAGCCGCAGTACGGAGGGAACGGGGGCCTCATGCGCCACCGGCGTGGTTGCGGCGTCGGCTGGCACGTTGACTTCGACAGCAGACTCGTAGGCCCGCGCAGCACGAGAGTACTTCGGCTCATGGAACGGCGTAGTGCCGCGAAAGCCCTCGAGGGTCACCGCGATCCCCGCGCTACTGCCGCACGAAGTCCACTCGTTTGGAAGAACCCGGAAGTCCGCATGTCGCCGGATCACGGACATGGGGCACGGAGCTCGGGAAGCCCCTGATCGGCCAACTGCGGGCACTGGGTAGAGGTGAGTTGCCAGTCGCTCGGGGCGGCGCCCATCACGCTGGACTCACGCGCCGTTCCGGAGCAACATCCGCGAAACGCCGGTAATCGGCGCTGTGCGGGGGGCAGAAGCGGCGATGAGAACGCGCGTTCCATCAACGGGGTTCTTTTGCCGCGTGATGCTGCCTATGCGCCGCTGCTGTCTGGCGGTCAGTGCGAATGCGGGGCGATTTTGGCTCGGCGTGTCCCGCTTCACCACGCCGACGGGCGTGACTTCCGACCTGGGCATCAACTTCGAATTCTCCGCGCACAAGCGTGCGGAGGACCAATTGCGCGCCCGCAACGCGGAGTTGCCCGAGCCCAATGAATCAATGGTGGACCGGGAACCGGCCACAGCCCGTCCGATACGACCTGCGTTCGAACGAAAAGGACTCTCCGCCATGAGCGCGGCACTGCAACCCGGCGCGAGCGGGCCGGACCCGAGCCGGTGGGCCTGGCTGCCCATTCCCTTGCTGTTCCTGTCGGTGCTGGCGCTGTGGGCTGCGGGCGGGCAAACCGAATACAAAGCGCCCCTGCTGGCGCAGACGCTGAATTTCTTCACGCTGACACTGGCGCCGCTGTGGATCATGCATCTGGCGGGCCGCAGTTTCCTGGTCTGCCGGGAGCCGGGCGTGCTGTTGTTCGGCTGCGGCGCGGCGATCTTGGGCGGCGCCCTCTTTGTTTCGAATTCGCTCGGAATCCGCGATGCCAATCTCATTGCCACACTGAGCAATCTCGGCATCCTGGCGGCGGCGCTATGTCACCTGGTCGGCGCGATCCTCGCGCAGCAGCCGCGGCACGTGGCTCGCGCGCCGTTGTGGCTGGGCTTGGGCTATGCGCTGGCCTCGAGCGCCGTGGGGCTGCTGGTGCTGGCGGCGTCCGCAGGCTGGCTGCCGGTCTTCTTCGCGCAAGGGCAGGGCGGGACCCCGGCGCGGTATCTGGTGCTCGCCTCGGCCACCGGTATGTTCGTGCTGGCGGCCGCAATGATGCTGGCGACGGGCCGCCGCTCTTTATCCGCCTTCGGGCGTTGGTATGCCTTCGCCCTGCTGCTGATCGCCGTCGCACAGATTGGCGCGCTGCTCGAATCGTCGCTCGATTCGGCGCTGGACTGGACCTGCCGCTGCACGGCTTACCTCAGTGGGATTTACATGTACATCGCCGCGCTGGCCGCGCAACGCGAATCTGGGGCGCCCGTCCTTTCGCTCGTGGTCGCGCCGAAGGATGTACGGATGAAGTACGGGTTGGCCACGGTGTTAGTCGGGGCGGCGTGGACGCTGCGCTTGCTGGTCGCTGACGAATTGGGATCGCGCGCCGTGGATATGTTCTCTTTTACCGCAGTGGTGTTGGCGACGATCTACGGCGGGCGCGGACCCGGCATCGTCGCGGCGCTGCTGTCGGCGTCGGCGATGCACTATTCCTTTCTCGAGCCAGTCGGCGAATTTTCCACGGGCAGAACGGATTGGCAGACCTTGGGCACATTCCTGGCGGGCGCGGGCTTGAGTATCTGGGTCGTCCACGCGATGCAAGCGGCGCAGGCCCGGGCCGCCGCCGCCGAGGCCGAAGTCACACTGATTGCCGCGCGCCAGCGCGCGGAGCAACGCGTCACGGACATTCTGTCGAACATCACTTCGGGCTATCAGGTCATGGACCGGCACGGGCGCTACGTCGAGCTCAACGCAGGCGCTCGCAAATTGATCGCGGACTGCGGGCGCGATCCCGATGCGCTCATCGGCCAATACGTGCGCGAAGCGCTTCCGGACTCGCGCGACCTCGGCGGCACCCGAGCCCTGTTCCGGACGCTCAGAGAACGCGTGCCGACGGAGGCGGAGAGTTTTTACGAGCCGGGGCAACGGTGGTTCACCGTTCAAAATTACCCGACACCGGACGGCGGCGTGGCGACGTTCTTCCAGGACATCACTGCGCGCAAGCGGGCGGACGAGGCGTTGGCCACCGCGCACCGGCAGGTTCAGAGCATCATCGACAATACCCCGGCGCTGGTCTATGCCTGCGATCTGGACGAGCGGTTCGTCATGGTCAATACCGCCCTTGCCGAAGTGCTCGAGTCCACGCCGGAACAGGTACTCGGGAACCGCCGGCACGCGTTCATGCCGCAATCCGATGCCGACTTGCACGAGGCCAACGACCGCAAGGTGATCGCAGCGGGCCGGGCGCTGGAGTTCGAGGAGCACAACGAGCTGCGGGGCCGCTCGATCACGTGGCTGACGACGAAGTTTCCCCTGCGCGACGCGCACGGCAGGATCTACGCCGTAGCCGGTATCACCACCGACATCACCGCGCGCATGCAAGACGAGGCGAAGTTGCGCGCGAGCGAAGAGCGCTATCGCGCGCTGGCCGAGACATTGCCGGCTCTCGTGTGGATCGGCGATGTCAAGCGCCATGCCGAATATGTGAATTCCAACTGGCGTGAATACACCGGTCTGACGTTGGAGGAGTTGAACGCGCAAGGCTGGTACCGGCTGTATCACCCAGAAGACGTGCCCCGGATTAAAGCAGCGTGGGAGGAAGCTACGCGAGCCGGGCACGCGATGGAGGCGGAGTTCCGTTATCGCCGGCACGATGCGCAATACCGGTGGTTTCTGGGCCGCGCCATACCGCTCAGAAACGAGCACGGGGACATTGATCGTTGGCTTGGCGTCTCGATTGACATCACCGCGCGCAGGCAGGTGGAGGCCGCGCTACAGGAGGCAAAAGCCGCCGCCGAGGAAGCCAACCGCCAGAAGGATCATTTTCTCGCCGTGCTCGGCCACGAGTTGCGCAATCCCCTGGCACCCATCCGCAATTCGGTTGCCCTGCTCAAGCGGCTCGGCCCGGCGGACCCGGCCTTGGAGCGCGCGCGAGACATGATCGACCGCCAAGTCACGCACATGATCCGGCTGATCGACGATCTGCTGGACGTGTCGCGGATCGCCACCGGCAAGATCCGCTTGCGCAGAGAGGAACTGGACTTGACCGAGGTCGTGCAGTGCGCCGTCGAAGACCAGCGGCCGTTGTCGGAAGCCCGCGGTCTGCAGCTCACCTTTGTCGCGCCCAGTGAATCGGTGTGGGTTCTCGCTGATACGGCGCGGATCAGCCAGATCGTTGCCAACCTGTTGGTCAACGCCATCAAGTTCACCGACCCGGGCGGCCAGGTGGATGTGAGCCTCGAAATGGATGGGGAACGGCAGGTGATGATTCGGGTGCGTGACAGCGGCATCGGCATCGATGCCGATACCCTGGCCCGGCTCTTCCAGCCGTTTACCCAGGCGGACCGCAGCATCGACCGCAGCAGCGGCGGGCTCGGGCTGGGGCTGGTGCTGGTCAAAGGTCTCGCGGAATTGCATGGCGGGCGGGTGCAGGCGATCAGTGACGGCCAGGGGCACGGCTCCGAGTTCATGGTCAGCCTGCCGACCGTGCGGCGTCAGTCGGCCGGCAGCGACGGCCACCCGCCCGCCGCGCCTTCGGCCGTGCGGCCGCGGCGGGTGCTCATCATCGAGGACAATGCCGACGCGGCTGAATCGTTGAAGCTTTTCCTCGAAATGTCCGGTCACGCGGTCGCCGTCGCCCACTCTGGTCGAGAGGGACTGGACCAAGCACGTGCCCACCCGCCCGACGTG
This sequence comes from Gammaproteobacteria bacterium, assembly GCA_016209015.1. Lineage (GTDB taxonomy): Bacteria > Pseudomonadota > Gammaproteobacteria > JACQWY01. Next base: position 38,672 of record JACQWY010000040.1, on the reverse strand, counting down.
ATCCTGTGCGATCTCGGGCTTCCCGGGATGGACGGCTATGAAGTCGCCCAGGCCATTCGCACGTGCGGCGAACTGCATTCGGTCTATCTTGTGGCGATCACCGGCTACGGCCAGGACGAGGACCGCAAGCGGGCGCTGGAGGCGGGCTTCGATGACCATCTCACCAAGCCGGCCGACCTGCACGCACTGGAGCGGCTGCTGGCGCGCTAGTCCATGCCGCATCCCGACGCGTTCCCGCCGCGTCATCGAAATAACGGTGGCATCTCCGTAGAACGGTTTATCAATACAGCCGGACCGGGTACCGGAGCCGGCAATCCATCCGGCGGAATGTAGCGTGTGGGCCATAGCCGCATGCGCATACTGCTTCGTGAACTCGGGCGGTAAGGCGTTTTTCGATCACCCGCGAGTCCGCTCATGGCCGATGCGCCAAAGCGCTCGCGCGGTAACCGTTGATGAGGCCTTCGCCACGGACCTACGTGGTGCCGCGACGCCCGCCTACTGTGGTGGGCGCGTCGCGCGACGGACGATCGTGGCTCCAGTGTGGAGAACGCCATGACCGACGCACCGCAGGAGCCGAAACTGCCGTTCCCGGCGCAGCACCAGGATCGCCCCTCGCTCGAATCGGAGCTGCGTCCCGCGCCGCGCTACGCGGCCGAGGCCTATCGTCCCGCCGGCAAGCTCGAAGGGAAGGTCGCGCTGATCACGGGCGGCGACTCCGGCATCGGGCGCGCGGTCGCCGTGATGTTCGCGCGCGAAGGCGCGAAGATCGCGATCAACTACCTGCTCGACGAGGAAGCGGATGCGTTCGAAACGCGCGACGCGGTCGAGCAGCACGGCGGCGAATGCCTGCTGCTGCCCGCCGACCTCACGGAGTCGAAGACGTGCAGCTCGCTCGTCGAGCGCACCGTGCAGAAGTTCGGCCGCCTCGACGTGCTCGTCTCGAACGCCGCACACCAGGCGCGCAAGCAGAGCCTCGACGACGTGTCCGACGAGGAGCTCGATCGCACGATGCGCACAAACGTCTATGCGCTCGTATGGCTGTCGCGCGCGGCGCTGCGCCATCTGCGGCCCGGCGGCTGCATCATCGCCACGAGCTCGGAGACGGGGCTTCTCGGCTCGAAGAACCTGCCCGATTACTCGGCCTCGAAGGGGGCGATCAACGCGTTCGTGAAATCGCTCGCGCAGTTGCTGATCCCGCGCGGCGTGCGCGTGAATGCCGTTGCGCCGGGTCCGGTGTGGACGCCCTTGAATCCTTCCGATCCCGGCCTGCCGCCGGAGCGCGTCGCGAAATTCGGCGAGAAGAATCCGATGGGCCGGCCCGCGCAGCCCGAGGAGCTCGCACCGGCTTACGTGTTCCTCGCCTCGAACGCCGATTCGTCCTACGTCACGGGCACGGTGCTCGAGGTGATGGGCGGCGAGACGACGGGCTGAAGGCGATGGCCGCGAAATACGGCAAGAAGGCCGGCAAGAAAGTCGAGAAGGTCATGAAGGAGTTCAAGGCCGGCAAGCTGAAGAGCGGATCGTCGGGCAGGAAAGTGACGAATCCGAAGCAGGCGATCGCGATCGGTCTCTCGGAAGCGCGCGCCGAGGGGGACAAGGTGCCCGCGAAGAAGAAGTCGAAGTCGACATCCCGCTGATGCGCTATGACGCGCTACCGCTCGCGGCCGGCGACGGGACCTATCACGCCGTCGTCGAAGCCGTGGCCGGCTCGCGCCACAAATTCAAGTACGAGCCCGCGCTCGGCGTCTTCGTGCTCCACGCCGTGCTGCCGGCCGGCCTCGCGTTCCCCGTCGATTTCGGCTTCCTGCCCGCGACCCGCGGCGGCGACGGCGATCCGCTCGACGTGCTGCTCTGCATGGACGAGCCCGCGCCTTGCGGCAGCGTCGTGCGCTGCCGGCTGCTGGGCGTGATCGAAGCGCGGCAGAAGAAAGCGGGCGGACCCTGGCAGCGCAACGATCGCCTCCTCGCCGCCGTCGAGCCCGCGCTGCGTTACGCGCGCTGCCGGGCGCCCGGCGATCTGCCGCCGGGCTTCGTGGACGATCTCGAGCGCTTCTTCGCCGTCTACAACGACGCCCGCGAGGTGCGCTTCGAGGTGCTCGGACACAAGGGCGCGGCGGCGGCTGCGCGCCTCGTGAAGGCGGGCCGGGCGTAGCACGCAGGTTCGTACAGCCTGCGCGGCGCGGGGGCTCGGCGGGCCCGGCGGCACGAACGCGCGATTACGCCGACGTCACTCGCGACGGCGACGGTCGCCGCTCGCGCAGCGACCGCCCCTTGGCCACCCTCGCGTTCGGGGGAGCGAAGCCGTGAGCAGGCTCGCGATCACGCCGCGCTGCCCTTCCTTACTCGTCCGCTGTAGCGCTTACACGGTGCACGCGCAGGGCGGCGCGGCGGAGCCTCGAATGCCGGCCGCGCGTTTCATGGCATATCGCTTGCGTGACTCCGCGCTTCACGCTTCGGGAGGATAGAGCCATGAAGCTCATGACAGTCATCATCGCGTGTCTCGTCTCTCAGCTCGCGTTCGCGCAGGGCGCGGCCGTCGGCGCCGCGGGCGGCGGCACGTCCGGCGGCACGTCCGGCGGCACGCAAGGCCTCGGCGTTTCGCCCGGCGCGACGGGCGGTTCGGACGGCGTCGGTACGGCCCAGGGCGCGAGCCCGAACGGCACGACGGACGGCGGGCTCGGGCAATCGCCGTCGACGACCGGGCCGGCCGCGGGCACGCCGCCCGCGACGAGCGGCATGCCGGGCGACACCGCGGCGCCGGGACGCCTCGACGACGGCACAGGCGGCACGCCCGGCAATCCGAATGCGCCGGGACCGAGCGGCCGCACGGGCGGCATGACGCCGTTGCCGTCGACGGCGACGGGGGCGACGGGCGCGCCGACGTTCAGCGCGATGGATCGCAACGGCGACGGCCGCATCACGCCGGAGGAAGCGCAACGCACGCCGGGGACGGTTCCCGACTTCAGTTCCTTCGACGCGGATCACAACGGCTCCGTGGACTCGATCGAGTTCGAACAGGGCATGCACGATCACTCGACGCGATGAAGCGCGGCACCCCGCGTCTGCGCCTGAGCCGCCGCGCGTTGCTCGTCGCGGGGCTCTGGGCGGCAGTGGCGCAGGTCCTGCGCGGGCCGCGCGCGCAGGCGGCACCCGCGCTCGGCGCGCCGCAGGCACCCGAGGCGCTCGTCGATGCGACGCGGCCCTCGCTGCGGGCGACGTATCTGAAGGTCGACGGCCGGCGCTACTCCGGCATGATCGACACGCGCACGACGCTGCTCGATTTCCTGCGCGAAGAAGTCGGTGCGAAGGCGCCGAAGAAGGGCTGCGATCACGGCCAGTGCGGCGCGTGCACCGTGCTGCTCGACGGCCGGCGCGTCGTATCCTGCCTCACGCTCGCGGTCATGCACGAAGCCGCGGACGTCGTCACGGCGGACGGTCTCGCGGGCGATAGGCTGCACCCGCTGCAGGCGGCGTTCCTCGCGCACGACGGCTTCCAGTGCGGCTTCTGCACGCCGGGGCAGATCTGCTCGGCACTCGGCATGCTCGACGAGCACCGCGCCGGCGCGGCGAGCTTCGTGAGCGCGGATCTCGAGCAGCCGGGCGTACTGACGGACGCGGAGATCCGCGAGCGCATGAGCGGAAACCTCTGCCGCTGCAGCGCCTATCCGAACATCGTGGCGGCGATCCGCGAGGCCGCCGCGTGATCCCGTTCACCTATACGCGGCCGGCGACGTTGGAACAGGCGCTCGCCGCCGCGATCGCGGAGCCGGACGCGCGCTACATCGCGGGCGGCACGAACCTGCTCGATCTCATGAAGCTCGAAATCGAGCGGCCGCGGCATCTCATCGATCTCGCGGATCTCGATCTCGCCCGCTGCGAGGATCTCGCGGACGGCGGCCTGCGCATCGGCGCGATGGTCCGCAACAGCGATCTCGCGGCGCATCCGCGCGTGCGGCGCGACTACCCGGTGCTCGCGCGGGCGCTGCTCGCCGGCGCCTCGGGCCAGCTCCGCAACATGGCGACGACGGGCGGCAATCTGCTCCAGCGCACGCGCTGCCCGTATTTCTACGCGCCGGGCCAGGCCTGCAACAAGCGCGAGCCGGGCAGCGGCTGCGCGGCGCTGCAGGGCTTCAATCGCATGCATGCCGTGGTCGGGGCGAGCGAGGCGTGCATCGCCGTCCATCCTTCGGACATGGCGGTCGCGTTGCGCGTGCTCGACGCGCGGGTCCACACCATGACCCCGCGCGGCACGCGGCGCGTCGTGCCGATCGCGGAGCTCCATCGCCTGCCCGAGGATCATCCGGAGCGCGACACCACGCTCGAGCGCGGCGAGCTGATCCTCGCCGTCACGCTGCCGCCGCCGGTCGGCGGCACGCAGATCTATCGCAAGGTGCGCGACCGCGCGTCGTTCGCCTTCGCGCTCGTCTCGGTCGCGGCGATCGTGCACGTGACGGATGGCCGCATCGTCGATGCCCGCTATGCGTTCGGCGGCATCGCGCACAAGCCGTGGCGCAGCGAGGACGCCGAGCGCCGCATCGCCGGTCTGCCGCCGGACGAAACGAGTGCGGGCGTGCTCGCGGCGGGCGTGTTCGCCGGCGCGCGCGGCTGCGGCCACAACGATTTCAAGCCGCGGCTCGCCGCGCGCACGATCGCCGCGACGCTCCGCGGCGCCTGAGGACGCAGACGATGGAGATGAACGCGCCCGCGCCGCCGAACGCGATCGACGAGAACCGCAACGGCCTCGTCGGCGCCGCCGTCGATCGCGTCGAGGGCCCTCTCAAGGTGCGCGGCACGGCGCCCTATGCCCACGACGTCGAAGAGGCGCGGAAGCTCGCGTACGGCTGCATCGTCGAGGCGGCGATCGGGCGCGGCGAGATCGCGACGATCGATGCGGCGGCCGCGGAGAACGCCGCGGGCGTTCTGCGCGTGATGACGCATCTCAATGCGCCGAAGCAGGGCGAGCGGCGTGTCGAGAGCGGCGGCGAGCGTTACGCCCGCGCCTGCCCGCAGCTCGCCGGCACGCGCATCGCGCACTGGGGGCAGGCGGTCGCGTTCGTCGTCGCCGAGACGTTCGAGGCCGCGCGCCACGCCGCGGGGCTCGTGCGTGTCGCGTATGCGCCGGCCGAGGGGGACTACGACTTCGGCGCGCGGCTCGACGCGGCGGAGGAGCCCGCGACGCTGTTCGGCGAAGCGCCGGACAGCATCGTCGGCGATTTCGAGGTCGCGTTCGCGGCGGCCGAGATCGCCTTGGACGCGACCTACACGACGCCGTATCACTTCCACGCCCAGATGGAACCGCACGCCGCGTTCGCGCTGTGGCGCGACGGCAAGCTCACGGTGTACTGCGCGGCGCAGCTCATCGCAGCCGCGCGCAAATCGCTCGCCGCGACGCTGCTCGTGCCGGAAGACGACGTGCGCGTCGTCTCGCGCTACGTCGGCGGCGGCTTCGGCGGCAAGCTGCCGATCAACGCCGAGGTCATCCTCGCCGCGATCGCCGCGCGCGAGCTGGGCCGCCCCGTGAAGTGTGCGCAGACGCGCCAGCAGATGTTCCATCTCACGACGCACCGCACGCCGACGAGCCAGCGCGTGCGGCTCGGCGCGAGCGCGGACGGGCGCCTGACCGCGATCGCCCACGAGACCTGGTCGCACCGCGCACGCGACGACGATTTCTACGAAGCGGCGAGCGCGCAGACGCGCACGCTCTACGCCGCACCCGCGCGGCTCACGCGCCATCGTTCCGTCGCACTCGATCTGCCGGTCTCGGATTCGACGCGGGCGCCGGGCGAGGCCGTCGGTCTGCTCGCGCTCGAGCAGGCGATGGACGAGCTCGCCGAGAAGCTGAACATGGATCCGATCGAGCTGCGCCTGCGCAACGAGCCCTCGCAGGATCCCGAGAAGAGGATCCCGTTCTCGACGCGGCACCTCGTGTCCTGCCTGCGCACGGGCGCCGAGCGCTTCGGCTGGTCGCGGCGCAATCCGGCGCCGGGCAGCGTGCGCGAGGGCAACGCCTACGTCGGCATGGGCGTCGCGGCCGCGATCCGCAGCAACTTCCTGCGGCCCTCGCAGTGCCGGCTCGCGCTCGACGGCGAGGGCGCGCTCACGGTCCAGATGGCGATGACGGACATCGGCACCGGCAGTTACACGATCCTCGCGCAGATCGCCGCCGAGATGCTCGGCCTGCCGCTCGAGCGCGTGCGCGTCGAGCTCGGCGACAGCGCGCTGCCGCCGACGCCGGGCTCGGGCGGCTCCTGGGGCGCGGCGAGCGCGGGCTCGGGACTCTACGACGCCTGCATGAAGCTGCGCGCCGCGCTCGCCGCGAAGCTCGGCGTGCCCGCGACCGAGGCGGTCTTCGCGGGCGGCCGCGTGAGCGCAGGCGATCGCGGCGCGACGCTCGCCGAGCTCGCCGGTCGCCGCGGGCTCACGGCGGAGGGCGAGATCGTGCCGGGCGGACTCGAGAAGCAATGGTCGCAGTACGCGTACGGAGCGCACTTCGCCGAAGTCGCGGTCGACGCGGACACGGGCGAGATCCGCCTGCGGCGCATGCTCGGGGTGTTCGCGGCGGGACGGATCCTCAACGAGAAGACCGCGCGCAGTCAGCTCCAGGGGGCGATGATCTGGGGCGTCGGCGCCGCGTTGCACGAGGAAGGCGTCGTCGATGCGCGGAGCGGGATGTTCGTCACGCAGGATCTCGTCCACTACCACGTCCCCGCGCACGCCGATATCCCGGCCGTCGAGGCGTATTTCCTGCCCGAGATCGACGACAAGACGAATCCGCTGAAGATCAAAGGGCTCGGCGAGCTCGGCATCTGCGGCGCGGGCGCCGCGCTCGCGAACGCCGTTTACAACGCCTGCGGCGTGCGCATCCGCGACTACCCGCTCACGCTCGACAAGGTGCTCGAAGGACTCGTGGGCCGGCCGTCGGCGGCGTGAGGGAGCTTTTCGCAGGTACGATCGCGGAGCCGGCGTATGAGCCGCGGTCTCTCCGTCGTTCATCCGAGGCGCGCCTGGTGGCCTTCCCTCGCTGTCATCTCCGCGCGCCTCGCAGGTTGCCGTGAAAGAGCGGCGGCGCCGGCGGGAAATGGGGTCAGGTTCGAATTCGCGGATGAGCGCCCGGGTACGCGCCACCGCGTCGGCCGCGAAATCGAACCTGACCCCAATTCCCTCTGCAGATTTCTGTGTCGCGTCATCTCCGCGCACACGCGGGGTCCAGTCGTCCAGCCCCGGCGCTCGGGAGCATCCGCGGGTCCCGGGACCCGCGTCGGCAACAGCCCGGGTTCGCTCGCCGTGCCGCGGGTCACCGACTGGACCCTCGTCCGCGAGGGTGACGCCGGGGTGGGCGACCCGTCTGCGCCCGGTCCTCGCAGGTCGCCGTGAAAGAGCGGCGGCGCCGGCGGGAAATGGGGTCAGGTTCGAATTCGCGGGGGAGCGCCCGGGTACGCGCCACCGCGTCGGCCGCGAAATCGAACCTGACCCCAATTCCCTCTACGCGTCTTTCATGATTGCGGGCGCTGCACAAACTTCATGACCGCTAACGAACCCCGGCGCGTCGCGACAGATACCGCACGAGTGCCCGCTCTTCCGCGCTGAGACCGTGCGGCTCGTCCTCGTCTTCGTCGCGCAGCGCCATGAGCGCCGCCGGCAGCTCGCCGGCGAGGTAGCCCTCGATCAGCGCGGGATGGACGTAACTCTTGCGGCAGATCGCCGGCGTGTTGCCGAGCACGGCGGCGACTTCCCCGATGAGGGCCTTCAGACGCGAGCGCGATTCGGTGAGCGTCGCGCCGGGCTCCGCACCCCTCATCGCGCGCGCGAACTGGCGCGTGCCGCCCCAGGTGCGGAAGTCCTTCGCGGTGTAGTCCGCGCCCGCGGCCTCGCGCAGATAGGCGTTCAAATCGCCGGAGTCGACGGCGTGGACTTCGCCTGCCGCATCGACGTACTGGAAGAGCTCGTAGCCCGGGAGCTCGCGGCAGCGTGCGACGAGGCGGGACAGGCGGCGATCCGTGAGCTCGATCGAATGCCGCTTGCCGCTCTTGCCCTTGAAGTCGAACGAGAGCGTCGCGCCTTCGATCCGTACGTGACGGTTGCGCAGCGTGGTGAGCCCGAAAGTGCCGTTCGTACGCGCGTACTCGTCGTTGCCGGCGCGCATGTTCGTGAGCTCGAGCAGGCGCACGACGGTCGCGAGCACGCGTTCGCGCGACAGGCCGGGCTGCGCGAGATCCGCGGCGACGCGGGCCCGAATCCCCGGCAGCGCGCCCGCGAACGCGACGAGGCGGCCGTATTTCGTCTCCTCGCGGAAGCTCCGCCACGCGGCGTGATAGCGATACTGCTTGCGGCCGCGTGCATCGCGGCCCGTGGCCTGCAGGTGACCGTGCGCGGAAGGGCAGATCCACACGTCGGTCCACGCCGGTGGAATCGCCAGGGCCCGGATGCGTGCGAGCACCGCGCGGTCGCGGACCGGCCGGCCTTCGGCGTCGACGTATCGAAAACCTTCACCGTGGCGCAGTCGTCGAAGGCCGGGCGCATCGTCGCGCACGTGGCGCAGCCCGGCGTCGCGCGTCACGACCCGAGACATGGCTACTCCTGGCGGCGTGGACCGGCAGGAACGGAGCAACCCGCGTGCCACGGTCGCAGGGCGCGCGCAGGCTCGCCCCGCGGCGCGCAGCGCGCGCCGTCGTCATACCGCTTTTACACGCGACACGTAGATTCTGCATGGAAAAATCATGGGGACACCCAAGAATTGGGATCTTCTCCAGACTGCGGCGTCATTCGACGCCTCCCGCCGTGGGCGCTTCCTGTCGCCCTCGCGCAGGCGAGGGCCCAGTCGATGACCCATGGCACGCGCAGCGAATCCCGGGCTTTCGAGGGCGCCGCACCGCGCTGGTAATCTGCGCTTGCTCCGCGGTTCGACCTCGGCGCCGGGGCTGAACGACTGGGCCCTCGCCTGCGCGAGGACGACGTATACAGAAGGCCACCTCTGCCTGCCCGTGAATCGTGCCCCGCGGTTCGGAAAATTAGGGGGACACGACACTTGATTTCGGACCCGCCGTCGTCGCCGGCCGGTCGGAGCGGCTGGATCGAGTGATGCGTCCCATGACGCCGGGCGAATCAAGGCTCGTGTTCCCACGATTTCCCGAAATCAAGTGTCGTGTCCCCACAATTTTTCCCCAACGCCGCACGCGGGCATGGAGATTGCTCCGGCCCCAGTTCCGCAACACCCGTTCAGGAGCAACACACCATGGCCCGTACGAAATCCGCGTCGAAGTCCGGCAAGTCCGCCGCCGGCCCGGCCGCGCTGAATCTGCTGAAGGCGGATCACGACGCCGTTCGCAAGCTGTTCGATCAGTACGAGGAGCTCGCCGGCAGCGAGGCGGACGCCGACGACCGTCAGACGCTCGCCACGCGCCTCTGCGGCGAGCTCACGGTGCATGCGCAGATCGAGGAGGAGATCTTCTATCCGGCGCTGCGCGGCGCGCTCGAGGAGATGGACCTGCTCGACGAGGCCGAGGTCGAGCACGCCTCGGCGAAGGATCTCATCGAGCAGATCGAGGGCATGTCGCCCGACGAAGAGCTGTTCGACGCGAAAGTGACCGTGCTCGGTGAATACATCAGGCACCACATCGAGGAGGAAGAGGGCGAGATGTTCAAGCAGGCGAAGAAGTCCGCTCTCGATTTCGAGGCGATCGGCGAGGAGCTCGCGGCCCGCCGCGAGGAGCTGCGCAGCGAGCTCGGCCTCGACGAGGAGGACGAGGAGGACACGGACGAGGATGACACGGACGAGGAGGCCGCCGGCGAGGAGGACGAAGAGGCGGGCGGTTCGCGCTCGCGCAGTCGCAAGGCGAGCTGATCACCGGGGCGGCGCCGGCACGGGCCCGGCGCCGCCCGTCGGCGGAGTCGCGCCGGCTCGGCCGTGAATTCGTCCGTCACCCGCAGATGTGCCGCGCCGCGCTCGAGGCCGCGGCGTCGACCTGAGCCATGTCGTAGTAGCGCTATTGTGCCCGTCGCCCTGCAAAGAATACCCGGCGGTCGCGCCGCGCTCGCGCCCCGTAGCGCTGGTCGAGCGCCTCGTTCACCACGTTCGGGATCGGATGACAGGGATCGCCCTCGGCGCCCGGGTGTTCCTTCACGATCGACGTCCCGGCCGCACGCTGGCCGGCGAGGTGTCTTGTTTCCGTGATCCGCGTGAACGCGAATTCGCTCGGGGAGTTCACCGCGCCTGGCGGTTGATAGCGCGCCGACTCGGGGTGTTCGTGGACGGAGCCGGGCGAGCGGCAGGGCAGGTGGCCGTGGCAGTGATCGAAGCACGCGTCGACCGGGCCGGTGTAGACGGTGAGCGCAGGCTCCGGTAGTCGGCGCCGAGCTCGACGGCGATGCCGGGATGATCGAGCAGATGGCGGAACATCGCCGTGTAACTGTCGCGCGGCATCGCCTGGAACTCGTCCGTGAAATAGCGATCGTCGTCGTTCGTGCGCGCCGCGAGCACGGAGAGTTCCACACTCCATAGCTTGCGCGTGCAGCCGCCGCAGCGCTCGTTTCCCGAATCGCGGCCGACGCTGTTCAGACCGCGTCCTCGCCCGTCACGATCGGCGCGCGGTTCTCGCACACTTTCGCGAGATGCCCGGCGACGCCGCGCTCGTCGAAATCGGGATCGTAGAGGGGCTTGATCGTCGTGCGGTCGATCGGCATCGGCACGAGCGCGCCGTCGACGGAGGACAGCACGCGATGCTCGTGGGGGCGCCAGGCCGTGAACTGCGAGAGACAGTCGGGATGCGCTTCGCCTGCGGGTGGAAGATGTGCGGACCGTAGCGATCGTGCTCGTCGCAGGCGTTGCCGCCGATGTGCGGGCACTTCTCGAACGACGAGCGCCTCGGCGCTCGGGAACGGCGGGGTTCACCCGGTGTGCCGGACGTCACCGGCCGGGGTCCCCTCCTGCGCACGGACGGCGTGGCGTCGGATGCGATCGCGGTGCCGCAGTTCTTTCGCGGCATGCTGGGTAAACGCGAGCAGGCCGCACGGCCTGCTCGCCACACGGCGGGTGTTTCCCTCCTTCAGGCGCGGCGGCGCACACCGAGCGTGCCGACGAGCGCCGAGCCGAGCAGCCACAGGCTCGCCGGCACCGGGACCGGTGAGCTCGCGACCAGCAGTTGGCCACGGATCTCGCCATCGGGGTTCGCGGCGGTGTGGATGTTGACGTACCAGTTCATGGCGTCGCCGACGCCGAGATTGCGCGACGGGCCGCCGAACAGCGAGTCCATCTGCGATCCGCTGAGCGTGGACGAATAGTTCGCCGACCAGATCCCGGGCGCGACCAGGACGGGCGAGCCGAGGTCGATGACGATCGGCCCTGCGACGCCCGGCGCACCCTCGTGGAGGTGCTGGCCCATCGTGGGTCCGGTCGTGCCCGCGTAATAGGCGTTGAGGACGAAGCTGCCCGTGACGTCGTCGAGCGACCCGGACAGTACGCCGCCGCCGAAAAAGATCGCCGGCACGTCGACCGTATGGGTTGCCCGCTCCTGGTCGGCGTTGATGCCGCCGGAGAAGTTCCAGAGCGCCGCGTTCGCGGCGAACGGCAACATCAGAACGACGCTGCATAACAGCGCAACTAATTTACTCCGCATGTCGATGACTCCTTGGTGAGTGGTTTGAGACGTTCGCGGCCCACGCCATGCGGGGCCGACGCGGTGAAGGAGCAAGTTCCAAGCCACGGGCCGGCTCGCGGCGTGGGCCGATCGCGGAGCTGTGACAGACGTCGGCGACTACGTACGCCCCGCCGGAATCCTACAGATGCGGCCGCGCGCGGCGCTTAGCATTCGCGCGGGGAAGTGCAGGACACGCTGACGCGAGATGCGCGACGGGCGCGCTCGTACCCCGCGCGCCGTGTCGCCCGCCGCGCCGCCGAGGCGCGCCGGAATGCGTCGCGAAACCACCGACGCGAGCGCACCACGGGCGCGCAACGCGTGTAACATCCTCCGCGTATTTGCAACTTCTACGCTCTCCGATGTATTCGCTGCACACCGCGCCCTTTCCCGTGACTCCGGTGATCCAACGGCTGTTGGTTTTCGTCGACGTCGAAACCACGGGCTTCGACGCGGCCCGCGATCGGATTGTCGAGCTCGGACTCGTCGGTGTGGACGGAGACGAGGTGAGCGAATGGACGACGCTGCTCGATCCCGAGCGGCGGTGGCGGCGCGACGTGCCGGCGTTCGCGGATCTGTCGCGCGACGCGCTCGCGGACGCGCCGCGCTTTCGCGACGTCGCGGAGGAGCTGCGCGCGAGGCTCGCCGGGCGCGTCTTCATCGCCCACAACGCGCGCTTCGACTTCCGCTTCCTCGCCGCCGAGTTCGCGCGCCTCGGGATCCGCTTCGAGACACCGGCGATCTGCACGCTCGCGCTCGCCCGCCGGCTCCAGCCGACCGCCCCGGCCCATCACCTCGACGCGCTGCTCGCCGCACACGGCCTCACGACGGGCACGCGGCATCGCGCGCTGCCCGATGCCCGCGCGCTGTGGCGCTGGTGGCAGAGGCTCGTGCGCGACACGCCCGCCGCGATCGTCGAGGCCGGGCTCGCGCACTACGGCGGCGAGCCGCCGGAGCGTCCCGCGCTGTGCGCCGATCTGCCGGCAGGGCGCGGCGTCTACGCGGTGTTCGACGCCGCGCGCACGCCGCTCGCGATCCGCAGCGCGCGCCGCCTGCGCAGTGAAGCCTCGACGCTCGTCGCGGCGCTCGACGCGCGGGGTGCCTCCGTCCCGCACACCGTCGAGGCACGCCGTGCGGCCGGGCCGCTCGATGCCGCACTCGTCCGGCTCGCGTGGGCGCGCGAGCTCGACGCGGCGACCCGTGTGGCCGAGGACGGCGTGTTCCTGCGTGTCACGCCCGACTCCGCGGGCCCGCTCGTCGAGCGCCTGCCCGTGGCCGCCGGCTGGCCGCAGGGCGAGCGCTGCTTCGCGGTGTATGCGAGCCGCAAGCGTGCGGACCGGGCACTCGGCAGGCTCGCGCGGGATCACGGTCTCTGTCGCAGCGCGCTCGGGCTCGCAGCGCGGCGCGCGCCGTGTCCGGCCTGTGCCTCGAAGGCCTGTACGAGCCATCCCGCCGCGCGGCTGCGCACGCTTGCGAAGCTCGTGCAGGCGACGAGCGCGCTGCGCCTGCCGGCGTGGCCGTACGCGGGCGCGATCGCGGTGCGCGAGCACGGCGTCGTGCACGTCTTCGCGGACTGGTGTCATCTCGGCACGGCGCGCGACGAGGACGAGCTCGCGGTCCTGGCGCGGACTCGGGCGGCGAAAGTCGACGTCGCGGTGTTCGAGCTGCTCGCGACGCGGCTCGGCAGGGCGCGGGTGCGTCCATTGGGAAAGGGCGGAGGGAAAAAGGAATAAGGCGATTGCAGCTCCGCTGGGAAGCTGCAATCGCCCGGTATCGAGACCTGATACCTCAGTTTGGGTGGGCTTGGGGGGGCCCGGGGGGTCAAACTGTGGGGTCAGTCTACGGTCGCGGCGACGGCGCGGTGTGTCGGCGGCGGGACGCTGATCGTGTCCGGCATAGTCCTACACGGCGCGCGCCGGCCGCGCCGCGAGCCAGCGCGCCGCGAGCGCGAGTCCGGAGCCCAGATAGACGAGCCCCCCGGGCACCCACATCACGAGTCCGCCGAGCTGCTGATCCTCGAGCGCGTCGAGACCGAACGCCCCGCCGTAGACGCCGTACCACGCGTGCGTCGCGAGCGTGAGCAGCGCGCCGAGCGCAGTACTGTGCAGCATCGTCGTGAACAGCACCGCGAGCGCGACGCCGGGCGCGTGGCGCGCGGCCGGACGCAGCAGGGCCCACCAGAAGAGGAGCGCCGTGCCGAGGAAGCTCGCGTGCTGCGCGACGTGCACGGCCTGCCGCGCGAGCGCGGCTTCGAACAGCAGCGGCAGATGCCAGATCCAGAGTGCCGCGGCGTGCAGCGCCCAGGCCGGCAGCGGCGCGGTGAGCGCATGCCAGGGACGCTGCCACGCCGGATGATGGAACACCGCGGCGAGGCGGAGCCTCCCTGCATGCGGCAGCGCCCAGCTCCAGATCGCGAGCGGCTGACCGAGCACGCAGAGCGGCGCGGCGACGAGGATGAGGATCTCGTGCTGGACCATGTGCGCGGCGAAGCTCCGTGCGGCGAGCGTGTCGAGCGGCGTGAGCAGCGCCGCCGCGAGCGCGAGCCAGCCGGCGAGGAAGGAAAGCGCAGGCAGGCGCTGCCGCAGCGCCCGGCCGCGCCGCGCGAGCTTCGCCATCCCGAGCGCGTATGTCGCACCGCTCATGAGGAGGCAGGCGACGACGAAGGCCGTGCCCGCGTCGTCCGCTGCCGTCACGCCGTGCGCCGCCGCGGCCGGTGCGACGATCAGCCCGCACAGGGCGGCACGAACCACAGCGGGATCCCGATCGCGACGACGACGAGAACGGAGAGCAGCCCGGTCCACGACGCGACGCCGGCGAGGAAGCACGGCTGCATGACGGTGGCATCGATCGCCGTGCCGGGCGCGTGCGCGCGCCGGTGCGCGGCGGCGAGCAGCGTGCAGACGACGACGAGCGCGAGGCTCGGCAACTGCACGGCGTAGAGTATGCGCGAGGTCGCGATCGTACAGTCCTGGCCGGTCAGCGCATGGCTCGCGAGCACGTCGCAGAGCGCTATCGAGGGCGCGAGCAGGAGCGCCGGCCAGATCATGGCGAGAGTACCGGCGGCAGGCGCGGCACCCAGTAGATGACGCCGTAGATCGGCAGCCAGCTCGCGAGCACGAAGTACCAGTACATCGCGTTCTCGCTCACGTCGACGTAGCGCTTGCCCTCGATGGGCCCCGTGCAGAGCATCACGCCGAGCACGGCCGTATCGAGCCAGTCGGTGAGGAGATGCGCGGTGTGGAAGCCGAGCAGCGTCCACACGACCGAGCCGTAGGCATCCGTGTCCCAGCGGCAGTTCAGGTGCCGGAACTCGAAGACGCGGAGGATCAGCAGCACCATGCCGAGCGCCGCGCAGCCGAGCGTCGCGCGCCGCGCCCCGGCGAGATCGTAGCGCTCCGCCGCACGTTTCGCGGCCTGGTTCGGCACGGCGCTCGCGAGGAAGACGAGGACGTTCAGCGTGCCCCACAGCAGATCCGGCGGCGGCTCGGCGATCGGCCACTGCGTGCCCTGGCCGCGCAGGTAGAAGTAAGTCGCGATCGTGAGCGCGAACACCGTGCCCTCGATCGCGATCATGCCCCAGGTGCCCCACCACATGAGGCTGCGGTGACCGAAGCCGAAGCTCGGCAGGACGGCGACGTCGAGATCCGTACCGCCGTCGCCGTCCGGGATCGGCAGCGCGGGCTCCGCGCCGGGCTCGAATTTCGGATCGCTCACGGCCGCTTCTCGAGCGCGAGATGTTCTGCCGTTTCCGCGCGCGTCGGCCAGAACCAGGCGACGAGCGCGACGGCGACCGGCACCGTGCCCCACACGACGGCCCAGGGCGTGAAGATCGAGCCGATGAACAGCATCGTCGTCGCGACCGCACTCAGGAACGGCCAGATCGTCGGCGTCGGCATGATCATGCGGTGATCGGGCGCCGCATCGAGCACGGTCGTCGCGAGCACCTCGCGCTGCGTGTCCGCGAGGCCGCGCACGTGGCCGGCGTACGGTTCGGCGAGCCACAGCGGCGCCACGCCCCGGACGAGCGGCACGCGCGGGAAATTCGCGGCGTGCGGCGGCGAGCTCGTCGCCCATTCGAGCGTGGGCGCGCCCCAGGGGTTCGCACCGGCCGGCATGCCGCGGGCGAGCGCGCGCCACACGTTCAGGGCGAACAGCAGGAAGCTCACGCCGGTGATCCAGTCGCCGACGGTGGAGAGGAGATTCAGCGCACCCCAGCCGGGATCCGCGGGATAGGTGTAGACGCGTCGCGGCATGCCGAGCAACCCGAGCACGTGCATCGGAAAGAACGTGAGGTTGAAGCCGGCGAAGAAGAGCCAGAAATGCCAGCGCCCGAGCACGCCGGAGAGCATGCGGCCCGTGACTTTCGGGAACCAGTAGTAGAACGCGCCGACGAGCGGGAACACCGCGCCGCCGATGAGGACGTAGTGGAAATGCGCGACGACGAAGTAGGTGTCGTGCACCTGCAGGTCGAGCGGCACGGCGGCGAGCATCACGCCCGTCAGCCCGCCGACGACGAGGATGAAGAAGAACGCAAGGACGAAGTGGAGCGGAACCTCCATGACGAGCCGGCCGGTCTTCAGCGTCGCGAGCCAGCAGAAGATCTGCACGGCCGAGGGAATGGCGATCATCATGCTGACGGCGGTGAAGAAGCTCTTGCCGAGCTCCGGCAGGTTCGTCGCGAACATGTGGTGGACCCACAGCCCGAACGCGAGGAACGCGGTCGCGATCAATGCGACGACCATCGCGGTGTAGCCGAAGATCTGCCGCCGGGAGAACGTCGCGATGATCGTCGACATGAAGCCGAGTGCCGGCACGAAGATGAAATACACCTCCGGATGCCCGAAGAACCAGAAGAGGTGCTGCCACAGCAGCACGTCGCCGCCTTCGGCCGGGTTGTAGAAATGCGTGCCGACGAGGCGGTCCATGATCAGCGCCGTGCTCGACAGCATCACCGCCGGCATCGCGAAGAGGATCATGAAGTTCGTCACCAGCACGGACCACACGTAGAGCGGCAGCCGGTTCAGCGTCATGCCGGGCGCGCGAAGCTTGAAGATGGTCGTGATCTGGATGACGGCCTCGAGCAGGCCCGAGAGCTCCGTGAACGTGATCATCTGCGCCCAGAAGTCGACGCGCTTGCCGGGCGAATAGGCGGGACCGGACAACGGCACGTAGGCGAACCAGCCCGCGTCAGGTCCGACGTTCAGCAGGAACGCGCCGTAGAGCATCACGCCGCCGAAGAGGTAGATCCAGAACGCGTAGGCGTTGAGCCGCGGGAAGGCGATGCTGCGCGCGCCGATCATGAGCGGCACGACGTAGACCGCGACGGCCTGCATCACCGGCACGGCGAACAGGAACATCATCGTCGTGCCGTGCATGGTGAAGATCTGCGCGTAGCGATCGGGACCGAGAACCGTATTGCCCGGGTGCATGAGCTGCAGCCGCATGAGGCCGGCGAGGATGCCGGCCGCGACGAAGAAGCTGAAGGCGGTGACGATGAAGCGCCGGCCGATCGTCTTGTGATTCACGGCGGAGAGGACGCCGCGCAGGCCCGGGGGGTCGCGCCAGGTGGCCTCGAGCTCGGCGCTGCGGGTGTCGTGGATGCTCATCGGCACCCGTTCTCCACGCTGCCGTTCATTTCAAGGTCTCCAGGTAGGCGGTGAGCGCCTGCACGTCCGATTCCGAATATGCCTGGTCCGGCATGTAGACGCCGGGCTTCAGCGCGTTCGGCCGCGAAATCCAGCGCGCGAGGAGATCGTGCGTGTTCTCGAGCGTCTCGGCGGCGAGCCGCCGGCGCGAGGCCAGGTGGGTGAGATCCGGCGCGTGCTTCGCCGCGGCCGGCGTACCGCTCACGGTATGGCACATCGCGCACGTGCCGTTCTCGAAGATCGCGCGGCCCTGCTGCGCGAGCGGCGTCGCCGGCGCGGCGGCCGGCGCGCGCATGCGATCCGCCCAGGCCGTGAACGCGCCGGGCTCCTCGGCGACGACGCGCAGCGCCATGTTCGCGTGCTGGTAGCCGCAGTACTCCGCGCACTGGCCGCGATAGACGCCGGCACGATCCGCGCGCAGGCGCAGCGTCTGCGTATGGCCGGGAATGAGATCGCGTTTCCCCGCGAGGTTCGGGATCCACAGGCTGTGGATCACGTCGTCGGCATCGAGCACGAGCTCGACGGCGCGGCCGACCGGCAGGTGCAGCTCGTTCGCCGTGACGAAGCGGCGCGTGACGTCCGCATCGAGGTATTCGAACTCCCACCACCATTGATGCGCGATGACGTGGACCTGCAGCGCGCCCGCGGTGTCGAGGCTCGCGAGCTTGCGATCCGTCGCGGCACTCGCCGCGACGAGGCCGAGCAGGGCGACGGTCGAGAGCGCGACGCCGACGCTCACGGCGCGCACGAGGCCCGGCTCGCGATTCGCGAGCGAGGACAGATCACCCGGCGCGCTGCGCACGGCGCGGCCGCTCGTCGCGAGCGCATAGCCGAGCGCGATGAGGATCCCGAGCAGCACGGCGCTGCACAGCGCGAGCGTCGGCCACCACAGCGCGAGGGTCGCCGCGGCCTGCGGGCCGGCCGCGCGCAGCGCGTCCTGCGAGAGCTCGCCGAGCGGGGGCGTGTCGAGGAATGCAGCGAGAGGAAGGCCGCTCATGCTCACTGCCCGGCGCGCCGCGTCTCGGGCTTCGCTTCCTGCAGGCTGTCGTCGCGGTTCGGCGCGGTGGCGCTCGCGACGCGGCCTTCGATCGCGCGCACGTAGGCGGCGAGCCGCCAGATCTGATCGTCCGTCACGCGCCCGCCGAACGCCGGCATGCCGTCGGGGCGGCCGTCGTGGATGCTCGTGAAGACGTCGACGGGACGGTCACCGTAACGCCACTCCGCATCCATCAGCGGCACGCCCATCCCGCCGCCGCCCTCGGCGTGACAGCCGTTGCAGTTGTACCAGCGGAACAGCCGCTTGCCCTCGTTCACGGCGTAGGCGTTGCGCGCGTAGGGATTCTCGGCACGTCCGGCGACAGTGCCCGTCTGGGCGCGCGGGCCGGGGTAGGCCGGGCCGGGGACGTCGGCGGTGAAGTGCCGCGTCTCGCGCTCGCAGCCCGCGAGACAGACGATCAACGCGAGGCATGCGAGCTCAGGGCAGCGCATAGACGTGCAGCACGCCGGTCTTCACTTCCGGCATCGGGAGATCCTTCATCGCCCCGACGAAGCCGAGCGCGGCCGTGCCGTCGCGGCGATCGAGACACCCCGAGGACACGGCGCCGGCCCAGCCGCCGACGCCGCTCATGATCGCGACGTACTCGCGCCCGTCCGGCCCGCGATACGCCATGGGCTGACCGATGATCCCCGAGCCCGTCTGCTGCTGCCAGAGCGGTTTGCCGCTGCGCGCGTCGACGGCCTTGAACCAGCCGTCCAGCGTTCCGTAGAACACGAGATCGCCCGCGGTCGCGAGCGCGCCGCTCCACACCGGGAACACCTCGGGCAGCGTCCAGCGCGCGCGCCGCGCGAGCGGATCCCAGGCCGTGAACGCGCCGCGGCTCGTGCCCGCCATGCCGTTCATCTGCGCCGTCACGCCGAGGAAGGGCGTGCCCGCGATGTAGCTCGTGGTGTAGGTCTGGGCGTCGTGGCAGAGGTGCTGGTGCGGCAGATAGAGGAGCCCCGTGCGCGGCGAATACGCGGACGGCTGCCAGTCCTTCGCGCCGGGCGCGGCAGGACAGACGTTCCTGATCGTGAGCCCCGCGCGCGGATCCTTGCCCGGGTCGTACTGCAGCCGCCCCGTCTTCAGATCGACTCCCGTGCTCGTGTTGACGGTGACGAAGGGATCGGCGGCGAGGACTTCACCGTTCTTCCGATCGAGCACGTAGACATAGCCGTTGCGATCGGGGTGGACGAGTACCTCGCGCCGCGCGCCCTGCCAGTCGAGATCGAGCAGCATCATCTCGTTGATGCCGTCGTAATCGTGGCGATCGTGCGGGCTCCACTGATAGAACCAGGCCGCCGTGCCGTCGCCGGGGCGGCGCGCGAACACGCCCGAGGTCCATTTGTTGTCGCCTGCGCGCTGCTCGGGATTCCAGGGGCCGGGATTCGCGGTGCCGTAGTAGAGGAGATCGAGCGCGGGATCGTAGGACACGAAGCCCCAGGCGCCGCCGCCGCCCCTCTTCCAGGCTTCGGGCGGCCAGGTGGCGACGCCGAGATCCGTGCCGCGGTCGGTCGGGTAGAACGGCGCGTAGCGCGAATGATTGATCAGCACGTCGCGATCGGGGCCGGTGCTGTAGGCGCGCCAGGCGACGGCGCCGGTGTGCGTGTCGAGCGCGGTCAGCCAGCCGCGCACACCCATCTCGCCGCCGCTGTTGCCGACGAGCATGCGGTCCTTCACCACGAGCGGCGCCATGGTCACGGTCTCGCCGTGGGCGACGTCGGCGAGCGGCGTGCGCCAGCGTTCGGCGCCCGTCGCGGCGTCGACGGCGATTGCCTGGCCGTCGAGCGTGACCATGAACACCGTCCCGTCGGCATACGCAATGCCGCGCGTCACGACGTCGCAGCACGCCTCGCCCTGCGCCCGCGGCGCGGGATGCGGCTCGAACTTCCATTTCACCGCGGCACCGGGCCGCGTCAGATCGAGCGCGTAGAGCACGTTCGGCCAGGCGGTGAGGAGATAGAGCGTGCCGCCCACGACGATCGGTGCGGCTTCCTGGCCGCGCTCGACACCGGTATCGAAGGCGAAGGCCTCGGCGAGCGTGCCGACATTCGAGGTGTCGATGTCGGCGAGCGTGCTGTAGCGCGTGTTCGCGTAATCACCGCTCGCCATCGGCCACTCGGCATCGACGGCCGAGGCGGCGAGGGCATGGAGGAGGAGCAGCGCGGCCGGCCAGGCGCGACGCGCGCGAAGCGGCGCGCGAACGCACGTGCAGATGAGGGATGACTCGAGCGTGATCATGCGCTCCCGGTCTGCGCGGCAGAACGGCCGCGCGGCACCGCGGAGATGGCAAGTTCCGTGCCGCGGTTGGGCCGCGGGGTGCATGGGATGCGCTGCGTGCGGTCGGCTTCGTGACCGCGTAAGCCTTGCGTCGGCGTGTAAGTTCTACGTGGAGAATCCTGCTCGGACCGAAGAACGACGTCCAGCGGCCCTCGGCTCGCAGAGCTCGTGGGTTGGCGTGAAAGAAGTGCGGTGCGGACGGGAAATGGGGTCAGGTTCGATTTCGCAGGCAATTGTTCGGCGAGGGGCACCCGTGTCGGCCGCGAAATCGAACCTGACCCCGAATCAAATCGAACCTGACCCCGAATCAAATCGAACCTGACCCCGAATCAAATCGAACCTCGGCGAGCCGGGCGCGGCTCGGTAGCGCTCCCGCTCTAGGGGCCGGCGGCGCGGATGACGGAGTACGTGCCACTCACGCGCCCGCCGCGATCGTCGGCCGCGCTGAAGTGATCGAGCCCTCCACGCAGCAGGGCCTGCCAGGCCTGCAGCGCGGCCTGCGGCGTCGTGCTGTCCCAGTCGACGAAGGGCGGGCCCGCGTCCGCGAAGAAATCGAGATAGGGATGGTCCGCAGCGCCGTACACGCCGCCGACGAGGCCGAGCACCTTGCCACCGCGCACCACCACGCCGATGCCGCTGCCGCCGAGGCGCGGATCGCGGAAGCCGGTGAACGCGGACGTGCGGTCGGTGCTGTCCCAGACGAGCGCGCCGAAGCGCGTCGTGAACGTGAGGAAGCGCGGAGCGTAGGCGCCGGCGTAGATGCCGTCCGGCAGACGCTCGAGCTCGATGTCGGTGCTGAAATGGCCGAGGAACTCGGAACCGTCCTGGGCAACGGCACAGCCGATGACGGGCTCGCTGTAGCGGCCGTCGCAATACTCGGGGAGCTCGGGCACGGTGATGCGGCCGACGTAGCGGATGTCGTATTCGTAACCCGTGGCGGCGCGCGCGGCGAGAGCACAGAGCGCGAGCGCGCACACGCCGGCCCACAGCACTCGTTTCATCGATTGACTATACTGCGCACGCCGCGGTCGTCCTGTCGGCGTTTGACGCGTCCGCCCGACGGCGGCGCTGCAACGAAAGCCGGTACACGCGGTCTCATGGAGGCGGCGCACGACGGATTCAGCGATCCGTGACGGATTTCGAGAACCCGCGGTGACTGGTCATACCCGCGGAAAACGCGCACGCTAGAATGAGCCCCCGCGGTGAGGGCGAAAACCCCGACCGCACTGCGGTGAATCGCGTAGCCCATTGCGCGGAGCTTGCAGATGAACGATCCCGGGATTCCGACCGTCGCGGCGGCAGCGCCGCCGCGTGGACGAAGCGCATGCGCCCGTGGTGGCGCCGTGCCGGCGCGCGCATGCGCCTGAACCTCTATCGCCTCGAGCGCGGGCCGCGCAATCCGCTCGCCGTCTATGCCGTCGCGCTCGCCGCCCTCGCCGTCGCGCTCGCGATCCGTGCCGCACTGGCGCCGGTGCTGCACGAGCGTCTGCCGCTCGTCACGCTCTACGCCGCGGTCTTCGTCGCGGTTTGGGCAGGCGGCTGGCGCCCGGCGCTGCTCGTCGCCGCGGTGGGGTATGCGGCGGCGGCGAGCTGGTTCATGGCGGGCCCGCAGCGTGACCTCTCGAGCGTCTTCAGCCTCGCGAGTGCTTCGGCCTTCGCGCTCACCTGCGGCGTGATCATGCTGTTCGGCGAGTTCATGCGCTCGGCGCAGCGCAGTCACCAGCACCTGGCCGAGGACCTGCAGTACATCACGGACAGCATGGCGGCCGGCGTCGCGCGCTGCTCCCGCGATCTGCGTTATGTCTGGGTGAGCAAGGGCTATGCCGAGCCGTTCGGCGCGGCGCCCGAGGATCTCGAAGGCCGGGCGATCGTGGACGTCATCGGCAACGACGCGATGCGCGAGCTCATGCCGCACTTCGAACGCGTCCTCGCCGGGGAACGCGTACGCTACGAGCGCGCGGCGAGCTTCGTGCAGGGCGGCACGCGCTGGGTCAGCGTGTCGTGCTCGCCGACGCGTGACGAGCGGGGGGAGATCGACGGCTGGATCGCGCTGGTCTACGACATCGATCACCGCCGTCAGCTCGAGGAGCGCCTGCGCCGCAAGAACCAGCGGCTGGCGATGCTCTCGGAGAGCGCGGCGCTGATCCTCCACGCCGAGGATCCGGACGCGATGCTGCGCGAGCTCTTCGCGCGCATCGGCCCGCAGCTCGGGCTCGATCTGTTCTTCAACTACATGCGCGACGACACCGGCAGTGGTCTGCGCCTCGCCTCGTACTCGGGCTTCAGCGAGGCGCTCGCGAGCTCCGTCGAGCGCCTGGAGATCGGCCAGGCGATCTGCGGGCGCGTGGCGCAGAACGGCCAGCCCGCCGTCGAGACGTTCATCCAGCGCTCGAGCGATCCGGCGGTGCAGATCGTGAAATCCTTCGGCGTGCGCGCCTACGTCTGCAATCCGATGATGTGGGGCGACCGGCTCGTCGGCACGCTGTCCTTCGCGAGCTGCTCGCGCGATCACTTCGATCCGAAGGACGTGGAGTTCCTGCGCACGATCACGCACTACGTCGCCGTCGCCTACGAGCGCGTGCGCTACATCGCGGCGCTGCGCGGCGCCGATCGGCGCAAGGACGAATTCCTCGCGACGCTCGCCCACGAGCTGCGCAATCCGCTCGCGCCGTTGCGCAACGCGCTCGAGCTGATGCGGCGCGCGCCGGACGATGCTGCCGTCATCGAGGAATGCCGCAAGAAAATGGACCGGCAGCTCACGCATCTCGTGCGCCTCGTCGACGATCTGCTCGACGTGAACCGCATCACTCACGACCGCCTCGAACTGCGCATGGCTTCGACCGAGCTGCGCAGTCTGTTGCGCGAGGCGATCGAGTCGATCCGGCCGATCGCCGAAAGCTACGGCCTGCGCATCGACACGGAGCTTCCGAACCAACCGATCTGGCTGCAGGCGGATCGCGTGCGCATGGTGCAGGTCTTCACGAACCTCCTGAACAACGCCTGCAAGTTCAGCGACCCCGGCGGCCGCATCGTGGTGTCCGCGACGAGCGGCGCGGGGACGACCGAAGTGCGTGTGCGTGATTTCGGCTGCGGCATCCCGCCGGAGAAGCTCGGGCTCGTCTTCGATATGTTCGGTCAGGTCGATCGCATGGCGCCGGGATCGCGCGGCGGTTTCGGCATCGGTCTCGCACTCGTGAAGCGGCTCGTCGAGCTGCACGGCGGCGGCGTCAGCGCGGCGAGCGAGGGCGAAGGCCGCGGCAGCGAGTTCACCGTGCATCTGCCGACGCTCGCGGAGCGCGCTCCCGCCGAATTGCCGCTCGAAGCGCCGGCGCGGGCCCTTCCGGGCTCGCGTCGCATGCTCATCGTCGACGACAATCACGACGCCGCCGAATCGCTCGCGATGCTGTTGCGCATGGCCGGCAACGAAGTCCACGTCGCACACAACGGCAACGACGCGTTCGGCATCGCGGAAGCCGTCGTGCCCGACGCGATCATCCTCGACATCGGCCTGCCGGATCTCAACGGCTACGACGTCTGCCGCCGCATCCGCGAGCAGCCGTGGGGCCGCGACATCACGCTCGTCGCGCTCACCGGTTGGGGCCAGCACGAAGACCGCCAGCGCTCGGGCACGGCGGGTTTCGACGCTCATCTCGTGAAGCCCGTCGACTACGCCGCGCTCGTCGCCGTGCTCGAGCAATGCGAGACCGGCGGCGGCGAGCTGCAGATCGCGCGGCGTGGGGCGGGGTGAGACCCGGCTCTCCCCTCCGGCTCCGCCGGGGCATCGGACGATTCCTGTATTCCCACACGGTTTGTCGCGCTATCTTGCCGCGGTCGGGCGGTTCCCGTGCGGAGTTCGGCCCCGGCTCTCTCGATGGGAAGAGACGATTTCCCCGTTCGGGCGGAAAGGACTCGCATGGACGTCTATGCAATTGCCGCGATCCGTCACGACGAGGTGGACGGCCACGTTGCGCGCGTACGCTGGGGGCGCTTCGATCCCTCGCGGCGCGTGTATCTCGAGCCACCGCGCGAGGCGGGCGTGGACGCCGTGATCGGCGCCCTCGCCGCCGGCCACACGGTGATGACGGCGTTCGAAGTGGAGGGGCTGCATTTCACCGGGGCGCAGGTGCGGCGCGCGGTGCTCCGCAACGGCCGGCACACCATCGTCAATGCCGGTTCCATCGGACATTCCGGACCGACCTTGACGGATCTCCCGGAGTTCTGAGCGCGCCTACAGCGAAGCATCGCGTGCACCTACACACGAACCGCCGGACGCCGACTCCGGTATCGCCGCGACTCCGTCAGCATTGCCTCTCACCACCACCCACGTGCCGGGAGGCGCCACATGAACGAGCTCGTCCATCTGCTGCTGCGATTCCGGGAGGCGACGCTCGACTGCGCGCGTGAAATCGCGCCCGGTGTGCGACGGGGCGATCTGCGATGGTGCGTGCGCGCCGATCGTCAGCCGTCGGTCGGCATGATCCGGCTCGTGCTGTCCTACGAGGGCCACGCGGTATTCGATCGGCCCTATTCGCTGGAGCGGGTGTCCGCGGGAATGGACGATCCCGAGATCGCCTCGGGCCTGCGGTCGGCGATGCGGGAGATCGCCGGGCGGAGGAGCCCGATCCCCGCCGGCTAGAACTCGCGCGCGCGAACCGCCGGGTTTCCTGCAGCGGTGAGCGCACGCCCGACAGCAGGTCAGACGTTTCCCCGGGCAGGCAAACACTACCCGTCTCCACACACTACTCCTCGCGTCATCGGCTGAACCCGATCGCAAAACGATCCGCGCCGCATGGCCACTGCGCCGGCGGCTCCCCTTATCGGAATCTCGAGGAGTACCCCATGAAAGCAATGTTCAGCGCACGCCCGCCCTCGCTCGCCACGCTCGTCGCCTCGGCGCTCGCCGCATCCACGCTGTTCGCGAGCGCGCCGGCTGCCGCCTCGCCGATCGTCACCGGCATCCAGCTCATGGAGCCGAGCGCCGGCTCGCTCGACGTCTTCAGCGTCGACAATCTGCAATACGCGATCAGCTACACGAAGACATTCGACCCGGCACCCGTGCCGCTCACGCTGCGGATCACCGTCGCTCACGGCACGGGCGGCGGCGGACCGTTCGTCGTGTCGGAGACGATCAACAACGCCTCGGGCAAGGACTGGACCGATTACCACATCTCGATCGAGAACGCGCCGAACGGCAACGTCTTCGCGAACTTCTCGAACGCGACGCTCGGCGGCTTTACGCTCGACAAGCCGCCGGCGAGTGGACCGGATGCGCTGAGCTTCACGGGCGCGCTCGCCACCGGCCAGAGCACGACGGGCAGCTTCTGGCTGAGCCTGAACGACCCGGGCGCCGGCAACACTTACACGCTCGACCTCGTGCAGGCGCCGTCGACGAGCGCGGTGCCGTTGCCGTTGCCGGCGGTGCTGTTCGGCTCCGGACTGCTGGGACTCGGCGGCCTGCGGCGCAGGAGCGGTGCGTGACTCGAGCGGTATCGCGTGAACGGTGACGGCAGGGGAATCCGTCACGAAGGCGCGACGGGCGGCACGCGAGGCGACTCCCGTGCCGCTTTCTCGAGCGCCGCCCGCCTGCCGCATGCGCGGGCGCGGATCGGAATCCGGATCGCATGTCCCGGCTCAGCATCGCCGCGCATTCCGCGGCCGGCACGGGGTTCCTGAAGTACTGGCCCTGGATCTCGTCGCAGCCGCTTGCGCTCAGCACGCGGCTGCGCTCGGTGCTCTCGACACCTCCCGCGATGATCTTGAAATTCAGGCTGTGCGCGAGCGAAATCACCGCCAGCGCGATCGTCGCGTCGTCCGGATCGGTGAGCCTGTCGCGGATGAACGACTGATCGATCTTCAGGATGTCGACGAAATTCGAGCTATGGGTGGCCTGCGTCGGCACGTACGCGGCATTGCACGATCTCGCCGCGGCACTCCGTCGCGGCGCCGCTGTCGGGCGGTCAACAGGTCGGCGTGTTCGACTCGCTCGCAGAAGCGGAGAGACCGCTCGCGGCGCCGCGCCCGGTGCGGCATGTCACGCGAGGCATGCGAGAGCGTCGTCGACTCCGTCATCGTCACGTCGAGCTCGACCTCGTCGACGCTGTGACACCCGTGGCCGACTCGAACTGCCGGATGGCTTCCGTGATCTTCTGTTCGGCCCGCTTCCGTTCGGCCAGGTGCGTTCTGAACATCGGGCGGTCTATCCCAATTTCGCAGGTGCCAGGAGCATCGCGACGTCGGATTCACCGGCGTCTCTTCGCCGGGACCGCGTGCATGCGCTGCGGTTGCTTCGGGATTCGGGCGAATTGCGTGCGGCGTGACGGCGATCAATCCCGTGTCAGTGACCTACGCCGCTACAGCCACGCGGACGAGGCCGGGCGTTTCTGCCGGCAACCGGAGTCCCGCTTTTTTTGCGCCTCCGCCTCATGGAGACAGGGCGAAGTGGACGGCAGTCCTGGTGGAGTCCGCACAGAGCCGGTGCGTTGTCTCCGGCATATCCTCGAGCCCCGGTGCGTTCTTGACAGCCGCACTTTCTGACAGCGGTATGGTAATGTCCGTATAGGATTTGCTCGACGAAGGCTGCGGCAACGGTTCGATGGATTGGGCTCTCGCCGATTGGTTTCCCTCAGGAGGGGTGAAGCCCATGCTGAAGACGCTGTACTTTGCAGCTCCGGTTCTCGCGGGCTCGATGCGCCTCAAGGCCCTTCATGAACTCGTAGAGCACGCGCCGATCGGCATGTGCGTGCTGAATCACAATTTCGAATACCTCTACGTAAATCCCTGTCTCGCGGCGATGAACGGGCGCGCTGTCGAGGATCACCTGGGCCATTCCGTCGCCGAGATCGTGCCGGACCTGTACCGCCGGTGCGGAGAAGTTCTCCATCGCATCGTGGCCTCGCGCGAGCCCGCCGTGGAAGTCCTCATCACGGGGGAAACCGCCGCACAACCCGGTGTCGTGCGAAGCTGGTTGGAGACCTGGTTTCCCATCGAGCCGCCGGGCGCTGAGCCGCTGATGGCGATTGCGGTGCGGGAGGTGACGCATGAGAAGGGGCTCGAACGCGAGCTCAAGATCCGGGATCAAAACAAGGACCGGTTCCTTGCGATGCTCGCCCACGAACTCCGCAACCCGCTCGGTCCGATTTCGAACGCCGCCGAACTTCTGGGCGCGATCGACGTACCGCTCGCGGCGAGGGTGCAGGGAATTCTGCATCGCCAGCTCCAGCAGCTTACCCGGCTCGTGGACGATCTGATGGACGCGAGCCGCATTCATACCGGCAAGCTGGAGATCAGAATGTCCGAGATCGATTTGGGCGCTGTGGTACATGCGGCAGTCGCGAACGTCGCTCAACGCATCGAATCGAAGCGCCATCGCCTCATCGTGCAGGTTCCGTCCCGGCCCCTGATGGTGCGGGGCGATTTCGTGCGCCTCACGCAGGCGCTCTCCAACCTGCTGAACAACGCGTGCAAGTTCACGCCCGACATGGGCGAGATCGGTGTCGTGTTGGATGAGGACAACGACGCCATGAACGTCGTGGTCCGGGACTCCGGCGTCGGCATCGACGACGAGGACCTGCCGCGCATCTTCCAGCGCTTCTTTCAGGTCGAGCGCGGTCGGGATATGAGCGAAGACGGCCTCGGCCTCGGCTTGTGGTTGGCGAAGTCGATTGCGGAGCAGCATCGCGGGACGCTGAGCGTCACGAGCGAAGGTCTCGGAAAGGGAGCAACATTCACGCTGCGCCTCCCACGTGAAGGCAGCGCGCCGTCCGCGTAAAGCCCGGCGCGGGTTTCGCCGCGCCATGTCGCGGCCTGTCAATGTAAACTGAATGCCGAGGATTGGCAGCCGACGCTGTGTCGGCAGTCGGACAGCAAAATGATAGCGCGTTGCGCTACTGCTTCAAGGCGGGATTCCGTAAGTACAGAGCCGGCCGTGGAAGGAAAATCGCTACAAGATGTAGATCAATTTGGTGGGCGATAGTGGGATCGAACCACTGACCCCTGCCGTGTGAAGGGTGGGATACGGGTCCGCTGGCTTCCATGGCTTTCATTTAAGCAATTGATTGCTAAGAAAACAGGTCCATTGAGTTCCACCCGATTCCGCGCTATGTTTTCCGTACGGATTCCGTACGGAGAGCAACCCCCCGATGGCGAACCCTCTCGAAACTGTGGCCGGCCGCCGCCGGCTTGAGCCTCGGCGCGAGCCGTACTGGCTACCCCTGAGCGACATCACCGGAGCCTACGTAGGTTTCCGGCGGGGCCCTGACACCTGGGTCGCTCGCCTGCGAGAAGACGGCCGGCAGCACTATCATCAGCTCGGCAAATTCGAGGATCACCGCGCTGCGATGCGGGCAGCCCGCCAGTGGATTGAATCCCGCAACCAAGGCGTGGTGCACCATGACGCGACGGTCGGGGACGCATGCCGGGCCTACCTATCGAGCCTCGAAGCGCAGAAGGGCACTCGCGCCGCGCAGGAAGCCCGTGGCCGCCTGCAGCGCGGCGTCCTGGGGCGAAGCATCGAGGAAGCTCGAAAGGCCCGTGCGCGTTCTCTGGAGCCGAATCCGCTGGTGCGCAAGCCGCTCGCCAAACTTCGTGCGGCCGACATCGAGGCGTGGCGGGATGCGCTGGTGCCTGACGGCCTGACGGGAGAGGCGCGGCGGAAAGCTCGGGCGACAGCGAACCGAGAGTTCTCGGCGTTGATTGCGGTTTTGAACTTCGCGCACCGCCGCCAGCTCGTCGCGAGCGATATGGCATGGGCAGGGGTCAGCAAGTTTTCTGACGTGCAAGCCCGCACGGCGCGCCGGTTCGTCACAATCGAGGAGCGCAAGGCCCTTCTGCACGCCGCTAAGAACGTCGGCGGGGGGAAGATCGCGGACCTGCTCGAAGCACTGATGTTCACGGGCGCGAGGCCCATCGAGCTTGCCCGGGCAACGGTTGGCGACTTCGACAAGACCTCGGCGACGTTGCGGCTGTTTTCGTACAAGGGCAGGAGCCCCGAGCCGCGCAATCGCGATGTTCCGCTGCGTGCGCTGGGCGCCGAGGAGTTGATTAAACGGCTCTGCGCGCGAAAGCTCCCGGCCGCACCAATCTTCACCGACGACGACGGCAAGCCGTGGGCGCATTCGAGCTGGGATGACCTGGTTCGCGAAGCGGTAAAAGCTGCCGCCCTGAAGCCGTTCACGGCTTACGATCTACGGCATTCATTCATCACGACCGCATTGAACGGCGGCGTTGATCCGTTGACGGTCTCCAAGATCGTCGGCACGTCGCTGCAGCAGATCTCGATCGCATACGGAAAGCTAGTCGGCGCTCACGCTGCTGAAGCTTTCGCGAACGTGAAACTTCGGTAAGAGATCCGCGCCGGCCGGCTGCCGGCGAATCGGCCGAGATCGATGTCGATACCACCGATCCCGGCCTAACCACAGCGCAAACCTACTTGGGGGAATGCACCATGGCTACTCGAAATTCTACTTCGGTTGTCTCTCTGAACGCGCGCGATGACAGCGCGGAAATCAATCAACTGCTCGATCAGGTGCGCGACCACTTCGACGCGCTCGCGAGCGTTCTTGGCGTCGCCGAAGACTGGCTCTCGGCGCCGGCGCTCACGGGCGAGCGCCTGCACTTGCTTCGGGCCGTGCTCGCTGGGGTTCGCCACCTGCCCGACGAAGGGATCGGCGCGGTCGGTCGAATCAAGCGCACCGTCGCTCGCTGATGGCTGGTGCTCGGCGCTGGCAGGCGCGGGGCTAATCAATGGCGAAGCGTCCACCTGAAAAACGTGCTCGTGTCGCGAAGGACGAGCACTCGATCGAGCCGAAACGGCCAGAGCGTCACTCGGCTCAACGCCAATACTTCCAAGAAGCCCTCGGCGGTCACGATTCTGAATTCATCTGGCATCAGATCGACGCGGTCTTGAACGAGTTCATTCGCCGGTCCCCGAACTTAGCCCCACCGCCGGGGTTGGTCGATGTTGATCCCGCTCTACGGCGAAGGCGGCTCCGGGTCAAAGAAGACGTGGAGGTCGACGATGCCGATCTGCTGGTCCTGCTGGGTGTAGAACAGCCAGCGCTCATCGAGGAGCTTTTCCGGGAGTTCAGGGCAGCTCCCGTATTCGCGGCGGTCGGCCTGTATGAACTCGACGTGCGCGGGAATCTGCGCGGCGCTGCGACGGCGGAGGCGCGGATTCGACAGCTCGAAGCGATCCGTATGCGCCCTGACGCCGAAGCCGGGAGAAAATCCAGGGTTGGTGGTCTGAATTCGCGCAGTACCGTCGAGGAGCGCGAGCAACGAGGAAGAGAGGTCCGGACCTTCGTGAAAGAAAAGCGGTCGCAGGGGCACACTCAGCGCTCCGCCCGGAAACTGGCAGAGAAGAAGTTCAGCGTCAGCTATTCGACAATTGTCCGCGACGACGAGGAGCCTGCCGACCTAGAGTAAAAAAAGTGTACTCAACAGGGCGATGAGTACACGGTCCGGGGTATATCTTTCATATCCACTTGAACCAAGTGGAGACAGAAACGATGACCCAGATTACCCTCGCCCTTCTCTCTCTCGAAGATGCGTTTTCGCGCATCGGAACTAAGAAATCTCGCGGCTACGCAATGATCGCCGACGGCCGGCTGCCTCGTCCGATCGGCCTGGGCAGGTCGCGCCGGCTGCCCGCTCACGAAATCGATCGGATTGTGGTAGCCCTCATCGGCGGAGTGACCGACGAGGGTCTCCGCGAGCTGAGCACGCGACTTATGAACGAGCGCGCGGTTCTGGTTTCCAGTGCCGAGGCAGCCGCGTGAGCAACGCGATCACCATCGGCCTCCACGCCGATGCCATTGCGACGCACCCGCCGGGCGGCCGACCGCTCAGCCGAGAGGAAGCGACGGAACTCACCGCACAAGCCCGGACACGTCACGACGAGTTACGCATGCTCCTTCTTCGGATTTACGAAGGCGCCGGGCACGTCGCGCTGGGCTACACGAACTTCGGCGAATACTGCGAAGCCGAGTTCGGGATGTCGCCGCGCGCCGCCTACCTGAAGCTCCAAGCCGCCAAAATTGCCGATGCTCTCGCCTCCGCCAGTGAAAAATTGATCACTGAGCTGCCGCCTATGAGCGACGCTGCGATTCGAGAATTCGCCGATGTGGTCGACGATCCATCCGAGGCGCAGGCGGCGCTGTCGGCGGCGATGGAACGTGCCCGCCTGGATGGAGACGGGAACGCTCGCGTTACTGCTGACGATGCGCGCGCTGCGGTTGAAGCGACGCAAGTGAAGCCCGATCCTCGTGATGGTAACGATCACGAGAAGCCTGCTGCCGATCCGGCGCGCCGCAGGAAGCCACGCAGACGGAACGATGGCCGGCGCGAGGAGCGGGAGTGCGAGTCTGACCCATACGCCGCGCCACCTCTGACGGCCCTCGCCGCCGCGCAGGCGCTTCGGGACGCGACGCATCGATCCTTTGACGATGCCCGCTACGCGTTCGGATTCTCCGAACGACTCAAGCACGAGATGGTGACTCCGGAATGCGTGGCAGCGCTCCTCGACGCCGTTCGGGGCCTTCTGGATCTCGTACGTGAGCGGGAACAGGGGGCCGCGTGAGCCGGCGCTTCCCTTGGTACAAGTTCGAGCCGCTCGAACACTTGGCCGCCACTGCCGACCTCTCGCTTGAGGCTGAAGGTGCGCTAATTCGCATGAAAAATTTTCAGTGGCTGAACGGACCTCTTCCTAAATCTTCTGACGAGATCGCGAAAATCATCCGGGCCAAGCGACGGCACCGGCCGATGATCGATGACATCCTCGCGCGCTTTTTCCGTCTCACCGATGCCGGCTACGAGCATCCCGAACTCGCCGAAAAAATGGCGGAAGCAGCGGCCAAGAGCGAGAAACGCGCGGCTGCGGGCAAGGAAGGGGCGGCGGCGCGGTGGGATGACAAACCGATGGCAAATGCTATCGAGCCAAACGATGAACACACTGCCGGTGGCGATGGCAATTGCCATTCGTCGAAAATGGCAAACTCCATTTCACGCGCGTCTAACTCTAACTCTTCCTCTCCGAAGGAGGGATCTACTGCCACCTATAACCACGGCACAGTTGGGCATGAGGACAGGGTGCTTCCGAAAGCCGCAAGGGGTTCCCGATGATCCCGCCCGATGCGTTGCTCGCGGAGATGTCCGCTCACGGCGTCGCGCCGGCTGAGAACCTCGAAATCGTTGCAGACGACGACTGGCATGACTTCCAGGTGGCGGGAGATCGACCCGGCCGCAAGAACGGTCGGTACATCTGCGATGGCTCGATTCCGCTGCATGTATCGTTCGGGAGCTGGAAAACCGGCGAATGGTATTCCTGGCGTGAGGCCCGCGACGTGAACTCAGTCGAAGCGCTAGCGCAGCGCAAACGACAAGCAGAACAGCGCAGGATCCGCGAACAGGAGCAGGCGGAAAAGTATCGTGCCGCCGCAGCTCGGGCAGTCCAAATCTGGAACGACTCGCGGCCGGCCAGCGCTGCTCACCCCTACCTGAGGATTAAGAGCGTTCGCCGGTACGGCGTACGGCAGCGGGGGGGCCTCCTCGTCGTGCCCATGCGGAACGCCGAGGGGCAGGTCCAGAGTTTGCAGTTCATCAACCCAGACGGCGGCAAGACGTTCCTCACGGGCGGCCGTGCGTCGGGTTCGTTCTTCGTCATCGGAGAGCGCACGCCGCAAGTCTGGCTTTGCGAAGGCTTCGCGACCGGCGCGAGCCTGCATGAAGAATTCGGCGAGTGCGTGGTCGTTGCTTTCAGTGCGAGGTACCTCCTTCCGGTTGCGCAGGAAATCCGGCGCACCTGGGGGGCGATCGACCTCGTGATCATGGCCGATGACGATCAAAAAACGCCGGGCAATCCGGGGCACACGGCGGCAAAAGAAGCGGGCGCCGCTGTCGGCTGCCGGGTCGTGTTGCCGAAATTCCCGCCCGGCCACGGCGGCGGCGGGGATTTCAACGATGCGGTAAACGCATGGCGATCGATGAGCAGCGCTCGCGAGGGCGCGCGAACGTTCGCGACCACTCCGGAAATTTCTCCGTGATCGAACTCCGCGAACACCAGCGAAACGGTATCCAAACCCTTCGGGAAGGGTTTCGGAAGGGTTATGACCGGCAACTCCTCGTCATGCCGACCGGCAGCGGCAAAACGCTCACGGCCGCACACATCGCGCTCGCCGCTCGGGACCGAGGACGCTTGACCGCGTTCATCGTGGATCGGATTGAACTCGCCGCACAGGCAGCAGAGACGATGCGCGCCGTTGGGTTGCGGTGCTCCGTCTTGCAGGGCGCGAACTCGCAAATGGAATCGGAGCACGAGGTACTCGTCGGATCGATTCAAACGATCGCCCGGCGCGGTCTGCCGGATCCCGGGTTGCTCATCATCGACGAGGCGCACGTCCTGCACCGCGCGCACGCGGATCTACTCGAAGGATATTCCGAAGTGCCGGTAGTCGGCTTGACCGCGACGCCGTACACGACCGGCCTCGGCCGTTGTTTCTCGAACATCGTGCTGCCGGCGACGATCGCGCAGCTCGTGGCTCGTGGATTTCTGGTGCCAGCCGTCGCTTACGGCCCGTCACGGCCGGATCTCACTGGGATCGATGTGCGCGGCGGGGATTACGTTGTCGCCCAGCTCTCGGCTCGCCTGCGCGGCGGGGCCATCACTGCCGACATCGTTTCGACATGGCAGCGACTCGGCGATGCTCGCTCGACGCTAGCGTTCTGCGCCGACATCGAACACGCCCGGGTCGTTGCCGAATCGTTCGCGGCTGCTGGGATCCCCGCCGATCACGTGCACGGTTACCAGGACTTGAAGCAGCGGCGCGAGACGATCGAGCGGTTCAAGCGCGGCGAGATCCGCGTGTTGGCGTCGGTCGCCTGTTTGTCGACCGGATTCGACGCGCCGATCGCGAGCTGCGCGGTCCTCGCGCGTCCGACCAGGAGTCTGACCCTGCACATCCAGCAGATCGGCCGCGTGCTACGGCCCCATCCCGGGAAGCGCGATGCGCTGATCCTCGACCACGCCGGCAACGTGGAGATGCACGGCATGCCCGAGGACATCGCGATCGGCCAGCTCGACGAGGAGTCGAAGACTTGGCGGGCGCGTCTCCCGGATTCGAAGTGGCTCGAACCCTGCCCGCACTGCTCCAAGATGCTCGCCGCTCATGTGCGGCAGTGCTCCTGCGGATTCCGCCCGACTCGCGGGAATCGGATTGGAGTTCGGGACGGTGCGCTGGTTCGGATTGACGAGATGACGCGCGCAAGTCTGCGGCGACTGTTTCAGGAACTCCTCGGCCTCGCGTCAGATCTTGATAGGGATCGCGGATGGGCCGAATGGATCTACCGCGAGGCCGTTCGACAGGCGCCCGCGAAATCGTGGGAGAATCTGGCTCCGCTCGCGCCCAGCGAGGAGACGAAGCGAATCGCCCGCGCAGTGCGTCTCCGCTATGCCGACGAGCGACGGGCAGCATGAGAATCTGCAACGACGGAGACGGCGCGCAGACGATCGGGACATTCGGGGTAAGGGCAAGGGCGCGGGTCGCAAGTGATCGACGATTCAGCGCCTTCTCCGTAGCTCTGGTGCAGGATTGAATCGCACGCGACGAGCTGAAGATCACGCGACGACGAGGAGATCTTGATGGCTAACTTGATTGGGAAGCGCGCTCGATTCGTCGAGGAGTACGTCGTGGATTCGAACGGGTCGGCAGCGGCCATTCGTGCCGGCTACGCACGAACAGGAGCGGGCACGACTGCTTATCGGCTGCTCAAGGACGCTGACGTGGTTCGCGCCATCGCGGCGCTGCGTAGTCGCCAAAGTGCCAAGACGGAGATCACGCGCGAGAAGGTGATCGAGGGGTTGATGCGTGAAGCCGAGTTCTCCGGTCCCGGCGCCAG
Source organism: Gammaproteobacteria bacterium (assembly GCA_016209015.1). Lineage (GTDB taxonomy): Bacteria > Pseudomonadota > Gammaproteobacteria > JACQWY01. The sequence goes on along the minus strand of JACQWY010000040.1, from coordinate 3,192 downwards.
CCACAGCGCCCGCGTAGCGGCATGGCAGGCGCTCGGCCGCATCGTCGGAGTGTTCGGGATCGACAACCGGCAGCGTAGCCCGCTCGCGTCGTTAAGCCGCGACGACCTGCGCACGGTCCAGGAAGCGATCAAAGTCATGCTGGCCGAACATGACAAGAATCGGGCGGCTCAGGCTGACGGCGCCGCTAAACCGCACTGACGGCGCGCCGGAATTGCGCCGCGATCGTCTTGATGACGGTAGCGCACGCTGCGGCGATGGTGTTCGACGAACATTTGGCGAACGTTCAGTGAACGGTCCTCGACGCGCGCTGCCCGACGACGTGGAAGGCAGGCCCCCCGGGAGCGGGTCGAAAGGATTGACCACACCCCTCCAGGGGGAGATCCCGCACGAGTCGGAGTAAAGGCCGGCGCGAGGAGGAAGAGGGCCGCCGCCCTCTGTGTACTTCGCCCTCATCGACACCCGACCTCATCTCCTGCGCCCTCTCCATTCGTCTTGCGGCCGCTCGCGGCAATTCCGTGAGGTCGAAATCCTTTGCGCCCGGAGCACCCCCGGCCTTCGTGGATCGAAGTACCTCCCCAAATTTTCGGAGACCGCCGCTTCACAGGCGCCGAAGACGCCGGGGTATTTCTGCGGATAACCGGAGTCCCGGAATTTCAGAGACGCGCGTATAGGCGGCTATCGACCGGGGCGGTGTTCGCGGAATAGTCGGAGTCCCGAAATTTTCAGACCCGCGCATTGAAGCGATCGGCGCCTAGCGCTACGCTCGAACTACATCGGCAACGGGGATCCGCAATGGGCGTCAAGGCAAAGATGGTGCTGGAGTGGCACGACCGGAACGTAGCGGCGGGGCACACGCCGAAGTTGCGGCAGCACCCGGACAGCGTGAGTCACGGGGGAACCCCGCAGGATCATTCTCCGGCGCAGCCGGCGCCGAGCACGCACGCTGACGACGCGTTTCCTGTCGCGGACGGAGAGCGGACGCAGAAACCATGAGATTCAGTTCGGTCGCTGTCGGGGGGCTTCTTCTTCTCGTGAGCGCGACCTCAAGAGGAGTCGACTGGAACCTGCTCGCCGAGCACGCTCCGCTTGAGGAAGGAATCGAGGGAACTGCGTTCTACGACAAAGACAGCATTGCATATCCGGGCGAAACGAAAGGGATCACAGCGGTGTGGGTCCGATACGTTGTTGCGGGGCGAGATGCGACAAAAAACTTTGTTCACCTGGATTGCCGCCGACGAGAAGTGACCGTGAAGTCCGCCATAGTGGACGGGCGCTACGTCTATAACGCGCCATTCCTAAATCGGCCATTTGGCATCGAGCCCGGCACGACAGACGAGCGCCTGTTCAACGCATTGTGCAAGTAGACCGGCGCTCGTGACCGGCTTTGCCGCGAACTCTATGGATGCCTGAGCGCACGCTTCGATGAGATGCCGGTACCGGGTTTCCGTTCACGGCACGCTCTGCGTGGAGTGTGCTCGTCCCGTCGTTGCGCGAGGCTGGACGTTCGAATTTATTACGCGAGACCGAGTTGTCACGCATATCGACGTGACCGTTCCGCTACCCGACCCGACGCACTGGCCGCGTGTTGAAGAAAACCCGAACGGCCCGGTGAAATACAACGTTCACCTCGGACGAGTGGATTGGCCCTTCGTGCGGAGGGAGCTGGTAACACTGCAAGGGCTACTCGCCCTTTACGGCCTTCGGTGGATCGATCTAGAGCACCATGAGGTTGTGTGGACTCCCGAAACGGACGAGGAGGCCAACGCTCTACAGCTACGCTCCTTTTCCTCCAGACTAGAGCCGCAGGATCCAGATGCAGCGCCACTCGTCGACTTCGATCTAATCGCGAGATCGGTCGACGCGATCGAATCCGCTCCTGACATCGAACTTTCGTTGAATTTTTTCCGGCGAGGAATGCTTGATATTGCCTCCGGCGCCTACATCGAAGCCATTTACGATTTCTACTTCGTGTTGGAGCGGGAGTTCGCGGCCGGCCACTTCAAGAAGAACGCCGTGGCACGGAATTTTAGAAGCTCGAACGATCTGAGGAACTATATTCACGCCGCCCTAATCGATCGTGGCGCTGTCGGGCCGATGAACAATCAAACGCGGAAAGCGTTCCTGGAAACGTATGGATCTTCAAGCGTTGATCGCGTGATCGATCGCATCATCGAACTTCGAGGGCGGTTGCACCATAGTCCGCCGAAAGTAGGCAAGGCGAAGCCCTGGCATCCGGATGATCAAGCCTCGCATGCAGCTGACGCGATCTTTCTCCAAGCGGTCGCATTTCAGGTGGTGTTTAATCTCGCGCGCCCCTACGTGTTCCCCGAAAATCCGGGTCCGTCCGTCGCAGAATAGGCTTTCGGTAGCAGCGGCCGGGATCCATACGGGTGATCGCAGACGGCGCATAGCGGTGGATCAAGCCGCAGGCCGGGGTAGCGCATTGCGCCACTGCTTCAAGAACGGGATTAAATACAAAAAGCGTGCCCTACGCGGCGCTAGAATTTCGTGCAGCACGTTCGTGGTCGCATATGGGAACGGGCCTGTTGTACTGATGCCCAGGCTTTCGATTGCTTCGATAGTCGTTGACGCCTTCGCGTCCGGGCCATCGATGGACCATTGGTGAGAGTGCTTCCAGTAGTTTGCGGCGGCGTTAACAATCTGAACCATGGGCTTCCCGGTGCGATGTCTCGGCCCGAGCGCAAGCGCTTCCCGACCCTGACCTCTAAGCGCGCTCGCGCTGATTTTTGTGGCGATGAATGTCTGACAAGCGACAAAGCCGAAGCCGGTGACGTGCTCCGCTTCATCGAAGAGTACCTCCGGGGCTTCTAATCTTGCGATCGCGGCTTCCAGGTTTTTCAGTCGGTCGTCGACCAGCCTCACGGCGCTTTTGAGCAGCTCCAGATCAAAGTCAAAATCGATGCCGGCCATCACGTTCCTCGTCTTGGCATCTACGGGATTCTGGATTCAATTCTGAACATAGCGCGTGTTACGGGCTAGCACTACAATGCTAGCCGACTTTCCCGTTTGCGCTTGTTCACGTCATGGAAGCCCCGGCGGCCACCCAAATTCCCCCATCTGTGGCCACCTGAAACTCCCCCAGTGCTGAGCTGATCCGAGCGCTGCCGCCGGCGGTGCGGCGGGACGTTTACGCTGCCTCCCTTTTGCCTGGGAGGCGAGGAGTTGAACGT
>JACQWY010000039.1 GCA_016209015.1 Gammaproteobacteria bacterium | reverse complement strand
GTCGACGCATAACGAACCGCGAGCGTGCAAGATCGATGACACCGCTGATTCGGCCCGCCTTGACGTCGCTTCGAGTTCGAATTGTTGGGCTTCCTGCGTCAGCCCATCGGTCATGAAGACATGCCGTCGCCCGGAGTGATGAAAGAGGCGAACGCACCACAGCCTCGTCGTCCCGGCGAAGGGACCCTCCCGGCGGAGGCCGGGACCGGAACCCAGTCCTCTCACCGCGGCGCCGTGGTGGAACCTCGGGTTGTCGCGACGACCGGACACACTCTCGAAATCCCCGGGGTTCGCTCTCAGTGACGGGGGTGACCGACTGGGTCCCGGCCTTCGCCGGGACGACGGCTCTGTGGAATCCGCGGCTCCGGTGGCAGTACTACTTTCACGGCAACCTCCGCTTGCTTTACACCGCCGCGCCTTACTCGAATTGCTGACCGAGATCGCGGAGTAACGCGCGATAGATGTCGTTCATGAACGGAACGGCTTCCGTACCCGTGGACTCCCATGTGCCGGTCCATTCGGCAAACGTCCGGTTGCCGCTCGTAACCGGTAGCAGATGCAGATTGCCCACGTAGCCGGAAATTTCGCTCGGCGAAATTGGCGAAGGTGCATCGTCGATCGAATACATGATCCGGTGTTCGAGCGCACTGTAGGCAATCAAGGTGTCGAAAAATGCTCCGTTCAGCAAGCGCTGCGCGCCGACGGCGGTGCCGTCCTTGATGCCGACCTTTTCGCAAGTCGTAATCACCGACGGCGCCCAGGAGAAGTCGTGGAAATCGGCAATCCGCTTCCACACGATCTCGACGGGCGCATTCACCACGATGGAGTTGTAGACCTTCGGCATGGGGCACCTCGTTGCCGCTCACGCGACCAGATTAGCGGGCCGAACACATTCATCCCGCGACGCACAGCGTCCGGCGTGAATCGATTGTGAGCGTTTCGACGACGAGGCGCCCTGTCTGCTTTCCGTCCGCCGGAGACCCTCGGTTCATCGACGAGTCCGGGGACGCGATCGATGCGCCTCCTTCGTCGGCACACCTGGATAACGATCACCGCATCCGCGGCGAAATCGATCCTGATCCCATTTCCCTCACCATGACACCACGGCTGAACTGCGGGGCGTTGCGACGAAGCGATGCGCTCTGAAAATCCCGAGATTCGCTTCCCGTACCGCAGGTCAACGACTGGGTCCCGGCCTGCGCCGGGACGACGACTCCGCGGTGTTCCCGCGCCATGCGTAGAGCTATTTCAGCCCTGCCTACGAGAAAGCGATGCGGCTGACGAACAAGCCCACGCCGATCGCGCACACCACCGCCGACACCGCGCGCATCGCCCGCTCGTGCCACGCACGCTTCGCGGCCCAGGTCAGCATCGGCAGCACGACCGCGACCGCCGCCGCCTGACCGAGCTCCACACCGAGATTGAAGTTGAACAGCGCGAGCGCGAGGTTCTCCTTCGGCAGACCGATTTCGCGCAGCACGCTCGAGAAGCCGAAGCCGTGCACGAGGCCGAACGTGAAGCTCACCATCCAGCGCCGCGAGAGCGCCGTCTTCGCGAGCAGGTTCTCGGCGGCGACGTAGGCGATGGAGGCTGCGATCGTCGCCTCGACGAGCGCGCCCGGCAGCGTGACGAGGCCGAGCACGGCGAGGGCGAGCGTCACGCTGTGCGCGAGCGTGAAAGCCGTGATCACTTTCAGCACCTGCACCCAGCCTTCGGCACGCAGCAGCAGCGCGAGCAGGAACAGCAGGTGATCGTAGCCGGTGAGGATGTGCTCTATGCCGAGCGTGAGGAAGCTCGCGGCGCCCGCCGACGAGGCTTGCGCTTCCATGATTCGGAACTCGGCAGCACGCGTCTCCGTCGCGAACGCGAACTGCTGCGTGCCGGCGGGCGAGCTCACTTTCGCGAGCGTGTGGAGATCCGTGCCGGTCACGTCGAACAGATCGTCGCGCACCGCGAGCGTCGCGATCGGTCCGGGGCAGACGAAATCGACGCTCGCGCTGACGCTCACGGAAGCGCCGTTGTTCGGCAGCAGGCGCCCCGGCCCCGCCGCGCAGTCCCGGCCCGCGCTCTTGAAATGCAAATGCTCGGAGATCGCCGTGACGAGCGGCTGATAATCCGGCACGACGCCGGGCTCGCCGAAGTGCATGGCGTTCGCGAGCGGGCTCGAGGGAATCTGGGAGAGCGTGAGCGTGTAGCGCACCATGCTCCGGTCGACCTCGATCTGCGCGTAACCGGTCGTGCCGCCCTGGTGGGCGGACGCGAGCAGCGGCAGGAGGAGCAGCAGCAGACCGCGAAGCGCGCGACGCAACATCGCTATTCGAGCACGGCGGCGAGCACGCGCTCCCATTCCTCGCCGACGAAACCGGACACGAGGTAGACCTGCGGCCGGCCCGCGACGCGGAAGTACTGCAGCACGCCGTCCGTGTTGCGAGAGCCGAGCTCGGCGGTGAGCAGCGTGCCCTGCGCGCCCTTGACGATGATCGTCGCGCGCGGCGGCTCGAAGCCGAGCTCGCGCGCGTCCGTCCCGGCGAGATCCGCGGCGCCGAGCTCGCGCACGGGGTTCGCGGTGTGGAGATATTTCACGACTTTCTCGACGCTCGCGGCGAGCGGTGCGGGCAGCGGCGCGGCGCGGCCCGCCTTCGCCCAGCCGCCGGCGCGCCGCTCGAGCGTGGCGTGGCGATCACCCGCCGTGATCTCGAGCAGGGTGACCGCCGCGGGATCCTCGGCCATCACGCCCTGCTCCTCGAACTTCACGAGCTCCGCGGTCGGCCGCGCGCCGGTCCAGATCATGAGCGCGAGATAGCCGACGGCGGCGAGCGCCGCGAGCGTCTTCAGCGCGGTCTTTGCGCTCATCGCCGCTGCCACCAGACGAGCACGCCGATCGCCGCGGTCGCGAGCGGCAGCAGGATCACGAGCAGGCCGAAGACGAGCTTCATCTGCGGCTGCGTGAGCAGCACGAGCGGCGGCACGGGAATGCGCGAGGCGATCGCCGTCGTCTGATCCTCGTGGACGAGCCAGCGCACCATGGCGAGCGCGAGATCGCTGTTCGCCATGTAGGGATAGAACGAGTTGCTCGCGAAATCCGCATCGCCCGCGACGACGGCGCGGAACGGTTTCGCCGCACCGGGCAGCGTGCCCTGACTCGCCGCGGCGAGCACGTGCGGTCCGGCAGCCGTGGGCGTGGCGGCGGGCGCTTCGGGCGCGACGGCGCGCTGCTCGACGGCGACGACGGCGTGGAGCTCGCTGTCGCCACTCGATTTCACGAGCGGCGCCGTCTGCACGCCGGCCGCGGGCGCGCTGAGCTCGAGCGGCCTCACACCGGGATAGAACGTATAGGAAACGTTGCGCGTGATCGGCATCGGATCGTAGCCCGTGACCGCGACGAGCTGCGGGTCCGTGCCGTAGTGGCTCTTCGGATCGATGACGACGGACTGCGGCAGCGCGACGCCGAGCTGCTTGATCAGCGCTGCGAGGCCGGGCTCGAGCACGAAGCCGAGATCGTAGAGCAGGAGCGCGGAGCCGCCGTCCGCGAGATAGGCCTGGAGTGCCGCGCTCTCGGCGGGGACGTAGGTCGTGCGCGGACCGGCGTCGATGACGAGCGTGCATTCGCGCGGCACGCCGGCCGTCGGCGGCGGGATCTTCTTCACGTCGTAGCCGAGCGCTTCGAGCGAGCGGCGCAGGCGGCCGATGCCGTGGCCGTTCATCTGCACGAGCTTGGAACTCCCGTCGTCGTGGCTGTGGCCGGTCGCGCCTTCGAGATGGGTGTGGAACTCGTAGTTCTCGCTCGGGTATTCGTTGTGACCCTCGATGAAGCACACCGTGATGACGCGCTCGCGCAGCACGCGCTGGATGCCGATCGCGATCTCGGTCTCGTCCGTGCTGCGCACGAGCACGCGCCGGCCGTCCGCTTCGAGCAGCGCGGCGTTGTAGACCTTCACGCCCGCGGTCTCGGCGAGGCTCGGCCTGCGATCGGGATCGATCGTCCGCACGGCGAGCCTGGGATTGCGCCGGCCCATGACTTCGACGATGTCGCGCGCCCGGAGCCCGTTCGGATCCGTGCCCTGGTAGAAATACGTGAGCGAGACCCGCGTCCTCAGGCGATCGACGACTTCGAGCGCCGGCGCGGACGGCGTGAAGACTTTCTCGCGCGTCAGGTCGAGATGCGCGTCGTGAAAGGAGACCGCGACGTTCGCGAGCACGGCGACGACGAGCGCCGCGACTATCACCGCGCCGGCATAGAGCACGTGCCGCGCGCCGCGCCCCGGCAGGCCGAGCGGCAATTCGAGCCCTCCCCAGAACAGCACGCCGAGCGCGGCGAGCCAGCCGCCGAACCAGGCGAGCGAGACGAGCTCGAAGCTCTCGTGCTCCATCAGCGCCGCGCCAGCGCCCGGACCGCGAAGAGCAGCCCGAGCAGCGTGAGCGTCACGAAGAAGCCGACGTCGGAGAGATAGAGCGCGCCCGTAGCGAACGGCTGGAAGTGCGCGAGCAGCGAGAGGTTCACGACAAAGGCGTCGTAAGGATCGGGCAGCAGATTGCCGAGCGAATCGATCATGCCGAGCAGCAGGAAGAGCCCGAGCGAGACGACGGCGGCGACGACCTGGTTCGCGGTCAGCGCGGAGATCATGAGCCCGAGCGCCGTCAGCGCCGAGGCTTCGAGCAGGAGGCCGACGTAACCGCTGTAGACGGGCCCCCAGTCCGGATCCCCGAACACGCCGAGCGTGAGCGGATAGGCGAGCGTGCCCGCGATCATGACGGCGACGACGGCGAGGCTCGCGAGGTACTTCGCGACGACGACTTCGATCTCGCGCACCGGCGAGGACAAGAGGAGCTCGAGCGTGCCGTTGCGGCGTTCCTCCGCGAAGAGCCGCATGGTGATGAGAGGCGTCAGCAGCACGAGCATCATCGAGGCCTGGAAGAGCGAGTGGATGAGCGAGGCCGTCTTCGAGATGAAGACGAGCGCCGTGAAGCGGTAGCCCATCAGCAGGAGGAAGACCGAGATGAGCGCATAGGCGATCGGTGAGACGAACAGCGCCTTCGTCTCCTTCGCGAGCAGCGCGCGGAAGACGCTCATCGCGCGCCGCCCGTGAGCTCGAGGAAAAGCGCTTCGAGGCGACCCTGCTCCGGACCGAGCGCGAGGAGCTCGAGACCGGCGCCGACGACCGCGGCGGCAATGCGCCCGGCGATCGCGCCACGCTCGACGACGACCGTGCAGCGCCAGGCGCCGTCACTGCCCGCGACGGGCGTGCCGAGCGCGGTCACGCCGGGTACGGCCGCGAGCGTGCGTTCGAGCAGGCCCGCATCGCCGCGCGCGGCGACCTGCAGCGATTCACCGCCGCGGGTGAGCGTATTCACCGACAGCAGCCGCCCGTCGAGCAGGATCGCGACGCGGGTCGCGACGCGCTCGATCTCCGAGAGGATGTGCGAGGTGACGAGGATCGTGTGCTCGGCGGCGAGCGCGCGGATGAGCTCGCGGACTTCGATGATCTGCCGAGGATCGAGGCCGTTCGTCGGTTCGTCGAGGATGAGCAGCTCCGGGCCGTGCAGCAGCGCCTGGGCGATCGCGACGCGCTGCCGGAAGCCGCGCGAGAGCTTGTTGATCGTGAGCTCCCGCACGCCGCCGAGCGCGAGCTTCGCGACGGCGTTCGCAATCGCGGCCTCGAGCGCTCTGCCTTCGAGCCCCTGCAGGCGGCCCATGAAGCTGAGGAACTCCGCGACGCGCATGTGGGTGTAGAGCGGCACGTCCTCCGGCACGTAGCCGATGCGCCGGCGCGCTTGGAGGCCCTCGCTCGCGACGTCGAAGCCCGCGACGCGCACGCGGCCCGCGCTCGGGCGCAGATAGCCGGTCAGCATGCGCAGGATCGTGCTCTTGCCCGAGCCGTTCGGCCCGAGCAGGCCGAGCACTTCGCCGGACGCGACCTCGAAGGACACGTCGTTCACGGCACAGCGGCGCCCGTAGTACTTCGTGAGCCGATCGGCGTGGATTACAGGAGGCATGGGACGTGGCGGGACCCCGACATGGCACCGGGGCGTTCGACGCCCCGGTGCAAGCAGGAGTTCACGCGGGCGGGCGCGAAGCCCGCGTCGCGCTTATTCGTAGAATTCCGGCGCTTTCTTCAGGGCCTTGAACGCGTCCGGATCGTGCGCGGTGAAGAACTGGCCGTTCTCGTTCGCGACCACGGCGCGGATCCACTCGTAGCCCTTCGCGATGCCGGCCGGGTCGTACGCGAGCACGAGGTTCGGCAGGATGTTCTTCTCGACGTTCTCGCGGAAGTACGCGGAGTCGCCGGTCAGCACGACCGTGCCCGTCTTCGGGAGGCGGACGATCATCATCTGGCTGCCCTTCGTGTGGCCGCGCGACCTGTGCACCATCAGGCTGCCGTCGCCGAAGAGATCCATGTCGCCGTCGAGGCGGACCATCTTCACCGCACCCGGGGTCTTCGTGCCGACCTTGGAGCGCAGCGCGAACGTGTCGCCCGGGATGAAGGAACCGGCGAACGGCTCGTCCGGGAACATCGAGAACTCGATTTCGTCGTTCTGGATGACGAGCGTCGAGTTCGGGAACTTCGCGACGTTGCCGCCGTGGTCGAGGTGCATGTGGCTGACGACGACGTACTTCACGTCGTCGGGCTTCACGCCGATCTTGCCGAGCTGGACGTCGATCGCGTCATCGGGCGTCATGTTCGGCTCGAGCACGTCGTAGTTCGGGCCCCAGTAGGTCTTGTCCGTGATGATCTTGTCGTTGTTGCCGGTGTCGAACAGGACGACGCCCTTCGGATGCTTGATGATGAAGAAGCCGACGGGGATTTCGATCTTCGGCTCCATGGGCGCGAAGTTCGCGAGCAGGCCCTTGCCGAGATGCAGGCGGCCCGAGCTGAACACGTACATCTTCATGCCGGCGGGCGATTCGGCGGCGACGTCGTTCGCGATCGCCCCCATGCCGAGGAAGGCCAGGGCGGCCATCAAAAGTCTGCGACCTTTCATTCTCTCTCCCCTTTGAATCTGGTGTAGTCGAGGCGCCCGTGCACGCCACTCCCCGCAGCGTGACTGCGAGGGCCTCCGGGCGGCGACGGCAGGGCCGTATTCTGTCCTGTACGGGGCCGTACGTCCATGCCCCGCGACGGTCCGGTCGTATGCGCGAAGTTCAGAGATCGAAGATGAGGTGCTCGCGGGTCATGAACACGCGCGAGGCCGTGAAATCGATGAACGTCGCCTCGTCCTCCTTCAGACGCCGATGCGCCTCCTGGCCCTCGGGCGAAGCCATTCCGACCTGCAGCGCCGCCTCGTCGTCCCACCAGACTTCCGTGATCCCGTCGTAGGGCGCGGCGAGGCCGCGCGACTCGACGAACAGCGCGTTCATCTCCGGCAGGATGGTATGGCTCTGGATGTACTTGCGGGCCTTGATCGCCGCGGCGAATCCGCGCACGAGCGGGCCGTGCGTCTCGAGCCAGTAGCGATGGAAATCCCCGGCGCTGACGTCCGCGCGTTTGCGCAGGCAATAGACGAGCTTGATCATGCCTCTCCCCTCTTCGTTTTCTGACGGGCCCGACTATAGCGGGCGGACCTTGCCGACAAAACCCCGCGCGCTCAGTCGAGCGCGCCCCCCGCCATGTGCTCGAGCCTGACGACTTCGCTGACCGGCCGGCGGTAGCCGCGCGGCGGCTGCTTACCGTCGCGTGCACGACCGAGCACGACCATCATCACCGGAATCGTCGTCGCGGCGAGACCGAGCAGCGCCGAGACCTTCTCGGCGTCGAAGCCGATCATCGGACCGGTGTCCCAGCCGCGCGCCTTCGCGGCGTACATGAGCGTCATCGCGGCGAGCGCGCCGGCGCGGATCGCCTCTTCGCGCTGCAGTGCGGGACGGCCTTCGTAGACGGCTTTGATCATCGGCACGAACTTGTCGCGGTCCGCGACCGTGCCGTCGCGGTAGAGACGCGGCGCATCGACATACGCATCGAGCCGGCCGCAGACGAGGATCGCCGCGGCGCATTCCTCGACCTGCGCCTGGCCGAACGAGAGCTTGCGCAGCTCGCGCTTGCGTTCCTCGTCCCTGACGACGACGAACTGCCAGTGCTGCAGGTTGAACGAGCTCGGGCCCTGCACGACGTCCTCGAAGATCTGTTTGAGATCCGCATCGTTGATCGTCACGCCCGGTTGATAGACGCGGACGCTGTGGCGGCTCGCGGCGAGTTCGGAGAAATTCATGTGCGCTCCTCGGCGGTGGCGGGAAGCGCTATGGTAAACGCGCGGCGCGGTGCGACGCATGTGTTAGCCTTGGCGCACTCTGGCGCGCCCACCGGAATGCGGATGCAGTCGACCTCCCGAGCTCAAACGGATCGTGATCCCCTCCCCGCCGGCCGGCTCGCACTCTCGGGCTGGCTGCCCGTGCTGCTCGCCTACACGCTCGCGCCGCTCGTGATCGTCGTGACCTGGGCGCGCCCGCCGCGCGTCGATTTCTGGTGGGACGCGGCGATGGCGCTCGGCGCGGTCGGCGCCGGCGGGTTCGCGCTCCTGCCGCTCGTCAGCCCGCGCTGGTGGGTGCCGGAGCAGCGCGGCGCGGCGTTCCTGCGCCATCTGCACGAGCTGCATCGCACGCTGTCCTACGGGCTCATCCTGCTCATCCTCGTGCACGGCATCGGGCTCATCGTCCTCGAGCCGCGCACGCTCGACTATCTCTTCCCGTCCGCGCCGGTCTACATGCTGAGCGGGATCTCGAGCGCGATCCTCGTCGTCGTGCTGACGCTGACTTCGCTGTATCGCCACGGCCTCGGCTATACGCATGCGGGCTGGCGGCGCTGGCATGCGATCCTCTCGGCCGGCGCGGTCGCCGCGCTCGGATGGCACCTGGTCGGCAGCGGCTATTACTACGGCTCCGCGGGCAAGTTCATCGGCCTCGCGGTCCTCGTCGCGGCCCCGACGGTCGCGACGCTCGTGCTCCGGCGGCGTCATCCCGCGCATCCCCATGCCGGGCCGCGCGAAGGCCGTCACGGCCCGCACAAGCGCACGCCCGATCACGCCGCGCTCGCCGTCTGGATCGTGCTCGCGGTGTGGATCGCCGCGGCGGCGCTCTACGCCGCGACGACACCCGCACCGCGCGCCCACGCCGAATGCGACACCGCCGGCTCGCCCTGTCCGTGATCGCCTGCGGCGCGCTCGCCGCCGCGGCCTTCTTCGGACGCCAGCAGCTCGTGGTGAGCGGCGAGCTCTCGGCGATCGCGCTCGACCACCACGATCACGCGGCCTACGAGTGCGTGCTGTGCCATCACAATTTCGTGGACGAGACGGGCAAGTCGACGTGCTATTTCTGTCACAAGGCGGACCGCGGGCTCGCGCTCACGATCGAGCAGGATTTCCATACGCTGTGCCGCGACTGCCACGTGCGGGTCGCGGCCGACGGCCGGCCGAGCGGGCCGACGCGGCGCTGCGCGTCGTGTCACCTCAAGGAGACGCAGCGCTTCAATCCGCGGCGGCTGCTCGAGAAGACGGTGGGCGGAGGGAAGGGCTAGCGCGGGAAATGGGGTCAGGTTCGAATTCGCGGGCAAGTGCCCGGGCATGGGCCGCACGCGTCGGCCGCGAAATCGAACCTGACCCCAATTCCCCGGCATCCTCCCGGAGATTCGAGCGAAGAGCCTGCGCCGGCGAGCGTCCGATTACGCTGCGCAAATCAATGGACCTACGAACGTGGAGCCTCCGCGCGAATGCGCGTCACTGCGCGGGCTTCTCGTCGAGCAGCTTCCTCCGCTCGCTCTCGTACTGCTGGTAGCTCATGCTCTTCGTCGTGTCGCTGGCCTTCGCCGGCGGATCGCGGGTGAGCTGGGCGCGCGTGTCGAGCGCCTGGTAGAGCTTTGCGTAGCCGTTCTCGAACGTCGAGCAGCCGCTGAGCGTCGCGAAGATGAGGACCGCGGTCCCCGTGCGCAAGTGTGTCATGAGTGTCCTTCCTGAACGTCGTGGCGGCACGCTACCGGGGTGGCCGCGCCAGATCAAACATTATTTCCCCTCGACGACGCTCATCCGCCCGTTCTCGATCTTCCACAGGCGCTTGTCGGTCGTGGCGACATAGAGCGGTGTCTTGTGGAGAAGGTTCAGGAAGACATGGGTCTCGAGCGGGGTCGCGGCGATCGATTTCACCACGACGCGTTTGCCCGTGGGCTGCTTCGGCAGCTTCGTGCAGCCGTCCGAGAGTGCATCGACGCCGCCGAGGCGGTGGCCGTCGCCGCTGACCGTGAACCGGTAGTGTCCGCCGGCGAGCACCGAGCCCGATTCCTCGGTCGCCGCGAGCGCGTAGACGAGCATGCCGCCGCGCTCGGGGTCCGGCAGCACGATGCTGTTGTAGCGCTCCGAGCAGGGGTGGGCGATGTGCCCGAGCGCGACGTTGCGCGCGGCGAGCTGGGCGAGCTGGGCATCCGTGAGCGCGCGGTCCTTCGGCTCGCTGATGACGGGCAGCAGCGTGTCGTCGAAACGCGCGTCGAGCACGGCCTCCGCGCCGTCGCCGGTCTCGCGCACGAAGCGCACGAGCATGGCGTCGCGATCGCCCTCGACGACCCAGCCGCGGATGCCCTCCTCCTCGGGGTTGTAGCTCTCGAGCATCATGTCGGTCGCGATCGCGACCCGCTTGTCCTGGTCGTAGATCGCGCGGCCGAGCGCTTCGAGGTGCGCGGTGTCGAACTTGCGGATCGCCCCGGCGACGGCCGCGAGCGGGCCGAGGGCGAGCAGCAGGGCGAGGAGCGGGAGTCGGTGGCGCGTCATGGCGGGCTCGCGGGCTTGGGCTCCCGGGAAGCTAGCCGATCGCGGCGGCGCTCTGCAACGGCCATGCGCGCAACTCAGAAATAGCCGTAGGCGTTCCAGCCGCCGTCGATCACGAGCACCGAGCCGGTCATGAAACCGGCGTCCGCGCTCGCGACGTAGACGACGGCTTGCGCGACGTCGGTGCCGCTGCCCATGCGCCGCTGCGGCGTGCGCTTCTCGATGGCGTCGAGCGTGAGCTTGCCCTCGCGCACGAGCTCGTCGATGAGCTCGGTGCGGATGTAGCCGGGCGCGACGCAGTTCACGCGGATGTTCCACTTCGCGCACTCGATGGCGAGCACGCGCGTCATGTGATCGACCGCGGCCTTGGACGTGCAGTAGCCGAGCGTCGCGGGCACGGCGTTCCGGCCGAGAATCGAACCGATGTTCACGATGTTGCCGGGCCGGCCCGCCGCCTGCATCTTGCGCACGACCGCCTGGGTGCACAGGAACACGGACTTCGCGTTGACGTCCATGTGCTGGTCCCAGTTCTCCTCCGTCATTTTCAGCAGCGACTGGGGCAGCGAGATGCCGGCGTTGTTGACGAGCAGATCGACCGGGCCGAGCTCGGCCTCGACGCGTTCCACCGCGGCCGCGACCTGGGCCGCGTCCTCGACCCGGCAACCGACGGCGAGCGCACGGCGCCCGAGCGCGCGGACCGCGGCGGCGACCTCCGCGGCGTTCTCCTCGCGGGTCGCGACGCAGGCGACGTGCGCGCCGGCCGCGGCGAGGCCGAGTGCAATCGATTTGCCGATGCCGCGGCTCGCGCCGGTGACGAGGGCGACCTGATCGAGGAGCTTCATGGATGCGGAGCCTTTCGGATGGGCGCGGCGGGCGCGCCGGGACTGGGCGAACGACGCTCTACAGTGTACTTTCTCGGCTTCCCCCAGGACACCCATTGCGAGGACCCGTCATGCCAACGTCCGATACCCTGGTCAGCACCGAATGGCTCGCCGCCCATCTCGAGGACCCGGATCTGCGGGTCGTCGACAGCTCGATCTACCTCGAACGCAATCCGAACGGCTTCGGTTACCTCTACGAGAGCGGCCGTGCGAAATGGGCCGAGTCCCACATCCCCGGGGCGCAGTTCCTCGACCTCGTCGACGAGCTCTCGGACACGCGCGGCCAGGTCCGTTTCATGATGCCGGCGCCGGAGCGCTTCGCCGA
This sequence comes from Gammaproteobacteria bacterium, assembly GCA_016209015.1. Lineage (GTDB taxonomy): Bacteria > Pseudomonadota > Gammaproteobacteria > JACQWY01. The sequence continues at coordinate 31,431 of JACQWY010000039.1, read as the reverse complement.
GGCGCTGGGCCGGCACGGGATCGGGGACGGCCATCAGATCGTCGTCTACACGACCGGCATGGTGATGTGGGCGACCCGGCTGTGGTGGATGTTGCGGTCCGTCGGCTGCCGGAACGTCGCGGTGCTGGATGGCGGTTTCGCGAAATGGACCGCCGAAGGGCGTCCCGTGACCGCCGAAATCCGACGTTACCCGGCAACCCGGTTCACCGCCCGTCCCGAGCCGCGGCGCTGGGCCGACAAGGCCGAGATGCTCGCCACCATCGGCAATGCCGAGGTGTGCACGATCAACGCCTTGTCGCCGGAGACCTACAACGGCACGCTGAATACCTATGGCCGCCCGGGCCACATCCCGGACAGTCACAACGTGTTCTACGGCGACCTCCTCGACCCGGTGACGGGCGCGTTCAAGCCGGTTGCCGAGCTCAGGCCGAAATTCGAGGCGATCGGCGCATTCGCGAAGCCGCGGGTCGTCGTCTACTGCGGTGGCGGCATCTCGGCGACCATGGACGCCATGGCGCTCACGCTGGCCGGGCACCCCGACATCGCGATTTACGACGGCTCGATGGGCGAGTGGGTGCTCGATCCGGCGCTGCCGCTCGCGCTCGGCGACACGCCCTGAAAGGTGCGGACGGGCCCACGTGAGGCCCGTCCGACGTCCGCCGGGCCATGTCGCGGGTTTGTATCCCCGCCGGAAATGCCCGGGGCCAAGGCTGGGCAACCGGCGGCAAATTTCTTATCCTGTGCCGCCATGCCCAACCCAGGTCACCTACAGCCTCGTATCAGTCCGCCGCGCCCGCGCGCGGTGTCCGGCGCGAGCCACGAATCCTCAGTGTGAACGTTCCGGCCAACATTCCAGGCGACGATCCGCTCGTCGCGATCCGTGACCTGCGCTTCAGCCGCGGCGATCGCCTGATCCTCGACGGCATCGACATCGACATTCCGCGCGGCAAGATCACCGCGATCCTGGGGCCGAGCGGCACCGGCAAGACGACGCTGCTGCGCATGATCGGCGCCCAGCTCTATCCGGAAGCCGGCACCGTGACGGTCGACGGGCAGAACGTCCACAAGCTCGATCGCAAGAGTCTCTACGCGCTGCGCAAGCGCATGGGCATGCTGTTCCAGGCGGGCGCGCTCCTGACCGACATCGACGTCTTCGAGAACGTCGCGTTCCCGCTCCGCGAGCACACGGACCTGCCGGAAGCCATGATCCGCAACATCGTGCTCATGAAGCTCGAGCTCGTCGGCCTGCGCGGCGCGCGCCGGCTCTATCCGCGCGAGCTCTCCGGCGGCATGGCGCGGCGTGTGGCGCTGGCGCGCGCGATCGCGCTCGATCCGATGATGATCATGTACGACGAGCCGTTCTCCGGGCAGGACCCGATTTCCATGGGCATCCTCGTCGAGCTCATCAAGGAGCTGAATCACGCGCTCGGTCTGACCAGCGTGCTCGTCACGCACGACGTCGCGGAAACCGCGGGGATCGCCGATTACATGTACGTGCTGTCCGGCTCGAAGGTCATCGGCCACGGCACACCCGACGAGCTCGCCCGCGACGGTTCGGCGATGGTCAAGCAATTCCTGCAGGGACTGCCCGACGGTCCGGTCGCGTTCCACTACCCGGCCGAAGAATTCACGGCCGATCTCATCGCCGGGAGCGAAGCGTGACGGATCTCCTCGCCCATCTCGGCCGCTGGAGCCTCGGCTTCTTCGAACGCCTCGGCCGCGGCCACATGTTCCTCGTGAGCCTCATCGCCGCGCTGCCCCAGCTCGCCGTGCAGTGGCGGCTCGTGGTCGTCCAGATCTGGTCCACCGGCGTACAGTCGCTGTCGATCATCGTCGTGTCCGGCACGTTCGTCGGCATGGTGCTCGCGCTGCAGGGCTACAACACGCTCGTCGATTTCGGCGCGGCGGAATCGCTCGGCATCGTCGTCGCGAAATCGCTCACGCGCGAGCTCGGCCCGGTGATCGCCGCACTGCTCTTCGCGGGGCGCGCGGGCTCGGCACTCACCGCGGAAATCGGCTTCATGAAAGCGACCGAGCAGCTCGCGGGCATGGAGATGATGGCGGTGGACCCGCTGCGCCGCGTCGTCGCGCCGCGCTACCTCGGCGGCGTGATCGCGATGCCGCTGCTCGCCACGATCTTCACCGCCGTCGGCATCCTCGGCGGCTTCTTCACGGGCGTCGGCATGCTCGGCGTCGACGACGGCGCGTTCTGGTCGCAGATGCAGGCGAGCGTCACGCTGAAGGAGGACGTCTTCAACGGCGTGATCGTCAAGAGTCTCGTGTTCGGCGCCGTGGTGTGCTGGATCTCGGTCTTCGAGGGCTATGACGCGGTCCCGACCTCCGAGGGCGTGAGCGCCGCGACGACGCGCACGGTGGTGCACTCCTCGCTCGCGATCCTCGGACTCGACTTCGTCCTGACCGCGCTCATGTTCAACAAATAGCTCGCCTGGGCAAGGCGGAGAGACAGCATGAAGATCTCACGGAGCATAGAAATCACCGTCGGCCTGTTCGTGGCCCTGGGCCTCGCCGCGCTCTTGATGCTCGCCATGAAGGTCAGCAATCTCGCGGAGCTCTCGAACGGCGGGAGCAGCTACGAAATCACGGCGCGCTTCGAGAACATCGGCGGTCTGAAGGTCCGTTCGCCCGTCAAGATGGGCGGCGTGCGCATCGGACGCGTGAAGGCCATCGGCTACGACTCGCAGAAATACCAGGCGACCGTGCATATGACGATCGAGAGCCAGTACGACAAGATCCCGACCGACACGACGTTCAGCATCTTCACCTCGGGCCTGCTCGGCGAGCAGTACGTCGGCCTCGAGCCCGGCGGCGAGGAGACCTACGTAAAGGACGGCGACGAAATTTCGATAAAGAACACCCAGGAAGCGCTCGTGCTCGAGAAGGCGCTCGGTCAGTTCTTGTACAATAAGGCCTCTTCCGGTGGCTCGGAAAGCTCGTCCGGTGGCGAGAAGAGCCCATAGCAGAATGTCGAAAAGCGTGGCGGGCCGCGCGGCGCCGATGGCGGAATGGGCCCGAATTCCATAGTCTGAGAAGGAGCCGCAGGACGCGGCGGTTACAACGGGAAGAAAGAACGGGGACGGTGTGCGGCGGACGTCGCATTCCTCGCGCCGGATCCGGCAGGTAAGCGGTTCGGACTTCCCACATAGCTGGTAAACCCCATGAGAAGATTCGCAACATTTGCATTGTCATCGATCCTCGTCCTGCTGACCTTCAGCACGGGAGCGCGTGCGGATTCCGGTGCCGTCCAGATGGTGCGCGCGACGACCGACCAGGTGCTCGTGAAGCTGCGGCAGGAAGGCGATGCGCTGAAATCGGATCGTCCGCGCCTCTACTCACTCGTCGACGAGATGATTCTTCCGCATTTCGACTTCGCGAAGATGTCCCAGCGCGTGCTCGGCAAGCACTGGCGCGACGCCACACCGGAACAGCGTCAGCGCTTCATCCAGGAGTTCAAGACGCTGCTCGTCCGCACCTATTCCACGGCGCTCGTCGAGTATCGCGACCAGACGATCGAGTTCCTCCCGGAACGCGAGCATTCGCCGACCGAGGTCAGTGTGCGCACGCAGGTCATCAAGAGCGCCGGCGGCCCGCCGATCCCGATCACCTACGACGTCTACAGCCAGAACGGCGAGTGGAAGGTCTACGACGTCGCGATCAACGGCGTGAGCCTCGTCATCAATTACCGGGCGAGCTTCTCGACCGAAATCAACAAGGCCGGTATCGACGGGCTCATCGCGCAGCTCGTGCAGCACAGCGCCGACAAGCAGAACGAATAACGGGTCCCGGTCCTTGCCGACACGCTTCGAAGTCCGGGCCGCCGACAGCTACGCCGTCTGCGGTCCGCTCACGTTCGACACCGTCACCGCGGTGTGGCCGCAGGGCGTCGCCGCCCTGCGCGGTCCCGGTCCGATCCAGATCGATCTCGCCCAGGTCTCCCGCACCGACAGCGCGGGCCTCGCGCTGCTCGTCGAATGGCTGCGCACCGCGAAAGCGAGCGGCACGAAGGTCCTCTTCCGCGCCCCGCCCGATCAGATGCAGCAGCTCGCCGAAGCCTGCCACCTCGACGGATTGCTGAAGAGCGTGACCGCAGGGATCTGACGCAGCGATCTCCGGCGTCAAAATAAGGACCGCGATCGATGCGCCGCTTGCGTCGGCACATCCTCTACATGGCATGCGCGGTTCTTTGCTCGATGATGGGTTTTCAACCCAACGGTCATGAAGTTTGTGCAGCGCCCGCAATCATGAAAGACGCGTAGAGGGAATTGGGGTCAGGTTCGATTTCGCGGCCAACGCGGTGGCGCGTACCCGGGCGCTTCCCCGCGAATTCGAACCTGACCCCATTTCCCGCCGGCGCCGCCGCTCTTTCAAATCGGACGTTCGACCCATCTCCCTCCCACCGCTTCGTCACCTGCGAGACGTCCGCGCCGTGCGCCGAGGAGCGTCCGATTGCGCCTTCGGCTAATCAATGGAGTGGACCTACGGCTCACGAGCGCAAAAAAAGGGCGGGGAAATCCCGCCCGAGTTTGCGATAGCGTGAGGGGATTTCTTCAGCCGAGCTTCACGGGGACGTAGACTTCCGCGTCGTCGCGGCGCACGAGCACGGCCACGTGATCCTTCGCCTTCGAGATCAGCGCGGCGAGCTCCTTCGGATCGGAAACGGGCTGCGCGTTCACGGCGAGGATCACGTCGCCCGGGCGGATGCCGGCGTCGGCCGCAGCGCCCGCGGCTTCCTCGACGAGGACACCGCCGTTCGTGTCGAGCTCGCGGCGCTGTTCGTTCGTCAGCGGACTGACGACGACACCGAGGCGGCCGGGCGCGGCCTGCGCGCCGCCTGCGTCGTTCGCGGCGAGCTTCGCGCCCTCCGCTTCCCCGATCGCGACCGACAGCGTCTTGTGATCACCGTCGCGCAGCAGTTCTACTTCGGCTTTCGCGCCGGGCTTCGTCTCGGCGACGAGCTGCGAGAGCTGGATGGCGTCGTCGATGTCGCGGCCGTTGACCTTGAGGATCACGTCGCCGCGCTTCACACCCGCCGCCGCCGCCGGCGATCCGGCCTGCACGTCGCTCACGAGCGCGCCCTGCGCGCGATCGAGACCGAAGGACTGCGCGAGCTCGGACGACAGGTTCTGCACCGCGACGCCGAGGCGGCCGCGCGTGACCTTGCCGTGCTGGAGGAGCTGGTCCTCGATGTTCATCGCGACATCGATCGGGATCGCGAACGAAAGGCCCATGAAGCCGCCGCTGTTGCTGAAAATCTGCGAGTTCATACCGACGACCTCGCCGCGCAGGTTGATGAGCGGTCCACCCGAGTTTCCGGGATTGATCGCGACGTCGGTCTGGATGAATGACACGTAGCTGTCGCCGGGCAGCGTGCGCGACTTCGCGCTCACGACCCCGGCGCTCACCGTATGGTCGAGCCCGAACGGCGAACCGATCGCGATCACCCATTCGCCGACCTTCAACTTCGAGGACTCGCCGATCTTCAGCGTCGGCAGATTCTTCGCGTCGACTTTGAGGACCGCGACGTCGCTCTTCTCGTCGACGCCGACGACCTTCGCCTTCATGCTGCGCTTGTCCGCGAGGTCGACCTGCACGTCATCCGCGCCGGACACGACATGCGCATTCGTCAGGATGTAGCCGTCGGCTCGCACGATGAAACCCGAACCCTGGCCCTGCTGCGTCGGACCTTCGCCACCGTGGCCGCGCGGGCCGGGCTGACCGAAGCGGCGGAAGAATTCGTAGAGCGGATCGTCGCGGTCGATGCCGGGCGAGTTGCCGCGGAACGCGGTGTGCGTCGGATGCGAGGTGACCCGCACGCTGACGACCGCCGGCCCCGCCTGCTCGACGAGCGGACTGAAATCCGGCAGACCATAACTCGCGGCGCTGCCCGTTTCCGCGGCCGCGACCGCCTGCACGACTGGAATTCCGGCGCCGCCGCCGGCGAGCGCCGCGACGATCGCGGCGGCGATGAGTTTCTTCTTCAGCATGGGCGAAGCTCCTGTCTGTGATCGGTGGCCGCTGCACCCGCGCAGCGGCGATGGGGGCACGTTAGGCGCAATCAGAGCTTCCGGCGGCACAGGGATGTGCCGCCGTGAACAGTGGCGTAAGCCATTGTTCACGTAAGGTCGGCAAGAACCACGCTTCTTGCCGACCGTGCTCTGAAAAGTCCAGGATGGACTTATTCAGAGCTTCCTTAAGGCCGGCGGGACCGATGTTGAAAATGGCCATCGATAAGCCTCCTGCGTCGGCACGTCGATCATGACGACATGCGGTCGCACCGGATGGTGAACAAGTCACACGCACCACCACCGCGTCGTCCCGGCGAAGGCCGGGACCCAATCGGTCATCCACGGCACCGTGAGCGAGCTCCGAGGATTTCCAGAGCGCGTCCGGTCACGGGGACACTCCGAGCTTCTATTACTGTGCCGCCGTGAGCTGACTGGGTCCCGGCCTTCGCCGGGACGACGACACTGTGGAATCCCCGCTGCCCAGCCGGCGGAGAGGGAAACGGGGTCGGTTCGAATTCGCGGGTGAACGCCGGGGCAACGGTCACTGCATCCGCCGCGACTCAGCGCCGTCGCTCTTTCACCGCATCCTGTGAAGGCAGGCCGCGCCGCGCTCAGCCGACAGGAAAGCTCACGCGCACCACGAGACCGTGCCCGCCGGGGCCGGCGTCGAGCGCGACGCTCGCGTGATGGAGGTCGGCCACGCGTTTGACGATCGCGAGCCCGAGACCGCTGCCCTGCACGCCGCTGCCGGGCACGCGGTAGAAGCGGTCGAAAACGCGCTGCCGCTCCGCGGGCGGAATACCCGGGCCGGTGTCCGTGACGGTGAGCACTGCGCGATCCGCCTCGAGATCGAGCGCGACGTCGACACGGCCGCCCGGCGGCGTGTAGCGCACGGCATTGTCGACGAGATTCGTGACCAGGCTCGCAAGGCCGGTCTCGTAGCCCGCGACGAAGACGGGACACGCGGCGTGCACGGCGAGCGCGATCTCCTTGTCGGCCGCCGCCGGCTCGAGCTCCGCGACGGCGCGCGCAGCGAGCTCGTTCAAGAGGACGCGGGCGCGCGGTTCGACCGTGCCGTCCGCGGGTTCCACGCGCGCGAGCGCGAGCAGGCGTTCGACGAGATGCGTCGCGCGCACGATGCCGGCCTTCAACTGGGCGATCGCCGAGGCGCGATCCTCGTCCGTCGCCGCGCGCTCGAGGAGCTGGGTCTGCAGGCGCAGCGCCGTGAGCGGCGTGCGCAGTTCGTGCGCGGCATCGGCCGTGAAGCGCTGACGCTCGACGAGCACCTGGCCGAGCCGCTGCATCAAGCCGTTCAAGGCGGCGATCATCGGCCGCGCTTCCTCGGGCAGACCGCCGGTCGCGATCGGATCGAGTGCATTCGCATCGCGGCCGCCGATCGCATGCGCGAGGCGATCGAGCGGCGAGAGCACGCGCCCGACGAGCCACCAGATGAGCAGGGCGAGCAGCGGCAGCACGGCGAGCGTCGGCAGGAGGATGCGCAGCGCTGCGTTCGTCGCCATCTTGCGGCGCAGGCTCAAGGGCTGGCCGACCTCGACGACCTGCGGGCCGAGTGCGACGGAGTAGACGCGCCAGTCCTCGCCGCGCGTGCGCACGGTCGTGAAACCGAGCTCGGCCGTGCGCGGCAACTCGCGCGCCTGGTGCGAGACGTAGGCCCGCGCGCCGCGCCAGTCCCAGACCTGGATCACGACGTCCTGTTCCGGATCGGGTTCGGCCTCGTCCACGCCGCCGAGCAGGAACGCCTTGTCGCGCAGCGCCAGCGCCTGCTGGCGGAGCTGGTAGTCGAAGAGCTGGTCGATTTCGCTGCGCGCCCAGTAATACGTCACGCCGGTCGCGGTCAGCGTGGTGACGAGCGCCGCGGACATCAGCATGAGCAGCAGACGCGAGCGCAAGGACGTCATGCGGGTTTCTGCCGGCTGTAGCCCATGCCGCGCACGGTGTGGATCACGGCATCGCCGAGCTTGCGGCGCAGGTTGTGGATGTGGACCTCGACGGCGTTGCTCGCGACTTCCTCGCCCCAGCCGTACAGACGATCCTCGAGCTGCGCGCGGGAGAGGATCGCGCCCGGCCGTTCGAGCAGCGCTTCGAGGATCGCGAACTCGCGCCCCGAGACCGGCACCGGCTGGCCGTTGCGGAACACTTCGTGGGTCGCGGGATTGAGCGCGAGATCGCCGTGCTCGAGGAGGCCCGCGGCATGCCCCGCCTGCCGCCGCATCACGGCGCGGATGCGTGCGGCGAGCTCGTCGAGATCGAAGGGCTTGACGAGGTAATCGTCCGCACCCATGTCGAGACCCGCGATGCGATCCTGCACGCCGTCGCGCGCGGTCACGATGATCACGGGGACGCTCTCCTTGCGGCGCCTGATCTCGGCGAGCACTTCGAGTCCGCTCCTGCCGGGCAGGCCGAGATCGAGGATCACGAGATTGTAAGCGGCGCTCGCGAGCGCCGGCGCGACGCCCGTGCCCTCGGTCATCCAGTCGACGGTGTGGCCCTCCTGTTGCAGGCCCTTGCGGAGCGCCGCCCCGATCATCCGATCGTCTTCCACCAGAAGCAGCCGCATACCCGGACCTTGGAGATTTTCACGATTTCCTATAGGCACCCGGCTGCGTGGAAAGTTCGCCGCGCGATCACACGCCATGCGATGATGAACCGCGCCGGGGAGCTGCAGTCTAACGGCCGGACGTCGAGTGGCGTCCTGGGGAACCCGGTGTGCCGTCCGCGGATCGGCGGGCCGGCACTGCAGACGAACGAGAGCCTATGCCTTCCACGACACCCGTCCTCGAGGAACGAGACGCGACCGCCGGGCGTGCCGTCAGCGCCGACAGCCAGTGGCGCGCCTGGCTGGGGCCCGCGATCGCGCTCGTCGTCTTCGCGATCGCCGCGGCCGGGATCCACGCCGAGCTCCAGGACTTCAGCTATGCGACGCTCCGCCAGTCGCTGCACGCGCTCGACCCGCTCCAGATCGTCCTCGCGCTCGCCTCGACCGCGGCGAGCTTCCTGTTCCTGACCGGCTACGACCGCTCGGCGCTCTCCTACATCGGCAAGCGTCTGCCCTATCCCGCCGTCGCGCTGACCTCGTTCTGCGGTTATGCGATCGCGAACATGGCGGGCGCCGGCGCGATCACGGGCGGCTCGGTGCGCTACCGCATGTACCTCGACGAAGGCCTGGACGGCGCTGACGTCGCGCGCGTCACCACGTTCTGCGTGCTCGCCTTCGCCATCGGGGTGCACGCCGTCGGTGCGCTCGCGATCCTGGTCCATCCCGAGGAAGTCGCGCAGGTCACGCATCTCGCGCCGGAAGTGCTGCGCGCGATCGCGGCCGCCGCGTGCCTGCTCATCGGCATCACGCTCGGTGCCTGCTTCCATCGCACCGAGCCGCTCGCGATCGGGCCCTGGAAGATCCGCCTGCCCTCCGGCGCGCTCGCGCTCGAGCAGCTCGCGATCTCGGCGCTCGACATCCTGTTCTCCGGTCTCGTGCTCTACGTGCTCCTGCCCGTGAACGACGTGCCCTTCCTCGCTTTCATCGCGCTCTACGCGAGCGCGGCGGTTGCGGGGCTCGCGAGCCACATCCCGGGCGGCATCGGCGTCTTCGAGGCGGTGATGCTCGTCGCGCTCCGCGACAACATGCCGGTCGCGGGACTCGGCGCGGCCCTCGCGGCGTATCGAGTCATCTACTACCTCGTACCGTTCGTGCTCGCGACGCTCGTCATCGCGCTGCGCGAGGCCGGGCCCGGCATCGAGCGCGTCGCGACGCGCGCGCTCGGCGTCGCCCGGCTCGGTTCCTCTTTGACTCCCTTCACGATGAGCCTGCTGACGTTCACGAGCGGCGTCGTGCTGCTGTGGTCCGCGGCGACACCGGGTCTGCCGGGGCGTCTGCGCGTGCTGCACGCGGTCGTACCGCTCTTCGTCGTCGAGACTTCGCACTTCCTCGCGGGCGCAATCGGCGGCGCGCTGCTCGTCACCGCGCACGGGCTCCGCCACAAGTTGAACGGCGCGTGGGCGATCGCGCTCGCCTTCAGCGTGCTCGGCAGCTTCGCCGCGCTGACGAAGGGTGTCGACTACGAGGAGGCGACACTGCTCATGTTCGTCGCCGTGCTGCTCGTCCTGACGCGCAAGCGCTTCTACCGCCACACCGCACTCATCAATTCGACGCTCTCCGTCGGCTGGGTGTTCGGCGTCATCGGTGCGCTGCTCGGGATGTATGCGCTCATTCTCTTCTCCTACAAGCACGTCGAGTACGCGCATGCGCTGTGGTGGCAGTTCGATCGCCACGGCGAGGCCTCGCGGGCGATGCGCGCGGGGCTCGCCGGCGCGGCCGGCATCTTCGTCTGGGGACTCTGGCACCTGCTCCGTCCGCCGCGCACGCGGCTCGCGCCGCCGACGCCGGCGGAAGTGGATCGTGCCGAGACGATCGCCCGCGAACGGCCCGAGGTCGAGGGCCTCATCGCGCTGCTCGGCGACAAGCAACTGCTGTTCGCCGAGGACGGTGACGGCTTCGTCAGTTACGCGGTGCGCCGCACGAGCTGGGTCGCGATGGGCGATCCGGTCGGCCCCCCCGACGTCATCAGTGAGCTCGCCTGGCGCCTGCGCGAGCTCGCCGACATGCACGGCGGACGCGTCGCGTTCTACCAGACCTGCGCCGCGACGCTGCCGGTCTACATCGACATGGGGCTCACGCCGTTCAAGCTCGGCGACGAGGCCGTCGTGCCGCTGCGGGAATTCTCGCTCGAGGGCTCGCGGCGCAAGACGCTACGCCAGTCGCATACCCGCGCGGAGCGCGACGGGCTCACGTTCGAGCTCATTCCGCGCGCCGACGTGCCGGCGAACATGCCGCTGCTGGAAGCGATCTCGCGGGAATGGCTGGGTGCGAAGAACACGCGCGAGAAGCGCTTCTCGCTCGGCGCGTTCGTGCCGGACTATGTCTGCCGCAACGACGTCGCGCTCGTGCGCTGCAAGGGCCTGCCCGTCGCGTTCGCGACGCTGATGACGACCGCGCGCAGCGTCGAAGCCTCGGTCGATCTCATGCGTCATACGGGGGCCGCGCCGGGCAGCACGATGGAGTTCCTGTTCGTGAAGCTCCTGCTGCACTTCAAGGCGCTCGGCTACGAGCGCTTCATGCTCGGCATGGCACCGCTCTCCGGGCTTGAGAACCATCCGCTCGCGCCGGTGTGGCACCGCTTCGGTCACCTCATCTACAACCGTGGCGAGCGCTTCTACAACTTCCAGGGGCTGCGGCTCTTCAAGGACAAATTCGAGCCGCGCTGGGAGCCGCGCTATCTCGTCACGCACTCCGGGCTCAATCCGCTGATCGTCATGGTCGACGTCGCGGCGTTGATCGCGGGCGGCGTCGGCGGGGTGTTCTCGAAGTAGGTTCGCCCGATCTGGCGTTGCGCGGCGATTGACGGCAGTATCACGGCTGTCGCCTCATTGCCGCGGAGCACCGCCATGCCTGACACGCCCGCACCCGAGCTCGAAGCGCTCTGGCTGCCGTTCACCCACAACCGGCTGTTCAAGAAGACGCCGCGGGTCGTCGTTCGCGCCGAAGGCATGCACTACTACACCGCCGAGGGTCGCAAGATCCTCGACGGCCTCGCGGGCCTCTGGTGCAGCGCCGCCGGGCACAATCATCCGCGCATCGTCGCGGCCGTGAAGGCACAGCTCGACGTGCTCGACTATTCGCCGCCGTTCCAGACCTGCCACGACAAAGCCTTCGAGCTCGCGCACGCGCTCACCGCGGCAGCACCGGCCGGCTTCGATCACGTCTTCTTCACGAACTCGGGTTCCGAAGCCTGCGACACCGCACTCAAGATCGCGCTCGCCTGGCACCGCGCGCGCGGCGACGGCGGACGCTGCCGGCTCATCGGCCGCGAGAAGGGCTATCACGGCGTCGGCTTCGGCGGCATCTCGGTGGGTGGGCTCGCCGCGAACCGCAAGGCCTTCGCGACCGCGCTGCTGCCGGGCGTCGACCACCTGCCGCACACGCACGATCTCCGCCACATGGCGTTCAGCCGCGGCCAGCCGGCCTGGGGCGCGCATCTCGCAGACGAGCTCGAGCGTCTCGTCGCGCTGCACGACGCCTCGACGATCGCCGCGGTGATCGTCGAGCCGATGCAGGGCTCGGCGGGCGTGATCGTGCCGCCGGTCGGCTATCTCGAGCGGCTGCGCGAAATCTGCACGCGCCACGGCATCCTGCTCATATTCGACGAAGTGATCACCGGCTTCGGCCGGCTCGGCACGCTGTTCTCGCCGGAGCGCATGGGCGTGATGCCCGACCTCATCACGTTCGCGAAAGGCGTGACGAGCGGTGTCGTGCCGCTAGGCGGCGTGCTCGTACGCAAGGGGATCTACGACGCGTTCATGACCGGCCCCGAGCATCTCGTCGAGTTCTTCCACGGTTACACCTACTCGGGACATCCGCTCGCCTGTGCCGCGGGGCTCGCCGCGCTGGACGTCTATCGCGACGAGGATCTCTTCGCACGCTCGCGCGCGCTCGAGCCCGTGCTCGAGGAGGCCATCCATGCGCTGCGCGGGGAACCGAACGTCATCGACGTCCGCAATTTCGGGCTCGCCGCCGCGGTCGAGCTCGCGCCGCGTCCCGACGCCGCTTCGAAGCGCGGCATGGAGGTCTTCCACTGGTGCTTCGATCACGGCGCGATGGTGCGCTACACCGGCGACACGATTGCCATCGGCCCGCCGCTCGTCGCGAGCCCGGACGACATCGAAGCCCTCGTCGGCACGATCCGGCAGGCGCTGCGCCACGTGCCGTGAGGCGCGCGGCGACGCCACTGTCCCAATCGACTTTCAGCAAAGACCGCCCATGAACTCGACGCACCCACCGCTCGTCACGCATTGGATCGACAACGCCCGGAACCCCGGCGCGTCCCCGCGGCGCGGGCCGCTCGTCGATCCCGCGACGGGCACACTCACCGCCGAGGTCGCGCTCGCGGGCGATGCCGAGTGCAAAGCCGCGATCGCGAGCGCCGCCGCGGCGTGGCCGGCCTGGGCCGCGACGCCGGTGCTGACGCGCGCGCGGCTCATGTTCCGCTTCAAGGATCTCCTCGAGCGCCACCGCGACGAGATCGCGCGGCTCATCACCCGCGAGCACGGCAAGGTACTCGCCGACGCCGCAGGCTCGCTCCAGCGCGGCATCGAGAACGTCGAGTTCGCCTGCGGCATCGCGGATCTGCTGAAGGGCGAGTTCAGCGCCGAGGTCGGCACCGGAGTCGACACCTGGTCGGTGCGCGAGCCACTCGGCGTGTGCGCGGGCATTACGCCGTTCAACTTCCCGACGATGGTTCCGCTGTGGATGTTTCCGCTCGCCATCGCCTGCGGCAACACGTTCGTGCTGAAGCCCTCCGACAAGACGCCCTCCGCAGCGCTCTTCATGGCCGGGCTCCTCGCCGAAGCGGGCGCGCCGCCCGGCGTGCTGAACGTGCTGCAGGGCGATCAGATCGCCGCCGAGGCCCTGCTCCACGATCAGCGTGTCGCGGCGGTGAGCTTCGTCGGCTCGACACCCGTCGCCGAGCGCGTCTACCGCGAGGGCACGGCGCGCGGCAAGCGCGTACAGGCGCTCGGCGGGGCGAAGAATCACCTCGTCGTGATGCCGGACGCGGATCTCGATCAGGCCGCGGATGCGCTGCTCAGCGCGGCCTATGGCTCGGCGGGCGAGCGCTGCATGGCGGTGTCGGTTGGCGTGCTCGTCGGCGATTGCGCGGACGCGATCGTCGCGAAGCTCGTCGAGCGCATCGCCGCGATCAAAGTCGGCGCCGGCACGGAGCCTGACGCGGAAATGGGTCCCCTCGTCACCGCCGCGCACCGCGCGCGGGTGCTCGACTGCATCGCGAGCGGCGTCGCGGAAGGCGCGTCGCTCGTCTGTGACGGCCGCACGCTCCCGCTCGCCGCGGGCCCGGGCTGCTTCGTCGGACCGACGCTCTTCGATCGCGTCGAGGCCGGGATGCGCATCTACCGCGAAGAGATCTTCGGCCCGGTGCTGAGCCTGGTGCGCGTGCCCTCGCTCGCTGCGGCGACCGCGCTCGTGAACGCCCACGAATACGCGAACGGTGTGGCGATCTTCACGCGCGACGGCGGCGCGGCACGGGAGTTCGCGCGGCGTGCGGCGATCGGCATGGTCGGCATCAACGTACCGATCCCCGTGCCGATGGCGTTCCACAGCTTCGGCGGCTGGCGGCGATCCTTGTTCGGCGACACGGCGATCTACGGGCGCGAGGGCGTCCACTTCTACACCCGCTTGAAGACGGTGACGGCGCGCTGGCCGTCGACGCGTGCCGGTGTCGATCTGCAGTTCCCTACGATGAAATGAGTAGAGCTCTCTTCAGAGCGATGCGGTGTCGCGGAGAAAAATTGGAAACGCGGCGTGCAGGAAATCGGCGGGGAGAAAAAGCCGTCGCCCACTTCTACGTCGCGTGAATGTCTTCGGCTGTGGTGTTGCGGACAACGCCTCGGACGATCCCTTTAAGCGTAGAAGTGGGCGACCGTCGGAAAGATTATGAACGCATTGACAACAGATTGGAATGTCGTTCTGCAAATTTCCGTTGTGACGAATATCAAAATCGACGCGTCATCGGCGCGTCGCGAGTCGCGCGCGGTGTCGCCGGCAATCGATGGCATACCAATGCGATCCGCCTCGGCACGATCCGACGCGCACTGATGAACGCGGTGCGACGCGAATAGAAAGGGCCCGATATGGAACGACTCGAACGCGTGGATCTCGAAATGATCCGCAAGGCTCCGCTCTTCGAAGGGCTGGAGCAGGACAGTCTCGAACAACTCACCGCGGGTGCGACGGTGGAGATCCTCCAGGAGGGCGCACAGCTCTTCAGGCAGGGTGACAGCGCGGCGCGCTTCTTCCTGGTGGTCGCCGGACAGATCGCTCTGACGCGGGCTTCGCCGCACGGCGACGAGAAGGTGATCGAGCTGCTCGGTCCCGGTCAGACGTTCGCGGAAGCGCTCATGTTCATGGGCGCGCCGCGCTATCCGGTGAACGCGCGCGCACTCGGCACGACGCGCGTCATCGCGCTCGACAACGCGACGTTCACCACCATCCTGCGGGCCTCGGTCGACCTCTGCTTCCGGCTGCTCGCGAATATGAGCGTGCGTCTGCACCGCCTGCTCGGCGAAGTCGAAGCGCTCACGCTGCAATCGGCGGCCGTGCGCATCGTGAACTTCCTGCTCGCGCAACTGCCGGAAGGCGCGGTGAGCCCGACCTCCGTGGCACTGGGAGTACCGAAGCACGTGATTGCCTCGCGCCTGTCCATCAAGCCGGAGACGTTCTCACGCATCCTGCACGAGATGACGGCGGCGGGCGTGATAGTCGTGAAGGGGCCGCTGATCGAGATCGGCGACATCAAAGCGCTGACGCGCTACGGATCGGGCGGCTGACTGAACGGACGGGAAAGAGCGGGAGGAAATGCGCAGCGCCCGGCACCGGGGCGCTGCGTGGAATCGATTCAGGCGGCGGGCGCCGGAGCCTGACTCGTATTGAAGATGTCGCGGTGGAGCTTCCACTCCTTGCCTTCCTTCTTCCAAACGACGAGGTATTTGCCCTTGTCGCACACCGTGCCGTCGGCGAGGCTGAGCGCATAGTTGCCCACCTCCACGGCAGTCGTGCCGAGCTGCTCGACTTCCACGACCTTCAGCGTAACGCCCTTCACCCCGGCATCGAACGCACCCTGCCAGAACCCGGCGATTGCCTTGCCCTTGCAGACGTCGACTCCCGGCGGCAGCAGCTTCGCCCCCTTCGCGTAGCGCTTGGCCACGCCCGTGATGTCGCCCGCCGCGAAGTCCTTGCCGAGCGCCTTGTTGTTGGCCTGGATCACTTTCTTCAAATCAGCCGCAGATGCTTTGGCCATCTTGTCAGTCCCCCTGATTACGACCGTACCGATTGGAAAGCCGCCGGCCCCCGGCTGGCGGCCATGTATGAAGTATTCGCCGGCATAGCGTAGCGGATTTCGGACACTTGCATAGAGTGTATTTGCCGGCTGTGCGGCTCCCCATCCGCGCTGCCTGGAGACGCTCGTGGCGAACCCGTATCACGCCCCGGTTGCGTCCGCGCCCCGGGATGTTTAAATGACGCACCAGCCATCGCCGAGGATCCCGCATGAAGTTCTGCCCGCAATGCGCCCGCCCGCTCGTTCGTCGCGAGGTCGGCGGCCGCGAGCGCGACGCCTGCACCGATAGCGCGTGCGGCTTCGTGCACTGGAACAACCCGATCCCGGTCGTCGGCGGAATCGTCGAGCACGACGGACACATCATCCTCGTGCGCAACGTCGGTTGGCCCGAGCATTGGTACGGCATCGTCACCGGCTTCCTCGAGGCGGACGAGATGCCCGAGGAGGCGATACTGCGCGAAGTGAAGGAGGAGACCGGGCTCGAGGCGACGCTCGAGTCCTTCATCGGCATGTACGAATTCCACCGCCGCAACCAGCTCCTCATCATCTATCACCTCCGCGCGCATTCGAACGACGTGCGGCCGATGGCCGAGGAGATTGCCGACTACAAGTGGGTCGCGATCGACGAGGTGCGCCCCTGGACCGCGGGCACGGGGCAGGCGCTCGCGGACTGGCTGCGTGCACGCGGCATCGAGCGCGAGCTCTACGACTTCGACGAGGTGCGGAATTGAAGAATCAGCGGTCGCGCGGCGCGGGCACCGGGTCGTGCCCATGCGTGCCCCAGGGATGACAGCGCAGGATGCGGCGGATGCCGAGCCAGGCACCCGTCAGCGCGCCGTGCGTGCGGATCGCTTCGAGGCAATATTCGGAACAGGTCGGAAGATGTCGGCAGCGCGGCGGGAGCAGCGGGGAGATGGCGTAGCGATAGAAGAGCACGAGCGCCGTCAGCACCCGCCCGAGCGTCGCGTCGAGCAGGCGCGAACGCATCGCCTCAGGCCGCGACCTCGGGCTGATAATCCGGCTTGACGAAGCGGCGGCTGCAGTAATAGCAGTCGACGAACTTGCGGCCTTCGAATCGCAGGTAGACTTTGGGATGACCGAGCGCGCCGCCGCCGCCGTCGCACGCGGCGACCGGATCATCAGCTTTCACCTGCATGATTTCGCGCGATTTCATGGTTCGAGACTCCACAGCGAAAGGGAACGAATGGCATTCGGATCATGCGCCGCGAGCGTCTCGGCGGAGACCATGACCACGGATGGGATGTGGCCTATAGTATCAGAATTCGTCACGACAACAGGGTCCGAGACCCGCAGCGCAGAGGAGAGTGCTCGATGGCAAAAGTCAGCATGCAGGCCGAGTTTCCGGTATCCCCCGACGAGCTGTGGAAGCTCATCGGCAAGTTCAACGCGCTGCCGGACTGGCACCCCGCGATCCAGAGCAGCGCGCTCGAGGACAACGGGCGGATCCGGCGGCTCAGACTGTTCGGCGGCGGAGAGATCGTCGAGCGCCTCGAGCAGATTGAAGACGGCGACCGCCTCTACCGCTATAGCATCCTCAGCGGGCCGCTGCCCGTCGCGAACTACACCGCGACACTGCGCGTGCGCGACGACGGCAAGGGCCGTTCCCTCGTCGAATGGTCGAGCGAATTCGATCCGAAAGGCGCGGTCGAGGTCGATGCCGTCAACACGGTGAAGGACGTCTACACCGCGGGCTTCGAAAGCCTGCGCAAGATGTTCGGTCTGTAATTTCCCGCGGTCGGGCGGTGCGCCGCCCGCGACCGCGCACTATTCGAGCAAGGGTTTTGATGATGAACGACGTCAGGTACACGCGCGACCACGGCTGGGTCTGCATCGACGATGACGGCATAGCCACCATCGGCATCACGGATTACGCGCAGGAGCAGCTCGGGGACATCGTGTACGTGCAGATGCCGGAGATCGGCCGGGATCTCGTACAAAGCGAGGAATGCATTCTCATCGAGTCGGTGAAGACCACCGGCGAGGTGAAGTCGCCGATCGGCGGGCGCGTCGTCGAGGTCAACGAGCTGCTCGCCGAGCAGCCGGAGAAGGTCAACGAATCAGCCCTCGACGACGGCTGGCTCGTCAGGCTCGAGCCCGCCGACGAGGAGGAGCTCGAGGATCTCATGGATGCGGACGACTACGAGGATTACGTCTCCGGCCTCGGCTGATTCCTTCAGGGCGCGGCCCGCGTCCGTTCCCACTCGCCGAGCTTGCGCCGCATCTCGCCGCCCAGGGAGAGCTGCGGGCGCGAGTGATCCTTGTGCTCGTCTGACTCGCGGCGCGCGATCGACTCTTTAGCGGCATCGAACGCAGCGACGAAGGAGCGTGTCTGGCGCAGCGCCTTGTCGAAGTAGGCTTCCCCGAAGTACGTCCAGTCGCGTTCGTGGCCGCAGCCGAACGAGGCGCGATCCTCGGCCGCGGCGGTGATGACGAGCGTCGTCGGCGATTCGAGCGTCTTCACGAAACTGCCCGAGTAGCATGCCGAGATCACGAGCACCCGCCATTTGATCCCGGAGGCGTCGAGCGCCTTGCGGAGCTCGGCGGCCGCGAGATCGTGCAGGCCGAGCGGCGGGAACTGGACGGTCAGCGCCGCCTTGTCCGTGCCGTGCGAGGTCATGAAGAGAAACAGCACGTCCTCTTCCGTGTTCATCTGCCGGCCGATGCCCGCGAGCACGCGCTCGAGATTACGGCGATTCGCGAGCGGCAGCTCGGTCAGCGTCTGCTCGCTGTTCACGAGCTCGATCGAACGGCTGTCCGTATCGAAGCGCTCGGCCATCAGATCGCTGACTTGGTCGACCTCGTGCAGGAACACGTCCTGGTTCGCGTCGCCGGCGAAGCCCACGAAGTAGAGGTCGGTCGTGCCCGGCCGCTCCGGCGCGAGCGCGGCGAGCGCGTCATCGACGAGCCCGGACTGCCGGTAATACGTGTCCTCCACGTCCACGGTCACGCGATTCGTCTGATGCGCGGCGACGAAGAGCGAGCGCTCGGGGACGAGATCGACGAGGAGATACATCGCACCCACGTAGATGCCGGTGAGGAGCGCGGCAGGCAGCAATCGCTTGCGATGCGGGCCGAGCATGACGCGCAGGAAAATGAGGCCCTGCCAGACGAACGCGCCCGTCCAGATCATGTCCTCGTAGCCGTCGAAGATCGCGGGGAAGTAATGCGGGCCCAAGCGCGACACCGCGATCCAGACGATCCATACCGTGAACTCGGCCGCGGCGACCGCGGTGGCGACGCCCGTGAACGCGGCCGGACGGCGATCGACGAGGAGCACGAGCAGTATCGCGGCGAGCCAGAAATAGTCGTGGGCGGCCTCCGCGGCGAGACCCCAGCGCGAGATCTTCACCGCGGCGCCGACGTCCATCCAGTCGGCGATCGCCACGAGCCCCCACAGCAGGAGCAGCAGCAACACGAGCTGCCCCGGCGTCGCGCGGAACGGGGCGCGGCGGGCGGGCAGGAAAGCGGCGAGACGGAATCCGTTCGCGAGATTGGAAAACAGATCGCTCAGCATGCCGATAGGATTTTTCGGAATTCCAGTTCGAGGCAGTATGATCGACGCCCCGGCAGCGCGGGCCTCCGCTCACTCCGGAACGGTTCGGCAGCGGCTGCCGGATGAACTCTGCGCCACCACGTCGCGGCGCGCAACCAGGAAACACGCTGATGCTGAACTCGAGCGAACGCAAGGCGCTGCGCGCCAAGGCCCATCACCTGAAACCCGTCGTGGCGCTGGGTCAGAAGGGACTCACCCCGGCCGTGCTGGCCTCCATCGACGAAGCGCTCGCGGCGCACGAGCTGATCAAGGTCCGGCTGCGCGGCGTGCTGCGCGAAGACAAGGATGCGACGGTCGAGGCCATCGCCGGCCCACTCGCCGCGGAGGCGGTCGGTCTCATCGGCAGCATCCTCATTCTGTATCGGCGCAATCCCGAGGAATGACGGCGTCCGGTCGTGATTCCGCGCCCGGCTGGATTTCGGCATAATCCTTGACGGCGCTCCGCCGCGGCGGGGCGCGCCGCACTCCTGCTCAAATTCGGTGGATAACGTCATGCAATTCGATCTGGTAGTCCTGGGCAGCGGCCCGGGCGGTTACAGCGCCGCTTTCCGGGCGGCGGATCTCGGCCTCCAAGTGGCGCTCGTCGAGCGCGACAAGACGCTGGGCGGCGTATGTCTGAACGTCGGCTGCATCCCCTCGAAGGCGCTGCTGCACGCCGCCGAAGTGATCGTCGAAGCGAAGGAGATGGAGCAGCATGGTGTGTCGTTCGGCGCGCCGCAGGTCGACCTCGACAAGCTGCGCGCCTGGAAGGCGCAGGTCGTCGGACAACTGACGTCAGGACTCGCCGCGCTCGCGAAGCAGCGCAAGGTCGAGGTGATCGCCGGGACCGGCGAGTTCACATCGCCGAATTCGATCCAGGTCACCGGCGGAGGTCAGACCCGGACGATCGAATTCAAGCAGGCGATCATCGCCGCGGGCTCCGAGCCCGTGCGCATTCCCGGCCTGCCCTACGAGGATCCGCGCGTCATCGACTCGACCGGCGCACTCGAGCTCGCCGAGATTCCGAAGCGCATGCTCGTCATCGGCGGCGGCATCATCGGTCTCGAAATGGCGACGGTCTACTCGGCGCTCGGCACGGAGGTGACGGTCGTCGAAGTACTCGAAGGCCTCATGGCAGGCGTCGATCGCGATCTCGTCCGGCCGCTCGAGAAGCGTTTGAAGGCTCAGCTCGCGGGCATTCACACCGGCGTCCGCGTGAGCATGGTCGAAGGCCGGGGCGACGGTCTCGCCGTGAGCTTCGAAGGCCCGAACGCGCCAGCCACGGCGCTGTTCGACAAGGTGCTCGTCGCCGCCGGCCGCACGCCGAACGGCGCGCGCATCGGCGCGGAGAAGGCCGGCATCGAAGTCAGCGAACGCGGCTTCATCCCGGTCGACGAGCAGATGCGCACGAACGTTCCGCACATCTTCGCGATCGGCGACATCGCGCGCCAGCCGATGCTCGCGCACAAGGCGGTGCACGAGGGCAAGGTCGCGGCGGAGGTTGCTGCAGGTCACAAGGCCGGGTTCGATGCGCGCGTGATCCCCTCGGTCGCCTATACGAACCCCGAGGTCGCGTGGGTCGGCCTCACCGAGACGGAGGCGAAGGATCGCGGTATCGCCTACGAGAAGGGATCGTTTCCCTGGACGGCGAGCGGCCGCTCGCTCACGCTCGGCCGCCATGAAGGTCTGACGAAGCTGCTGTTCGATCAGAAGGACGGCCGCATCATCGGCGCCGGCATCATCGGCCCGCACGCGGGTGATCTGATTGCCGAGGCGGCGCTCGCGATCGAGATGGGCTGCGACGCGGAAGATATCGCGCTCACGATCCATCCGCATCCGACGCTGTCCGAAACCGTGGCGATGGCGGCCGAAGCCTACGCCGGGACGATCACGGACCTGTTCCTGCCGAAGAAGCGCAAGAGCTGATCCGCTCAGACGCAGTCGGGCCGCGCGGCCGACTCGGAAATTCAGCGCCGGGAAAGCGCGGCAGGCGCCGACGTCCACGGCGTAATCCAGAAGGGCGGACCGCGCAGCGGCACCGCCGGGGGTGCGGCGATGGCTGAAAACGAATCCCAGGCTCCGTTCGATCCCGTCGACCTGGCGAAGGCGGTGATGCAGGTCGCCCAGCAGACCCAGCACACCCTGCTCGAATTCGCGAACCAGCGACATGCGGCCCCGGTAAATCCGGACCCGCTCGGCGTATTGCCGGTGTTCCAGACGTTCCTGATGAAGCTCATGGGAGATCCTGCCGCGATCTTCGAAGCGCAGATGAACGCGTGGAGCGAATATCTCCGGATCTGGCAGCAAACCGCACGGCATTTCGCAGGCGCCGACGCGCCGGACGCGCTCGCGACGCCGAAGGGCGACCGCCGGTTCCGTGATCCGCAGTGGACGGAGAATCCGTTCTTCGATTATCTGAAGCAGGTGTATCTGCTCGTCGCGGAGACCGTCATGCAGCTCGTCAGCCGCGGCAAGGCGGGCCTCGATCCGAAGACTGCGCACAAGCTCGAGTTCTATTCCCGGCAGATCGTCGACGCGCTGGCCCCGAACAATTTCCTGATGACGAACCCGGAAGTAATCCGCAAGACGCTCGAGACCGGCGGCAGCAATCTCGTCCACGGACTGCAGAACTTCCTGCGTGACATCGACCCGAAGAACGGATCGCTGCACGTGAAGATGGTCGACACTGCCGCCTTCGAGCTCGGCCGCAATATCGCGACGACGCGCGGAGCAGTCGTATTCCAGAACGATCTGATGCAACTCATCCAGTTCGAGCCGGCCACGCGCGAGGTATACCGCCGCCCGTTGCTGATCACGCCGCCCTGGATCAACAAGTTCTACATTCTCGATCTCCAACCCAGGAATTCCTTCATCAAATGGGCGGTGGATCGCGGGTACACGGTGTTCGTCGTGTCGTGGGTCAATCCCGGCGCTGAGCTCGCGGAGAAGGACTTCGAGAACTACGTCTTCGAAGGACCACTCGCCGCGCTCGACGCGATCGAGAAAGCGACCGGCGAGCGGGACATCAACTGCATCGGATATTGCATCGGTGGCACTCTGCTCGGCACTGCGCTGGCGTATCTGCGCGCGACAGGCGACACGCGCGTGCAATCCGCGACGTTCTTCACCTCGCTGCTCGATTTCTCCGATGTCGGCGACATTGGCGTCTTTGTCGACGAGGAACAGGTGAGCCATCTCGAAGACGAGATGAACGAGCGTGGTTTCCTGGACGGTTCGGAGATGGCGAGTGCCTTCAACATGATCCGTGCGAACGACCTCATCTGGTCGTTCGTCATCAACAACTACCTGCTCGGCAAGGATCCTGCGGCTTTCGATTTATTGTTCTGGAATGCGGACTCCACGCGGATGCCGGCCCGGATGCACAGCACGTATCTGCGCAAGATGTATCTGCAGAATGCCCTGCGCGAACCCGGAGGCCTCGTCATCGGCGATGAGCCGATCGATCTGCGCAAGATCGACGTGCCGGCCTGCTTCGTGTCGACGGTCGAGGATCACATCGCGCCATGGAAGACGACGTATCTCGGCGCGCAGTTGCTCTCGGGGCCCGTGGAATTTCTGCTCGGCAAAGCGGGACACGTCGCCGGCATCGTCAACCCGCCGGGACCAAAGCAGTACGGTCATTTCACCGGGCCTGCGCCGGTGGGCCTGACGAGCGAGCAATGGCTCGCGCGCGCGACAGCCCAGGAGGGCTCCTGGTGGCTGCGTTGGGCGGAGTTCATCGAGCGATTCGCGGGCGACAAAGTCCCCGCGCGCATTCCGGGCACGGGAACCTTGCCCATCATAGAGCCGGCTCCGGGAAGTTACGTGAAAGTGCGTCTGAACTGAACTGGCGTCAAGCGACGCTAAGCTCAGTGCGCTTGCCCGGCCCCCGGCCTTTCAAATCCGGCAGCAGCAAGCTCATCGCTTCGACGACGATGGCGTCCGCTTCGATCATGAGTTCCTCGACAAAGGCGTCGGAGAGATCGACGAGCTGCGTCGCAACGGGATCGAAATCAGGAACGGGCTCGTCATCGTCCGAATGCCACATCGCCGCGCGGCTGACAACGGCCCCCACGTGGATAATCGCCGTATCCCGCCAGTTCTCCGGTGGCGCAAGCGAAAGGTTACCGGTATGGCAACGCACCGCCTCCCGCAAATCCGCAGGCAACTGCCACTGCGTCATCAGCTCAGCACTAATTGCCGCGTAGTCGAATCCCAGTTGCTCGCGCTCGATCGTCGCGAGTGGAATCTTGCCGCGCTTCGAGGCCGCGAGCAGCTCGCTATAGAGAAGTGGGTCCTTGTACGCGAGCACCAGGCTCCCCACGTCGTGAAGGAGGCCACCGACGAACAATCGGTCCGCGGCCCGATGCTTCACCTTCCGAGCAAGTAGCCTCGATACGCTCGCACAGTAGATGCTCCGCCGCCAGAAGTCATAGATGTCGAGCGCCTTGCTCTCCATGCGCGTGAGCGAGCCGACCGCAGCGCTCGCCAATGCGAGATCGTGAACTTGATTGAGTCCGAGCACCTGAACCGCCCGGGAAATCGTGTCGCACTTCGTGACCAATCCCATGTAGGCACTGTTCGCGATACGCAGCACGCGGCTCGTGAGCCCAGGATCGTTGCTGATGACCTCGGTGACATCGTGGAAAGACGAGCTCGGATCGTTCACCAGCTCCTGGATTCGGATGTAGGCCTTGGGCAGTGGCGCTACTTCTTTGATTCCCGAAACTATTTCCTCGATTCGCATACTTCCTCACTCCTACTGCCGAAGCCCCGATAAATAGTAGCCCACCGCTCGGGCTGTAACGATACGGGCGTATCGGCGGTTCGCGGGGCGGCCTTGAGGGTAAGGCGCGGAATACGGGACGGGAGTCGGGGGATTTGTAAGAGGTAAGAGCGGTTGACTTTCGCGAGGGTGGGGCCGGAGCGGGCGTCTGAAAGTGGGAAACCGATTAAATCCCAATATCCGCGTACCCTCGCATTTCGGAAAAAGTGCGGTTTAAAGTTTCACGCAACTCATCATGGAGTGCTTGCCCTGTAGAGCGAATTTCGGAACCGTTCATGTACTCAATCCGGCGGGCGAGTTTCGCGAGCACGATTGCGCCAATCGTTCGTGATGCTCCACTGAGCGAGTGCATACTTCCGCGAACCGCATCCAGTTGCTCCTCGCTTATAGACCCGTCTAGCGTAGCAATATAGCCGGACGCGTCGGCCAGGAACTCGCCAAAAAATGGCCCTCTTTCATCAATGCTCATATATCCGAGCAGTTCATCGACGATCGTCGGATCAATCAAAGCGCTTTGCTGTCCTTCACCGCTAAGAGCTTCGTCTTCTACAGTCGACGCTTGCCACGGCGTCACGGGCTGTGCGACAAAACTGAGAATCGCCGGTGCCTTCGACCGCTCGCGCATTACCCGCTCAATTGCGTTCAACAACACGGCAGGGCGCAATGGCTTGACGAGAAATTGGCATACCCCCGCCAGTTCGGCATCGGCAATAACTTCTGCCCGGTTATCGGCCGTCATCATAATGATCGGTATTCTGAGATTCGCATCAATGATCGAAAAATTGTAGATTCTTGCCACTTCGACGCCATCGAAAATCGGCATATGCATATCCACTATTGCCAAGTCGAAAATATCGCCCTGAAGTGCATCTAGAGCGGCTTGGCCATTTTCGACGATTAGACAATCGTGCCCTGCTCCCTCAAGCGTTAGCCTAGCTATTGTTTGATTCGTTGGATTATCCTCGGCCACCAATATCCTCAAAGGCGATGTCGACGGTTGCCCATCACGCTCTGGCAAATACTCCTTTCGAAGCATTGCGGCAATATTCAGCGCGCGCTCGACTTCCTGCGAATTGGAAATGCTCTCTATAAAGGTGGCGCATCCTGCCGCAATCGCTTCCTCCTTCGCCTTATCGCAACCGCTGGCAATAACGGCCACGAGCGTTCCACCTAGCTGCTTGGCAATTGAGCGCTTGATGTTCCTTATTCTTCCACCGAACTGATCCGCATCGATTATTACAGCAGCTAAGTTACCAGCTCGAAAACAAGCAGTATCTAGAGCGTCCAGTTGGTCTATCAGCACCACTTCCGCTCCGAATTTTCCGAACGCCTCGCCCAATTCCGCATAACTGCTATGGTATCCAAGCGCAACGACTGAGCCTCTATAAATCGGGTGCACATTCTCGGGGACTGGAGCAATTTCAAAAGGAAGTTCAACCGAGAATACACTCCCCACCCCAAGAATGGATTCGACCTGAATATCCCCGCCCATCAATCGGGTTAGTTCGCGAGAGATAGCGGTTCCCAAGCCAGTTCCCCCATGCTTTCTCGTCGTTGAATTATCACCCTGAACAAACGGATCAAAAATCCGCTCAATAGCTTCCTTCGAAATGCCTGGCCCGTTATCGCTTATTTCAAATCGAATCGTCTGCACATTCGGCGTCTTCCTTACCGGCACTACTTTGATCGAAACGCGGCCGGTGTCTGTGAACTTAATCGCGTTGCCGCCGAGATTTACGAGCACCTCTTGCAGCTGTCTCGGTGATCCGAATATCCAGTTCGGGATTTGAATATCCGTAAAAAAGTGCAAGTCCAGCCCCTTTCTAATGGCTTCGGGCCAGAGGATATTCACCGTCTCGCAGAGCACAAGATGCAGGTCCATTCTTTCCTTCTGCAGAATGAACGTTCCTGCCTCGAACTTGCTGATGTCAAGGATTCGGTTAATGAGATCAAGAAGCGTGTTGGAGGATACGGAAATGATTCGAATCATTTCATGTTGCTCGGTAGACACCTTCGTCTGACCAAGCAAGTCAGTCGTTGAAATGATTCCGTGAAGGGGAGTCCTCAGCTCATGACTCATTTTGGCGATGAAGGAGCTCTTAGCGTCGTATGCAGCCCTAGCGCCACGAACTGCCTGGTGCAGCCGCTTTATCAAGAACGCGGCATATGCCGGTACAATAACCAGTGTAAGTGCCAAACCGAGGGAAAGCGAAGGCTGGTCACGCCAATACGGCGTGAAGTACGCGCCGATAGAAAACCCGACCACGGAGACGGCCAAATTTCCGAACAGGTACCGCAGGCCATAGCGCATTCCGTACCCAAGTGTGATCCAGAGATATATGCCGACTATTCCTGCAAGCGCCTCACCTCCGAAGTGCAGTATCCACGTGATGGCGATGTTATCTAATACGATGCAGCACACGCGCTGAGTTGCAATGGACGCGCGCGACGTGTCCGGCTTGGAAATCAGTCTCGCCCAAACGTATAGGAACACGGCGGACGTGATGGTAAATGCAAATGTCAGCCATACCCGCGGCAAGCCCAGTTCAGGGTTGTGCTGATACGAAAGCAATGCCAGCAACATCAAAGCAAAATTGAGAACGCACCGCACTTTCGCCTGCGCTAGCTCTTCGTGCTTTTCGGCAGACGGGGGCACATTCGAATTTGTCGCTGTCGAGACGGTAGCCCTTGCGTCTGCAAGCCCGTCTTCGCTCAACCCATCGGATTTCGGGAGCGCAAATTTGATATTTAGAAGCGCCATGATGGCTAAGAGAACGTCGCGCAAAGCGATCTGACTGCTGGAGATCGGGCCGCACACTTGACCGCGGACTGCATGACTATGTGAGACGGCACACCAATCATATCGATACACTACAATTTGAGCGCTTCATATTCGATTGGCAGTACAAACAAAAGTAGCCCAAATTCTCTAGATGCCGGAGCAAACTGCTGAAATCACGCGCGGCAGCAACCGCAAATTCGGCGCCTTCAACGCACACGGCGGATGTAGTTCCGACTTGGCTTCTCATCGGGACGGCCAGGCCAATCTACTACCGGATCTCCTTATCCACTCGGCCTTTCATGATGTTACGCAATACGTGATGGTGCTATATCTGTCAAACGGGTCGTAGTAACAGTGCCGCGTTATGCCCGCCGAATCCGAAGCTCTCTGATATCGCGGCGCGGATCGGCAGGTGTGTGGGCTTTTGGGCAATGCAGGGGCCAGGGATCGGAGAGTCGACGTTCAAAGACGGATGTACCGCGCCTTCCTTCACGCTCAATGCTGTGGCAATGAATTCGATGGCGCCGCTCGCTCCGATGGTGTGGCCGAGCAAGGATTTGGTGCTATTCACAATCACATTGCTGCCAAACTTGGCAGCAATGATCCCTGCCTCGACCTCGTCATTCACCCGGGTCCCCGTGCCATGGGCGTTTACGTAGTCAATTTCGTCTCTACTAGCCGGCGCTTTATTGAGAAGAGCGTCCAGCATAAAACCAATTCGCGTCGCATCGGCTGATATCGCTACGAGGGACGTCGCATCCATTGATGTCGCAAAGCTACATATTTCTGCTAGCGGTTTTGCACCCCTTCGGATGGCATGGTCCAGCGATTCAACCACGACCATGCCAGCTCCGCCCTCTGAGAACAGAAACCCAGAGCGGTCCTTGTCAAATGGCCGATTTTCGGACCCAATTTCCTTGTGCGGTTTCGCAAGCGTCTGAAGTCGGTCAAAGCCCATGAATACCGAACCGGCGTAGTCGCCCAAAAATTCCGTTCCTCCGGCAAGCGCCATGTCCGCCTCGCCGGCGGCGACAGCCGCATATGCGCGGCCAATAGCAATCGTTCCCGACGCACAAGCAAAGCAGCACGTATCGTTCGGCCCGTGCAACCCGTAGCGAATTGCTAGCAAGGCACTCGATGCATTCGGCATCGTTTGGCAAATAACAAGCGGGTTGACCCTCGGATGCAACTTCAAGTAGGCCGCTAGCTCATGTGGCAATTGCCCCGCATCCCGCTCTAGCATTCCTTGGATTTCCGGTTCAAGCTCATGAAGTATGTGGACGGCGTAGTTGTCAAATGGTGCTCTTGCTCCACCCATCCCTGTTCCGACGTACACCCCAAATCTATCGGGGTCGACTGAAGAAACCTTGAATGAGCTGGCCTTCGCGTCAGTTTCTTCCCGATCAACACCGCTCGCGTTCAATGCTTGTTCTGCAGCTACTATTGCAATCAGCGACACTGGGTCTTGCACCAGCACATCCGCTCTGCGAAGGCCATAAGCATTGAAGTCTGGAAGAGTCAGTGGCGACCAGACTTTGCTGGTCGCTTCGTAGAAAAGTTTCCAATGAGCCGGTGTGGACTCAACCCGGGATTGTCCCGTCATGCAAGCGTGCCAGAAGCTCTCAATATCGTTTCCTATCGATGAAACTACTCCCATCCCGGTTACAACGACACGACGTGGACGAACCGTGCTCATTTGCAAATGAGCTTCTTCTCAAGGAATTCGGTAATCCACTGTACCGATACATCCGACTCCGGAATTTCATCCATGTTAAATTCGATTCCAAATTGCGAATCCAACGCAATTGTTAGTGTGACGATGTCCATGGAGTCAGCCTTCAATTCCTCCCGGATTCTCGTTGTCGGCGACACTTGGCTTCGAGGGACGTTCAGGGTGTCCGAGACAACTTCTATTACTAGATCTTCTATTTCAATCCTATTCATAAGTTCCGCGCCGCAACTCCGCACCAATTCCATCGCAAGTCACAATTCATTACATACCGCCGCAACGAATCTCGCTCGGCTTTTCAGGCCTAAATTTACAGGTTTATGGCAGGCATTTGGCTAACTCGAATTGGTGATTTTCGGGGTTTTTGACCCTAGTACCGTCCATCAAAAGTCTTTCAATTGGACCGGTCACTCGGGATTGGAAGCAACAAAAAGATGTGATGCGTCGCTCCACCCCATGCCCATCAGCGATCTTCGGTCAGGAGGGAATTTCATGATCCGTTCCACCAGTATCCAAATTCGAGCTCCGATAGTTACCGTACGGAATACTAATCGGGCTCAAGTAGCGTGGCCAAGCACGCAGCTTCTGGATTTGCGTTTGGATGACGCGACGTCCGCTCTTTGGGTGACGCTCCGAGCAAGTGCTGCATATTGCGTTACTGAACAGCTTCTAAAGGAATTCAACAGCGTTAGTAGGGCCGTTTCCCAGCTTCCTCTGGGGCTTATTAAGTATCGCGTGTTGACATCAGACCTGCCCGGTGTTTTTTCGCTCGGCGGCGACTTAGCGCATTTTGTTCGATGTATTGAACTCGGCGACCACCAAGCGTTGCTTCGCTATGGAAGGGAGGCTGTACATGCGATCTGGAGAAATGCAGCTAGTCGTGGCCAGCACTCACCGACGTCGGTTGCATTAGTCCACGGTGAAGCGCAGGGCGGAGGATTCGAGGCAGCGCTCTCGTGCCACGTGCTGGTGGCTGAGAAAGGCGCATTCTTTGGATTCCCGGAGAGTCTGTTCGGTATGTTTCCAGGCATGGGAGCGTTCCAATTGCTTGCTATCCGGTCGGACGCCAGCTTAGCGAGAAAACTCATTGGTTCCTCGAACCGCTATCCGGCAGAATTGCTCGCTGAAATGGGAATCATCGATGTGCTGGTCGAAAAGGGTAAAGGACGCGCCGCAGTTCATGAAATACTCGCCGGAAGCAATCCGGATTTCATTGATTCGCTGCGCACTCGATTTACACGGCTGAAGCTGGACGATTTAACGACAACCGTTTCGGCCTGGGTTGATTGCGCAATGGCACTTGAACAGAAATCTGTCCGTGCCATGCGCTATCTGCTTGGCGCTCAAGCCGCTCGCGCCGCTCGCTTACAGAATTCTACGGGTCAGCTCGAGGAACCCTCAACTTCCCTGTCTGCGGTCTAACCCAATTAGCAATGGAAGAGCTGCACTTACGCCTCGGTAAGTGCAGCGCGCTCCCTCCACACGAGCCACTCTGCATCGTAAGTCGCATTCTTCTCTTAATCCTAACGCCGGGCAGGCTCATTTTATCAATTGTCGTCATTTTGCCTGCATTCCGGCGTTCCTCGAAGAAAATGGAAATCGATCTAGCGTTAGGAAATTTCCTGTCCATTTGTTAGTCAAGTAAAGTAGCATCCGTCGCATGGTGAGTCTCGAATGACTAGGTACGCCACCCATCTCCCGTGCTGTATCACGACCAAGCAGCTTGCAGCTCAATTTTTTGGGGTTCTCTTCGTGCTTTGCGTAATCAGCCCGCAAGCACACCCCTCCCCCCGCTACATAGAACTCGCCGACGGTAGTGTGATTAAGGGTGAGGTGGTAAGTGCTGCAAATGGCACTTATCGCGTCAAGACTGCCGCGATGGGGGTGTTGGAGTTGAAGGAGGCTGATATTCGTAGCATCGCGAGTTCTGCTCCAACAGGAGGACCTCCGGCTGCTGATGTCGCGGGGACTGCGGAAGCGTCCGACATCCAGCGCCGAATTCTGAGCGATCCGGAGTTGCTGAAATCCATTCACGCGCTGCAGGGCGATCCCGCGGTTGAATCGATCTTGCGCGATCCCGAAGTCATGCGGGCCATCCAATCTCGTGACGTCCGGGCGCTGCAGAACAATGACAAGATCGAGCGCCTCATCGAGAGCCCGGCCGTCCGGGACGTGCTGAATGCTTTGACAAAATAGGCCCCCCGGCCCGGTGGGTGCGTCGCGCAGCGTTACCCGGCTCGAATTCGTGCCGTGTAGTCGGCAAAATGAGCACATGACCAACGACGATCTCGAACGCCTCGAGCTCAAGCTCGCTTATCTCGAACGCGCGAATCAGGAGCTGAGCGAAGCGATCTTTCGCCAACAGCGGGAAATCGACGACTTGCGGGCGCGCCTCGGCGCCATCTTCAACGAACTGGGCGCCGCGAAAAGCGAACGCCGTGGATTCTCGGCGGCGGACGAGCGGCCGCCGCACTACTGAGCCCCGACGTGGCGTGTTGCTGCGCGTTTAAAACTGACCAGCCGTGCGCATTCAAAAATGACCAGGGATGGAAAGCCGCTCGTCTGAGAGCGACTGTGGATAAGTGTAGCTATCAGAAGGCGGCGACGGGAAGCGCGACGCTCGGTTGAGCGC
>JACQWY010000007.1 GCA_016209015.1 Gammaproteobacteria bacterium | reverse complement strand
CCATCGTCTGGCTCCTGATGAGGCCTGCGGCAAGGGCCGCCCACATGAATATACTCATCAGTAGTTAAAACTACTCATGAGTATATTTCAAGGAGAGATCCCGGACCGACGTCGCAGCGAGGTTCGGATTCCGTAGGTCCGATTAGCGCAGCGTAATCGGACGCTCCCCCCTGAAGACTCGAACGTCCGATTACGCCTGCGGAACGTCCGATTACGCCTGCGGAACGTCCGATTACGCCTGCGGCTAATCGGACCTACGGTGCGTCCGCCACGGAGCTCCCCGTATCGCGTTCCGGAGCCGTTTGATACGCTCCGGTGGAGACCGCAGCGGCCCGCCCCTCGCGTGCGATCGCCGAATCCGTCCCGAGGAATCTGATGATCACGAGTATCGATCCGAACGCGGCGCTGTTCCGCCGCAACGCCGCGGCTTACGAGGCGCTGCTCCGCGAATTGCGGGAGCGGCTCGCCTGGGCCGTGGGCGGCGGCGGCGAGAAGCTGCAGGCGCGGCACGTCGAGCGCGGCAAGATCCCGGTGCGCGAGCGCATCGATCTGCTGCTCGATCCGGGCAGCCCCTTCCTCGAGCTCTCCGCGCTCGCGGGCTACGGCCTCTACGGCAACGAAGTGCCGGCCGCGGGCGTCGTGACGGGCATCGGCAGGGTGGCGGGCGTCGCATGCATGATCATCGCGAACGACGCGACGGTGAAGGGCGGCAGCTTCTTCGCCGAGACCGTGCGCAAGCACGTCCGCGCCCAGGAGATCGCCTGGGAGAACCGCCTGCCCTGTCTCTACCTCGTCGACTGCGGCGGCGCCTACCTGCCCGAGCAGGACCGCGTGTTCCCGGACTTCGGCCACTTCGGCACGACGTTCTACCACCAGTGCCGCATGAGCGCCGACGGCCTGCCGCAGTTGTCGGCGGTGTTCGGCGGCTGCACGGCCGGCGGCGCGTATATTCCGGCACTCTCCGACGAATCCGTCATGGTCGAGGGCACGGGCCGCATCCATCTCGGCGGGCCGCCGATCGTCAAGGCCGCGATCGCCGAGGAAGTCGACGGCGAGACGCTCGGCGGCGCGGCGATGCACGCGCGCGTCTCGGGCGTGACGGACTATCTCGCGACGACCGAGACCGAGGCGCTGCAACGCCTGCGCGACATCGTCGCGAACCTGAACTGGCCGCGCGACTCGCACGCGACGCGCCGGCCCGTGCGGCCGCCGCAGCACGACCCGGCCGAGCTCGGCGGCATCGTCGGCACGGATCTCAAGCAACCCTACGACGTGCACGAGGTGATCGCGCGTCTCGTCGACGGCAGTGAATGGCAGGAGTTCAAGCCCGAGTACGGCGCGACGCTCGTCTGCGCGACCGCGCACCTCCACGGCTATCCCGTCGGCATTCTCGCGAACAACGGCGTGCTGTTCTCCGAATCCTCGACGAAGGGCGCGCACTTCATCGAGCTCTGCAATCAGCGCCGCATTCCGCTCCTGTTCCTGCAGAACATCACGGGCTTCATGGTCGGCGTCGAAGCGGAGCGCGGCGGCATCGCGAAGCACTCGGCGAAGCTCGTCTACGCGGTCGCGACGGCGCGCGTGCCGCGGCTCACCGTGCTCATCGGCGGCAGCTACGGCGCGGGCAACTACGGCATGTGCGGCCGCGGCTTCGCGCCGCGCTTCCTGTTCTCCTGGCCGAACGCGCGCATCGCGACCATGAGCCCGCAGGTCGCGGCGACGGTGTTGACGGAGCTCCGGCGCGGCTCGCTCAAAGGTGAGGCGGATACCGCGGCGCTCGCCGCGCTCGACGCCGAGACCCGGCGGCAGTTCGAGGAGCAGAGCGATCCCTATTACGCGACGGCGCGGCTCTGGGACGACGGCGTGATCGAGCCCGCCCAGACCCGCGACGTGCTGGGGCTGTGTCTCGAGCTCATCGACGCCTCGACGCCACGCTACGCCGGGCCGAGCCCGGTCTACCGGATGTGAGCCCGATGTTCTCGCGACTCCTCATTGCGAACCGCGGCGAGATCGCCTGCCGCATCATCCGTACCTGCCAGCGTCTCGGCATCGGCACGGTCGCCGTGTACTCGGAGGCGGATGCGGGCGCGCGCCACGTCCGCGCGGCGGATCGCGCCGTCTGCATCGGCCCGGCGCAGGCCGCGAAATCCTATCTCGATGCGGGGGCCATCGTGCGCGCGGCGCTCGCCTGCGGCGCGGAGGCGATACACCCGGGCTATGGTTTCCTGTCCGAGAAGCTCGAGCTCGTCGACGCGTGTGCCGCCGCCGGCCTCGTCTTCGTCGGCCCGCATCGCGAGGCGATCGCGCGCATGGGATCGAAGCTCGAGAGCAAGCGCATCGCACGCGAGGCGGGCGTCGCCTGCGTGCCGGGCTACGACGGCCGGGATCAGAGCGAGGCCGCGCTCGCCGCGGCCGCGCACGAGGTCGGCTTTCCGCTCCTCGTCAAAGCGAGCGCGGGCGGCGGCGGCAAAGGCATGCGGCTCGTCCGGAGCGCCGAAGAATTCGCGGCCCGGCTCGCCCTCGCGAGAGCCGAGGCGCGCGCCGCGTTCGGCGACGACACCGTGCTGCTCGAACGTTACGTCGAGCGGCCGCGGCATCTCGAAGTGCAACTGCTCGGCGACCGGCACGGTCATCTCGTGCATCTCTTCGAGCGCGAGTGCTCCATTCAGCGCAACTACCAGAAGGTGATCGAAGAAGCGCCGGCCGACCATCTCGACGAGGCCGTGCGCACACGGCTCTTCGAGGCCGCGCTCGCGCTCGGCCGCGCCATCGGCTACGACTCCGCGGGCACGGTCGAATTCATCCTCGATGCCGACGGCGGCCGCACGCCGTGGTTCCTCGAAATGAACACGCGCCTGCAGGTCGAGCATCCCGTCACGGAGCTCACGGCCGGGGTCGATCTCGTCGAGCTGCAGTTGCGCAGCGCCTACGGCGAAGCGCTGCCGTTCACGCAGGCCGAGGTGCGCCGCAGCGGCTGGGCGATCGAGGCGCGCGTCAACGCGGAAGTGCCCGAGGCCGGCTTCCATGCGTCGTTCGGCACGGTGAGCGCTTACGAAGAACCGTGCGTCGCCGGCCTGCGCGTCGACTCCGGCGTCGACGCGGCGAGCGAGGTGACGCCGCACTACGATTCCATGGTCGCGAAGCTCGTCGCCCACGGCGCGACGCGCGAGCTCGCCTGCGAGCGTCTCGCCGCGGGCATCGCAGGTTTCCGCATCGAGGGTCTGCGCACGAATCAGCCGCTGCTCGCCGCAATCGTCGCTGCCAACGCGTTCCGCGACACGCTCACCACGCGCTTCCTCGACGAGACGTTCCCCGGCGGCTGGCGCCCGGAGGCGACGCTCGAGGACGAGCTCTGCGCGGCCGCCGCGGCGGCGTGGTATTTCGCTCGGACGGATGCCGCAGACGGCGACCGTCCGCTCGACACGCTGCGCGGCTTCCGCCTCACCGCGGGCGCGGGCCGTGCGGCGAGCCATGCGGTGCGCGTCGCGGCGGGGGAGCAGGAGAGCGCGCTCCGGCTCGTCGAGCAGGCCGACGGATCGCTCGCGGTCGAAGGCGGGACCGCGACGCTGCGCGCGCAGCGGATCGCGGACGGGATCCGGATTGGCAATCGCGCGTGCCGCGTCACGTCCCGCGCCGGGCGCGTCTCGGTGTGGAGCGCCGGCGAATGGCGCGGCTACGACGTGCAGTCGACCGTCGCCTCCGCGGTGCGCACGGCGCGCGGCGACGACAGCGCCGATGCCGTGCTCGCGCATCTGCCGGGGCTCGTCGCGGAGCTGCTCGTCAGGGCGGGCGATGTCGTCACCGCCGGCACGCCGCTCGTCGTGCTCGAAGCGATGAAGCTCTTCCACACGCTCGCCGCGCCGCGCGATGGTCTCGTCGCAGAGATCCCGGTCGCGATCGGCGAGACCGTGAACCAGGGCGTGGTGCTCGTACGGCTCGCGGGCGGCGGGGAGTGAAGCGCCCGTTGTCCGACACGCGCACGCCGTAGTCCGACAGGCCTACGCGTTTCCCATCACGCCCGGCACGCGCGATGTCGGGATGCGCTCCACGGTTCCGTCCGCGCATTGTCGGGATCATGCCTCCACGGTCCGGCGGCGCGCCTTGCCGCCGGCGTCCTCAGGAGGTAACGACGATGAACAAATTCATGCTCGCCGGCGCGGCCGCGCTCGCGCTCT
Source organism: Gammaproteobacteria bacterium (assembly GCA_016209015.1). Classification (GTDB taxonomy): domain Bacteria; phylum Pseudomonadota; class Gammaproteobacteria; genus JACQWY01. The sequence continues at coordinate 10,595 of JACQWY010000007.1, read as the reverse complement.
CACTCCAGCAGGTGCACGCGGATGCGACCTGGAGCCAGACCACCACGACGAAGACCGCCGGCTCCGACTACGAGTCGAACAGCACGGAACGCAAGGTCGATGAGAACGGCAACGTCGTGACGAAATCCTCGAACTATCGCGAGAACGCGCCCCGCGGCGACGCGAGCTCGTCCTCGTCGACGACCGTCGAAGGTCCGGACGGTACGAAGGCGCGCGTCGAGGAGCACAGCAGGAGCGACGATTCCGGCACGACGACGGAGAAGCACTCGACCACGACGACGACCGAGCACTATTGACGGAAGGACGAGCCGGCGACGACGCGATGCGTCGTCGCCGGCCGTCTCCGTCGTGCCCGCGGATACCCGGGCCCCTCGTTGAGCCGCGGCGAGATCGGTGAGGCGTTCGAACAGGTGTCTTGATCCGCTGCAGAGGCCGAGCCCGGGCGGCGTCCGTTTTTCCGGCAACCCTGCTTCTCTGCAGACTTCGAGCGCGGGACCATGTGCGCGCGTTTCCGGTTTACACTTTCGCCCCGAGGCGATCGCATACCGGAGGCCAATCGCAGTGGACGAGCGCTCAATTGCCGAGCTCCAGGCGCAGTGCACGAATTGCGGCGCGACCGTGGCCGCTGCTTATTGCCCGCGCTGTGGTCAGGAACGTGAGGCGCCGCCGGCGGTGCGGGAATTCCTGCGCGAATCGCTCGAACATTTCCTCTCCCTCGAGAGCCGCGGCTGGCGCCCGCTCCGGCTCTATCTCTGGATCAGCGTACTCGCGATCGCCTGCATCGAGACCTTCGATCTCCAGCTCGGCCTGCGCTTCACCGATCGGGTCGCGCTGTCGCTCTTCGGCCCGCCCCGGCAAGAGGCCTCGGACGCTGCGGTCCACAGCCTGCCGCTGCGACTGCTGCTCGCAACCACCCACACCCCGCGCGTACAGCACTTCGCGACGCTGAGCGCGACGGAGCGGCACGCCTTCATCAGCACCCACCGCAGCGGCATCGTTCGCTATTTCATGCTCTTCCTCGTCCCCCTCTTCGCACTCGCGATGCAATGCGCTTACGCGAACCGCGCGCGACGCTATGCCGAGCACCTCGTGTTCTGCCTGCACGTGCACTCCTTCCTCCTCCTCGCATTGATCGTCGAAGCCTTCGTGCCGGGACCGCTCGCCACGTTCACGAGTCTCTGGATCCTCGTGTACTACTTCCTCGCCGCGAAACGCGTCTACGGCGGGGACTGGGGCGAGACGCTGCTCCGCGGCGGCGCAGCGCTCGCGCTCGACGTCGGGGTGTTCGTCGTGTGCGGGATGGCAGTGATCTACGGCCTGCTCGAATATCGCGCCGCGTAGGCAGCGCTGCGTCAGGGCTTGCAGCGGCGCCACGTTACGTGACCGCAGATGCGGGGCAGCGTGGCGCATCCGCCGATCTTCGCCAATCCGGACAAACTGATTCAAACGAACGGCCTCTTATGGCAAGTGCCCGGGATCCCTAGGATGGGCGCGCCCCTGTCCATGCCCAGCAGACCAGAGGAGTGCCGACCATGACCGCCACCCAAGCCCGTATCACCCCGTCGATCGATCAGCTCGAAGCGAACAAGCGCGTCCTGCAGCGTTACCTGGACGAAATCTTCAACGCCCGCAATTACGCTGCGATCGACGACATCGTCCATCCCGATTTCTACTGTGAGCCGCCGAGCTTCCACGTGCCGTGGAGGTTCAAGGATTTCAAGGAAGGCGTGCCGAAGTTCCTCGCGATGTTCTCCGAAACGAAGTGGACGACGGAGGAGATGATCGCCGAGCGCGATCTCGTCGCCGGCATCTTCGAGTTCCGCGGCCGGCACACCGGTGAATCGCTCGGCATCGCGCCGACCGGCAAGGAAGTACGCTTCCGCGTGAACTTCATATACCAGATCAAGGACGGCAAGATCATCGGGACGCGGAAGCTCAACGTGAACCACAACGTCGACTTCTTCACCGCCATGGGCCTGCCGAAGCCGCCGGGCTTCGTGCATCCTTCGCCGCCCGGCTACGAGGCGTGAGCCGAGGGGACACGAGGCGCGTGCCCGGAGCACGCTCCGGAAAATCGAGTGTCGTGTCCCCGTAATTTCCGTAATTTCGGGTGTCCCCGTAATTTCGGGGAAGGTCCTTCAGCTCATCGCGGAGCGCTTCTATAGCGCGTCGCCCTCGCGCAGGCGAAGGCGACGGGCAGCAGCCGAGGCACGAGGCATGGACCGACCCCGCAGTCGGGAGATGAACCTCGTTTTTGCCGCCTCCTGCGTCGGCTTCACCGCAATCCGGTGAGGAACTCGTCGGCGTCGCGGAACGGCAGGCTCAGATGCTCCTCGACGAACTCGACGAAGCACCGCACGCGCGGCACGTAGCGCTGGCTCGGATGGTAGACGGCGTAGATGCCGGGCTGACCGCTCAGCTCGTAGTCCGGCAGGATGCGACAGAGGCGGCCCGCCGCGAGATCCGCGGCGCCATGCCAGAGCGCGACGACGCCGATGCCGAGATCGGAGCGCAGCGTCTGCAGCACCGCGTCCACGTCGTCGCAGCGATAGTTGCCGCGCACACGAATGGCTTCGCTGCCGCCGTCCTTGCCGAGCGTCCAGGCGTCGTAGTGATTCAGCACGATGCAATTGTGGCGCAGCAGATCGCCCGGCACGGCGGGCGCGCCGTGGGTCTCGACGTAGGCGCGGCTCGCACAGAGGATGCGCCGGCCGCTCGTCAGGCGCTTCATGATCAGCGTGGCGCTCTCGACGGGTGCGCTGATGCGGATCGCGACGTCGATCGCCTCGTCCACCATGTCGACGAAGCGATCGGTGAAGATCGTCTCGATCTCGACCTTGTCGTGGCGCGCGAGGAAGGCTGCGACGATGTCCGCGAGGTAGAGCCGTCCGAACGCGGGCGAGCTCGTCACGCGCAGCAGCCCGACGGGTCGATCGCCGCCGCGCAGCAGCGCACCGGCCTGCTCGGCCGCCGCGATGATCTCGCGTGCGAAGGTGTAGAGCGTAGTGCCGGCCCCGGTCGGCGAGAGGCGGCGCGTCGAACGATGGAACAAGGCCTCGCCGACCTGCGCTTCGAGCACCTTCAGCCGCTTGCTCGCGACGGCCGGCGTCAGGGCGAGCGCCTCGGCCGCGGCGGTGATGCTGCGCTCCTCGTAGATCCTGGCGAACAGGCGCAGGTCTCGGATCGAATCGATCGGCATGCTGCGGGCCTCCACGCTGAAGGGCTGCGATCCATGCGACCCGGTCCGTAATTCAGGGACAGTTTACTGAAGGAAGCTCTGAATCGGTTCAGAGTTTCCCGAATACCTGGCCGGCATCCGAATACGACGGGCGCACCGCCCGCGGGATACGGCGCAGAGTTCCGCTCACGGTCCCCGCAATCAGGCGAGCGATGCCCGTCCGGCGCGTCGCGCCCTCATGATCGAGTATCGTGTGCTCTTTGCTTGCGGAGAGCTCACCGTGATCATCGCAGACAACACGCCCGTCCTCGTCGGCAGCGGCCAATACGTCGATCGCGGCGAGCCGGGCGCGGCGAGCCTCTCGCCCGCCGACATCGCCGCGGAAGCCGCGCGCCGGGCGCTCGCCGCCACCGGCGCGAACCGCCCGCTCGCCGCGCACATCGAGGCCCTCGCCGTCGCGCGGCTCTTCGAACACTCGGTGCGCGGACGCGTGCTGTGGCCGAACCCGTTCGGCGCGAGCAACAACATGCCGTGGTCGGTCGCGAACCGCCTCGGCGTGCGGCCGCGGCGGGCGATCTATTCCGAGGTGGGCGGCGAAACGCCGCAGCGGCTCGTCAACGGGTTCGCGGCCGCGATCCATCGCGGCGAGATGCGCGCCGCGCTCGTGACCGGCGGCGAGGCGCTCGCGACGGTGCGCAAGGGCGCACGTGCCGGCGTGCAGCTCGACTGGCACGAGGACGTCGCCGGCGAGTTCGAGGATCTGTGGCCGGATCTCGAGATGACGACGGAGCACGAGACCCGCCACGGCATCGTCTATCCGATCGACGTCTACGGCGTCTTCGAGCAGGCCCTGCGCGCCGAGCTCGGGCTCGACCCGGCCGCTTACCGCGCGCGCATCGGCCGCGTATTCACGCGCTTCGCCGCCGTCGCGGCAGCGAACGAATACGCACAGTTCCCGACGCCGCGCAGCGCGGAGGAGATCGCGACGCCTTCCGGCGAGAACTTCCTCGTCTCCGAGCCGTACACGAAATGGATGGTCGCGCAGGACGCCGTGAACCAGGGCGCGGCCGTCGTGATGATGGCGGCCGGCCTCGCGCGCGAGCTCGGGATCCCGCCGCAGCACTGGGTGTATCTGCGATCACATGCCGACGTCGACGAGCAGTGCATTCTCCGGCGTCCGCGACTCGCGACGTCCGCCGCACAGACGCTCGCGCTCCGGCGGGCGCTGGACGACAGCGGGCTCGCGATCGAGGCGATCGGCTTCATCGATCTCTATAGCTGCTTTCCCATCGCGGTCACGAGCGCCTGTGAAACGCTCGGCCTCGATCCCGAGACCGGCCCCACGCTCACGCTCACCGGCGGCCTGCCCTACTTCGGGGGCCCGGGCAACAATTACAGCCTGCATGCGATCGCCGAAGTCGTGACTCGCCTGCGCGCGACGCGCGAGGCGCATGCCCTCGTCGCCGCGAACGGCGGCTATCTCTCGAAGCACTCCGTCGGCATCTACAGCAACACGCTCGCCGCACCCTGGGCGCCCTGCAGCAGCGCCGCGGAACAGCGCGCGGCGCGCGCCGATACCGGCATCGTCGTCGAGGAGAACGCGCGAGGCACGGGCACGATCGAATCCTACTCCGCGTCCTACGCCCGCGGCGCGCCGGCGAACGGCTATGTGATCGGTCGCCTGCATGGCAGCCATCACCGCTTCATCGCGTTACCCGCGGACGACGCGGCGCGGCGCGGGCTGTTCGAAGGCGAGCCGATCGGGCGCGAAGTGACGGTGGTAACCACCGACGGCACGAGTGCTTTCACGATGGCGTGAGATTTCGGGGACACGGCTCGGAGATTCGGGGACACGAAACCTGTCTCCGCTGCGCGTGGCGTTCGGGGACACGAAACTCATCTTCGCGCGGCGGAGATAACGATCATGTCCCCTCCATCACCTCATTGGGTGTCACTTTTTCCGTACGCCCTGCGATTGCAAGCACGCGGTCGTCCTCGATCGTTCGTTCTGAAGACCACGCCATCCCTCGAATTTTCTAGTTGGGATCCCTATCCCAAACAATGCAAACAACTGTCACACCTTTCACACCGGATCACGACACTAGGCGCCCTGACTGAACTACGACCGCGCCGAGAGACCTTGCGCGAGTTGTCCCGGGAGCACTCCAAAGCACACGGGGATCCGACACATGTATCCGACGATGGTCCTACAGGCGTGGCCGCGGCGCCTTGCGCGCGCCACTGCATCGACATTCCGGTTCCATTCATTCCACAGCGCTGTCGCGCCGCGCACCGCGGTCGCCACCCCGCTTCATGAGCTGCCCGGCCACGGGGGATCGCCGCGATGAGCGCCGTGTCAGCGCTGCTGCTGCGCGCGACCGATTTCGTGCGCCACGCCTGGCACGGTCACCGTGCCGGCTCGCCGACGAACGCGTACGACGATTTCGACGTGACGGGCACGGCCCTCGCCGTCCAGACCTCGGCGCCGTATTCACCCGAGCCCACCGTGCTCGCGCCGGCGACCGACACGAGGGACGCCACGCGCGCATCCCTGAGCTCCGCCGCGTACACCTTCGACGCCTGGGCCCGCGCGGCGGCGGCGAACACGATGACGTCGAGCCCGACCGTGGCTGCGACGTCGAGCCCGAGCGTCACAACGACCAGCACGCTGCTGGCGACGGCGACCGCCACCACGAGCCCGCTCGTCTCACTCGTGGTCAGCTCACTCACGGGCACGAACGGCTTCACGATGTACGGCGACGGCAATTCGAACATGGCCGGCAAGTACGTCGCGGGACTCGGCGACATCAACGGCGACGGCCTCGCGGACCTCATCTCGAGCTCGCCCGTGCAGAGGACGCTGCTCGGCGCCGCGAACGGCGAGGCTTACGTCGTCTTCGGCGCGACGGACGCGAGCCGCCTGGACGGCACACTGCTCGACACGCTGAACGGCACGAACGGCGGCTTCAGGCTCGCCGGCGGCATCGCGGGCGGCGGCGCCGGCGAGACGGTCACGGGGATCGGCGACATCAACGGCGACGGGCTCGCGGATTTCGCGGTGGCGACCCCGAACATCGGCTCGTTGAGCGGCCCGTCGGAAGTCGCGATCATCCTCGGCCGCACGAGCGGCCTGTCGACGCTCAATGCACTGAACCTCACGACCTTGAACCCGGCGAGCATCTCGCTGCCGACGAACGACGGCTTCCGCATCGCGACGGCCTCGAAGAACCTCGGTTACGACATGGACGGCGGTGACTTCAACGGCGACGGCTATTCCGACGTCGCGTTAGGCCAGGTCGGCCCGAATCAGACCTACCTGCTCTTCGGCAAATCGCACTTCGGCGCGAACATCACGGGACTCACCACGGCCGTCGCCACCACGACGGCGATCGATCTGCACGGCGGCACGGACGACGGCGTCGGACGCACGGTCGGCTTCGCGGGCGACGTCAACGGCGACGGTCTGAACGATCTGCTGATCGCCGCGCCGGGCAAATACGCGGGCGTCGACGGCAAGGTCTACCTCGTCTTCGGCAAGACCGGCGTACCGCCGTCCGGTCTCGACGGCGTCAATCTCTCGACGGGCCTCGGCACGAACGGCGTGACGTTCAAAGGGATCAGCGGTGCGGGCGGTCAGCTCGGCTACTCGACGGCGACCGGCATCGGCGACATCAACGGCGACGGCAAGGGCGATTTCGTCATGGTCGCGCCGTACATGGATCCCGGCGGGCGCATCGACGCCGGCAGCGCCTACGTCGTCTTCGGCAACACCGCGGCGAACCTCGCCACGATCAGCCTCGCGGGCTTGAACGGCACGAACGGCTTCCGGCTCGACGGCGGCAATACCGGCGGCGTCGCCTACGAGACCATGCACGCCGCGGGCGTCGGCGACGTCAACGGCGACGGCTACGACGACTTCGCGGTCTCCGAGCCTTCGATCGACACCGCGGACGGCCGCGTCTACGTGATCTACGGTCACGCCGGGAGCTTCTCCGCATTGAACGGCGCGAACCTCTCGACGGCCATGAACGGCACGACCGGCTTCACGCTCAAGGGCCTCGGGCCCGGCCAGGCGAGCAGCCGCTTCGGCGCGAGCGTGAATGCCGCGGGCGACGTGAACGGCGACGGCTACGACGACATCGTCGTCGGCGCCCCGACGCAGTCCTCGGACGGCACCTACATCACGGACGGCGCGACGAACACGTTCTACGGCGGCGATTTCCGGCACGAGAAATCCGCCGCTGCGACGACCGGCGCCGACATCCTCATCGGCACGAATGCCGCGAACACGCTCGACGGCCTCGGCGGTGCGGACTCGATCCGCGGCGGCGCCGGCAGCGACGTGATCCTCTGGCACGGCACGGAGCGTCACATCGACGGCGGCGGCGATCTCCGCAACGCGAGCCCCGCGACGAGCCTCGGCGACACGCTGAAGCTCGCGAACACGAACATGACGCTCGATCTGAGCGCGCTGCCGAACGACCGGATCCAGAACATCGAGAGCATCGACATGCGCAGCGCCGGCACGAACACGCTGAAGCTCAACGTGCACGACCTGCTCGACATGTCCGGCACGTCGCAGAGCCTCTTCGTGCGCGGCGATCATGCGACGACGACGGACAAAGTGGACGCGCGCGGCTCGGGATTCGCGCTCAACGCCGCGCAGTCGTCACAGACCGTCGGCGGCATCGTCTACGACCACTACACGGTGGCAGGCTCCGCGGCGCATCTGCTCGTCGAGCACGGGGTGACGGTGCAGGTCGTGTGAGGCGGGGCGGCTGCCGAAGGATCAGGGGACGCGGGACGCGGTCCGGACGTCAGGTGCCCGGAATCGAGTGTCGTGTCCCCCCTGATTCTTGGGTCCTCTCCGGATTGCGTGTTCGGACGAGCGACCGGCCCTGGCTGATTTTCGTCGCCCTCGCGAAGGCGAGGGCCCAGTCGGTGACCCGCGGCACGCGCAGTGAACCCCGGGTGACCGCGACGAGAGTTCTGCAGCGTAATCAGCCCTTGTGCCGCGCACGCAGGCGTACCAGTTCCGCCCACAGCTCCGCCAGGGTCCCGCGATAGAGCCACACGACACCGCACATCCCGTACAGCGCGAGCGAGGCCGGCCAGTTGCCGGCGCGCATGCCGTCGAGCACCGCCGGATCGCGGATGCCCCAGTACAGCGCATAACATCCGTCGACCGCGAACCAGGTCGCGAACAGCATGAGAAGCCAGAGCCGCCACCGGCGCTCGAGCAGCACGCGCATGCTCCACGGCGCGGTGAGGTAAGTGATCGTCGCCATGATGATGCTGATCGGAACGTCCCAGTCGGGCGCCGGCGTCAGGTACGAACCGGCGAACAGCAGACCGAGCCCGAGCGCGAACGTCGCGAGCTTCCACGGGCGGCGAAATTCCGCGAGAGGATAGACGGACGGGGCATCTTCCGGGGATATGAGGTCGCTTCCGACAGTTTCCGAGGGTCGTTCGCCATGCGAGTGCTTCATAGGATGCCGTGAAAGAGGTGCTGCCCCTGGAGCCGGAGATCCTTCAGAGACGTCGTCCCTTCGCCGGGACGACGAGGCTGTGCTGCGCTCGCCTCTTTCATCACTCCGGGCGACGGCATGTCTTCATGACCGCTGTGCCGACGCAGGAGGCGCATCGATCGCGTCTTCAAGACCCGAACCACCGCGGCACCCGTGCCGCATACGTGCGCCACGCCTCCCCATGCCGCTGCGCGAGCCACGGCTCCTCGCCGTAGACGACGCGCAAGTGGAACGCGAGCGCGATGAGGCCGCAGTAGACGAGCAGATCCCTAGACGCGAAGCTCGCGGCCCAGCCGAGCAGGACGAGCAGCACGCTTATGTACATCGGATTGCGCGAGTAGCGATACAGACCGGCGACGACGAGACGCTCGGGCGGCGCCCACGGCGCGAGCGTGCCCTTGCCGCGAACGTAGAAATCGCGCACGCACCACAAGAGACCCAGCGTCCCGGTAACGAGCACGACGAGGCCCCACGGCGCCACGAGGCGCAGGCCCTGCACGCGCCACAGCCAAGCCACAGGGAGCGCGTACGCGACCATGCCGGGCATGGCGAGGAAGGCGACGAGGGCGCGGAGGAACACGGGCTCATCGCTCCGCGGACACGGTGCTCGACGCGCTCATCATGGGGACGCGCCGGCATTCAAGATCGATGCTTCTGGCGACAAGGCAATCTCCATCCGGTTGGCGGAAGTCCAATGCACGCAATCAGCGTAGCTATCCCGATCGACGACTAGCCAAGATTGCGGCGCGAACGCCAGCGGCAGCATGCCATCGGTCGGATGAGAGATTCGAACAAATCCTTCAACGTATTGTATTAACGAGTCATTGAAATTTGTTGTCGCTCCGGTTGCCCCGAAAGTTGCCCCATTCAAGACGACTCGGTTTCGGGCAAGAGCGAGGCGGAAACAAAATGACGTTCGAACTGGCGACGGCTTTGCGAAACAGATTCGGCCCAGCTATGTTTCCTACGCGGTTGCGAAGCGCTTCTTCGCGACGTTGAAGAACGAGGGAGTCACGGAGACGTTAGTTACGAAGGCCGACGCACACGCCGGGATTGCGAGCCACATCCACGGCACCTACAACCCGGACCAATTGCATTCCCCGCTCCGGTACTTGTCACCGGACGACTATGCAAAGTAACTGAACCCGAACTGACTTTGTTCAACCGCTGCTGCTTCTTGGCGTACATTCAGAAGAAGCAGGTTCACTCATGCTCAAGGAGTATCCATTCGGCTTGTACTCGTTCGGATTATCTTGGATTATCTTGACCTCGCAGGACAATTCCCAATAAGTCAATGAGTCCCGGCTCGTGATCTCCGCCTACCACACCAAATATTTCGCCTACGAGCTAACGCGGCGCTGCGCGCCCGACAGCGTCGAGAAACTGGCAGGTGCACTGGTCGATGCGCAGGTCGATCTCAACCCCCATCAGGTTGATGCGGCACTGTTCGCCTTCAACTCTCCGCTATCAAGGGGTGCGCTGCTCGCGGACGAAGTTGGCTTGGGTAAGACAATCGAAGCGGGTTTGGTGCTTTCGCAGAAATGGGCAGAGCGGAAGCGGCGCATTCTAGTGATAACGCCGTCGAACCTGCGCAAACAGTGGTATCAGGAGCTGACCGAGAAATTCTTTCTGCCGTGCCGGATCCTTGAATCCAAGTCCTATAACTCAGCAATCCGCGAGGCCCAGCTCAGCCCCTTCAAGGTGCCCGAGATCGTCATATGCTCATACCAGTTTGCCAGGAGCAAGGCTAGCGACGTTCATGCCTTGCCGTGGGATCTGGTGGTGATCGACGAGGCGCACCGGCTGCGTAACGTGTACAAGCCGTCGAACGTCATTGCCAACACGCTCAAGCAGGCATTGGCCGGCAGGCACAAGCTGCTGCTCACGGC
>JACQWY010000043.1:53538-58284 GCA_016209015.1 Gammaproteobacteria bacterium | reverse complement strand
CCGCGAGCAGTTCGCCAACCTGAATCAAGGACAGGTATTCGAGTCGCTCAAGGCGCGCCTCAAGCCCGTCTGCCACCGCACCCTGCGCCGCCAGGTCACCGCCTACATTCCCTATACCAAGCGCCTGCCGTTAGTGGAGGAGTTTACGCCGGAGGAAAGCGAAGACCGGCTCTACCATCTCGTCTCCGAGTACCTACAAAGGGACAATCTCCAGGCCCTGCCGGCGAGCCAACGTTCCCTGATGACGCTCGTACTGCGGAAGCTCTTGGCCTCATCCACGTTCGCCATCGCGGGCGCGCTCACCTCGATTTCCAACCGGCTCAAGAACAAGCTCCGCATGCAGGTCTCTGTAGAACCGCTGGAAGACGAGCTGGATCGGGACTACGAAGCGCTGGATGAGACCGCCGAGGAATGGGCCGACGACGAGCCCGCCGAACTCCTCACCGAAGCCGACCGGCAGGTATTCGAACAGGAAATCGCCGACCTCGACGCCTTTGCCAGTCTGGCCGCCTCCATCGAGCACAACGCCAAGGGAACGGCCCTGCTCAAGGCGCTGGGCATCGCCTTTGCCAAGGCGCAGGAGATCGGCGCAGCGCAAAAGGCCATCATCTTCACCGAATCGCGCCGCACGCAGAGCTACTTGCTTCGGCTGCTGGCGGACAGTCCGTTTCGCGACGGCATCGTCCTCTTCAACGGTTCCAACACCGACGAGGGCTCCAAGCTCATCTATAACCAGTGGCAGGAGCGCCATCAAGGCAGCGACCGAGTAACGGGATCACGCACCGCCGACATGCGCTCGGCGCTCGTGGATTACTTCCGTGAGCAGGGCCGCATCATGATCGCCACCGAGGCGGGCGCCGAAGGCATCAACCTCCAGTTTTGTTCGCTGGTAGTGAACTACGACCTGCCCTGGAATCCGCAGCGCATCGAGCAGCGCATTGGTCGCTGCCATCGTTACGGCCAGAAGCACGACGTGGTGGTGGTGAATTTCCTCAACCGCAAGAATGCCGCGGACCAGCGTGTCTTTGAACTGCTGCGCGACAAGTTCCAGCTCTTCGAGGGCGTGTTCGGCGCCAGCGACGAAGTGCTCGGCGCCATCGAGTCCGGCGTGGATTTCGAAAAGCGCATTGCCGCCATCTACCAGAACTGCCGCAAGCCGGAGGAGATCGCAACCGCCTTCAACCAGCTCCAGCTCGAACTGAGTCTGGAGATCAATGAGTCCATGACGCGCACGCGCCAGCAACTGCTGGAGAACTTCGATGACGAAGTGCGCGAAAAGCTCAGGGTGCGCGACGAAGACTCGAAGGCCTATCTCAACCGCTTTGAACGCTTGCTCATGCAGCTTACGCGGCATGAACTGGATGGGCGGGCCGAGTTCCTGGGCGATGCGTCATTTCGCTTGGCGACAAACCCTTTCCCGCAGCAAGCTGCCAGCATCCCGCTGGGCTTGTATGAACTGCCGCGTCGCTCCGGCGAAGCGCACCTCTATCGTCTCAACCATCCGCTCGCCGAGATCCTGGTGGCGAACGCAAAGAAGCGTGAGTTGCCGACGGCGGAGATACAGTTCGACTACGGTCAACACGACGGCAAGATCACGCCCCTCGAGCCCCTGATCGGCAAGGCCGGCTGGCTGGCGCTTGCGCTCTTCAGCGTCGAAGCGCTCGATCAGGCGGAAGACCACCTCATCCTGTCCGCCGTCACCGACGAAGGCCAGACCTTGGAAGAAGACGTCGCTCAACGCTTGCTGACGCTGCCTTGCGCATCCGCCCCGCACCCTCTCGCAGCAGAGGACAGCATTCAAGCCACACTCGACACCCTTACCCAGTCCCGCCAAGCCAACATCCAGCGCGAAGTTTCCGAACGCAATGCCCGCTTCTTCGAGGCAGAAGCGGACAAGCTCGACGGCTGGGCCGACGACTTGAAAGTCGGACTGGAACGGGAAATCAAGGAGATCGACCGCCAGATCAAGGAAGCCCGCCGCGCCGCCACGACCGCGCTTACGCTGGACGAAAAGCTGGCCGGACAGAAACAGATCAAGGCCCTTGAAGCCCAGCGCAACCAAAGGCGCCGTTCGTTGTTCGATGCGCAGGATCAGGTGGACAAGCAGCGGGAGGAATTGATCGCGGTCATTGATGGCAAGCTTAACCAGACCACGGTCAAGCAGCCGTTGTTCATGGTGCGCTGGACGCTTCTCTGAATGGCGCGCCTGGTGAGCCACCCAGCGTCAAGGCTTTCTCGTCCAGGCAGGATGACCTGGACAAGGAGCGCAAGGTCATCATGACGCAATGGGCGAAGCGCTAAGAACAGATTGAGCGCGTGAAAGGGGCGACGGTAGGCACATGTGGCGAGTTGCAGGGCATTGCTGGGAAATCACTGCGAGACATTGAGGGGCTAAGCTTGCAGACACTGGAAGCACTGGCGCAATAATGGGGAGCGGACATGGAAAGCAAAATCAATGCAGCCATCGCGGCGAAGAAGGTTCTCTCTTTTTCGTATAGAGGGCTGCCCAGAATTGTGGAACCGCATGCCTATGGGATTCACGACGGTATTGCACAAATACTTGGCTACCAAATTCGCGGGCGTAGCAGCACGGGAGCCGTGCCGGACTGGAGGCGATTCCAATTGCGCGATATCCAAAGCTTGCAGACGCTTGATGAAGGCTTTCCTGGCCGCAGGAGCAGTCCTTCCGGCAAACATAGTCATTGGGATAGGCTGATCGCCGTCGTAGACTAATGGAGTCTCGCCGTTTGAATTTTTCGTGTGGCCATTTTTCCTGAGCTGGCAAGAGTGGCCTCTCGCAGCAGTTGGCAGGCCAGCCATCACTGGCGCATTGATGGATTGGAGTATTCGTGGCAATTATTGAAGGCTTCAGGGTTAGAAATTTCCGCGGCCTGAAAGACGTTACGCTCGGGAAGCTATGGCAGCTACAGGGTGCAGAGCCGTTAACGCCATTGACCGTGGTGATTGGCAAGAATGGCGTAGGAAAGAGCACTTTGTTTGATGCATTCGGATTTATCGCTGACTGTCTGCGGGTTGGAGTCGAAGATGCCTGCTTTTCCAGGGAACGAGAGGGATTCGACAAGCTTTTTTCTCAGGAGCAGAGTGGCTCCATAGAATTCGAAATCTATTTCCGTGAGGATAAGAAATCGAAGCCGATTACTTACGAACTCGCCATACGGAAGGATGACGGCGGTAAGGTGATCGTTGAGCGCGAGCGCCTTCGGCAGCGCCGTAGCGGCCAGACACATGGGAGGCCCTATTCCTTCTTGATTCTCAATGAAGGCAAGGGTGTAGCTTGGAAAGGAAATGATCCTGGGCTGCGTGTCGACGAAGATACTAAGTTTGTCCAAGTAGAAGACCTCTTCCGTACTCTTCGAGCGCCCGGCGACGAAGTCGAGGGAGCGGATTACGAAGAGGTGGAATTGGACGACAAGTCGCGCCTCGGCATTGCGACGATTGGCTCGCTGAAACAGCACCCCAGAATATCTGCTTTCAGGCGTTTCATCGAAGGCTGGTACCTCAGCTACTTCAGTCCGAACGCAGCACGGGAATTGCCAAAGGCTGGACCACAAAAACACTTGAACGTGGTGGGCGACAATTTGGCTAATGTCGTGCAATACCTTGAAAGCCGCTCCGACGGAACATTGCAAGAAATCCTGCGAAGGGTGGCCGATAAAATTCCCGGCATTGGTCAAATCAAGACTCACAAGGACGATTACTCGAACAATCTCTACCTCCTTTTCACAGAAAGGGGGTTTTCTGTTCCTTTCACGCATATGCAAATGTCGGATGGAACGCTGAAGGTGTTCGCCTATTTGCTGATGCTGGAAGACCCCGATCCGCCGCCCTTCTTGTGCATCGAAGAGCCCGAAAACGGCCTCTATCATAAATTGCTCGAAACGCTGGCATGTGAGTTCCGGCAACATGCAATGGAGAAGAAGGGGCGCCGCTCTCAGGTCTTCGTTACAACTCACCAGCCGTATTTTGTCGATGCTTTAGAACCCCAGGAAGTCTGGATTCTGGAAAAAGGTAACGATGGTTTCTCCACCGTTCGCCGCGCAAGCGATGACGCCATCGTACGAAGTATGGTTGAAGAGGGGCAACCCTTGGGGAGCTTGTGGTACAGCGATTATCTGGACCCGAGGTAAGCATGCATTTCGAAATTCTGGTGGAGGGCCAGTCGGAACGCACGGCCCTTGAGCCGCTAATGACCAAGATACTTGGGAGCTACGGGAATCCTCACACTTGGCGAATCCACAAGCACAGAGGAATCGGAGATTTGCCGGTCGATTCAGCAGTACGGCCTGACCCAAGGAATCCAACCCTGCTGCACAATCTTCCATCCAAACTACGGGCCTACGGCAAGTCCCTTCGCGACGATGAGGCCGTTATCGTGTTGGTCGATCTGGATGACCGGACGGATTGCCGAGCCTTCAAGAAAGCATTGAGCGACCTGTTGACGCTATGTCACCCCGCGCCTCGTTGCAAGTTTCGTATCGCAATCGAGGAGCTGGAAGCTTGGTACTTTGGTGACCGTCTCGCGCTTACCGCAGCTTATCCGCAAGCGAATGCCGCAGAACTCGCAGCCTATGTCCAGGACTCTCAATGTGCGACTTGGGAGACGCTGGCCGATGCAGTTTATCCAGGGGGGCGTGTATCGCTGAAAGCCCAAGGAAGCATTCAGTGTCTTGAACAGAAGCGACTTTGGGCTAGGGATATTTGCCCGCTCATGGATGTGGACGCTAA
>JACQWY010000043.1:0-53509 GCA_016209015.1 Gammaproteobacteria bacterium | reverse complement strand
TTCGCGAGGCGATTCGGAGTTATGTCTACGCAGCCTAAGCAGAATCTCTTCCACGATGAACAAAAAGCAAAAACTCGAACTCACCCGGATTAACAAGGAAGTCCGTCCACGGCCGGAGCTGCGCATCCTTCTGGAAGACCCGGCGCGGAGTTATCACGCCAAGGGCCGTGTCACCACGACTGACTCTTTCGACAACCGGCTGATCTTCGGCGACAACCTGCTGGCCTTGAAGGCGCTGGAGGCGGAGTTTTCCGGGAACGTGAAGTGCGTATTCATCGACCCGCCCTACAACACCGGCAGTGCCTTCACGCATTACGATGACGGCATCGAGCATTCCATCTGGCTGTCACTGATACGGGATCGGTTGGAGATCATTCGGCAGCTGCTTTCAGACGATGGTTCCCTTTGGATCACCATCGACGACAACGAAGCGCATTACCTAAAAGTGTTGTGCGATGAGATTTTCGGAAGAAGGAACTTCGTTGCAACGTGCGTATGGGAGAAGGATAAGGGCGGACGCGGCGATGCAGACATTTCCCTTTCTCACGACAACATTCTTGTTTACGCCAGAGAAAAATCGATCTGGTCAAAAACCCGTAATCTCATGCCGCGCACAGAAACACAGCTTGGCCGGTTTAAGAATCCAGACAGCGACCCTCGCGGACCATGGCGCCAAGGCGATGACGGTACAGCGAAGAGTGGTACTGAGAAGCAGCGCTTTCCAGTAACCCTGCCATCAGGCAGAGTCGTTACTCCCCCACCAGGCCGTTATTGGGCGTTCTCACAAGAGACTCTCGTGACGGCAATAGCCGAAGGACGGGCGTATTTTGGTATCGATGGAGATCGTCTTCCAATCATCAAACGGTATCTAAGTGAGGTACGCGACGGCGTGGCGCCGAGAACGTGGTGGTCTGCTGACGAGGTGGGAACCAACCAACAGGCCAAGCGTGACCACTTGAACAAGCTCCTAACGGATATAGAGCCATTCGCCACACCTAAGCCAGAGGGATTGATTCAACGAATTGTTCACATTGCCACCAACCCCGGCGACCTTGTCCTCGATTCTTTCGCCGGTTCCGGCACCACCGGCGCCGTCGCTCACAAGATGGGACGGCGCTGGATCATGGTCGAACTGGGCGAACACTGCCACACGCACATCATCCCACGGCTGAAGAAGGTCATCGACGGCGAGGACAAGGGCGGCATTACCGAAGCCGTCGGCTGGCAGGGCGGTGGCGGCTTCCGCTACTACCGCCTGGCGCCTTCGCTGCTGGAAAAGGACAAGTGGGGCAACTGGGTCATCAACCACGACTACAACGCCGCGATGCTGGCTGAGGCCCTGTGCAAGCTGGAAGGCTTCACCTATGCGCCTTCGGATGCGGTGTATTGGCAGCACGGCCATTCCACCGAGCGGGATTTCGTCTATGTCACCACGGCCAGCCTGACTCACGAGCAGTTGCAGCAGCTCGCCGACGAAGTAGGGCCAGACCGATCGCTGCTGGTGCTGTGCACCGCCTTCCGCGCCAGGGCGGATGCCTACCCGAACCTGACGGTGAAGAAGATTCCGAAGCAGGTGCTCTCCCGCTGCGAGTGGGGACACGACGACTATTCCTCGCAGGTGGAGAACCTGCCCAAGGAGCCGCCGAAGCCGGGCCAGCAAGGCCTGTTCGACGGGGAGGATTGACATGGGTGGCGCGAAACGGACGAAGGATGCGGCCGGTGCGATGGTCAAGAAGAATGTCGGCACGGCAGAGTTGCTCGCGGCGATTCGGCGCATTTGGGAATCGGCCCGTTTGCAGGCAGCGCGATCCGTCAATTCGGCATTGGTGCAGGCCAACTGGCTCATCGGCCGCCAGATCGTCGAAGCCGAGCAGAAAGGGAAATCGCGCGCGGCCTACAGCAGCCGGCTGCTGGAAACGCTGTCCGAGTCTCTGGAAAAGGAATACGGCAGCGGTTTTTCGGTGACGGCGCTGAAGTACATGCGCATGTTCTATCTGGACTATCCAGAGCTGCTGGAGATTCGTCACGCGGCGCGTGACGAATCGGCCGCGGCCGGCGCCAAGGCGAAAGGTCACGCAGCGCGTGACTTTTCCGCATCGGCCGCCGGGGCCGACTGGCAGCCGGGCCGCCTGCATGCCGGGCTGTCGTGGACCCATTACCGAACCCTGCTGAAAGTAGACCGCCGGGAAGCGCGCGACTTCTACGAAATCGAGGCAATCCGTAACGGCTGGTCGGCGCGGCAACTGGAACGGCAGATCAACACCTTTCTGTTCGATCGCCTGCTCAAGAGCCGCGACAAGGCTGGCGTCCTGGCACTGGCCAACGAGGGGCTGGTGGCAACGCGCCCAACGGACGCCATCAAGGACCCTTACGTGCTGGAGTTTCTCGACTTGCCCGAGTCGCATCGCCTCGTCGAATCCCGCGTCGAGGAGGCGCTGATTTCGCGCTTGCAGGATTTCCTGCTGGAGCTGGGCAGCGGCTTTGCCTTTATCGGCCGGCAGGTGCGGCTGACGCTGGACGGCGACCATTTCTATCCCGACCTGGTCTTCTATCACGCGAAACTGAAGTGCTACGTGGTGATCGATCTCAAGGTCGAAAAGCTGACCCACGGCGACCTGGGCCAGATGCAGATGTACGTCAACTATTACGACCGCGAGATTGCCGAGCCGGGGGATCAGCCGACCATCGGCTTGATTCTCTGCGCGGACAAGAACGAGTCGATGGTGCGTTACGTTCTGGATGACAAGGCAAAGCAGATTTTTGCCAGCCGCTACCAGTTCCAGTTGCCCAGCGAAGAAGTCCTGCGCGCCGAGATCAAGCGCGAGATGGAAGAGCTCGATTCCGGGAGCGCGCAGTCATGAACCGCCACGTCAACGCCATTGCCGGCCGCCTGAGCTTGCGCCATCCGCAGCGCCGCTCGCTGGAGATACTCGACCGCATTACGGAAATCGCTCCGCCGGGCAAGGGCGCCGATCTTGCGACGATGCTGGAGGCGATCCGCAGCGAATTTCCTTCAGTGACCGACTTCGAGCGCGAGTTTCCCTCGCTGTGTTTTGCGCTGGCCACGGGTGTGGGCAAGACGCGGTTGATGGGGGCCTTCATCAGCTATCTGCATCTGGCGCACGGCATCGACAACTACTTCGTGCTGGCGCCCAACCTGACCATCTACAACAAGCTGATCACGGACTTCAGCGACCGCAATCATCCCAAGTATGTGTTCCGGGGCATCGATGCGTTCGCCATCAACGCACCTTCGATCATCACCGGCGACAACTACGATCAGCGCGACCCGATGAGCGGCACGCTGTTCGGCGGTGTGCGGATCAATATCTTCAACATCTCCAAGATCAACTCCGAAGTTCGCGGCGGCAAGTCGCCGCGCATCAAGCGGCTTTCCGAATACATCGGCGAGAGCTACTTCGATTACCTGGCCGGGCTGCCGGACCTGGTGATGCTGATGGACGAGTCGCATCGCTACCGGGCGAGCGCCGGGATACGCGCCATCAACGAACTGAAGCCGATCCTGGGGCTTGAACTGACTGCCACGCCCTTTGTGGAGTCAGCGCGCGGCGCGGTGGCGTTCAAGAACGTGATCTACGACTATCCTCTGGGCCGCGCGATGGCCGACGGTTTCGTCAAGGAACCGGCGGTGGTAACGCGCAAGAATTTCAACCCGGCCGGCATGTCTCTGGATGAGATCGAGCGACTGAAGCTGGAAGATGGCGTGCGCCTGCACGAAAGCGTAAAGGTGGAGCTGGAGACCTACGCCCGCGAGACCGACAACCCCATCGTCAAGCCGTTCCTGCTGGTGATTGCCCGCGACACGACCCATGCGGGGCAACTGTCCGAGCTGATCAAGTCCGAACACTTTTTCGAGGGGCGCTACCGCGACAAGGTCATCCAGGTGGATTCGAGCAAGACCGGCGCGGAAGAAGAGGAAATGATCACGCGCCTGCTCAAGGTGGAGCACACCGAAGAGCCGACGGAGATTGTGATTCACGTCAATATGCTCAAGGAGGGCTGGGACGTCACCAACCTTTACACCATCGTGCCATTGCGGGCGGCCAATGCCCGCATCCTCATCGAGCAATCCATAGGGCGCGGCCTGCGCCTGCCCTATGGCAAGCGCACCGGCGTGATGGCGGTGGATAGGCTGAACATCGTCGCCCACGACAAGTTCCAGGAGATCATCAGCGAGGCGAACAAACCGGACTCGGCCATCCATTTGCAGACGCTGGTATTGGAGTCGGATGAGCTGGGGCAAAAGACGGCCACCGTGGTTTCGCAATCGCATTTGGCCACCAAGCTGGGATTCAAGCCTGCGCAGATCACAAGCAGCACGACGCTGGCTGGCCAGGATGAGGCGCCCGTCTTCACCAAGCCGGCGGAGCAGCGGGTGGCGCAGATCACCTATGAGGTCATCCGCAAGCTGGAGAATCAGCCGCGGACCTTGCCCTCCACCGAATACCTGAAGAAACCCGAAATCCAAGCTGCGATCGTCAAAGCGGTCGAGGAGCAACACCAGCCGGCACAGTTGGATTTGGAAGGTGTTGCCGAAGCACCGCCCGATATCGCTGCGGTGGTGGCAAAGACGGTTGAACTGGTTACGCAGCAGACCATCGACATTCCGCGCATTCTGGTGGTGCCCAAGGGCGAAGTGAAATCCGGCTTCAAGCCCTTCACGCTCGAACTCTCCACGCTGAAATATCCGGCGGTGTCTGATGAGCTTTGGATTCAGCATCTGCGCACGAACCAGCTCGAGGTGGTGTCCCTGAGCGGAGGCGGCATCGAAGAGGTGCGGCTGGAAGACTACGTGGTGAGCGGACTGGTGGACTTCGACGATGTTTCCTACGACGACCACGCCGCGCTGCTCTACGACCTTGCGACCCAAACGGTGCAGCATTTCAAGAGCTACCTTTCAGAGGAAGACACGCGCAAAGTCCTGCGCTGTTATCAGCGCGATATCGCCCGATTTATTCATGCCCAGATGCAGGC
Source organism: Gammaproteobacteria bacterium (assembly GCA_016209015.1). Classification (GTDB taxonomy): domain Bacteria; phylum Pseudomonadota; class Gammaproteobacteria; genus JACQWY01. The sequence continues at coordinate 48,514 of JACQWY010000043.1, read as the reverse complement.
GCATTACTGGGAAGACGTTGTCGGCTACGAGGCACGGATCAGCAAGGGCTTCACGGAGCTGAAGCAAAGTGCCTACACCTATTCAGTACAGGAACCACCCGCCAACTACCGGGTGGAACCTGCGGACAAGAGCAACATGGCGAAGTATCTATTTGGAGGCTTCAAGAGATGCCTCTACCCGGTGCAGAAATTCGATTCCGATTCCGAACGCAAGCTGGCAGTGATTTTGGAACGCGATGCCATCAAGTGGTTCAAGCCCGCGAAGGGGCAATTCCAGATCTACTACGTGAATGGAGCGGACCGTCCGGAATATCAGCCCGACTTCGTCGCGGAAGCGACAGATGCGATCTACATGCTGGAACCGAAAAAGCGCGGCGAACTTGAAGACCCGATAGTCGTCGCCAAGAAGGAAGCAGCGGTCAAGTGGTGTGCGAATGCCTCAGACCATTCGGCAAGCTATGGCGGCAAACCGTGGCGTTACGTGCTGATCCCGCACGACGAAATCGCCGAGAACATCACGCTCGCAGCCTTGGCGGTGCGGTTCGGCACGTAGGTCGCCACAGGTCTTCTGGATATGGCAGCCATCGCGATACGGTTACAGCACTCGAATTCTTGGTGCGATGAGCGATTAACCGTAGGCCGGCCAATTGTGCGGAGAACGACTGCGGCCGTGCTTGGCCGCTGACGGACCAGCTACTAAACGCCTTTATCCCTCCCTGGAAGCGCCAAGAGTCGACTGAGTGGCCGCCGACTTCCACGCGAACCGTATTTGGACGTTATGGGACGATTTGAGACGAGGGATTTTGCCGGATGAGGGATTCGAACCCCCGACCTTCGGTTTACAAAACCGCTGCACTACCACTGTGCTAATCCGGCATCGGTGTTCGCGCGGCGCTGAGGGCTGCGCGGGAGCGTCATTCTAGGTGCTGGGCCCGGGCGCGGCAATTTGCGCGCATTCGATCGTGGTCGCGGCGGTGCCGTTGTAGAGCTCTTTCGGGATGGCGTGGATGTCTTCCGAGCCCGTCGCGAGGCGGGCGCGGAGCCAGTAGAGATCCGTCGTCTCGAAGCGCGGGACGACGACCGGCTTGTAGCCCTGGCGGTCCATTTCGGCGAGGCGTTTGTTCACGGAATCCTGTGAGGAGAAGAGGCCGAGCGAGATCGCGTTCCTGATGCCGCCGCGCTGGATGACGAGGTAGTCCTTCACGCCTTTCTGTTCGAGCTCCTCGGCTTTGCGTTGCGCGGCGGCGCCGGAGGTCGCTTCGAGATAGACCCAGAAGAGCTGGCGTTTGCGTACGGTGTGGGTCGCGACGTGGACGCTCGTCGCGTGGCGGAGGAACCAGCGCTTGAGTTGCACGAGATCCTCGGCGCGCGGGAACGGGCCGACGCTCACGCAGGTCTCCGAGGGCGCGCCGTTGCCGCTGATTTCCGTCGCGGTGACGTCCTGCGGCGCGTTCGTGACCGGCGGTGGAGTCGCCTCGGTCGCAGGCAGTGCGGTGACCGCGGCCGTCTCGGGCGGCGGTGTCTCGGGGCTCGGCGGTGCGGGCGGCGCTTCGGCCTGCTCGGAGCTCGCCGCCTGCGCGTCGACCGCGGGTGCGGGTTCGGTTTCGGGCGCCTTCGCGGCGACGGCTTCGCCCGGTGCCGCGGGCTCGGCTTCGCGCGGCGGCGGCAACTGCGGCAATTCGGAGAGCAGCTTCAGGCTCGGCGCATCGGCGGGCAGCGGCGTGACGGGCTGCTCGGTCTGCAGGCGATGCTGGAGCTCGACGTTGTAGCGCCAGGCGAAGAACGCGACGTTCGCGACGAGGAGCAGCACGGCGAGCGCTCTCACGGCAGGAGATCTTCCACGATCGCGATCCCCTGCAGGACGAGATCGGCGACTTTGACGAGCGGCACGGGGCTCACTTCGACGATCGCATCCGCTTCGCCGCCCGTGACGTACCACGCGGGCTGCTCGTTCAGCGAATCGCGCCAGCGTTCCGCGGTGCGCGCGATGAGGCCGGCGACCGCTTCCCTGCAGCCGAAGGAGATCGCGCCCGCGGTGTTCGTCGCGAAGTCGTTGATGGACTGCACTTCGTCGAGCGCGAGCTGCGCCGTGCCTTGGGTGAGGCTCTTCGCCATGAGGCCGAGGCCCGGCACGATCATGCCGCCGACGTGCACGCCGGCCGCGGTGACGACGTCGACGGTGAGCGCCGTGCCCGCGTCGATCACGCAGGCCGGGCCCTTCGCGAGATGGAAGCCCGCGATCGCCGCGAGCCAGCGATCGATGCCGAGCTGCGCGGGACGATCGTACTGCGTGCGCACCCCCGCGCAGTCGCGGCGGACGGTGACGAACTGCGGCGCGAGATCCCAGTGCTCTCTCACCCAGGCGTTGAGCGCGGTTGCGATCGCATTGCCGGCGACGTTCGAGACGTAGACGCCCTGCGGCTTCGCCACACCGGAGAGCACCGCGGCCCACGCGCTCGGCGGCGGTACTTTGCGCCATTCGCAGGGCTTGAGCCTGTGAATGCTCTTGCCGCGCAGCAGTCCCGCCTTGATGCGCGAGTTGCCGATGTCGATCAGTACGATCATGCCTCGTCCTCGATGCGCACGTGTCCGGAGATGAAGCCTTCGAGTCCGCCGTCGTGTTCGATCATGAGCATGCCGGAGGGCGCGACGCCGCGCGCGATGCCGCTGACGTTGCGCTCCGGGAGCTCGAGCCGCACGTGCCGGCCGTCGAGCGCATCGAAGTGCCGCCAGTCCGCTTCGAACGCGGGGAAGCCCTGGCTGCCGAAGGTCTCGAGCGCCGCGACGAGCTCGCTCAGAATCGCGGCGACGACGCGATTGCGCGACGGCACGCGGCCGCAGGCCTCGGCGAGATCCGCCGTCGGCTGCGGGATGCGGGCGCGCGTCGTGTCGCCGAGGTTCACGTTCGCGCCGATGCCGATGACGACCACGCACGGGCCGCCGAATTCCGAGCGCATCTCGATCAGAATCCCCGCGAGCTTGCGGCCCGCGTGCAGCACGTCGTTCGGCCATTTGAGCCGCAGGCCTTGCGCGCCGAGCGCGGCGAGTGCGCGCGCGACCGCGATGCCGACGCAGAGGCTCAGCGCGCTCAAGGTCGCGGGCGGCGCATCGAAGCGCCAGCCGAGCGAGAGGCACACGCCGCTGCCCGGCGGGGCGAGCCACTGATCGCCGCGCCGGCCGCGGCCCGCGGTCTGGTATTCGGCGACGAGTGCATGCCCGTGCACCTCGCCGCGTCCGGCCGCGGCGAGCAGGCGCTGATTCGTGGAGTCCGTGACGGCGTTGACGTCGAGCGTCGCGAGCCGGCGCGCGGCGAGGGGCGCGAGCTCGTGGCGGATCGCCGTCGCATCGAGGAATTCGTAACCGCCCGGCAGCTGATAACCCTTGCCGCGCACGGCGTGGATCACCACGCCCTGCCCCTGCAGACGCTTGACGTGATTCCAGACGGCGGCGCGGGTGATGTCGAGCGCGGACGCGATGTCGGCGCCGGAGTGCGGCGCGCCGTCTTGCAGGCGGCGCAGGATCTCGAATGCCCTCTGCATTGGCTCAGCGCGGCCGGAATGAGCCCCAGTGCAGCGCGGCTGCCTCAGGCTTTCGGCGGCTTGGCCGGAGGCCGCTGCAGACGTGTCGCCTCCTCGTCGTCCTCGACCATGAGGCGCGTCGCATCCCCGTCATCCCCGACCTCGCTCGGGAGGAGCGTCGCGTCCTCGTCGCCGAACGCGTTCGAGCCTTCGGCGCCGGTGACGTCGAACACATCCCCGATCGCGGCGGACGGCGTCGGTCGATGGACGAGGATCGCCGTCGCCTGATGGCTCGGGTCCCCGCTCTTGCGCTCGAACATCGAGGTGCTCATGAAGTTCTGCATCGGATCGCTCGCGCCGGCCCCGGCGGCGGCGAGTCGCGATTTGTCGAAGGAGGTCGTCGACATGAACTCTTCGAGCGTGAGATCGCCCTCCTCGCTCGGCAGCTCCGCGAGCTCGGACTGCACCACCGTGCTCGTCAGCTCGTCGAAGCCGTCCTTCGCGATCGCGGGATTCAGCACCGTCGCGTCGCCGTGCTGGCTCGTCGGCAGCACGACCGTCGACTTGCCGAACTCGGGATCGAAAATCTCGGGCTCGTCCGGCACGGCGGCGCCGCGTGTCGTCGCGAGCAGGAAATCGTCCTCCTCGCGGCGCGGCGACGTATCGATGTCGACGACCGGTCCGACCGTGACGTCATCGAAGAAGGCCGAGGCCTCGGCATCGAAGTCGTCCGTCGCCGCGACGGGCTCGGGCTCCGCGAAGTGCAGCAGCGCGGTCTTGTTGCCGGAGTCGTCCGTCGAATCGAGATCGACCGTGAACTCGGTGACGCCGTTTTCGTCGACGTCGTCCTCGTCGCGCGGCTCGGGCGGCACGGAGAGGGGACGGTCGTCGTCGTCGTGCCAGGCGGCGGTGAGCTCGGTCTCGTCCTCGTCACCGTCCCGCGCGAGCGCGGGCGGGACGACGTGCATCGGCCGGTGCGAGCCGCTGTCGGTGAAGAAATCGGACTTGTCGCGCTCGAGCGTCGCGAGCGTGTGCTCGTCGGTGATGTCGAGCATGTTCGGCGGCGCCGCGGGCACGACGGTCGCGGTGAGGCCGAAGGGATCCTCGTCGTCGGCGGGCCCGGCCGGCGCAGCGCGCTCGACCGTGGAGGCGAAATCGTCGGTGTCGGGCGCGACCGGCGCGGGCCGTGCCGGCGCGGCATGTGCCGCGGTCGCGGGGGCGATGCCGAGCGTCGCCGAGCTCGCGGCGATCGTCGCGGCCATGTCGGCGATGAGCGTCGGCTCGCCCTGATCGAGGCTCACGTTCTGCGTCGCGAGCGGATCGGCGTCGGGCTGCGAGAACTCGAACTCGAATTTGTGGAAGCGGAGCTTGTCGCCGTGACGCAGCCGGCGCTCGCCGACGACGCGCTCGCCGTTCACGAACGTGCCGTTCACGCTGCCCTGATCGACGAGCCAGTAGGCGCCGTCCTTCTGCTTCAGCACGGCGTGGCGGCGGCCGACGGTCGCCTTGTCGATGACGTAGAAATCGAGGTGATCCGTGTCCGTGCCCGCGACGCGGCCCACCATGAGCGGCTTCTCACCGAGCTTGCGCGGGGCTTCCGAAGTCAGGTGATTGATGTCGACGAGCATCGCCTCGGCGACCGTGGGTCCGCTGCGGCCGCGGATCGACGTCGTCGTCGCGACCGCGCCGGCGGGGACGGGCTTCGCCGTCTTCGGGCGGCGCAGCCACCACGCGGCGATACCGACCGCAACGATGATGAGCACGCCCGCGGCGGCGATCAGCACGAAGCCCGTGCGGCTCTCCGCGGTCGTCGTCTCGCCGCTGTCGGCCGGCTTCGTGATGACGACCTGGCCGGGCTGGGCGCCGCTCATTTCCTTGATGATCTGGGAGAGCGGGACTTTCTGATCCTTCGCGAGCGCGTCGAGCTCGGCCGCGAGCTGCTCCGGCGTCTGCTTGCCCTCGGCGGCGAGGCGTGTGAGCGTGGCGCGATCCTCGGGGCTCAGCGCCGCGAGCGCATCGGGGCTGAGCGGCGCGGGGGCCTGGCTCTCCGGGGCCGGCGCGGGACCGGCCGGCGTACCCGGTGCGGGTGCGGGATTCAGCGCGCCCGGCGGCTGGGCGACGGGCGGCTGCGCGGCCGGCGCCTCCGCAGGCGGCGCCGCGACGACGGGCGGCGCGGCGAGCAGTTCGTCAATCTTCGTGAACACGCCGTCGAGCTCGTCCGCTTGGAGCGCGCGGTAGTAGGTCGCGTTCGTGCGCTTCGCGATCGACTGGATGAGCAGGAGATCCGCGCCTTCGGTGAACGCGACGCCGTAGATGCGGATGCCGCTGTCCGCGGCGTCGCCGGCGAGATCCTCGCGCAGCCAGCGCGTGCGGTCGGCATCGGCGTTGAGGTTGCCGGTCTCGACGATGCCGTCGGTCATGAGCACCACGATCTTCTGCGCGTCGGCCCGACCGTTCGTCTTCAATTCGTAGATCGCGCGTTCGACGCCGGCCGGCGTGTTCGTGAGCTGGCCGTGATAATCGACGCCGGCGAGCGCCTTGCCGACGGCTTTCTGCGCGTCCTCGCCGAGCGCGGTGAGCGGCATCGCGAGGCGGACTTTCTGATCGAAGATGACCATGCCGACGCGGGCATCCGCCGGCAGCTTCGCGGTGAAATCGGCGACGGCCTGCCGCGTGAGGTACTGCGGATCGTTCTTGCGCATGCTGCCCGAGTTGTCGAGCACGAGCAGGACGTCGAGCGGCTGGGCCGCCCGCGCACCGCCCGCGGCGAGCACTGCCAGCAGGCCGATCGTCACGAGTTTCGTCAGAATGGTTTTCATGGCTCGTTTCCCGATTTCGCTGGCCCGTCAGGCGCCCCCGGCAGCCTTCCCTCGTCGCCGTGCGCCGCCGGCCGAGCCGGATCGCTGCACCATTCGCTCCATGACCCGCAGTAGAGACGGGGTTCGGCGAGCCCCGCGTGGACCTGCGCGAGGACGTTGTGACAGGCCGAAACGCCGGAGCCGCAATAATGCACGGTTGCACCATCCGGTAGTGTACCCAAACTCGCCTGGAATGCCTCCTGCAATTCGGCGGGCGATTTGAAGCAGCCATCGGCGCGCAGGTTCGTCGGCCAGGGATGATTGCGCGCGCCGGGAATGTGGCCGGGACGGGGATCGATGGGCTCGACCTCGCCGCGATAACGTGGTGCTTCGCGCGCATCGACGAGCCCCGCGAGACCGGGCACTTCGTCGAGAGTGACGAGGCGTGCGCGATCCGCGGTGCCGGTGAACACGGTCGCCACGGGCGTGCGCTCGGTGGTCTCGATCGGGCGCCCCTCGGCGACCCAGCGTGTGAATGCGCCGTCGAGCACGGCGACGGCGGTGTGTCCGACATACCGCAGCATCCACCACAGCCGCGCGGCCATCATGCCGCCCATGTCGTCGTAGCCGACGACCTGCATGCCCGGCACGATGCCGAGCCGCCCGAACAGCGCGACGAGCGTCTCCGGCGCGGGCAGCGGATGGCGCCCGCGGTCGGTCGCGGGCGGTCCGCTGAGATCGCGATCGAGATCGGCGTAAACGGCGCGGGGAAGGTGTCCTTCCCGATAAGCCGCGAGGCCCGCTTCGGGCGCCGTCAGCTTGAAGCGGCAGTCGACGACGACGCAGGGCTCCGCGCGCTCCAGCAGCGTGACGAGATCGGCGGGCGTGATGAGAGTGGTGAACATCGGGACGAACCTGGCCGTGAGCGGCGTGGCATTCTAACAGGCTGCGGCGGGGCGCCGGCTTCCGCTCGTCACGCCGGATCGCACGCACCGCAGCGCGCGGCCGGGCGGTCCGCCGCGAGCTCGTCGGGGCGCAGGCGCGAAACCGGTCATTTGCCGGCGACGCCCCGAAGCCCGGGTCTCTCGGCCGCTGTCGCAGGCGCCGGCCCGGACGCGGCCTGCGCCGGGACGGCGCCGACGTTCGATGCCGCGCCTCAGCCACGGCGCGACCGCCGCGACGGCCGGCTGCGCGAGCCTCGGCTATTACGGCCAGGCGGTGCGCGGGCAGCTCGAGATCCTGAGCGCGCGACGGCCGATTCCCCGCGTCCTCGAGGATCCCGGTGTGCCCGCGGAGACGAAGCGCCGCCTGGAGCGCGTCGCCGCGATGCGCGAGTTCGCCCGCACCGAGCTCGGCCTCGACCAGGGCGGCAGCTTCAGGACGTACGCCGATCTGCATCGTGACTACGTCGTGTGGAACGTCTTCGCCGCGCCGGAATTCTCGCTCGCGCCGCTCGAGTCCTGCTTTCCCGTCGTGGGCTGCCTCGGCTATCGCGGCTTCTTCCGGCGCGAGCATGCCGAAGCCTGGGCGGCCACGCTGCGCGCCGCGGGCAACGACGTCTACGTGGGCGGCGTCGCGGCGTATTCGACGCTCGGCTGGTTCGACGATCCGGTGCTGAACACCTGGCTCGGCTACGACCCACCGCGGCTCGCCGGCATCGTCTTCCACGAGCTCGCGCACGGGCTCGTCTACGCCGCGGACGATTCGGAGTTCAACGAGAGTTTCGCGACCGCGGTGGCGCAGATCGGTTATGCGCGCTGGCAGGCGGCGCAGGGCATGCAGGACGACGGCGCAGCCGCGCAGCTCCAGGCACGTGAGGACGGACTCATCGCGCTCCTCCTCGGCTACCGCGCGCGCTTCGCTGCGCTCTATGCCTCGGGCGAGCCGCCGGCCGCGCTCCGGGCCGGCAAGCAGCGGCTGTTCGCCGCGCTCGCGAACGACTACGCCGCGCTGAAGCGCGGGTGGAACGGCGACACGCGCTACGACGCGTGGATGAGCCGCGACCTGAACAACGCGAAGCTCGCCTCGGTCGTCGCGTATCACGCGCTCGTGCCTGCCTTCCGCGCCCTCCATGCACGCTGCGGTGCCGAGCTCCCGCGCTTCTATGCCCGCGTGCGCGCGCTCGCCGCGCTGCCGCGCGAAACGCGTGCCGCCGCGCTCCGCGACGCGGCGGCCGGCGACTGCGCGGCACGCTGAGGCTCTTCCGGCAGGGTCCGGGTTTGCTAAGATGACTGCGTGGGGAAATCGCCGCGCAGGGAGGGCGGCGGAGTGCGGTGTGATGGCAATCACGAAAAGGCGGAGACCTCCTGCGGCACTCCGGGGCGGTTCATATAATCGAATGCCTATTGTGTCGACACGGAGGTGGCCGGGCAGCGTGCATCCGCTCACCGCTCAACCATCGACTGCAGGATCCCGGCCTCGTGCGCAGCTATGGCGCAAGCCGGCCTCGCGGTTCGAAGCGGCAGCGCGATCCGATCCGGACAGGACATGCGAAGTGAGAAACAGGATCCAACCCGAACGGCGACCGGATGGCGCATCAGCGCCGGCGCCGAGCCCATGCCCGCGCCGTACCCGAAGCCCGTGGCGCTCAGGACTCTGGACGTGCTGAACAAGCTCTTCAACAAGATCCTCACCCTCGACATCGGGGGCCAGCCCATCGCCTTCCATTCGCTCGCCGAATTCGAGTTCGCGCTCTCCGGCCGCACCGACGTGCCGACGAAGAAGCTCGCCGAGCTCATGGTGCTCTCGCCGGACGATCTGAAGCGCGAAGCGAAGGCGATAAGCGACGTCGAGCACAAGTTCGTCGAAATCATGTCCGAAGCGATCACCGAGCCCGGCCGGCTCGGCCCGCTGCTGCGCAAGATCGACATCCACGTCTTCTCGCAGGACCATCACTGGCGCGACGTGATCCGCGCGCTGAACGAGAAGGACGGCGACTACGACGAGCTGCGCCGGATCGCGGTCATCAAGTACATGCAGTACCTGCGCTCGCGGCAGGACGTGATCAAACAGGCCTACAAGCTCAAGAAGCGCGCGAAGGACGATGCCGCCGACAAGGCCGCCGCCTCCGACAAGCCCGCGGCGCACGGCGACACGATGATCTTCGAGCTGCCGCCCGAACTGCCCGAAGCCCCCCCGGGCGAAGTCAAGGCACCGGCCGCGATGCGCGAGACGGTGATCTTCGATTCCGTGATCATCGATCAGAACTCGCAGTCGAGCGAGTTCACGCGGCTCATGAAGGGCGAGGCGACGAGCATCCGCATGAAGGTCGGCGACGTCGTCGACGTGAAGCTCTCGAAGCACGCGTTCAAGCTCTCTCATCCGAAGCCCCGGCACTTCGAGCTCATCGACGACGCCGGCCGCAGCCACGAGCTCATCGCCGGCAAGAACATCGTGGGCCGCGACGCGATCTGCAACGTGCTCATCGACAACGCCTACCGCGACGTCTCGCGCCTGCACCTCGTCATCGAGCCGCTGGAATACGGCGAGCTCGTCTTCACCGATCTCTCCTCGCACGGCACGTACGTGCCGTCGGACATGGTGAGCTCCGGGAGCTGAGGTGCCGTCGCAGCCTCCGCAGGTCCGATTAGCCGCAGGCGTAATCGGACGTCCCGCAGGCGTATTCGGACGTTCGAGTCATCCCGGGGGAGCGTCCGATTACGTTATCGCTAATCGGACCCACGAATCGGTGGCGACGGATGTCACAACGCTAGTCGAAGTCGATCTAAATCCCCGCTCGCCCCGGCTGCCAGCATGCGCACGCCCCAATCCCGGAGCTCCGCGTGCACATCACGTTCGTGAAGAAGCTGATCGCACAGGGCGAGGCCTGCGGGAAGTGCACCGACGTCGAGACGCGCCTCGAGCGCGCGGGGCTGCGCCATCTGCTCGACGAGGTGGTGATCGCCGGCGAGCGGGATCCCGACGGTCCGGGCTTCCGGCTCGCGCGTGAACACGGGGTCGCGCGGGCGCCGTTCTTCCTCATCCGCCGCGACGAGGGCAGCCATGCCGTCTGCACGATTTATCGGCAGTGCGTGAAAGACGTGGCGGAGCCGCTGCTCGCCAGCCTCTGAGGCGTCAGCCTGCGGACGGCTGGAAGGATTTCGGGCCGTGGCGCGTCGCGAGCATCGCGGTGAAGCACTCCGCGTCGAGCGGTGCGCCGAAATGGAAGCCCTGGACGAGATCGCAGCCGCGCTCGCGCAGATGCTGGAACTGCCGCTCGGTCTCCACGCCCTCCGCGACGACCCTGAGACCGAGTGACTTGCCGAGCGCGAGGATCGCGTCCGCGAGCCCGATGCCCGGCGCGCCGCGTCCGATCTCCTGCACGAACGGCCGGTCGACCTTGATGGTGTCGACGGGCATCTGGTGCAGATGGCGCAGCGAGGCCGCCCCGGCGCCGAAATCGTCGATCGCGAGCCTGACGCCGAGCTCCTTCAGCCGCGCGAGGATGCCGAGCGCACGTTCGAGGTTCGCGCTGCCGGTCGCTTCCGAGAATTCGAGCTCGAGCGAGGCGGGCGGCACGCCGGTCTCCGCGAGCACCTGCTCGACGAGCGCGACGAAACCCGGATCGTTGAACTGCCGTGTCGCCACGTTGACGCTGAGCGCGAGGTTCTCCTCGCCGAAGCTCCGCCACTGCGCGATCTGCCGGCACGATTCGCGCAGCACCCAGGCGCCGAGCTCGAGGATGAGTCCGCTGTGCTCGAGCTCCTCCATGAATTCCTGCGGCGCGGCCAGACCGTGACCGGGACGATCCCAGCGCACGAGCGCCTCGCAGCCGACGATGGCGAGCGTGCGCGCGTCGATGCGCGGCTGGAAGTGCAGCACCATCTGGCCTTCTTGCACGGCGGCGGCGAGGTCCTCGCGCAGCCGCAGCTTGCGCGAAGCCTGGCTCGTGAGCTCGGCCGAGTAGACGCGGAAGCCGCGGCTGCCCTCCTCCTTCGCGGCGTACATCGCGGCATCCGCGTGACGCATGAGCTCCTCGGTCGTGCGCGCATCGCGCGGACAGAGCGCCGCGCCGATGCTCGCCGTCACGCGCACGTCGCGTCCTTCGAGCATCGCCGGCCGGCCGAGGTCTTGCAGGATCTTGTCGGCGAGCAGCGCGAGGTTCTCGTAGGCCGCGATCTCGTCGCACTTGAGATCGGGAATGATGACGACGAATTCGTCGCCGCCGAGCCGCGCGACACTGTCGGTCGCGCGCACCGCGTCACGCAGGCGATGCGCGACGATCTTGAGCAGGCGATCGCCCGCCGCGTGACCGAACGAGTCGTTCACCACCTTGAAGTCGTCGAGGTCGATGAACAGCACGCCGACGAGATGCTGGTTGCGCGGCGCACGCGCGACGGCAGCGTCGAGGATCTCCTTGAACATGCGCCGGTTCGGCAGCTCCGTCAGCGCGTCGAAATGCGCCTGGTGATAGAGCCGGCTCTCCCAGGCCGCGTTCGTGATCGCGACCGCGAGGCGCGCGGCGAGATTGTCCAGGCGTACCGCCTCCTCCGCGCTCAGACTGCTTCCGCCGTGAGCCCGCACGAAGAGCGCCGCGGCATGCTCGGCGTCCGCGACGAGCGGCACGAGCGTGCCGTTCTCGATGCCGCGCGCGGCGAGCGGTGCGAACCAGCCGTCGGGGGCGTTGGCGTCGACGTGCGTCGGTCCGGCGATGCCGAACAAAGTCTCGAGCGTCGCGGGCGGCAGTGTGAGTTCGGCGAGCTCGACCCCGTCGGCTTCCGCGTCCCAGTAGATGAAGCGCACGGGTTCGCCATGCGTGCCGACGAGCCACACCGCGGCACACTCGCAGGGCAGGATGCCGCCGAGACGCACGAGCACGAGCTCCATGAGCTGCAGCGGATCCTCGGCGGACATGATCACCGCGTCGATCTCGCTCTGCGTCGCGAGCAGCCGGAAGCGCTGCTGCAGGCTGTGCGCCATCGCGTGGAACGCGGTGAAGAGGCTCCGGATCTCCGGTGGACCGTGCGCCGGCAGATCGAATTCGAATTCCTGGTTCGCGACGCGCTCCGTCCCGTGCCGCAGCGCGCGCAGCGGCGCGAGCAGGCGCAGCGCGCTCAAGCGCAACAGCGCGACGGCCGTCGCGAACGCGGTGGCGAACGCGGCGGCGACGACGTAACCCGGCCGCACGTGGCCGGCGAGCAGGAGTGCGACGACGACGCCCGGCGCGCTCGAGACGAGCGCGGTCGACACGACATAGCCGAGCCCGGAGGCGGCAAGCCTGACCATGAGGGGAAGCCTGTTCGACACGGCGCGTCAGCCGGCGTAGCAGCGGAATGGCCGCGTGGGCGGCGGCCCGTGGCGCAGCTACGTCCTGGCGACGCCTGCTCCGGAGGATGCGGGACGGCGATTGGCGGGGTGGCGGATCCCGGCCAGGGTGTCGCCGGAAACCCGGCAGGGCGGCGCGAGGCGCCGGTGGTCGGAGCGGGCGTGCGTCATCTTATTTCTGATTCGCTCTGGGGTTTTGTTGCGTTGTAGCACAGCCTAGACGACGCGGCGACCAGGGCAAGCGGTAATGGAACCGTCCGCGAACAATTACCTGCCCCGGCACGCAAGTTTGCAAAGCCCCGACGCGGGGCGGCGTCAGTGCACGGGCAATTCCAGGGTCGCACACAGCGTGTCCATGTCCGCCTTCGTGGGCTGGGCGAGGACGTTCTCGACGAACTCGCGCGTCAGATGCGGCGCGAACAGGCGCATGAAATCGAACATGTAGCCGCGCAGGAACGAGCCGCGCCGGAATCCTATCTTCGTCACGCTCGCTTCGAAGAGATGGCTCGCGTCGATCGCGACGAGATCGTCGTCCTGCTCGGCATCCATGGCGAGCGTCGCGACGATGCCCGCACCGAGCCCGAGCCGCACGTAGGTCTTGATGACGTCGGCATCGACCGCCGTGAACACGACGCGTGGCGTGAGGCCGCGCGCCTGGAAAGCGTAATCGAGCTGCGAGCGGCCGGTGAAACCGAAGACGTAAGTGACGAGCGGATACTCGGCGATCGCTTCCAGCGTGAGCGGTGCGACTTCGAGCAGCGGATGGCCCTTCGGCACGATGACGCTGCGATTCCAGCGATAGCAGGGCAGCATCACCAAATCATCGAAGTACTCCATCGCCTCGGTCGCGATCGCGAAATCGACGACGTGCTCGGCGGCGAGCTCGGCGATCTGCATGGGCGTGCCCTGGTGCATGTGCAGCGTGACCTCGGGATACTTCGCGACGAAGGCCTTGATGATCGCGGGCAGGACGTAGCGCGCCTGGGTGTGCGTCGTCGCTATCGTCAGACTGCCGCGCTTGTGATCGCCGTGCTCCTGCGCGACGCGCTTGATGTTGTCGACCTCGGCCATGATGCGTCCGGCGAGGTCGATGATCGCCCGTCCCGCCGGCGTCACGTCCGTCAGGTGCTTGCCGGTGCGCTGGAAGATCTGCACGCCGAGCTCGTCCTCGAGCAGCCGGATCTGCTTGCTCACGCCGGGCTGCGAGGTATAGAGCAGCTCGGCGGTCGCGGAGACGTTCAGGTCGTGGCGCGAGACCTCCCATATATAACGAAGTTGCTGAAGTTTCATGCTCCGTCCGATGAAGTGGTTCTAAGGGCGATTATAGCTCCCGGGCTCCGGGCGGGGTGAAGCGGCCCTGCGAGGCCGCCCGCAGGTATGATGCGGCGGGGTCCAAGCATTTCCACGAGGTCGACGATCACACGATAAAGAGAGGTGGCGCATGTTGAAGGGAACGAAAGGCAAGGTGCTTCCGACCGCGATGGTCGGGTCTTTTCCTAAACCGACCTGGTTCAATCAGAATCTCCACGGCCGGCCATTCAAGGTCGCCATGGGCGATTCGGCGTATCGCGAACAATATCTCGACTCCGTCGCCTGCTATCTGAGCGAGCAGGAACGCGCGGGGCTCGACATCCTCACCGACGGCGACACGCGCTTCGACCTCGAAGTCGGAGGCCGGTCCTGGTTCTTCTACACGATCGAACGCCTGAACGGCATCGGCGGCTTCAAGGACAAGTCGCACTTCCTCGAATACGGCGATTACAAGCCGGGACACATCCTCTACGAAGTCCAGGAGGCGTATCACCCGCCGGCCGTGACCGGCAAGATCACGCGCGGGGCGCTGCACTTCACCGCGATCTGGAAGACCGCGCAGAAGATGTCCGCGAAGCCGGTGAAGTTCGGCACGATCAGCGCGACCTGCCTGCCGATGATGCTCTGGAACGAGCACTACAAGAACGATCAGGAGATGATCTGGGATCTCGTCTGCGCGCAGAACGAGGAATTGAAAGAGCTCGCCGCCGCCGGCTGCCCGATCATCCAGATGGAAGAACCGCCGCATCACTTCGCGTGCTGCGCGACGCCGCCCGCGACGGAACGCGATCTCGAGTTCTACACGAAGGCCTTCAACCGCGAGGTCGAGGGGGTGAAGACGGAGATCTGGGCGCACACCTGCTGGGGCAATCCGAATCAGCAGAGCTTCTACTGGGAGCGCCCGAGCTACGAGCGCGCCCTGCCCTATCTGCTCGCGCTCGACGCCGACGTCGTCGGCCTCGAATGCGCAAGCAACGAAGGCCGCGATCTCGCGCTCCTGAAGCACGTGAAGACGAAGAAGAAATTCGCGATCGGCGTCGTCGATCACACCCGCACGACCGTCGAATCGCCCAAGCTCGTCGCTTCGATCATCCGCAAGGCGCTCGAGCACATCCCACCGGAGAAGCTCGTCGTCACCGCCGACTGCGGCTTCGGCCGCGAGGGCCTCTCGCGGCGCATCGCGCATTACAAATGCATCGCGCTCGTGCAGGGCACGAACATCGTACGCAAGGAGCTGAAGCTCGAACCCGTCTACGTGCGGGCGGCGGATCCGAAGTACGCGTTCAGGGAGGATTGAGGGGGCAGGGGTCAGATGCGGATGGGTAACTCGCCCCCGGGCGAGTTACCCACGCGGGGTCCGACCCCGGCTTCCCGAACATCGAACGAAGGGATCCGGAACACCGCGCTCGTAGCGCCTCCTGCGTCGGCACATGGCGCTCTTCGTAGGTCCGATTAGCCGAAGGCGTAATCGGACGTTCGCATCACGACGCCCAGCGTCCGATTCCGCCCAGCGTAATCGGACGCCCGTCGCCTCACCGCCCCAGCAAGCTCACCACGCGGTCGTACAACGCCGCCGGCGAGGCCGCATTGACCTCGGCTGCAGCCAATTCGTCGAGCACGGTCTCGAGCCGACGTATCAACAGATCTTGCAAGCGATAACGCGTGCGCATCGCCTGCGTCTCGCCCGCATCGCGGTGCGCGCCGGCCCAGGCCGCGTGCTTCGCGAGCGCGGCTTCGAGCTCTTCGAAGCCCGTACCCGCCTCGCTCGAGACGCCGATGACCGGCACGTCCCACCCCGCCGAGCGGCGCGCGCCGAAGCGCACCGTGCCGGCGACGTTCTCGCGCATGCGGGCCGCGCCCGGCATGTCGGATTTGGAAATCACGATGACGTCCGCGACTTCGAGGATGCCGGCCTTGAGCGCCTGGATGCCGTCGCCCGTCTCGGGCTGCATGAGCAGCACGACGGTGTCGACGAGCGCCTTCACCGCATGCTCGGCCTGGCCGACGCCGACCGTCTCCATGACGATTTCGTCGAAGCCGCGGGCGTCGAGCGCGAGCAGGATGTCGGCGACGTTGTTGCAGAGTCCGTCGAACGCATCGCGGCTCGATACCGAACGCATGAAGACCCGCGGATTGCCGGCGGCATCGTCCATGCGTACGCGGTCGCCGAGGATCGCGCCGCCGCTGTAGGGACTCGCGGGATCGATGCCGAGCACGGCGACGGTGCAGCCCGCCGAGGCGCGGCGTTCCACGTAGCGGCCGACGAGTGTGGACTTGCCCGCACCGGGCGGGCCGGTGAAGCCGATGCGGCGTGCGGGTTTCGTGATGGCCGGCGGCGGCTCGGCGAGCACTTCCTGCGTGCCGGCGTTCGCGAGCCGCGTGATGAGCCGCGCGAGCTCGCGGCGAGCGGCGGGGTCGAGCATCATGCGCTCAGGCGGGCGCCGAGAGCAGCGTGTCGATCTCGGCGAGCACCTCGTCGATGCGCTGACTCGCGTTGAAGATGCCGCTCGCGCCCGCTTCGCGCAGCGCCTCGTTGTCCTCTTTCGGAATCGTCCCGCCGACGAAGATCTTGATGTTCTCGCCCTTGAACTCGCGTAAGAATCGCTGCGTCTCGCGCACGAGCTCGAGATGGCTGCCGGAGAGGATCGAGAGGCCGACGGCGTCGACGTCCTCCTCGATCGCGACCCGCGCGATGTAGTCGGGCGTCTTGCGCAAGCCGGTGTAGATGACTTCCGCGCCCGCGTCGCGGAGCGCCAGCGCGATCACTTTCGCGCCGACGTCATGCCCGTCGAGGCCGGGCTTCGCGACGAGAATTCGTTTTCCGGTCAGACTCATGTTCCACCCTTTCTAGAGCCTCACGGGCTCCTGGAATTCGCCCCACTCGCGCTTCAGCGTCGTCACCATCTCGCCCACCGTGGCATAGGCGTGGCAGCAGTCGACGAGCCAGGGCATGATGTTCTCGTTCTCGTCGAGCGCCGCCTCGCGCAGTTTCGCGAGGCTCGCCTGCGCTTTCGAATCGTCGCGCGTGTCCATGAGCTGCTGGTAGCGCTCGCGCACCTTGCCGGCGATGCCGGGATCGACCTTGAAGACCTCGCCGATGTCCGTGCGATCCTCGGCGTGCCGGAAGTAGTTCTCGCCGACGACGACGCGCGCGCCGCGATCGATGTCGAGCTTCTTCTCGTACGCGCGGCGGGCGATGCGCATCTGCAGATAGCCGTCCTCGATGGCGTGGATCGCGCCGCCGTAGTCGTCGATCTCCTTGATGACCTTCTCGATCTCCTCTTCGATCTTGTCCGTCATCCATTCGACGAAGTAGCTGCCGCCGAGCGGGTCGACCGTGCGGGCGACACCGCTCTCGTAGGCGACGATCTGCTGGGTCCGGAGCGCGATCTCCGCGCTCGTCTCGGTCGGGATCTGGAACGCCTCGTCGTAGGCCGCGGTGAAGATCGACTGCGCGCCGCCGAGCACGGCCGCCATGTTCACGATGCCGACGCGCACGATGTTGTTGTAGGGCTGCTGCGCGGTGAGCGAAGCACCGCCGCAGACGACGCCGAAGCGGAACATCTGCGCCTTCTCGTCCGTCACGCCGTAGCGCTCCTTCAGCGTCCGCGCCCAAATCCTGCGCGCGGCACGGAAGCGGCAGATCTCCTCGAAGAAATCCATGTGCACGTAGAAGAAGAAGCTCAAGCGCTTCGCGAAGCTGTTCGGATCGCCGCCGCGCCTGACCAGATCGTCGACATACGCGAAGGCATTGACGAGCGTGAAGGCGATTTCCTCCACCGCCGTCGCTCCGGCGTCGCGCACGTGCGCGCCGGCGATGCTGATGGGATTGAAGCGCGGGGTCTGCTCGTTCGAGTACAGAATCGAATCCGCGATCAGACGCATCGACGGCCGCACCGGGAAAATCCAGGTGCCGCGCGCGACGTATTCTTTCAGAATGTCGTTCTGGATCGTGCCCGTGAGCTTCGCGCGCGGGATGCCGCGCTTGTCGGCCACCGCGAGATAGAGCGCGTAGACCATCGCCGCGGTGCCGTTGATCGTGAACGAGGTGGAGAGCTTCGCGAGATCGAGACCGTCGAAGAGCGTCTCGGCGTCGGCGAGGTGCGACAGCGAGACGCCGACCTTGCCGACCTCGGCAACCGCCATGGGATCGATGGGGTCGTAACCGCACTGCGTCGGCAGATCGAGCGCGACGGAGAGCCCGGTCTGGCCCTGGCCGATGAGGAACTTGTAGCGCTGGTTCGTCTCCTCCGCGGAGCCGAAGCCCGAGTACTGGCGGAACGTCCAGAGCCGGCCGCGATAGCCGTTCTCGAAGATGCCGCGCGTGAACGGATACTTGCCCGGCTCGCCGATCTTCGCCGGATCCATCATGTCCGGCGTCGCGACCTCCGGCACGACGATACCCGAGGGCGTCACGTCGGACGGCTGGCCGGGATCGTTCAGCTCGATGTTCTGGGGCTTGTTCATTTCGCACCTCCGGCAATCCGCGCCAGGACTTTCTCGGCCGCGGCCCAGTGATCCGGGTGCAGCCAGGTGGTGGCGAGGAGCTCTTGTTCGAGATTGCGGATGCGTGCCCGGTCGCCGCCTTTGCGCGTCGCGGCGACGAGGCTCTTGAAGGCGCGCATCACCTGGGGTTTGCGCTCGGCGATCGGGCCCATGAAACCGGCGAGGCAGGCTTCGAGCGTCTCGCCGGGTGCCGCGACCCAGTCCGCGAGGCCTATCGCCTCGGCCTGCGCCGCGGTCAGGAGATCGCCGCGCGCGAGGAGCTTCAAGGCGCGCGAACCGCCGACGATGCGGACGAGATCCGCGCCGCCACCCCACGCCGGCGAGATGCAGAGCGTGCCCTGGACGAAGGCGATGCGCGCATGCGTCGCGAACACGCGCAGGTCGCAGGCGACCGCGAGCTCCGCGCCGCCGCCGAGCGCATCGCCGTTCAACGCCGCGACGACGGGCACGGGGAAGTCGCGGATCGCGTCCAGCGCGTCCGCGGAGCGCCCCGCCATGCGTTCGACCTGCGTCTTCTCGCGCAGGGCATCGAACTCGCGCAAGTCACCGCCGGCTGCGAAGCAGCGCTCGCCGGCGCCGGTGATGACGGCGGCGACGAGCGTGTCGTCCGCGGCGTGATGGCGGAACGTCGCGCCGATCTCGTCGAGCACGGCCTGGCTCAGCGCATTGCGCTTCTCGGGACGGTTGATGAGGACTCGCAGGATCGCGTTCTGCGCGGTGACGTTCAGGTATTCGTGCTGCATGGTGCTGGGCAATCGGCTCGGGCTGAGGAGACCGCATTTTTTATCGTTTGGCAGCACGATGCAAACGCGGCGCCGCGCGCGCCGCGGGCCGGCGCAGGGAGCGATTATTCGAACGTCGGGAGCTAATCGAAAATGCGCCGGTCGATTTCCCTGTCTGACCGGCGCGGGTGTTGCAGACTGTTGTTGTGGCGTGGGCCGGGCTGGCCTCAGACGTGTACCTGGCGGAATTCCTTGATCATCGCCGCCATTCGGTCCTTGAGCAGGAGTTTCTCCTTCTTCAGGTGTTCCAGATCGAACTGATCGATCGCGAGTTGTCCAGCGTTAGCATCTTCGACTCTCGATTTCAGAGCGGTGTGCTTGTCGAAGAGACGGCGAAATTGCTGGCTTTCCATCAACAGCACGTCGACAGCATCCTGATCGAATTCGAACATCGGACCTCCTTCTCGCTTGAGGGGAATATCGTGTGACAGTTTTAAAGCTAGTAGAGCGTCGGAGCCGAGGCAAGGTGAGGTAGGCGAGCCCCTGAGACCAAGTCTAAGCCGCTGATCCCAAAGGACTAAGTAATGCTTTCCGGACCCTCCCGCAGGGCCTCCGGCAAGTCGTTGAACGGCAAAGGGTTCCCCTGGCCGGACGGTGATTTCAGGGCCGGAAACCGTCCGTCGCGGCGACGAGCGCGCGGCTGATGCCGGGCTCGAAAGCGGCGTGTCCCGCGTCCGCGACGACCACGAGCCGGGCTTCCGGCCAGCGCCGGTGGAGCTCCCACGCCGTCTCCATGGGACAGACGACGTCGTACCTGCCCTGTACGACGACGGCCGGCAGATGTCGGATGCGGCCGACGCCGTCGAGCAGCGCGGTATCCGTGTCGAAGAAGCCCGCGTTCACGAAGTAGTGCGCCTCGATGCGCGCGAAGGCGAGCGCGAACGCATCCGCGCCGAACGTCGCGATCTGATCGGCATCCGGCACGAGATGGCTCGTGCTCGCTTCCCAGATGCTCCACACCCGCGCGGCCTCGAGCCGCACGCGCTCGTCGTCGCTCGTCAGCCGCCGGTGATAGGCCGTGATGAAATCCTGGCGCTCGTTCTCGGGGATCAGATCGCGATACGGCTCCCAGGCGTCGGGAAAGAGCGCGCTCGCGCCGCGCTGGTAGAACCATTCGAGCTCGGATCGCCTGAGCGTGAAGATCCCGCGGAGCACGAGCTCCGTGCAGCGCTCCGGGTGCGTCTCGGCATAGGCGAGCGCGAGCGCCGAACCCCACGAGCCGCCGAAGACCTGCCAGCGCTCGATGCCGAGATGCACGCGCAGCCGCTCCATGTCCGCGACCAGCGACCAGGTCGTGTTGTCCTCGAGACAGGCGTGCGGCGTCGAGCGTCCGCAGCCGCGCTGATCGAACAGCACGATGCGATAAGCGCGCGGGTCGAAGAAGCGGCGCATGCGCGGCGTCGTCCCGCCGCCGGGTCCGCCGTGCAGGAATACGACGGGCTTGCCCGCCGGATTGCCGCTCTGCTCGTAGTAGAGCGTGTGGATCGGCGAGACCTGCAGGAAGCCTCGATCGTAGGGCTCGAGGTCGGGGTAGAGCGCGTGCATGGTGTGGCTTCCGGTGGCTCGGTGGCGGCTGGCCGGGGAGCGTAATTCAACGTACCATGCGGGCACAATCCGCACGCCCCCCAGCGGGGAGCCAGCCGCGCAACCAGGCCCCGTGATGACCGACCATCTGCTGTTCGTGACGGGCAAGCTCGCCGAGAAGAGCCTCGCGCGCGTGCTCGCGGACATCGCGCCCGGACGCTACACCTACGAGATCCGCGTGCTCGGCGTCACGGTCGCGGCGCTGCTCACCACGGACCTCATCGCACGCCGCCTCGGCGAGGTCGGCCGGGCCACGAAAGTGATCCTGCCCGGACGCTGTCGCGGCGAGCTCGCGCCGCTCGTCGCGCGCTTCGGGCTGCCGTTCGAGCGCGGCCCGGAGGAGTTGAAGGATCTGCCGCAGTTTTTCGGCGCCGCGGGCAAACCGCGCGACCTCACGCAGCGCGACGTGAAGATCTTCGCCGAGATCGTCGACGCGCCGAACCTCGACATCGACGGCGTGCTCGCCCGCGCCGCGCGCTACGCGGCGGACGGCGCGGACGTGATCGACGTCGGCTGTCTGCCGGACGTGCCGTTTCCGCATCTCGCCGAGACCGTGCAGGCCCTGAAAGCCGCCGGCTATCGCGTGAGCGTCGATTCGCTGCAGAACGAGGAGCTGCTCAGCGGCGCGCGCGCGGGCGCGGACTATCTCTTCAGCCTCTCGAGCGAGACGCTGTGGATCGCCGACGAAGTCGCGGCGACGCCGATCCTCATCGGCGCGGACCCGCGCAACGTCGAGAGCCTCTATGCGAGCATCGACGCGTTCGCCGGACGCGGCCGGCCGTTCTACGCGGACGCGATCCTCGATCCCATCCACTATGGCTTCACGGAATCGATCGGCCGCTACGTCGCGCTCCGCGCGCGCCATCCGGATCTCGCGATCATGATGGGACTCGGCAACCTCACGGAGCTCACGCATGCCGACACCGCCGGCATCAACGCCGTGCTGCTCGGCCTCTGCTCGGAGCTCGACGTCGCCGCGGTGTTGACGACCGAGGTCAGCCAGCACTGCCGGCGCGTCGTGCGCGAAGTCGATCTCGGCGCCCGCATCCTGCGTGCCGCGAAAGCCGAAGACGCGCCCCCGCGCCACATCCACGAAGGCCTCATGGCCTTGCACGAGCGCCATCCCTTCCCGTACAGCGTTGCGGAAATCGCGGATTTCGCGCGCGAAGTGAAGGACGACAACTTCCGCATCCAGGTGAGCGCCGAGAGCGTCCACGTCTACAACCGCCACGGCCTGCACAGCGCGCGCGATCCCTACGATCTCTTCCCGCTGCTCGGCGTGGAAGCCGACGGCGGACACGCGTTCTACCTCGGCCTCGAGCTCGCGCGTGCCCAGATCGCCTGGCAGCTCGGCAAGCGCTACGAGCAGGACGCCGGGCTCGCGTGGGGCGTGGCGACGGACACCGCGCCCGAGGACAAGCGGCATTTCGCGGCGGAACGCTCGACCTCGCAGGCCCGCAAGCGCCGCAAGCGGCGCGATGACTGAGCTCATGGGCTAGAATGCGCTGCCCGGCCGGCCGGCCGGTCCATTCGAGAGACCATCAGTGGCACAGCAAGACGACGGCATCGGCGGCAAGCTCGGTTATCGGCTCCGCGCACTCAAGACGAATTTCTTCCGCGAGACCTCGAAGGGCTGGCGCAAGCTGCTCGCGCCGACGGGCATGCGCGAGCTGCCGCCGAAGTATCCGCAGGATTTCTCGCCGTTCACGTGCGAGCTCTGGGACAAGTGCCACCCGTACACGATGACGACCCAGGAACGCGTCGTGAACATGGAACGCGCGATACGCCATCTCGTCGCGGCCGGCGTCGCGGGCGACATCGTCGAGTGCGGTGTCGGCGCGGGCGGCAGCATGATGGCGGCGGCCTATACGCTGCTCGAAGTCGGCTCCACCGAGCGCCGCATCCTCCTCTACGACACCTACCGCGGCATGGACAAGCCGACGGCCGAGGACGTGAGCGTCTTCGGCAAATCCGCGCTGCGCAAGTACGAGAAGAAGATGAAGGACGGCGAGTGCACCTGGAACAACCATCCGATCGAGAACGTCCGCGCGAACCTCGCGCTGACCGGCTATCCCGCCGGGAAGATGATCTTCATCGAAGGCCTCGTCCAGGACACGCTGCCCCGGAACGACAGCCAGTCGATCGCATTGCTGCGTCTCGACACGAACCTCTACGAATCGACGAAGGCCGAGTGCGAATACCTCATGCCGAAGCTCGCCCCCGGCGGCATTCTGCTCATCGACGATTATTTCCGCTGGCTCGGTCAGCAGAAGGCGATCGACGAGTACCTGGCGGCACGGGGAATCAGGATGTTCCTCGCACGCCTCGACGATCACTCGGCGATCGGGGTGATGCCGCACTGAGGCCGACGCCGCGGCGCGATCGCTGCGCCTCCTTCGTCGGCACACCCTATCGAGAGGTTTCAGCCCAGATGTTCGTAGGTACGGTTAGCGCAGCGTAACCGTACGCACCCCCTCGGTTCCGATCTGCGCAGTCTCCCGGGCGAGGGATTCGTCGGATTACGCCTGCGGCTAATCCGACCTACGAAACGTGCTTCACCCCAACGCCGCCACGAGCGCCTTGTGCAGTCCCTCCGGCCGCTCTTCCATCAATCCGTGCCCGCATTCGGCAAGCACTTCGAGCTTTGCCTTCGGCAGGTGGCGCAGGAAGTCCTTCGCGCCCTTCACCGGCGTCATACGATCGCGATCGCCGGAGACGATCGTCACCGGGCATTGAACGAGCCCCGCCGCCTCCTCGCCGCCGGTGTAGGTGTGGCAGGCGTTCAGATCGTCGAAGATCACGCCCGGCCCCGCGCGTTCCAGCACGCGCTTCCAGACGTTGATCGTGCTCATCGCCGGCACACCGCTCGCGCCGAATTGCGCGTAGTAATCGTGGCCCCAGATGATCATCATGTCGACCGCGTCGTGGTGATTCGCCTTCGCCGCGTCGAGCAGCGGCTGACCGACCGCCATCGGATAGCCGAAGCCGACGAGCACCGCCTTCGTGATGCGCGCCGGATGGCGCGCCGCGGTTTCGAGCGCGACGAGCGAGCCCATGCTGTGGCCGACGATCGCGGTCTTCTCCACACCGAGCGTGCCGAGCACGCCGTCGACCCACTGCGCCCATTCGCCGATCGTCGGTTTGCAGGCGCCGCCCGAGCGGCCGTGGCCCGCGAGGTCGAGTGCGAGCGAGTTGAACCCGTTCCGCGCGAAGTGGCGCGCGAACAGCGTCCACACCGAGTGATCCATGCCGGCGCCGTGCACGAACGTGATCGAGGGCAGTTCCGGATTGAACGCCTTGCTGCCTGTCGCGACGTAGACTTTCGCGCCGTCGTAAGTGATTTCCATGGCGTTCCCTCTCAGCGCTGCGAACGGTAGAGGGCCTTCGCGAGGTCCTCGATGAGATCGTCGATGTCCTCGAGACCGACCGAGAGCCTCACCAGGCCTTCGGCGATCCCCGCTTTCGCGAGCGCCTCGGCGTCGAGTCGGCTGTGCGTCGTCGTCGCCGGGTGGATGACGAGCGACTTCGCGTCGCCGACGTTCGCGAGATGCGAGAAGAGCTGCAGCGCGTCGATGAACTTGCGGCCCGCGGCGCGACCGCCCTTCAGCACGAAGCTGAACACCGCGCCGCAGCCGTGCGGATAGAGCTTTGCGGCGAGGGCATGATCCTCGTGGCCGGGCAGGCCCGGATAGTTGATCTTCTCGACGGCGTCCTGGGTCGCGAGGAACTCGGCGATCCCGAGCGCGTTCTCGCAGTGCTTGCGCATGCGCAGCGAGAGCGTTTCCAAGCCCTGCAGGAACTGGAACGCGCTCGTCGGGCTCAGGGTCGCGCCGAAGTCGCGCAGTCCCTCCAGGCGCGTGCGCCAGATATAGGCCGCCGGGCCGTATTCCTCGCAGAAATCGATGTTCTGCTGGCCGACGTAGGGCTCGGTCAGCGTCGGGAAGCGTCCGGAGGCCTCCCAGTCGAATTGCCCGGAGTCGATCACCGCGCCGCCGATCGCGACCCCGTGGCCGCCGATGAACTTCGTCAGCGAGTGCACGACGATGTCGGCCCCGTGCTCGAACGGCCGGATGAGCGCGGGCGGCGTCAACGTCGAATCGATTACGAGCGGCAGACCCGCCGCGTGCGCGACGGCGGCGACGGCTGCGATGTCGAGCACCTCGCCGCGCGGATTGCCGATCGTCTCCGCGTACACGAGCTTCGTGTGCGGGCGGATCGCGGCGCGGAAGGACTCCGGGTCGCGCGGATCGACGAACGTCGTCTCCACGCCGAACCGCGGCAGCGTGTAGTTGAATAGGTTGTGCGTGCCGCCGTAGAGCGCGCGCGAAGAGACGATGTGCGCGCCGGCCTCGACGAGCGGCGAGACCGCGAGATGGATCGCCGCCATGCCGCTCGCGGTCGCAGCCGCACCGACGCCGCCTTCGAGCGCGGCGAGCCGCTCCTCGAGCACGCTGACGGTCGGATTCGCGATGCGCGAATAGATGTAGCCGGCCCGCGCGAGATCGAAGAGGCCCGCCGCCTGCTGTGCATCCTTGAACACGTAGGACGTCGTCTGGTGGATGGGCACCGCCCGGCTCCCCGTGACGGGATCGGGGCGCTGGCCGGCGTGCAGACTGAGCGTATCGAAGCCCAGATAGCGCGGCGCGCTCATAAGCTCTTCCTCGGCTGTGGCAAAGAGCGGCCATGCTAGCGGCTCGCCGCACGCGGCGGAAGCGGGCCCACCGAGGAAGCGCCAATTGAGTCCATCCTGGACTTTTCAGCGCGCGGCCGGCAGGCGGCGTGGTTCGTGCCGGCCTTCCGTGAACAAGGCATACGCCGCTGTTCACGGCGGCACCTCCGTGCCGCAGGAAGCGCCGAACTCAGAGCTTCCTCAAGCCTCGATGCTGAAGACCTTCGCGCGTACGGTGCGGCGGTATTCGCGCGGGCCGACCGTCATCGCACGTTCGAAGAGCCGCGCGAAATGTCCCTGATCGAGGTAGCCGACGCGATAGGCGACCTCGGCGATCGTGAGGTTCGTCGATTCGAGCAGCTCCTTCGCGGCCCGGATGCGCTGACGCTGCAGGTATTCGAGCGGCGAGGTGCCCGTCGCGTCGCGGAACCTGCGCGTGAGCGTACGGAGCGAGAGTCCGAACTCGCGCGCGAGCGCATCCATGCGCAACGGCTCGTTCAGCTCGCGCTGCATGCGGAGCTGGATTTCGATCACCGTCTCGTCGGCGTGCTGCAGATCGTCGCCTTCGAGATAGCGGTATTTCTCGTACGGCCGGCGGATCTCGTGCGAGAAATTGCGCTCGACGTGACTCGCGACCGCGCGGCCGTAGAAACGCTCGATGAGATGCACGGTGACGTCGGCGAGCGCATTCACGCTCGCCGCGCAGAAGATCGAGCCGGCCTGGGTGATGAAGTACTGGCGCTTCAACTGGACACGCGGATAGTCGCGCGCGAAGCGCTCGAAGTAGTGCCAGTGCGTCGTCGCGGCCTTGCCGTCGAGGAGGCCCGCTTCGGCGAGCAGGCAGCAACCGGTGCCGACACCGGCGATCATCGCGCCGTGCTCGAACTGCATCCGAAGCCACGGCAGCAGCGCGCGGCTGCGCGCCAGCACGGGCCGCGGATTGCGCCACAGTGCGGGCAGGTAGACGACGTCGCAGGGCCCGGCGTCGGCGAGTCGCGCCGTCGGCTCGAGCCCGACGCCCGCGAGCGTGCCGACCGGGCGGTCGTCCGCGGCGAGCGCCTCGATTGCGAGCCCGGGCGCATGGCGGCCGCGCCCCCCGGCCGTGCCCGCGGCCGCGCGCCACATCTCGTTCGGCAGCATCGAGCTCGCCGCCAGCATCTGGTCGGTGAGCACGAAGGCGAGGCGGAGCGTCCCCGGACCCGCGGTCGCGGTGGGAGGCTTTGCGGCGGATCTCATGGGCGTGGCCCGCAGTCGATCGGTGTCCGCGATCGGCGCGAATTCAGAAGTGTCCCGAACGTCGAGTGCATGGGTCGGTACGTCGTCTCAATGAAGGGGGTGCCGAGTCGCGCGCTACGCGTCTGCCCGATGTCCCGGACGTCCGGCGCGTCTGCGCCGTCAGTCGAGGAGTGTCCCGAACTGACGGCCACAGGATAGCCCGATTGGCCGATATGGCCAATTTTTTGGCCTGAATACCTGACCACGATGCGGCGCCGCGCAATAGACTCTCGGCCTAATCGGTCCCATCGAGAAGAATTCACGACATGACACGACTCCCGGTTATCGTCGGCTTCGGGGGCATCGGGCCCGCCGGCCGCTCCTCGTTCCACCACGCCTATCGCCGCACCGTCATCGACAGCCTGCCGGCGACCGTCCAGGCGCGGACGCTCAGCTCGCTGGCGGTTATGATGGGTCTCGTGACCTGGGAGAACGGCGCCTACCGGGACGCCGACGGACGGACGCTCGACGAGGCCGGCATCGCGCTGCACTACCGCCAGCGCATCCTCGACGGCACGCTCATCCGCCGCATCGAGCATTTCGATCCCGACCGCGTGCCGGGCAATCTCAACTTCGACATCGGTCCCGACGGCGCGCCCGTCCACTTCGCCTCGCGCACCGGCGAGCTGCCGGATCCCCTGCCCCCGGGCTGGGTCGTGAAAGAGGTCGTCGACGGCGTCGCGCACATCGAGCTCACCGCGCGCAGCGAGATCAAGGTCGAGACGCACCGCAAGCTCGCCGTGCAGTCCGCGGGCCAGCTCCCGAGCGGTTTCGATCCCGCGAAGCTCTACCAGTCGCGCTTTCATCCCAAGGGTCTGCAGATGACGATCGTCGGCGCCTCCGACGCCATCCAGTCGGTCGGCCTTCCCTGGGAGACGATCCTCGCCGCCGTGCCGCCCGACGAAGTCTCGGTCTACGCCTCGAGCGCCATGGCGCAGCTCGACCAGCACGGCACGGGCGGCATGCTCCAGGCGCGGCTGCGCGGCGGACGCGTGAGCTCGAAGCAGCTTCCGCTCGGCCTGAACACCATGCCCGCCGATTTCGTGAACGCCTACGTGCTCGGCAACGTCGGCACGACGGGCGCCATCGCCGGCGCCTGCGCGAGCTTCCTCTACAACCTGCGTCTCGCCGTCGAGGACATCCAGTCCGGCCGCCGCCGCGTCGCGGTCGTCGGCAACGCGGAAGCACCGTTGCTCCCCGAAGTCATCGAAGGCTATGCGGCGATGAGCGCGCTCGCGACCGACGACAACCTCTGCAAGCTCGACGGCACGACGATCCCCGACTGGCGCCGCGCGAGCCGGCCGTTCGGCGAGAACTGCGGCTTCGTCCTCGCCGAGTCCGCGCAGTACTTCGTGCTGATGGACGACGAGCTCGCGATGCAGCTCGGTGCGGACATCCACGGCGGCGTGACCGACGTGTTCGTGAACGCCGACGGCTACAAGAAATCGATCTCCTCGCCCGGGCCCGGCAACTACATCACGCTCGCGAAGGCCGTCGCCGCGATGCGCAGCCTCCTCGGCGAAGAGGCCGTCCGCACGCAGAGCTTCCTGCAGGCGCACGGCTCGAGCACGCCGCAGAATCGCGTCACGGAATCGCGCATCTTCGATCGCGTCGCGGCGGCGTTCGGCATCGAGCACTGGCCGGTGACCGCGGTGAAGGCCTTCCTCGGGCACTCGCTCGCGCCGGCGAGCGCGGACCAGCTCGTGAACACGCTCGGCATCTTCAAGCACGAGCTGCTGCCCGGCATCAAGACGGTCACGAAGCTCGCCGACGACATCCACCCGGAGCACCTCGACATCGTGCTCGAGGATCGCGACCTGAAGGGCAAAGCGGAAATCGGCTTCCTCAATTCCAAGGGCTTCGGCGGCAACAACGCGACGGGTGCGATCGTCTCGCCGCGCGTCGTCGAG
The DNA here is from genome assembly GCA_016209015.1 of Gammaproteobacteria bacterium. Taxonomy (GTDB): domain Bacteria; phylum Pseudomonadota; class Gammaproteobacteria; genus JACQWY01. Next base: position 19,897 of record JACQWY010000043.1, on the reverse strand, counting down.
CGCATGCTCGCGAAGCGCTACGGCGCGACCGCGCTGCGCGCCTACCAGACGCGCCGCGAAGCGGTGCGCGCCGCGGCGGCGGCCTACGACGAGCGCTGCATGCAGGGCCCGCTGAAACCCGTCTACCGCTTCGGCGACGATCTCGGCAACGAGGATCAGATCGCGCTCGACGGACACAGCCTGCGCCTGCCGGGCATCGCGGGCGCGGTGAATCTCGATCTCCCGAACCGCTACGAGGACATGGTGTGAGCGAAGACACGCGCGGCCGGAACGACGCCGACCACTGTTTCGTCTGCGGGACCGACAACCCGCTCGGGCTGCACATCCGCTTCCGCCTCGACGGCGGGCTCTGCGTCGGCGAGTTCACGCCGGGCAAGTGGCATGCGGGCTTCGACGGCGTCACGCACGGCGGGATCCTCTTCAGCGTGCTCGACGACGTGATGGCGAACTGGCTGTTCCTGCAGGGCGCGCGCGGCTTCACCGCGAAGTGCGAAATCCGCTATCGCCAGCCGCTGCCGGTCGGCACGCCGATCCGCGCCGAGTGCGTGCTGAAGCAGCGCAAGAGCCGCCTCGTCGTCCTCGAATCGAAGCTCACGCGGCAGGACGACGGCAGTCTCGTGGCGAGCGCCGAGGCGAGCTTCATGGTCGACGATTTCGGTCGCATCCCCGCCTGATCGCCGCGCGCTTGGCGGGCGTCAGGCCCGCGCGTTCGCCGTTCTGATATAAAGACTCCGAAGCCCATTCGGAGAGCGTCATGTCACGCATCTCGAGACCCTCCCGTTCCCGCGCCCTGCTCTGCGCCGTGCTCGCCCTCGCGCTCGCGGGCTGCAACGAGGCCCAGCCGAAGAAGAAGACTTACGTCGAGGTCGAGAAGAAGCCGGAGATGGTGCCCGGCGCGCAGCCCGGCGAGCAGACGACCCAGGGCAAGCCCGGCGGCGCCGCGGGCGCTGCCCCCGCGTATCTGCCGCCGAGTGCGCGCGGCGCGCGCGTCGAGATGACGGAGGCGCCGGAAGGCAGCCCGCCCCCGCAGACCACGCCCGCGAACGCGTCACGGCGCGAGACCGTGGGCGGCGCGAAGCCACCGGACGGCGGCGCGGCGGGCGGCGCGCGGGCGAAGAGCGCCGGTGACGAGGGCGGCAACATGCCGACGACCGCCGGTGCCCCGACCTACCTGCCGCCGCCCGGCATGCAGCAGCCCGACGCGCCCGCGGGTCAGTCCATGGGCCGCGTCGCGCCGGTCCCGCCCCCGGCGCCGGACTCGAAGTATCCGCCGATCGATTTCAAACCCCCGCCGGGCGGTGCCGCCGCCGAGATGCAGAAGCTCGAGGCGAAGAAGCGCGACTTCGACGCCGAGATGCGGCGCGCGCAGGACGAGGAGGCGCGTACCGGCAAGCCGGCCGCCGGGCCCGCGGCCGCCGACATCGACCGCGGCGGCGTGCCGGGCCGGAACACCGGCAAGGGCCGCGTCCCCGGCAAGCACGCGGGCGATCGCACGAGCGACGACGAGAAAGCGCTCGCCACCGAAGGCGATCCGACGGCGCCCGGCGGCACCGCGCTCGAGGACATCGTCGCCGCGCAGATGCGCCACGCCGCCGAGGCCGAACGCGATCCCGTGCTGCGCGAGAAGCTGTGGGCGGAATACCGCCGCTACGTGAGCGGCACGGGCGCGAAACAGTGAGCGTGGCCCCCGCATTGCAAAGCGCCGGCGCCGCCCGCATCTTGCGCAGAGCGCAGAACGGAGCACGCGTTTCGCGGTCCATGCGCAATACAGACGCGGCCGTGCGCCGGGAGGCCCTCCGGCGCTGAAGCTCCCGGCCCCGCTCCGGAACCTCACAGACAAAAGCCCAGCGAGCATGTCGCATTCCCCCGCCAAGCCGCTCGATCGCGCGCCGCTCGCGCCGGCCGCGTTCGCGCGCGTCGAGGAGACGCCGCACGCCGAGCATCCGCTTGCGGCACGGCTCGTGGCCTGGCTGCCCCTCCTCGCGCGCCTCGGCATCGTCGTGCTCGCCGCCGCGCTCGGCGCGCTCGCGCTCGCGCTCGTGCCGCGCTATTTCCCCCCCTCCGTCGAAGCGCCCGCCGCCCCCGTCGCGAAGGCCCCGCCCGCCGCCGCGGCCGAACCCGTCGTCGTCGAGCCCGACTACGCGAGCCCGCAGGCGAAGGCCGAGCGCCGGCTCGCGATGCAGAAGCTGCTCGCGACGGTGCTCGGGCTCGCGGACGATCTCGAACGCCGCGAAGCCGGCACCTGGGCGCGCGCAGCGCTGCTCGATGCGAATGCGCGCCGCGCGGAAGGCGAGCGCGCCTACAGCGAGGCGCGCTATGCCGCGGCCGAGGCCTATTACCGCGATGCGCGCCGGCGCTACGAGGCGATCGCGCAAGCCGCGAAACCGCGCGCCGAGACGCTCGTCGCGACCGGCAACGCGGCACTCCTCAGCGGCGATCAGCCGGCCGCGACGCAGGCATTCACGACCGCGCTCGCGATCTCGCCCGATCTCGCCTCGGCGAAACACGGCCTCGAACGCGCGGCGACGCTCGACCGCGCGCTCGCGATGCGCGCCGAGGCGGAGGGTTACGAGAAGCTCGGCGAGCGCGAACGCGCACTCGCGCTCTATCGCCGCGTGCTGCAGCTCGACGCCGAGATCCCGGGGATCGACGAGGCCATCACGCGCATCGAAGCGGCACTCGCGGCCGAGCGCCATCAACAGGCGATGTCGGCAGGCTATGCGGCGCTGACGAGGGACCGGCTCGACGTCGCGCGGAGTGAATTCGAGCGTGCGCTGCAGCTCATCCCGGAATCTCCCGAGGCCGCGCGGGCACTCGCCCAGGTCGAGAACGAGATCACCGGCCGGCGCATCGCCGCGCTGTCCGAGGCGGCGGCACAGCACGAGCGCGCCGAGCGCTGGGCCGAGGCCGCGCAGGACTATCGCGCGCTGCAGGCCCTCGACAAGACCGTCGATGCCGCGCCCGGCGCGCGCGCCGCGAGCCGGGCCGCGCTCGATGCCGCGCTCGAGGCCGCGCTCGCCGAGCCGCGCAAGCTCGTCGACGAGGCCGAGCGTCGCAAGGCCGGCGCGCTGCTCGATCAGGCACGCCGTCTCGGCGCTGCCGGCAGACGCCTCGCCGCGCAGATCGCCCGCCTCGATCACGAGCTCGCGATCGCCCGCGAGCCGGTGAGCGTCGCGTTCGAATCCGACGGCGCGACGGACGTGAGCCTGTCGCGCGGCGCGCCGCTCGGCCGCTTCACGGCGCGCACGGCGAGCCTGCTGCCGGGGCGGTATACTGCGACCGGACGTCGCGACGGTTGCGCCGATGTCCGCATCGAGTTCGAAGTCATCGCGGGCATTCCCGGCCAGACCGTCAGCGTCGCATGCGAAGCCCGGAGTCCCTGATGCGAGGAGCCCCGCGAACGTGAACTCGCCCGCCGGCATGCCGCCCGAGACACCGCTCGAGCCCGTGCGCTTCCGGCCGCCCGGGCCGCTCGCGCACCTGCCCGAGCTGCGCCTGCCCTGGCGCCGGATGTTCACGACGGCCTGGCTCGCACTCGCGCTCGCGACGGCCTGGTACGTGCTCGCCGCGCGCTCGATCGATTTCGATCTCTCGCCACCGGACGCGAAGCTCACGGTGCTGGGCTTCGCGCCGCGCGTCTCCTCGCACTGGATGCTGCTGCCGGGCGAGCACGAAGTGAGCGCGGAAGCGCCGGGCCATCTCCCTTATCACGGCACGATCCACGTCGGCAGCGACGCGCACCAGGTCTTGCCGATCGTCATGAAGCCGCGGCCCGGCAGGCTCGACGTGAAGCTCGACCCGCCGGTCGAGGCGACGATCGACATCGACGGCAAACCCGCGGGCAAGGCACCCGGCATCGTCGCGGACGTCGAATCCGGCACCCGCGAGCTCGTCGTGAAATCCGAACGCTATCTGCCGTTCACCGCGACTCTCGAGGTCGCAGGCCGCGGCGAGACCCAGCCGTTCACCGCGACGCTCGTGCCGGCCTGGGCCGCGTTCACGCTCACGACGAAGCCTGCCGGGGCGATCGTGACGATCGACAGGACCGTCGCCGGCCGCACACCGCTCCGACACGAGCTGATCCAGGGCGAGCGCGAGCTCACCGTGGAGCTCAAAGGCTACAAGCCCTGGCGCAGGCACGTGAAGGTCGTCGCGGGCCAGCCCGTCGCGTTCAAGGACGTCGTGCTCGAGAAGGCCGACGGCACGCTCGACGTGACGAGCGACCCGCCGGGCGCCGCGCTGACGATCGACGGACGCTACGCGGGCGTTGCGCCGCAGCGCCTCGCGCTCGCGCCGGACGCCGACCACGATCTCACCGCGTTCAAGGAAGGTTACGGTGCGGAGAAGCGCACGCTGCGCGTCGCGTCCGGCGAAGTGCGCGCGCTCGCCGTGACGCTCGCGCCCGAGCTCGCGCCGGTCCGCCTCGACACGACGCCGGCCGACGCCGAGCTCCTCGTCGACGGCCAGCCCGCGGGCAGCGCGACGCAGGTGCTGAGCCTGCCGACGACGGAGCACGAGCTCGTCGTGCGCAAGCGCGGCTACGCGAGCTATCAGACGACGGTCACGCCGCGCCGGGGCGTGGAGAAGCGTCTGCGGATCGAATTGAAGACCGCCGCGGAGATGCAGGCCGAGCTCGCCGCGAATCCCGAGCCGCCGCCACCCGCGCCGCCGGCGCAAGCGACGGCCGCTGCGCCGGCAGCGTCGACCGCCGGATCGCCGACCGCCGCGCCGTCGAACGCGGCCCCGGCGGCGAAGCAGGCGCCGCAGGGCGAGGTCGAGTTCGTCGAGGCCGAGACGAAACAGGCGACGCCGCCTCAGGAAGAACCGCTCCGCAAGACGTTCACGGGCCAGGAGCTGAAGCGCTTCGAGGGCGGCGAGTTCCTGATGGGCACGATCGCCCGCGATCCCGGCCATCGGACGAACGAGATCGCGCGCCAGGTGCGCCTGTCGCGTCCGTTCTGGATCTCGGTGCGCGAAGTCTCGAACCGCGAGTTCCGGCAGTTCGTCACCACGCATTCCTCGGGCGCGAGCGGGACCGCGGATTTGAACGCGGACAGCCTGCCGGTCGCGAACGTGAGCTGGGAGGAAGCGGCGCTCTATTGCAACTGGCTCTCGCGCCAGGACAAGCTGCCGGTGTTCTACCAGATCAAATACGGCAAGGTGCTCGGCGTGCATCCGGAAGCGACGGGTTACCGCCTGCCGACGGAAGCCGAATGGGAATGGGCGGCGCGCACGACGCCGGACGGCGAGACCTTGCACGTGCCGTGGACGGGACCGTTCCCGCCGCGCGGACGCGTCGGCAATTTCGCGGATCTCGCGGCGCGTGAGCTCATCGGCAAAGTGATCCCCGGTTACGAGGACGGCTTCGCCGGCAGCGCGCCGGTCGGCAGCTATCCGCCGAATCTGCGCGGCCTCTACGACATGGCCGGCAACGTCGCGGAATGGGTGCACGATTTCCACGCCGCCGAGGACACGCCCGGCGTGCAGGTCGATCCGCTCGGCCCCGCGAGCGGCACGCAGCATGTCGTGCGCGGCTCGAGCTGGGCGGATGCGGATCCCGCCCTGCTGCGGCTCGCCGCACGCGCGGCCGGCCAGGGTCCGCGCAACGATCTCGGTTTCAGGATCGCCCGCTATGCGCAATGAGCTCCGCCTGTTCCTGCTCCTCGCCGCGCTCGCGGGCACGAGCGTCACCCTGCATGCCGCACGCGCGGCCGACGCACCGCAAGGCGACGACAGCGTCGATCCGGCGCAGGACGCCGATCGTCCCGAATACCACTCGCGTCCGCTGCCCACGGACACGTTCACGCCGGCGGAGAGCCTGCCGGAGGATTTCCCCGTGGCCATTCCGTCCGACATGTGACCAGGAGATCGCCCTTGGCCCTCTGCAGCATCGAATTGAACGACGTCGAAGTGCGCGCCGCACGCGGCCAGCAGGTGATCGCGGCGAGCCCGGGCTACGCGCTCGTGCGCAAGCGTCAGATCGAGATCGGCCGTGCCGCGGCGGGCCAGGCGTTCCTGCATCCGCGCGAGACCCTGAACCGCTTCTGGCAGCAGTTGAGCGAGACGCCGCTGCCGGGCTGGGGCAAGCGCTGCCGCCATCACGCGGATCTCGCGTATCTGCATCTCCAGCACGTGCGCGAGCTCGCGGGCCATCCGGAGGCCGCGGTGTTCGCGGTGCCCGGGCATTACGGCAAGACCGAGCTCGCGCTGCTCCTCGGGCTCTGCGAAGCGGCGGGCGTGAAGGCCGTCGGCCTCGTCGACGCGGCGGTCGCGGCGGGCGCGCCGCATCTCGCGCCCGGCGACTACGCGTTCCTCGAGCTCCAGCAGCACCAGGCGCTGATCACCCGTCTGAGAGTGACGGACCGGATCGCGCGGCGCGGTGTGGAGATCGTGCCGGGCGCGGGACGCAATCGCCTCGAGACGGCGTGCGTGCGCGCGATCGTCGCGGCCTTCCTCGTGCAGGCGCGTTTCGATCCGCTCGCGCATGCGGCGACGGAACAACTGCTCTACACGCACCTGTCGGAATGGCTCGCGCTGCTCGCGCACCGCGGCGAGCTGCGCGTGCACGTCGATTTCCGCGGCAGCCGCTTCGAGGCACGCGTCGATCGTGCCGCGCTCGATCGAGCAGCGGCACCGCTCTTCGCCGACATCGTGCGCCAGCTCGCGCCCGGCGAGCAGCTCGTGACGACGGAGCGCGTCGCGGCGCTGCCCGGTTTCGCCGCCGCGTGTCGCGGTGCGCTCGAGCTACCCGACGACGCGGTGTTCTGCGGGCTCGCGCTGCACGAGAAGGTGTTCGCGGGCGGCCGCGCCGCGAGCCAGCTCGTCACCGAGCTGCCGGCCGCACCCGACGCGACGGTCTCGCGCGCCGCGCGCACGACTCACGACCGCGCGACGCATCTGCTCGTGAACCACCACGCCCACGCGCTCGCCGCCGAGCCGCTCTACCTCGCGCCGCGCGGACGTCTCGCCCGTGTCCGCGAGCTCGACGCGGTGTGCCGCGTCTGCGCCGGCCCGGACGGCGCGCGCATCGAGGCACTCGACGGCGCGCACGTGCTCGTCAACGGCATGCCGCTCGCCGCCCCCGCCGCGCTCGCCGCGGGCGACCACGTGAGCTTCAGCGGCGCGGGCGGGTCCTTCGTCGCCATCACGGTGCTCGCACCCGATGCCGCGTAGCCGGCGCACGTTCTCCGTCTTCACGTTCGCGTTCCTGGACGTGATGTGCTGCGGTTTCGGCGCGGTGCTGCTCGTCTTCCTCATCACGCGTCATCAGGTGAACCAGGATCAGCATCCGCCGAGCTACGACCTCGACGCCGAGATCCACCAGCTCCAGGGCGAGATCGGCGGCGCGGCGCGGCAGACGAAGGACGCGCAGGCGAAGGGCGGCGACGTCGCGGCGCAGCTCGCGGCGCTGCGCCAGCGCATCGTCGATGCGCGCGGCGAGCTCGCCGAGGCGCAGAAAGGCGCGACGCCGCAGCCGCTGCTCGTCACGGCGAAGGACATCGAGCTGCTGCGCGCGGCGGTGAAGAAGCTCGAGGCCGAGAAGCATCAGCTCGAATCGCAGTTGAACGAACACTCCGAGGCGATCCGCACGTTCGCCGGGGCCGGCAACCGGCAATACCTCACCGGCATCAAGCTCGGCGGCCGGCGCATCGTCGTCATCGTCGCGGTTTCGGCGAGCATGCTGGATTCGAGCATCGTGAACGTCGTGCGCAAGCGGAACATGGACGACGCGGCGAAGCGCCGCTCGGAGAAATGGCAGCAGGCGCTCGCGGTCGTCGACTGGATCACCGCGCGCTTCCCGGCGAGCTGCCGCTACCAGCTCATCGCCTACGACAACACGGCGCACACCCTCGTGCCCGATTCCGACGGCCGCTGGCTCGACGCGGGCGAGGTCGACACGCTGAACCGCGCGGTGGCGGGTCTCAAGCAGCGCGTGCCGGACGGCGGCGCGAACCTCGCGGCGGCGTTCCAGGCCGTCGCGCGCCTTTCTCCATTACCGGACAACGTCTTCCTCATCACGGACAAGCTGCCGACGCAGGGGCTGAAACCCGTCACGACGCCGACGGTCTCGGGCGCGAAGCGGCTCGAGCTGTTCGAGGAAGCCGCGGCGCTGCTGCCGCCCGGTGTGCCGGTGAATACGATCCTGCTGCCGATGGAAGGCGACCCTCACGCGGCTTCCGCATACTGGAAGATCGCGATGACCACGCGCGGCTCCTTCCTCACCCCTTCGTACGACTGGCCATGAAGTTCGAGCGCCGCGAGCTGAACGACACGAACATCTCGTTCCTGGACGTGATCACCTGCGCGTTCGGGGCGGTGATCCTGCTCATGATGATCACGAAGATCGAAATCGCGACCGCGAAGCGGCCGGAGATCGACCCGCGCACGGCGGAGATCTCGGGCCTGCAGCGGCAGCTCTTCGCGGCACGCGACGCCGCCGCCGTCGCCGCCGAGGACAGCGCGGCGAAGCAGCGCGAGCTCGCCGCGGCCGAAGCCGAGCTCGCGAAGCTCGAGGGCCGGATCGCGGCGCTCACCGGGCGGCTGAAGAACGCGGACAACGAAGCGGCGATGAACGCCGAGATCGCCGGTAAGCTGAAGGTCGCGCAGCAGGAGCTGACGGACGAGATGCGCCGGCTGCAGGCGCGGCGGCGGCCGCCGAAGGACAATATGATCGGCGGCATCCCGGTCGACAGCGAATACATCGTGTTCGTCATCGACACCTCGGGCAGCATGTTCAACTACGCCTGGCCGAAAGTGCTCGACCAGATCATGCAGACACTGCAGGTGTATCCGCACGTGAAGGGCATCCAGATCATGAGCGACCAGGGCACGTATCTGTTCCAGGGCTTCGCCGGCCAGTGGATGTCCGATTCGCCCGAGCTGCGCCGGCAGATGGTGAGCCAGCTCGGCGGCTTCAACGTCTTCAGCGAGAGCAGTCCCTCGAAGGGCATCTACACGGCCATGGAACAGCTCTACCGGCCGGGTACGAAGATGAGCCTCTTCGTCTACGGCGACGAGTTCACGGGCAAGTCGATCAAGGAAGTCGTCGATTACGTCCACAAGCTCAATCACGCCGGCGACGGCGGCGCCCCGCTCATCCGCATCCACGCCGTCGGCTTCCCGACCCAGTTCGCGAACGCCCCTCAGCGCCAGACGACCGGCATCCGCTTCGCCGCGCTGATGCGCGAAATCACCGGCAAGAACGGCGGCACGTTCGTCGGCCTGAACGCCTTCCGCTGAAACTTACCCACAGGGGTCAACTTACCCACAGGGGTCGGAGGGACTTTTCGAAAAGTCCCTCCGACCCCTGTTGATAAGCGCGGAGTTATCCACCGGGGTTGGAGGGGGTTTTGAAAAGTCCCTCCGACCCCTGTGGGTAAGTTGGGCCGGCCGGGCCTTCCAGCACGCCTTTCCGACAGGCCCGGACCCTATGCCGCCACCGTCGGACGTCACACGCGCCCCGATCACTGCCTGACGTGAGCCGCGAGCAGATGAGGCGACCGCGACGCCTCGTGGCCCCGGGGCCGCGGATTCCCCGTCGTGCCGAGGGCGAGCGCAGCCGATTTGCCTCATCGCTGCCGTTGCGCCAGGATTCTATGTCGCCGACGAGGCGCCACATCGTCACGAGAGAAGGGACACCATGACTGCAACGTTCATCACTGCCGGTTGTCTCGGCATCCTGCTGCTCGTCCTGAGCGGCTGGGTGATCGCGGCGCGGGCGAAATACGGCATCGGGATCGGCGACGGCGGCAACGAGGACATGGCGCTGCGCGTGCGCACGCATGCGAACTTCGTCGAATACGTGCCGCTCGCGCTCGTACTGATCATGCTCGTCGAGACCGGAAAGATCGGGCCGGCGTGGTTGCCGGCGGCGCTCGGCGGCACGCTCGTCGTCTCGCGGCTGCTGCATGCGCAGGGGCTCTTGAAGAGCCGCGGCGTGTCGCCGGGCCGCTTCATCGGCACGAACCTCACGTTCCTCGTGCTGCTCGTCGGCTCGGGTGCGCTGCTCGGGCGCGGCGCGGGCCTCTGGTAGAACCGGGGCTCAAACGCCGCTCGGAAGTGCGGCGATCGCTGCCGTCGCACTCTCCGGCGGGCTCCCGCTCTGGCTGTGCACGACGCGGTTGCGGCCGAGCTTCTTCGCCTGATAGAGCGCGCCGTCGAGGCGGTTGAGCATCGTGTCGATTGCCTCGCCCGGTTCGTAGGCCGTGACGCCGACGCTCGTGCTGAGCGTGATCGTCTCCTGCGCGCCGGCCGGGACGGTCACGGCCTCGATGGCCTGACGAATGCGCTCGGCGACCGCGATCGCGCCTTCGATCGTCGAATCCGGCAGCACCGCGACGAACTCCTCGCCGCCGAAGCGCGCCACGACGTCGTGCTTGCGCAGACCGTCTTCCAGGGTTCGGGCGGCGATGCGCAGCACGGCGTCGCCGAGCAGATGGCCGTACCTGTCGTTGATGCGCTTGAAGCGATCGAGATCGAACATCAGCACGCAGGACGTCTGCTGCGTGCGCTTCGCGTGCTCGACGAGCGCACCGAGGCGTTTGATGAGGACGCGCCGGTTGATGAGCCCGGTGAGGGGATCGAGCGTCGATTCGCGATAGAGCTTCAGCAGCATGAGCATCTGCCCGGCCTGGATCCACAACGAGATCCCGCCCGCCATCGCGATCACCCACAGCTCGTTCAAAGCCGCGAGCGTGAACAGTTGGCCGGTCCCGAGTTGCACCGCGAACACCGTCGCGGTGATCGCCGCGATCAGGCCGAAGCCCCAGACGAGCGTGAGCGGAAACACGCCCAGCATCGCGATCGTGAGACAGGGTATGGCGGTATAACCGGCGAGCGGCGCTTCCGCGACGCCGCTGGCGAGCGTCGTAATCGCCGCGGCGTAGAACGCGCACGAGGCTGACACCATCAGCGCGAGCAAGACGTGCACGTGGCGGCTCGAGCGCCGTTGCAGACCGAGTGTGCCGAGCGCGAACAGGAACACGCCGGTCAGCAGCCGGATCCGCACCATCGGGAAGACGTGCTCCGGCCGCAGCAGGAGATAGTCGAGCGGGATCCAGGCCGGCAGCGCAACGGCGTAGAACAGGATCATGAAGCGCAGCCGCACGGCGATGTATTCGGCGCGCGTCTCGATGAAGTCGTCGGAATGCTCGCGCGTGCTGAGGACGTCCCCGAGCTCGAAGCCGCGGAACAGGCGCGCCAGCATGCCGGGCACCGCGCGTATGCCGGGTACCGGCGGCAGCGCCTCCGGGCGGCGTCGATCTTGCGGCGATTGTGCCTCGTCGTTCGTGTCGGCTCGATTCATGTGCGGCCCGATCGTGCTTGCGGAGCCGGGCGCGGCGCAGCGGCCCTGCGTCCGGCGCGGACGACCCGCGATGTTTCGTACGACGCCACGCGGGCGTCGCGCCACGTCCCCGTGGCGCGCTTTGCAGCATAACGAGCGATACCGGCGAGATCGAGTCCGAAGCCCGGCGGTCCGTGTGCCGCGACTGCGATGGATCAAGCAATCGCCGTGCGGGCCCCGGGCGGGACGGCACTGCGCGCTCAAATGTCCCCGAATTCGCCATGCCGGCCGCGGCCGCCGCTGAAACGCGCCGCACCGGCGAGCCCTTCGGCCGCGACCATGTGCGCGCTGATGTCCCACTCCGAACGCAGCGCGTCGAGCTCGGCGAGTCCGACCTGCGCATGGACGGAACGGCGATCCGCGCGCAGACAGCCCTGCGGATAACGCGCGATCTCGCGGGCCAGCGCTTCCGCAGCGGTGCGCGCCTGGCCGTCCGGCACGACGCGCTCGCAGGCGCCGATGCGCAGCGCCTCATCGGCCGCGACCTTGCGGCCGGTGAGGATGATGTCGAGCGCGCGGCCCTGGCCGACGAGACGCGGCAGGCGCACCGTGCCGCCGTCGATGAGCGGCACGCCCCAGCGCCGGCAGTACACGCCGAAATACGCGCTCTCCTCCATCACGCGCAAATCGCACCACAGCGCGAGCTCGAAGCCGCCGGCGACCGCCGGCCCCGCGACCGCGGCGATGACGGGCTTCGAGAGCTGGAGGCGGCTCGGCCCCATCGGACCGCGCGGGATCGCGCCCTCGCCCGCCGGGAAGTCGAATTCACCGATCGGATCCGCGCGCGTCGCGAGCTCCGCCGCGCACTTCAGATCCCAGCCCGCGCAGAACGCGCCGCCCTCACCAAAGAACACCGCGACGCTCGCCTCGTCGTCGCGTTCGAACGCTTCGAAGGCCGCGACGAGCGCCTCGGCATGTTCGGGATCCATGGCATTGCGGGCCTCGGGACGGCTGAGCACCACGGTCGTGACGGGGCCGGCTCTCTCGATGCGGACGGACATGGCGCGCACTCCTGCGTTGGGATGGTCGGCGCAGCGTAGCGCACTCCCCGCCGCGTCCGCAGCGGCCTCATGCGTCGCGGCAGTACGCCTCGAGCCGGTAACCGTCGGGATCGATCACGAATGCCGCGTAGTAGTCCGGCGCATAGTCGGCGCGGATCCCGGGCGGGCCGTTGTCCGTGCCGCCGTGCGCGAGCGCCGCACGATGGAACGCCGCGACGGCTGCGCGATCGGGCGCGTCGAAGCAGACGTGCAATCCCGAGCTCGGATCGGCCGGCACGGGGCTCGCCGTCTCGCCGAACCACAGGCCGATGCGGTTCCGGCCGTAACCCAGCGCACCCGCGCTGTCGTGCAATTTCGAGATCCCGAGCGGCGCGAGGACGCGGTCGTAGAACGCGCCGCTGCGCGCGAGCGAGCGCACGCCGAGAGAAAGGTGGTCGAACATCGGTGTGACCTCCATGAAGTTTTCAGGCCGGCGCACGCCGGCAGTGGAATTCCGCGACGAGCTGCCAGGGGCCCGCTTCGTCGTCCGCCGTCTCGCCGCGCCAGGTGAAGCTGTCGGGCATACGATCGCTGAAGCTCCAGCGCGTCGCCTGGCCCGTGTCGTCGCGCCCGATCTGGACGATGTCGGGACCGACCGCGCGGCCGAGCTGCCGGCCGTAGTAGTGGTGCAGCGGATCGCTCCAGAAGATGTGCCAGCCGTGGCGCGCCGCATCGGGAATGCGCAGCGTCGTGCCGTGGAAGATTCCCGGCAGGATCCAGACGTCCTGCAGCGCGCGGCCTGCGAGCACCCAGTCGGCGTGGATCTCGCCCTCGCCTTCGTGCACGCGGCCGTCGGGCAGCCAGACGCGCGCGTCGAACGTCCAGTCGCCGGCCAGGAAGGCATAGAGCCCGGGTTCGCGCGTGGGATCGGGGGCCGTGCTCGCGAGCACGCTGAGGAATTGCGATGGCATGCGGTTCACTCCGGGTTGGAAAGTACCGTCATGCTCGCGCGGCGGTGGCAGTCCGCGCTTGGGAAAAATTGCTATCCTGCGCCCATGAGCCTGCATCGCAACGTGCTGATCGAGACCGTCGGCTTGCGCGTCGAGGACCTCGTGTGCGACGCGGGTCCGCACGACGCGCCGTTCGAGGAGCAGCACGCCGAGGCCTGTGTCGCAATCCTCGACAGCGGCGCGTTCCGCTACCGCAGCGGCGCGGGCGCGGCGCTGCTCGTTCCCGGCAGTTGCCTGCTCGGCAACGCGGGCGCGTGCTTCGAATGCAGCCACGAACATCATCGCGGCGATCGCTGTCTGTCATTTCACTTCCGCGCGGATTTCCTCGAGGACGCGGCCGCGAGCGTGTCCGGCCTGCGCCGCATCACGTTCGGAAGTGCGCATCTCCCGGCGCGCGCCGCGAACCTGCCGCTGCTGTCGCGCGCGCTCGTCGCCCGCGATCGCGAGGACGGGGAACTCCTCGAGGAATGCGCGTTCGAGCTGCTCGTGCATGCGCTCGGGGGCGGCGAACCGAACGCGGGCGCGGCGCGCGTATCGCGGCGCGACGGCGAGCGCATCGCGGAAGCGGTGCGCATCATCGATCGGACGCCGGACACGGCGCCCGGCATCGAGACGCTCGCCGCGGCCGTGCACACGAGCCCGTTCCATTTTCTGCGCACGTTCAAGCAGGTCGTCGGCATGCCGCCGCGCCAATACGTGCTGTATGCACGGCTCACGCGGGCCGCGCGCCGGATCGCGACGACGATGGATGCGATCGGCGGAATCGCGCTCGATTGCGGCTTCGGGGATCTCTCGACGTTCGCGCGTCAGTTCAGGCGTGCGTTCGGCTGCCGGCCGCAGGAATATCGGGCTCGGATGCGACGATCGGCGCATTGAGCACACCGCGTCCGACGCGACGCCCGCCACTCACCGACAGCACGCCCCCCCAGGCTCACCGAGACTTCCTCATCATCGTGCCGCCGCGCACCGCGACGGCCGTTCGTCTCTCACGCCCAGGAGATCCCCGATGAGCGAGCACGTCTACAAGAACATCGAAATCACCGGCAGTTCGACCTTGAGCTCGGACGATGCCGTGGTCAACGCCATCGCCCGTGCGGCGAAGACGATTCACCACATGGACTGGTTCGAGATCGTCGGCATGCGCGGACAGATCGACCAGGGGCGGATCGCCCACTGGCAGGTCACGGTGAAGATCGGCTTCCGGCTCGAGGACTGAGCGCGGCCTCAGTCCTTCTTGCGGATGCCGATCGTCCGCCCCACCCACTCGGGCACCGCGAGGTGCGCCTGTTTTCCGATCGCCGCTTCGAGGTTCGCGTAGACCTCGGCCTCGAACGGCGAGGAGCGGCGCGTCTCGAGGCTCACGTGCAGGACGAGCTGCTCCTGGGTCGCGAGCAGCTCCTCACCGCGATACATTTCCTGGTAGAGATGCGCGGCCTTCGGGCTCGCGGCGAGCGCGCGCGAGGAAATGCGGAGCTCTTCGTCGAGGCGCGCTTCGTTCTGATACGTGATGTGCGCCTCGACCACCATCCAGGAATTGCGCGTGCGCGCGGTGTAGTCCTCGCCCATGCCGAGCTCCTTCACGAAGTTCTCGCCGGCGACGTCGAACGCGAGACTGTAGTAGGCGACGTTCATGTGGCCGTTGTAGTCGAGCCATTCGGGCACGACGCGCAGCGTGGAGACATGGATGCCGTTGCGGGCGGCGGAATGATCGTGCATCGGGATCGGGCTCCGGTTCAGGGGTTCTCGGGTTTCAGGCCGAACAGTTCGTCGAGCGCCGATTTCGCGCTCGCGCCGTCGTTCGGGCTCGCCGCGGCCGAGGGCGCGCCGAACAGCGCATCGAGCTGCGCCTTCGCGGAATCCGCCGCGACGTCCGGCCGCTGCGCGCCGGCGCGCGGCGTGAAGTAGCCGCAGAAATTCGCGCGACGCTTCTCGGCGACGGGCTCGGCGATCGGTTCCCGGCAGGCGTTCGCGACGGACGGCGCGTAGAACGTGCACATCACGCAGACGTGGAGGTCGGCGCGACAGGCCGCGCATTCCGCGGCGCGCGCGAACGGCACGGGTACGTCGGCGAGCGAGGTGCCGCATTTCCAGCAGGTCAGATCGGAATCCACGTTTGCCCGCCCTCCGCGTTCGACGAGGCGGGAGGATCGCATCGCCGCGCGGGCGCGTCAAAAGCGCGCGAGGCGATAGGGTGCGAGATCGAGCCCGGCGGGCCGGCCCGCGACTTCGTCGGCGACGGCCTGGCCGGCGCCTGCGGCCATCGTCCAGCCGAGCGGACCGTGGCCGGTGTTGAGATAGACGCCGGGTATCTTCGTCGCACCCATGATGCCGACGCCGTCCGCGCTCATCGGTCGCAAACCCGCCCAGCGCTCAGCCTTCGCCTCGTCGCAGTGCGGCGCGAACGCGGGATAGAGCTTCGCGACGAGGCCGAAGAGATTGCGGATGCGGCTCGCCGTGGGTTCCACGTCGTAGCCGGTGAACTCCGCCGTGCCCGCGACGCGCAGGCGATCGCCGAGCGGACAGACCGCCGCGTGCAGGTGATCGTCGATGACGGGCACGACGGGCGGCGCGCTCCAGCCGTTCAGCGGCAGCGTGATCGAATAGCCCTTCGCGGGTTGCACGGGCACTTTGAGGCCCAAGTCGCGCGCGAGCAGCGGCGTGTAGCTGCCGGCCGCGATCACGCAGCGCCCGGCCGCGATCTCGCGGCCGTAGACGAGGCGTGCCCGCACACCGCGGCCGTCCGCGGAGAGCGCCGCGACGCCGCTCTCGTAATGGAATTCGACGCCGGCCGCGGCGCACTGCGCGGCGAGCCCGACACAGAAGCGGTACGCGTCGCCCGCCTCGTCCTGGGGAAAATGTACGCCGCCCGCGATGCGGTCCGCGATCGGTGCGAGCGCGGGCTCGAGAGCCGCGGCACCGGCGCCATCGACCTGCGTGTAGGGAATGTCCCAGCCGGCGAGCGGCGCGAGCAGCGCCGAGCCGGCCGCGACTTCTTGCGGCGTGCGGAAAATCTTCAGCGTGCCGCGGCCGACGTAGTCGTAGTCGAACGCGCACTCGCTGCGGAGCTCGCGCATCACGCCGAGCGAATACTTCGCAAGGCGGGCGTTGAGCTCGACGCTGCGGGCATAACGCGCCGGTGCCGAATAGCGCACGAAGCCGAGACTCCAGCCGAGCATCCGCGGCAGCGCATGCGGACGGAACAAGAGCGGCGAATCCTCGCGCCCGAGCATCTTCAGCGCGCGCCACAACACGCCCGGCTCGTTCCAGGGATTCGCCTGGCTCGCGTGCAGCATGCCGCCGTTCGCGAAGCTCGTCTCGAGGCCGGGCCCCGGCGCGCGCTCGACGACGACGACGTCACAGCCGTGCCGCCGCAGGAAATGAGCCGTGGTGAGGCCGAGCAGGCCGGCGCCGATGATGAGCACGCGCATGAAATCTTCCGTGGAGGTGCTTGGAGACCCCACATTGTGCACGTCGGTCGTCGATCCAGCCACGCAACGGATCAAGTTATCCACCGGGGTCGGAGGGACTTTTGCAGTTATCAACAGGGGTCGGAGGGACTTTTGCAAAAGTCCCTCCGACCCCTGTTGATAAGTTACAGGCCGAGGGCGCTCGTATCGAAGCGGACGCCGAGGAACGCGCCGAAGCCTTCGCTGCGGTAGCCGTAGACTTCCTCGTAGCGCTGATCGACGAGGTCGTCGAGGCGGCCGAGGACGGAGACGTGGGGCAATACTTTCCACGACGCCGAGACGCCGACGAGCGTGTAGTCGGCGAGCGTCACGCGTTGGGCGGCGAAGAACGGCGGCGGGAAGAAATCGTCCGCCTGATCGCCGGTGTGCGTGACGTGGACGTCGACGTTGCCGCGCTTGCCGTCGAACGCATAGTTCACGCTGCCGCTCGCGCTGTGGCGCGGCCGGCGCACGGCGTGCTGGAGCAGGCTCGTCGTCGCGTTGCGAGATTGCGAATCGAGATACGTATAGCCGGCGTGCAGCGACCAGTGCGTGTCGAGGTGCGCCTCGCCCTCGAGCTCCACGCCTTCGCGTGGACTCGTGCCGCGCAGGTTGATCGCCGTCGCCGTCGCGCCCGTCGCGTCCGCGACATAGCCGTTGATCTCGTCCTCCAGCCGCTCGCGGAACCAGGTCGCGTTCAGGCGTACGCGCTCCGCCAGCAGGCTCTGGCTCAGGTGCACTTCGTAACCCTGGGAACGTTCCGGCTTCAGGCTCGCGTTGCCGATGAACACCGGCCCGAACGAGCCGCCGCTCGAGAAGCCGAAGCGATCGTAGAACGTCGGCGCCTTCTGGCCGGTCGCATAGGCGACCGTCACGCTCGTGCCCGTCTCCTTGAAGTCGCGCGTCAGCGACAGGCGGTAGGTGCCGATGTCCGCGAAATCGCTGTTGTCGTCGTAGCGCGCGCTCGCCGCGAACAGCCACGACGTCAGGAAGCGCATGCGGTATTCGCCGACGTAGCCGAGCACGTCGAGCTCGCGATCCTGATTCGGATCGCCGAAGATCGAGGCCGGCGCGCGCTGGCGGAAATCGCGCCGCTCGTAGTCCAGGCCGGCCGTGAACGTGTGGTGCGCGTCGAGGAGGCCGGGCGTCGCGAACGCGAACGTGCTCTGGTAGCTCACGCCGTAACGATTGCCGTAAGTGCGACGCTGATCGAAGATCGCCGGATCGGTATCGCGATTGCGCACGCCGCTCCAGTTCACGGACAGATCCTGCACCCAGTGCTCGTCGAACAATCCCCATTGCACGTGGCCGCCGAGGAAGCTCTGCAGCAGATGCGTCATGCCGGGCGTGTCGCCGGGGATGCCGGTCGTGAAGTCCGTGCTGTCGTATTCCGTCTTGGCATCCAGCACGCGCGCCGTGAAATCCGCGCGCAGCGCGTCGATCGGCGACCAGTCGCCTTTCAGGTTCAGCGTCGTGTTGCGATAACCGTCGCGCTCCGGGCCCGTGCGCGAGATGTTCGCGCCGCCGGTGTCGTAGTAGCCGACGCCGAGGTTCACGTGATGATTCGTGCCGGCGTGACCGACGCTGCCGTTGAAGCCGTAGGTGTCGAAGGAGCCGCCCTCGACCGCGACGTCGGCGTGCCAGGGCTCCTTGCGCTGCGCGGTGACGATGTTGATCACGCCCGCGAGCGCCTCGCTGCCCCACAGCGCGCTCTGCGGACCCCGCACGATTTCCACGCGCTCGATGTTCGAGGCGAGGAGGTGCGTGAAGTCGAAGGCGTCGTCGCGCGTCGGGTCGTTCGCTTTCACGCCGTCGATGAGGACGAGCACCTGGTTCGCCTCCGCGCCGCGCATGCGCACCTGCGCATAACGGCCGACGCCGCCGCTGCGGCTGACCGCGAGCCCGGGCACGTCGCGCAGCAGATCAGTGAGGAAAGTCGCGCCGCGCTGCTCGATTTCCTCGTGCGTGACGACGGTGACGGAGCTGCCCGCCTCGGCGAGCGTGACGGGCATGCGGGATGCGGTGACGACGATGTCGTCGCCGCCGCCGCTCGCGGTCGGCGCGGCGCTGAGCGAGCATTGGACAAGAGCGAGCGCCAGCGGCGCATATCGGAAATTCATCGTGGTCTCTCCTGCCCGCGCCCACACCCGGACGTACGGCGATGTTGAGCACGACGGAGAAGTTCGGATGGCGCAGCGGACGCAGCTTCGCAATCGTCCGCTGACGACTCCGGAGCACTCCCGCCGAGGCTCGGTGGTCACACGCTGCGGGCCGGTCTCCGGGCTTGCGAGCGATGCCGTGGAGGCACCGGCGGAACCTGCCTTCCCATGCGCGGGGCACAGTGGCTGTGGAGGTTCCGGGACTCGCTTACCGTTGCGGGGGCAGCGCCGGCTTGGCTCGAGATTCGACTCGAACGCACCGGCTTCCCGTTTCACCCTTTCGCCGATCGGCGTCGGGGCACCCGTAGCAATTCTTGCGGCGCGGAGAGTAACGCCCGGCGCGTGCGGGCGTCAATCGAGGTGGATCAAGGAAAGGTGTATTGCGCACGAACACGCGATCGATGCCCCTCCTTCCTCGGCACGTCGCCTACAGGTGACGCACGATCGAACGCTCGAAACGCGCGCAAAAAGAGTTCTTCTCCAGACTGCGGGGTCAGTCGACGCAGTCCGCCTCGGCTGATCTTCGTCGCCCTCGCGCAGGCGAGGGCCCAGTCGGTGACTCATGGCACGCGCCGTGAACCTCGGACTTTCGAGCGCGCCGCGCTGATCATCTGCACTCGACCCGCGGTTCGACCTCGACGCCGGGGCTGAACGACCGGGCCCTCGCCTGCGCGAGGGCGACCAGTGGGAAATACGCGCCGCAGTGTACCGAGGAACAGTCCCGCAGTTCAGAGACGAACCAAGAGAGATGGTTCTTCTCCAGACTGCGGGATCAGTCGACGCATTCCGCCTCGGCTGATCTTCGTCGCCCTCGCGCAGGCGAGGGCCCAGTCGGTGACCCATGGCACGCACAGTGAACCTCGGGCATTCGAGTGCGCCGCGCTGGTCATCTGCACTCGACCCGCGGTTCGACCTCGACGCCGGGGCTGAACGACCGGGCCCTCGCCTGCGCGAGGGC
>JACQWY010000034.1 GCA_016209015.1 Gammaproteobacteria bacterium | reverse complement strand
CCGGCGGATTTTGCTCAATAGACTCATGGTGATCATCCTCTTCGGGCCTGCTCAATGTTTGAGCAGGCGAGTTAATCACCCTGGTCAATTTTCGGTGCGCATTACCCCGGAAATCTGGTCAAATTTCAGTGCGCAGCAACAACGCCGGACACGCGACTCTGCCGGCTGCGCGATGAAGCTTCCGGGCGAGCAGAATCGAAGCTTCCCTAATGTCGATCAACAACTCTTCCATCAGGCCGCGTGCGGCCCATCGGATTGCGGTATAAGACAAGGTGGCCCGGTCTTGCCGCGCGCCGGGGCCTGCGCCTGGATTATCGCCGCGGTTTCCTCATTGCAGACGACAAAAGGAGTGCTCATGAACTACTCGGATTTTCAGTTCCTGAAATTCGAACACCGTCCGAACGGGGTGCTGGTCATCACCATCAATCGCCCTGAATCCCTGAACGCCACGAATGCCAGATTGCATTGGGAACTGACGAAGATCTGGGGCGTCGTCCACGATGACGACCGGACCAAGGTCGCGGTGATCACCGGCGCCGGCGACAAGGCTTTCTCCGCGGGCGGCGATCTGGAGTGGATTTCCTCCGCCGCGGGCAACGCGAAGGCGATCCGCAGCATGATGCAGGAGGCGGGAGACGTCGTTTACAAGATGCTCGACTGCGACAAACCGATCATCTCGGCGATCAACGGCGTCGCCGTCGGCGCCGGGCTCGCGGTGGCGCTCATCGCGGACATCAGCATCATGGCGGAAGAAGCGAAGATCACCGACGGCCACGTCAAGATCGGCGTCGGCGCGGGCGACCATGCGGCAGTCATCTGGCCGATCCTCTGCGGCATGGCGAAGGCCAAGTACTATCTCATGACCGCCGAATTCATCAACGGACGGGAAGCGGAGCGCATCGGTCTCGTGAGCCTGTGCGTGCCGGCCGCCGAGCTCATGACGAAAGCCCTCGCGGTCGCCGACAAGCTCGCGAAGGGAAGTCAGCCTGCGATCCGCTACACCAAGAAGTCGTTGAACAACTGGATGCGGCTCGCCGGTCCGATTTTCGACAATTCGCTGGCGCTCGAGATGATTTGCTTCCTTTCCGAGGACGCCCAGGAAGGCGTCGCCGCGACTCGTGAGAAACGGGCGCCGAATTTTCCGACCGCCGAGTAGCTCCGCGCCCGGGCCGGAGAGGAATCGCGGTCGGCCGTCTCGCCGATCGCGTTTCCGCTCCGGCGCGACGCCACGGCGTCGCGTCGTTCGCGGCCGAGCGTCCGGCACGGCGGCAAGCAGGAATTCCCCGGGCAGCTTGCGGCGCGACCGAGCTCCGCAAGCGCTGCCGCTTGCGGAGAGCACGACACGCGAGGGCTGCGTGCCGGAATGCGGTGGCGCGTGTCGCGAATGGGCTGGCGCGGCGGACGGAAGCGGGAGGGGCACCACCCGCCGCCGTCGCGCGCAGGATCACAGGAAGGGAATCACCTTCTCGCCGAACAGCCGCATGTCGTCGAGCGCGACCGGCAGTTCCGGCCCCATGGCGTGGCGCATGCGCAGGATGAGGTAATCCGGCCGCACTTCCTCCTTCCACATCTGGAGTTGATCACGGCAGGCCGCGGGCGAACCGGCGATCAGGCGATCTTTCGCACAGCGCTCGAAACTGAGGTCGGCGGACGTCTTGATGTCCTTGAAGTACTCGTCCTCCACGTAGGCACCGTTCTCGAAGTACCACCGGTATTTGTACATCGCCGGTTCGCTCTTCCGGAGCACCTGCTCGGCCGATTCGCCGATCACGCAGTCGCGCATCAGCACGTAATAAGGCTTGCGGCCGTGCCGCGCAGCCGCTTCGCGATACTGCCGCGCCTGCTCCTTGATCACCGGCAATGACTGCATGGGATCGGCGATGAGGCCGTCGGCCATGCGTCCGGCACGCTCGACGCCGGGCTTCGACCAGCCCGCGGCCCAAATCGGCGGCCCCGGCTGTTGGAACGGCGCCGGTGTAACGCGCACGTTCTCGAGTTGGTGATACTTGCTCGGGTAGGAGAACGGCTCGCCGGTCCAGGCGCGCCGCAGGATCTCTATGCACTCTTCAGTGCGGCTCACACGCTGTTTGAACGGGATCCCGAAAGCATGGAAGTCCTCCTCCACGTAGCCGATACCGAGCGCGCAGACGAAACGTCCCTTCGTCGCGAGGTCGATCACCGCCGCATCTTCCGCGAGCCGCAGCGGATGATAGAGCGGCGCGAGCATTACGGCCGGACCGACCTTGAGCCGTTGCGTGCGCATGCCGACGAGCCCTGCCAGCAGGACTGGATTGGGCAGGAACGCGTCCTTCTGAAAATGGTGCTCGGGAAAGTACATCCCGTCGTAACCGACCGACTCGGCGAGCTGCGCGAGCGCCATGATCTCGTCGATGAGTACCGCGGTCTTGCGGACGTTCGGTGGATCCTGAGTGGGTGAGAAATAGCCGACGGGCAACATGTGAAGCGGCCTCCGTGATTCGTCTTGCGGCAATGCAAATTCGAGGAAAACTTGATCGGCGTGCCTTGCGCGCGTTTCCAGAAGTCGCCAGATTCTAGCGGGCGACGGAGCGCGATTTAAGGTGCATATGCCGCAAAAGTTTCGTGACCGGAAGTAAAAAATGGATTCCTTCAAGGAACTGACCGCGTTCTCGCTCGTGGCCCGCAAGGGCAGTCTGTCGGCGGCGGCGCGCTGCGAGGGAGTGACTCCGGCGATCATCAGCCGGCGTCTCGACGCGCTCGAAGAACGTCTCGGCGTACGTCTGCTCACGCGGAGCACGCGCGCGCTCACGCTGACCTACGAGGGCGAAACGTTTCTCGAGGACTGCCTGCGCATCCTCGACGATCTTGCGAACGCGGAAGCCGCCGTCGCGCAGGGCGGTGTGCGTGTACGCGGTCACTTGAAGCTCACGGCGCCCGCTGCTTTCGGCCGGCGCCACGTCGCGCCGTTGTTGATGGACTTCCTGCGCGATCACCCCGACGTCTCGGCGAGCCTGGAGCTGACCGACAGACTCATCGATCTCATGGGCGAAGGTATCGATTGCGCGATACGCATCGGCGAGCTGGTCGATTCGAGCATGGTCGCCTCGCGGCTCGGCGAAGTCCGCCGCGTAGTCGTGGCGAGCCCCTCCTACCTGCAGCGTTGCGGCGTGCCTGCCGAACCCGGGGAGATCGCCGAGCACCGCTGTCTCGCGCTGGCGACGCAAAGCGGTTGGAGCTTCCGCGATCCCGGCCGGCCGGAGCACACGCTCGTCGTCAAGGTGCGGGGTCCGCTCGTCTGCAACGACGGTGCGGTACTTCACGCCGGCGCGCTCGGAGGCATGGGCCTCGCATGGCGATCGCGCTGGGAAGTCGCTGCGGATCTGCGTGCCGGGCGCCTCGTCGCCGTCCTCGAGCAATGGACCGCGCCGCCCGTCGGCATCCACGCGATCTATCCGCAGCGCAAACATCTCCCGCCGCGGCTGCGGCTGTTCATCGATCTCATGAAAGCGACGTACGCACGCGGGGACTATTGGGATGAGATCTGAGGCGGCACGGCGATACCGGCCTCAGATCTGAGCGCGCGCCGCCGTCGCGACCGCGGCGACGGCCTCGGGGTTCACGAGTGACGAAGTATCTCCCGGCGACTCGCCGAGATAGGCGGCGCGCACGACCCGGCGCATCACTTTCATGTTCCGCGTCTTCGGCAGATCGTCCACGAACAGGATGGCCTGCGGTTTGAACGGATGTCCGAGCCCGGCCACGAGCGCGTCCGACAGCTCGCGCCGCAGTGCGGGCATGTCCGTGACGCCCGGCAACAGGCTGCAGACGCAGACGATCGCCTGGCCCTTCACGTCGTCGGGAACGCCGATCACCGCCGTCTCCGCCACCTTCCCCGTCGCCATCAGCAGCGTCTCGATCTCCGAGGGTCCGGTGCGCTTGCCGGCGATCTTCAGCGTGTCGTCGGAGCGGCCCAGCACGTACCAGAAGCCGTCGGCGTCCCGCGCCGCCCAGTCGCCGTGGTGCCACAGCCCCGGGAAGCGCGTCCAGTAGCCTTCGAGATAGCGCTCCGGCTCGTTCCACAATCCCCGCGTGAGGCCGAGCGACGGGAGACGCAGCACGAGCTCGCCGACCTCGCCGGGACCGACGGGCTGACCGGCGTCGTCGACGATGTCGGCGCCCATCGCGGGCATCGCGTCGCCGAACGAGCACGGCTTGAGCGCATGAAGCACCGTGCCGCCCAGAATGCCGCCGCCGATTTCCGTTCCGCCGACATAGTTCAGGATCGGCACGCGGCGGCGGCACACGTGCTCGAACATCCACACCCACGCTTCCGGCGTCCACGGTTCACCCGTGGAAATCGCGACGCGCAGCGCGGGAAAATCGTAGTCCCCGATGCCGCCGCCGCCGACCCTCATATAAGACCGGATGATCGTCGGCGCGACGCCGAGATGCGTCACTTCGAGATCGCGCACGAGCCGCCACAGCCGTCCCTCGTCCGGAAAATCGGGCGCCCCTTCCGCGAGAATCGCACAAGCCCCCTGCAGCAAGGTGCCGTAGGCCAGCATCGGGCCGACGACCCAGCCCATGTCGCTGAAGAACAGCATGCGATCGTTGGCCTGGAGATCGAAGCACAGCCCCAGATCGCAGGCCCCGATCTTCACCGGGAAGCCGCAGTGGCAGTGCACCGTGCCCTTCGGTTTGCCGGTGGTGCCCGAGGTGTAGATGATCATGAAGGGATCCGAGGCCGCCATCTCCGCGGTGCGGGAATCCGTGCTGTCGACGGTCGCGGCGAGCGCATGCCACCAGTGATCGCGTCCCTCGTTCCAGGCCACGTCCTCACCCAGATGACGGTGAACCACGACGTGCTTCAGGCTCGGTACGAGGGCGGCGGCCTCGTCGACGACCGGCTTCAGCAGCGCTTTCCGGCCGCGCCGCCACGTCCCGTCGGTCGTAATCACTGCGACGGCGCCCGCATCGTTCAGACGCGAGGCGATCGCCGGCGCACCGAAGCCCGAGAACATCGGGAGCACGATGGCGCCGATCTTCGCCACCGCCAGCAAGGCCACCACCGCTTGCGGGATCATCGGCATGTAGAGACCGACGACGTCGCCGCGGCCGATGTCGAGCGCGCGCAGACTCTCGGCGAGCTCGCAGGTCGCGACGTTCAGATCGGCGTAGGACCAGCGCACGACTTCGCCCTGCTCGGATTCCCAGCACAAGGCTTCCCACCGCGCTTCAGGCGTGCCCATGCGTTTGTCGAGGCAGTTCAGCACGATGTTCGTCGTGCCGCCCACGCACCAGTCCGCCCACGGGATGCCGCGCGAAGTATCGAGGATCGTCTGATAGGGGCTATAGAAGCGGAAGTCCGAGAACTCGATCAGCGCTGCCCAGAACCAGCCCGGATCCGCGTTCGAGCGTGCCAGCAGCGCGGAGTAGTCGGCGAGGCCGTGACGCTGCATGAAGGCGTGAAGCACGCTCGCTTCCACGAGCTCGCGGCCCGGCCGCCAGACGATTTCGCCGTCGATGATGTTCGATGCCATGGTCTGAGCTTCCTGGAATTGAGAGCGTGCCGCGCAGGCGCAGCGGGCGTGGTGTCAAACGGCCCGCCTGCCCCGCAGGCCGGCGATTTCCGTCGCGCTATAGCCGAGCGAGGCGAGAATCTCGTCGGTGTGCTCGCCGAGCAGCGGCGCGCGTTTGCGGATCGCGCCGGGCGTGTCCGACAGCCGCACCGGCGTTTCGGCGAGCGGTGCGGGCGAAGGCGAACCGGGATAGTCGACGTACTTGAACATCTCGCGCGCGAGCACCTGGGGATCGGTGAGCACCTCGGCGGGCTTGTAGAGGGGCCCGGCGGGCAGCCGCGCCGCTTCGAGCTCGTCGATCGCCTCGGCCGTCGTGCGGTCCGCGCACCAGCGCGCCATGCGCTCGCTGATCTCCCGACCGTGGTCGGCCCGCGAGAGATCCGAGGCGTAGCGCGGATCCTCGAGCCAGTGCGTCTCGCCCATCAGCTTCGACCAGCGCGCGAACATGGGGTTGCCGGCGATCATCACCACGATCCAACCGTCGCGCGTCGCGAAGATGTCGTTCGGGGCGATGTGGTGCCCGCGATTGCCGTGCGGCTTGCGATCCTTCTTCAGTACCGATTCCTCGATCAGAAAGTTGTTCGCGATCGTGAGCGCCGAGGAGAAGAGCGAGGCCTCGACGATTTGTCCGCGACCGGTCTTCGCGCGGGCCATCAGCGCGGCGAGCGTGCCGTAGGCCGCGAAGACCGCCGTGCTGAAGTCGACGAAATTCATCTGCGAACGTACCGGCCCACGCTCGTCGCCGGACAAATACGCAGCGCCTGACATGCCCTGGCCCATGAGATCGAATCCGACGCGATCGGCATACGGTCCCGCGCTGCCGAAGGCCGAAATGTGCGTGAGGATGATGTCCGGCTTGTGGCGGCAGAGCGTTTCGTAGTCGATGCTCATGGCCTGCAGGGTCGAAGCCGGCAGATTGGCGACGACGACGTCCGCGCTCGCCACCAGGCGCGCGGTCACCTCACGCCCCTCGGCCGTCATGGGATCGAGCGTGAAGCCGCGCTTGTTGCGCCCGGTCTGCATGAACGAGCCGCCCTCGCCGCTCGCGCAGACGCTCGCGATGTAGCGGTCCTCGCCGCCTTCCAGGCGCTCGATGCGGACCACGTCCGCGCCCATGTCCGCGAGCAGCGTGGCGCAGTACGGGCCGGCGATGTAGCGCCCGAAGTCGAGCACGCGGATCCCTTCGAGTACAGCGGTCATTCCAATCTCCCCGTCGACGAGGCTGCGGGCGCAGTGAAGCCCGCGCGCCGCCCGCTGCTCAGTCCTTCCAGGATGCCGTCACGCATGTCGTGCGATCCGTGTACCAATCGGACGCAGCATCGGCCAGCGGCTGCTCGAGCCAGTCGCGATAGAACGTGTCGAGATCGGGCAGGAATTCGAAGATCGGCGGATAACCGGGCGGCACGACCTCGACGCAGAGCTGTGTCGCGCAGCCCGGGCAATAGTACTCGCGCACCTCGGACCAGCCGGGCTCGGGCGCGAAGTCCTTGCAGCGGTAGACTTCGGTGATGCTCGGCGCGGTGTCGCGGATGTAGACGAGCGCGGAGAGCTTCCAGTTCACGCGGTAGTCGCCGAACTCCCGTCCGCAATCGCACTTCACGATCCGCCCGGCCGGCGACTGGACGATGTACAGGTGATCCGAAATCCGCATCAGGATCCGGTCGGCGAAGCCAACGCGGGACTGCAACGCGCGCAGGTATTTGTGGATGCGATCCGGATCCTTGCGCGGCAGCTTGAGCAACTGGCGCCATTCCTCCCAGGACAGGTCGCCCTCGAGCATGCGCTCGACGAGGCGCGGGCTCACCTCCTCGGGACGTTCGATGGTCTCGAGCCGGGACTGTTCGCCGCTCATGTCCGCTCTCCTTCGTCATCGAAGCCGAAATCCGCTTCCAGACCCCAGAAGCCCGTGAATTCCTCGCGGTAGCGGGCGAATGTCATGCATTCCTGGTGCATGGCGCGCACCGTCGTGATGAAGTCGCCGGCCATCACGCGGCGCCGCTCCACCCGCCACCAGTCCTTGACCGGGACTCCGCGCTGCAGGCGGCGCTTGCGGATCGTCGCCCGCAGCTTCGCCGTGCCCTCGAGGTCGAGGCCCTCGCCGCCTGCTGCAGCGTCGAATTTCACGCCGTACACCTCGCGTGCCGTCTCGACGCCGAGCCAGCCGTTGACGATGTCCTCGGCGACGAGCTTCGGCAGGCGTTCGAGCGGATCGCCCCAACCGCCGCCGGCGCCGGAGGCATGCGTGTAGATGTCGCCGTCCTTCATCTCGATCGGCGGCGTGTCCTGTTTCCAGGTCGTCGAGCGGCGGACCTTGAGCTGGCCGTTGCCGATGAACTCGTCGATTTCGAAGGGCGAGCTCGGGAAGGGCTCGCCCGCCGCCATGCGCTTCTGCATGTTCGTCTCGTGATAGGTCTTCACGAACACGCCCGGCGCGGGATAGCCGCCCGCCATGCCGTTCGCGATCACGGTGCCGCGCGCCATGGTGCCGCCGCCGCGGTTCACCGCGAGCCTGCCGGGATTGCGGATCACGTAAGTCGCGCTGTGGCCGACGCCACCCCTGAACTTGCCGTGGCCGCAGTATTCCGGCACGAGCCGTCGCCCGATGTAATACAGTGCGGGCGTGACGTACTCCCATTCCTCCGCGTTACCGATGTCCGAGCGGTGGTTCCAGTTCGTCCAGGCGGTCGGCAGGCCGTCCTTGTAGGCGAATGCACCCATCGCCGAGCCGCCGACGAACTGCAGGTTCGTGAACCCCCAGCCCTGACCGTTCGGCAGGATGCCGCTGCCCTGCACGCCGTCCCACGAGGCTTCGCCCGTCCAGCATTCCTCGAGATAGCCGCGCGCGAGGAAGCCGCGGCTCGCATTGTTGATCGCGCCCGAGATCACCCCGACCGTCGTCGCCCAGGGATTGGAGGCGGCAGCATGCTCGTAGTCCGGATTGAACACCGAACCCTTCTCGGCGCCGACCTGGACGTGGTGCATGAGGCCGTAATTGATCTTGCTGCCATGGGCATAGCCGTCCATGACCGAGAGATAGGCCGCGCCGTGGAGTGCGCCGGGAAAGCCGTTGTAGGAGTGGAAGCCCCAGGGGCTCGCGCCGGCAGTGTCAATCATGAGCCCGGCCTCGCCGTCGACCCGCGATTCGATGGGAAAGTGGATCAGGTATTCGCGATCGGCGAGCGGGAACAGCACCCCCACGCCGGTGTAGCCCGCAGTGCGGAACCCGGCGTTGCGGGCGCGCCCCGGTACGGCCAGCGCGCGGATGTTGCGTTTCACGTCGCGTCGGCCGTCTTCGATGATTTCGCGCGTGCCCTCGACGAAGTAGTCGAGTCCGAATTCCGCGATCACCTCGTGGACCTTGCGCTCGATCATCTGACATCCCGACAGGCGCATCTTCTCGTCGAGGATGTTGAACACCGCGGCGCGCGTGCGCCGCTTCCAGACCTGCAGCCACCAGGCGTGATATTCGTAGTTCTCGCCGGTCTTCGAGAGCGGCATGACGAAACCGTCGGTGAAGGTGTCCTGGGAGAACGGCGGCCAGCTCCCGCCGATCATCGAGCCGACATCCATGATGTGGTTCATGCCGGTGGCCCAGGCCACGAGGCGCCCGGCGTAGAAGATCGGCAGATAAGTGAAACAGTCGCCCGGGTGGATCGCGCCCATGGTGTAGGGATCGTCGCCCGAGAAGATGTCGCCCTCGCGAATTCCGGGATTCGTCTCGTAGTCGTTCACGATCATCCAGCGCACGCCGATCGGCATCGAGGCGAGACTGCCGGCGAGGCCCTGGGAAATGCCGATGGGATCGCCCTCGGGCGTGAGCAGCCCGAAGAGGAGCTCGCCCATTTCGCGCGAGCCCGGCGAGGCCGAGACGAACTTCGAGACCTCGCGCGCCGAGAACAGCCCGACGCGCAACGCCGAATAGAAACGCTCGTAGCGCGTCGGATCCGCGTCCTTGAGCTGCAGCGTCGTGACCCCGTAATAACAGTCCGTCGAGAGGCGGTCGCGCTCGGCGAGCAGTGTTTTCAGGCTCGTGGTCGCGCTCGCGGCGCGGGCCGGCGCTTCCTGCAGCGCGGCGTCGTTCGGTGGCGTCATGTGCGTTCTCCCGTTGCGGCTGCGTCGCGGTACCAGATCAATCCGTGCGCGTCGAACTCCACCGCCTTGCCGGGCGGGATGACGAGCGTCGTCATCGGATCCTCGATGATCGCCGGCCCGGGCACGCGATTGCCCGGCTTCAGGTGCGCCATCTCGAGAATTTCGAAATCGATCCAACGCCGGCGATGGAAGACCTTGCGCCGGGTCTTGTAGGCTGCCGCTGCGGGCTCGGGCGCCGCGAGCGGCTGCACGGGCAGCGCGGGCTTCGGCTTCTCGGCGAAAGCTTCGACGAAGAATTCGGAGATGAAGTAACCCGCCTCGCGGTACTTCGCACCCCGTGCATAAACCTTCTCGTACTGATCCTCGAAGGCCTGGATCGCGCGCTCGAGATCGCCGGCGTCGTCGATGCGTCCCATCGGCAGGCTGACGCCGAGACTCTCGAGGAGACCGAGATAACGCGCCTGCATCCCGTAGCTGAAGCGCACCTGCTCGCGCCCGAAACCCTCCGCGGCGAGCTCGCGATAGGCCTGCGTCTCGAGGTCCGCGAACACCCGGTTGAAGTGTCCGGCGGCATTCGCACGTTCCTCTGCATTCGGCTTCAGGGGAATGACGAGGCTCGCGCCCGCCTGGTAGCGGTGCGAGTACTCGGCGGCCGTTGCGCCGAAGGCCGAGAATGCGGCCGCCCAGGGAAACGTGGCGACGCCGGCGAGCGGAATGCCTTCGGTCACGCCCCACAGATGCAGCGGCCCGCCGCCCCCGTACATGAAGAGCGTGTAGGAGCTCGGCTCGTAGCCGCGGGCGAGCAGCATGGAATAGACGAGCTCCTTCATGCGCGTGTGCATGACTTCGAGTACGCCCTCCGCGGCCACGAAGAGATCCTGGCCGAGCGGTTTCGCGAGGCGCTCCTCGAGGATGCTCAGCGCACGCTCGCGATCGAGCGTGATCTTGCCGCCCAGGAAGTAGTCCGGGTTGAGGTAGCCGAGCGCGACGTCGAGATCGGAGACCGTGATCTCGGGATGCTTGTAACACACGCCGACGCGCGCCCCGGCGGAGTCCGGGCCGAGCTCGATGTTCTTGGTGACGGGGTCGACGTGGATCACGCTGCCCGCGCCCGCGCCGATGGAATCGAGCGCGACCATCGGCAGAGCGAGGCGGTGACCGGCGAAATCCGGTTCGTGGACGATGCCGATCCCGCCGCCGACGATCAGCCCGACGTCGAAGCTCGTGCCGCCCATGTCGCAGCACACCACGCTGTCGAGCCCCTTGAGATCGGCGATGCGCTTGCCGCCCATCAGCCCGCCGACCGGCCCCGAGATGATGGTCTCGTAGAGGCGCGGCGTGTCGATGCTGACCACGCTGCCGTAGCTCGTGACGGTGAGCAGGCGTGACTTGTAGCCGGCATCGCGCGCGGCGCACTCGACGGCGCCGAGTTGCTTGCGGGCTTCGTCGGCCGTGTAGGCCTCGATCAGCACGCTCTTCAGGCGCTGGTTCTCCTTGATCACCGGAATGAGATCCGCCGAAGTGATGACGCGGATGTCCCGGCCCTGGGCTGCGATCACCTCACGGGCGATTTCGGCGGCGCGGCGCTCGTGTGCAGGATTGAGATACGAAAACAGGAAGACGATACCGATCGCTTCGACGCCTTCGTCGAGCAGAAACGCCGTCTCGCGCCGCACGTCGGCCTCGTTCAGCGGCACGAGCACGCCGCCGGCCGGCGACAGGCCGTAGTAGCTGCCGCTCTCGATCCGTTCCGTGATCCCGCGGACGTGTCTCGGGTCCATCAGCGGCGGCGTGTGTTCGTGCAAGCGCTGATGGAGGATCTCATGGTAGGACTGGCCGAGGTAGGTGAGCCCGCGCTCCTGGATCGTCGAGTGCTCGAAGCCGCGCGTGACCAGCATGCCGACGCGCTTGCCCTTGTGCATGAGCATCGCGTTCAGCATCGCGGTGCCGGTGTAGACAGAAAGAATCGAGCGCTGGTGTACGGTGGCGCCGTCGAGTCCCCATACCTTGGCGGCGTCGTCCACCGCCTCGAGATAGCTCTCGTGCTCGGCGGCGCGATTCGTCAGGGCTTTGCCGACCGCGAAGTTGCCGTGCTCGTCGGTGAGATACGCGTCGGTCATCGTGCCGCCCGCGTCGATGGCGATCATGATCGAAGAATGATTCATGGCTGCTCCCAAGACTCGGCGATGCGTGCATGGAGGCGGATGGGCGCCGCGCGCGGTCCGTCACGGACCGCCCGGAGGAACATGTTCGAAATGCTGCCGCCGCCCATATCCACTTCCTGAGGTTGTGGCGATCCACACCGTCCGCGGGAAAGCGCGCAGCCCGTCGAGTGAGGTACGCGGTCCGGAACGGCAACTCGGACAGATTGGAGAGATGCGGCGATTCTAAAGGCGGCGCCCGCGCGGTTTAATGCGCAGCGCGAGCAAATGATTTGTGACTGAAAGTATAAGGTGGCGCAGGCGGGCGCACTCGCCGCCCGGATCACGCGCAGGCTGCAGAGAATCGACACGACAGGAGGGCCAGGATGTCGGACATGAAGCGGGGCACCGTGGCGGCGAACGGGCTCACGTTCGAATATCGCGGGGCGGGTGCGGGACCGCTCGCGCTCGTCTCCACGGCTTCCCGGACGCTCCGTTCGTTTGCCGGCATCTCATCGCCGTCGCATCGACAGCAAGCTCCCCGCTGCCCGTGACGATCCCGGACGACATCGCCGCGCTGCGCCGTCGCGTGCTCACCGCGCTCGCGCTCGAGCGCACGCCGGGCTTCAACTACTCGGGCAACCTGCTCGGCACGCGCTTCCCGCTGACCACGCCGGCGGAAGTGCGCGCGACGATCGACGCGGGTCCGCATCTCGAGGACGAGTTCGGTGAGGTCGACATCGGCGCGGTGAGCTTCCTCGCCGACATCTCCATGGGCTGCACGGTGCGTGCGAATCTCGCGCCGTCGCAGCGCCTCGCGACCGTGAGTCTCGGCCTGCAGTTCACCGGCGCGCCGCTCCGCGGTGCGATCGAATCGCGCGGCGAGTTCGAATGCTTTCTCGAAGGGGCGAGCAGCCGCCAGGGTCTGTGTCGCACGACGCTCCATGCAAGCGGACGGCCGGTGCTCTATGGCCACGGCGCGTTCATGGTGATGGATCCGCCGCCCGGCCGCGCCATGCATCCGATCGTCGATGCCGTGCACGCCGGCGTCGCACCGCTCGACGAAGCCGGGCTCGCGCCGCACGAACGGGCCGTGCTCGCGCGTGCCGATCAGGCGCTCGCGGCCACCCACGGCCCGCGCGGTTTCCTCAAGCACTTCTGGGGCATGCTGCCCGAGGCCACGCCCGCCGGTGCACACTGCCGCACCGCGAACGGCGCGCATCTCGGCAATCGCGTCGGTCACATGCAGGGCGGCCTGCAGATCGGCATGGCGCTCGTGACCGCGGCCGCCGCACTGTCCGCCGAGTGGACGGTGTCCTCGATCTCGGCCTGGTTCCTGAGTCCCGGTGAAGGGGCCGAGATCGCTGCGGACGCGCGCATCGAACAACGCGGTCGCAACGTCGCGCTCGTGCGCACTTCGATCACCGGCGACGGCGGAAGACGCGTGCTCGAGGCGATGACCACGCATCTGCGCCGCGGCTGAGGCGCGCTGCGGCGACACCGGGTTGGGCGCTGCGAGCCCGTCTCGCAGCGGAGGCCGCTGTCTCCGGTGAGCACGCTCTCCGGCAGCGCGGATCGCTCCACGCTGCTCGTTTTCCCGAACCTCGTCGCCGGGTCCGACGGACGAGCCCGGCGCGACGTGCCGCGCGCGGCGGTTGCATGTGACACCGCAGTACATCAGTCTTCGGCAACGCCCTCTCGAGTCGGCATTCCACAGGCGAGACCCTCCGATGAGCACACCCCACGATCGCATCGCCCTCGTCACCGGTGCCGGCTCCGGCATCGGTCGCGCCTGCGCCACCGCGCTGCTCCACGACGGCTGGCGTGTCGTGTTCGCGGGGCGGCGCGTCGCGACGCTCGAGACAGCGATCGCCGCGGCGGGCGATCCCTTCGGCGACATCGCCAGCCGCGCCGTCGCGATCAGCACCGACGTCAGCGACGAATCCGCGGTCGCCGCGCTGTTCGATGCCGTCCGGGCGCGCTACGGCCGTCTCGATCTGCTGTTCAACAACGCCGGCATCTTTCTGCCCGCCGCGACGCCGGACGAACTGTCGGCCGCCGACTGGCGGCGCGCGGTCGACACGAACTTCAACGGCGCGTTCTTCTGCCTGTCGCGGGCTTTCGATCTGATGCGCGGGCAGCGTCCGCAGGGCGGCCGCATCATCAACAACGGTTCGATATCCGCCCATGCGCCGCGGCCGGGCTCGATCGCCTACACGGCGACGAAGCACGCGATCACCGGACTCACGCGCGCCGCGGCGCTCGACGGCCGGGCCTTCGACATCGCGGTCGGGCAGATCGACATCGGCAACGTCGCGAGCGACATGACGGCAGCGATGACGCGCGGCGTGCCGCAGGCGGACGGCAGTGTCCGCGTCGAGCCGCGCATGGACATGGCCTCGCTCGTCGAGACGTTCATGGCCATGGCACGTCTGCCGCTCGGCGCGAACGTGCTCTTCATGACGGTGATGGCGACGAAGATGCCTTACGTCGGGCGCGGTTGAAGGACGTCACGACGCGCCCCGATCCCGGGAATGCGACATTCGACGCACCGTGCACCGCACATTGCACTGCATGCTTGGTATGCTCCCGACGACGAAATCATTGCGACGAGGAGACGACCCATGCAGCCCATGCTCCGGCAGCTCGCGCTCGGCGCCGCCCTCGCGGCCTCGTTTTCGACCAGCCACGCCGCGGTGCTCGGCACGTTCGATTTCGCGACGAGCTACGACATTCCGATCGGCCCCGAACCGGGCGCGCCGCCCTACCTCGTCGTGCACTTCGGCTATTCCGTCGCCCCGAACGGACTGACGGATCCCGGCACGCTCGTATTCGACGGCCTGCAGCTCGACGCCGCCTCGGCGGGGCAGACGTTTTCGCTGAACAGCGCCGCCGACGATCCGCAGTACCCGGACTTCCTCGCACGCGCGACGAACGGTGTCGTCGACGATGCCCGCTACGATGCGATCGGCAAGGACGGCGGCGGGTTGGGGCTCGTCGATTTCGAGAGCAATTTCTTCAGCTTCGCACCCGGCCTGACGGGACCCGATTTCCACGGCGCGCTCATCACGGGCCTCGAATTGTTCATCGGCTCGCTCGCGATCGATGCGAACGCAGGACCGGGTGAGGAAGCCTGGTCGATCGCCGGCCGGTTACGCGTGGTCGGCGAATTTCCTGCGCCCGTGCCGCTGCCTGCGGGGGTGTGGCTGCTCGGTGCCGTACTGCCCTGGCTCGTCGCGCCGGTCACGCGCCGGCGAAACGGCTCGCGCGCGTAGCGAAGAGGGCGTTCGATGCGCCTTCAGCCGACGGCGAGCCAGTCCCTGCCCCGCGCGTAACCGAGCGTGGCGAGCCCGGCGGCGATCTCCTCGCGCGCACCGTGGTTCGCGACGTAGACGAGCACGAACGGACGCGGCTCGCGCTCCAGGAAATCCGGTGAGCACACGGGCACGCCGTCGAGGCGATTGCCGAGCTTGCGCGGGTCGATGTCGATCCAGGCGCACGGCCTGAAGCCTTCCTGCAGCAACCGGGCGCAACGCTGGCGCGTGCGCCGTCCTGCACCCCAGATGACGAGCTCCCCGCGCCGTGCGAGGAGTCGCGGATCGCCGGCGAGGAACGCGGCCCGCAGGCGGTCGAAGGCCTCGCGGCCGTAGCGCGGATCCGTGCGCGACGTGCGCTGCGCATGCTCGCGCCAGTCGAGCAGCACCTCCGGCAGCTTCGCCATGCGGTGACCGAGCCGATGCAGGCGCAGCCACAGCTCGTAGTCCTCCGGGAACGCGCCGTCGCGATAGCCGCCGGCCGCGACCACGGGCGCGCGGCGGAACGCGACGCTCGGATGCGCGAGCGGCGATTCGACGTAGATCTCTTCATCGAGATCTGCGGGCGTGAGGCAGGCGTTCTGCCAGCGCAGGTATTCGCGGAAGCCGGCCGTGAGGCGCTCGTCCGGGAAAGCCCGCACACGGCTCGCGGACAGCGTGAGCGCCGCATCGTCGCGCAGATGCGCGAGCTGACGCGCGAGGCGCTCGGGGTGCATGACGTCGTCGGCGTCCATGCGCGCGACGATTGCGGCCGTCGCCGCGCCGAGGCCGTGATTCAGCGCCGCGACGAGGCCGCGTCCGGGACTCGCGAGACAGCGGATGCGCGGGTCGACGGCGGCGCGATCACGCACGATGTCGGCGGAGCGATCACCCGAATGATCGTCGACCGCGAGGAGCTCGTAGGTCTCGCAAGTCTGAGCGGCGATGCTCGCGAGGCAGGCCTCGAGCGTCGCGGCGGCGTTGCGATACGGCAGCAGGATGCTGAGCGCGGGCACGGCATGACTCATGTGCTGAGGCGGCGAGCGTAGCCGACGACTGTCGCGACGACCAGCCCGGCCGTGGGCCGGCACGGCGCGATCGTCGCGCGCGAGCTCGCGCTGCCGGCGGTCGCGAACCTGCCGGGCATCCTCGAAGCATTGCAGACGGAGACGAGGCCGTGGTCGACGGCATGCGCGGCGAAGTCACGCGCGCCGCGCGCCCGCGAGGTCTACTCGATCGCGAACCTGAGCGCCGATGCCACCGCGATCAGCCACACCGCGCCGCTCACCTCGCGCGCGCGGCCCGCGAGGGTCTTCACCCCCGCGTGCACGATGAAGCCGACGCCGATGCCGGCGGCGATCGAGAACGTGAACGGCAGGGCGAGCGCGGTGACGACGGCCGGCAGGTATTCGGTGAGATCCTCCCAGTCGACGTCGCGGAGCGCGCGCGCCATGAGCGTCGCGACGAAGACGAGCGCGGGGCCCGTCGCGAAATCGGGAAGCGCCAGCGCGAGCGGCGCGAAGAACAGCGTCGCGAGGAACAGCAGGCCGGTGACGACGGCCGTCAAACCGGTGCGCCCGCCGGCGGCGATCCCGGCGGCGCTCTCGATGTAGCTCGTCACCGTCGAAGTACCGAGCACGGCACCGAGTATCGCGCCGCCGGAGTCCGCGGTCAGCGCCTGCCTCAGGCGCGGCACCGTGCCGTCGGGGCGCATCAGCCCGGCGCGATGCGTGACGGCGATCAGCGTCCCCGCGTTGTCGAGCACGTCGACGAGGAAGAACGTGAGCACGATGCTCGCGACACCGAGGTCCAGCGCGCCCGCGAGGTCCATCTGCAGGAACGTCGGCGCGAGCGAGGGCGGCAGCGACACCACGCCCTGCAGATGCGTGAGACCGGCCGGAATGCCGGCGAGCGCGGTGCCGAGGATGCCGATCAGGACCGCCGAGGCGATGCCGCGCGCGGCGAGCGCCGCCGTCAGCACGAAGCCTGCGCCGGCGAGCAGCGTCGCGGGCGCATTCAAGTGACCGAGCGTGACGAACGTCGCCGGACTCGCGGCGACGACGCCCATGCGTTCGAGACCGATCAGCGCGAGAAAGAAGCCGATGCCGGCGCCGATGCCGAGCTTGAGCGAGAGCGGAATCGCAGCGATGAGCCATTCGCGGAGCCTCAGCAGCGAGACGGCGAGGAACAGCAGGCCCGAGAGGAACACCGCGCCGAGCGCGGTCTGCCACGGCACGTGCATGCCGGCGACGACGACGAACGCGAAGTAGGCGTTCAGACCCATGCCCGGCGCGAGCGCGAGCGGATAGTTCGCATACAACCCCATGACGATCGAGGCGAGCCCCGCACCGAGACACGTCGCCGCGAAGATCGCGCCCTTGTCCATGCCCGTGGTGCCGAGGATGCCGGGATTCACCGCGACGATGTAGACCATCGCGAGCCAGGTCGTCACGCCGGCGAGGACTTCGGTGCGGATCGTCGTCGCGTTCTCGCGGAGGCGGAACGGGTCCATGGGGCTCTCCATTGCGTTGGCCGCGAGTATAAGCGGCTCGGCGGTGAGCGGCAGCCGTCGGGGCTGTCCTGCGCCTGTCGCCGTCGGCACATGCCGCCCGGCGTCATCCTCGTCTGCAGCGTCCGCCGCGCCCCCGGCGGCCGGCAAGGAGGAAAGCCGGGCCCACTCCCCGGTCTGTGCGCCCGGGGTCCGCGCCGCGCCTCGCGGCCGCTCGCTCGGGTCCGGCGACGATGAGCGCCCGGCGTCCGCCTGTTAGAATCCCGCCTCGCCCCCACTCGCGCGAGGTGATCCTTTGGCAGCCGCAGGCCCTTTGGGCAAGAGAGCTTCGACGCCCTCCGTCCATCCTCGGCCCGCCCCTCGCTCGGCTTTCGGGTTTGGACAGACGCCTCGACGCCGGGCGCACGAGTCCTCGCCGCTCACCGCGGCGTGACGGTCGCATGGATCACGCCACGCTCGCCAGCCTGCGCGACCGCCATCCGGCCTGGCGGCTGCTCGCTTCGCCCCATGCGGTGCTCATCGCGAGCTTCCTGCACCGCGCGTTCGTGGCCCCGAACGTCCGGACGATGAGCGCGGCGGATCTCGCCGAAGCGCTCGAGGACGAGCTCTACGCGCTCCGTGAACAGCTCGGCGCGGAGGCCTACCCCCGAAGCGCGCCCGAATATATGACCGACTGGGCTTCGCCCGAAAAGGGCTGGCTGCGCAAGTTCTACAAGCCCGGCACGGACGAGGCGCAGTTCGACCTCACGCCCGCCACCGAGAAGGCGATCGCCTGGCTCGCGGCCCTGACCGAGCGTCCGTTCGTGGGCACGGAATCCCGTCTGCTGACGCTCTTCGCGCTGCTCGAACAGATCAACGCCGGCTCCGAGGCGGATCCGCAGAAGCGCGTCGAGGACCTGCGCCGGAAGCGCGGCGAGCTGGACGCCGAGATCGCCCGGGCGCTCGCCGGCGACGTGCCGCTGCTCGACGACACCGCGGTCAAGGATCGCTTCCTCCAATTCCAGCAACTCGCGCGCGAGCTCCTCGCCGACTTCCGCGAGGTCGAGCACAATTTCCGCAGCCTCGATCGCAAAGTGCGCGAGAAGATCGCGTTGTGGGAAGGCAGCAAGGGCGAGCTGCTCGAGGAGATCATGGGAGAACGCGATGCGATCGGCGATTCCGACCAGGGGCGCAGTTTTCGTGCCTTCTGGGATTTCCTGATGTCGAGCCGGCGGCAGGACGAGCTGTCGGAGCGGCTTGCCCGGGTGCTCGCCCTGCCCGCCGTGGCGGCGCTCGAACCCGAACCGCGAACGCGCCGCGTACACTACGACTGGCTGGAAGCCGGCGAACACGCGCAGCGCACCGTGGCGCAATTGTCGCAGCAGCTTCGCCGCTTCCTGGACGACCGGGCGTTCCTCGAGAACCGCCGGATCCTCGAGCTCCTGCGCGGCATCGAAAGCAAGGCGCTGGGATTGCGCAGCGCGCCGCCCACAAACGGCGTCATGACCATTGCGGAGATGGGCGCCGAGGTCGATCTGCCGTTCGAGCGGCCGCTGTTCACGCCGAGCTTCAAACCGCGCTTCGCGGAGCTTGTTTTCGATGTAGACGAGGAGAATGTCGACACCGCGCGCCTCTTCGGGCAGATCGTGGTGGACAAGGCGCGACTGCGCGAAGCAGTTCGACGCGCGCTGCGCCGCGCGGCGCAGGCCACGCTCCGCGAAGTCCTGCGGGACGAGCCCTTGCAGCAAGGGCTCGCGGAGCTCGTCGCCTACCTGGAGCTCGCCCATTGCGAACCCGGCAGCGGCACGGCGTACGAACTGCGTGCCGTCGTCGACGAAGCGATCGAGGAGCCGATCCGCTGGCAGGCCCGTGATGCCGACGGCGGGCTGGTGGAGCGCGTGGCCCGGCTGCCGCGCGTGATTTTCACGCGCTGAGGACGCTCGGTGATGGACGAAACCCCGCACGACGATTCTGCCGGGAACACCGGCTCGAAGGCCCTGCCGCCCGTGCCCGAGCTGTCGTTGCTGCTCGTGCATCTGCTCAAAGGGGTGGTTTATCGCGAGGACGATGAACGCCTCTGGGGAAGCCTCTTGCGATTACAAGCGCGGGTCCGCGAACAGGCGGCGATCCTGCTGCTCGATCTGCTGCTCGACGAGGCCGAAGGCTATGCCTTTCTCAAGAGCCGCCCCGATCCCGACGAAGACGACGGCGCGCCGCGTATACCCCGCCTGATTGCGCGGCGGCCGCTGTCTTATGCAGTCAGCCTCATGCTTGCCTTGCTGCGCAAGCGGCTCGCGGAGTTCGATGCCAGCGGCGGCGACACGCGCCTCGTGCTCGGGCGCGACGAAATCGCCGAGCTGATGCGGGTGTTCCTGCCCGACGGCACGAACGAGGCGCGACTCGTCGATCAAGTCGATGCGACGATTTCGAAGGTTGCGGATCTCGGCTTCCTGCGCCGGCTGAAACCGCCGGCCGGGAGCGGCCAGGACTCGGGCCATTACGAGGTGAGGCGCATCCTCAAGGCCTACGTCGATGCCCAGTGGCTCGCGGACCTCGATACGCGGCTCGAGGTTTATCGCACGGCGCTCGCGGTCGCGGATGCCGCGCTGAAGGCCAAGGCGAAAGGCGAGGACTGAAGTGTCGACGCTCCATTTGGATTTCGTCGGCGACGAGACCCGGGTGGGCTTCCGCCTGCAGCGGCTCGAGGTACTGAACTGGGGCACGTTCGACAAGCGCGTGTGGACCTACGAGCTCGCGGGCCGCAACGGGCTGCTGACCGGGGACATCGGCTCCGGCAAATCCACGCTCGTCGACGCGATCACGACCCTGCTCGTGCCGCCGCAGCGCGTCGCCTACAACAAGGCCGCCGGGGCCGAGACCCGCGAGCGCAGCTTGCGATCCTACGTGCTCGGCCATTACAAGAGCGAGCGCAGCGAGGCAACGGGCAGCGCGCGGGCGGTGGCGCTGCGCGATGCGTCGAGCTACTCGGTGATCCTCGGTGTGTTCCGCAATGAAGGCTACGACCAGGCGATCACGCTGGCGCAGGTGTTCTGGCTCAGGGATCCGCAGGGTCCGCCGGCGCGACTCTACGTGGCGGCGGAACGCGCCATGACCATCGCCGCGGACTTCGCGGGCTTCGGCAGCGACGTCACCGCCCTGCGCAAGAAGCTGCGCCGGGCGGACTGCGAGCCTTTCGATACGTTCCCGGCCTACGGGGCATGGTTTCGCCGGCGCTTCGGCATCGAGCATGAGCAGGCGCTCGAGCTCTTTCATCAGACCGTGTCGATGAAGTCCGTGGGCAATCTGACGGAATTCGTACGCAACCATATGCTGGAGCCCTTCGACGTCGAGACGCGTATCGAGAAGCTGATCGGGCATTTCGAGGATTTGGACCGCGCTCACCAGGCGGTGCTCAAGGCCAAGCGGCAGGTCGAGCTGCTCACGCCGCTGGTGATGAACGGCCGGCGCCACGCCGAGCTCAGCACCGTCATTCAAGGTCTGCGCGACGGGCGGGACGCGCTGCGGCCCTATTTCGCTCGGCTCAAGGGCGAACTTCTGGACCGGCGCCTGCAGCTCCTGTGCGAAGAGACGGAACGGTGTGACGCCCTCCTGGCGCGCCTGACCGCGGAGCGCGACGCCGCGCGCGACGAAGTGAGCCGTCTCGAGCGCGACCTGCGCGAGAACGGCGGCGATCGTCTCGAGCACCTGGCCGCCGAGATCCGGCGCAAGGAAGTCGAGAAGAGCGGGCGTCAGCAGAGAGCCGAGCGCCACAGCGCCTTGCTGGCGCGCATCGACGAGACACCACCCGCCGACGCGACCGCCTTTCTCGCCCAGCAGCATGCCATCGGCACGCAGGCGAACGCTCTGCGCGAGCGCCACGCGGATCTCCGCAACCAGGAGCTCGAAGAGGAGTTCGGCTTTCGCAAAGCGCATGAAGATCACACGGCATTGGCGTCGGAGATCGAGAGCCTGGAACGCCGGAAGAGCAATATCGACGCCGCGCAGATCCGCATCCGTGACGCGCTGTGCGCAGCGCTGCGGATCGGTGAAGACGAGCTGCCGTTCGCGGGCGAGCTCGTCCAGGTCCGCGACGACGAACGGGCCTGGGAAGGTGCGGCCGAGCGGCTGCTGCGCGGTTTCGGTCTCGCGTTGCTGGTGCCGGAGCCGCACTACAAAGCCGTTTCCGAATGGGTCGACCGCGAGCACCTGCGCGGGCGCCTCGTCTATTTCCAGGTCCGGGCGAAGAAGGCCGCACACGAGATCGCGCTGCATCCGGATTCCCTCGTCAGAAAGCTCGCGATCAAACAGGACTCGCCGCACTACGCCTGGCTGGAACAGGAGCTGCGCCACCGCTTCGACGTGGCCTGTTGTGACAGTGCGGAGCAATTCCGGCGTGAGAGCCGGGCCATCACGCGTGCCGGCCAGATCAAGGATGCGACGGGGCGCCACGAGAAGGACGATCGCAGCGCCATCGGCGACCGCAGCCGCTACGTGCTCGGCTGGAGCAATGCCGACAAGCTCAACGCCCTGCGGCAGCGACGCAAGCTCCTGGAAGAGGGCCTCGCGATGCGCGGCCGGCAAATCGCGCGGATCCAGGACGAGCGCCAAGCGGTCGAGGCCCGGCTGGAAGCGATCGCGAAGCTGGAAGAATTCACGCGTCACACGGACATCGACTGGCAGAGCCCCGCCCGCGAAATCGCGGCACTCGCCGAGGAACGAAGGCAGCTCGAGGCGTCGTCCAATGCCCTGCAGCTCCTCGGCCGGCAACTGGACGAAGCCCGCAAACGGCTCGACAGTGTGGAGCAGGCGCACGCCGATGCGCTGGGTAAGCGAGGCGAGCTCAAGAGCAAGAACGAAGCTACGCAGGACCTCCGGATTCAGGCCCAGGCAGTCTGCGACGGCGCACCGCTGGGCAGCGCGCTCCTCGAGCGCCTCGAGAACTGGCGCAACGAAGCGCTCGGCGCGCACCACCTGTCCGTCGAATCCTGTGACAACCGGGAGCAGGAGGTCCGCAAGTGGTTGCAGGAGCGCATCGACGCAGAAGACAAACGCCTGGTTCGCCTGACCGAGCATATTGTCGACGCCATGCGCGGCTTCATCGAAGAGTACAAAGCCGAGACCGTCGAGATGGATGCGAGCCTGCAGGCCCTGGCCGAATTCGAACGCTTGCTGGAAGCATTGCGGCGCGACGATCTGCCCCGCTTCGAGCAGCGCTTCAAGGAGCTGCTCAACGTCAACACGATCAACGAGATTGCGAACTTCAACGCCCAGCTCGCCCGCGAGCGGGAGACGATCAAGGATCGGGTCGAGACCATCAACCGGTCACTGCAAGTCATCGACTACAACCCGGGGCGCTACATCAAGCTGCAGGCCCAACCGACCCCGGATCCGGAAATCCGCGATTTCCTGCAGGATCTGCGTGCCTGCACGGAAGGGGCGCTCAGCGGCTCCGCCGACGAACAGTATTCGGAAGCGAAATTCCTGCAAGTCAAAGGCATCGTCGATCGCTTTCGAGGTCGCGAGGGATACGCGGATGCCGATCGCCGCTGGACCGCGAAAGTCACGGACGTGCGCAACGGCTTCCTGTTCTCGGCAAGCGAACGTTGGCGTGCCGACGGCGCGGAGCATGAGCACTACTCGGACTCCGGCGGCAAGTCCGGCGGCCAGAAGGAGAAGCTCGCGTACACGGTGCTGGCCGCGAGCCTCGCCTACCAGTTCGGCCTGGAATGGGGCGCCGTGCGTTCGCGTTCCTTCCGGTTCGTCGTCATCGACGAGGCTTTCGGGCGCGGCTCCGACGAATCGGCGCAGTACGGCTTGCGCCTGTTCCAGCAATTGAACCTGCAGCTCCTGATCGTCACCCCGCTGCAGAAGATCCACGTCATCGAACCGTTCGTTTCCAGTGTCGGCTTCGTGCACAACGAGGGCGGGCGTGATTCGCGACTGCGCTGCCTGAGCATCGAGGAGTACCGCGCACAGAAGGCCGCGACTGCAGCGGCGACATCGTGAGCTGGACCACGCCGGCAGACTTGCGCGCGCAAGTCGAACGACTGTGGGTTCGCGGCGAGTTGTTGCGGGCGTGCGTGAGCGACGCTATCGCCTGGCCGCTGCGTCTGCGCCTGAAGGCGCCGGGCACCGCCGATCTCTCGGATCGCTTCGAGGCGGTCCGCGCCTGGGAGCGGACGATGATGCAGATGCGCCAGGTACGGGTCGAAACGCGTGAGACGACACATCGCGTCCAGGGCCGGCAACGTCTACCGCATGCGGTGTGGGTCGACTCACTGGAGGACGCGCTCGCCCTGGTCGGACGCGCGCGCGATGCGCAGCGCTTTCGGCATCTCTGGCAGCAGACTGCGGCCGAAAGACCGGCATTACTGGCCTGGCTGTCGAAGCGACC
This sequence comes from Gammaproteobacteria bacterium, assembly GCA_016209015.1. Lineage (GTDB taxonomy): Bacteria > Pseudomonadota > Gammaproteobacteria > JACQWY01. Next base: position 20,195 of record JACQWY010000034.1, on the reverse strand, counting down.
GCTGCAGGCGCTCGCGCTGGAGGAACCGTGGACGCGCCTCCTGTCCGTCGTCGCCTGGCTGGAGGCGCACCCGCGCCCGGGGACCTACCTGCGTCAGATCGATATCCCGGGCAACGACAGCAAATTCATCGAAACCCACCGGGGCGTGCTCGCCGAGTGGCTGGATCTCGCATTGTCGGCCGATTACATAGACACATCGGTATCGGGAGCGGCGCACTTCGAGCGGCGCTACGGATTTCGCGCAAAACCCGTGCGGCTGCGGTTCCGGCTGCTCGACCCTGCGTTGCCGAGCCTCCCGGGCTGCCGTGGTCTTCCCGACATCAGCTTGGACGCCGCAAGCTTCGCGACGCTCGAAATTCCCGCGACGCGCGTTTTCATCACGGAGAACGAGACGAATTTTCTGGCCTTCCCGCGGGCGCCGAGGTCGCTCGTCGTATTCGGTGCCGGGTACGGCTGGGACGCGCTGGCCAGCGCCGCGTGGATGCAGCGCTGCGCGATCCACTACTGGGGGGACATCGACACGCACGGATTCGCGATACTCCACCAGTTGCGGCATCACCTGCCGCGGGTCTCGTCATTCCTGATGGACCGGCTGACGCTCCAGACGCATCGAATGCAGTGGGGCGTGGAACGCCAGCCGGTCCGGCACGAGCTGGAACGCCTGACACCAGAGGAAGGGGCGCTTTACGACGATCTGCGCTTCGACCGCATTCAACCCGGCTTGCGCCTGGAACAAGAGCACATCGGCTACGGTTGGGTCGAACGCGAGCTCGAGAAGCTCATTGCAGCGCCGTGCACTGCGCAACCCTAGCCGGGCGACTGCACGCTCGAAAGCACCCGCCCCGGGAAATGGGAAAGCGCCGACCGCAGGGAGCGCCCGCCTGGACCGCTGCCGGGGGTCGATTCGTGACGCGTCCGATCCTTGACGCGAGCATCCCAGACCTGCCGACGTTCGACACGGAGCCGGCGGTGGTTCGTCCCCTCAGACGCTTGCACGAAGCCGCGGAACATCCGATAGTCTCGCCCGTCGACCCGGGCACAGAACCCGGGCCCGGTTCCACTCCGAGAGACATGCCTGCAGATGAGCCCCGGCACCCGAAAGCGGATCCACGCCTACGATTGGCTGCTACTGCTGTTCTTCATCCTGCCCGGCCTCGTCGTGCTGGCGGCGTTCGAATCGGCGTTCACGCTCATCGTCGAAATCGCGAAAGGCGTCGGCTGGGCGTTCAAGTGCCTCGGCGCGCACCGGGACGAATGCCGTTGACTGAGCGCTGGTAGCCATCGCCGGCGCGCCTGCGCCGGGTCTTCCTCGGCTCGCCCGGTGAGGCACGCCGGCGAGGGCGGTGAGCTCCATGGAATCCGGCAGGTGACCCGCGGGACACCTCGCCGATACAGCCGCGTTGCTTCGCGGGACCGGCCTCCCCTGAGGCGGAGTACTACGCGTCGTTCGCTTTCGCCGCCGACCCCTCGTCGCCCGTCATACCCTCCGGTTGCCTGTCCCGGCGCAGCGGATCGGGCGCGTCGTAGTCGTCGGTGGTGCAGCCGCAGATCCCGGCGGCTGGCTCGGGCTCACCCGGTGTCGCGGGCGCACGGTATTTTTCGATGAGCTCATTGCACGGCAGCCCGACGTGCGTTTCCGCGCTCATTCCGGGCATGGCATGCAGCCTCGTGCAGGCGCAGCGCAATTCCACGCAAGCGGGATCGGTGTCGCAACCCAGGCTCGCAGTGCCGAGCGCTGAGCCGGGAGGGTGCAGGATCGCAGCGTCGGAAGCGCTGCCGGGAGAGAGGGAGCCGGCCCCGCCGTCCCTCGGGACGACGGGGCCGGCGACGGCATCAGGTGATCGACGCCTGGTAGATGCTCTCGATCGCCGCATCGAGCGCCGCGTCGAATTCCGCCGCGCTCTGCTGCGTGGTGAGGCCTTCCGTCAGCGCGCGGGAGAAGCTCGCGATCATGCCGTGATTGCGGGCGAGCTTCGCGTTCGCGTCGGCGCGGCTGTAGCCGCCCGAAAGCGCAACGACGCGCACGACCTTCTCGTGCTTCGTGAAGTCCGCATAGAAGTCTTCGACGTCCGGCAGCGTGAGCTTGAACATCACGCGGTCAGCGGCCGGCAGCGCGGCGAGACCGGCGGCGAGCTCCTGCTTGAGGATGACTTCGGCGCCCTTCTTGTCCGGGCAGTGGATGTCGACTTCGGGTTCGATGATCGGCACGAGACCGGCCTTGATGATCTGCTTCGCGACCGCGAACTGCTGCTCGACCACCGCCTTGATGCCTTTCGCGTTCGCTTCCTTGATCACCGAGCGCATCTTCGTGCCGAAGACGTTGCGGGCACGCGCGCGCTCGAGCAGGGCATCGAGATCGTTCATGGGCTTCATGAGCTGCGCGCCGTCGGCGTCCGCGGCGAGGCCCTTGTCGACTTTCAGGAACGGGATCACGCCCTTCACGTCCCACAGATAATCGGCGCTGTACTTGCCGCCGATCTGGCGATCCATCGTGTTCTCGAACAGGATTGCGCCGAGGATGCGATTACCGCCGAACGCCGGCGAGGTCACGATGCGGGTGCGCATTTCGTGGACGACGGTGTACATGCCTTCCTCGTCGGTCCACGCGTCCTCCTTGATTCCGTACAGCTTGAGGGCCTTCGGCGTACTGCCGCCGCTCTGGTCCAGCGCGGCGATGAAGCCCTTGCCGGTACGCATCTTCTGCATTTGGTCTTGGAATTGGCTCACGGTTTACCTCGTCGTCATTTGGATCTGAAAACCGACACTGGTTTCCGCGGATTCTAACCGAAGGTCGGCCGTGCGGGTTGATCGACCGCACGCCGGGGATCCGATACGGTCCGTCAGGCGAGCGCTGCCCGGAACAGATCGATCGCGTGGTCGAAGAAATCCCCCGGCCAGCGCTGCGACTCGGGCGCGCGCGATGAGCTTCGCCCGGCCGTCGCCCGGGTCCGGGCGTTCGACGATCAGACCCTTCGCGACGGCATTGTCGAGGTGTTGCTTCCCGGTCTGCGGCCCGAGATGGCGCATGAATTGCCGCGCCGGCCGAAATCGAGCGCGGACCCGGAACCCCCTACGACCCGCCTGGCGCCGGGGCCTGCCTCCGGCTGGTCCGCGAATGCGGCCTTCGATGCCGGGCTGCATCGGCTCAGGGGGTGCGGAGGAAATCCACGAACGCCGCGATCTCGGCCGCGCCGCGCGACCGCAGCGTCATCGCCCGTTCTGCACCGCGCGCCGACCAGTGACGGTGTTCGGCGAGGACTTGCGCAACCGCCGCACGCCACGCTTCACGGGGCGCTTCGAACGGGCACAGCAGGCGCGCAGCGTCGCCCACCGCTTCGAGGATCGCCGGATGGCTGCTCGCCACGACCGGCACGCCGGCGGCGAGCGATTCTGCGGCGACGAGGCCGTAGCCTTCGGCGCGGCTGGGGAAGAACGTGAGGCGCGCCGCGGCGAAGACCCCGGCCATGGCCGGGACGTAATCGACGAGCGCGACGCGGCCCTCGCGATGCGCAGCGGTGTTCTCGACGAGAGGGACCCATTGTCCGAAGGCGTCGCCCCAACCGCCCTTCAGCACGCGGAACGTCCACCCCGGCGCCGCATCCGCCACGAGGTTCGCCATGATCACCGGCGCCTTGCGCTTCTGGGGATTCACCATCAGCACGTCGACGGGCGGCAGGCTGCCCTGCGCGGCTGCGCGCGGCGCGTCGAGGAGCGGATGGAGCACGAAGCGCGGCACGCTGCCGAGTGGATCGACGAAGCGATCCGACCAGACGGAACAGGACACGACGAAGTCCGGCGCGAAGAACAGCGGGCTGCCCATGCGGCGATACGTATCGGGGACGGCCGCAGCCCGCAGCCGCCGCGCGATGTCCGCGGCGACAGTCTGCGCGGCGCGCTCCCAACATCCGGCGGCGCGCCGCGCTGCCGCGAGCTCGCGCGTCGTCTCGTCGCCGAGATCGTGATGCAGCGCGCCGACGCGCACACCGCGCGCGCGGAGCGCGAGGAACAATTCGCGCGCCTGGACGAGACGGGCTTCGGTGAGCGGTGCGTTGACGAGGACGATCTCGTAAGCACCGGCTCGCGCCCAGGCGAGTGCCGCGTCGAGGAAGCGCCGCACCCGCAGCCCGAGCTCCGCTGGCGCACCGGCGGCCTGTGCCTGCAGCCACGTCGCACGCTGGAAAAGGCCGCCTTCGCAGCAGCGCGTCACGTCGAGGTCGCCGTTGTCGCGCGCCGGATCCTCCGGCGTCGCGCAGAACACCTCGACCTCGCAGCCCGCGGCTCGCAAGGCCCGCGCGAGGCGGTACGCATAGACCGCGATGCCGCCGTGATGCGGCGGCCAGAACGGTGAGACGAGGCCGATCCTCATACGCGTGCAGACCTCCCCGGTGCGCGTCTCACGCGAGACGGACCGGGAGCACCTCGAAGCCGCGGAAGAACGGCAGACGCCGGCGCACGGCGGGCGCTGCGCCGGATGCGAGCGCCGGAAAGCGCGTGATGAAGGCCGGCAGGCACACTTCCGCCTCGAGCCGCGCGAGCGGCGCACCGAGACAGACGTGTACGCCGCCGCCGAAGGCGAGATGCGCGCCGTTCTCGCGGCCGGGATCGAACGCGTGCGGATCCCGGAAGCGCGCCGGATCGTGATTCGCCGCGGCGAGCGAGAGCGTGAGTGTTTCGCCGGCGCGCACGGGACAGCCGGCGACGTGCGTATCCTCGAGCGCGATCCGTGCCGTCTCGGTGAGCGGGCAGTCGTAGCGCAGCATCTCCTCGATCGCCGCCCCCAGGAGCGCCGGCTCGGCGCGCAGCCTCGCGCGCGCGGCGGGATGCACGAGCAGGGCATGGAGGCCGTTGCCCATCAGGTCGGTCGTCGTCACGTTGCCTGCGACGGGGAGCAGGCTGCGGCCATAGGCCTCGTCGCGCAACCAGGGATCGTGGGTACGCAGGACGTCATAGACAGCGTCGGGCTCCTCACGGAAGCGTGCGTCGCACGCGGTCAACGCGACGCCGCGGGGTCGGTGTCCATCGGCAGGTCGGTCATGGCGCGCTCCACGGCGGCAGGGGACGTGCCACGCTAGCGTCGCGGCCGCCGCCGGGCAAGCCAGGGTGCGCCGTCTTCGCGTCGGCACTGCGGCCGGCCGCGCGCCCGGTGCGTGTGGACCGTGGCCGGTGCGCACGCTTTTGTGATCGGGGTTCGCATTCGGGCGTCACGATTCGACACGATTGCGGGCCAGTCGACAGCGCATGCCTCGCGCCGTCGGCGGCGCCTGCGCTACGCTTCATCCATGAGGGGCCCGGGCCGCGCGGGCTTCCACCATGCCGGCCATGCTGCAGGACGTGGTACAGACCGGTGCGTTCTCCCGACACTCTCGCCCGAGGCTCGTCTCGCGGCGGAATCTTTCGACTCTGGGGATTCGATTCGAGCGCCATGGAGCCCAAACTCGTCCAGCCAGCAAGCATCGCACAGCTCCGCAACGACGGCCCGCTGCCCGATGCGATATTCCACACCCTGCCTTGCGCGATCGCGATCCTCGACGGGCAGCGACGCTTCGTGCGCGTCAACGCCGCGCTCGCGGATCTGCACGGCGTGCCGCTCGCCGCGCATGCCGGCAACAGTTGGACGGTGATCGCACCCGCGCTCGCCGCGCAGATCGGACCGCTGCTCGATCGCGTGCTGATTGCGGGACTGGTCACCGTCGAGGGCTATCTGAGGCTCGGCGAAGGTGCCGGGGAAAGCAGTTGGCGCGTCACGGCGCATCGCATGCCGAGCGCGGAGAGCGAGCACGGCGCGGCGTTCGTGATCATCGACGAGCCCCACGCTGCGCCCGGACAGGCCATGCAACTGCCCGAGGCACGCATCCGCCGTCAGCTCGATCATCTCGCCGCTTTCGTCGCCGTGCTCGCCCCCGACGGGCGGGTCGTCGACGTCAACCAGACGCCGCTCGATTCAGCGGGCATCGCGCTCGCCGACGTCCTCGGACGCCGCTTCTGGGACTGCTACTGGTGGAACTACGATCCGGCGCTGCAGGTCGAATTGCGGGCCGCGGTCACGCGCGCGGCGCGCGGTGAGATGATCCGTTACGACACCACCTCGCGCGCGGCGGGCGGTCACCTCGTCGCCCTGGATTTCATGCTCGCGCCGATGCGCGAGGACGACGGACGCATCACGGCGCTCATCGCCTCGGCGATCGACATCAGCGCGCGCAAGGCCGGCGAGGAGGCGCTCCGCTTCAGCGAGGAACGATTCAGGCTCGTGGTGGAATCCGTGCCCGAGGGTCTGGTCATGATGGACGCGCGCGGCTACATGGTCCTCGTCAACCGGGGCATGGAACGTCTGTTCGGTTACCGCCGCGAAGAGATGCTCGGCCGCCACGTGAATCTCCTGCTCGACGAGCGCAGCCGCGAGCGTTGTGCGGCGCTGGTCGCGGAATGCCTCGCGCCTGCGGATGCCGCCGATCCGAACGACCGCACCGAGCTCTACGCGCTCGGCGCCGACGGCCGGGATTTCGAGATAGAGATCGGCATGACGCTGATGCCGCACCGGCGCTCCGCACACGTGCTCGCGACCGTGGTCGACGTGACCCAGCGCAAGGCCGACGAGAGTCTGCTGAAGCATGCGCTCGCCGAGAAGACGGTCCTCCTCAACGAGGTTCATCATCGGGTGAAGAACAATCTGCAGGTGATCTCGAGTCTCTTGAACCTGCAGACCCGCACCGCACCGCCGGAAGCGCAGGAAGTGCTCGCCGACAGCCAGAACCGCGTGAAGGCGATGGCCCTCATCCATCAATTGCTGTTCGAGCGCGCCGACATGGCGCGCATCGATCTGGGACTCTATCTCGAGCGGCTGACGGGGCTCCTGCGCGACAGCGTGGCCTCCGACCGCCGCAACGTCGAGCTGCGCTTCGAACAGACGGGCGCATCGCTCGCGTTCGACCTGCATGCCGCGGTGCCCTGCGGGCTGCTCGTCAACGAGCTCGTCACGAATGCCGTGAAGCACGCCTTTCCCGGGGGCCGTGCCGGAACCGTGACGATCCGCCTCGAACATCCCGCCGGCCGCGCCGGCACGCTCACGATCGCCGATGACGGCGTGGGCCTGCCGCCCGATGTGGAGCCCGGCCGCAAACAATCGCTCGGGTTGCAGCTCGTGCCCCTGCTCGTCGACCAGCTCGGCGGCGATTTCGTTCTCGACAGGAGCGCCGGGACGCGCTTCGTCGTCAATTTCAAACCAAGGATGGAGGTGGCGCGATGAATCCGCGGATCCTGATCGTCGAGGACGAGCGCATCGTCGCGCTCGACCTGAGTCACACGCTGGAAGCGCTCGGTTATGTCGTCGCCGGCATCGCCTCCCGCGCGCAGGAAGCAATCGACGAGGCGGAGAAGCTGCACCCCGATCTCGTGCTCATGGACATCAACCTCGGCGACGTCGCCGACGGCACCGAGGCCGCGGGCATCATCGCCGAGCGCTGGCGCATTCCGATCGTCTTCCTGACCGCCTACAGCGAGCGCGACACGCTCGCGCGCGCCGAGGCGACCTGCCCTTACGGTTATCTCGTCAAGCCGTACAAGCTGCGCGAGCTCGAGGCCACGCTGCGCATGGCGCTCGCGCGACGCCGTGCCGAGCTCGCCATCGAAACGGCCGAGGAACGCCTGCGGCGCGCCGTGGACGCCGCCGCGCTCGGCGTCTGGGAATGGCAGTCGGACACGGATCGACTGGAGACCTCTGGGCAGTTCGCGCGCATCGCAGGCGCGGCGCCGGCGCGGCTGCGCGAGGGACCCGAAGCCTTCCTCGCGGGCCTCGAGCCCGGCATCCGCGAAACGATCAGCGAGCAGCTCGACGCCGGCCAGCCGATTGCCACCACGCTGCGCCTCACGGGGACGGACGGCAAGGCCCGCTGGGTCGATCTCCACGCGATGCCCCATCGCGACGCCAACGCACAGACGACGCGCGTCGTGGGCGTGATCAGCGACGCGACGGCGCGTCTCGAGCACGAGAGCGTGCTGCGTCAGGCGAAGGTCGTGTTCGACAATTCCGTCGAGGGCATCCTGATCCTCGATCCGGAGTGCCGCATCGTCTCGATGAACCCGGCCTTCACGACGCTCACCGGCTATGGGCAGGACGTCCTCGGTCGTAACCCGCTCGAATTCCTGCACGCCCGGCGTGCCGGCGACACGCTGGGCAGCGAGGTGTTCGAAGCCGACCAGCGCTACTGGAGCGGCGAAGTGATGTGCATGCGCGCGGACGGGACCGTCTTTCCCTGCCTCGAGCAGATCTGCACGGTGCGCGACGCCGAGGATCGCGCCGTCAACCACGTCCTGACGCTCGCCGACATCAGCGCTCTGCGCCAGACCGAGAAGCAGCTCAACTACCTCGCCTATCACGACGCGCTCACCGGGCTCGGCAACCGGCACCTGCTCGAGGAACGGCTGACGTTGGATCTCGAAGCGGCGAACGCGCGCCGCCAGCGGCTTGCGCTGATGTTCATCGACCTGGACGGCTTCAAGCTCATCAACGACACGCTGGGACACGCCGCGGGAGATCAACTCCTGCAGGCCGTCGGTCAGCGCATTCAGAGCAGCCTGCGGCGCAGCGACCTCGCCATCCGCATGGGGGGCGACGAGTTCGTCGTCATCGCACCCGAAATCTCCCGCCGTTCCGATTGCGCACTGCTCGCCGATAAACTCCTGCAGGAAATCCGCGCGCCGATCCAGGTCGGCAACGAATCGGTCGCAGTATCGGCGAGCATCGGCATCGCGCTCTTCCCGGACGACGGGACGGATCGCATCGCGCTCGTGAAAGCCTGCGACAGCGCGATGTACGCCGCGAAGGGCCGCGGCCGCAACCGCTATTCGTTTTTCTCGCGCGACATCGGCGAGCAGGTGCAGGCGCGGCTGACCGTCGAGCAGGGATTGCGCCGCGCGCTGGAACGGGGTCAGTTCGAGTTGAGGTACCAGCCGATCGTCTCGCTCGTCGACGGCCGCGTCGACGCGCTCGAGGTGCACGTGCATTTCGAGAGCCCGGAGGGCGGGACTCTGAGCTCGGAGCGCTTCATGGCGGTCGCCGAGGAATGCGGCCTGAGCGAGGCTGTCGGCGGGGTGATCCTCAGACTCGCAGTGCGCCAGGGTGCGCGCTTGCACGCGGCCGGGTTCGGGGGCCTGCGGCTGACGGTGAACGTCTCGGCCCGCCAGCTCGCGAACGACCGCTTCGTCGCGCGTCTCGACGAGCTGCTCTCCCAACAGGGCTTCCCTGCCGATTGTCTCGAGCTCGAAGTGACCGAATCGACCATCCAGCAACTCGAGCAGAGCGGCACAATGCTCGGCGCGCTGAAGCAGCTCGGTGTCACGCTCGCGATCGACAACTTCGGCACCGGGCGTTCACCGCTCGGCCTGCTGAAGAGCGTGCCGGTGGATGCCCTGAAGATCGACTCGTCCTTCGTCGCCGGCCTGCCCGACGACACGAACGATCGAGCCATCGCGGCGGCGATCGCCAGCATGGGTCTCGGACTGGGTCTCGCCGTCACGGCGGTCGGCGTGACGGACGCCGCGCAGCACGCCTGGCTCAAGGAGCTTGGTTGCGTCCATGCGCAGGGGCCGCTCTACGGGGACGCGATGACGGCAGACGCGTTGCCGGAAAAATTGAAGCAATGAAATCCGCGCCGGCGCAACACGTCGGCGACAGTCGCGTGGTGAGAGTTCAGGCGGCTTCGCGCCGGAGGATATGGCGGAGTGCCGTGCACACCGCCTCGAATTCGAATTCCAGGACGTCCAGCTTGACGTCCGCACCGTCCACCGTACCACCACGGCCGAGCACCTCGAGCTCCTTGCAGATCTCCGCGAGCGTCGTCGCGCCGAGATTCGCACTGCTGGACTTCAACGCATGTGCCGCGCGGCTCATCTTGTCGGGCGAGCTCTGGGCAATGCCCTCGCGGATGTCGCTGACGAGCTTCGGTGAGGTGCTGAGATAGATGCCGATAATCTTGCCGAGGATGCTCGGCGCCCCTTCGCGCTGCAGTGCGCGCACGCGGTCCAGTGCGTCGCGGTCGAGATGAGCACCGCTCGCCGCCGCACGTGACGCGGGCGCGGGCGCGGTTTCCTTCGGCCGCTGCACGGCCACGGTCGCCGCGAGCGGCAGCCACCGCGCGAGGATCTGCGAGAGCTGGGCCTGGCTGAAGGGCTTCGCGAGATAGTCGTCCATGCCCGCAGCGAGGCACTTCTCCGCATCGCCCGCCATCGCGTTCGCGGTGAGTGCGACGATCGGCATGCGCCGGAGACCATCGCGCGCTTCGCGTTCGCGGATCGCGGCCGTCGCCCCATAACCGTCGAGCTCCGGCATCTGACAATCCATAAGCACGAGATCGTAGGGATCGGTCGCGGCGTCGAAGGACCGCTCGAACAAGGCTTCGAACGTGAGCCGGCCGTTCGCCGTGATCTGCACGCGGCAGCCGAGCGATTCCAGCATGTTGCGCACGAGCTCCTGGTTCACGACGTTGTCCTCGGCGACGAGGATGTGGGCCCGGAACTGCGCACGCGCCGACGGCGCCTCCCGGGCCTGCGCGACGACCGGCTTCGCCGGCTGCGGCGCCGGTGTCGGGGCGCCCAGCTCGAGCGCCGCGACGAGCGCCTCGCCGAGCTCGTGCTGGCGGATGGGCTTCGTCAAATAGGCCGAGATTCCGGCCTGCAGCCACTTGCCCGTGCTCTCGAGCTGACCGACCGAATTCAGCATCACGAGCTTCGGCCGCGGTTTGATCCGAGGATGGCGCCCGACCGTGTCGGCGAATTCCAGGCCGTCTTCGCGGCCGAGCTTGCGTTCGAAGATGATGCAGTCGAACGGCCGGCCCAGCGTCTTCGCGTGCACCAGCAACTCGAGCGCCTGCTCGCTGCCGCTCGCCACCTGCTGTTCGATGCCCCAGGCCTCGAGTTGCCGGCAGATGATCTCGCGATTCGTCGAATTGTCGTCGACGACGAGCATGCGCCGCCCGGCGAGTGCGGCGACCGGCAAGCGCGATCGCGCGCCTTCCACTGCGGTCTCGCGCTTCAACGGGCAGGTGAACCAGAAGCTCGAACCCTTCCCGTAGACGCTCTGCAGACCGATCTCGCCGCCCATGAGCTTCGTCAACTGGCGGGATATCGCGAGACCGAGACCGGTGCCGCCGAACGTGCGGCTCGTCGAGCCGTCGGCCTGCGTGAAGGCTTCGAAAATCTTCGCCTGGAATTCGGGCTTCACGCCGATCCCGGTGTCCTTCACCGTCAGGCGGACCACGTCTTCGTCGCCGGCTTGCGCAGCCGCCGCGCAACGGATCACGACCTCGCCGTGCTGCGTGAACTTGAGCGCATTGCCGACGAGATTCGTGAGGATCTGGCGAATGCGATCCGGATCGCCCCGGTAGACCGCGTGCGCTTTCGCGGGATAGACGCAGACGAGCTCGAGCCCGGCACGATGGGCGCGCTCGGCGAACATCGCACCGACGTCCTCGACGAGCTCGCGGAGATCGAAGGTCTTGGACTGCAGCTCCATCTTGCCCGCTTCGACCTTCGAGAAATCGAGGATGTCGTTGATGAGGCCGAGCAGGGTCTCTCCCGAAGCGCGGATGGTGGCCGCGAACTGCCTTTGCTTGTTCGAGAGCTCGGTGCTGAGCAGGAGCTCCGTCATGCCGAGCACGCCGTTCATGGGCGTGCGGATCTCGTGACTCATGTTCGCGAGGAACTCGGACTTCACGCGCACGGCCTCCTCGGCCTGATCTTTCGCCGCACGCATATCGTCCTCGGTGCGCCGGTGCTGGGCGAGCTGTTCGTTGAGCTGGCGATTGAGCCTGTCGGCGCTTTCCTTCGACGTCTGCAGTTGCTCGACGAGCGCGCGATTCTCGAACTGCAATTGCAGCGCATGCAGCAGGCGCGCATGCAGATGCGATCCGACTTTGAGCATCATCGCGAAATACGTGGCGGCGAGGCCTGCGATAATGAAATCAGTGGTCCCGCCCTTCAGCGCATACATCACACAGAACGGGACGAGGCTCAGCGCGAGAAAGATGCGCATCGCCTGCGCCGTGAGCGCGTACGTCGGCACCGAGCCACCGACGACGCCGGCGAGCGTCACGGCGACGATCGCCTGACGGCTCGGTTCCGCGAGCAGGGGGACGAAGCCGGCTGCCGCGCCCCAGACGAGGCCGGCGGCCGCGACACCGATGTTGAAGCTCTTGAGCCAGCGCCGAGGGTCGTCCATGGACGCTCTGGATCCATGCCACTGCCGCGCTGCGGAGACCACCAGCAGCGTCCCCGCCCAGGAGAGGAGCACGGGCGCAGGCACCGCGCCGAAGAGCGCACACGTCAGGAGAACGCTGACGACGCTCGACCCTATCGTCGCGGTCGGAAGATTCAGCCGTGCGTGTTCGACGATCGATACGGCTATCGGCTCGATGATTTCGTCCGGCGCCGAATTATCGGCGTGTGTGCTCATCCCGCTGTCCTCCCGGGCCCCGTGAACGCGCCCATCACTCCGATCCGGCCGGTGCGCTACACGTCATAGCGGCAGGAAAAATGGGCGTCTGAAGGCGTGGGAACGATCGTGGTCGCGGGCCGATTCGAGTTCAAGCGCGCAAGACGTACCGCAGCTACCACCCCCATGAACGACGATGCCTACGAGACACTCCGCCGACGGCTCGCGGCCATGCTGAAACGCGATGCCCTGCTCCAGACGCTGGGTCAGCACGCCAAGATCGGGGCGAACTTCCCCGAGACCCGGTCCCGCCTCGAGACCGGCGGAGATCAGCGCCATCACAAGCTGGTCGTGGCGACGAAATTCTGGGATGCCTGGATCATGGCCCGCAACATGGACTGGATTGGAGCACGAGCACCTGCTAGAAGACGATGGGCCGCGGCTCGCGGTCACCGTCGCGGCCGCGAGCTCCGGATTGAAGTGCCCGCGCGCGGTCTCCTGTCCATAGCGGCGATGGCGGGCACCGTCGACCGCGCGGCTCTGGCGGGTCGCACCGGGGCAGGAGGCTCGGACACGGGTTCCTTCGGGTCACGCGGCACGTCGAGCTGCGTCTCATGACTGGAGATGCACTGCGCGGATTCCAGTGAGCGCGCCCCGGGCGAACAAGCTTCGATCGCATCCGGCAGCGGAATATCCGCCGCTCACGCCTGCCCGGTTCCGCCGTCCAGTTCCCGGATCACCGCGGCATAATGCCTGGCGACGTTCTGCCAGTCGAAGCGTTCGACGAGTGCGAGCCTGACGTGCTCGCCGCTCACGCGTTCGCGCAGGCCTCCGTCACCGAGCAGGGCCGCAATCGCCGTGGCGAGCGCATCCGGATCGCGCGGTGGCACGAGCAGGCCGTTGACACCGTCCGACACCGCGTCGCGGATCGCCGGGAGATCCGAGGCCACGACCGCGCAGCCGCAGCCCATGGCTTCGATCGAGACGAGTCCGAGTCCCTCCTGATCGCCGAGCGCGTCGACGATCGACGGGACGACTGCCACCGCCGCGCTGGAATACAAGGCCGGCAGCTCCGCCTGGGGGCGTGCGCCGAGGAAGCTCACGCCGCCTGCCAGCCCGCGCTCCGCGACGAGCCGTTCGAGCATCGACCGCTCGGGCCCGTCGCCGACGACGATCAGGTGTGCGTCGGCCCGGCTCGCCCGAAGACGGTCCATGGCCTCGACGAGCACGGCCACTCCTTTCTTCTCGACCAGACGACCGACGAAGATCACGCGGCCGGGGTCGCGGGCGACCCCGGCCGCGGGACGGAAACGGTCGCGCAGATCGACGCCCATGGAGGCGACGGAAATCCGGCTGCCGTCCGCACCCTGCCGGATGAGCTCCTCGCGGACGTAGCGGCTCACGGCGGTCACGTGGTCGGCATGGGCGACGACCCAGCGGCGGACCCGATCGAACAGCCGTCCGCGCAGCGCGAAGACATCGCCGCCGTGCGCGGTGGCCAGAACGCGCGGCCGCCGGCCGGACAGCTTCGCCGCCACGATGGCGAGCACGCCCTGCGGGATCAGCCAGTGTGCGTGCACGACGGTCGCACGTTGCGATGCCGCGTGGCGCCACGCGGCGAGCAGCGTGGCGAGGAGTAGCGGGGGCACGAGCAGCCCGGAGAGCGGATGGCGGCGCAGGCGGCTGACGATGCCGCCCGCCCCCGTCAGCGTCTCCCGTCCGGCGAGCCAGTAACGATACCGGCAGACCTCGACCGCGCCCTCGCGTTCGTACCCGAGCGCGCCGGGACAGCTCGGGGTGAGCACGCGTACCTCGCAACCTGCGGCGGCCAGCCCCTGGGCGAGGTTCTGCACGAACGCGGGCTCGGTATCGCCGGTCCAGCGCGGATAGGTCGTCGTCAGTGCCAGCACCCGCGGGTGTCCGGCGTCCGGGATCCGGCCGCTGCTCACCGGCCCGCCCGTCCGGGCGCGGTCGCGTGCGACCTCACGTCAGCGGCTGGCGCCGGCGAGCGTCGGTACGGCGGGCAGGCCTGCCGCCTCGAACGCATCCGCCGTGGGCGCCGGGCGTCTGGCGCCGTCGAGCCGCGGACGCCAGTAGGTGTCGTCCATGCGCGAGATGATCACGCGACCGGTGCGCGGGCTCGGCGCATGCACGAAGCGGCCGTCGCCGAGATAGATGCCGACGTGGGAATGCGCGCGCTGCGTATTGAAGAACACGAGATCCGCCGCGCGCAGCTCGTCGAGCCGAATCGCCGGCAGATCGGCGGCCATGACGAAGGCGTTGCGCGGCAGCTCGAGATGGAACTGGCGGAAGACGTGCTGGACGAGCCCGCTGCAGTCGAAACCGACCGCCGGGGTATCGCCGCCGAGCACGTACGGGCGCCCCTGCATGCTCGCCGCGTAGGCGACGAGGCCGAGCGTATCGAGCTCGGGGGTGCCGACGGGCGGCGCGGGCTGGATCGCGACCGGGGCGGCCACCGGTGCCTGCGGAGCGGGCGCCATGAGGGTGCATCCCTGCAACAGCAAACCGAGCACGCCCGGAGCGACGAACGACAGGGGCTTCGCGTAGTATCCGCGCCGCCCCCCGGGGGAACGGGACCGCCGCGAGAACGGATGAGCCGGGGGAGGTGCGCGCATCAGCTTGCCGCTAACGTTGATATCGGATTTAATTGTCGTCTATAAGCTACTTAGACAATTGGATTTTTGTCCAAAGTCCGACCGATGTAAAGGACCTTCGGAAACGCTATGAGACCGCCCGCGCTCGCCGAGCGCCCCGCCCGCAACGCGCTGTGCGCCGTGAGCCTCCTCGGCATGCTCGCCCGCGGCGTCCCGGCGGCCGCCCTGCCCGTCCCCGAACCCGTGGCATTCACGGTCGAGCGCTACGTCGTGGAAGGCGAGAACCCGCTCTCCCCGCAGGACACCGAGTCGATACTTTCTGCCCACCGCGGCCCGAAGCACGGGCTCGACGAACTCACGGCCGCGGCGAAGGCGCTCGAGGCGGCCTTGCGGGCCCGGGGCTTCGTGCTCTATCGCGTCTACCTCCCGCCGCAGACCATCGATCAGGGCACGGTCGTGCTGAAGGTGAAGGGCATGACGATCGGGTCGGTGAGCGTGAGCGGCAACCGCTATTTCAGCGAGCAGAACGTGCGTCGTGCCGTGCCGCCGCTGATCGTCGGGACGACGCCCTCGATGCTGCGCGTCGCGAGTGCGTTGAGCCTCGCGAACGATCATCCCTCGCGTCACATCAGCCTGAACCTCAAGGAGAGCCGCAAGCCCGATACCGTGGACGCCGAGCTCGAGGTCAAGGATCGCAAGCCGTGGACCGTGTTCTCGAACTTCAGCAACATCGGCACGCCGGACATCGGCCGTTCCAGGCTCTCGCTCGGCTTCCAGCATACGAACCTGGTCGGCTTCGACGACGCGGTCACCGCGATCTACACGACCTCGCCCGAGAACACCTCCGCGGTCAAGCAATTCGGCTTGAACTATCGCGTGCCGATCTACCGGCTCGGCGGCACCGCCGCGTTCTACTATGCGCATTCGGACGTCAACAGCGGCCGCATCGAAAGCGTGTTCGACGTCAGCGGCGCAGGTGATTTCTACGGCCTCTCCTATGGCCAGTACCTGCCGAAGATCGCGAACTGGCGCCATCAGCTCGGCTTCGGCATCGAGGATCGCGATTTCACGAACGACGTGAGCTTCCTCGGCACGCCTATCGGCTCGAACGTGCGCAGCCGCCCGATCAATCTCCGCTACGACGGCGAATGGCGCGGCGAGAAATTCTCGGGACAGTTCAATCTCGCCTACGTGCGCAACCTCCACGGCGGCGCGAACAACAATGCCGCGAGTTATGCCCGCTCGCGGACCGGCGCGAGCCGCGACTGGGATCTCGTGCGTTACGGCGCGAACGTCAGCTACGTCCTGCCCCGCGGCTTCGAAACGCGCGGCTTCTTCGAGGGTCAGTACGCGGGCGAACCGCTGATCTCCGGCGAGACGTTCGGCGTCGGCGGCGTGAGCTCGGTGCGCGGTTTCGAGGAACGCGGCGTCACCGGCGACAACGGCGAGCGCCTCACGTTCGAGTTGTGGAGCCCTGCCCTGCCCCATGGCTTTCGCGTGCTGGGCTTCGTCGACGGCGCGCGCGTCGAACGCGAATCGCCGCTGCCCGGCGAACCCGGCGGCGATACCATCGCGAGCTCGGGTCTCGGCCTGCGCTGGCAATGGCGCGAGAACGTCGCCTGCGCATTCGACTACGGGCACGAATTCCTTGCCGCCAACGAGCGCGCGGCCGGCGGCATCAAGTGGCACGTCAATCTGCTCGTGAGGTACTGAGCACCGCACTCCTTGCCTGCATCAATCGCGACGAGGACAATCCACGCCGGTGCGCGCACTTCTTCCGAACGACCCTCCTCTTTGCGGGAATTGCTCACAGCGTCCGCGGTCGTGAAGCGTTTATAAGTTGCGCATTCGTTCGAGCACGCTCTGCAAGCCCATTCTCGACTACGCAGAGCCGGCCGGCGGGATCCGTCGTTCCCGTCGACCACACATGCAGCACCGCGTCGCGTCGGTGCTTCGACCAGCGGACCGGGACGTTCGCCAGGCGGCCGCGGCTTCAGGAGTGGGGTGGAGAGGATCATGCGGTACAGGGCGCTGACGATCGGGCTGACCCTCGGCATGCTGAGCGGGAGTGCGGCCGAAGCGAACCCGCAGGCTGCGGTCGTCATCAATGGGCAGGCGGGCTTCGCGCGGCCCGGCGCGAACGCGCTCGACATCACCACGACGCCCGGCGCGATCCTGCACTGGCAGAACTTCTCGATCGGCCAGCAGGAAATCACGCGCTTCGTGCAATCCTCGGCCGCGAGCAGTGTGTTGAACCGCGTCGTCGGCCGGAATCCTTCCGAAATCCTCGGCCAGTTCGTCTCGAACGGCCGCGTCTTCCTGATCAATCCGAACGGCATCGTGATCGGTCCGGGCGCGCGCATCGACACCGCCGCCCTCGTGGCCTCGACCCTGAACATCACGGACCAGGATTTCCTCGCCGGCAAGTTGAACTTCACGGCAGGCGATACCGCGGGTGCGATCAAGAACTACGGCTACGTGAAAGCCGGACCGAAAGGCGAGATCGTGCTGATCGCGCCGCAGATCGAGAATCACGGCACGCTCGAGGTCGAGGAAGGCCAGCTCATCCTCGCCGCCGGCGAGAAAGTGAAGCTCGCGAGCCTCGACGTCGACGACGTGACGTTCGAAGTTCAGGCGCCGGGGGATCGAGTGCTGAACCTCGGCAGGCTCATCGCCGAGCAGGGTGCGATCGGCGTCTTCGCCGGCACCATCCGCAATGCCGGACTGATCAATGCCGACAGCCTGAGCAGGGACGCGCAGGGCCGCATCGTGCTCTCCGCGACGAACGACGTGACACTCGACGCCGGCAGTGCCATCAGTGCGAACGGCCCGAACGGCGGCGCGGTGAAAATCGCGAGCACGAACGGCACGACGCTCGTCAGCGGGACGGTGAGTGCCACCGGGACCGCCGAAGAGGCGGCCGCAGGCCAGGGTGGACGGATCGAAGTTGTGGGCGAACGCGTCGGCCTCCTCGGCACGGCGAGCCTCGACGTTTCGGGCACGCACGGCGGCGGCGCTGCGCTCGTCGGCGGCGACTTCCACGGCGGCAATTCCGCGGTGAAGAACGCGCAGGACACCTACGTCGCGACCGACGCGAAGATCGCCGCGGATGCGCTCACGGAGGGCAACGGCGGCAAAGTCGTCGTGTGGGCGGACGACACGACGCGCTTCCACGGCGCGGTGAGCGCGCGCGGCGGAGCGGCGGGCGGCGACGGCGGCCAGAGCGAAATCTCGGGCAAGAACTCGCTCGCGTTCGACGGCACCGTGGATGCGACGGCCGCGCACGGCAGGACCGGCAGCGTGCTGTTCGATCCGCTCGACGTCACGATCACGCCGGCGAACACGACGGACGACGGCCAGATCAGCGACGCGACGATACTCTTCGGCGATCACAAGGGCGGCGGCGCAACCGTCGACAGTTTCACGATGAGTGAATCTGCGCTCGAAGTGCTCGGCGCCGACATCCTCATCCAGACGAATCGCGATTTCACGATCAACTCCGGCCTCGTCGGCGGGCTCACGCTGGTCGCGGTCAACAAGACGTTCACGGTCCGCGCCGGCCGCCACATCGTGCTCAACAGCGCACTGAACACGAACGGCGGCGCCATCACGTTCACCGCCGGCGACACGGGCGCTACCGGCTTCAATACGAGCGGCGCGATCGCCGTCAACGCCGGCCTGAGCACCGGCGGCGGCGCGTTCGACGTGACGAGCGGCAGCACGGGCTCGAGCACGCTCGGCGGCACGATCGATCTCGGCGGCGGCGCCTTGAACGCCTCCGGTCCGCTGACGATCACGGGCACGCTCAAGAATGCGACGTTGAACGCGACGTCGCTCACGAGCTCGGGCGCCGTCCTCGACACCGTCACGCTCGGCACCTCGATGACGAACACCGGCACGCTCTACATCAACAGCCTGCTGACGCTCGCGGACACCGTGAACCTCAACATGGGCGGCAGCCAGCTCCGCTACAACACCGCGGGCGGCAGCATCGTGACCGCGACGCCCGGGGTCACGCACTCGAGCATTCAGCTCATCGGCGGCTCGCTGTACAACGCCGCCGGCGGCACGGACGTCATCGGCCAGGGTGTGACGGTCGAGGGATACGGCACGGTCTCGACCTGCTGCGTCGGCGGCGGCGCGCTCGTGAATGCCGGGACGCTCGATGCGAACGTCGCGGGACAGACGCTCAACGTCTCGCCGAATCTGTTCTCGAGCACCGGCGCGCTGACCGCCTCCGCCGGTACGCTGACGATCGCGCCGACGAATCCGTGGACGAATACCGGGGCGCTGAACGTCACCGCCGCGGGCGCGATCCTGGGGCGCTGAACGTCACCGCCGCGGGCGCGATCCTGAACCTCGGTGCGAGCTTCACACTCACCGACCTCACCGGACACGTCACGCACAGCGCGGGGGCGCTCAACCTCACGGGGACGCTCGATCTCCAGAGCGGCACGGCGAATCTCGTCCACAGCGCCGCGCTCGGCACGTTCGGCGCGCTCGGGCTCGATCAGCTCAGCGGCACGATCAAGAACGGCCACGTGAACGGTGCCGGCACGAGCTTCACGAGCAGCAGCGGCATCCTCGACGCGATCATTCTCGACGGCAATCTGACGGACAGCGCGGGCACGCTGCAAATCGACAATACGCTCACGCTCGCCGACGCCGTGACGCTGACGATGGGTGCGAATCAGCTCCGCTTCGACACTGCGGGCGCGAGCATTCTCACGGCGACGCCGGGCGTCACGCATTCGACCGTGCAGCTCGCGAACGGCAGCCTCTACAACGCGGCCGGCGGCACGGGCACGATCGGCCAGGGCGTGACGGTGCAGGGCTACGGCACGATCTCGACCTGCTGTGTCGGCGGCGGCGCAATCACGAACGCGGGCACCCTCGACGCGAACGCCGCCGGCCAGACCCTGACCGTGAATCCCACGACGTTCTCGAGCACCGGCGCGCTGACCGCCTCCGCCGGTACGCTGACGATCGCGCCGACGAATCCGTGGACGAATACGGGGGCGCTGAACGTCACCGCCGCGGGCGCGATCCTGAACCTCGGTGCGAGCTTCACACTCACCGACCTCACCGGACACGTCACGCACAGCGCGGGGGCGCTCAACCTCACGGGGACGCTCGATCTCCAGAGCGGCACGGCG
>JACQWY010000033.1 GCA_016209015.1 Gammaproteobacteria bacterium | reverse complement strand
TGCCGCCGTGAACAGTGGCGTAAGCCATTGTTCACGTAAGGTCGGCAAGAACCACGCTTCTTGCCGACCGTGCTCTGAAAAGTCCAGGATGGACTTATTCAGAGCTTCCCTAACGGATACCTCCACCGCGCTCCAGTCGGCCCTGCGACGGATTGTCCCGGCACGAGGCGCGAGCTGCGCACCGTAGTTCGTCCTGCTGTCCGACAGCGTCGCGGAAGTTGGAGGATTATGCTCTTTCGGCCGCTACCCCCAACCGGCACGGTCTACACTTAAATCAGGAGCTCCGGATGCGTTCCGGGCTCATTCGGGAACGGGATCGGAGCCGCGGCCGCACGAGGGTCGCCGCGCACGTACAAGAACGAGAGCAGACACACAGGCCCGCACGAAAGGGGGAGGGACGCGGGCGACGCTCAACAAGCTCTATACGCTGAGGAGGTCACGCATGGAATCAGCCAAGAGGTCTCCCGACTCGGCGGCTCGCATCGGTCAGGCGCCGTCGGTTCGCGAACGCGCCGCGATGTTCGCCGCGCTCGCGCTCGATCGGTTCGGACGGATCGTCGATTGCAGCGCAGAGGCGGAGACGATGTTCCGGAGTCCCCGCGATGAACTGCTCGGACGCCACGTGTCGGCGCTCATCCCGCGCCTGGGCAACGACGGTGTCATTCGCGACGGACAGCTCGATCCGCAGATCCATTTCCTGTGTCATTGCGGCGCGCCGTTCCAGGCGCGGCGGCAGGACGGCGAGCATTTCGTGAGCGCCCTGTCGGTGAGCCATCTGCGCACGGACGGACGCGACGTCATCCGCGTCATGATCCGCGAGGTGGACGATGTTCGCGAGGGGCGCAATTCGTGGTGCCTCGACTGAACTCCGGACAGTCGCGTGGGCGGGCAGGATGCCCGCCCGGTCACTTCCTCATGCGCACCGCGCACCGCACCGTATAGCTCTGCTCGTGTCCCCGGGCCGCGTAGCCGGCCGCCGCCGCGAGCGCCGTCCCCCGATCCGTGAAAACGCGCGACGACGAACCCATTGCCGTTGTCGTCCAGGCGTTCCAGCACCCATTCCTTTGCGCCACCGTCACCGGCCGGCGCGCTCATTTGCCACCGCGCACCGCGATCACGAGATAGCTCCCGTCGTAGAACGCCGGCCGGCCCTGCGGTGGCAGTAGCACGACGCGGGAGAAAGAGGTGACGCCGACACGCGTGATCGCCGTCCAGTACCAGCCTTCGGCCGTGTTCGGCAGCGCGAGCCGGGTCTCCCCGGGCCGTGCGCTGGAGGTCTCGCGTGCGAGCGCCATGAGCTCGGGCAGCGTGGGCAGCCGCCAGTCGTCGTAGCCGCAGAGCCGGCTTGCGCGGACGGCGTTCACATAGGCTTCCGTATTGCACGAGGCGCCTGCCATGCGCTCGCGCAGGCAGCGACCGCTCGTCTCGTCGCGATAACCCGGGTCGCCGCCGTTCGTCGCGGGATTGCCGTCGTAGGGCGTGTACGTCGAGGCCAGATCGCGCAGCCCGCCGTCGCGGGTCTTCACTTCCCAGGTCAGGCCGGTCTCGGTATCGCGCATGCAGGCCCAGTCGCGCGGCGCTGCACCGAGCGCTGCGCCCGCGGCGAGCGCGCTGCCGTCGTTCGCGATCTTCGTGTAACGCGCCGTGTCATCGGCCTGTACGGCGCCCGTCGCGAGCGCGATCACCGCCACGAGACCCCAGTGCCGGAGGCTCGACATCGCCGCGGACTCAGCGCGCGGCCAGCGGGTCGATGCAGATCAGCTCCGGCACGTTGCCCTCGAGCGCTGCAGGCGGGATCGGATTGTTTGCCGTGCACGCCCAGCCGTCCTTCGTGTACGTCACGTCGCGCGTGTAGGTGCCCTTCATCGGCAGCGGATAGGCGATGAAGCGCTCTTCCTTCGGCAGGAAGCGCCAGACGAGGTCGAGCATGGTGTCGTTGACCCACACTTCCTGGGTCTTCGGATTGACGCTCAGCGCATACGGCGCCGGAATTTCACCTTTGGCGAAGACCGGCAGCTTGTAGATCTTCGCGTCCCACTTCGCGACGTCGATGCGGGCGATCGCGCCGTCCGAGAAGCCCGCGACCCACAGCCGGCCTTGCGCATCGAAGCGATGGCGGCGCGGTGCGCGCACCGGCGAATCGTATTCCTTCACTTCGAGCGTCTGCGGATCGATGCGGCCGATCTTGTCCGAGGCGAGCTTGCTGTACCACACGCTGCCGTCCTTCGGGCTGATGTCGATGCCGTACGGAATCGTCGTGCCCGGCGTGCTCAGCGAGGGCGTCGCCGGCAGGTTCACGACCTTCATGTCCTTCGTCTTCGGATCGAAGCGACCGACCTGGTTCGAGAACGCGATCGTGAACCACACCACGCCGTCCTTGCCGGTGTGTACCGTGTGCGGATAGAGCGACTGGCTGCCGACCGCGAAGTTCTCGAAGGCATGGCTCTTGGGATCGAAGGAGGTGACCGCGGCGCCGATCGAATCCGTGAGATAGAACTTGCCGTCCGTGCCTTCGGCGAGACTGTGCGGGGCGCGCGAGATCGTCAGGCCGTAGGGCGCGGGCAGGCCGCGCTTCGTGAACTCGCCGCCGGCGGGCATGCCATCGTCCGGAAGCCGGAAGTGCTGGAGGGCACCGTCCTTCAAGTTCACCTCGACGACCTCGCCCGCGAACATCTCGGCGATGTAGACCTTGTCCTGAGCCGCCGAATATTCCGCGTCGTGCGGCACGACCGTGCCCGGCAGCTTCCATTCGTAGATCTTCGCCTTCGCGATCAGGGGGTCGTAAGGCACCTCGGAATGCGAGCTCACCAGCGAGCCGTCGAAGGCCTGCGCGAGCAGCTCGGCGCGGTGCTGGATCGCCGCCTTGTCCGCGTTCGCGAGGTAGCCGTGCATGCGCGTGATCGTCGGCACCCAGCCCTCCGGCGGACGCGGCCCGCGCGTGAAACGATTGCCGAGCGAATGACAGCTCAGGCAGTCGCGCGTGAAGTTCGGGCGCGAGAACAGCGCTTTCTCGTCCGCGTCGAAGCTGATGCGCGAGAAGTACGACAGCGAGGGATGATCCTCCGAGATCTCCTTCGCGTCGGTCAGCGCGACGAGGTGCACTGCGAGCGGCGCTTGCGCGGCGGCCGCGTCGAGCTTGCGCACGTCGTCGCGGAAGTAGCGCTTGCGGATCCGCAGATCGACTTCGCCGCCGAGGCCGGTGGCGAGCGTGAAACGGCCTCGTGCATCGGTGTAGGCGGATTCGCTGGCGCCGTTGGCAGCGACCGCGCTCACGATCGCGCCGGCGACCGGTTTGCCGTTCGCATCCACCGTGCCGGTCAGGACGGCGGCCTCCACCGCAGGCTCGATCACCAGGGCGCCGAGGGCGAGGACGATCGACAGGACGGGGCGGGCGCGCCGGCTGTACATGCGGGTCACTCCTTGAGTCGCGGACGTGGATGGATGAAGGGAACGTCGGGAAAGTACCGTCCGGCTCCGCGCCTTGTCAAACGGGACCCCGTTCTCGCTGCGCAGCGGCGGGTTGCGGCGCCGTCGCGCCATTCGCGAGATGCATTCGCGGTCGGATGGTCTACACTGGCCACACGACGCCCGGCGCGTCGTGCACACCCGGAGGACCGGGAAAGGAGTAGCGAATGTCAGTGAGCTCTATCTCTTCGCTGAACGCGGCGTTGGCAGCGACCCAGAGTACGCGCCCGGAGGCCCGCGAGGCACCCGGTCCCGACCATGACGGAGATGCCGACGATACCCGCGTGCAGAATCTCCAGCCGCCGACCCAGACCGTGAACGCTTCGGGCCAGGTCGTCGGAACGCTCCTCTACGCCACCGCCTGATTCAGCCTGTCCACGCCGCCTGCTCCGGCGGGCGGCGCGTCTTTCCCGCAGCGCCAGACCCCTCAGCGCAAGCCGGCCGCGACCGCGAGCTGTCGCGCGTGCCGGGCGTCATGCACCGCGACCGGCTTACCCGCGGCGGGCGCATCGCACGCCGCTTCCGACTTGACCTGGCGTATCGCCTCGCAGGCGCTCACGACCGCGCTCTTCAGCGCTCCGCCATAGTGGCCGCGCGCCGCGACCAGCACCTGCACGATCTCTGCTCCGCTCAAGTCGGGACGGATCTGCAGCAGGAGCGCAGCGATGCCGGAAATGTGGGCCGCCGCGAACGAGCTCCCCGAGATGTAGTTGTAGGTGCCGCGCGGGAACGTCGTCAGGACGTCCGTCCCGGGCGCGTCGAGCACGCCTGCGGCCACGCCCCCGGCGCCCGCGGCGCGGACGCGCAGCACGTTCGGAATCGCGGTCGGAAACGCCGCCTCCGCGTCCCGCGTCGCGGGCTCGGCCGCGACCACGATGATGTGCCGGGCGAGCGCCGCTTCGACGAGCGTCTGGAGAAGGGGATCCTCGGGCCCGGCGAGGCTCAGGTTCAGGATGCGCGGCTGCACGCGCAGCACCGTGTCGAGTGCCTTGGCGAGCGTCAGGCTGTTGCAGATCGCGCCGCCCGCGCCCGCCTGCTCCGGCCAGCATGCGCGCAGGCCGAGCACCCGGGCGTCCGGGGCGACGCCGACGATGCCCTGGCCGTTGCCGCCGGCTGCCGCGATCACGCCCGCCACGGCGGTGCCGTGCACTTCGTCGCCGATGTTCCCGGTGTGCTCGGGGGCGAGGTCCGTCTCCGTCATGATCTGGCCCGCGAGGTCGGGGTGCTGCACGTCGATGCCCGTGTCGACGACGCCGACCACGATGTCGCGGCCCGTGGCGTAACGATGGGCATCCGCCATGCCGAGGCTGTCGAGCGAGCCCTGCAGCTTGCGATAGGGATCGTCGGCGAGGACGTGGAACGTGTGCATGCGCTGCGCCGAGCCGACGCGCTGATCGTGGGCGAGCCGGGCGAGTACCTCGCCGACGTCGCGGCCCGCCGGCACCTCGAACACCACGCAGTGCACGCCGATGCTCAGCACCGGCCATTCCGTCACCATTTCGAGGCCGTAGTCCCGGGCGATATGGCTCGTGATGCGGCGGCTCCAGGTCGTGCTCGCATACTGCGCACCGCGGGGGGTATAGCTGCCCGGCCCGCCGAGTGTCGGGCGATCGACGCTGCGGTCGACGAACGTCACGACGATTTCGCGTTCCGTATGCTCCGCCGCGACAGGTAGCGCCGCGCAGGTGAACACGAGCGCGAGGCAGCAAGCGGCGAGGCGGCTCATTGCGGGCGCTCCACGGCGAGCGGCGAGGCGGGTTCGGCGAGCGCGATTTCGTGATGGGCCCGCAGCCCGGCGAGCGCGTCGGGCAGCTCGCCGGCGCCGGCGCCGAGCCGGACGGTGTAGGCGCCGGCGCTGTTCGGGCCCGTGACGAGCTCGAGCTTGAGACTGGAGAGCAGCGCGGGAATCGTCCTCGGATCCGTCTCCGGGGTGAACACGACGCGCAAGTCCCCGGCCGCGCGCCGTACCACCGGCGTACTCCGGCTGGCGAGCGCGCGGTAATCGTCGCCGGCGGCCGGTCCGCGGCTGTGGTGGACCGCGAAACCGACCGACACCGCGAGCACCAGCGGCACGAGCGCATAGACCGGGCGTGCGATCAGCGCGAGCCACCAGGCTTCGAAGCGGTCGCGCCAGGTCTCGAGCCCGGTCGGCGGGACCTTCGGCACGTTGCGCTGCACGTCCTGCATCAGGCGCTGGAATGCCACCTGCGCCGACTGCTCCACGAGACTGCCCTCGCGGAAGGCGTGAATCGTGCGTTGCTCGAGCGCGAGCTCGCGGCGGCAGATGAGGCAACTGCCGAGATGCGACTGGACCGCAGCGAGCTCGTCACCGCGCAGCGAGCCGTTCGCGTGGAACGGCAGGAGCTCGATGACTTCGTCGTGACCGAGCGCGTTTCGGGAAGTCGTGTCGTTCATGCTTGCCGAGCCCTCTATGTCTCGTGGTCGCGGATCGCGCCGCCGCCGGTCAGCGCCGGCCAGACGGTCCGCAGCTTGCGACGCGCGTGGAATATCCGCGTCTTCACCGTGTTCTCCGGGCAATCCAGGATCGTCGCGATCTCGCTGTAGTGCAGTCCGTGGTAGTAGACGAGCTCGAGCACCGCGCGCTGCTCGGGCGAGAGATGCTGCAGCGCCGAGAACAGCAGATTCTCCGTCTCCAGCGCCGCCACCGCCTCGCCGCCATCGCTGAACCGCGGGTCGTCGTCTTCCACCGATTCCACCGTGGCACCGGAGCGTGACAGCGATTTCAGCGCCTTGCGGTGCGCGATGGCCAGGATCCACGTCGAGGCCAGCGCGCGCGGTTCGGCGGTCGCCGCTTTCTCCCACACCACGAACATCACCTCGTTGATCACCGCCTCGATGCCGTCGAGGCGACGGGTGATCTGATAGATGAACCGGTAGAGATAGTCGTAGTGACGGCGGTACAGCGCCTCGAAGGCCTTCTGGTCGCGCTGGGCGATACGCCGGATGAGACCCCAGTCGTACGCGTCCTCAGCCACTGTGTTGTCCCGCGATTTCAAGTTCGGTCCGGTCTGCTTCACTGTTTGACGGCGCATACGCCGGTGATTGCCTTTGACGTCCCATTAATCCCGGCCGGGGGGACGAAGGTTCAATCGCTGCGCGCATGCGCCGGATCGCGCTCAGAATCCGATGGTGAGCGACAGGACGAGGCGGTCGGTATACATCGAGGCGTCGGCCGTCTCGCCCGCGCGGGCGTGGACGTAGGCGTCGTGCCCGCCGTAGACGGGATGTCCACCGCCCGGAGGCGGGGCCGTATCGTTGCTCTCCCGGGCACCCTGATAGCGGAACTCGAGTGCGACGTGGCGGCCGAGATAGCGGGTGACGCCGACGCCGTACCAGGTGTGGTCGTAGTCGAGCGCAGTCTGGCTCAGGCTGTGGCCGGCGAGCGCGAAGACTTCCGTGACGTCGGTGAGCGGATAGCGGGCGTCCACTTCGAACGTCGGAATCGCCTCACCTGCCCCGTAGGCGTCGGGTGCGACGCCGATGCGCACGCTCGCGACGTCCCGGAAGCGCAGCCGTGCGCCGAGGTCGGCGTAGCCATTGCCCTCGCCATAGGTGCGTGCGTCGTAGAGATACCCCGCGACCGCAGCCTCGAGCCGCCAGTCGGGGGTGAGCGGGAACTGCCAGCCGGCGTAGGGGTTGAATTCGAAGCGGGCCTCGCCGAAATCGACGGCGGAGGCCCAGGCGCCGGCGAACCAGCCGGCGGCGCCGTCGGCGGAGACTTTGACCTGGACGGTCGGCCGGTCCGCGCTCTTGGAATAGCCGCGATAGAGATAATCCGAGGTATAGCGGAGCTGCGCGCCCCAGCGCACGTCGCCCGGGAGCTGGGCCTCGGCGGCCGGCCATGTGCAGGCGAGCACCACGGCCAGTGCGCCCGACCGCCGGGTGCGCCCGCGGACCGGCGCGCAAGGTCTGCATGTGCGGGCCATCCCGGCCGCGCGTGCCGGAGCTCAGCCCGCTCTGGCGATCGACATGACGTCGGCGAGCGGGAGCTCGAGCAACTCCACGACGTTGCCGTCGGGATCGCGGCCGTAGGTCGCCCGGATCGTCGAGCCGACGGGCTGGGGCGGGCAGTGGAACACCATGCCGGCGGCCTTCAGGCGCGCGTACTCGTTGTCGATGTCCGTCACCTGCAGGCAGAGATGCGTGATGCCGTGATCGCAGACCGGGCGGCGCGGATCGCCCGCTTTCGGTTCCGGAGTCGCATATTGGAACAACTCCACGCAGGCGTTGCCGCATTTCAGCATGATGATCTTCGCCGAGGAGTCGGTGAGACCCGTGATGTTGTCGAGCTGCTCGTTGCCGACGTCCCAGTTCAGCTTGAAGACTTCCTCGAAGCCCAGCAGATCCCGGTAGAAACGCGCGGAGCGTTCGATGTCGGACGTGGAAATCGCGGTGTGGTGTATACCGTGGATCATCGGGTCGCCTCCTGTGGATGGACATCCGTTCGATTCTTTTCGTCCCCGCATCTTCCGCGAAATCCCGGCGCGCAGGCAACCGCGGGCGCGGGCCCGCCTTTCGGGTGTCGGCGCCACGCCGCCCGCGCGCTACAATCCGGACCTTTCCGCACCACGAACGGCGAGGTCACCACTGATGACGGCGAAAGATCACGGCTACGGGCCAGAGGAGGAAGCGCAGTTCCTGGAGGCCATCCGGCGCTGGACGGAGCGCGAGCTGAGACCCCGGGTCAAGGAATACGACCACGCGGATCGCTATCCGATCGAAATCGTGGAACAGATGAAGGAGATGGGCCTGTTCGGCGCGACCATCTCCCAGGACTACGGCGGCCTCGGCCTGCCGGCCCGCATCTACGCCCAGGTCGTGATGGAAATCTCGAGCGTGTGGATGGCGATCACCGGCATCTTCAATTCCCACCTCATGCTCGCGCTCGCGGTCGAGAAGTTCGGCACGCCCGGCCAGAAGTCGACTTGGCTGCCGAAGTTCGCGAGCGGCGAAGTGCGCGGCGGCCTCGCGCTGACGGAGCCGGACGCCGGCACGGATCTCCAGGGCATCCGCATGACCGCGCGCCGCGACGGCGACGACTATGTCATCAACGGCACGAAGACCTGGATCTCGAACGGCCTCGAGGGTTCGGCCGTCGCGCTGCTCGTCAAGACCGATCCGCATGCCGAGCCGCGCTACAAGGGCATGAGCCTCTTCATCGCGCCCAAGAAGGAAGGCTTCACGGCGAGCAAACGCATCGAGAAGCTCGGCTACAAGTGCATCGACTCCGCCGAGCTCATCTTCCAGGACTATCGCCTGTCGAAGGATCACCTGATCGGCGGCGTCGAGGGGCAGGGCTTCTTCCAGGCGACCGGCGGTCTCGAGCTCGGCCGCATCAACGTCGCGGCGCGCGGCGTCGGTCTCGCCGAGGGCGCGCTGCGTCTCGCGTCCGACTACGCGCAGATCCGCAAGACTTTCGGCAAGCCGATCTGCGAGCACCAGGCCATCCAGTTGAAGCTCGGTGAGATGGTCACGCGCGCCCGCGCGGCGCGGCTGCTCACGCTCGACGCGGCCGAGATCTTCGACCGCGGAGAGCGCTGCGACATGGAGGCCGGCATGGCGAAGTACTTCGCCTCCGAAGCCGCGCTGGAGAATTCCACCGAGGCGATGCGCATTCACGGCGGCTACGGCTATTCGAAGGAGTTCGACATCGAGCGCTTCTACCGCGATTCCCCGCTGACCTGCATCGGCGAGGGCACGAACGAGATGCAGCGCATGATCATTGCCCGCCAGTGGGTGAAGCGGAACTCGATTGCCTGAAGATCGCCCGGCGCGCTCCGCGGTGGAGCGCGCCGCTCTTCCGTCAACAGCCGCGCGCGACGCGGAGAGAGTGTGGAACATGACGTTTCCGGCGTACTACGAGATCGCACCCGGCCGCTACCGGGAGCAGTTCGGGCTCTACTTCGAGGATTTCTCGGTCGGCCAGATTTTCCGGCACCGGCCGGGCATCACGCTCACCCAGCAGGACAACTGCGACGAGGCGCTCGATACTTACAACGGCGCGATGATCCATTACGACGCGCGCTACGCGGAGCAGGCGAGCTGGAAGTTCCCGCTCATGGTCAGCACGCTCACGGTGCAGCGCCTGCTCGGCATGGCGGGCAAGACGCTCGGCTGTCGTCGCGAGATACTCGGGTTCCACGAGATCGCCCTGACGGCGCCGGTGTTCGGCGGCGACACGCTCTACGCCGAGAGCGAAGTGCTCGAGGCGGCGGATGGCGGTGACGCCGACGTCGGCGTCGTGACGCTCGCGCTGCGCGGCTTCAAGAAGCTCGGTCCGGACGGCGTGCCGGGTACGAAGGACGGCCAGTTCGCGAACCTCGTCTGTCGCGTCGAGATCTTCCGCGCCACGCGCTGGCCGGCACCCGCCGGTGCGCTCGGCGCGCCGGCGCGCGAGCCGCGCTTCGGTGCTTATCGCGACGAGGGCGGCGTGCTCGTCGAGCAGTACGGGCTGTTCTTCGAGGATGCGAAGCCCGGCGAGACGTTCGTCCACTCGCCGCGCCGTACGTTCCACCGCGCGGACATCGTCACGCACAGCCGGAGAGCGTTCGACTTCTCGCCGCAGTTCCAGGATGCGATGTGGGTCGAGAGCCGGCCCGGCGCCCGTTATCGCGTGCCCGAGGCGCTGCTCGTCGGCGCGGTCACGGCGCTCACGACGCGCACGCTGGGCCGCGTCTCGGCGAATCTCGGCTGGACCGGCATCGAGCTCGGCCGCGTCTGGGAGGGCGACACGATCGAAGCGGAGTCGACGATCGTCGACAGCCGCAATTCGAAGTCCCGCGCCGACGAGGGCATCCTCACGGTCGATACGCTCGCCCGCAATCAGCACGGTGAACAGGTCTGCGCGTACCGCCGCAATCTGCTCGTCTACAAGAAGGACGCCTCGACGCCCTACGCGAAAGCCGGGTACTGAGCGCGTCGACGAGAAGGGAAAAAGCTCTGAAAAGGATCGGAGCTTCCTCAACACGAACCCCGGAGGTCAACGGTCATGGATCTGCAAGCGAACAAGAAGCTCGTCGTCGAATTCTTCTCGCACTTCGCCCGCAAGGACGCGAAGAGCGCGCTCGACATGATGACGCACGACGCGACGTGGTGGATCGGCGGCAAGCCCGCGCTCTTCCCGCTCGCCGGGCTCAAGACGAAAGCCGAAATCGGCGCCATCCTCGAGAGCATCCTGCCGGACACGAAGGACGGCCTCTCGATAACGCCGAAGGGCATGGTCGCCGAGGGCAACAAGGTCGCCTGCGAAGCGGAGTCCTACGGCGTGCTCGGCAACGGCCGCACGTACAACAATGAATACCACTTCCTCATCGAGATCCGCGACGGGAAGATCGCGGCGGTGAAGGAATACCTGGACACCATGCATACGGCGGACGTATTGAACGGGTGAGCCGGGAGTCCCCGCATTTCAGCGGTACCCCGCAATCCCCGGCACCGGCGCGCGCCGCGGTTTGAACCCGGGCTTCAGCTCGAGCTCGATCGCCTCGTTCGCCGGGCCGTCACCGACGGTCACCTCGCGTGTCGTCTCCGTCGCACCGACGAGCCGCGGATGCCAGATCTGCAAGCGATACCTTCCCGCCGGCACGCCGTCGATCCGGGCCCGACCGTCGTTCCCGCTCTTCGCGAACCACGGTGTCGGCGCGACGTAGACGTAGCCGAGCATCCAGTCGTGGATGTTGCAGCCGAGCGCGACGACGCCCGGCATGTCGAATTCGATCGGGTTCGCGGGGGTGCCGGCGTAGAGCGGCAGCTCGAAGCGCTTCGCGGGCGAGAACGAATAGACCTGATGACGGATCTGATCGTGGTTCGGAAATTTCACCCGGCTGCCGAGCGGGACGATCGTCACGCGCGAGACGAATTCCTTGTCGATCTGATCGATCGCGAGCTCGCCAGGCACGGGGGCGGGCGCGGGCGCGTCGAGCGGCACGGCGACCACGACCGCGTCCGCGAGCGGCGCGTGATCGCCGCGCACGGTGAGCTCGAGCGAGCCGGCCTGCGCGACGGCGGGCAGGAGCGCGAGCAGAACCGCGCGCAGCTCAGTACGCATAGACGAGCGCGAGCCTCAGCATCTCGTTGTGGTACGCGAGCTCCTCGTAGGCCTCGCTGTCCTGGTGGCGGTAGCCGAGGTCGAGCGCGAGGTGAGCGCCGAGCGCGAGACTGAACGTGAGATCGTAGACGTTGGAATCGGCGCCGAGCCGATACGCGAACCGTCCGGGGCCGAACGTCGGATCCGGCGTGATTGCGGACGATGCTTCGAACACCTCGCGGTCGATGTGCACGGTGGAAACGACGTCGCCCGCGCGGCGGGTGTAGCCGGCGACGAGGCTCAGACGCTCCGTCAGCGCATACACCGCGCTCAGCCCGAGCGATTTCGCCTGCGTGTCGTAGGCGTCGCCGCGCAGGCCGAAACGCCGGACGAGGAACGGGACGTCTACGTCGTGCCCGGCGGCACGGCCCTCGTAATCGAACGCGAGCGCGACGTCGAGCCGCTCGCCGAAGCGTGTGCCGAGTGCCGCGCCCGCGCGCCAGTACCAGACGTCGCGCGGTGCGAACGCGACGTCGCACCAGCCGCCGCCACCGCTGATCTTCAACCACGGCGCGTCCCCGCCGAGACCGAGCTTCGTGTGCAACGTGATCGTCCCGCCGGTCTCCAGGCGATCGAGGCCCGTGTAGCGCGCCTGCCGCGCGCCGTCGAGCTGCGCGACGGCGCTCAGATCGCTGCGATCGCCGAGCATCCAGCGCCAGCCTGCCGCGGCCCGTGCGCCGAAGCTGACGTCGTCGACGAGATCGCGCCCGCCCGCGGCGTTCGCGATGTTGTCGTCGTAGTCGAGCGCGAGCGCCGCCGTCGCGATCGGATCGGCCACCGCCTCGGGGCCGGCGAGGGCGGCGAGGATCGCGAGCAGCGCGGCGCGCGTCATGCGATCGGCCTCACGTTCGTGGCCGGCGCGGTGAACCGCTTGCGGGCGCCGTCCTGCGCCAGCCAGGCGTCGAACTGCGCGGCCGGCAGCGGACGGCTGACGAGATAGCCCTGCACGACGTCGCAGCCGAGCGCGGTGAGGAGCTCGATCTCGGCCTCGGTCTCCACGCCCTCCGCGACGACGCGCAGGCGCAGGTTGTGCCCGAGCTCGATCGTCGAGCGCACGATGGCGGCGTCCTCCGGGTGCTTCGTCATGTTCATCACGAACGCGCGATCTATCTTCAGCTCCGAGACGGGCAGGCGTTTGACGTAGGCGAGCGAGGAATAGCCCGTGCCGTAATCGTCGATCGCGAGCTGGACGCCGAGCGCGTGCAGGCGCGAGACGGTCTCGTGCGCGGTGCGCGGATCCTCCATCAGCGAGCTCTCGGTGATCTCGAGGCACAGCAGCCGCGGCGGAATGCCGTTCGCGGCGATCGCCTCGCGCACGGCGTCGACGAGATCGCGATCGAGCAGATCGCGCGCAGAGACGTTCAGCGAAACCTCGAGCTCGTGGCCTGCGGCGAGCCATGCGCCGCATTGCCGCGCGGCTTGCGCGATCATCCAGCGCGTGACGAGGCGGATCGCCCCGGTCTGCTCCGCGAAGGGAATGAATTCACCGGGCGGGACGAGTCCCCGCGCCGGATGCTGCCAGCGGACGAGCGCCTCGGCGCCGACGACGCGGCCGTCGGGCAGTGCACATTTCGGCTGGTAGAACGCGGTGAGCTGCTCGCCCTGGACGGCGCGCCGCAACTCGCCCAGCAGGTTCAGGCGCTCGCGCCGCACGTCGTCGCGCGCGGGGTCGTAGATCGTGGCGCCGGCGCGGCTGCGCTTCGACTCGTGCGTCGCGATATCCGCGCGCCGCACCAGCAGGCTCGCCTCCGTCCCGTGGTCGGGACAGAGCGCGATGCCGATGCTGCAGCCGACGTCGACCGGCTCGCCGTCGATGCTCACGTCCTCCTCGATGGTGAGCCGGATGCGCGAGACGACGGATTCGGCTTCCGCGGCATCCTTCGCCGCGATCAAGAGCGCGAACTCGTCGCCGCCGAAGCGGTAGACGCGATCGTAGCCGCGCAGGACGCCGGCGAGGCGCTGCGCCGCGACGCGCAGCACCGCGTCGCCCGCGGCGTGGCCGAGCGTGTCGTTCACGTCCTTGAAGCGGTCGAGATCGATCATGAGCACGGCGAGCCGCGGCGCAGGCGAGGCCGCGAGACGCTGCGCGAGGTCTTCCTGGAACGCCATGCGATTCGGCAGGCCCGTCAGCACATCGACGAACGCGAGCCGGCGGATCTCGCTCTCGCGCGCGACGATCGCCGCGCGCATGTGCTCGAACGTTTCGGCGAACTTGCCGATCTCGTCCGCGCCGAAATCCTCCACGGCATCGACATAATGTCCCTCCTGCATGCGCCGCGCCCGCGCCGCGAGCGCCTGGATCGGCCGCGTGATGCGTCCGGCGATCACGATGCTGCCGACGAGCGCGCCGCCGATGCCGAGCGCGGACAGCACGAGCAGCGTGGCGCGCAGCTCGTCGAAGCGCGCCACGGCACGCGCAGTCGAGCTCTGCAACGCGACGGCCGTGGCGCCCTGGGGATTGCCCGCGGCGACGAGCTCGGTTTCGTAGCCGGGCAGCGTCGCGGACTGCGGTTCGAGCAGCGGCCCGGCGTCGGCCACGGCGCCCAGCAGCGCATCCTGCTCGGAATGGCCGCGCGTCGAGGCGAGCACGCGCCAGCGCCCGGCGTCGAGATGCAGGAAGGAGATCTCGAGCGAGGTGAGTGCCGCGAGCTCGCGCGTGAAATCGTCGTCGACGCGGAAGCCGAGCGTGAGCCAGCCGAGCGGCTGCGGTGCGAGTACCGGGACCGTGACGATGTCGTAGGCGCGCGCGCCGACGACGAGGATCCCGGTGGCGCTGCCGCGCAGCTCCGCTTCGCGCAGCACCGGCGCGAGCTCCGGACCGCCCGGCTGCGGTCCGTCGAGCGTGTCGGCGACGGGCGTGCCGTCGACGTCGCTGAGCAGCGCGATGTCGCTGCCGATGCGGCGCTGGTGATTCTGGAGCGCAGAGGCGATCGTCGGCACGTCGCGGCTCGCGACCGCCGCGCGCAGCCCGAAGTCCGAGGTCAGCACGTTCGCCGACTGGATCAGGCGCTCGTGATTCTGGTCGACGAGGTGATTGAAGACGCGCCGGCCGACGCGCAGGTCGTCGCGGCTCTGCTGGCGCGCAATCTGATAGCTCGCAGTCGTGACGAGCGCGAACACGATCGCCAGCACCGTGGCGAGCAGCCAGGCGAAGAACAGCACGATCCTGGCTCGCAGACTGTGGAATTCCGGTAGACGCACGCTTCGCACCCGTTCGTCCGAATGAGTCCGGGCCGTCCGGGACCCGGGACAAGAGTTATCGGCAGCCGGTCGTGTGCACCTGAACGGCGGATTTACCCCGGGATTCTTGCGGAAAATCCGCGCCGACGCAGGCAGCGCCGGATTTCGGACGGCGTACCGTGCCGGCGCGCGGAGGCCCGGCTAGTGGCGGCGCCGGTGGGCGCGGCGCTCCGGACGCACCACGATGAGCGGCACGTCGACGCTCTGCAACGCGCGTGCGAGCCCGGCATTCCAGCCCATGACGAGCGTGCCGGGACGCGCGGCGCGCACCGCGGCGGCGAACGCGGCGGGGGGGGCGCACGGGACGTTCTTCATCTCCGCGACGACCGGGAGACGGGCGAGGTCCTCGCGCGCCTGCGCTTCGATGCGCCGCGCGGCGGCGGGCGAGGGCGGTACGGGCACGAGCACGCGCACCACGCCGTCGAGCGTGCCGCGCGCGATGCGCCCGGCGAGCGTGAGTGCCGCGGCGCCCGGCGGGCTCTCCTCGTAGATCACGGTCAGCGGCGGAGCGAGCTTCGCACGCGCGGGCAGCATGAGCACCGCGCCGGCCCGACCCGGCAGCAATTCCTCGACCGTCGTCCCGGCGCGCAGGCCGTGACCGAGCGCGCCCTCCCGCGCGAGCGCGAGCAGATCCTCGCTCTCGGCATCGGCGAGGAGCTGCGACATCACGCGCCCGCGTCGCACCTCGAACGACCAGCGCAGGCGTTGGCGTTCCGCTTCGCGCACGAGCGCCGCTTCCGCGAGCCCGGCGCGCACCTTCAACAGACGCTCGACTTCCTGGCGATCCGTCTTGCGCGTCGCGGCCGAAGCGACGCCGGTTTCGCGCGTGAACGGCAGCGCCGCGAAGCGCAGCACGTCCTCGTTCTCGACGAAGATGCCTGCGAGCTCGACTTCCATGTGCGCGGCGAGCAGCGCCGCCGCCTCGAGCGCGGCCTCGCCGCCGTGCGAGGCGTCGAGCGCGACGAGGATGCGGCGGATCGCGGGCAGCGGGATCATTGGGTGTCCCGCGGCGGCACGGGCTCGACCTGCACGGGCTCGGGCGGCGCGCTGTAGATCCGCGTGAGCTCGAGCATCACGGACAGACGATCGGCGACGCGGCCGTTCACGGTCTCGGGCGGGAAGCGGCCGTCCGCGTCGCGCTCGCCGGCCGGCATGCCGGTGAGGAGCTCCATGCCTTCGTCGATCATCGTCACGGGGTGGATCGCGAAACGCCCGGCGCGGCAGGCCTCGACGACGTCCTCGCGCAGCATCAGGTGCGCGACGTTCGAGACGGGAATCAGCACGCCCTGCTCGCCGGTGAGCCCGCGGCGCGCGCAGAGATCGAAGAAGCCCTCGATCTTCTCGTTCACGCCGCCGATCGCCTGGACCTCGCCGAACTGGTTGACCGAGCCCGTGACCGCGTAGCACTGCCTGATCGGGATCTCGGCGATCGCGGAGAGCAGCGCGTAGAGCTCGGCGCAGGATGCCGAATCGCCCTCGATCTCGCCGTAGGTCTGTTCGAAGACGAGGCTCGCGGTGAGCGCGAGCGGCTGATCGGGGCTGTAGCGCGCCGCGAGCAGGCCGCTCAGGATCAACACGCCCTTGGAGTGGATCGGCCCGCCCATCTCGACTTCGCGCTGGATGTCGATCACCTCGCCTTTGCCGAGGCGTACGCGCGCCGAGAGCCGCGTCGGATGGCCGAACGAGAATTCGCCGAGGCCCAGGACCGAGAGCCCGTTGATTTGCCCGACTTTCGCGCCCGCGGTGTCGATCAGGAGCGTGCCGCGCAGCGTCTGCTCGAGCATGCGATCGCGGATGCGGTCCTGACGGTCGATGCGCGCGGCGAGCGCGCGCGCGACGTGCCCGGCGGTGATCGTCTCGCCCGCACCGGCGCGTGCCCAGTAGTCCGCCTCGTGGAGGACGTCGACGATCTGCTGCATGGCGATCGAGAGCTTGGAGGAATCGTCGGCGAGGCGCGCGCTGTGCTCGATGACGCTCGCGACCGCTTCGCGCGTGAACGGCAGCAGGGCGTCGCGGCGCGCGAGCGTCGCGACGAGGTGCGCGTAGGCGAGCTCCGAGTCGCCGTCGCGCGGAATGTCCTCCTCGAAGTCCGCGGCCACTTTGAAGAGCGCGCGGAAGTCCGGGTCGTAGTGATAGAGCAGGTAGTAGAGATGGCGATCGCCGAGCAGCACGACCTTCACGTCGAGCGGCATGCGCTCGGGTTCGAGCGAGACCGTGCTGATGAGCGAGAGCATCTGACCCGGCGACTCGATGCGGATCTCGCGCGCCGACAGGCAGCGCTTGAGCCCGTCCCAGGCGAAGGGCTGCGTCAGGATCTTGTGCGCGTCGAGCATGAGGTAGCCGCCGTTCGCACGATGCAGCGCGCCGGGCTTGATGAGCGTGAAGTCCGTGACGAGCGCGCCCATCTGGGCGATGTGCTCGACGCGGCCGATGAGCTCCTGGTAGCCGGGGTTGTCCTCGTAGACGACGGGCGCGCCGCTCGCATCACTGTGATCGACGAGCAGGTTGACCGCGAAGCGCCGCGTCAGCGCCGCTTTCGGCGGACGCATCGCCGCGAGGCCCGGTATGCCCGCTTCCGGCCCGTCCTCGCCGTGGTGGAAACCGTCGGCGTCGTCGACGACCGCCTGCTGGACCGCGGCAAGGTGATCGATCACCGCCGGATGCACGGCATAGGCGCGGCGCATGTCGTCGATGAGGTGCTCGACGGCCGCCTGCGTCACTTCCCGATCGAGATCGCGGATGCGCTGCTGCACTTCGCGCCGCCACTGCGGCAACTGACGCACGAGCATCTCGAGCTTTTCCTGCAAGGCGCCGACAGCCGCCTCGAGGCGCTGTTGCTCGGGCTCGGGCAGCTTGTGGAATTGTTCGGGACCGATGACCTCGTGATCCTGCATCGGCGCGAAGCCCATGCCGGTCGGCGTGCGGATGAGCGCGATGCCCTGTTCCTCGGCCTCGTGACCGAGCGCGGTGAACGCCTGCTCGTGACGTTCCTTCAGGCTCCCCTCGATCTCCTGGCGACGGGCGCGATACTCATCGCTCTCGAATGCCGCGGTAATCGCCGCGCCGAGATCCTCGATCAACTGCTCGAGGTCGCGCTTGAACTTCACGCCCACGCCGGCCGGCAGCGCGAGGCCTTTCGGCTTGTGCTCCTGCTCGAAATTCGCGACATAGCACCAGTCGTGCGGCGCGGGCTCGCCGCGCGCCTGTTCGGTGAGGAACTGGCGTACGATGCTGTGCCGCCCCGTGCCCTGCGGTCCGAGCACGAACAGGTTGTAGCCCTGGCGCCGCATGCCGATGCCGAAACGGAGGGCGTCGGTGGCGCGGCTCTGGCCGAGCACGTCGCGCAGATCGCCGAGCTCGGCGGTGGTCGCGAAGCCGAGCAGCGCGGGATCGACTTGGCGTCTCAGACGTTCGGGAGGAAGTGGATTGGTCATGGCTCGATTCTTCTTTTCTCTGCGGACCGGCGGCGTGCGGCCGACGGTCAATGCTAGCCCATCGCGTGCGACGAGACACGCCCGCCACGAGGCCGGGCAATGACCGGCCTCATCCCGCGCGGCAGCGCGCGCGAAGTGTTTCGCGCCTTCCTCGCGCTCGGCTGTACCAGCTTCGGCGGGCCGGTCGCGCATCTCGGTTATTTCCACGTTGAATTCGTCGTGCGCCGCCGCTGGCTCGAGAGCGCGGCCTACGGCGAGATCGTCGCGCTGTGCCAGCTCCTGCCGGGGCCGGCGAGCAGTCAGGTCGGATTCGCACTCGGGCTTCACCGTGCAGGCTGGCGTGGCGCGCTCGCGGCCTGGGCCGGCTTCACCTTGCCCTCGGCGCTGCTGCTCGCGACGTTCGCGCTCGGTGCCGGGCATCTCAGCGGGCCGCTCGGCGCCGGCTTCCTGCACGGGCTGAAGCTCGCGGCGGTCGCAATCGTCGTGCAGGCGGTGTGGTCGATGTCGCGCACGCTGTGTCCCGATCGTCCACGCGCGGCGATCGCAGTCGCGGCGGCGCTGCTGCTCGCGATCCTGCCGGGCGGCGCGGCGCAGGCGGCGGCGCTCGCCGGGGGCGGCGCGGCCGGGCTCGCACTCGGTCTCGCCGGGCCCGCAGTCGCCGTCGAATGCGCCGCGGGCGTGGTTTCCCGCCGCGCCGGACTCGCGGCGTTCGCCGTCTTCACGCTCCTGCTGACGGCCGTGCCCGCGTTGCGACTCGCCACCGGCCTGCCGGGCGTCGCGCTCTTCGACGCCTGCTACCGCGCGGGCGCGTTCGTGTTCGGCGGCGGTCACGTCGTATTGCCGCTGTTGCGCGCGGCGTTCGTGCCCGCAGGCTGGCTCAGTGACGATGCGTTCCTCGCGGGCTATGGCGCGGCGCAGGCCGTGCCCGGCCCGTTGTTCACGTTCGCGGCCTATCTCGGCATGCTGAGTCCGCCCGGCGGGGCCGCGGGCGCGGCCATCGCGCTCGTCGCCATCTTCCTGCCGGGTTTCCTGCTCCTGATCTCGGCCCTGCCCTTCGTCGGGCGCCTGCGTGACCTGGCCCCGGCGCGCGCGGCGCTCGCGGGCGTGAACGCGGCGGTCGTCGGCGTGTTGCTCGCGGCGCTCTACGACCCGGTGTGGACGGGCGCCGTCGGCGATCGCGTGGATTTCGGCATCGCGCTCGCGGCGAGTGCGATGCTGCTCGTCGGACGGGTGCCGCCGATCGTGGTCGTGGGGTTCGCGGCGGCGGCGGGGGTGGTGCGGGGAACGCTGCTATAGGTTCGCGCCGGCGCAGGAGATGGGCACCACACGCGTCGGACCCGGCTCTACCGCAGCTTCGCCTCGTACTCCGCCGGCACTGCGGCGCGTTGCTTGTAGATGTGCAGCAGGCAGCGCCCATCCGGCTGGGCGGGACGTTCGAACACCCATTGCGAGCGGCCGAACCAGCGTATCGGCGCCACCCCGTTCCACACCGGGCAGTGGCTGCAGTAGACGGGGAAATGCGGCTGGCCGAACGTGAGCTGACCGGCTTCCTCGACGTAGGGCAGGGCGTCCGGGCCGCTGTACGCGCCGTTGACCTGCAGCCGGCCGCCGCTGCCGCACAGCGACTGGTCGAGCGTGAATTTCTCCTCGTCCTCGCGCACGTCGAGACTGCCCATGTGCTGACGGAGCAGGAAGGCCGAGGTCTTCGCGAAATCCGCGACGTCCATCTCCTCCCATTTCGTGAAGCCCGCGCGCTGACCCTCGGCCGTCGCGAGATGGAAACCGAGCAGCGCCTCGGCGCCGCAGCGTGCGTAGACGAAGCCCCAGGCATCGGCCATGAAACGCACGAGTCGATCGTGCAGCGGCAGATACTGCTCGCGCTCCTTGCGATTCACGAGGACGCGCGAGCGCAGGGCGTCGTGCCTCACGAGGCTCGCGATGATGTCCTCCGCGAGTGCGGCCTGCGAGCGTTCGAACGCCGCCTCGCCGGCGGTGAGCAGCTCAACTGTCGCGCGGATTTCCAGGCCGAGATCGGACCCGGCCTCGACGGACGGCATCGGCACTTCGAGCGTGTGCTCGATCAGCGCGCCGAGCTCGTTGCGGAAGCGTGCGACGAGCGCGGCGGAATCGGCTTCGATGGAGAAGGGTGCGACCGTGTCCGGCAGCGCGTTCATGATCACGCGGATCGCGATGCCGAGGCCGCGGTACATGAACGTGTACTCGCGGGCGAGGCTGCGCGCATGGCCGTCGCCGTCGCGCGCGAGCTGGGTGGCATGGCCGAAGTCGCCGGCCTCGATCGCCGTGCGCAGGCGATCGCTCAGCCGCACGCCCCAGTCGTGTACCCGTGTCGTCGTCATAAGACCTCCTCGCAGGCGCTTCTGGTTATCCGTCCCCGCGCGCGGCGGGACGCTCGGGCCATAGCCTACGTCCTGCCCGCGGCGCGGGCCACCGCCACGTGGGCGGCGTCACGCCCGGCGGGATCGTTTCGGCCTGGACGCGCCGCGGAAGACGTCGAGGACCGCGGCCTGATCGGCGACGTGCTGGCCGATGTGGCCGCAGACGAGATCGCAGAGCTGATAGATGCGGGGATCGACGATGCGGTAGTACGCGCTCGTGCCCTGGGCTTCCTTCGCGATGAGCCCGTTCTGCGCGAGCACGGCGAGGTGCTTGGAGACGTTCGCCTGACTGCAGCCGAATTCCGCGGTGAGATCGCCGACGTTGCGCGGGCCGTCACGCAGCGCGTTCAGGATCTTCAGGCGCATGGGCACGGCGAACGCGCGGAAGAATTCCGCGACGCGTTCGAGCGCCCGATCGTCCAGCCCCTTGATGTCCATGCACGCCACCTGCGGTATCGCAACGGCCATATCTTAACGCCCGGAAGTTGTTTGACTAAATCGCTATGGAGTAATACAGTAGAAGAAAAGGCGGCCGCTGTCGAGCCGCCCGCGGTCGCAGCGGCGACCCAGTCACGGAGATCCGAGATGCCAGGCCCGACTCTATTCGTCCTCATCGCTGCCCTGCTGGGCGGCATGGCCGTCCACGCCGAAGACCTCGCCGCCGAG
The DNA here is from genome assembly GCA_016209015.1 of Gammaproteobacteria bacterium. Lineage (GTDB taxonomy): Bacteria > Pseudomonadota > Gammaproteobacteria > JACQWY01. The sequence goes on along the minus strand of JACQWY010000033.1, from coordinate 8,259 downwards.
ACCGTCGCGGCCGGCCCTCGCCAGGCGCGCTACGACGCCGAGGGCCGCGTCGAGGCCGTGCGCCAGACGGCCATTGCCGCGCAGGTGCCGGCGCGCATCGTCGAGCTCACGGTAAAAGCGGGCGACAGCGTGACCGCAGGCCAGGTGCTGGTGCGCCTCGACCCGCGCGCGGCGCGCGATCAGCTCGCGGCGAGCCGGGCGCAGACCGGTGCCGCCGAGGCCGCGCGGGGCGCGTCGCGCCGCGAATACGAGCGCAGCAAGCGGCTCTTCGAGAAGCATTACATCAGCCAGGCCGCGATGGACGAGGCCGAGGCGCAGTACAAGGCCGCCGAGGCCGGCGTGCAGGCGAGCCTCGCCCAGGCCGGCATCGCCGGCACGCAGACGACGTACGCGACGCTGACCGCGCCGTACGCCGGCATCGTCGCGACCGTCGACGTCGAGCTCGGCGATCTCGCCACCCCGGGCCGTCCGCTGCTCACGCTCTACGATCCGGGCCGGCTGCGTGTCGTCGCGGCGATTCCCGAGACGATCGCGGACGGACTCGATACCAGTGCACCCGTACACATCGAGGTCGGTGACGCGGGGCGCACGCTCGAACCGGCTGCGGTGCAGCTCCTGCCCACCGCCGACCCAGCGACGCATACCCGCGAGCTGCGCCTCGAGCTCGGCTCCGGCGTCGCGGATCTCGCGCCCGGCCAGTTCGCGCGCGCGCATCTCGCGCAGCGCGCCACCGGCTCGGCGCTGATCACCATTCCCCGCCGCGCGGTCGTGCACCGTCCCGAGTTCGACGGCGTCTACGTGCTCGCCGGCGACGGCCGCGCCCAGCTCCGGCAGGTGCGCCTCGGGCGCGGCGACGCCGAGCGCGTCGAAGTGCTCGCGGGCCTTGCCGCCGGGGATCGCATCGCGCTCGAGCCGGTCGCGGCGGCGCGCCGATGAGCGGGGAACGTCCACTCGGTATCGCGGGCCGGCTCGCGGCGCGCTTCCAGTCCGCGCGCATCACGCCGCTGCTCGCCCTCGTCGCGCTCCTGCTGGGCGCCTTCGCGGTAATCGTCACGCCGCGCGAAGAGGAGCCGCAGATCAACGTCACGATGGCGAACGTGCTCGTGCCGTTCCCCGGCGCTTCCGCCGCCGACGTCGAGCAGCTCGTCGCCGCGCCCGCGGAGCAGGTCATTTCGCAGATCGCCGGCATCGAGCACGTGATGTCCGTCTCGCGTCCCGGCATGGCGATCCTCACCGTGCAGTTCAAGGTCGGCGTGCCGCGCACCGAGGCGCTCGTGCGTCTCCACGACACGATCCTCTCGAATCGCGACTGGCTGCCGGCGGGCCTCGGCGCGCTCGAGCCCGTCGTGAAGCCGAAGGGCATCGACGACGTGCCGATCCTCGCGCTCACGCTGTATTCGAAGGATCCCGCGACGGGCGCGGCCGACCTCGAGCGTGTCGCGCACGCCATCGAGACGGATTTGAAGCGCGTCCCCGGCACGCGCGAGGTGACGACGATCGGCGGCCCGCGCCGGGCCGTGAACGTGCTGCTCGATCCGGCGCGGCTGCGCGGCGCGGGCGTCACGGCGGCCGCGATCCGCACCGCGCTCGTGTCCGCGAACGGCGGTGCCGCGATCGGCGAGCTCGTCCGCGACAATGCGACCGTGCACGTCGACGCCGGGCCGTGGCTCCGCGATGCGCGCGAGGTCGCGAGCCTCGTCGTCGCGACGCGCGCCGGCCGCCCGGTGTTCCTCGGCGACGTTGCGGACGTCGAGGACGGCCCGCCGCCGCCCGAGCGCTACGTGTGGTACGGCACGCCCGGCGGCGCGGAGTATCCGGCGGTCACGCTCGCCGTCACGAAGAAGCCGGGCGAGAACGCGGTCAGCGTCGCCGCGGCGCTCGTCGAGCGCGTGGAGATCCTCCGCAACACGGTCATCCCGGCGGGTGTCGAGGCCGAGGTCACGCGGAACTATGGCGTCACCGCGAACGACAAGGCGATGAAGCTCATCGAGAAGCTCGCGTTCGCAACGGCGAGCGTGGTCGTGCTGGTCCTCTTCGCGCTGGGCCGGCGCGAAGCGATGATCGTGGGTGCGGCCGTCGTGCTGACGCTGATGGCGACGCTGTTCGCGTCCTGGGCCGTCGGCTTCACGGTGAACCGCGTGTCGCTCTTCGCGCTGATCTTCTCCATAGGCATCCTCGTGGACGACGCGATCGTCGTCGTCGAGAACATCCACCGCCATCACAAGCTCGCGCCCGGCCGTCCGCTCGCCGAAATCATCCCGGGTGCGGTCGACGAGGTCGGCGGTCCGACGATCCTCGCCACACTCACCGTGATCGCCGCGCTGCTGCCGATGGCGTTCGTGAGCGGACTGATGGGTCCGTACATGAGCCCGATCCCGATCAACGCGAGCATGGGCATGATGATTTCGCTCACCGTCGCGTTCGTCGTCACGCCGTGGCTCGCGCGCCTCTGGCTCGGCAAGGGCCAGGTGCAGGATCACGGGCCGGGACGGCTCGCGCGCCTGCTCGGCGCCGTGTTCACGCCCTTTCTCGACGAGCGTCGCGGTGGCATCGCGCGCTTCTTCCTGTGGTGCGGCGTCGGCGCGCTGATCGCCGTCTCGCTCGTGCTGCCCGTGGCGCAGCTCGTGGTGCTGAAGATGCTGCCGTTCGACAACAAGTCCGAGTTCCAGATCGTCGTCGACATGCCCGCCGGAACGGCCCTCGAGAAAACGGCGGCGGTGCTGCATGAGCTCGGCGCGACGCTCCGCCAGGTGCCGGAAGTCACGAACTACCAGGCCTATGCGGGCACGGCGGCGCCGATCAATTTCAACGGCCTCGTCCGCCAGTACTACCTGCGCCAGGGCCACGAGCTCGGCGATCTGCAGGTGAATCTCGTCGACAAGGCGCATCGCAAGGATCAGAGCCACGCCATCGCGACCCGCGTGCGCCCGCTGCTCGCGCCCGTCGCGGCGAAGTACGGCGCGAAAGTGAAAGTCGTCGAGGTGCCGCCCGGGCCGCCGGTGCTCGCGCCGATCGTCGCCGAGGTCTACGGGCCGGACGACGCGGGACGCGCGGCGGTCGCGGCGGCGGTGCTGAAGGCGTTCCGCGAGGAGCAGGGTGTGGTCGACACGGATCGCAGTGCCGAGGAGCCGGCGCCGCGGATCGTCGTGAACCTCGATCGCGACAAGGCGGCGCTCGCCGGCGTCCGTCACGACGAGGCGATCGCCACGCTGCGCGCCGGGCTCGGCGGCGAGGCGGTGACGTATCTGCGCGATGCCTCGAAATACGCGGCACCGGTGCGGATGCAGTTGCCGGTCGCGCTGCACGGCGATCTCGAAGCGGTGCTCGATCTCGGCGTGAGCGGCGCGGACGGCCGCAGCGTGCCGCTGCGCGAAATCGTGACCGTCGATCGGGACGCGGCCCGCGAGCAGCCGCGCTATCACAAGGATCTGCTGCCCGTCGAATACGTGGTCGGCGACATGAGCGGGAAGATCGACAGCCCGCTCTACGGTATGTTCGGTCTGCGCTCCGCGCTCGCGGCGCTCGCGCTGCCCGGGGGCGGTGCGCTCGACGAGCACTTCATCTCGCAGCCCGCGGATCCCTATCGCGGCTACAGTCTGAAATGGGACGGCGAATGGCAGGTGACCTACGAGACGTTCCGCGACATGGGCATCGCCTATGCCGTCGGCCTCGTGATCATCTACCTGCTCGTGGTCGCGGAATTCGGCTCCTATCTCACGCCGCTCATCATCATGGCGCCGATCCCGCTCACGATCATCGGCGTGATGCCGGGGCATGCGTTGCTGCACGCGCAATTCACGGCGACTTCAATGATCGGGATGATCGCGCTCGCCGGCATCATCGTGCGCAACTCCATCCTGCTCGTCGATTTCATCGAGCTCGAGGTCGCGGCGGGCGTGCCGTTCAAGGACGCCGTCGTACGCTCGGCGACAGTCCGTGCGCAGCCGATCGCGCTGACCGCCATGGCCGCGATGCTCGGCGCACTGTTCATACTCGACGATCCGATTTACAACGGGCTCGCGGTGTCGCTCATCTTCGGGATCCTGGTCTCGACCCTGCTGACGCTGCTCGTGATCCCGTTGCTCTACTACGTGGCGAGACGCCGCGATCCCAAGCACCAAACGGAGGTGATCTCATGACGTCCTGGCAAATCGTCCGCGTCTTCGCGGGCAGCTTCATCCTGCTCTCGCTCGCACTCGGTGTGCCGCAGAGCCCGATCTACGTGAGCTCCTACTGGCTGTTCTTCACTGCATTCGTGGGTGCGAACCTGCTGCAGAGCGGCTTCACGCGCTGGTGTCCGCTGGAAATCATCATGCGCAAGCTCGGCGTGACGGCCGGGACCTGAGGTCGACATGAACGCGGCACGCATCGCGGCAGCCGGCCTCGCGCTCCTGGCCTGTGCCGCGCAGGCGGACGTCGATCTCGTCGGTGCCTGGCAGGCGGCGGCGGGCGCCGACCCGACGTTCGCCGCCGCGGGCGCGCAGCGTGACGCGGGCACGGCGCGCGGCCGGCAGGGCCGGGCGCTGTGGCTGCCGAACGTCGCGTTCGGCGCGAGCCAGGGCTACCGGCAGACAGCGCAGGAGAGCAAGGGCGTGCACTTCGAGGCGCCGGGCTTCGGCAAGTCGAACGGCGTGTCCTTCCAGACGGATCTCGACGGCCACGGCAGCGCCTGGCGGATCAGCGCCGAGCAGCCGATCTTCGATGCCGCGGTCGCCTCGAACGCACGCGAGCTCGGCTTCGAATCGGAGCTCGCGGCGGTGAAGTACACGGCCGCCGGCCAGGACCTGATGCTGAAGACCGCGCGCGCCTACTTCGCGGTGCTCGCCGCCGAGGATGCGATCGCGGAGCTCGAAAAGGTGAAAGCAGCGACGTCGCGGGCGCTCGAGATCGCCCGCGAGAGCTTCGCCGCGGGCCGCATTCCGATCACGGATCAGAACGAGGCTGAAGCGCGCTTCGACGAAATCACGGCGAGCGAGGTCGCGGCGCGCAACGCGCTCGAAGTGAAGCGCGCGGAGTTCGCGGACGTCACCGGCCTCACCGCCGACGGTCTCGCGCGTCCCGATACCGAACGGACGCTCGCGGGCTTCGACGGCGGGCCGCTGGACGCCTGGCAATCGCGCGCCGCGGCAGCGAGCCCGTTGATCGCCATGCAACGCCTCGCCGGCAGCATCGCGACGGAAGAGATCCGCAAGTACACGGCGCTGCGCTCGCCGAGCCTCGCGCTCGTCGCGCAGGTCGGTGCCGAGGATCTCGACGGCGACACGCGCTTCGGCACGTCCGGCCACATGTCCTCGGATTCGGGTGCCATCGGTCTCGAGCTCAAGATTCCGCTCTTCACCGGCGGCATGCGCAGCGCGAAGCACGACGAAGCCGCCGCGCGCGCCGCCGAGGCGGGCTACACGGCGGAAGCGATCCGCCGCGAGGTGCTGACCCGCACGCGTGCCGCCTGGCTCGGGGCGACGAGCGGTAACGCACAAGTCGCCGCCCGGCGCCAGGCGCTCGTCTCGTCCCGCTCCCGTCTGGACGCGACGCGCACCGGCCACGAAGTCGGTGCCCGCACGATGCTCGAGCTCCTGCAGGCTGAAGCGGACTGCCATCGCGCGGAACGCGAGCTGCTCGTGCAGACGTATCAGGCGCTGCTCGATCGGCTCTCGCTCGCGGCGGCGGCGGGGAGTCTTTCAGAAGCCGAGCTCGGAGCGGTGAACGGCACGCTGAGGGCACGCGCGGCGAAGTGACGTCCCTCGCGTTCCGGTGCCGGCCGCGACGCCGCCGGGCGGGAAGTCCCGACGAACGAGGCGCACCGATCGCCGCTGCGCGGCTGACCGTCGGAATGTCCGGCCGGCCCAGCTCTGGACTTCTCCGGGCGCGCGCCTTGCGCACCTCTCCCGCTCGTGATAATTGTCCGCCGGCAATCTCTCGTTGCCGGTCGTGTCCGGTCTCGCGCATCTCCGCCTGACGACAGGAGGGCCCACCCGATGAAGCTCGCGCTGTACCTGCCGAATTTCCGAACCAAGGTCACCGTCAAGGAGCTCGAGGACCTCACGGCACTCGCCGAAGAGCTCGACTTCGATTCGGTGTGGACGCTCGACCGCATCGTCGTGCCGGAAGCCTCCGATCGTCAAGAGCTGCAATATCCGTTCGGCATGATGGAAGCGTTCCCGAAGGCGCTGCCGGTGGCGGCGCGCGGCGAATGGCTGCACGGCATGCCGCTCATTCCCTGGCTCGCCGCGAAGACGAGGAAAGTGCGCATCGGCATGAGCATCATCGACACGCCCTACCGTGCGCCCGGTGTGCTCGCCGGCGAGCTCGCGACGATCGATCACCTGTGCGGCGGTCGCTTGAACGTCGGCATCGGCTCCGGCTGGATGCCGGAGGAGTTCGCGGCGGCGAGCGCGACGCAGCTCTTCCCGAAGCGCCACAAGCACGTGCGCGAGACGATCGAAATCATGCAGGGCATCTGGACGAACGACGTGTTCGAGTACCACGGCGAGTTCGCCGACTTCGAGCGCTGCGGCTTCGGCGCGAAGCCCGTGCAGCAGCCGCATCCGCCGATCTTCTTCAGCGGGCTGAAGGATCCGAAGCGCTCCGCGAACCGCATCGCGAAGTACGATCTCGCCGGCTGGATCGGCATCCAGGACACGCCGCGCGAGCTCGCGGAGTGGCGCACGGCCATTGCGCGCGAGCTCACCGAACGCGGCCGCTCGATCGAGGATCTCGAGATCTGCAGCATGATCTTCTTCGTCGTCACCGACGCGAAGATGGACCAGACCGACAACGGCAAGGCGAGCAACATCCTCGTCGGCACGGCGGAACAGATCACCGACATGCTCAAGCGCTACAAGGAGGCCGGTCTCACGATGCCGCTGCTGTGGCCGCCGTTCGCGGACGTTCCGGTGGCGAAGACGCTGGACGATCTGAAACGGCTGAAGCACGACATCATGCCGAAGGTCGAGGCGATGTGAATCGCGACCGATCGCGCGCCGCCGAACGAGCCCCGGTGGCGTGCGATCCGTTCGTTCCCCGTGCACGCGCTGGACGCGCCGCACCCGAGCGGCGCGTCCAGCGCTGCAGGAACGATCCGGTCCCGTTTGCGAGGGGCAATCGAAAGCCGCCGCTTTCAGAGGGGGTCTCATGAGCGATACCGACCAAGCCTTCGCAGGTTCGATCCCGAAGCTCTACGACACGCTGCTCGTGCCATTGATCTTCGAAGCCTATGCCGCCGACTTCGCCGATCTCGTCGCCGCTTCGAAGCCGCGCGTGGTGCTCGAAACGGCGGCGGGCAGCGGGGTCGTCACGCGCATGCTCGCGCCGCGACTCGGCGCGGAGGCATGCTACGTCGTCACGGATCTCAACCAGCCCATGCTCGATTACGCGGCGAGCCGGCAGGGTGCCGACGAGCGCATCGCCTGGCGGCAGGCCGACGCCTTGCACCTGCCCTTTCCGGACGCGACGTTCGACGTCGTGTGCTGCCAGTTCGGCGCGATGTTCTTCCCTGATCGCGCTGCGGGCCACGCCGAGGCGCGGCGGGTGCTGAAGCCCGGCGGGCGCTTCGTCCTGAGCGTCTGGGACCGCATCGAGGAGAATGTCTTCGCCGACCTCGTCACGGACGCCGTTGCCACCGTCTTTCCGCACGACCCGCCACGCTTCCTCGCCCGCACGCCGCACGGCTATCACGACCTCGCGCTCATCCGCGAGGATCTGCGGCGCGCGGGCTTCACGGACGTCGCGATCGAGACCTGCGCGAAGTCCGGCCGTCCCACGCCGGCGCGCGAGGTCGCCATGGCGTATTGCCAGGGCACGCCGCTGCGCAACGAGATCGAGGCGCGCGACGCGAAGCTGCTCGAATTCGCGACGGAACGGGCGGCGGAGGCGATCGCGAATCATCATGGAGCGGAGCTCGTGTGCGGAAAGATGCAGGCGCACGTCATCGTGGCGGCGGGGTAGGGCGGCGCTGCGATCGATGGCGGGGCGCGTATGCGGACCGGCCGCAGTCCATGCGCTGCGCTGATCGCAGCTTGGAGTCGCGATGGCACGAAGCCCGCAAAGGTTCTTGTCCAGACTGCGGGGTCATACGCCGCATTCCACCTCGGCTGATCTTTGTCCCCCTCGCGCAGGCGGGGGCCCAGTCGGTGACCCACGGCACGCGCAGTAAACCTCGGACGTTCGAGCGCTCTGCTCCGCACCGCGCTCGTTTTCTGCGCTGGGCCCACGGTTCGACCTCAGCGCCGAGGCTGAACGACCGGGCCCTCGCCTGCGCGA
>JACQWY010000032.1 GCA_016209015.1 Gammaproteobacteria bacterium | reverse complement strand
TTCCCGAGACAGGACCCGAGGTTCACTGTGCGTGCCGCGGGTCACCGACTGGGCCCTCGCCTGCGCGAGGGCGACGAGTTGAGCTTCATCGCGTGTGCCGGTGAGTCGTTCATCGGTGCGCGCTGACGCGCGGAATGAAGTCCGGGTGAATATCGAGGAGTGAGGCGCTGAGTCTCACGGAGCCGTCGCCCTCGCGCAGGCGAGGGCCCAGTCGTTCAGCCTCGGCGGTCCGGTCGAACCTCGGGTCCGACGCGGAATCGTCGCTCCTCGCGAGCCGTTCGGCACGGGCACGCGAGGTGCACTGTGCGTACCGCGAGTCACCGTCGGGGCGCTCGCCTGCGCGAGGGCGACGGATCGAGAAAGGTGTCCGGGCTTGCGCAGCCTGGACGTGGCCTTTTGTCTCTCAGCCCGCGCCGAGCCGCCCCGGCAGCGCCGTCGCGAGCTTCGCGTGCATGGCGCGGATGAGCTTCTCCGTCGCCGGCCAGTCGATGCAGGCGTCCGTGACCGACACGCCGTACTTCAGATCGCGCAAGTCCGCCGGGATCGACTGATTGCCCCAGTGCAGGTGGCTCTCGAGCATGAGGCCGACGATCGTCCGGTTGCCCTCCAGGATCTGGTTCGCGCAGTTCTCGGCGACGAGCGGCTGCAGCGCCGGGTCCTTGTTCGAATTGCCGTGCGAGCAGTCGACGACGATGTTCGTCGGCAGCTTCACCGCCGCGAGCTCGCGCTCGGCCATGGCGATCGAGACGGAATCGTAGTTCGGCCGGCCGTTGCCGCCGCGGAGCACGACGTGGCCGTAGCGGTTGCCGCGCGTGCGGAAGACGGCGCACTGGCCGTCCGCGCTGATGCCGAGGAAATGGTGCGGCCGCGAGGCCGACTGCAGCGCGTTGACCGCGACCGCGAGCCCGCCGTCCGTGCCGTTCTTGAAGCCGACCGGCGTCGACAGCCCGCTCGCCATTTCGCGATGCGTCTGCGATTCCGTGGTGCGCGCGCCGATCGCAGTCCACGTGATGAGGTCCGAGAGGTACTGCGGCGTGATCGGATCGAGCGCCTCGGTCGCGGCCGGCAGGCCCATTTCGGCGAGCTGCAGCAGGAGCTCGCGTGCGAGATGCAGGCCCTTCTCGATGTGGAAGGAGTCATCCATGTCGGGATCGTTGATGAGGCCCTTCCAGCCGACGGTCGTGCGCGGCTTCTCGAAGTAGACGCGCATGACGAGCAGCATCGTGCCGCTCACTTCGTCGGCGAGCGCCTTGAGGCGCGCGGCGTATTCGCGCGCGGCCTCGAGATCATGAATGGAGCAGGGCCCGACCACCACGAACAGGCGCGGATCCTTGCGGTCCAGGATGCGCATCACGGCCGAACGGCCGGCGAGCACGGTGCGCTCGGCGCTCGCGGTGAGCGGAAGCTCGGTCTTGACCTGTTCGGGCGTGGGCAGGAGGTCCTGCGAGAGGACGTTGAGGTTGTTGATGCTGTCGGTCATGGGAATCGATCGCGGTGGAGAATCCAGCGACGTATTGTAAACCTTGCTCCGGAGCCGCGGAAAATTCCGATTCGCATCCAACGCTTCAGACGGGAACTTGCCCGGACCGTTGGTGGCGCCGCACGCACGCGTGCAGTGATTTGCTCCCTTCCGCTCGACCGCTGAATGCGGTTTGATTTCGGGCCGGAGCGGACATCGGAAGCTCCTTTCGGCTAGTCCATTGCAAAATTGGGTGGGTTCCCGCCCGTTGTCCGTCGCTTGCCTTGACACCTCCGCATCATGAGGAGTACGAAACACTTATTTGCATTCTTGCGTGGCGTGATTCGGCCCTCGGCGCTCCGGGGTTTTCTGCAAAGGCGTATGGAACCAGTGAGGACAAGGGATGAAAGTCACTACCAGTTTTTATCGGGCGCCCGGCGCGGCGGGCGCCTGTGTGGCGCTCGCGTACGGTTTGGCGTTGGCGCCGACCGCGCCCGCAGCTGATTCGAGCTTCTCCAGGCCGGGCATCCGTGGTTTGGTCACCCCGGCGCAGTCATTCGCGCCGCTGCTCAACCCATCATTCGAAGTCGCGAACCTCGCGTTCAATATCGGCAACGGACCGTATAGCCAGGTGATCGCGGGCGGGCAGGTCAGTTTTGGATCGCTCGCGGACTGGACCGCGATCTCCCTGACGAATAATGGTGCGGCGGGTGCTTTCTCTCCGAATCTCGGCGCCCCGAACTGGACCACAAAGTGGTGGACCGGTGACAACCTCGGTTATGTTCAAACCTTCGGCTCGGGTGACGTGACGAGCCTCTCGCAGGTTCTGGGCGACGTACTTCTCCCGAATATGACCTACAACTTGCACGTGAACGTAGGCCGGCGCCTGCTGAGTGCCACCTTCGATTATTCGCTCCAACTGTTCGCGGGCAGCGAACTGTTGGCTTCCTCGAGCGATGGTCTGAATCTGGGGCCCGACTCTTTCGGAACCGACACTCTGGCCTACGACAGCGGCGCCGCGAATCCATTCCTTGGTCAGGCGTTGCGCATAATGCTGTCCACGGCTTCGACCGAGTCGTCCAATCGCACCGAAGCGTTCTTCGACAATGTGGTGCTCGACTATGCACCCACCCCGGCTACCGTGCCGCTTCCCGCGGCAGTCTGGCTTCTCGGCTCCGGGATGGTTTCATTGGGAGCGCTGCGTCGCCGGGATGCCTGAACCCCGGAGGGACCGAGCGCGGGACTTCGACGATGCAGGTGCGTCGCCCCGCTTGGTTAATCACTTGATCATCTTCGAACGGTGTCCGCGCTATTTCACTGAGCCCACCATGTCGTGACGAAACAACCGGACTGGGTCGCTGCATTCGACGACGCGGTGCTCGTCCCCCAGGTGTCTGTGCCGAACAGATAGCCACCCCAATAGTAAAGGCCGTTCGTATCGACTCCCCCAACGAACCAGCCATTCTTGGATACCAGATTTGGCGCACCGTCAATGTATGGCCGCATTGGGAGGACGCCGCTTGCGTAGTAAACACTTCCGGGGCCGTTCACGACGACGCGTATTCCAGATATCTCTGCGAAATAGTGTGCGCCGTCCTGATCGACCATCGAAACGTGGATTCTTGACCCATCAGTTACGGCGTTTTGTATGGCCTGGATACCAGTCTGAATCGATTGCTGCGATTGCTGCGTTGTCGGGCACGTGTTCTCAAAAAGCTTAACGGGCGTCTGCGCGCGGGATGAGAAGCTGACGAGAAGAACGATTGCCCCGAAAGCGAAATGGATGGTCTTCATAAACATAGCGCTCCCTACTTAGTCCGAGTCAAACCGGACACAACGGCAAAAGGTGATCACGGACCCATGCCATTGTCGGTTAGTCGAACTAGTACTTGTACCAAGTGGTTACAATGCAAGTTGATGTGGACACAGGCCATGCAGAGCTTAGGCCCCAAGTGTCAGAACCGAACAAGTATTGCCCCCACCTATAGTCACCTTGGGTGTTCACACTTGCCATGAAGAAGCCGTTTTTCCAAATCGGCACGCCGTTCCCATCTTGAGGTGGCTGGACGGTAAGCAGGCCGCTCGCTAAATAGGTTGAAGGTCCATTCAAGAGCCGCAATGCAACGATCTCCTCGTACCATACGGCTCCGGCTCCGTCACTTTGCGAAATCCTAATGGAGTAGCCGGCGTCGACAGCGTCCTTTATCGCTTGAACGCCATCCTTGACGACCTGAGACGTTTGCGACTGTGCCGGGCAGGTGTTTGTAAACAGCACTACACCGGCGGCCTCGACATGAGTGAATCCACTAATCATTAAAATTGCTGCGATCGCCGCCCTGCGGCCAGCGGCCCAAACTCTGGACGAGACTTGCATCTAGAGGTTCTCCTTTTACCAATGTGCGGTACGGAAATGCCAGCGTAGACGGCAGATTGGCGCATGCGCGAGATGTATGCCCCCCGCTGTTTAGTTAGTCTAACCAGGGAAGGTATGTCCCCCAGCCGCGCTCGTCTTCCCGGCAATCGCGCACCGCTCCCGGACCGCGTGTAGAATGCGCCACCTGCTCTGGCAGCAATCGCGCGTGCACTCTGCGTCGCGCGAAGATTCACGTGTGATCTGCCGGCACCGGCCCGGCGTTCCTGATACGGCGCCGCCGTGTTTAAGACTTAGAGCCAGCACCGGGATGCCATGAAACGGATAGCGATCGTTCAGTCCAACTACGTTCCCTGGAAGGGCTACTTCGATCTCATCGGCCTAGTCGATGAATTCGTCCTCTACGATGAAGTCCAGTACACGCGGCGGGACTGGCGCAACCGCAACATGATCAAGACGCCGGCCGGTCTGGCCTGGCTCACAATCCCGGTGACGGTCAAAGGCAAATATTTCCAGCGGATCGACGAGACGCGGATCAGCGATCCGAACTGGGCACGACAGCACTGGGCGACGCTGCGCCACAACTATGCCAAGGCGCCTTTTTTTCATGCGTATCGCGATCTGCTCGAGGATCTTTATCTGGGCTGCCGCGAGGACCTTTTGTCGCGCGTCAATTATCGCTTCCTGTCGGCAATCACCGGGGTGCTGAACATCGGGACGCGCCTGTCGTGGTCGAGCGCGTATGGCGCAACGGAAACGGGCGACAAGACAGACCGTCTCGTCGAGGTCTGCGAGGCGCTCGGGGGCACGGTCTATCTGTCGGGGCCGGCGGCGAAATCCTATCTCGACGAATCGAAATTCGCTGCACGTGGTATCGACGTGGCCTACATGGACTATTCGGGCTATCGAGAGTATTCCCAGCTCCATGCGCCCTTCGAGCATGGCGTCTCGATACTGGACCTTCTCCTGAACACCGGCCCGGATGCCGGCAGCTACATGAAGTACTCTCGGCCAGCTTGAGGCAGCCCGCCGGGTGTCTCCATTCCGAAGTCTTGTTTATAATCCCAAATCGTTTTGGCGGGCAGGTTTTCTCGGTGCATTGCCGCGGCGAGTCCGCCCCCGTCGCCCCCGCAGACTTGGGAACCCCGTATGCATCGATTGCGAAAGTGTATTGAAGGCGTATTCGACGAACCGCTCGAGAAAGTCATCGCGATCGGCGAATTCAGCAATTCCGAAGACTGGGACTCGCTCAAGTACGTCGCGCTCGTCGTCGGGATCCAAGCCGAATTCGAGGTCGATCTGACGCCGGACGAAGTTCAGTCCATCACTTCAGTGGCCGCCCTCGAGCAGCTCCTCGTGTCACGCGGACTCTCCCCATGAACCCCGGCGAGCATCGCCGCATTCTGATCACCGGAGCCGGGGGTAGCATCGGGCGGTATCTCGTCGAGCGATTCAGCGAGGACGGTGACGAAGTGCTCGGATTGGACGTGCGCCTCGATGGGTTGCCGGCGACGGTTTGGGACGGCCCGTCGCCGCACTTCGCTCGATGCGACGTCACCGACCCTGGGGCTCTCGATCAGGTACTGACCGAAGCTTCGGCGGCCGGGCTTTTTGACGTGGTGATCAACAACGCCGGATATATCTTCAATTCGCCGGTCCTCGCCTTTCGGGACGGACGGCTGCAGGCCCACGATCTCGGCGCCTGGAACGAGGTGATCGCCGCGACGCTCAACTCCGCTTTCGTCGTGAGTGCACGAACCGCCCGGGCCATGGTCGAGAACCGGCGTCCCGGCGTCATCATTAATATCGGTTCGATTTGCGCGGTCGGCAACGTCGGACAAGCGGCTTATTCGGCCGCCAAGGCCGGCGTCAACGCGTTGACCATGACCCTTGCCAAGGAACTGGGTGCGTTCGGTGTACGCGTTGCCGGGCTCGCCCCGGGCTTCTTCGACACGGCATCGACGAGAGCCGCAGTGTCGGAAGATGCGCTGAACAAGCTCAGAAAGTCGATCCCGCTGAAACGCCTCGGAGAACTGCGGCATCTCTATCACGCGCTCCGCTTCATCGTCGAGAACGACTATTTCCATGGCAAGGTTCTCGAGTTGGACGGCGGATTGACGCTCTGATCGGAAAGGCTGGATGGGGCTAGAAGCATGCAGTATTGGCCGGGCGTTTGCGGAAGTCGTCGCGGTCCACGGCGAACGTCGGGCGATTTATTTCGACGACGCTTTGCAGCTCAGTTACGTGGATCTCGATCGCCTGGCTAATCGCGCCGCGCGATTTCTGATCGACCGCGGGATCCGGACCGGGGACCGCATCGCGATCGCTCTTGAGAAGTCGCCGGCCGCCTATGCGCTGATGCTCGCGGCCGTGAAGCTCGGGGCGCCGTACGTCGCTCTGGATCCCCGCAATCCAGCTAGCCGCCGCGATGCCATTCTCGCGCAGTGCCGACCCAGTATCGTATTCGCCTCGGGCGAAGGCTCGGCGGTCGGCGGAATCCCGGCAGTCGACTGCGATCCGGTCGAACGCATGCCGGCGTTCTGTGCGACGGCGAGCGACGCGGCGATCGAAGAACCTCGCGGTATTACAGGTGCCACGCCGGCGTATGTAATGTTCACGTCCGGATCGACCGGAACACCGAAGGGCGCGGCGATCAGCCATGACAATCTCCTGCACTTTATTGCGTGGCTCCGGGAGGCCTATGGATTCCGGTCCGACGACGTGCACACACATCTGAACCCACTGTATTTCGACAACTCGGTTTTCGACATCTATTCGACGTTTTTCACCGGTGGAACCCTGGTGCCGTTCGACGCGGTTACCGTGCAGGACCCGTTTGCTCTGACCGCCCGGGTCCGTGCGACCGCCTGTACCACATGGTTCTCCGTGCCTTCGCTCCTCATGTTCCTGCAGGTCACGAAGCTCGCGACGCGCGCCGCGCTCGGCCCGCTGCGTCGGATAATTTTCGGTGGTGAGGGTTTTCCGAAAGTGAAGCTAAAGGCGTTGTTCGACGAAATGACCCCGGGCACCGAGCTGCACAACGTCTACGGCCCCACCGAGTGCACTTGCATCTGCTCCTCGCGGCTGCTGGGTGAATCGGATTTCATTGACCTGGATGGGATTCCGATGCTGGGACGCCTTGCCGACCATTTCTCGGAACTCGTGCTCGATGACGGGAAGCCTGTCGCGCCCGGTGAGTGTGGCGAGCTGTTCCTCGGTGGTCCTTGCGTCGGCCTCGGCTATTTCGGCCGCGCCGACCTCACATCCGTCGCGTTCGTCCAGAATCCGCTGCAGGCCGACTTTCGTGAAATCTTTTACCGCACCGGCGATCTGGTTCGGCGCGATCCGCACACCGGCGAGCTGCACTTCGTCGGACGACGAGACCTGCAGGTAAAGCACATGGGCTACCGCATCGAGCTCGAAGAGATTGAGCACGCGCTTCTGGACATAGAGGGAGTCGACGAAGCGGCGGTGCTGCATCGCAAGCAGAGCGAAATGTCGGAACTCATCGCCGTCGTGGCAAGCCGGTGCGCGCTCCGAACCGCGGACGTGCGGCGGATGCTGGGCATGCGCTTGCCGAAGTACATGCTGCCCACGAAAATCCACTTCGTGAACGCGCTGCCGAAGAACGCGAACGGGAAAACGGATCGCCCGGCGCTGAAACGGGAATACGCTTCATGAGCGACACCCCCACGCTCTCCGTAGTTGCGACTCTCTATAAGTCCGCCGCGTACGTCGAAGAGTTCTGCGCGCGGATCACTTCGGAGGCACGAAAGATCACTTCCGAGTACGAGATCGTGTTGGTCGACGACGGATCGCCGGATAATGCACTCGATGTCGCGCTCGGTGTCGTTGCCCGTGATCCCCACGTGCGTGTCGTCGAACTCTCGCGGAATTTCGGCCATCACAAAGCCATGATGACGGGGCTCTGCCACACCAGGGGCGAGTTCGTATTCCTCATCGACATCGATCTCGAAGAACCCCCCGAGCTGCTGGGACTGTTTTACGAGCGCATGCGAGCGGAAAACTGGGACGTGGTCTACGGCTATCAACGGCGGCGCAAGGGCGGATGGTGGGAGCAGGTGAGCGGCGCCCTGGCTTGGCGAATGATTAACTTCATGCTCCCGATTCACGTGCCGGACAATCACAGCACAGTGCGGCTCATGACGCGCACTTATGTCGATGCATTGGTTCAGCACAAGGAGAACAAGACGGCGATCGGCGGCCTCTGGGTCATCACGGGATTCAGGCAGCATGGCGTGGAGTTCGTCAAAGGCCAGCGGCCGGTGAGCAGCTATACACTGCTGGGGCGGCTGAGCATGCTCCTCGACAGCATCACGTCGTTCAGCGAGGTGCCGTTGTTCGCGATCTTTTTCCTGGGCCTCGCGATACTCCTCACGTCGCTGGTCTTCGCGGCCTATCTCGTCGTCCTGCACTTCACCGGCCGTTCGCTCGCGGGCTGGATCTCGGTGATGGTCTCGGTTTGGATCCTGGGCGGCCTGGGGATTTTCAGCGTCGGAGTGGTCGGCCTCTATGTGTCGAGAATATTCATCGAGACCAAGGGACGTCCCTACACGATCGTGAGGCGGCTGCATGGAAATGTCGCGCCGCGGGCCATCGAGGAGCAGGTGAAATCGTGAATCCCGTATCCGAGACAGGTTGCGTCGTGTGCGGTGGCCTGGACTTCGAAATGATTCCGGCACCCTGGAGCCACTCAATGACCACAGCGGGCCGACTCGTGCACGAACCGCTGTCGAAAGCGCACTGCCGTGGTTGCGGTCTGTTGCAGCGGGTCGGCATGCGCCACCTGGCGCGAACCGATTTCTACGAACGCCAGTACAGCTTTTACGAGCGCCCGGGGGCCGCGAACTACGACCGGCCGCGCTATGCGGCGATGGCTCGGTGGATCACCGATGCGATCGGTGGCCAGGAGCCCGTCAGCGTGCTCGACGCGGGCTGTGGTCGCGGCTGGATGATGGCGGCGATGCGGAAACACCTGCCGGGCGCCCGATTCGACGGCATCGAGCCCTCGGAGCAGGAAAGCGAAAACGCGCGTCGTGCCGGATTCCCGGTCATCACGGCGAAAGTCGACGAGCGCCTGTCCCTGCTTGGGTCCTACGATCTCGTCTACTCCACGAACGTGCTCGAGCACACGGCGAATCCCCGCGAATTCCTGCAGGTACTGGCCGGAAGCCTCAGCGACGGCGGCGTCCTGGTCATCGTCTGTCCCGACGCCGCGGTGCCGAATGCCGAGTTCATGTTCAGCGATCAAAACTACTCGTTCACGCCGGAGCACCTCGCCGCGCTCGGCCGTCAGGCGGGCCTCGTTCCACGACGCTGGCAAGCTGCTCCGGCGGTCGACTCCATTCGCGACAAGCAGCTGATGGTATTCTCGCGCCCGTCGGCGAGCGGGGGCGAACCGGACCCCCCGCGCGTGGATCCTGCCGCGCTCTATTCGCTGCGCTGCCGCTACGTTGCATCCTACTCCGAGTGCAGCGACTATCTCGTGCGTTCGAGCGAAGGCTTCGCGAGGGTACTCAACTTCGGCACGAGTACCTGGAGCATGCTGCTCGCTGCTTACTGCCCGGACTATTGGGCGCGAGTCGCGGCCTGCGTCATCGACGGTGGCGCAGGCGAATTTCAGGGCCGTCCGGTCGTGGACTTCGCCTCGCTCGCCGAGGCGGACGAACGGCTGCTGCTGGTGCTCGGCGTCAATCCATACAGTCAGGACGCTTTCGCGCGCCGCCTGACGGCATCCGGCCGCAGCTGCGTGAAGTGGAACCACCTCATTTGCAGATGAACGGCGTCGGACCGTCAACCCGACGACAGTATCGCGTGAAGCAGTCGAGGAAGTGCGAATGGCGAAAGTGATCATTTTCGGATGCGGGCGGGGTGCAGACGTCGCGGCGCGCTATTTCACCAATGACAGCGCGCATGAAGTCTGCGGCTTCACCGTGGAGAAGGATTATTTGGCAGCCGCCGCGTTCAGAGGCTTGCCGCTCGTCGATTTCGCGAACGTCGAGAGTGAGTTTCCGCCTTCCGAATATCTGATGTTCGTGCCTCTGGGCTTCCAGCGTATGAACCAGCTCCGCGCGGAGAAGTTCTCGGCCGTCAAGAACAAGGGCTACGAATGTGCGAGCTACGTGAGCTCCAAAGTCTCCACCCACGACGAACTGCGTTGCGGCGAGAACTGCTTCATCCTCGAGAACAACACCATCAATCACGATGTCCGGATCGGCACTAATGTGGTGATCTGGTCGGCGTGCCAGATCGGTGATCAATGCGTGATCGAGGATCATGCATGGTTGTCATCCCACGCGTGCATGGCGGGCGAAGTGACGGTGGGCGCCTACTCGTTCCTCGGCGTGAACTGTACGGTTTCGAATTTCGTGAAGATCGGCGAACGCAACTATGTCGGCGCGAACGCGTTCATCGCCAAAGACACCCCCGCGGACGCGGTGTACGCGGTGGAGGGCACCAAGCGATTCAACATGACGAGCGACAAATTCCTGGGGTTGCTCGAGTCCATGCAGAAGCGAATGCACGAGTGAGGTCCACAATGACGGCAGGTTGGCAGAAACTGGGGCTCGTATTCTCGCCGTCCGGGCACGGCTGGATGCGTTCCCACGCGCAGAATCCGTTTCCCGAATCGTTGGGGCACGGCAAATACCGGGTTCACTTTGCGGCCCGGGACGCTCAAAACCGGGCGCGGGGCGGCTGGTTCGATTTCGACATCCGGGATCCAGGTCGCGTCCTCGCCGTCTCGGCCGAGCCTACGCTGGAGCTCGGCGATCTCGGGGCTTTCGACGATTGCGGAGTCATGCCGAATTCCATCGTTCAGCGAGACGGACGCAGGTTCATGTACTACACGGGCTGGTCCAAAGCCGTGGAAGTCCCGTTCTCTTTCCACATCGGGCTCGCAGTTTCCGACGACGGCGGGCTGAGCTACGTACGCGCCTCCCGGGCGCCGGTGCTCGGCAGGAATCACCATGACCCGTTCATCACCGGAGCGCCGTACGTTCTCGTCGAAGGCGACATGTTCAAGATGTGGTACATCTCCGCGACGAAGTGGGAGCGCGAATCCGAAGCGGCGAAGCCGAAACATTACTACACGGTCAAGTATGCCGAGTCGCATGACGGCGTAACCTGGACCTGCAGCGACCATCTCTGCCTCGATTACCGGCCCGACGAATACGCCATCGCCCGGCCGGTGGTGAGGCGTGACGCTGCGGGATACGAGATGTGGTTCACGTATCGCGGCGGCGCGGACACCTACCGGGTAGGCACTGCCTCGTCACGGGACGGCGTCCACTGGGTTCGAGCCGATGAGCCGCTGGGGGTGGACGTGTCCGCGGACGGCTGGGATCAGGAAATGATCTGTTACGCCCATCCCCTCGTCTGGGCCGGGCGACACTATGCGCTCTATAACGGCAACGCATACGGTGCGACCGGCATAGGGCTCGCGATACTCGAACCCTGAAGCTGCGGCAGTGAGCGTTTTCCCGAGGCTGGACGCGACGTGTCCGACGAGCGCGGGACGCGCGGACATCGCATGAAGCGCTGCCTCGGCTGTGGGGGCTCCTTCGAAGGCGGCTGGCAATGCCCGACGTGCAACTGGCAGCCGGAGACCCGGGAAGGCATTTACTGCTTTGCGCCTCGGCTGCAGCGAGATGCGGCCAATCCGACGGACTTCGCCGCGCTGGCCGCCGTCGAAGAGCGGCATTTCTGGTTTCGCGCCAGGAACCGGCTGATTCTCTGGGCGCTCGAGCGATATTTTCCAAACTGCACCGACATTCTGGAGGTCGGCTGCGGCACGGGCTACGTGCTGGCCGGCATTCGCGATGCATTTCCACAAGCGACGATCCGCGGAAGTGAATTGGCGGCGGAGGGATTGAAGTTCGCGGCCGCCCGGCTGCCGGGCGTCGAGTTGTTCCAGATGGATGCCCAGGAGATCCCGTTTCGAGACGAGTTCGACGTCGTAGGCGCATTCGACGTGCTGGAACACATCGTCGACGACGTTCGCGTCCTCGACGAGATGCGGCAGGCACTGCGGCCCGGCGGTGGCGTTATCATCACGGTGCCACAACACAGCTGGCTGTGGTCTCGGGCCGATGATATCGCCGGACACGTACGGCGCTACACTGCGGACGAACTGGCGGTCAGGTTGCGGCATGCCGGCTTCAGTTGCGTGCTCCGGACTTCGTTCGTGTCGTTGCTGCTGCCTCTGATGGTGGCCACGCGACGTCTGCACCGGAACGAGCACGAGCCACATTCACGCGAATTCGAGATCGGCGCAGTGACGAACCGGCTGCTGGAGCGCATTCTCGACCTGGAGTGCGCCGCGATCCGACGCGGGGCGCGTTTCCCCGTGGGCGGTTCGTTGCTTGCCGTCGCCGTCCGGCGTTGAGCAACCGCACGGTACCGCATCAAGTTCACGGGGAGCCACTCGATGGGTTATTTCTACGTCCTCCTGACCGTTCTGCTGACGGTGTACGGGCAAATCGTGATCAAATGGCAAGTGGTTCAGGCCGGTGCTCTGCCCGACGGGCTGGAGCGGATTCGCTTCCTCGCGTTGCTCCTCGTCAACCCCTGGGTGGCCAGCGGCTTCCTGGCTGCAATTCTGGCGGGATTGTCTTGGATGATTGCCATGACGAAGCTGGAGCTCAGCCACGCCTATCCGTTCGTGAGTCTGTCCTTCGCTCTGGTTCTCTTCTTCAGCTGGCTCGTGCTCCACGAACCTCTCACCTGGCCCAAGGTCCTGGGCATCGGTTTCATCATGTGCGGCGTGATCGTGAGCAGTCAGGGATGAGAGGCGTCCGGAATTCGCAGCCGCAGCAGCCGAGCCTCCGATGCGGGTAGCTCGTGCCGTCGTGGCGATTCGTCCAGTATCGAACCGAAGAGCGACCTGATCATGCACATCCCATTCAATCGGCCCCACCTCACGGGGAGAGAGCACGCCTACATCGACGAGGCGAAGGGCTTCGGGGTTCTGGCCGGCGACGGCGAGTTCACACGTCGCTGTAGCCGATGGTTGGAGGAGACGACGGGCACGAGGCGAGCCCTGCTCACCCATTCGTGCACAGCAGCGCTCGAAATGACGGCAATCCTGATCGACATCCGTCCCGGGGATGAAGTCATCATGCCCTCCTTCACTTTCGTGTCGACCGCGAATGCATTCGTGCTGCGCGGCGGGGTTCCCGTGTTCGTGGACATCAGGCCGGATACCCTCAACATCGATGAGACGCTGATCGAAGAAGCGATTACGGACCGCACGCGGGCGATCGTGCCGGTACACTATGCAGGCGTCGGCTGCGAGATGCCCACCATCATGGATATCGCCGCCCGCCGGGGGCTGATCGTAATCGAAGATGCGGCACAGGCTATCTGCGCGCGCTACGCCTCGCGTGCGCTGGGCTCGATCGGCCACTTCGGCGCGCTGAGCTTCCACGAAACCAAGAACATCATATCGGGCGAGGGTGGCGCGCTGCTGTTGAACGATCCCGCTCATGTCGCTCGTGCCGAAATCATCCGCGAAAAGGGCACGAACCGATCGCAGTTCTTCCGTGGTGAAGTGGACAAGTACACCTGGATGGACCTGGGCTCGTCCTATCTGCCCGGCGACCTGACTGCCGCCTTCCTTTACGCACAGATGGAGCAGGCCGAAGAAATCACGCGTACGCGGCTCCGCATCTGGGCGACATACGATGCCGCGCTGGCACCCCTGGAACGCGAAGGCCTGTTGAGACGTCCGATCGTGCCGGCGCATTGCACGCACAACGCGCACATGTACTACATCATGCTGCCGGATGCCGAAGCGCGGCCGCGCGTCATCGCCGCATTGCGGGCGCGCGGGATACACGCGATCTTTCATTACGTTCCTCTGCACAGCTCGCCTGCCGGGCGACGATTCGCGCGCACGGGATCGTCCATGTCGGTCACCGAGGATTCGAGCGGCCGCCTGCTGCGATTGCCGATGTGGATCGGCCTGCCCGACGAAGTACCGGCTCTTGTCGCGAAGATCATTGCGGAGGCGATCTCGGGTGGGCGGTGAAACGCGTCGGCCCGTCGCAGTCATGGACCGCTTCGGGACCTTTCCCTTCCAGGTCGCATTGCTCGCCGCATTCTGCGGCGTGGTCTTCACGCTGAACCACGACTGGCTGCTCGACTGGTGCCTGGATGGGAGCTACGTCCTGGCCAACGTGAAGGCTCAATTCGAGTTCGGAGCGTGGTCGGGATTGGAAGATGGATGGAATCCGCTGCAGTCGCTCGGCGCGAGCTGGTATCCGTTCAAGGCGGTCTATTTTCCGGAGTTGTGGGCCGCCTGGCTGGCGGACCGGGAATCGCCCAGCCAAGTGGTGCTGATGACGGTCTCGGCCGTCGAACTCTTCGCGGCAACCTGGTTTCTCGCCCGAAGCGTACGCGCATCGCCCAGCGCGGCAGCGCTCGCGGGCTGGTTGGTGATCATCGTCGCGTATCCCCTGTGGCCCCATCCCCTCGTTTACCCGATCATGCCGCTCGCTCCACAGACCGGCGCTGCCATCGCGGTTGCGGCGATCGCCATCGGCGCGTGTTACCGCATGGCGCGCGGAGTATCTGGCCCGCTTTGGGCCGTCACGTTCGCGCTCTGCTCACTTTGGCTCACCGTCGCGCTCACGCTCGCGTTGCTGATCCTCGTCCCCGCACTCCTGGGATTCTCGTGCGCTTCCTTGCTCGAGGATCGGCGAGACGTGCCCTGGCGCCTGGGAGGGCTGGTGTCGACTGCGGTGCTGCTGCTCGCCGTCGGCGCGGTGCCCTTCGTGCTGGCGACGCTGCTCAATTCCCCGGCCGGACTCTTCGGTGGCGAGTTCGCCCCCGACACGATCACGCTCGCGACCGGGGCGCTCGTCTTCCAGGGCGGCAACAGCACGATCGCGGGAGCGGCCGCCGGCTGCGGCGCGCTCGTCACGGCGATCGTCGCGCAGGGACGGCTGCGCCGCTTCGCGCTGGTCATGCTGTCCGCCGAAGCGGCGATAGCGCTTGGGAGTTATCTCGCCACGATCCCGCAGCTCGGCTGGGTCGGCATCCATCTCGCGTATTTCGAGTTCGTGCTGTGGCCGGCGTACGCGATCGTCGCGGGCTACGCGCTGTCGCGGCTCGGCGATCTCCTGTGGGTGCCGGTCGCATGGCTCGCACCGCGGCTGCCGCGCGCGCTGCCCGGCATCGCGGCCGTCGTCGCGCTCCTCGGCTACGGCCTCTGGCAGCCGATCCCGCCGAATCCGACGCGCCAGCCCTGGCCGCCGCAGCTCGCGGCGATCCCGGGCGATCTGCGCGAGGCGCTCGCAATCGCGCCGGGCAGCGCATTCCGCGGCCGCACCGTCAACATCTCGGGCATCGCCGACAAGGCGCCCATCCTCTGGAACGGCGGCCAGTATGGGCGCCAGCACGAGGTCGCGCGGGCGACCGGCAACGATCACCGGCTGATGGGCCTGTGGTGGTTCGGCGTGCCGACGCTCGAGGAATACAGCTCGGTCTATTCGCCGCTGCTCTACGCGCTCGGCCCTTCGTTCGTCCCGGCGGGCAAACACCTCGAACGGAACATCTTCACCCTCGGCCGCGAGAGCGCGGCGCTCTTCCCGCTCTTCGGCGTGCGCACGATCGTCACCGATCGGCCGCTCGTCGAGCTCGGCGATCGCGCGACGGAAAAGCGCCGCGTGGCGGCGCCGGGCGGCGAGCTCGTGCTCTACGACGTCGCGGGCGCGAACATCGACGGCTACTCGCCCGTCGAAACGATCGGCGAGGCGGATCCGAACCGCACGCTCGCGCGGCTCGCGGCGGGTGAAATCGACCCGGCGAGGCAGGCGATCCTCGCGCACGCGGAGCCCGGCGCGTTCGTGACGGCCGTCGACCGCGCGATCCGGATCGTGCCGAACGGCCTCGAGCTCCGCGCGAAGAGCGCGGGCCGCTCGCTGCTCGTGCTGCCGTTCGGTTACAGCCATTGCTGGCGGCAGGAAGCCGGGGTGCCCGTGCGGCTCGTGAGAGCGGACGGTCTCCTGCTCGGCGTCGTGTTCGAAGGCGCGCTCGAGGCGACGTTGCGCTTCCGCTTCGGCGCGTTCGGTCACGGCGAATGCCGGATGCAGGATTACTTCGACAACACGCGACTCGCCCGGGCGAAGCCCGCCTCGCCGCTCGTCGCCAGGCTGTTCGGGCCGCGCACGCACCAAACCCCTGCGCCGTAGCGGGAATGCATCGGCCTTGACGGGCCGGGGACGGCTCTTTAGTTTGGCGCCATACCGACCGACGCTGACCGGATCGCCGACGCCCCGTTTCGCACGGGCTCCGCACAGGGTATCCAGGGCGCCCGAGCCAGGAGTGAACCCGATGAGTACGACCGACCTCCCCTTCACCGCACACCCGGGCACGGCCTGGGGCATCGAAGCCATCGTCGCCGATCTCCGCGCGCAACGCGTGAAGGCGCAGGGCTCGCGTAATCATCTCTGCGATTCGAACCTCGCGAAGCTGCCCTCGCCGCACGTGCTCGCCGACGTGCTGCAGGGGCTGCGCGCGGCGCTCTTTCCGAACGGGCTCGGCCCCGCCGGGCTGACGGCGGAGGGCGCGGATTATTTCGTGGGCGACACGCTCGCCCGTGCGCTGCGCGACCTCACGGAGCAGATCCGTCTCGAGCTCGCGTTCACGGATCCGGCGCACTGCGCGGAGCACGAGGCGCGCGCCGCGGCGGTGGTGCGCGAATTCGCGGGCTACCTGCCCGGGATCCGCGCGCTGCTCGAGACGGACATGATCGCGGCCTATCGCGGCGACCCGGCGGCGCGCAGCGTCGACGAGGTGCTCGTCTGCTATCCGGGGTTCACGGCGGTCACTTATCACCGCATCGCGCATGTCTTCTATCTCGCGGGCCTGCCGCTCGTCGCGCGCATCATCGCCGAGATCGCGCACTCCGCGACCGGCATCGACATCCACCCGGGCGCGACGATCGGTGAGAGCTTCTTCATCGATCACGGCACGGGTGTCGTGATCGGCGAGACGGCGATCATCGGGCGCAACGTGCGTCTCTACCAGGCGGTCACGCTCGGTGCGAAGCGCTTCACGGCGGCCGAGGACGGCACGCTCGTGAAGGGCAACGCGCGCCATCCGATCGTCGAGGACGACGTCGTCATCTATGCCGGCGCGACCGTGCTCGGCCGCATCACCCTCGGCCGCGGCTCGACGATCGGCGGCAACGTCTGGCTCACCTACAGCGTGCCGCCGGGCAGCAACGTCTCGCAGGCCCAGTCCCGCGCCGAAGCGTACCAGGACGGCGGCGGGATCTGAGCGCGCCGGCCGCGGGGAGCCGCGGCCGCCTGCCCTGAGCAGTGACCCGCCGGCCGATGACACGGCCGAAGGCGTCGTCCTGCAGTCCGCAGCCCCACCGCCACTCCGGAGGCCGACCGTCGAACCGCTGAACGCGGGGACGGACATGGCCACGGGTCCGCCTCTTACCGGCTGCTCACGAGGCACGGCATCGTCCGGCCGGCGGCCGCCGTCGCGGCGGTCATCCTTCTCGACCTCGGTGCCTCGGGCACCGCGGCCACGATCGACTTCGTCGCGCTCGCGGGGTGTACGCCCCGCATCCCGCCCTCGCATTTCGTTGATCTGCGTCAAACCCGCCTGGAAGCCGTCCCGGCAGCATGCAACATAATGCATATTCTGCGATATGCTGCCTTTACCGGCCCGACCGAGGCCGGACCGACAACGCTGAGCTGATGGAGGACCCCCGATGGGAAGCGGCTTGTTCGGCCAATTCACGGCCTGGTACGAGCGGCGCCACGACTACGCGCGGGACTGGAAAGCCCGCACCGGCGGTCAGGTCGTGGCGACGATGTGCACTTACACGCCCGAGGAGCTCCTGATCGCGGCCGGCATGCTGCCGGTGCGCGTGCTCGGCGCCCACGAGCCCCAGAACGTCTCCGAGCCGCACATCTTCGGCATGTTCTGCCCGTTCTGCCGCGACTCGCTCGCGCAGGGGCTGCTCGGCCGCTTCGACTACGCCGACGGCGTGACGCTCACCCAATCCTGCATCCAGTACCGGCAGGCCTTCGACGCCTGGCGCCGCCACGTGCCGTCCGTGCAGTGGGACTACTACTGCCCGATGCCGAACGACGTGCAGAGTCGCCATGCGAAAGCCGCGCACCGCCACGAGGTCCGACGCTTCCGCGAGTTCCTCGAGCAGCTCACGGGCCGCGCGCTCGACGAGGCCGCGCTGAACGAGGCGATCGGCGTCGTGAACGAGAACCGTCGCCTGCTCCGCGCGCTCTACGAATTCCGCAAGGAAGCGAATCCGAAAGTCACGGGGCTCGAAGCCGTCTACGCCGCGCTGACCGCGCAGTTCGTCGACAAGCGCGAGCACAACGCGGAGTTGAAGCGCGTGATCGCCGCCTTGCCGGATCGCGAGATGGAACGGGAAGAAGGCGTGCGGCTCATGACCATCGGCTCCGAGAACGACGATTGCGGCTTCATGGCGATGGTGGAATCCGTGGGTGCGACGATCGTCATCGACGACCAGTGCTCGGGATCGCGCTACTTCTGGAACGAGGTGAAGGTGAACGGCGACGCGGTCGCGGCGATCGCGGACCGCTACTGCGAACGCCCGGCGTGCCCGACGAAGGACTATCCCGAGCACACCCGCTTCGATCACGTGCTGAAGCTCGCGCAGAATTACAAGGCGCAGGCCGCGGTGTTCCTGCAGCAGAAGTTCTGCGATCCGCACGAAGGCGATTATCCCGACCTGAAACGCCATCTCGAGGCGGCCGGCATCCCGACGCTCTTCCTCGAGTTCGACATCACGAATCCGATCGGTCCGTTCCGCATCCGCATCGAGGCCTTCCTCGAGACGCTGCGCGAAGACGACCTGTTCTGAGCCGGGAGGCCACGCCATGACCGCCGAGAACCGCTATCCGACCGAACCGCTGAAGCTCTGGAAGAAGGCGAAGGAGCTGCGCGAGCAGTATTACCTGAACTACGCACGCGCCAAGGACAACGGCGGGCTGCGCTGGTCGGGCTCCGCCTGGGCGCTGGACGCGATCCCGACCGCGTTCGGAGATGACGTCTATTCATTGACCGGCGAGCCTTATGCGGCCTCCGCCTCGCACGATCGCCGCTTCGCGAAGGAATGCATGGATGCCGCCGAGGCCTATGGCTTCGCGCGCGATCTCTGCGCCTACATGCGCATCTACTGGGGCGGCATGCATCTGAACAAATACGCGTTCGGCGGCACGTTCCCGAAACCGGATTTCATCTTCCAGACCCAGATCTGCTGCTCGCACTCGAAGTGGTACCAGCACGTCGCGCAGCACGAGAAGGTGCCGCAGTTCTATCTCGACGTCGGCGTCGGACCGCATCGTGATCTCGACGCCCAGCGCATCGCTTACGTCGCGAACCAGCTTCACGACGGCATCGAGTTCATCGAGAAGGCGACGGGCCGGAAGTGTGACGACGAGCGCCTCATTCGCGCGATCAGGAACGAGATGCGCTCGACGAGCCGCTGGGCGGACATCTGCGCGCTGAACAAGGCACGTCCCGCGCCGCTCGACGAAAAGACGATGTACTCGCTCTACGTGCTCGCGACGCTGCACAAGTCCGCGCAGTGGTGCGCGGACTTCTATGATGAGCTCTACGACGAGGTGAAGGATCGCGTCGCGCGCGGCATCGCCGCGGTGCCGAACGAGCGCTGCCGCGTCATCTCCGACACGCAACCCCCGTGGAGCTTCCTCAAGATCTTCCGTTATCTCGAAACCTTCGGCACGGTCTCGGTCGGCTCGCTCTATACCTTCGGCCTCGAGGGCATCTGGGAAGACAAGCCCGACGGCAGCTGGGGCGGCCGCACGCTGCCGTGGGACAAGGGCATCGAGATGAACGATCGCGACACGGCCTTGAAGCTCTACGCGGAATGGAATCTCTCGAAGCCGCAGTGGCAGCACTTCTACGACGCGCGCCTGAAGACCGAGATGATGATGCGCATCGTGAAGGAATGGCACGTCGACGGCGTGATGCTGCACCTGAACCGCGGCTGCGAAGGGCTCTCGCTCGGCATCATGGAGAATCGCCTCGGCCTCGCCGGCTCGGGCATACCCGTCATGACTTTCGAGGGCAATATGGGCGACGAGCGCGAATTCGACGAAGTGCGCACGCAGGGCCGCGTCGACGCCTTCATGGAACAACTCGGCCTGCGCAAGACGGCCGCCTGAACGGAGGACGCAACGACATGATCACCGCCGGTATCGACATGGGCTCGCGCACCGTCAAAGTGGTGCTGCTCGAGGATGCGAAAGTCGAGGGTGCACCCGCGCTGCAATTCGTGGTCAAGGGCAAACACCTCATGTTCCCGGGCGATCTCGACGCGGATGCCGCGGCGGATCAGGCCTTCGAGGAGGCGCTCGCCTCGGCCGGGCTCGACCGCGGCGCGGTCGGTGCCGTCTACGCGACGGGGGCGGGTCGCAAGATGGTGAAGTTCGCGACGGACAGCGTCACCGAGATGTCCGCGGGCGCGAAGGGTGCGTCGTTCTTCTACCCGAGCGCGCGCACGATCGTCGACGTCGGCGCCGAGGAGGGCCGCGGCATCAAGACCGACGGCTCCGGCAAGGCGACGGACTTCGCCGGCAACGAGAAGTGCGCGGCCGGCGCGGGCTCGTTCGCCGAGGCGATGAGCCGCGCGCTGCAGATGTCGCTGAAGGAGTTCGGCGAATCGAGCCTGCGCTCGGATCGCTCGATCCCGATGAATGCGCAGTGCACCGTCTTCGCGGAATCCGAAGTCGTCTCGCTCATCCATTCCTCGACGCCGAAAGAGGACATCGCGAAGGCCGTGCTCGACGCCGTCGCGAGCCGCGTGTGCGCGATGGTGCGCCGGGTCGGCATCGACAACGACGTGGTGCTCATCGGCGGCATGGTCCACAACACGGGCTTCGTGAAATCGCTGCAGACCGCGATGGGGGTGGACGAAATCAAGCTGCCCGACATGCCGGAATACGTGAGCGCGCTCGGCTGTGCGCTGCTCGCCGCCACGCAACGCGCCTGAACGCCGAGGGGAATCAACGATGAATGCAGAAGCCGCTACGCCCGCCGCCGGCGAGAAACCCGAATTCTGGCGCTGGGCCGAGAACGTCTGGGTGGACGAGACGAAGGACTGGCGGAGCGCGAAGACGCTCACGCTCGGCATCGACGTCGGCTCCGTGAGCTCGCAGTGCGTCGCCGTCGCCGACGGCGAGCTCTATGCCTACAGCTCCATGCGCACCGGCAGCAACTCGCCGGATTCCGCGCTGAATGCGTTCAAGGGCATCGCGGGCCAGACCGGCATGACGCTGAACGACGTGCACTTCGTCGTCGGCACCGGCTACGGCCGCGTCAACGTGCCGTTCTCGCACAAGGCCATCACGGAAATCGCCTGCCATGCGCGCGGCGCGAACTACATGGGCGGCAACTCGGTGCGCACGATCCTCGACATGGGCGGCCAGGACTGCAAGGCCATCCACTGCGACGAGAAGGGCAAGGTTACGAACTTCCTCATGAACGACAAGTGCGCGGCGGGAACCGGCCGCGGCATGGAAGTGATCTCCGATCTCATGCAGATCCCGATCGCCGAGCTCGGCGGGCGCTCGTTCGACGTCGACCAGGAGCCCGAGGCCGTGTCCTCGGTGTGCGTCGTGTTCGCGAAGTCGGAAGCGCTCGCGCTGCTGAAGGGCGGTTACACGAAGAACAAGGTGATCGCGGCGTATTGCCAGGCGATGGCCGAACGCGTGGTGTCGCTGCTGGAGCGCATCGGTGTGGAGGAAGGCTTCTTCATCACCGGGGGCATCGCGAAGAACCCCGGCGTCGTGAAGCGCATCGAGAAATTGCTGGGCATCCAGGCCATGGCGACGAAGATCGACAGCCAGATCGCCGGCGCGCTCGGCGGCGCGCTGTTCGCCCACACGCTCGTGCAGAAACAGGGGCCGGCTAAGCCCCTCCTCGCCTGAGGCCGGCGCCGTGATCGCGAACTACGGTTACAAGGACGGCTCGGGCGAGTACTACATCAGCATCGACACGGACCAGTGCATCACCTGCCCGGTCGGTCGCGCCTGCCTGGGCGCGTGCCCGAAAGGCATGTTCGAATCCATGGTCGACGATTACGACGACGAGGTCGTGCACGTGAAGGAGCAGTTCCGCCGCAGCCTCGCTTACGATTGCGCCGAGTGCAAACCCTCGACCGGGCGCGGACCCTTGCCCTGCGCGAGCGCCTGCACGCCGGGCGCGATCGGGCATTCTTGGTAGCCGCCGTGCGCCGCGTGATCCCCATCGTCCCGGCAGAACAGGTACAGGACGACGGCTGGCAGCGCCTCTCGACGCTCTCCGAGCCGCGGCTCTCGGAAATGGCGCAGAACTATCGCGCGCTCGGCTACGAGGTCGAGATCCGCGGCCTGCCGCCGCGCTGCGGCGACGAATGCACGAGCTGCCTCGATGCCGGCGAAGCCCTGGGCCAGGTGCTCGGCACGCTCTACGTGCGACGCCGCGCGGATGCGCCGGCGACGGACGAACTGTTCGATTGACAGCGCCGCCCGCGGGCGGTTTCCCGCAAGGAGGGACGACATGTCAGAGGACCGCATCCTGCGTGTGCTGAAGGCCGGCGATCTCGACGCCATCGTCGCGATCGACGAGAAGGCGAGCCGCCAGTCGCGCCGCGAATACTACGAGCGGAAGATCGCGCTCATCACGGATCCGACCCGCAGCATCAATTCATCAATCGTCGCCGAGATCGACGGCAGGGTCGCCGGCTTCATCATGGGCGACGTCTACTTCGGCGAGTTCGGGATCCCCGAGACGACGGCGACGATCGATTCACTCGGCGTCGATCCCGCGCTCCAGCACAAAGGTCTCGCGAGCGAGCTGCTCGATCAGTTCATGATGAACATGAAGGCGGCGGGCGTGACGAAGGTCTACACGCTCGTGAACTGGGACGACTTCGCGCTGGAGCGGTTCTTCGCGCGCCACAAGTTCGTGCCCTCGAAGCGCATCAATCTCGAATTCGCCCTGCCCTGAGCACGGGCCATGTGGATCGACTGCCACTGTCATACGAAGTACTCGCACGACAACTGGCTCGAGCCGGGCGATCTCTTGCGCCGCGCGAAGGATCAGGGGCTCGACGGCGTCGTCGTCACCGAGCACCACTCGTATGAAGCTTCGGCGCCGATCGAAGCGCTCGCCGGGGAATTCGAGCTCCTGGTGCTGCGCGGCGTCGAAGCCTCGACGGATCGCGGACACGTGCTCGTCTACGGCGTCGTGGACGATTCCTGGAACTGCTGGGGCCGCGACAACTACCTGCCGATCGACGAGCTCACGGCCCGCATCGCGGCGCTCGGCGGCATCTGCGTACCGGCCCATCCCTATCGCGAAACGGGGGTCGCGAGCCTGCTCGACGGCGCGCGCTCTCTCGGCGGCATCGCCGCGCTCGAGACCCACAACGGCGGCAACGATCGCGAGACGAATGCGCGTGCCTTGCAGGCCGCGCACGAACGCGGCCTGCCCGGACTCGGCGGCAGCGACTGCCATCGCAGCGCGGCAGTCGCGCGTTGCGCGACGGAGTTCTGCGTGCCGGTGAGCGACATGCAGACTTTCGTCGCGGCCGTGCGCGCCGGGGCGTGTCGCGGCGCCTACTACAAGGGCCACGTCAGCATCGAATGAGGAGAAGCGCGATGGGTGCGGGAGCGAAGCACGAATGGTGGACGATGAGCCGCGCGGCGGATGCCGCGGCGTTCGGGGCGCCGGTGAGCTTCGTGCTCGACGGCACCGCCGTCGCGGCACCGGCGGGCGCTTCGGTCCTGAACGCCGCGCATCACGCCGGCGTCTACATTCCCGCGCTCTGCGCGCATCCCGATCTGCCGCCGGCGCTCCGGCGCGGCGGCGGTGGCGAGGGCTGTCAGCTCTGTCTCGTCGAGGTCGACGGCCGCGACGGCCTGCACCGTTCCTGCGATCTCGCCGTCGCGCCCGGTCTCTCCATACGTACTGCGACGCCGGCCGTGATCGCGGCGCGCCAGACGAAGCTCGCGAAGATCCTCGCGCATCACCCGCACGTCTGTCTGACCTGTCCGCAGCGCGAAGGCTGCAGTCGCTCGCAGTGCTCCTACGGTAACCCGCCGGCGACGCGCTGCTGCGAGATCTTCGCGTCCTGCGAGCTGCGCAAGATCGCCGATCACATCGGCATTCCGAACAATACGCCGGTTTACAGGCCCGACGATCTCACCGTCTCGCGCAGCGAGCCGTTCTTCGATCGCGATTACAACCTGTGCATCGACTGCAGGCGCTGTCTGACGGCCTGCAACGACGTCCGCGAGGTGGGTTGCCTCGAAGTGAAGGCGATCGAGACGGCTGACGGCACGCGGCACTATGTCGGCGCGATCGCCGAGACGCTCGTCGAGTCGGGCTGCCGCTTCTGCCAGGCCTGCGTGACGGTGTGCCCGACGGGCGCGCTGATCGATCGCACGCTCGATCCGGCGCATCGCGAGTCTTCGAGGGTGCCCTGCGAGGCGGCGTGCCCCGCCGGCATCGACGTGCCGCGTTACGTGCAGCTCGCTTCGGAAGGGCGCTATGGGGAAGCCGTCGCGGTCGTGCGCGAGAAGCTGCCGTTCCCCGGCATCCTCGGGCGCGCCTGCTTCGCGATGTGCGAGGGCGTGTGCCGGCGCGGTGAGCTCGACGAGCCGATCGCGATCCGCAGTCTCAAGCGTCTCGCCGCGGACAACGACGACGGTCGCTGGCGTGCGCATGCGAAACGCCTGCCGCCGAGCGGCCGGCGTGCCGCGGTGATCGGCGCCGGGCCGGCGGGCCTGACCGTCGCGTACTACCTCGCGAAGCAGGGCCATGCGGTCGCCGTTTTCGACGCGCATCCCGCCGGCGGCGGCATGGCGCGCTACGGCATTCCGTCGTATCGCGTGCCGATCGAGGTCATTGCGAACGAGGTCGGCGAAGTCGCGCGCCTCGGCGTCGAATTCCGTTACGACACGCGGGTGGAAGACGTCGCTGCGCTGTTCGCCGCCGGCTACGAGGCGATCTTCATCGGCATCGGCTGTCAGGCCGGGGATGCGCTCGGCGTGCCGGGCGACGATTTGCCGGGTGTCGTCGACAGCCCGACGTTCCTGCGCGCCGCGACCATGGGGCTCGTGAACACCGAGGGCGGCATCATGACCGGCCGCAAGGTCGCGGTGATCGGCGGCGGCAACGTCGCGACGGACAACGCGCGTTCCTCGCGGCGACTCGGTGCGGAAGTCGACATGGTGTATCGCCGCACGCAGGCCGAGATGCCGGCACGCGAGGACGAGCTCGCGGGTTGCCTCGACGAAGGCGTGAATGTGCATTATCTGTTGGCACCCATACGCATCGAGCCGCACGACGGCGAGGCGCGGCTCGCAATCACCTATCAGGAAATGCGCCTCGGCGAGCCGGACGCCTCGGGTCGCGCCCGGCCCGTGCCGGTGCCGGGCACGGAGCGCACGCACGCCGTCGACCTCGTGATCGCCGCCGTCGGTCAGCGCCCGCATCGCGCCGCGCATTTCGGCGTGGACGTCGACGCGAGCGGCCGTTTCGTCGTGCGCGCCGACACCCTCATGACGAGCCGTGCGGGCGTCTACGCGGGCGGCGATTGCGTGCTCGGGTCCGCGACGCTGATCGAAGCCGTCGCGCACGGGCGGATCGCGGCGGCGGCCATCGATCTCGCACTCGGCGGCGACGGCGACATCAGCGAGGTGCTGCTGCCGCCGGACGAGCCGATGCAGTCGCTGGGACGCGAGGACGGCTTCAATCGCCGGCCGCGGGTGAAGCCGCCGCTGCGCGAGCCGGCCGCACGCGCGGGCTGGGACGAGGTCGAGTGTGCTTATACGGACGCCGAGGGACGGCGCGAAGCGGCGCGCTGTCTGCGCTGCAATCTCGCAGCCGGAATCTGCGCGGCGCCGCTGCCGCCCACGACGAGTCTGCGCTTCGATGCGGCGACGATCGCAGGCGTGCCTGCGGAGGCCGGAGTGTTCCAGCTCATCGACGCCACCGGCATGGTGACGGTCATCAAAGGGGTCGAGAATCTGCGTGCCGGGCTCGCCGGGCAGCTTGCTGCCGGAGTCGAGGCCGGTTCATTCGTGTTCGAGGAAGCGGCGCTCTACACGTCGCGGGAATCGCAGCTCATCCAGGCCTACGTGCAGACGCACGGGCGCATGCCGGGGGGCGGCGCGGACGACTTGGACGATTTGTTCTGAAAGGACGCGCGGCACGAGGCCGCGCACCCTGAAGACGTTCGTGGGCGGTGACCCGCCCGCGGACTTAGAACGACGCGCGGCGCGGGCGCTCTTCGCGGGGACGAGCTTCGTTGACGCGCAGGTTACGGCCCTTCAGGGGCTTATCGTTCATGGCCTTTATGGCGTTATTGGCTTCGACGCCATCGGGCATTTCGACGAAGCCGAAGCCCTTGGATTGACCCGAGAACTTGTCCTTCACCACGCTTGCGCGCGTGACTTGGCCCGAAGCGGAGAACGCTTCGCGGAGATCCTCATCGGTGACGGAATAGGCCAGGTTACCAACATAGATATTCATGCAGATTGTCTCATCAGATTGTCGTGCGTGATCCTCATTCACAGTTCCGACGGCCCATGCACAAAGCCCATCGCAACCGAAATGCCGCAAGGCGGCAGATTCTTCTAACGAACGCACGACGGGGACGAATCTGAAGTGCTCGGTTAGGCGAGACCGGCGGCGATACGGCGCGCCGGCTTCGAAGTTCATGGCAGTCTAGCGCAAATATCTTGCGTGTGCGCCAGTTTTTTGTCGGACAAAGCCGGGTGCCGGTGTAGGACGAGGCCTCGGGCTTGTTGATCCAGGTCAGAATCGCGACCGGGGGCAGGCGTAGGGTGATGCGGGGCTCCGGAAAATCAGGGAAATTTTATGATGGCATTAATGCAAGAGCTGTTCGCCACCGACATCGGCCTCATGAGCCTGGGTGTGGTGGTCATAACCATCGGGATCGTGGGTTATCTGGCCAACATGTTCATGAAGCTCTCGGCAGAGCCGCCTCAGAACACGAAGCCGCGCTGAGACGCCTTTCGAGACAGATCCCGCTCCTCAGGGCTTCGCGCGACCGCCGAAGCCCTCAATCAAATCCTCCAGACACGAAAAACCCCACCGGCGGATGACCGCGCGGTGGGGTCCGAGGTCGCGTCGTTGCGATCAGGAACCGGTCGTCGCGTGAGGCGTGACGGCCGCAATCTTGTGCGTGACCGGCGAGGCCACGAGCTCGGCGATGTGGCGGTTGTTCTCGTACAGGCCGCTCAGGCCGGACGAGCCGTACTGCTCGCACGCGGGCCGCAGGTTCGTCGCACGCAGCATCGGCCACGCGCAGTGGTCTGCAGCCTGCACGCTCGACAGCGTGAGGAACGTGGTGAGGCAGCCCAACCCCAGGATAAAGCGCTTCTTCATGGATGATCTCCTGCAATGACAATGACTGAAAGGGGTGCAGGTCCCTCAATGCCACCGCCGCGCGATCGAGCAGATTGCTGCAATGCAATGAAAGATAGTGAACGGATCGTGTCGCATCAACCCGGGATCCGAAGAAAGATTGTTTCCTCTGAGTGAACAAAAGGCGTCCGATCGCGTTCGCGACACTGAATCCCGGTCTTGCGTCACCCCTACGCCGCCGCATGTCGTGAGCCGCATCACGCCGGGAAGGATGTCTTGAATTTCCGGCACGGCGTGGGGCGCGCATTCCGATCGTGAACATTCGCACCGACGCGCGGGCGCCGCGGCGCCGGGCGCGACATAATCGCGCCATGAAGCGGGAACGAAGCGGGCGAAGGCATGGATAAGCTCTCGAGCATGCAGGCGTTCGTGACCGTCGCGGAGCTCGGCAGTTTCTCGGGCGCTGCTGAAGCGTTGCGGATCTCCAAGGCGATGACCACGAAGCACATCCAGCAGCTCGAGCACGCGCTCGGGATCCGGCTGTTCAGCCGCAGCACGCGGCGGCTGCGGCTCACCGAGGCCGGCGAGGCGTATCTCCAGGGCTGTCGCGACGTGCTCGGTGCGCTCGCGGAGCTCGAGCGGCAGGTCAGCGGGTTCAACGCGAAACCCCATGGCCGGCTGAAGGTGCTCGCGCCGACATCCTTCGGCAGCTTCCAGCTCGCGCCCGTGCTCGCCGAATACGCCCACCGGTTTCCCGAAGTCCAGGTGCAGCTCACGCTGAGCGACCGCCCGCTCGGCCTGCTCGAGGAAGGCGTGGACGTCGCGATCGTCATCGGATCGCTCCACGATTCGAGCCTCGTCGCACGCCAGATCGCCGAAGTGCGGCTCGTCGTCTGCGCCGCGCCGGCATACCTCGCGCTCCACGGCGCGCCAGCGACGCCAGCGGACTTGGTCGGGCACAACTGCTTGCGCTATTCGCAGGGCCAGCGCAAGGGCATGTGGCTGCTGATGACGGCGGAGGGCGAGACCGTCATCCGCGTGCAGGGCGATTTCGAGGCGACGACCGGCGACGCCGTGCGCATGGCCGCGATTGCCGGCCTCGGCCTCGTCCAGCTTCCGAGTTACATGGTGCGCGCGGATCTCACCGCCGGCCGTCTGCAGCCCGTGCTCGCCGAATGCTCGCCGGCTGCGATCCCGCTCTTTGCCGTCTATGCGCACCGTGAGCCGCCAGCGACCGTGCGCACCTTCGTCGCGTTCCTCGAGGAGTGCTTTCACCACCCGCTCTGATTCGCTGTCCGGAGACGCCCGACCTCGTTATGCTGGCGGCACGCCGGACGGATCGTCGGCGAAATCGACGAACAACAGCACGCACGGGGGGAACACCCATGTCCATGCACAAGCTCACGGCAGCATTCACGCTCGTTCTCGGCCTCGGATTGGGCACCGCCGCAGCAGCGAGTCCCGGCAACCTCTATGTCTTCGGCGACAGTCTTTCGGACAACGGCAACCTGTACGCCGCCACCGGCGGTGCTGTGCCGACTCCGAACTATCCCGGCAACGGCGGCGCGACGAACGGCCCGGTGTGGGTCGACTACTTCGCCGCCGCGCATCCCGGCATCGCCGTGAGCGACCGGGCGATCGTCGGTGCCTACAGCGGGCTCTACAACACGCCCGGTTTCGGCGTGTCGGACAACTCGCTCGACAGCACGTTGAACGCCGTACCCGTCGTCGGCTCCCTGCTCGCAACCGCCGCGTACGGTCTCGGTACGGAGGTTCTCACCGCGCCGGTCGTGACCGGCACGAATGCCGCGGCGGTGCTGTGGATCGGCGCGAACGACATCCTCTCGGCCCAGGACAATGGTTTCGCGACACCTGCCGACGTCGTGCCGACCGCGCTCTCGAACGTGAATGTCGTGCTCGGTTACATGCGCACTACGCTCGGCTTCGCGGACGTCTACATCGCGAACCTGCCCGACATCGGGCGCACGCCGCGCGCGAACGTCCTCGGTCTGCAGAACGAGTATTCGCAGGCAGTGAACGACTTCAACCTCGGCCTCTCGAACATCGTGTCGGGCGGCGGCGCGGGCATCCACCTCGTCGACGTCTACACCGCGTTCAACTTCGTGCTCGCGAATCCCGCCGCGTTCGGTATCACGAACACGACCGACGGCTGCATCAGCGGCGCGACGGATCCGAATCTGTGCTCCGATCTCGGCGCGCAACGCGTCTACTGGGACGACGTCCACCCGACGACGCTCGTCCACGGCATCATCGCCGGCGCGTTCCAGAACGCGATCGTCCCCGTCCCCGTGCCCGCCGCGTTCCCGCTCCTCGGCTCCGCGCTGCTCCTGCTGCTTCGCATCAAGCGCGCCGCCTGAGGCGCGCTTTCGCCACTCGCCCAGCGCGCCGCGCAGACCCGCGACGCGCTGGGCCGCGCCCGGCTTGACAGCCTTGAGCGCATCTGCAAATTTGCCCCACCGTTGCCCACGCCGCACGCCATCACAACGAGGAGCGAATACATGTCGAGCACACCGAACAATGCCGTCCCGTCGGTCGGCGAGCTGCTGAAGGACGCACCGAAGAACTGGGGCAAGTGGGGCCCGGACGACGAGGTCGGCAGTCTCAATTACCTCACGCCCGATCTGATCGTGAAGGCCGCTGGCTGCATCAAGTCCGGCAAGGTGTTCACGCTGCAGGTGAAGATGGCGAGCCCCGAAGGCGATCCCGTGTGGCCGGGGCGCTCCGGCGCGATCCGCGTGAACGTGATGGACGAAGGTCATTGGATCGCGGGCAAGGGCCCCGCCTTCGCGGGCGGCTGCCATTACGCGGACGATTACATGACCTGCTTCCCGCAAGGCTCGACGCAGTACGACGCGCTCGGCCACGTCTGGTGCGACGATCAGATCTGGAACGGCTACGACGCGAAGACGACGATCGGCGGCCTGTCCAAGGCGAGCATCATGCCGATCGCGGAGAAGGGCGTCGTCGGCCGCGGAATCCTGCTGGACATCGCGCGCTGGCGTAACAAGGAAGTGCTCGACGTCGGCGAGACGTTCACGCACGAAGACCTCATGGCGTGCGCGATGGCGCAGGGCACGGAAATCCAGAAGCGCGACGTGCTCGTCGTGCGCACCGGCTGGATCGCGAAGTTCTACAGGGTGAAGCGCGAGGAGTTCTACGGCAACTTCGTCGAGCCCGGGCTCACGTATTCGCCCGAGCTCGTGAAGTGGTTCCAGGACATGGAGATCCCGAATCTCGTCACCGACACGATTGCGAACGAGGTAACGGTCGATCCGGTCTCGGGTGTCGTGCTGCCGCTCCACAACGCCCTGATGCGCAATCTCGGCGTCACGCTCACCGAGATCGCATGGCTCGACGATCTCGCCGCGGACTGCGCCGCCGACAAGCAGTACACGTTCCTCTACACCGCCGCGCCGCTCAAGATCGTGAACGGCGCCGGTGCGCCGGTGAATCCGCTCGTCATCAAGTGATCGCTCGCGAGGCCGGCGGGAACACGCGTCCCGCCGGCCCCGGTTCTATACGATGTGCCGAGCCAGGAGGCGCAACGATCGCGTCTTCTACTCCCGCTCCGCCAGCATCCGCCGCAACGGCCCCACCGTCAGCGCCATCACGATCGCGGCCGCCGCGGCGAACGCCGTCACCGCGCCGAAGAGCTGCGGCAGCGTGAACGCCTCGTAGAGCCCCGCCACCCGCCCGCCGAGATAATTGCCGACCGAGGTCGCGAGGAACCACACGCCCATCGTGAGCGCCGCGATGCGCGCGGGTGCGAGCTTCGTCATCGCACTCAAGCCCACGGGACTCAGGCACAACTCGCCTATCGTGTGCAGCACGTAGGTCGCGACGAGCCACCACGGGCTCACTTTCACGCCACCTTGCGCGGCGAGCGCTGCGAGCACGAGCACACCGAAGCCCGCCGCGACGAAGGCGAGACCGAGCGTGAACTTCGCGGGCGCCGAGGGCTCACGCGAGCCGAGCCGCGTCCAGCCCCAGGCGAAGAGCGGCGCGAAGACGATGATCAGGATCGCGTTCAAGGACGCGAACCAGCTCGCGGGTATCGTGAAGCCGAGCACTTCGCGCGCCGTGTTGCGCTCGGCGAAGAGCGTGAGCGTCGAGCCGCCCTGCTCGAAGAGTGACCAGAACACCGAGGCGCCGAAGAAGAGCGCGAGCACGGCGAGGAGCTGGCGACGTTCGGCCGCCGTCCACCGGCCGACGAGGAAGAGGCCGGCGAAGAATGCGACGGTGATGACGAGCAAGGCGCTGCCGAGCGCACCGCTCAATTGCGCCGCGGTGACACCGGCCGCGATCGCGCCGCCGATCGCGAGCAGCGACGCGGCCAGTACGCCGAGCACGGGCCACCACGCGCGCGGGTCGGGCGCCGGCGGCAGTCCCGCCGCGCCGAGTGCGGCACCGCCGCGCACGTATTGCACGAGGCCGAACGCCATGCCGAGCGCCGCCATGCCGAAGCCGACGTGCCAGGCCTCTCCCGCCGCATGCCCGTGCGCCGCCAGCCAGTCGCGCACGAGCGTGCCCTGCGCGAGCGAGCCGCAGACGAGCGGCGCGAGAAACGCGCCGAGATTGATGCCCATGTAGTAGATGGAGAAGCCCGCGTCGCGGCGCGCATCGCCGGGCGCGTAGAGCTGGCCGACCATGGTGCTGATGTTCGGCTTCAACAAACCCGTGCCGATCGCGACACACCCGAGGCCGGCATAGAACGTGACGATCCCGGGCACGGCGAGGTTCAAGTGTCCGATCATGATCGCGAGCCCGCCGACGAGCGTCGCGCGGCGCTGCCCGAGCAGACGATCCGCGATGTAGCCGCCCGGCAGGCACAGCAGATACACGCTCGCGGTGTAGACGCCATAGATCGCGCCGGCTTTCGGCACCGCGAAACCGAGGCCGCCGTCCGCGACCGCGGCCGTCATGAACAGGATCAGGATGCTGCGCATCCCGTAATAGCTGAAGCGCTCCCAGAGCTCGGTGAAGAACAGCGTCTTCAGTCCGCGCGGATGGCCGAAGAAGCCGCGGTCGAGCAGCGCCTCCGCGTGCCCACTGCGCGCGCCGTCGGGATCGGTCATCGCGCGCGCCCCGCTGCGGTGCCGCTCATGCCGCACGCGCCCGCAGCAGGCGCGCGACTGCCGGCCGTTCCCACCACAGGACGAGGGCGATGAAAGGCAGCAGCATGAGATTCCTCGCCAGGAGCTCGAGTACGGGCGCATCGAGCACGATCCGTGCCGCGCCCGACGCGAGCAGGATAGCCGCGCCGACGTAGACGAGCAGCCGCCCGCTCTCGTAGGGCACGGGATAGTGGCGCTGGCCGGCGCGATACGAGACCGCGGCCATGAGCGCATAGCAGGCGAGCGTCGCCCAGGCCGAGCCCAGGTAGCCGAGGCGCGGGATGAGCAGCCAGTTCAGCGCGAGCGTAACGGCCGCGCCGAAGAGCGTGATGAGCGCTCCGGCGCCGGTGCGGTCCGTGAGCTTGTACCAGATCGAGAGGTTGTAATAGACGCCGAGACAGAGGTTCGCGAGCAGGAGTATCGGCACGACGCCGAGGCCGGCGCGATAATTCGGCCCGACGAGATACTGGATCCACGCCATGTTCACGAGCGTGCCGAGATAGATGCCGGCACAACAGACCACGAAGGCCTTCATCACGAACGCGTACGTCTCCGGCGCGCGCTCGCTCGCGGCATGTGCGTAGAAGAACGGCTCGGCCGCATAGCGGAAGGCCTGGATGAAGAGCGACATGATGATCGAAATCTTGTAGCACGCCCCGTAGATGCCGACGGCGGTGAGCGCGGTCTCTTCGGGCAGCAGGTATTTCAACAGAATGCGATCGAGCGTCTCGTTCACCATGCCGGCGAGGCCGACGACGAGCAATGGCAGCGCATAGCGGAGCATGCGCTTCAACAGCGTCGCGTCGAAACCGGCGCCGAGCCCGCGGAACTCCGGGGCGAGCAGCAGCAGCGTCACGCCGCTCGCGACGGCGTTCGCGATGAAGGCATAGGCGATACCGATGCGCGGATCATAGAACTGCGCCCACAGCGATTCCGGTGCGTGCTCGTAGTGCCACTTGCACCAGCCGATGAGGAAGAAATTGATCGCGAGGTTCACGGCGATGTTCGCGAGCTTCAAGCTCGCGAAGCGCCAGGCCCGGTGCGCGGCGCGCAGGCGCGCGAACGGCAGCGCCGTCAGCGCGTCGAGCGCGACGATGAGCATGCTCCACACCACGTATTCCGGATGCCCCCCGTGGCGCAGCGCCCCGGCGATCGGTCCGGCCCACACCATGACGGGCACGGCGAGTGCGAGCGTCGAAACGAGCACGGCGCGCTGCGCGGTGGCATAGACCCGCGCCGGATCGTCCTCCGTCGTGCCGAAGCGGAAGAGCGCCGCCTCCATGCCGTAGGTGAAGATCACGCCGAGGAAGGAGATATAGGCGTAGAACTCGGTGTTGAGACCGAGATCCGCCGGCTGCCCGAACACATAGGTGAAGAACGGGACGAGCACGTAGTTCAGCAGGCGCCCCACGATCGTGCTCAGCCCGTAGATCGCCGTCTCGCCGGCGAGCTTGCGCAGCGGGTTCACGCGGCAGGCCCCGGACCGGCCCGGTGTCGATCGGCGGAAAACGGCATGGGCGGATGATACCGGAGCACGGCATGCGCCTGCACCGCGCCCCCCGATCGCCGCTATGATCGGGACAGGGTCCACCCCGGAACGAAAGCAGAAGGACAGCCATGAAACTCAGTACCGCCGCCGGCCACCTGCCGACGCCCGACATGCTCGTCGACGTGCCGAAGCTCATCACCGCGTACTACACGGAAACGCCCGACCCCGGCGTGCCGACGGAGCGCGTCGCGTTCGGCACCTCGGGCCATCGCGGCTCGGCGTTCCATCGCTCGTTCAACGAGGCGCACATCCTCGCGATCACCGAGGCGATCTGCCGCTACCGCAAGCAACAGGGCATCACGGGCCCGCTCTTCCTCGGCATGGACACGCACGCACTCTCGGTGCCCGCCCATGCGAGCGCGCTCGAGGTGCTCGCGGCGCACGGCATCGACGTCATGATCGCGACCGGCACGGACTACACGCCGACGCCCGCGGTCTCGCATGCGATCCTGGCTCACAACCGCGGCCGCAGCGCCGGCCTCGCGGACGGCATCCTCATCACACCCTCGCACAATCCGCCTCAGGACGGCGGCTTCAAGTACAATCCGCCGAACGGCGGCCCGGCCGGCACCGATGCGACCACCGTCATCGAGAAGCTCGCGAACGAGCTCCTCGCCGCGAAGCTCGAGGGCGTGCAGCGCGTGAGCTACGAGACCGCACGCCTCGCCGCGACGACGCACACCCACGACTACCTCACGGCCTACGTCGCCGATCTCGCGTCCGTCGTC
This sequence comes from Gammaproteobacteria bacterium, assembly GCA_016209015.1. GTDB lineage: Bacteria > Pseudomonadota > Gammaproteobacteria > JACQWY01. The sequence goes on along the minus strand of JACQWY010000032.1, from coordinate 132,754 downwards.
GACATGGAGGCGATCGCGAAATCCGGCGTGAAGCTCGGCGTCGATCCGCTGGGCGGCGCGGGCGTGCACTACTGGGGGCGGATCGCCGAGCACTATCGCCTCGACCTCACGGTCGTCAATCCGCTCGTCGATCCGACGTTCCGCTTCATGACGGTCGACTGGGACGGCCAGCTCCGCATGGATCCCTCGTCGACGCACGTCATGCAGAGTCTCGTCGGCCTGAAGGATCGATTCCAGGTCGCGTTCGCGTGCGATGCCGATCACGATCGTCACGGCATCGTCACGCGCAGCACCGGGCTGCTCGCGCCGAATCATTACCTCGCGGTCGCGATCGACCATCTCTTCAGCCATCGACCGGGTTGGCGCGCGGCCGCAGGCATCGGCAAGACGCTCGTCAGCTCGAGCATGATCGACCGTCTCGCCGCGCGCCTCGGCCGCACCCTCGTCGAAGTGCCGGTCGGCTTCAAGTGGTTCGTCGACGGCCTCTACGACGGCACGCTCGGCTTCGGCGGCGAGGAGAGCGCGGGGGCTTCGTTCCTGCGTCGCGACGGCACGGTGTGGAGCACGGACAAGGACGGCCTCATCCTCAATCTGCTCGCCGCCGAGATCACCGCAGTCACGGGCAAGGACCCCGGCGAGCGCTACCGCGAGCTCACGCAGGAATTCGGCGCGCCCTACTACGATCGCATCGACGCGCCGGCGACGCCCGCGCAGAAAGATCGCCTGAAGAAGCTCGAGCCCGCCGCCGTCACCGGCAAGACGCTCGCCGGCGAGCGCATCGAGCAGGTGCTGAGCAGAGCGCCCGGCAACGATCAGGCGATCGGCGGCATCAAGGTCGTCGCCGCGAACGGCTGGTTCGCCGCGCGGCCCTCGGGCACGGAGAACATCTACAAGATCTACGCCGAGAGCTTCAAAGGGCGCGATCACCTGGAGGCCATCATCCACGAGGCGCAGGCGCTGGTCGGGGCGGCGATCGCGGGGAGTTGAGGCGTATGCCCGATCAGCAAAGGAAATTCTCACCGACCGGACACGGCGGTCACGCCCGTTGCCTGATTTTGCTGCCGTAGGAATAGGAATACACTCTGGCCATGAATACGAATTACACGGCCGTCATCAAACAGGAAGGCGCCTGGTGGATCGGCTGGATCCAGGAAGTGCCCGGCGTGAATTGTCAGGAAGCCTCGCGCGAGGGATTGCTCGATACGCTGCGTGTCACGCTGAGGGAGGCGCTCGAATTCAATCGGCTGGATGCCCTCCGCGCGGCGGGAGGCGAATACGAGGAGATGGAAATCGCCGTATGAAGCGGCGGGATCTGGTCCGCCATCTCGAGCTGATGGGATGTGCCCTGTCGCGAGAGGGTGGGCGGCAGTCCTGGTGGCAGCATCAGGAATCCGGCAAGCGGTCGGCAGTCCCGCGTCACCGGGAGATAGATGACCAACTTGTGCGTAAGATCTGCAAAGACCTCGGGATCGAAGCTCCCCGCTGACGGCCGGCGCGTGGCGTTACACTTGGTATCGCCTTCGACAATCTGCTGCCGATCCCTCTCGAGGTCGATGGCGCTGTCCTATTCAAGATCGAGTTCACATCAGGATCGAACCGGCCAACTGCAGCCATATCGATCCTCGTCCCCATCCTGGACTTTTCAGAGCACGGTCGGCAAGAAGCGTGGTTCTTGCCGACCTTACGTGAACAATGGCTTACGCCACTGTTCACGGCGGCACATCCCTGTGCCGCCGGAAGCTCTGAACTTGTTCAGAGCTTCCCTAGGCGTAGTAAGAGAGCTTCACCCGCCTGATCCTCCCTGATGACGAGTTCTCGTCATGCAGCCCCTCACGCCTCCAACCCGAACTGCAACGCCGCGAGCTGCGCATACAGCCCGCCCGCCGCCGCGAGCTCCGCATGCGTGCCGACCTCGATGATGCGTCCGTGCTCGAGCACGGCGATGCGATCCGCGTTCAGCACGGTCGCGAGGCGGTGGGCGATGATGAGTGTGGTGTGATCGCGCATGAGCCCGGCGAGCGCGAGTTGCACGAGGCGCTCCGATTCCGCATCGAGCGCGCTCGTCGCCTCGTCGAGGAGCAGCACCGGGCGGCGCGCGAGGATGGCGCGTGCGATCGCCAGGCGCTGGCGCTGGCCGCCGGAGAGGCGCACGCCGCGTTCGCCGAGCTCGCTCATGAGGCCCTGCGGTAGACGTTCGATGAATTCGCTTGCATAGGCCGCGTGGCACGCTTCCTCCACTTCCTCGACCGAGGCCCCCGGGCGCGCATAGCGCACGTTCTCCAGCACGTTCGTCGCGAAGATCACCGGATCCTGCGGCACGAGCGCGAGGTGGCGGCGCAGCGCCAGCGGATCGGCGGCGAGCGTGTCGACGCCGTCGATGCGGATGCTGCCCGACTGCGGGTCGTAGAAGCGGAGCAGGAGCTGGAACACCGTCGTCTTGCCGGCGCCCGAAGGCCCGACGAGCGCGAGCTTCTCGCCCGGCGCGACGCGGAGGCTCATACCGTCTAGCGCCGGTGTGTCGAGCCGCGAGGGATAGGCGAACACGACGCGCTCGAATTCCACTTCGCCGCGCGCCGGCTCTGGTAACGCGATCGGCGCAGCCGGCGCGACGATCTGCGGCTCGGTCTCGAGCAATTCGACGAGACGCTCGGCCGCGCCCGCGGCGCGCTGCAGATCGCCGATCACTTCCGCGACCGCCGCGAAGCCGCCGGCCACGAGCACGGCGTAGAACACGAACGCCGAGAGATCGCCGGGCGAGATGCGGCCCGCGACGACGTCGTGGCCGCCGATCCAGAGGATGAGGCCGATCGCGCCGAACGCGAGCAGGATGACGGTCGCGATCAGGGCCGCGCGCACCGAGATGCGCCGCTTCGCGGTCGCGAACTGGGTTTCGACGCGCGCGCCGAAGCCGGCGCGGTCCGTGCCCTCGTGCGTATAGGCCTGCACGGTGCGGATCTCGTGCAGCGTTTCGTCGACGTAGGCCGCGACGTCCGCGAGGCGATCCTGGTTCGCGCGCGACAGCGCCCGCACGCGCTTGCCGGCGAAGATGATGGGCAGCAGCACGACCGGCACGCCGACGAGCACGAAGGCCGTCAGTTTCAGCGACGTGTAGGCGAGCATGCCGAGGCCGCCGAGCATGAGCAGCACGTTGCGCAGCGCGAGCGAGACCGACGAGCCGATGACGACTTCGAGCAGCGAGGTGTCGTTCGTCAGGCGCGAGATGACTTCCCCCGTTCGCGTCAGCTCGAAGTAGCCGGGCGAGAGCTCGAGCAGGTGATCGAACACCGCGCGGCGGATGTCGGCCGTCACGCGCTCGCCGAGCCAGGACACGAAGTAGTAGCGGCAGTACGTCGCGACGGCCATGACCGCGACGACGCCGAGCAGGCCGACGAGCGCCTGGTCGAGCAGCCCCGGATCGCCGCGCGCGATGCCGTGATCGATCACGCGCCGCAGGCCCTGGCCGATGCCGAGCACGGCCGAGGCCGCGACGACGAGCGCGATGCCGGCGGCGACGGCACGCGGCCAGTAGGGCCGCACGAAGCGCAGCAGGAGGCCGAGACGGCGCAGTTCGCCGCGCGGGCGCGAGGTGTCCGGTTTCGCCATCGGGGTCGCAGGAGAAGAAGTGCCGGCAGAGTAACACGGCTTCCCCTCGCGGCGCCGTGCTGCGACCATACGCGACATCGGTCACGCCCCGGAATTGCCCGCGGGACGCGCGGTCCGACGATCATGGACAGCACGCACGACCCGTTTCTCATGAGCCCGACCGACACCGATTCCGCGCTCCACGAACGAAGGCAGGCGTTGTCGCGCGCGAAGTGGGCCGCGAGCGGCTTGCTGCTCGCAGTGACGGTGCTCTACGCCGCCGCGCGGGCGCTGGAGGGGCGCTATCCCGGCCTCGCCGCGGTCGCGGCGTTCGCGGAGGCCGCGATGGTCGGCGCGCTCGCCGACTGGTTCGCGGTCACGGCGCTGTTCCGCCATCCGCTCGGCCTGCCGTTCCCGCACACTGCGATCATTCCGCGCAGCCGCGCCGCGCTCGGCCGCCGCCTGTCGAGCTTCATCGTCTCGCATTTCCTCACGACGACCGCGGTCCTCGATCGCGTCCGCGAATTCAATCCCGCGCAGCGCCTCTCGGCGGCGCTCGTCGCGCCCCGGTATGCCGCGGCCCTCAGCGGCTACGCGCTCCGCGCCGCGCGCTTCATGCTCGATGCCGTGGACGACGAGCGCGTGCGGCATTACCTGCAGGCGACGGTGACGAACCGCCTGCTCGAGGTCGACGTCGCCGAGCTCTCGGGCAAACTCCTCGGCGCGCTCACCGATCGCGGCCGTCACCAGGCGCTGCTCGACGCCGTGCTGAAGCAGCTCGGCGCGATGCTCGACCGCGAGGAGATCCGTGCGCGCATCATCGACGCCATCGCGAAGGAGCTCGATGCGCTGCGCTACAAGTGGCTCGCCCGCGTCGGTATCCAGCTCGACGAGATTCTCGGGCGGTTCTCCGCCGACAAGGTCGTCGCCGCGGTGCATCGCCTGCTGGAAGAGATCAACGCGGATCCCGATCACAGCGTGCGCCGCGAGTTCGACGTGCAGGTCGCGACGTTCGTCGCGCGCCTGGAATCGGATCCCGCCTACCGACTGCGTCTCGAGCGCCTGCGCGACGAAGTCCTCGCCCGCCCCGAGCTCGCGGCGTATCTGCATCAGCTCTGGACGGATTTCAAAGGCTGGATCGTCCGCGACCTCGGCGCGGCCGATTCCGCGCTCGGCGCGCGCCTGAGCTCGATGTGGGTGCGGCTCGGCACGCGGCTCGCCGCGGATACGGACATGCAGGCCTGGATCAACGAGCGCGTAGACGCCGCCGCGACGCGTTTCGTCGAGGACTATCGCGGCAAGCTCGTCGAATTCATCGAACGTCAGATCGCGGCCTGGGACGATCGCTACATGGTCGAGCAGGTCGAGCTCAACATCGGGCGCGATCTGCAGTACATCCGGTTCAGCGGCACGCTGGTGGGGGGCTCGGTGGGGTTGTTGATCTATGGGATCACGGAGCTGGTGCGGGGCTGATTCTCTATAGGATGCGCCGACGCAGGAGGCGCATCGATCGCGGTCTTCGCGCTCTGGAATCGCCTTCGATTCGGCGCCCTGGAAGCCGGGGTATGACGCGCGTGGATAACGCGCTGCTCCGTGAGCCTCCGGCGAGCCAGATCTCGGCGAAGGCGCAGCGGGTCACCCCCACGCGTCAGACCCCGGCACTCCGCGCGTCAGCCCCCTTTCCCGGACAACTCCGCCACGAGCGCCGCCGTCGCCACCTGCCGGCAATAGCCCTTGATCGCCCGCAGCGAGGCGTCGTGCCGCTCCTGCGAGAGCGTTGCGCAGGCATCGGTCACGAGCGTGACGAGGAAGCCGCGATCACAGGCGTCGCGCACCGCGCTCTCGACGCATTGATCCGTCACCACGCCCATGATCGCGAGACGCTCGACACCGAGGTTGCGGAGCACGTACTCGACGTTCGTCGCGTTGAAGACGCTCGAGGCCGTCTTCGGCAGGAAGATCTCGTCCGCGGCCGGCGCGATCTCGGCGATCACGCGCGCCTCCCAGCTCCCCTTCGGCACGAGGATGCCGCTGATCTTGTAGTCGAGGCTCTGGTCGCGGCCGTCCGCGGTGAGGGCCTCGATCGTCGTGTAGATCACTTCGACCCCGCGCGCGCGACACGCCGCGATCGCCCGCTGCATGTTCGGCACGGCGACGGTCTGGAGCTGCCGCTCGTAGTAGCCGAAGCGCGTCTCCCGCGCGGCGGGCGTGCAGCCCGCGAACATGCCGCCTGACGCGTGGCAGCAGAAGTTCTGGACGTCGATCACGAGCAGCGCGGAGCGGCCCGGGAGCAGCGGCACGTCGCGCGTCAGGTTTGTTCCAGGCATGCGGGATCCTCGAATCGTTCGTCGCCATGATAGGCCATCGCCGGCCCATTGGCGCCCGCGGCGCGGCTCTCTATACTCGACCGGGGCGAGTCAAACGGGGGCGGGTGATGAGCATACAGGACGGCAGCGTCGGACAACGCAAATTCGTCGAGCGGCACGGGCTCCACAACCAGGCGCAGCGCGAGGCCATCGATCGCATCAAGGCCGAGATCAAGCAGCACGATCTCCGCACCATCCGCATCGCCTGGGGCGATCAGCATGGCCTCGTGCGCGGCAAGCACGTCATGGTCCACGATTTCCTGCTGGCCCTCGAGAACGGCATCGACTTCCAGACCGCGACGCTGTTCATGGACACCACGAACCACATCTTCGCGCCGATGTTCTCGCAGGACGGCGGCTTGGGCGTCACCGCGCTCGCCGGTGGGCCGGATGCGATCCTCGTGCCCGATCCGCTGACGTTCCGCCGCCTGCCCTGGGCTGCGCGCACGGGCTGGATCCTCTCGGAGATGCATCTCTCGAGCGGCGAGCCCGTGCCCTTCGACACGCGTGCGTTGATGAAGAGGAAGCTCGCCGAGTTGAACGCGTGCGGCATGGATTACGTGAGCGGACTCGAGGTCGAGTTCTACATCACGAAGATCGAGGATCGCATGCTGACGCCCGAGCAGTCGGGCTGGCCGCCGGAGCCGCCGCGGGTGAGCTGCATCGCGCATGGCTTCCAGTATCTGACGGAGGAACGCCAGGACGAGATCGATCCGATCCTGCAGATCCTGCATGACAATCTCGAAGGGCTCGGCCTGCCGCTGCGGACGATGGAGGACGAGTGGGGCCCGGGCCAGTGCGAGTTCACGTTCGACCCGCTGCGCGGCGTGACGAGCGCGGACAACATGCTGCTGTTCCGCACGGCGACGAAGCAGATCTGCCGCCGTCACGGCTATCACGCGACGTTCATGACGCGGCCCGCGCTGCCGAATTTCTTCGCGAGCGGCTGGCATCTGCACCAGTCGCTGTGCGCGGCGCACACCGGCGAGAATCTCTTCACGAACCGCGAGGATCGCGAGTGGCCGCTCTCCGCGCTCGGCCGGCAGTTCGTCGCCGGCATCCTCGAGAACGCGGCCGCGGGCTGCGTGTTCAGTACGCCGACGATCAACGGCTACAAGCGCTACCGTCCGAACTCCTTCGCCCCCGACAAGATCACCTGGGGCACGGAGAACCGGGCCGCGATGATCCGCGTGCTCGGGGAGCCCGGCGACAACTCCGCGCACATCGAGAACCGCGCCGGCGAGCCCTGCGCGAATCCCTATCTCTACATGGCATCCCAGATCACCGCGGGCCTCGCCGGTCTCGATCGCAAGCTCGAGCCCGGGCCGCTCGATCCCACACCCTATTCCTCCGACAAGCCGAAGCTGCCGGCGAGCCTCATGGAGGCGACCGCGGCGCTGAAGGTGAACGAGGTGTACCGCCAGGGTTTCGGTTCGGCCTTCGTCGATTACATCCTCGCCGTGAAGCAGAGCGAGATCGATCGTTTCCTGCAGCACGTGACGGACTGGGAGCACAAGGAATACTTCGAGGTCTTCTGAAGATGAGCAACTGGCGCGGCAACAAGCTCGGCGGCATGACGCCCGCCGAGATGAACGAATTCCTGAACGGCCCCTGGCTCGCGCGGCTCGCGTGCCTGAAGCCGGACGGCTGGCCCTATGTCGTACCCGTCTGGTATCACTGGGACGGCATCGCGTTCTGGATCGTCGGCCGCGAGCGCTCGGAGTGGTGTCACTACATGGCACACGACGGCCGCGTCTCGCTCGTGGTCGACGAGCCGGTGCCGCCGATCCGGAAAGTCATCTGCGAAGGCACGGCGGTCGTCGTCGAAGCGGCCGTCGGGCCGCATCTCATGACCGGCGAAAAATCGATCTGGAACTTGATTGGCGAGAAGCATACCGGCCCGCGTTATCTCGGCGCGAAGGCGAAGGAGTATCGCGGCTCGGTGAACGTCGAGCCGTGCTGGACGTTCAAGATCGTGCCGAAGAAGCTCACGACCTGGCAGGGCTTCGGCTGGGCGAAGCGCTACAAGCATCCGGAGCTGTATCCGGCGGAGGGCGAAGGCAAGGCATGAGAGCTGCGATTGCCGTCAGCGGTTAGGCCGCGGTTAAGCTTGCGCCTGCGAGAATACCCGCAACCCATCCAGGAGACGTCCAACCCGTGATCCGTCTGCTCGCGCCCCACGAACCGCCGGCCCTGAACCTCGAACGGCCGGACGGCCGCTCCCCGATCCTGCTCACCTGCGACCATGCCTCGAAGCGCATCCCCGAATGCCTCAATCGACTCGGCCTGCCGGACAGCGAGATCGCCCGCCACATCGGCTGGGACATCGGTGCACTCGGCGTCGCGCGACGGCTCTCGGCGGAATTCGATGCGACGCTGATCGCGCAGAACTACTCGCGGCTCGTGATCGACTGCAATCGTCACTTCTGGCGCCAGGATTCGATCCCCACGATCAGCGAAGCGACGACGATCACCGCGAACGAGAACCTGAGTGAAGCGGAGAAGACGGCGCGTCAGCAGGAGATCGTCGTGCCGTATCGCGCCGCCATCGGGAATGCGATAGCAGCGCGCAAGGCGGCGAACCGCCCGCTGCTCTACGTCTCCGTCCACAGCTTCACGCCCGTCTACCTCGGCGCGGCGCGTCCGCAGCACATCGGGTTGCTCTCGAACCGCGATCGCCGCCTCACGGATCCGATGCTCGCGGCCTTGCGCGAAGAGACGGCGCTCTGCGTCGGCGACAACGCGCCCTATCGTCTCACCGACGAAGGCGATTACGGCGTGCCGGTATATGCGGAGCAGGCCGGGATCCCGTATGCCCTGATCGAAATGCGCCAGGATTTGATCGCGGAGGAAGCGGGCCAGACGGAATGGGCGGCGCGGCTCGCGCGCGTGCTGCGCAAGGCGGCGGCGGCGATTGGGGTCGAGGTCTGAGGACGACGCGATCGATGCGCCTCCTGCGTCGGAACATCCGATATCACCTCTGAGCAAAACCCGGCCGAGCCCCGGCACAGCCACCAAGTATTCCTCATCGTCGTCCCGGCGCAGGCCGGGACCCAGTCATTGCTCCACGGCGTCGACGATCATCCGCGGGTCCAATCCTCAATTCACACGGTACGTCGCGGGTCGGTACGCTGGAAACGCGGCGTTGACTGCGCCAGCCGAGGTTCGCCAACTGGGTCCCGGCCTGCGCCGGGACGACGCCGTGGAGTATTTCTCGCGGAAGCTCTGCACACTCCGAACTGCTGGGCGCGCGGAGAGGCGGCCGCAGGCGCCTGCCACCGGTCTCAATCCCTGAAAGAAAGGACGTCGTAGGTCCGATTAGCCGAAGGCGTAATCGGACGTTCGCCAAGAGGGAATTGGCGTCAGGTTCGATTTCGCGGTCGACGCAAGCGGCCCACGTCCGAACGTTAGCCCGCGCATTCGAACATGACCCCACATTACCTGCCGTGGTCGACCGAGCGACCCTTGGTAGACGGAAAGCGCACATTGCAGCGCGGAAATTGGGCGTCGGACGGCAAGCTCCATCGCGACCGCTCATCTAGGTTCCATCGGGATTGAGTACACTGACCCCCCATTTTTCATACCAGTCACTTTTCGGAGGTCCGAGTGGGACGACTCGACGGCAAGGTCGCATTGATCACGGGAGCGGGCGCCGGCATCGGCCGGGCCTGCATGCAGCGGTTCGCCGAGGAAGGTGCGCAGGTATTCGGTGTCTCGCGCACGCAGAAGAAGCTCGACGAGATCTGCGCGGAGCTCGGCCCGGTCGCGGCCTGCAAGGCCGCCGATCTCTCGAACGAGGACGAAGCCGCGGCCGCGGTCGCCGCGGCAATCGCGCAGTTCGGCAAGCTCGACATCGTCGTGAACTGCGCGGGGGTCGGCTATAGCTGGGCCGAGGTGAGTCCGCACTCGATGGACGCAGCACTTACCACACCGCCCGCGAAATGGCGCGAGGTCATCGGCATCAATCTCGACTCGATGTTCTACGTCTGCCGCGCCGCGTTGCCGCACATGCTCGCCGCGAAGGCGGGGGCGATCGTGAACGTCTCGTCGATCCTCGGCATCACCGGCAACAACGACGGCCACGCCTATTGCGCGGCGAAGGGTGCCATCAACGCGTTCACGAAATCGCTGTGCGCGGCCTATGCGAAAGACGGCATCCGCGCGAACGTGCTGTGTCCGGGATTCATAGAGACGGAAATGATCGCCGTCACGGCGCCGGTCTTCGCCGAGCAGCGGCTCGCCGACCGCATCGTGCCGATGGGCCGGCGCGGTCGGCCGGTCGAGATGGCGAACGCATGTCTCTTCCTCGCCTCCGACGAGGCGAGCTATTTCAACGGCTCGATCGTGGTCGCGGACGGCGGGGTCACCTCGCGGGCCGTGCCGCCGCTCGATTGAGGGCCCGGAAACTCTTAGAATCCGGTCACCGACCCGGGAACGCCATTACGAGGACCATGCCCATGAACAAGCCCCAGGCTTTCACCGCCGAGCTGCCCGCCGGTTTCGACCTGAACTCCGTAGTGTGGGATCGCTACACCGGCAAGCCGGATGCGGATTACACGATCGACTATTCGATCGCCGTCGCGGCCTCCGACATCCCGGCGAACAAAGTGGATCTCCTCGTGCGCTGGGCGCCGAACGCCTACTGCCACTATCACCGCCATCTCGGCACGACGAAGGTCGCGGTGATCGAGGGCGAGCAGCACATCATCGAGGAGCGCGGCCTCGAGACCATCCACAAGATCCGCAAGGCCGGCTTCCGCGGTCAGGTGCCGGACGGCGAAGTGCACGAGGAGCGCGCGGGCCCGGAAGGCCTCGTGATGCTCTTCAGCATTCACGCGCCGGCGAACGGTGTGGCCTTCGAAGTGCTCGACGAGAACGATCAGGTGCTCGCGAGCCCGACGGTCGAGGATTTCGTCGAGCGCCGGCTCGGCGCGACGAAGTAAGGAAGCTCTTGATAAGTCCAGAGCTTCCGTAAGCCCCGCTCACCCGGGCCTGGCACATCGTCCGATGCGCCGCGCCCGTCGTTACGGCCGCCTCAGAACGTCGCGAGCAATTCCGCGCGGAAGAACGTGATCAGCTCGCCGCCGCGATAGAACCCGCCCTGCCACAGGCCGTCCGCCCAGAGGTGCACGCTCAGGTGCTTGTCGATCTGATAGAGCATCTGTGCCTGCACGTCGTGGCCACGGAAATTGCCCTCGCGCGAGAACAGCGGCGAGTTCGCTCGCGCCGCGTCGAGCGCGCGCGTCGGCAGGGCTTCGGGCGCCCACAGCGCGTTGTAGCCGAGCGTGAGCGTCGCCGCCGGCAGCGGCGTCACGCTCCAGGCGAGGCCCGCGCGTTCGAGGTTCGCCATCTGCGACGGGCGCCCGCCGACCTCGAGGATGTTGTCGTGCACGAAGAGCTCGCTCCAGCGCGGCCAGCGCGACCACAGGATGTCGAACATCTCGTCGCGGCCCGTGGTCTGCGGATCGTCGCCGGAGAGGTATTCGAAGACGAGCGTGAGCTGATCGTCGTAGCGATCGCGGAAGCGATAGGCAGCGCGCCCGTTCAGACCCCAGGCCGAGATGTCGAGCCAGGTCCCGCCGCCGTAGGCGCGCCCGAGGCCGGCGTCGCGTTTCGAGCCGAACTGGTACGCGCCTTCCAGCGAATAGAGCCAGTGCGACCCGGGCTCGCCGCGCACGCGGCCGCCGAGCGTGTGCAGCTCGGCATCGTCGCCGTTCGAGGCGACGCGATCGTCGAGCTTCGCCATGTAGTAGGCATCGACGTCCGTGTGCGCGAGCGCATGGTTCGAGGCGTAGAGGATCACGCCGCGCTCGTCCTGCTCGGTGAGGTAGTAGGGTCCCGGCGAGTGGCGGCTCGAATCGCCGATCGTCGGCAGCCAGGCATCGGGCTTCGCGAAATTCACGAGACAGACGAGATCGAGCTGCGTCTGCGTGCCGGCCGGCGTGAAGCGCACGCGTGCCGCATCGAAGAACGCGGTCCACGAGGCGTCGTAAGGCGTGCCGTCGGAGACGAGCCACCCGTTCATGCGCTCGCCGAACAGGATGTCCTGGCGCCCGATCGTCACGGTCGGACCGCGCCCGCCCGGGGCCTGCCATTCGACGAAGAGCTGATCGACGATGCCGTAGCGCGCTTCGAAGCCCGTGTCCGCCGGGAACTGGCTCGCGAACGCGGACTTGTACCAGTCGCGCTGCTCGCCGCTCAGACCCGCCTTGAAGCGCCAGCCCGAAGTATCGGCGACGCTCGCCCAGACGCGTTCGCGCAGCCGCAGATAGTTCTGCTGATGATGGGGCGCATCCGTCGAGAGCGTGATCGCGCCGTCGAGGAAATCGTTGCGCACACGGAAATCGCCACCGTAGTCGAAATGCAGGCCCGGGAAGTCGGCGCCGAATGCGGAGATCGTTGCGAGGCAGAGCGCGAGCGCGCTGCGGCAGCACGCGGATTTGCAGACGAGCTGGGCCGGACGGAGACGCATCGGATTCCGTGATCGCTCGGATTTCCGGCGAGGATAGCGGCCGGCCGGCGGCGCGGACTTGAGCCCGCGCAGGAACTCGGAACCGGCGCGTCCCGCCAGCGGCAGCTACCGCCGGTAGCGTGGGTCGTCGAGCCCGGCAATCGACACGAAGCCGGGCAGCCGTTTGAAGCGCTCGATCCAGGCGCACACCGCGGGATAGGGTTCGAGCGCGACGTCGCCCATCGGCGCGAGCGCGATGTAGGGAAGCACCGCGATGTCGGCGATCGTCGGCCGGCCGCAGGCGAGCCAGTCGCGCGTCGCGAGATGCTGATCGAGAATTGCGAGCGAATGCCGGCCGCGCATCTGCGCCGCCTCGACGCTCTCGCCGCGATAGTCGTGCGGCAGCCCGTTCGCCGAGATCCCGAAGGAGAGGATCGCGCGCGCCGTGAACACGCCGTACTGCACCCAGCTCGCGGCGAACGCGAGCCACTCCAGGATGTGCGCCTGCTCGTCGATCGCGTCCGACCACCAGGGCCGAGGCCCGTGGCGCGCGGCGACGTACATCAGGATCGCCGCGGAATCGCAGAGCAGGACCTCGCCGTCGACGAGCGCCGGCACTTCGCCGCGCGGATTCACCGCGAGGAACGCCGGCTGATGCTGCTCGTCCGCCATGAGATCGACGTCGACGCGTTCGTAGTCGACGCCGAGGAAGGAGAACAGCAGCCGGACTTTGTAGCTGTTGCCGGACTCCTCGAAGGAATAGAGCTTCATGGCGCACCTCCATGGGATTCGGGATGGGGGTTTCATTACACCTGATCGGCGGGCGGGTGGCGACTGGGGTGTCTGGCGAGCGGCCGGGCGCTATGCTGACCAGGGATTTCGGCGGTAGAGGACACTGGATGTCTGCGTCGGGAAGGGTATTTCGCGCAGTCCGCGCGGTGTGCTGCGTCGTAAGACGGGCGACGAGGATCCGATGCCCGTTTCGGCTTGGATTCCGCTGCCTTCCTACGGGGCCATGGGTGGCGCAGCGGCCGGTGCCCCCGAGGCTACGCTCGAGGTCGGCACGAGCAGCGAACCCCGCCATTCCAGAGCGCTGACGGCGAGGTCGTGCGCAGGGTGCCCGGGAATGATCGCGAGCGCCGGGGCTCGACGACCGGATCCCCGCGTCTTCGGGGATGACGTCGGGGGTAGGTCGCCCCTGGCATATCGGATGGGCGATGGCGGACGAAATTGCCGCTCCGCGAGTTCTCATCGAGGTCGACAGGTGGCAGATCGTCGGGGCTGGAATTTCGAAGACGCGATCGATGCGCCTCCTGCGTCGGCACATCCTGTGAAGAGCGAGCCGGAAGAGCGGACGAGCTGCCGTTCACGGCCCCCGATCGGCGATCCGCCACATGTACAGCGCGAGGAACGAGCGATGCGGCGCGAAGAGCGCGGCGGCATCAGCAGGCGTGAGCGCGGACTGCTCGGCGACGAAACCCGCGAACGTATTGCGCACGGTGAGATCGCCGTCCGGCCAGATGTCCGGCTCGCGGAAGTAGAACATCGAGGTCACGTCCGCGGTCCAGCGGCCGATGCCCCAGATCGAACAGAGCGCGGCGTGGCGCGCGTCGTGGGCGAGGCGGGCGAGGGCTCGCGAGGAGAGTCTGCCGTCGCGCGCGGCGGTGCCGATCGCCGCCAGCGCTTTAACTTTCGCGGCCGACAGACCGCAGCGGCGCAGTGCCTCGGCATGATCGGCGGTGCAGAGCTCCGCGAGCGCGATTCCGCGCTCCGTCGCGGCCTGCTCGACGCGCGACCAGATCGAACGTGCCGCGCTCGTCGAGAGCTGCTGACCCACGACGACGCGTGCGAGATGGGTCGTGAGATCGCAATAACGACGTTGCGGAAAACCGATCGGGCCGAGCGTCCCGAGCTCGCGGGCGAGCGTCGGCGAGAGTTTGCGGGCACGGCGTTTGAAGTGAGCGTGGAGCTCGGGCGTGAGAGTGCGCATGGGGCGGTACTTTATCGCAGGCCGGCGCGGCGCACACGACGCCGGCTGAGCCTATAATCGCCCATCACCGCACTGGAGCGCTCATGGACGCCTCCCATCCCCTGCCTCTGCCGCCCGGACCGCGGCCGTTCAGCGGCTTCGCCGAATTCAGGCAGGATCCGCCGGGGCATCTCGCGCTGCTCATCCGCCGCTACGGCGACGTCGTGCGCTGGCGCGGGCTGATGACCATCCACGTGCTGAATCAGCCCGAGGACATCAAGCGCGTGCTCGCGCAGGCGCACCCCGCGTTCACGAAGCGGACGATCGACTACCGTGTGTTGGCCCAAGTGATGGGCAACGGCCTCGTCAGCAACGACGGGCCGGACTGGGAGCGCCAGCGCAAGCTCATCCAGCCGCTCTTCCACGCGCGCATCGTGAACGCCTTCGACACGAGCATCAACGCGCTCACCGCGGCGCTCGTCGCACGCTGGGAACAGGCGCCGCCGGAGACGGTGATGCTCGATCACGTGCTGAGCAAGCTGACGTTCGAGATCGTCGGCGCGACGCTCTTCGGCACGGACATCGAGCGCTATGCGGACGAGGTCGCGGACATTCTCGAGGTCGTCAATCTCCACACCCAGGATCCGCGCGCGCTGCTGACGCTCCTGCCCTGGCTGCCGACGCGTCACAACCGGCGCTTCAAGGTCGCCAAGCGCCGGCTCGACGAAATCGTCCACGGCCTCGTCGACGCCCGACGCGCGAGCGGGCCCGGCAAAGGCGATCTCCTCGACCGGCTCATCGCCGCGCGCTATGACGGCAATGGCACGGGCATGAGCGACACCCAGCTCCGCGACGAGCTCGTCACGCTCATGCTCGCCGGTCACGAGACCTCGGCGATGGCGCTGGTGTGGACTATCCACCTCCTCGCGCAGCATCCGGACTGCGAGGCGAAGCTGCTGGATGAGCTCGATCGCGAGCTCGGCGAGAAGCCGGCGACGAGCGCCGATCTCGCGCGTCTGCCGTATCTCAAGCAGGTCGTGCAGGAATCGATGCGGATCTATCCGCCGGTGTGGGCGATCGCGCGGCGGCAGACGAACGAGGAGGTGTACGGCGGTTATCGCGTGCCGGCCGGGGCCTACCTCGTGATCGTGCCCTATGCGCTGCATCGCGATCCGAAACACTGGCCGGATCCCGAACGCTTCGACCCCGAGCGTTTCGCGCCGGGCCGCGAGGAGGCGCGCGCGCCCTACACCTACCTGCCGTTCGCCGCCGGTCCGCGCACCTGCATCGGCATGGGCATGGCAATGCTCGAGACCGAGCTCGTGCTCGCGCAGCTCTTGCCGCGGTTCCGGTTCCGGCCGATGCCCGGGGCAGAGGTCGTACCCGTGGCGCGCGTGACGCTGAAGCCGCGCGACGGGATGGCGATGCGCGTCGAGCGCCGCTGAATCGGGGTCAGAGTCCAATTGAATCGGGGTCAGAGTCCATTAGCGCGAGGCTAATGGACTCTGACCCCGATAGCCGCCCCTGCCGCTGCTATACTCGCCCCTCGCATCGACAAAGACACCGGAGGGGAGATCATGGCCTACCGCCTGGCCGCGCCGTCCGATCAGCAAGTGATCGCGTACGTCCGCTTCACCGACCAACTGAAAGCAGAGCTGCGCACGCTCTGCACGCCGGAGCTCATCGAGGAACATCGCAGGAAGCCGCTCGGTCAGCACAGCGACGCGCTCGAGCGCGTGCTGAATTTCTTCCGCCGGCCGCCGTCCTACGGGCTCTATTCGACGAAACCCTATCGTGAATACCGGCTCATCCGTCTGCCCGTGAAGCCGGGCGCGACACCGACGCCGCTCGACGGGACGGTGTACACGGACAAGAACGAAGCGATGCACGCGGTGTTTCTCTGCCACGTGCGCGATCTGATGGCGGAGTAGGGGGAGTCATGACGAAACCGAGTCTCTACGGCTATTGCGACAAGCTGAGCGTGAAGCCCGGCGATGGCGTGCAGTTCATGGTGGGCGGCGACGACGTGACGGAGGCCGACGTGCAGATCGTCCGTCTCATCCACGGCGACGAGAATCCGGAAGGCCCGGGCTTTCTCGAAAAGGAAATCGACGCCTCGTGCAACGGCCGCATCAAAGTCACGAAGCAGTACACGCAGATGGGGAGCTATGTCGAAGTCGCCGATCCGGGTCAGCGTCTCGCGCCCGCGGGCAGCTTCACGATCCACGCCTTCATCTGGCCGACGACGCCCGGCAAGGGCCGACAGGGCCTGCTCGGGCAGTGGTCGGCGGCGAGCGGCAAGGGCTATGCGCTCGGCATCGGCACGGGCGGCCGTCTCGCGTTCTGGATGGGCGACGGCACGAATCGCGTCGAGGTCACGGCCGACAAGCCGCTCCTCGCGCGCGTCTGGTATTTCGTCGCGGCGACGTACGACGCCGCGGCGGGCACGATCTCCCTGCGTCAGGAGCCGGTTTACACGGCGTACAACAGTCTCCTGAGCCGCGTCGCGGTGACGGACGATCGCGTCGCGCTCTGCGTGCCCGCGACGAGCGGTCCGGCGGCTTGTGGCGGCGCGTTCCTGTTCGCGGGCTACCACGATCACGCGCCGGGTCGCGGCGAGTTCGTCGCCGGGCTCTACAACGGCAAGATCGATCGCTCGGGCCTGCAGGGCCGCGTGCTGTCGGCTGAGGAGCTCGACGCGATCCGCGCCGGCCGCGAGCCGCCCGCGGATCATCTGCTCGCGCGCTGGGACACGAGCGCCGGCTACACCGACAACGGCATCGGCGACATCGTCGTCGACATCGGTCCCTATCGTTGCGACGGCCTCGGCAGGAACCGCCCGGTGCGCGCGATGACCGGCTACAACTGGAACGGCAAGAACGACTGCTTCCGGCTCGCGCCCGGCGAATACGGCGGGATCCACTTCAACGACGACGCGATCATCGACAGCGGCTGGTGTCCCTCCTTCAAATGGACGCTGCCCGATGACTTGAAGAGCGGCGTCTACGCGGCGCGCCTGCGCGGCGGCGGCGCCGAGGATCATCTGACGTTCTTCGTGCGCCCGAAGCACGCGACGGCGAAGATCGCGATGCTGATGGCGACCTCGAGCTATCTCGCGTATGCGAACGAGCGCTTCGTGCTGGAAGCGCTCGGCGTCGAGCTCGTCACCGGCCATCCGCTCGTCCTCAACGACTACGACTATCTGCTCGGCGCGCATCCGGAGTTCGGGCGTTCCTCCTACGATCATCACGGCGATGGCGCGGGCGTGTGCTACAGCTCCTATCTGCGCCCGATCATGGTGTTCCGGCCCAAGCACCGCATGGCCTCGACCGGCGTGCCGTGGCAATTCCCCGCGGACATGTCGATCGTCGGCTGGCTCGAGCTCATGGGCTTCGAGTACGACGTGATTACCGACGAGGATCTGCATCGCGAGGGTGCTTCGCTGCTCCGTCAGTACAACGTCGTGTTGAACGGCACGCACTCGGAGTACTACTCGGAGCGCATGATGGATGCCACCGAGGACTATCTCGCGGCCGGCGGGCGCGTGATGTATCTCGGCGCGAACGGCTACTACTGGGTCGTCGCCTATCGCGACGACGAGCCGTGGTGCATGGAGATCCGCAAGCTCGATTCCGGCTCGCGCGCCTGGCAGGCCGCGCCCGGCGAGTACTACATGGCGACGACGGGCGAGAAGGGCGGCATCTGGCGCAATCGCGGCCGCCTGCCGCAGAAGCTCACCGGCGTCGGCTTCACGAGCGAGGGCATGGACGAGTCGAAGCCTTATCGGCGAATGCCGGACAGCTACCTGCCCGAAGTCTCCTGGGTGTTCGAGGGCCTCGACAAAGAGGTGTTCGGCGAGAACGGGCTCGCGCTCGGCGGCGCCGCCGGCCTCGAGCTCGATCGCTACGACCTCGGCCTCGGCACGCCGCCCGGAACGTATCTCCTCGCGTGCTCGGAAGGGCATTCGGACAACTATCCGCACGTCTGCGAGGAGATCATGTTCAACTACCCGGGCGTCGGCGGTACGCAGGATTTCCAGATCCGCGCCGATCTCACGCTCATGCCGACGCTGAACGGCGGCGCGGTGTTCTCCACCGGCTCCATCGCCTGGGGCCAGGCCCTGCCCTGGAAGAACTGCGACAACGACGTTTCGCGCCTCACCGCGAACGTGTTGCGCCGTTTCATGCAGGACGGCCCGCTCGCCTGAGCGTGCGTGATGCACCCCGCCGTTCGCGGCGGGGTGGCATTGACTGGGATGCGCGTAAAAAGCTACTGTCCGGTAGCAGTGACGCGCGGTGCAGCCCAGAGCGCTTCTCTCGACAGCACATCACCTCCCGGTTGCATTCGCACGCCCGGCGGATCCGCGTCATTCACGAGGCGTACGCCGCGACGCCGCCCGCACACATGACGATTTCAGGAGGTATGCACGATGCACGTAGGTATGGCTGCGATATTCCAGAACCCGGAGCGCGATCAGGGCGTCTCCGACTATTCCGTCTATCAGAAAGACATGAAGCTCGCGCTCGCGGCCGAGGGACTCGGCTTCGAATCGGTCTGGGGTATCGAGCACCACTTCACCGACTACACCATGATGCCGGACGTGGTGCAGTTCCTGTCCTACATCGGCGGCGCCTGCCGCAAGGTCAAGCTCGGCACGATGGTCGTCGTCCTGCCCTGGAACGACCCGCTGCGCGTCGCGGAGAAGATGTCGATGCTCGACTGTCAGACGGACGGCCGCGCGATCTTCGGCATCGGCCGCGGCCTCGCGCGCGTCGAGTTCGAGGGCTTCCGCGTCGACATGAACGCCTCGCGCGAGCGCTTCGTCGAATCGGCGGAGATGATCCTGCAGGGCCTCGAGCAGGGCTATTGCGAATACGACGGCAAGCACGTGAAGCAGCCGAAGGCGCGTATCCGCCCCGAGCCGTTCAAGTCGTTCAAGAATCGCACGTATGCGGCGTCGGTGTCGCCCGAATCCGCGCTCATCATGGCGCGCCTCGGCATCGGCATCCTCGTCATTCCGCAGAAGCCCTGGGATCAGCATGCGAAGGAGCTCGCCGAATACAACACGCTGTTCGAGGAACAGCACGGCGTGCCCGCGCCGCGTCCCTACATTGCGGGCTGGGTCGCCTGCGACAAGGACCCGGCGAAGGCCGAGGCGCTCGCGCGCAAGTACATCTCGGGCTACTGGACGTCGGTCGTGAAGCATTACGAGATGGCGAGCGATCACTTCTCGCACACGAAGGGCTACGAATACTACGAGAAGTTGAACCAGACCATTGCCGACATGGGCGTCGACGGCATGGCGGAGTTCTTCATGAGCCTGCAGATCTGGGGCACGCCCGAGCAGTGCTACGAGAAGTTGAAGGACATTCATTCGCGCACCGACTGCTGCGGCTTCACGGGCGTGTTCCGCTACGCCGGCATGCCGCTCGACGATGCACGCAACGGCATGACGCTCTTCGCGCGCGAGGTGATGCCGGAGCTGAAGAAGCTCGGCGCGCGCCCCGCGTTCGACGTCGAAGAGAGCGGCGAGCCCGCGTTCCTGCGCGCCGTCGGCTGAGGCGCGCTGTCCAGAAATTTAATTTTCGCCGGCTTTTCCGGTGCCGGGCTGTCAAGGCGATTGACAGTCCGGCGCCTGCCGGCAGCAGAGACCGAACGCCGCGCGTCGCTAAGTCTCTGAGCGCACACACGCCTCTTCGTGCGTGCGCCTGATGGCACCCGGTTTGCAAAAGACCGCGTGCCTCCATCGCGGCGAGTGTTCAGTCCACGCTGCCACCGAGCAGCGCAGGCAGGCGCTCAGCGCCGTCTCCGCACTTGCGTCGACGACGACGCGACGGCGGCATTTCCCTGGCAACCTGGCGGCTCGCGTGGACTCGTCCACGCGAGCCGCGTTCTTTTTTTCCGTTCTTCTCCAGACCGCGGGGTCTGTCGACGCCTCCCGCCGTGGCTGATCTTTGTCGCCCTCGCGCAGGCGAGGGCCCAGTCGTTCAGCTCCGGCGCAGGCGTCGAACCGCGTGGGCAGCGTCGAACGCTCACGGCGCTGGAGTGGAGGATTCGACGACCCGGGGTTCACTGTACGCGCCGCGGGTCGCCGACTGGGCCCTCGCCTGCGCGAGGGCGACCAAGTGTCGAGAGCTCCGCACTGCTTCGCTCGCACCAGTACTCAGCTGCGAGACGAAAGCGATTTCGGCGCGCCTCTCCCCCCGTATTGCTCTCCCCGTCCCGATCCCTTCTAATCGCCGCATGACGCCGTTCCGGATCGAGATGCTCCTGCCGCTGGCCGCCCTGGGGCTGCTCGCGACGGGCTGCATCCTCGTCATGACGCCGTTCCTCTCGCCGCTCTTGTGGTCGGTGATCGTCTGCTATTCGACCTGGGGTCTCTATCAGCGTCTCGTCGCCTGGACGGGCGGGCGCAGCTCGCGGGCCGCGCTCGCGATGACGCTCTGCCTCGCCGCGGTATTGATCGTGCCGACGGTCGTGCTCGCGTCGCGTCTCACGGACAACATGACGAATCTCTCGCGCGCCGTGAGCCACGTCGTCGACGAAGGCCTGCCGACGGCGCCGGACTGGCTGCACAAGGTGCCGCTCGTCGGCGATGCCGCGACGGGCTACTGGAACGACCTGCACGACAGCAAGGACGGTTCCGAGGTCGTGCACTGGCTGCAGCAGCAGGCGGCGCCGGTGAGCCGCTGGCTGCTCGGGCGCGGGCTCGCGTTCGGCGAGGTGCTGCTGCAACTGCTGCTGAGCGTCTTCGCCGCGTACTACATCTATCGCGACGGCCTCGATCTCTCGCGCCGTCTGAACGCGGCGATGGAGCGCATCGCCGGCAAGCGCGCCTATCATCTGCTCACCTTGACCGGCGCGACGATCCGCGGCGTCGTCTACGGCGTGCTCGGCACGGCGCTGATGCAGGGCACGATCGCGAGCTTCGGTTTCCTCGTCGCGGGCGTGCCGGGGCCGATGCTGCTCGGGCTCCTGACCGCCATCGCCTCGATCATCCCCGGCGCACCGCCGCTCGTGTGGGTGCCGGCGATACTCTGGCTCGTGCACCAGGATCAGATGGGCTGGGCACTGTTCATGACGGCCTGGGGCGTGCTCGTCATCAGCGGCATCGATCACTTCGTGAAACCCTATCTCATCAGCCAGGGCGCGTCGCTGCCGTTCCTGCTCGTGCTCCTCGGCATCATCGGCGGCATCCTCACGTTCGGTTTCATCGGCATCTTCCTCGGGCCGACGCTGCTCGCGGTGGGCTATACTCTCGTCCGCGAATGGACGCACGAGAACGTCATCGCCGGTGCCGGCGAGACGCGCTGACCGTTCGCACTGCAGAGCCCACTCCCGAGTCCGAGCCCGCCATGGAAATTCGCGTCGACGTTCCCTCGCCCCGCGCGCAGAAGCTGCGCCACGAGCATGGCAAGCTGCAGCAGCGCCTGCGCCGCAACGTCGGCCGTGCGATCGCGGACTTCCAGATGATCGAGGACGGCGACCGCGTCATGGTCTGCCTCTCGGGCGGCAAGGATTCCTACACGCTGCTCGACATCCTGCTGGAGCTACGGAAGAAGGCGCCCGTCGATTTCGAGATCGTCGCCGTGAACCTCGATCAAAAGCAGCCGGATTTCCCGGCGCAAGTCCTGCCGGGCTTCCTGCGCGAGCTCGGCGTGCCCTTCGAGATCCTCGAGCAGGACACCTACAGCGTGGTGAAGCGCGTCGTGCCCGAGGGCAAGACGATGTGCGGGCTGTGCTCGCGGCTGCGCCGCGGCGCGCTCTACACCTATGCGAAAGAGCACGCCATCACGAAGATCGCGCTCGGCCATCATCGCGACGACGTCGTCGAGACGCTGTTTCTGAACATGTTCTTCGGCTCGAAGCTGAAGGCGATGCCGCCGAAGCTGCTTTCCGACGACGGCGCGAACGTCGTCATCCGCCCGCTCATCTACTGTCGCGAGCCGGACATCGCGCGCTATGCCGAGGCGCGGCGCTTTCCGATCATTCCGTGCAATCTCTGCGGCAGCCAGGAACACCTGCAGCGCGTGCAGATCAAGAAGATGCTCGCGGACTGGGAGCGCGAGGCGCCGGGACGCGTGGAGAACGTGTTCCGCAGTCTGACTTCAGTCACCGCCTCGCATCTCGCGGATCCGACGCTCTACGATTTCGCGACGCTGAACGGCGCGCGGCCCGCGGCACGCGCGCTGACGATCGAGGATTGGTTGCTGGAAGCGCCTCAGCCGGCCGGGGATTCGTCGCCGTAGATGTCGCGCACCGTGCGGCGCAGGATCTTGCCGACGTTGCTCTTCGGCAGCTCGGTCGCGAACGCGACGTGGCGCGGGATCTTGTAGCCGGTGAGCATGCCGCGGCAGTGCTCGATGACGGATTCCGCGGTGAGCGATTTGTCGGAGCGCACGATGATGACCTTCACGGCCTCGCCGGTGTTGCGATCGGGCACGCCGACGGCGGCCACTTCCAGCACGCCGGGATGGCTCGCGACGACTTCCTCGATCTCGTTCGGGTACACGTTGAAGCCCGAGACCAGGATCATGTCTTTCTTGCGATCGACGATCTTGAAGAGCCCGTCCTCGCTCATCACCGCGATGTCGCCGGTCTTCAGCCAGCCGTCCCCCGTGATGACCTGCGCCGTCTCCTCCGGCCGCTGCCAGTAGCCGCGCATGACCTGCGGCCCGCGCACCCACAGCTCGCCCGAATCGCCCGGCGCCACGTCGCGGCCCTCGTCGTCGACGACGCGGCATTCGGTCGAGGGCATCGGGACGCCGATGAGACCCGTGAAGCCCGTGCTCGCGAGCAGATTGATGGTCACGACCGGGCTCGCCTCGGTGAGTCCGTAGCCCTCGATGATCACGCTGCCCGTGAGCTCCTGCCAGGCCTCGGCGACGGGCCGCTGTACGGCCATGCCGCCGCCGCTCGTGAAGCGCAGGTGCGAGAAATCGAGCGTGCGGAAGCCCGGATGCATGGCGAGATGATTGAACAGCGTATTCACGCCGGTAATCGCCGTGAACGGAATGCGCGCGATGTCTTTCACGAAGCCGGTGAGGTCGCGCGGATTCGTGACGAGATAGTTGAGCCCGCCCTGCCACATGAACGTGAAGCAATTCACCGAGAGTGCGTAGATGTGATAGAGCGGCAGGGCGGTCACGATGATTTCCGAACCCGGCGTCGTGAGCCCGTTGAACCAGGCCGTGACCTGGCGGACGTTCGCGACGACGTTGCCGTGCGAGAGCATCGCGCCCTTGGAGGTGCCCGTCGTGCCACCCGTGTACTGCAGGAATGCGAGGTCCTCCGGGCCGAGCGCGGGCGCGTCGAGCGCGAGGCGCCGGCCGGCGGCGAGCACGTCCGGGAAACGATGCACGGCGGAAGGCAGCGCGGCGCGCGGCGCGGACTTCGCGCGGCGCGCGGCGACGAAATCGTAGAGTATCGATCGCGGCCACGCCAGCAGATCGCCGACCCGGGTCTCGATCACGTGCTCGAGCGCCGTCTCCGCGATCACGGTGGCGAGCACGGGCAGCATCTCGCGCATCACGACGATCGCACGCGCACCGGAATCCCGGAGCTGGTGCAGGAGCTCGCGTGCCGTGTACTGCGGATTCGTGTTGACCACGACGCCGCCCGCGCGCAGCACGCCGAGCAGGGCGACCGGGTACTGCAGCACGTTCGGCATCATGATCGCGACGCGATCGCCGCGCGCGATCCCGAGCCGCTGCTGCAGGTAGGCGGCAAACGCGCGCGAGTGCGCGTCGAGCTCTTCGAAGCTCAGATAAGTCCCGAAGTTGCCGAACGCCGAACGATCGGCGAAGCGGCTGCAGGCCTCCTCGCACATCGCGACGAGCGAGGCCGGACCGGCGTCGTCGATGTCGACGGGCACGCCTTCCGGGTAGTGCTTCAACCACACACGATCCATGACACGCCTTGTGAGTCCGGACGGCCGCACGAGGCGGCGATAGCGGGCGGCTCGCCCGCCGACGTTGCGGCTGGGCGGATCCACCTCGGCTCTTCTGCAGACGGCGAGGCCGGCGGGCGCTCGTGTTATAGTCCGTGCCCCCGGGTCCCGATTCTAGCGCGCCCTCGCACGGCCGTCGCCCCTGGCATGCCGCCTGACAGACGCGGGGCTGGTTACGGAGCATGACACCCGAGTCCACCGACCCCGCCCGTTACACCTGGCGCAATCTCCTCGAGCTCGCGCTCGCCCACAAGCCGCGGCTCGTGCGCGCCCATGCCGTCGCGATCGTCGCCGCCGTGCTGAGCGTGCCGGTGCCGCTCCTGATGCCGCTGCTCGTCGACGAAGTCCTGCTCCATCATCCCGGTCGTCTCGTCGCGATGCTCGATCGCTTCCTGCCGCAGGCCTGGCAGGGACCGCTCGCCTATCTCGGCGTCGTCCTCGCGGCGACCATACTTTTGCGTATGGCGAGCCTCGTGCTGCAGGTCTGGCAGGCCCGCGATTTCGCGCTCATCGCCAAGGAGATCATCTTCCGCATGCGCGAACGCCTGCTCGGGCGCCTGCAGCGCGTGTCGATGGCTGAGTACGAGGCGCTCGGCGGTGCGACGGTGTCCTCGCATCTCATCGTCGATCTCGGCACCATCGATCAGTTCACGGGCGACACGCTGAATCGTTTCATGGTCGGCGTGCTGACGCTGATCGGCGCGGCGGCGGTGCTGCTCTGGATGAACTGGCAGCTCGGCCTCTTCCTGCTCGTGATGAATCCGGTCGCCGTCTACTTCACGGTCGCGATCGGCAAGAAGGTCCGGGAGCTGAAGCGGCGCGAGAACGCGGCGCTGCAGGCTTTCCAGGAGGCGCTCACCGAAACGCTCGAGGCCATACACCAGCTCCGCGCCGCGAACCGCGATCGCCACTACCTCGCGCGCGTGACGGATCTCGCCGATCACATCCGCACGCACGCCGCCGCCTACTCCTGGCGCAGCGACGCGGCGAACCGGCTGTCGTTCACCGTCTTCCTCGTCGGCATCGACGTCTTCCGTACGGCGGCGATGGTGATCGTGCTGATTTCGGATCTCTCGATCGGCCAGATGATCGCGGTGTTCGGTTATCTCTGGTACATGCTCGGGCCGATCGACACGATCCTGAACCTGCAGTTCCAGCTCCAGGCCGCCACCGCGGCGCTGGACCGCGTCAACCGGCTCGTGAAGCTCGACGAGGAGCCGGCCTATCCGCATCTGCGCGATCCCTTCACGGGCCGGCGCGCGAATGCGCTCTCGCTGAAGGGCATCCGCTTCCGTTACGGCGACGGGCCGCTGATCCTCGACGACGTCGATCTCGAAATCGCGGCCGGCGAGCACGTCGCCTTCGTCGGCGCGAGCGGCGGCGGCAAGTCGACGCTCGTGCAGGTCATCCTCGGGCTCTATCCGGCGGAAGCCGGCGAGCTGTGCTTCGATAGTGTGCCGGTGCAGGAAATCGGCCTCGACGTCGTGAGGTCCCACGTCGGCACGGTGCTGCAGCATCCGGCGCTCCTGAACGACACCGTCCGCAACAACCTCACGCTCGGCGCCGAGGTCGACGAGGCGCGGCTGTGGAAAGTACTCGAAGTCGCCCAGCTCGCCGATTTCGTCGCGGGCATGGCGGAGGGGCTGGGGACGATCATCGGACGGGACGGCGTGCGGCTCTCGGGCGGACAACGTCAGCGGCTCGCGATCGCGCGCATGCTGCTGACCGAGCCGAACGTCGTGATCCTCGACGAGGCGACTTCGGCGCTCGACGTCGACACCGAGCGGCGGGTGCACGAGGCGCTGGGGCGCTATCTACGCGGCCGCACGCTGCTCGTGATCGCGCATCGTCTGAGCGCGGTGAAGGAAGCGGATCGGGTGTATGTGTTCGATGGCGGGCGCATCGTCCAGGAAGGACCGCACCAGGCGCTGATCAGCGCGGACGGCTTCTACCAACGCCTGTATGGACAGGCCGGCGCCTGAGGCGCCGCGCCGGCTTCAGGTGTCGATTTCCACCGGCGTGTCGATGAGGTCGAGCAGATAGCTCGTCTGCTCGACGTGCGTCGTGTACAGCCGCTTCAGGCCCGTGAAGTCCAGCGGGTCGAGGCGTTCCAGCTCGGCGAGCTTGCCGCGGTAGTAGGCGAGGTCGTGCTCGAGCTGCGCCCGGCGCTCCGCCAGTTCCTGGGAGTAGACCGACACCAGCGTCGCCAGGGGCGCGACACGATCGGGCGTACGGGTCTGGAGTTGTGGTTCGTCGTGCAGCATGGGCTTTCTCCTTGTGATCCCGATACAGCACACCGCATGCCAATTGGGCGCCACCGGACACAGCCGGCCCCCTGCGCCGGATGGCGGCCTGGAAACTTCTGAAAAACAGGAAGAATTTCCACCCCTGCCGCGGCTTGGCCGGCGCGCACTTCGAGCCCGTGGCCGGTCCGGCGACCCGCAGGGCGAGAGAATGTGTCACCTCGTGGCGACAAGCCCGCGGGCGCGCAGGCGTGTGCGCCATCCGGTCCTGCGGCGCAAAGAGCCGTCTCGGGCGGGACGGCGCCCGGCGTAGGGACCCTGAGGTCTCACGACGGCCGACGTGCCGGGGTGCCATTCAATCCGAAGGAGCAACGAATTCGAGCGCGCGAATCTCGTGCCGACGGCGGAGCTCGATGCACGCAACCCGACCGGCGTCCCCGACGTTCCGCCCTTCGAGGCGCAACTCCCGGTGACGCTCTCGACGACGAGCGCTCGTCGGCGAAGGGCGGCGAGCAGGCGAGCGGCAAGTGCCCTGCGGCGCTCCGCGCGCCGTTGAAGGCAGCTTTGCTCGCGGCGTGAAGTGTGCAAGCAGCCCCGCCGCGCTGCACGGCGACCGGGGTGCGGGCGGCTTCAGGAGCCCAGCAGATGTTTCAGGCTGGACAACGTCGCGCGGCCGAGCTGCCGGTCGGGCTCGGTGTTGTGGCCCTGGCCCTCGAACGCGAGGTCTTCCTGGGGCAGCTCGGCGAGGAAGCGGCTCGGCTCGCAGGCGAGCGTCTCGCCGTAGCGACGCCGGGTGCGGGCGAAGGACAGGGTCAGCGTCTCGCGGGCGCGGGTGATGCCGACGTAGGCGAGCCGGCGCTCCTCCTCGATCGTGTCCGCCTCGATGGAATTGCGATGCGGCAGGATGTTCTCCTCGAGCCCGACGAGGTAGACGTGCGGGAACTCGAGGCCTTTTGCGGCGTGCAGCGTCATGAGCGCGAGATTGTCGCCGGCGTCCTCGCTCTCCTGGCGCTCCATGACGTCGAAGAGCGTGAGCGCGGTGACGATCTCCGCGAGGTTCCTGCCCTCGCCCTGCTCGTGCAGGCGCTTCACCCAGGACAAGAGCTCCTCGAGATTGTTCTTGCGGCGTTCCGCGGCTTCGGGCGTCTCGCTCGTCTGATCGATCCAGTCGTGATAGCTGATGTCGGCGAGGAGCTGCCGGACGAGCGCCTCGGGGGCCTCGTCCTCGACGTGCCGCTGCAGACGCCCGAGCCAGGCCGCGAATTCGCCGACCGTCTTCGCCGCGCGCGCCGAGGCGCCGGCCTGGAACGCCGCCGTTTCCGCCGCGCCGAGCAGGCTCGATTTCGTCGCCGCCGCGGCCTTCACGAGCTGCTCGACCGTCGCCGCGCCGATGCCGCGGCGCGGGCTGTTCACGATGCGCAGGAACGCGTTGTCGTCGTCAGGATTCACGAGCAGACGCATGTAGCACACGGTGTCCTTGATCTCGGCGGCGTCGAAGAACGAGCGGCTGCCGGACAGCACGTAGGGGATCTGGTGCTCGCGCAGCGCGCTCTCGAAGAGCCGCGCCTGGTGATTGCTGCGGAAGAGGATCGCGTAGTCCTTGCAGCGCGTGCCCTTGATGAGACGATGATGGGCGATGCGCGCGGCGATCTGATCCGCCTCGCTGAATTCGTCGCCGGCCGCGATCACTTTGATCTTCTCGCCGAAGCCCCGGTCGCTCCACAGTTTCTTCTCGAAGACGTGCGGGTTGTTGCCGATGATGCGGTTCGCGGCTTTCAGGATCACGCCGAGCGAGCGGTAGTTCTGCTCGAGCTTGATGACCTTGAGGTTCGGGAAGTCTTCGGTCAGCTTCGCGAGGTTCTCGGGACGCGCACCGCGCCAGGCGTAGATCGACTGATCGTCGTCGCCGACCACCGTGAGCTTGCCGCGAATGGAGGTGATGAGCTTGACGAGCTCGTACTGGCTCGAGTTCGTGTCCTGGTATTCGTCGACGAGCAGGTAGCGTATGCGATCCTGCCAGCGCTCCAGCGCCTCCTGGTGCTCGGTGAAGAGCCGCACGGGAAGCGTGATCAGATCGTCGAAGTCGAGCGCGTTATAGGCCTTCAGCGTCGCGCAGTAATCGGCGTAACAGGCGGCCGCGAGCTTCGCTATCGGATCGTTCGCCTCGAGCTTCGCCAGTTCGGGCGTGAGCATCGCGTTCTTGAAGGCCGAGATCCTGCCGAGCATCGCGCCGAGCTCGAGCTTGTGCGTACCGGACTCGCGGCGCGCGATGTCGGCGAGCGCGGCCTCGCAATCGCGCGTGTCGAAGACCGTGAAGCGCGCGCGATAGCCGAGCAGCGCGTATTCCTCGCGCAGGATGCGCAAGCCGAGCGTGTGGAACGTCGAAATCCACGGGCCCTTGTCGCCGCCCTTCTTCTTCAGGAGCGGCTGGACGCGCGACTTCATTTCTTTCGCCGCCTTGTTCGTGAACGTGATCGCGGCGATGCGATCGGCAGCGGTGTGACCGGATTCGATCAGATGGGCGATCTTCGTCGCGATGACGCGCGTCTTGCCGCTGCCGGCGCCGGCGAGCACGAGCAGCGGCCCGTCGTGATAGCGGATGGCCGCGCGCTGCGGCGGATTCAGATCGCTCAAGGGAAATCCGATGCGAGGAAGTCGGGGCGTTGGATTCTACGGAGCACGACCGCGCCGCGCAAACCACCCGCGCACCGAAGTTATCCACCGGGGTCGGAGGGACTTTTTTTCATCTCCCGACTGCGGGACGTCGCGACGCATCCCGCCCGGGCTGATCCGTGTCGCCCTCGCGCAGGCGAGGGCCCAGTCGTTCAGCCCCGGCGCCGAAGTCGAACCACGGGACCGGCGCGGATTTTCAGCACGGCGCGGAACGGTGCTCTCGAATGCCCGAGCTTCACCGCTCGTGCCGCGGGTCACCGACCGGGCCCTCGCCTGCACGAGGGCGACAGGGGCAGAAGGGCCAGGTCTTTCCGCTGCTGAACCGTGCTCCGCTGTTCGGAGAAGAAACGCTTTTTTCGACCCGATGCCATGCGGGCGGCACCGGCCGAAATTGACGAGCGGCTGAAGAAAAGTCCCTCCGACCCCGGTGGATAAGTGGGCTGACAGGGCGTTGGTGCTGCGTTTAGGATCGCCTGAATCCGCGTGCCGGTTGCACGCTCCGGGGACCCCATGCCGCGCCTCGCGCTTCGTCTGCTCGTCGTCGTCCTCGTGCTCGTCGCGCTCGCCGGGGCAACTGCCGGCGGGTGGTGGTGGGCGCGGCGCGACGTTCTGCCGGGCATGCTGCCCGTGCGCATCGCGGAAGGGCCGATCGATTTCCACGCGCGGCTCGACACCGGCGCCACGGTGTCGTCCATCAACGCCGAGCACATCGAGGTCGTGAACGGCGAGGGCCGGCCGACGCGCCGCGACGTCGGCCGCAGGATCCGCTTCGAGCTCGTCAACGATCGCGGCGAGCGCATGCCGCTCGAAGCCGAGATCGCCGAGATCCACGGCATTCGCAGTGCGGATTGCCGCGAGGTCCGCTACCACGTCTATCTCACCGTCGCGTTCCGCGGGCGGGCGTCGCGCGTCCTGATGAACCTGAACGATCGCGGTGCGACGGACGAGAAGCTCCTGCTCGGCCGCAATTGGCTGGATCAGGGTTACAGCGTCGCGCCGGGAAGTTGAGTGGCGGGTGGCACGATGCGCCGGCGATAGCTCGCGGCGAGGAAGACCGCGCATACCGCAATCTGCGTTGCGAGCGCGAGGCTCGCGCGATACGGCGCCTCGATCACCGGCGGCAGCACGAGCGCGGCGAGCGCCGTGAAATGCAACATCTTCAGTATCCCGGGCACGAGCCAATAGAGCAGCGCGAGCCAGATCAGTGTCGAGACTTCCGCGCGCTCCGGACGGGGGCCGTAGCCGAAGGCGACGAGGAGACAGAGGTCGCGCAGCGCATAGAGCCAGACCGGCAGCGTCGCGGGTCCGAGGCTCTCCAGCTTCGTCACCGTGAGCGGACCGCCGAGCGCAAGCAGCGTCGAGAGCACCGCGAACACGCCCGCGAGCGCGAGCGAGACGGCCCACACCGGCACTTCCTCGGCCACACGGCGCCCGGCACCGGCGCGCCAGTACGTGACGAGGCGCCGGAACACCAGCGGATCGCGATACAGCGCGAACGCGGCGAGATAACTGCCGCCGCAACACACGACGACGCCGAGGGCCGCGAGCACGCGCAGCGCGCGCAGGGGATCGGCGAGCTCGCCGACCAGGAAACCGCCGATGAAGCCCGTCACGTAGAGCAGGAACGTCAGCCAGACCCAGGGGCGCGTCGGCACCTGCAGCTCTTCGCACATCATGCGATACGCGCCGAACACGGCCCACGCCGCGAACAACGCGAGCGCGACGACCGTGAACGGCAGGCGCGGCCAGGCGATCCCGTACCAGTCGAGCGCGTCCTCGCCGCGCGCGATGCCGGCGAGATAGGCCCAGCCGATCGCGAGCAGCGCCGCCGCGACGCGACTGCCGAACACCGTCTTCACGCGCTTCGAGCGCCGGGCGAGCGTGAGCGCGCCGAGCAGGCTCAGGCCCTGCACGAACACGGCGCCGGCGACACAGGCCGCGGCGACGAGCCAGGGATGGAGCGAGAGCGCCTCGCGCTGCGCGCCGAGATATGCCGCGAGACTGAGCGCGCCGCCGGTCCACGCGACGCTCGTCGCCCCGAACAGCTTGCCCCAGGTCATCGACCAGGGATCGAGCGCCGACATGCGCTGCTGATCCCAGGTGCGATCGCGCAGCTCGTCGAGCACGGATTCGCCCGCGAGGTGACCGCCCCAGGCGACGGCGACGCCGACGAAAGCCGCGAGCGCCGCGATCGGCACCATGCCGCCCGGGCCGTGCGCGTCGAAGAGTCCCGTCAGCACGAACAGCGCGAGCAGCGTGCCGCAGAGCGTGAGCACGCGCTGCATCGTGAACTCGAGCCAGAGGTTGCGCTGGAATTCAGGATTCACGAGACGAGGTCCGCGCCGCGCATGGAGCGCAGGTACGAGGCCTGCAGATCGGGCGCCGCTTCCGTGAATGCGACGAGCCCGACGTTCGCCGTGACGAGCGCCGCGAGCAGCGCGGCCTGCGCTTCGTCGCCCCCTTCGAGCGTGAACGCGATCTCGCGGCTCTGCGCTTCGATGCCGTCGATCCCGGACCGCGCCCGCAGCAGCGCGAGCGCCGCTGCCGGATCGCCCGCGACGCGCAGCACGAGCTGGCGCTGACCGGCGTGTGCCGGCCCGAGCTGCCGGAACTCGACGAGGCGTCCGTCGCGCAGGATCAGCATGTCGGTCGCGTATTCCTCGAGCTCGGCGAGTATGTGAGAGGAGACGAGCAGCGTCATGCCGTCGGCCTGCAGCTCGCGGAACAGCGCGGCGAGCGCATGGCGTGCTTCCGGGTCGAGGCCGGAGGCCGGTTCGTCGAGCACGAGCACGCGCGGGGCGTGGATGATCGCCTGGCCGATCGCGAGCCGCTGGCGCAGGCCGCGGGAGAGCGTGCCGGCCGCCTGATCGAGTCGATCGGCGAGCTGCAGTCGGGCCGCGGTCGCCGCGACGCGCGGCCCGGCGTCGCCCGGCACATGGTTCGCGGCCGCCGCGTAGCGCAGGCATTGCGCGACCGTGAGCTCGGCGTAGAGCCCGAAGAAGTCCGAGAGATAGCCGAGCTTCTCGTGGCTCGCGCGCGGTTCCTCGATGACGTCGATACCGTCGACGACGACCTCGCCCGCGAGCGGCCGCTCGAGCCCGCACAGGCAGCGCATGAGCGTGGTCTTGCCCGCGCCGTTCGGGCCGACGAGCGCGGTGATGCTGCCGCGTCCGAGCGTGAACGTGACGTCGTCGAGCGCGCGCTTCCCGGGATATTCGAAAGAGAGGCCGCGGACGGTGATCATGCGGCCGATCCCACTGTTGGGACCCTGGTCGAAACAATCTCTACATTCGGGTGTCCGTGAGCGGCCGTGGCGGCGTTGCGTGTCTCGGCAATAGTCCCGCTATTGCCCACGACACGCGTCTTGCCACGACCACTCACGAACATCCTCGGTGTCGACGAGATGATTTCGACCAGGGTCCCTACCATTTTTCCGCGGCGGGTCGCAGGTCGAGCTCGAACGTCCAGGCCGAAGGCTGCTGACAGGTCAGGCCGTAGACCGCTTCGGCGATGTCGTCGGCCTTCAGATAGGACGCCTCCGGGCGTTCGCCGAAGCGCTCGCGCGTCCGCGGCGAATCGATCACGCCGTCGATCACGACATGCGAGACGTGCACGCCCTGCGGCCCGAGGTGACGGGCGAGCGATTGCGCGAGATTGCGCTGGGCCGCTTTCGCGGAAGCGAAGGCCGCGAAGTTCGCGCCGCCGCGCAGCGAGGCGGTCGCGCCGATCACGACGATGTTGCCGCGGCGACGCCCGGTCATGCCGGGGATCACCGCTTTCGCCGCCGCGGCGAGACCGAGCGCGTTCACGCGCCAGCCCTGCTCGAAATCGTCGAGCGAGATCTGCTCGATGCTGCCGAACGCGGCGGCACCGGCGTTGTAGACGAGCGTGTCGATCCGCCCGAGGCGACTTTCGATTTGCGCGATCTCTGCAGCGCTCGCCGGGTCGGCGGCGTCGTAGGGGCAGGGATGGGCGTCGGGCAGATCCGCGGCGATCGTCGCGAGCGAAGCGACGTCGCGCGCGGCGAGCACGAGGCGGTGGCCGGCGGCGGCGAAGCGCCGCGCGAACGCCGCGCCGTTGCCCGGGCCGGCGCCGATGACGAGGCAGACGGATTTCGCCGGCGCGTTCATCCGCGGAAACCGTCCTTGCGCGCGCGCACGGCGCCGAAGACCGCCGCCGGGTCCGGGCCGCTCACGCCCACGGTGCGCTGGATCTCGGGGCTGTCCGGACGCAGGAAGGGGTTCGTCGCGAGCTCGTCGCCGAGCGTCGAGGGCACGGTGGGCCGGCCTTGCGCACGCTGCGAATCGACACGGCGCATGCGCGCGACGAGCAGCGGATTATTCGGCTCGACGGAGAGCGCGAAGCGGCCGTTCGCCTGCGTGTACTCGTGCGCGCAGTAGACGCGGGCCTCGGCGGGCAGGGCCTTGAGCTTCGAGAGCGACGCCCACATCTGCTCGGCGCTGCCTTCGAACAGACGCCCGCAGCCGAGCGCGAACAGCGTGTCGCCGCAGAACAGCGCGCGATCCGCGGCGAACCAGTATGCGACGTGGCCGCGGGTGTGGCCGGGCACTTCGATCACCGCGGCGCTCGCAGCGCCGAGTGTCACGGTGTCGCCTTCGCCGACGCGTTCGTCGACGCCCGGAATGGCGTCGCCTTCGCCGCGCGGCCCGATGACGCGGCAGCCGGTCTCGGCCTTGATCTCGAGGTTGCCGCCGACGTGGTCGGGATGGTGGTGCGTGTTGAGAATGTGCGTGATCCGCCAGCCGAGACGCTTCGCGGCATCGAGCACCGGCGCGGCGACGGCGGGGTCGACGACCGCGGTCTGGCCCCGTTCGAGAGAGTGGATGAGGTAGACGTAGTTGTCGCTCAGGACGGGAATCTGCTGGATTTCGAGCATGGCGGGCGACCTGCGGCGTTCGTGGGACGTCGGCGGATTATACTTGGCCCGGGTCGCCCTGCATGCGGGCGGCACGCGCGGAACGAGGAACGATGTCCGAACCCCAACGTGAATCCTGGATGGCCTCTGCGCTCGCGCGCGGTGTCGTGCTGCGCGGGCTGAGGGTCGCGGCCGTGGTCGGCACCCTTATCGCGCTGATAAATTATGGCGACCGGCTCGCCGCGGGCGTCATGAGCGGGCGCGACTGGCTGAAGCTCGTGCTGACCTACGCCGTACCCTACGCCGTCGCGACGTACTCGAGCGTGAGCGCGCTGCGCGACCGCGGCTGAGGAGCGGACATGCCCTGCTACGATTATTTCTGCGAAGAGAACGGCCGGACCGTCGAGGTCCGTCATGCGGTGAGCGTCGTGCTGACGACCTGGGGTGAGGTCTGCTACGCCGCCCAGGTGCCGATGGGCGACACCGACTTCCTCGCCCCGGTGCGCAAGGTCATCACCGCGCCCGGGCTCGCCTTCCCCGCCGGCAACGCGAAGCTCAAGGAGATGGGCTTCACGAAGCTCGTGCGCCGCGACGACGGCATCTACGAGAACGTCACCCGCTCGGGCGCCGAGTCACGTTACATGAAGAAGGGCGACGCCGGCTCGCTGCCGCACCTCCACGAGAAGATCGGCGACTGAGGCGCGCTCACGCCGCCAGGATGCATCTCATCTTCCCGTCGCGCGACAGACGATAGAAGCGCCGGAGCGCGTTCAGATACCCGCTCTCGCCGTGGTGACAGGGATGACGCAGGCGCAACGCGCGGCAAAATATTGCCGCATAGCGGTTCGCCTCCGCGTACAGATCCCTGAGATCCCGGCTCAGCCCGGGCCGGTAGGACACCGCCTCGAACAACACCTCATGCAGTTCGCGCGGCACGCCCGCGCCGCGCTGCAGATCGATGAGCTTCGCCGCCGCGACATACTTGTCGACCTCGGCCTGCAGCTCGAGCTCGAACGGCGTGACGGTGTGGTCGCGCATCGCATTCCAGCTCAGGTACTGGAAATGGCTCACGCCCTCGAGCGCGACGAGGAACGCCGCGAGATTGCCGTCGTGCAGGGATTCGAGCGGATCGTCGCGGTCGAGGTGGTTCAGGATTTCGTCGTCGATGTACAGCGACAGGCGACAATCGTCCGCATCGTCCCGAACGAGCAGACGCTCACGGTTCGAGGCCGCGGCCGCGGGCGCGAGCGCGTCCGCGAGCCGCGCATCGGTGATGAGAAAATCGTACACGTCGTACGACACCGGTGCCTCGTAGACCGCGGCGAGCTCGTGCTGGAGCCGGCTGAGCAGCATGGCGGCGCCGGCTCAGTGCCGGGTTCGGCTCGTGACGTTCGTCGACGGCACGATGCCGAGACGGTGCAGACGGCGCCGCGCGTGCTCGCTCCCGGTGCGCAGCCACACTTCGTAGAGCCGCAGGACGTCGTGGTGCGAACCGAGGTTCGAGGCGTCGCTGACTTCGGCGAGCACGTCGACGAGCCGCGCGAACTTCTCGGCGAGCTCGCCGAACAGCGGGCCGTAGTCCGGCGCGTCGAAGCGCATCTGCAGTAAATCGTGCAGGTCGCGGTAGGCCATGCCGCCCATCGCGATGTAATAGTCGATGTCGACGAGCTTGCGATTGAGACTGCCGGCGAACAGCCCCGAAATGAAGAGCGCGACGTCGCCGAGCTTCTTCAAAGCGAGATTGCGGCGTTCGAGCGTCGGGGCGTTCACCGCATCGGCATAGTGGAACGCGAGTGGGCGGAGCTCCAGTCCCTCCGGCGTTTCGACGAAGAGCTGTCGCGGATCCGTGAATGCGCCGAGCAGATTGATGAGATAGGCCTGCGTCGATTCGTCCACGTCGACCTTCTGGCGATGCAGGCTCGTGCTGAGCTGATCGCGGAAATAGTCGTGGACGGTGGCGGACATGATCAGTGGCAGTGTGGTCGCGCTCATGGATGCACCTCGGTCGTTCCGGTCTCGAATACACGCTCCTGTCGCGGCGGGCGGCAATTCGTCCGCTCACGATCGAATACGCAAGTTGCGTACCAGGGCGAAAATCTACACGAGAGAAATTCGAGGATTCGAATCAGCAGTCGGAGGGCACGGCTGCTGAAAACGGCGCATTTCTGGTCGCTGAAGGATGTGCCGACGCGGGAGACGGGTCGATCGGCGGTGTGCTGGGCGCGTCGGATCGCTTCCTCAATGCACTGAATCAGGCCTGATGCCGCCGCGAGTTACCCACGGGTCAGAGCTCGCGAGAACCAAGAAAGGGGTTCCTCTCCAGACTGCGGTGTCAGTCGACGCATTCCGCCCCTGCTAATATTGGTCGCCCTCGCGTAGGCGAGGGCCCAGTCGGTGACCCACGGCACGTGCAGTGAACCTCGGACTTTCGAGCGCTCCGTTCCGCACCGCGCTCGTCTTCTGCGCTGGCCCCGCGGTTCGACCTCGGCGCCGAGGCTGGACGACTGGGCCCTCGCCTGCGCGAGGGCGACACGTGGGAAATACGCGCCGCGGTGTACCGACGAACGGTCCCACGGCTCGGAGAAGAGCCAAAAAAAAGCCCCGCCACAGGGGCGGGGCTTCATGCTTCGGAGGGGACTCCTCGGCGCGGGCAGGATTTACATCATGTCCATGCCGCCCATCCCGCCCATGCCGCCGCCGCCGGGCATCGCATGAGCGTGGTCGTCCTTCTTCGGGGCTTCGGCGATCATCGCTTCGGTCGTCAGGATCAGACTCGCGACGGACGCCGCGTTCTGCAGGGCGGAACGCGTGACCTTCGCCGGATCCAGGATGCCGAGCTCGATCATGTCGCCGAACTCGCCGGTCTGGGCGTTGTAACCGAAGTTGCCCTTGCCTTCGAGGATCTTGTTGATGATGACCGACGGCTCCTCACCGGCGTTCGCGACGATCTGACGGGCCGGCTCTTCGAGCGCGCGGGTCAGGATGTCGATGCCGATCTGCTGGTCGTGGTTTTCGCCCTTGACGGCTTTCACCATGGCCTGGATGCGGAGCAGGGCGACGCCGCCGCCCGGGACCACGCCTTCCTCGACGGCCGCACGGGTGGAGTGCAGCGCGTCTTCGACGCGGGCCTTCTTTTCCTTCATCTCGACTTCGGTCGCGGCGCCGACCTTGATGACGGCAACACCGCCGGCGAGCTTCGCCACGCGTTCCTGCAGTTTCTCGCGGTCGTAGTCGGACGTCGTCTCTTCGATCTGCGTGCGGATCTGCTGCACGCGGCCTTCGATCGCCTTCTGGTCGCCGGCGCCGTCGATGATCGTGGTGTTCTCCTTCGTGATCTGGATCTTCTTCGCACGACCCAGGTCCTTGATCTCGGCCTTCTCGAGGCTCAGGCCCACTTCGTCGGAGATGACGTTGCCGCCCGTCAGGATGGCGATGTCTTCGAGCATGGCCTTGCGGCGGTCACCGAAGCCCGGGGCCTTCACGGCGGCGACCTTGACGATGCCGCGCATGTTGTTCACGACGAGCGTCGCGAGGGCTTCGCCTTCGACGTCTTCGGCGACGATGAGGAGCGCACGGCCCGACTTCGCGACGCCTTCGAGCACCGGCAGGAGGTCGCGGATGCTTCCGATCTTCTTGTCGTGAATCAGGATCAGCGGCTCGTCGAGCTCGACGCTCATGCTCTCCTGGTTGTTGATGAAGTAGGGCGAGAGGTAGCCGCGATCGAACTGCATGCCTTCCACGATGTTCAGCTCGTTCTCGAGGCCCGAGCCTTCTTCCACCGTGATGACGCCTTCCTTGCCGACTTTGTCCATCGCCTCGGCGATGATGCGGCCGATCTCGGTGTCGGAGTTCGCGGAGATCGTGCCGACCTGCGCGATGGCCTTGCTGTCGGTGCAGGGCTTGGCGATCTTCTGCAGCTCGGCGACGGCGACGGTGACGCCCTTGTCGATGCCGCGCTTGATGTCCATCGGGTTCAGACCGGCGGTGACGGACTTCAGGCCTTCACGGACGATGGCCTGGGCCAGCACGGTCGCGGTGGTGGTGCCGTCGCCGGCGACGTCGGAAGTCTTGGAGGCGACTTCCTTCACCATCTGCGCGCCCATGTTCTCGAACTTGTCTTCGAGCTCGATTTCCTTCGCGACGGAGACGCCGTCCTTGGTGACGGTCGGGGCGCCGAAGCTCTTCTCGAGGACGACGTTGCGGCCTTTCGGGCCGAGGGTCTGCTTGACGGCGTTGGCCAGGATGTTGACGCCGCGCGCCATGCGATGGCGGGCGTCATCGGCAAAGCGTACTTCTTTAGCTGCCATTGATCAGTTCCTCTAATAGGTTTCTTGGTTCGCGGGATTCGGATTACGACAGGATCGCGACGATGTCGTCTTCGCGCATGACGAGATAGTCCACGCCGTCGACCTTCACCTCGTTGCCGGAATACTTGCCGAAGAGGATCTTGTCGCCGACCTTCACGTCGAGCGCACGGACCTGACCGTTGTCGAGCACTTTGCCGTTGCCGACGGCGACGACTTCGCCTTTGATCGGCTTCTCGGCCGCCGAATCGGGGATTACGATGCCACCTGGAGAGGTCTTGGCATCCTCCAGGCGCTTGACGATTACACGGTCATGAAGCGGGCGGATGTTCATAGTAGTCTATCTCCTAGAAATGTCGATTAACTTCATGTTCTGAAAGTTAATTTTCTTGTGTTGTTAGCACTCTCGTGAGAGTAGTGCTAAATCATATAGGGTCGCTGATTGCAAAGTCAAGGCAAGGGGACGTCCGCCGCGCGCGCCACCCGCTCCCTCATCCACTGCGTGCTCGGCTTCGTCGCGATGCCGTGGCTCGCGCCCGGCGCCGCGTTCGCCCAGCAAGCGCCGCGCTGCGCGTTCACCGACGAGAAACTCGCCATCTCCGTGACTTCGGAGGCCGCCGCGGATGGCGCGGGGTCCGAACTGCAGATCACGGTGTCCGACGGCGAGCGGCTCGTCGCCCGCCTCGCCGCCACGCTGCCCGCGTTTCTCGAGCAATGCTGGAAGACCGATCTCGATGGGAACGGGCATTTCGAGATCGTGGTGGCGAGCAGCCTCGCGGGCGAAGGCGCGCGCGTGAACGTCTACGCATGGCGCGAGACGCGCTTCGAACCGCTCAAGCTCGCGCCGGCCGATCCCGCGCTGCTGCCGCCGGGTGCGCGGGCCGAGCGCTATTACGTCGCCGAACGCGCGCTCTACGGGCGCTTTCGGACCGAGCCCGTCGCCGATTCGGGATCGCCC
Organism: Gammaproteobacteria bacterium; assembly: GCA_016209015.1. GTDB lineage: Bacteria > Pseudomonadota > Gammaproteobacteria > JACQWY01. The sequence goes on along the minus strand of JACQWY010000032.1, from coordinate 93,383 downwards.
GCAGGCCGGACCGTCACGCTGCGCTACGACTTCGCGGCCCGTCGCTGGGAAGCCGCTGTCGCGAGCCCGGCGCCCGCGCAGTGATCGGCGCGCGCTCGCGGCGCGAGTTTGCAGAAAACTCTCACGTCGGCGCGCAGCCGTGCCACAATTGCGCCGTCGGGTTCACGGACTCGGCAGCACATCCAGGGGGAGCCGTCGGGAAGACGGCAGGCGAGATCTAACAAACAGCGAGCGAGTGAGTTATGGGCCTACCAACGACGAGCCTGCCTCAGTTCATCCAATCGTTTCTCGCGCACTGCCATAGACGGCGCTTTCCCTCGAAGGCGGCGATCATCCGGCAGGGCGACCCGGCCGGCGAGCTCTACTACATCGTGAGCGGCTCGGTGACGGTGCTGCTCGAGGACGACAAGGGTCACGAAATCGTCCTCTCGTACCTGAATGCCGGCGAGTTCTTCGGGGAGATCGGGCTGTTCAGCGAGGATGCGAGCCGCTCTGCGCTCGTGCGGGCCCGGCAGGAATGCGAAGTCGCGCAGATCAGCTACTCGAAGCTCAAGGGTCTGACCGAGCTCTATCCGATGCTCATCTCGGCCATGACCTCGCAGCTCGCACGGCGGCTGCGCAATACGAACCGCAAGCTCGGCGATCTCGCGTTCATGGACGTATACGGCCGCGTCGCCCGCACGCTGCTCGACCTGTGCGATCAACCCGATGCCATGACCCATCCCGCAGGCATGCAGGTGCGCGTCACGCGTCAGGAGCTCGCGCGCCTCGTCGGCTGCTCGCGCGAGATGGTCGGGAAAGTGCTCAAGGAAATGGAGAATCACAAGCAGGTCGATGTGGCCGGCAAGAACATCGTGCTGCTCGGCGTGCGGCCGCGGCCGCTGAAGCGCTTCGCGACGGCCTGAAGGAGCGGTCCGCGCTCAGCGCGCGCCCGCGTCGAGATGCTCGCGCAGCGTCCGGCGACGTCCGGTGAGCATGCGCTGCAGCTCCGGCAGGATGTATTCACCGCTCGCGTCGCCGGCATTCCTCACGTCCGCGATCAACTCCTCCAGCAAATCGATCTGCTCCACCAGATCCCGCCAGCCCCGGTGCATCCCCGGCAGTTCCGGAATCACCAACCTCTCCTCGATTGCAACGTTCATGGGCAGTGCTCCGCAGTGGTATTCGTGCGGATGGTCCTCGGCTCGTATGACGTGGCGATGTCAGTGCGGGCGTCGGGATGGAACTGCGGGGAGCGAAACCCGTATACTTCGCAACCACTTCACCATCGGCCCAGATCCCTGACGTATGCTTCCGCGGCGCCCCGCGTTTCGCTCCGCCCCAGACCCTCTGACGAGACTCGCTGCCGCGCTGATGGGGCTGGGCATCGCCGCCCTGCCGGCAGCCGCTGCGACGCTGGAGCAGGCCGAGCGCGAGCTCGCGCGACACAACTATCCCGCCGCGGTGAGCGCGCTGCAGGGACTCGTAGAGAATGGCGACACGCAGGCGCAGGTGCGACTCGGCGCCATGTACCAGAAGGGCGAGGGCGTAGCCCGAGATCCGGCCAAAGCGCTCGCGCTCTACACGGCCGCCGCCCAGCGCGGCAATGCCGACGCGCTCTACAACCTCGGCAATCTCTATCTGATGGGTGAAGGCGTGAAGCAGGACGACGGCTGGGCGCTCACCTATTACCGCCAGGCCGCCGCGCAAGGTCATGCGCTCGCGCAGAAGAACATGGAACAGCTCTACCGCGCCGCCGGAATCGATCCGCCGGGCGCGAATCCTGCCGCGCCCGAAGCCGCCGCCGCGAATCCGCCCGTGCCCGAGGCGAGCGCACCGCCGGCCGCAACGGAAGCCGCGACCGCGACTGCCCGGCCGACGTACACCGACGATGAGCTCAAAGCCATCCAACTCGCGCGCAGCCACGGCATTCGTATCGATCTGAGCAAGGTCGCCGGGGGTGCCGCCGGCGACGATGCGGCGGGCGTCATCGCCGAATCACAGGAAGAAGGCGCAGCGTTCGGCATCGATGTCTCCGAGGAAGATGCAACGGCACCCGCCGCTCCGCCGTCGCTCGATGCCGTGAAGGCGCAGCTCGCACGCGGCGATGCGCCCGAGGCGGTAATGCAACTCGGCGCGCTCGCCGCTGCCGGCAACGGTGAAGCGCAGCTCATGATGGCGGAGCGTCTCGCGGACAAGCGCAAGCCGGAATACGACGAATCCCGTTCACTGCAATGGCTGCAGCGGGCGGCCGGGAGCGGCCAGCCGGAAGCGGAGTTCCGCCTCGCCGAAAAATATTTTCGCGGCCAGGGTGTGAGTGCCGACGAAGCGACGGCGATCACGCTCTATCGCGCGGCCGCCGCCGCAGGGCATGCCGGCGCGCGTGAGCGCCTGAAAGGGATCTATCGCGAAGCCGGCATCCAGACCCCGCCGCCTGCCGCGACGCCTGGCGGCGGCACGGCACCCGAAGGCGCGCCTGCGCGGCCGCAGCCCGCGACGAGCGGCAGGCCCGGCGCCCGATCCTGACGGCCCGTAGTGCGTCACTCGCATGCATCGAATGAATTCATCCCCGTCGCGTCATCGTTCGCCCGTCGCCATGGCAGCGCCGAACCGCGGGTATCGCGCGCGATGACTCTCTATCAGGAGCGCATCCTGACGCGGGTCCTCTCGTTCAGCGAACGCGTCGCCGGCATCGAATCCATTCGTCAACGCGTCGCGGACGGCGCGACGGGGCATGTGCTCGAGATAGGCTCCGGCATCGGCAGCAACCTTGTCTACTACCCCCGCAGCATCGTGTCCCTCACGACGGTGGAAGCGAATCGCGCGATGAATCTGCGCGCGCGGCGCCGCATTCGCGGGCTCGAGTTTCCGATCGATACCCGCGAGGGGTCCATCGAGTCGCTGCCGATGCGCGATCGTACGTTCGATACCGTCGTCTCGACGTTCACGCTGTGCGCGGTCGCGGATCCGGATGCGGTGCTCGCGGAAGTCTTTCGCGTCCTGAAGCCCGGCGGGCGTCTGCTGTTCGCCGAGAGTGCCTTGAGTGCCGACGAAAAGCTTGCGCGCTGGCAGACGCGAGTTACTCCGTTCCTGCAACGCTTCGGCGGCGGTTACAGCGTCGATCGGCGCATCGCCGAGCTCATCACGAACGCCGGATTGCGCTTGCAGCGCGTGGAGGCTTACGACTGCGCGGAGCTGCCGCGCATCCTCGGCCATCTCTGCGAAGGCTGCGCAGCGAAGGATCTGTGAGGGTCCCGGCGCCGTGCGGCGCCGGGCAAACGAAGGTGTCAGTTGCCGCGCGGAGCGGTCAGGATCGCGCGCACGCCGCTGAACGGCGCGGAATCGGGAGCGATGATCTTGCCCATGCGCATGACGCGCTGCCAATCGTCGTTCGAAATGTCCGCACGATGATGGTCGAGCAGATCGCGCGCGATGTCGACGAATCCGCTCACCTGCTCCGTGATGTAGTAGACCTCGGCGAGACGCAGCTTCGCGGAGACGTTGCGCGGGCTCTCGCCGATCACCTGATGGAGCAGGCGCTCGGCATCGACGTAGCGGCCGTGCGCGATGTTCGCGTCGATCGCGAGCAGGCGATCCTGGCCTCCGATGCGCTGGGTGATCGGTTCGTCGAGCGGCTGCGTGTCCGGCTCACCGCCGGGCGGTGTGGTCATGTCGGCGACCGGCGACTCGGTCTTCTTCTCGATCATGTTCCGCACTTCGCTCTCGAGCTTCACGCGATTCTCCGCCTTGCGCGCGACGTCTGCCTTGCGGTCCGCTTCCTGCGTCGTATGCAGGCGCTGCGCCTGCTCACGTTGCTTCGAGTTCACGGCCTGTCGCGCCACGCGGAACGCTCCCGCCAGCACACCGAGGATCAACGCACCGAGCGCGAACTCGACGATCGGCAGGCTCTGCCACCACGGGGTCGCGGGCTCGGCCGGAGGCGTCGCGACCTGGGGCTGCGGAGTGGCGGCCGCAACCGGTGCGGCGGCCTGCGCCGGTGCGGGCTTCGCCGCAGGCGCTGCGCTTGCCGCAGCGGTCGGTGGCGCGACCGGGATCGTGTTCTCGGTTGCGGTCGATGCAGGCTCGGCGTTCGCCGCCGCAGCGTCGTCGCCATACTTCGCGCGGATCGCCGCGAGCTTCGCGTCGAACGCGGAGATCATGGCGGTGAACTCGGGATCCACGGGCGCTGCATCGACGGCTGCCGGAGGCGTTTCGACAGCTTGTGCCGGCGGCTCGGACACGGGCGCCGCGGTGCTCGCGACAGGGGCAGGTGCCTCGGGTGCGGCGGCCGGGCGTGCCGTCGCCGCACCGGGCAGACGCAGCGTCGCGCCGAGCTTCAGGCGATTGCGATCGCCGCCCGCGAAGGCCTCGGGATTGGCGGCGAAGACCTCGTCCATGAAGGCCTGCATGTTCGACGCGCCAGCGCGCTTCGCGATCGACCACAGGGTCTCACCGGAGCGCACCGGACCGTATTCTCCGCTCCTGATCGCGGCAGGCCGAGCTACCGGTGCGACGCTCGCGCGCTTGCTGCGCTTCACGGGGCGCGCCTTCGGCACGGGCGGTGGAGCAAGAGGCGCAAGCGCGACGCCGAAACGCGAGGTCAGGGCGTAACCGTCGTGTGACACCTGCAAGCGCAGCGAGAAGCTCGCGACGTCGATGGCGGAGGTGCTCGCGACACGAACATAGATCCTGCCGCCCTCGCGTATCACGCGGGCCTCGAAGTTGCTCGCGTCGACGCCGTCGTGCGCGAACAGATCGCGCACGACCGCAGCCGTGATCGGCTGCTCCGCTTCGGCGATGCTCGCGAGTACTTCGACTTCGGCGGCGAACGGCTCACCGAGGTGTGACGTGACGCTCAACTCGCCCAGGTTCATGGCGCCCGCCGGCGCCGCGGCGAGCGCCAGCAGCAGTGCGGTGATCAAGCCGGTCGTGTATTTCATGGCAATCCGCTCCCGGATTCAGGTCGGGCTGTTGTTCCCTGTTCCAGCTCGCGAAGAGTCCCTTCGCCGCTCTTCGGAGCACGACCGGTCGGGCACGAGGCTGGCCGGCCGCTTTCACGCACGTCCCGGGATCGTTCGGGACTCATCCAAGGCCATGTTATTCCCGCTCGTCTGATAAGATTGTGAAAAATATCAGTAGATGTGCGCCGAATCGGCCCCGACAGTCGAGCTATCGGCGGGCAATTGCAATTTCTTGCGTCCCACCTCCTGGAGTCCGCCCGGTGTCCTCATCGAAGCGCTTCGACGAAGCCTATTACGCACGTTTCTACGAACATCCCGACACGCGGGTCGCGGACATGGCCTACTACAAGGACCTCACGGCGTTCATCGCGGCCTATGCCCGCGTCCTGCAACAGCCCATCGCCCGCGTGCTCGACGTCGGCTGCGGACGGGGCCAGTTCCAGCGCCTGCTCGCCAAGGCGTATCCCGAAGCGGAGTTCACCGGCATCGAAGTCTCGGAGTACGCGTGCCGGAAGTACGGCTGGGTGCAGACCTCGATTCTCGACTTCAGCGCCGACGAGCCCTTCGATCTCGTGATCTGCCACGACGTCCTGCAGTATCTGGACGCGAAGGAGGCGGCGCTGGCGATCGAACGCCTGGCCGCGCTCAGTCGCGGGATGCTCTACCTCTCGGTGCTGACCCGCGAGGACTTCGACGAGAACTGCGATCAGGAACGTACCGATACCGACGTCCACATCCGCTCCGCCGCATGGTATCGACGGAATCTGAAACCGCACTTCAAGAACGCGGGCGGCGGCGTGTGGTTGAGCCGGCGCGCCGATCTCGTGATTTACGCGCTCGATGCCCTAGGCTGAGGCCTCGGGCAGCCGCTCCGCGAAATAGGCTTCGAGGTATTCCTCGAAGGACAGACGATCGGCGGCTTCGATCGCACGTTGTTCGGCGCGCGAGTCCGCCGCGAGCTTCTCGAATTCCGCGGCGCGCGCGGTGTCCAGCGGGCGGGTGCGGAAATAGCCGGCATGCTGGCGCGAGAGCGCGGACATGTACTCCGAGAACGGCATCTGACTCGCGCGCATTTCGGCGAGCAGGCGCGCCGAAGGCAGACGCTCCGGATCCGCGAGCGTCTCGCTCTGCAGCCGCTGGGCCGACACGTACGCCGCATCCGCGCGGCCCGCATCCAGCATGTCGCAAATCGGCAGCACGGCATCGACGATGTCGCGCGCCCAGTCGAGCGCGGCACGGCGCCCGCCGCCCACGAGCAACTCGAGTCCGGGCTCGCGACCACGCAGCGCCACCGTGAGCTCGTTGTACTCGATCGCTGCCTGCTCCTCCGGCGAGATCGGGGGACTCTCCGCCAACAGGCAGAGAATGAGAAAGGCTTCGAGGAAACGGAGCTGCAGGTCATAGACGCCGGTCGGTTCGAACGGATAGACGTCGAGCGCGCGCATCTCGACGTATTCGACGCCGCGTTCGCGCAACGCCACGCTCGGCTTCTCGCCGCTGCGGATGGTGCGCTTGGGGCGCACGAAGCTGTAGAACTCGTTCTCGATCTGCAGCACGTTCGAATTGAGCTGGATGCGTTGCCCACCGTCGAAGAGCCCGATCGCCTCGTATTCCGGATACGGCGTGCGGATCGCCCTGCCGAGACTTGCGACGTACTGCGCGAGACTGTCGTAGGAAATCTTCAGCGCCGCCTGGTTCTTGTTCTTGTAACCGATGTCGCTCATGCGCAGCGAAGTCGCATAGGGCAGGAAGTGCGTACAGCGATCGAGCGGTTTGAAGCGCGTGGTGCGTCCCGCGAGGAAGGAGCTGCAGAGTGCCGGCGATGTGCCGAACAGCAGCGGGACGAGCCAGCCCATCCGGCGGAAATTGCGGATCAGCGCGAAGTAGCACTCGTCCATGAATTCGCGTTGCGTGCGGCGGTCGGCGCGCAGCGCCTGATACAGCGGCCAGAAATCGAGCGGCAGCGAATAGTTGAAGTGCACGCCCGCAATGGCCTGCATGCGTCGGCCGTAGCGATAGTCGAGGCCGACGCGGTAGACGTGTTTCATGCGGCCGAGATTCGAGCTGCCGTATTCGGCGAGCGGAATCGCGCGATCGTCCTGTGCGGCGCAGGGCATGCTCGCACACCACAGGAGCTCGTCCTCGGTGAGGTGCGCGTAGAGGAACTGGTGGATCGCGTGCAGGAACTCGCAGACGTCCGGCGTCTCGGTCAGTGCGGGGGTGATGAGCTCCGCGAGCGCTTCCGAATAGTCCGTGGTGAGATACGGGTGAGTGAGCGCCGAGCCCCAGGCCTCGGGGTGCGGCGAGGTCGCGATCGCGCCGTCGCGGCGGATGCGCAGACTCTCTTTCTCCAGCCCTTTCCGGCCGAGGTGCAACAGCCCGCGCGCGCCCGCCCGGTCGAGCGCCGCGATCATCCGTTCGGCGTGTGCGTACATCATGCTGCCAACACTCTTCATCTGCAGGGGACGGAAGACCGCCAGGCAAGGGCGCCGTAGTATACCAGCATGCGGCGAGCGCACAGCCGTAGCGACGCGGCTGCCGCATTTACAAGGGAAAAGCCCGTCGTCTAGCATGGCGCCTGCGATGCAGGGACCACCGAGTCCCTCCGAACACGGGACACCGCCACGATGCACAAGATCCTGATTGCCAACCGCGGCGAGATTGCCTGCCGCATCATCCGCAGCGCGCACGAGCTCGGCCTGAAGGCCGTTGCCGTGTATTCCGAAGCGGACAAGAACGCGCTGCACGTCGAGCGCGCCGACGAAGCCGTCGCGATCGGTCCGTCCAAGCCCGCCGAGAGCTACCTGCGGGTCGACAACCTCCTCGCTGCCGCGCGGCAGACCGGCGCGGACGCGGTCCATCCCGGCTATGGTTTCCTCGCCGAGAACAGCGGGTTCGCGCGTGAAGTGGCGGCCGCCGGCATGACCTGGATCGGCCCGACGCCGGAACAGATCGAAGCGATGGGTGACAAAGAGCGCGCGCGCGGCCTCGCATCCGCGGCCGGCGTGCCGGTCGTCCCCGGTTCGCCGCGCTTCCCGACGGGTGAGCTCGGCGGCCTCGTCGAGGCTGCGGACGCGGTCGGCTATCCGCTGCTCGTGAAAGCGTCCGCGGGTGGCGGCGGCATCGGCATGCGCCTCGTCCAGCACGCGGACGAAGTCGTGAAGGTCGCCGAGGCGACGCAGACGATGGCGCAGCGCTCGTTCGGCGACGGCACGGTGTTCCTCGAGCGCTTCCTGCCCAAGGCCCGCCACGTCGAGATTCAGGTCTTCGGCTTCGGCGACGGCCGCGCCGTCCATCTCTTCGAGCGCGACTGCTCGACCCAGCGCCGCTTTCAGAAAGTCGTCGAAGAATCACCCGCGCCGGGGCTTCCCGAGGAAGTCCGCCGCCGCATGGCGCAGGCCGCGGTCGCGCTCGCGCAGAGTCAGCGCTATGCGGGCGCCGGCACGGTCGAATTCATCGTCGACGCCGCGAGCTTCGAATATTTCTTCCTCGAGATGAACACGCGCATCCAGGTCGAGCATCCGGTCACCGAGATGATCACCGGTTTCGACCTCGTCGAGCTGCAGATCAGGCTCGCCCGCGGCGACGATCTCTCGGCGGTCACGCAGGACACGATCAAGAGCCGCGGCCATGCCGTCGAATGCCGCCTCTACGCGGAGAACCCGGCGAAGATGTTCCTGCCTTCCCCGGGCACGCTGACGACGCTGCATCTTCCCGAGCCCGGCGAGCACGTGCGGGTCGACACGGGCGTGCGCCACGGGGACGTGATCACCGCCTTCTACGATCCGATGATCGCGAAGCTCGTGTGCTGGGGCGAGACGCGGCTCGCCGCGCTCGACGCCGCCGAGCTCGCGCTCCGGTCGACGCGTATCGAAGGTATCTGGAATAATGTGGACTTCCTGCGCAGGCTCATGGAGCACGAGGTGTTTCGGCGCGGTGACGTCTACACGGGCTTCATCGACGCCTACAAGGCCGACCTCACGAGCTGACGCGGAGACGCCGAGACCAAGGGAGAATCTTCCGTATGATGTACGACGAGCCGCGGTTCCTGCCTGGCGGGGATTGCTTCATCGAGATCGAGTTCGGCGACGAGCTGAATCTCGAGCTGAACTTCAAGGCCCAGGAGCTGGGCCACGCCATCGTGGAGCACAACATCAAAGGCGTCATGGAGTGCATGCCGTCCTTCTCGGCCTCCCTCGTTCACTACGATTCGGACGTCATTTCGTACAACGACCTGAAGACCGAGCTGTCCCGCCTGCTCAAGTCCGTCTCGACCACGGATGAAGTCGAGCTCGACAGCCGGCTCATCTACATGCCCGCGGTCTATCTCGATCCGTGGAGCAGCGCGGCCATCGATCAGTATCTCGAGAAGATCAATCCGGACAAGGAGCGCGATCCGGAATTCGTCGCGAAGCTGAACAATCTCGAGGACGCGCAGCAGCTCGTGCGCGTGCACTCGGGCACGGAATACTGGGTCGCGGCGCTCGGCTTCTGGCCGGGCACGCCGTTCATGATGCCGCTCGACCCGCGCTGCCGTCTGTTCGCACCGAAGTACAACCCGCCGCGCACGTTCACGCACAAGGGCACGATCGGCATGGGCGGGGGTGCGACGGCGATCTATCCCGTCGACGGTCCCGGCGGCTACCAGATCTTCGCGCGCACACCGGTGCCGATCTGGGACATGCAGCAGCGCCTGAAGCCGTTCAAGGAAGCGCCCTACCTGCTCAGGCCGACCGATCGCCTGAAGTTCGTGCACATCACGCTCGAAGAGTTCGCGGAGATCGAGCGCAAGTGCGAGGAAGGCACCTACGAAATGAACGTGGTGGGCTATCAGAAGATTTCGCTCGCGAGCTATCGGGCCTGGGTGAAGACCCTCGACCCGAACGCCAGATTCTGAGGGACGTAGACATGTTGGAAGTGATCAAGCCGGGTCTCGAGACGAGCATCCAGGACTGGCCCGGGCGTTTCGCCTATCTGCGCTTCGGCTTTCCGTGGTCGGGGCCGATGGACTCGTGGTCGTTCCGCCTCGCGAACGTGCTCGTCGGCAACCCGCCGGGCGAAGCGGGGCTCGAATGTCAGTTCATCGGGCCGACGCTCAAATTCCAGCGCGACGGAGTCATCGCCGTGACCGGCGCAGAAATGCAGCCGAAGCTCGACGGCACTCCGATTCCGATGTGGGAGAGCGTCGCGGTGCGCGCGGGACAGACGCTCGAGATGACGTTCGCGAAGCTCGGCGCGCGCGCCTATATCGCGATTGCCGGCGGCATCCGCAACGAGGTCTTCTTCGGCTCGCGCTCGACGTTCCACAAGGGCGGCATCGGCGGCATGGGGGGCCACGCGATCAAGGCCGGACAGACGCTGCCCATCGGTGACGGCAAGGGCGTTGCCGGCCGGCGCGTGAAGGCGGACGCGCGTCCGCCGATCCGCACCGACAAGCGCTGGGACGTCGACGTCTGCGCCGGCCCGAACGACGACTGGATCGACGCGGCGGGCCAGGAGCGTTTTCTCACGACGGACTGGAAGCTCTCCTCGAAGAGCGACCGCTCGGGGTTCCGCCTCGACGGCCCGGAGTGGTCGTTCACGGAAAAGGCATACAACAAGCGCCCGGAGCACGGGTCGATCCCGTCGAACATCGTCGACCACGGTTATCCTGTCGGCGCGATCAATCTCGCCGGACAGACGCCGATCATCCTCGTGAACGACGCGCCCGACGGCGGTGGTTTCATCAATCCATACACGGTGCCGCAATGCGGCTTCTGGAAGCTCGGCCAGTCGAAGCCGGGCGAGATCTATCGTTTCCAGCTCCTCACCGTCGAGGAGGCCCAGCAGCGCGCGCGCGAGATCAAGGCGATTTGCACCGAACAGAGCATCGAGTAAGCGGGAGATTTTCAGACATGGCGCATGAGGTGGAACTGCAGACGGCGGGCAATATGTGGAAGGTGCTCGTCAAGCCGGGTGACAAGGTCAAAGCGGGAGACACGCTCTTCATCATGGAAGTGATGAAGATGGAAGTGCCGCACGAGGCGCCTGCCGACGGCACCGTGACCGCGGTGAACATCGCGGAAGGCGAGGAGGGCCTCGACGCCGGCTTCATCGCCGTCGTCATCGACTGAGCTTCGACAGCAACGCCCGGCCGGTGCCGGGCGTTGCGTTCGGCATCACTTCGAACGCGGCTCCGCCGTCAACCCGCGTTCCGCCATCGCCACCGCGCGGAACATCGCCCGGCCCTTGCTGATCGTCTCCTCCCATTCCGTCTCGGGCACGGAATCCGCGACCACGCCACACCCCGCCTGGATGTAGAGCCGGCTGTCCTTGATCACGGCGGTGCGGATCGCGATCGCAGTATCCATGTTGCCGTTCCACGAGAGATAGCCGACAGCGCCGCCGTAGACGCCGCGCTTGACCGGCTCGAGCTCGTCGATGATTTCCATGGCGCGGATCTTCGGCGCGCCGGAGAGCGTGCCGACCGGCAGCGTCGCGCGCAGCACGTCGATCGCATCCCGCCCCGGCAGGAGTCGTCCTTCGACGTTCGAGGAAATATGCATGACGTGCGAATAGCGCTCGATCACCATCTTCTCCGTGACGCGCACCGAACCGGTCTGCGCGACGCGGCCGATGTCGTTGCGGCCGAGGTCGATGAGCATGAGGTGCTCGGCGATTTCCTTCGGATCGGCGAGCAGCTCCTTCTCGAGCGCGAGATCCTCTTCCCGCGTCGCCCCGCGGCGGCGGGTGCCGGCGAGCGGGCGCGTCGTGACCGTGCAATCGTCGAGGCGCACCAGGATCTCGGGCGAAGAACCCGCGATCTGGAACGTCTCGAGATCGAAGTAGAAAAGATACGGCGAAGGGTTCAGATGGCGCAGCGCGCGGTAGACGTCGATCGGCGGCGCGGCCAGCGGAATCGACATGCGCTGCGAGGGCACGACCTGCATGACGTCACCGTCGACGATGTAATGCTTGATGCGCTCCACTGCCCCCATGAACGCCTCGCGCCCGAACTCCGAAACGAAGTCCGCTTCGCTGACCGGCGCGGCACGCGTCACGTGTGCCGGAGGCACGACCGGCTCGGCGAGGCGCTTCATGAGCTCATCGAGCCGTGATTCGGCTCGCGCGAGCACGTCGGCTTCGTTCGGATCGACATAGCAGACGAGGCGCATCTCGCCCTTCAGGTTGTCGAACACCACGAACTCGTCGGCAACCATCAGCAGGATGTCGGGCGTGGCGAGCGTATCGCGCGGCGTGCTGCGCTCGAGCCGCGGTTCGACGTAGCGCATCGTGTCGTAGCCGAAATAACCGACGAGCCCGCCCGCGAAACGGCCGATCGCATGATCCGCGGCCTTGAAGCGGCCGTGGAAATCGCGGATGAACGCGAGCGGATCGGCGAGCGTGTGGCGTTCGTGCACCGCGCCGTCGACCACGAGCTCCACGTCGTGACCGCGCACGCGCAGGATCTGGCGCGCCGGCAGCCCGATGATCGAATAGCGTCCCCACTTCTCGCCGCCTTCGACCGACTCCAGCAGGCAACTGTATGGACCGGCGGCGAGCTTGAGATACACGCTGAGCGGCGTGTCGAGATCCGCCAGCACGTGGCGGATGATCGGCACGCGGTTATAGCCCTGCGCGGCGAGTGAGGCGAGTTCTTGTGGAGTCATTGCGGTTCTGTCGGTTGTGGATGCGGGTCCGGCCGCGGCCCGGGCGTTCCGCGATGGGCGGCTAGGGTAAAGCAGCCCCCGCCCCCGCACAACCGCGCGGGCAGGCTCAGCGTTCGAAGGAGACGAGCTCCTGATCGTAAGTGCCGGGACGCAGGAACGTGCTGTCGGAGTGCTCGAGGCGCGTCGATTTCACGAGACCGACGCCCGGTGCATACCAGTCCTGCTGCGTGACCTTCACGGGCGCGGTGCCATAGCCGCGATCGACGCGCACGCTCGTTTCACCCGTTGCGTCGACGCGCACGCAGTGGGCGAACGCACCGGCAGGGACTTTCACGCTTTCGTCCCGCGCGGCGACCCGCGCGGTGAGATGTACGGGGTAGTAGCGTCCGACGATCCTGTCGTCGGCCGAGAACGTGCGACTCTCGACGAGCTCGAGGCGGCTCGTCATGCGCCACGAGCTACCCTCCTTCACATCGTGCGGCAGGATCATCACTTCCTCTTCGGCGGTGCGCGGCCCGTTCTCGCGGCGATCGGTGCTGCCGATGCGGAAGATGCCGCGTTCCGTCTCCTTGAAGTAGTAGTCCCACGCCATCTGCCGGCGCTGGGTCGCGAGCTTCGCGCCAGGGACGTCCTTCGCTACGGTGTTCGCGATGACGATGCGTTGTGCGTGCGGTTCGTCGCGCACGACGGTGCGGGCCTGGTAGTACCAATTGCGGCCCGGCGTGAGAGGAAAGAGGCTTTCATCGGTGGGCTCCGAGCAGCCGGCGAGCACGGTGGCGAAGGCGAGGAAGAGGCGGGGGAATGTTCCGCTGCGGGACACTGGCCTGGCGCTCCCGTGGAAAATGGTGGGAGCGACATGATCGCCGCTCGCCCCCCGTTTGGCCAGCGTCGGGGCGGCGGCGGCAGAGCGCCGGGGCTAGCCGCTGAGGCTCCGATCGTTCGTGTAGAACAGGCCCTCGAGCCGGCGATCGTCGGACAAATGCAGACGCAGGAGTACGCGGGCGCCGAGACGTCGGGCGCGCGTGAACACTTCGTCGGCCGTCTCGAACGGAACGAACTCGCCGTTCATGTCGTGATACCCAGCGAATCGGGCAATCGCCCTCTCGAACTGGTAGTCGGGTTTCATGCAATGCTCCGGTGGTGGTATGTGTTCTCTCGAGTCATGACGCAAGGGCCGTTCCAGGTGGCGATTGTTTCCCTTATCGGCGCGGCGTGTTGCGACGGATTACGGGTTCGGCCCCGCATTGTGTGAACACTTTCACGCGCCGATGCCCGACTTATCGGCAACGTGGCGCCGGCTCTGGATGCGCATGCGGTGAAACTGCGGACGGAGTGACGCCTGCAGGCGACAGTTCCATGGCAGGAAAATGTTGCCGAGTGTGAAAAACCCGCCCGTCAGTCGGCGTTTCTGGCGGCGTAGGGGCGGGCCAGCGGTTCGCCGATGAACAATCCCTGGCCGGGCCAGACGACGCTCTTCCAGTAGGCCTCGATCAAGGTCTCGCCGGCGAGGTAATACTTCATGACGAAGGCTGGATTCGGAAATTTCTGGGTGAAATTGCAGGGCTCGGCGACCGTCCCGTAGCTGCCGGTGGCGCCCGCCTCGAGCCAGCGCAGCGCGCTCATCTGCTTGTCACCGAACAGCACACCGCCGGCCGACGTCAGGTGATCGCCGATCGCGCCGGGCAGGAAGCCGAGCGTGTCGAGATACGGCACTTGTACCGTACCGGTGAAATAGAACATCACGTCGTAGCGATCACGGATGCCGTCGGCGCGCAGGAGGTTCACCGGCAGCCGCCCGCCGAATTCCTGGCGCACTTCGGGAAAGCCCGGTGCGCGCGTACTGCGCGCGGCGTCGCTGGTCACGAGGAGATAGGCCGCCCCGTCCGGCGGGGCGGTGAAATCTGCGGCGACGCCGCGATCGATGAGCCGCTCCGCGTTCGCGGCGGTCACGGCGCCGAGCATCATCGCCGGGCGCACGTTCGTGTCGTCCCACGGCCGGCGGCTCGGCGAGTTGAAATACGGATTCGGCGCCGTGGGGCGGCAGCCGGCGGCGCAGAAACGCTGCCCGTAACCCATCGCGAATGCGGTGGTGATGGACATGCAGCCGACGCGGTACGGCCGCGTCCAGGTGAGGGCGTAAGCCTGGACACCGGGCGGGGTCGCGATCTTCACCTTGATGATGAGCGGATCGAACTCGGCGGGATCGAGCGTGTCGGCAGCGGCGCTGAAACGCACGTGGATGACGTTCGCGGCCGGAATGTGCCGGTGCTCCGCGTAATAGCCGCCGACCTCCACACTCTGGGGATCCGCATCGTTGATGATGACGGCGAGCTGGCGTTCGTCGAGCGCAGCCGCCCGGCCACAGACGAGGGACGCGACGAACGCCAGCGGAATAGAGAGCGAACGGACGCGGGCCAAGGCCGTTACTGGGCCTTCTTCAGCGCCTTCATGGCACGTTCGAGGCCGTCGATTGTGAGCGGGAACATGCGCTCGGAGAGCAGTTTCTTCGCGATGCCGATCGAGGGAATGTAATCCCAGTGATCCTCGGGTTGCGGATTGAGCCACACCGCGTAGGGATAGACGGCCATCAGCTTCGCCATCCAGGTCGCGCCGGATTCCTCGTTCCAGTGCTCGATGCTGCCGCCGACCGCCATGATTTCGTAAGGACTCATCGTCGCGTCGCCGACGAAGACGACCTTGTGGTCCGCGCTGTAGGTGTTCATGACCTGCAGCGTCGGCACGCGCACGTTCGAGCGCATCTGGTTGTCGCGCCAGACGGTCTCGTAGACGAAGTTGTGGAAGTAGAAGTGCTCGAGGTGTTTGAACTCGGCCCGCGTCGCCGAGAAGATTTCCTCGCACACCTTCACGTGCGAATCCATCGAGCCGCCGACGTCCAGGAACAACAGCACTTTCGTCGTGTTGCGGCGCTCGGGTTGCATCTTGATGTCGAGCAGGCCCGCGCGGCGCGCCGTCGAGCGGATCGTGTCGTCGAGATCGAGCTCCTCCTCGGCGCCTTCCCGCGCGAATCGGCGCAGCTTGCGCAGCGCGATCTTGATGTTGCGCGTGCCGAGCTCGACTTGATCGTCGAGATTGCGGTATTCGCGGCGATCCCACACTTTCACCGCCCGGCCCTGGCGGCCCGTCGGCTGGCCGATGCGGATGCCTTCGGGATTGTAGCCATAGGCGCCGAACGGCGAAGTGCCGCCCGTGCCGATCATCTTGCCGCCGCCGTGGTGCGCTTTCTTCTGCTCCTCGAGACGCTGCTTCAAGGTCTCCATGAGCTTGTCCCAGCCACCGAGGCTCTCGATCATCTTTTTCTCGTCCTCGGTGAGCGAGAGCTCCTTCTGCTTGCGCAGCCACTCGAGGGGAATCTCGCCGAGGATCGCCTCGAACACCGATTTGCGACCGCGGAAGTAGTCGCTGAAGACCTGATCGAACCGATCGTAGAAGCGTTCGTCCTTCACGAGCGCGGCGCGCGCGAGGTAGTAGAAGTCGTCGATGCTGAAGCCAGCGACCCCCGCCTCGAGCGCGCCGAGGAGCGTGAGGTATTCGGTCAATGAGACCGGGACCTTCGCGCTCCTCAGCCTGTAGAAGAGCTCACTTAGCACCGGACTGCCGCGACATGAACACGAGACGCTCGAAGAGATGCATGTCCTGCTCGTTCTTGAGCAGCGCGCCATAGAGCTTCGGGATCGCCTTGCGGGTGTCCTTCTCGCGCAGCGCTTCCGGGGGAATGTCCTCCGCGACCAGCAGCTTGATCCAGTCGAGGAGCTCGGAGGTCGAGGGCTTCTTCTTCAGCCCGGGCAGCTCGCGCAGCTCGAAGAAACACTCCATGGCCTCGGCTAGCAGGCGCTTCTTGATGTCCGGATAGTGCACCTTGACGATGCTCTCCATCGTGTCGGCATCCGGGAAGCGGATGTAGTGGAAGAAGCAACGGCGCAGAAACGCGTCCGGCAGCTCCTTCTCGTTGTTGCTCGTGATGATGATGATCGGACGATGCCGCGCTTGGATCGTCTCCTTCGTCTCGTAGACGAAGAACTCCATGCGATCGAGCTCCTGCAGCAAGTCATTCGGAAACTCGATGTCGGCCTTGTCGACTTCGTCGATCAACAGCACCGGCTGAGCATCCGAATCGAAGGCTTCCCAGAGTTTGCCGCGCACGATGTAGTTCTTGATGTCGTGCACGCGATTGTCGCCGAGCTGCGAATCGCGCAGGCGCGCGACGGCGTCGTATTCGTAGAGGCCGCGCGCCGCCTTCGTCGTCGACTTGATGTGCCAGGAGATGAGCGGCCGGTCGAGCGCGCGTGCGATTTCTTCCGCGAGCATCGTCTTGCCGGTCCCGGGCTCGCCTTTGACGAGCAATGGCCGTTGCAGGGTGATCGCGGCGTTCACCGCCATCATGAGGTCGTTGGTGGCGACGTAGGTATCCGTCCCCGTGAAGCGTTGACTGGACATGCGCACTCTCTGATGAATGGTTTGTCCGGCCATTGTAAAGCATGCCATGCTAGGCGAACCATGTGTCCTCCCGTAACGGCAAAGCGTCTGACAGGGCTCCGCTGGCTGGGCGTGATCGCACTGCTCTGCGCACCTTTCGCGCGCGCCGATTTCGATGCGGGACTCGCCGCGTTCCGGGCCGGTGACTACGGTCGCGCGCTCGGTGAATTCAGACCCCTGGCAGAAAATGGGGATGCCGCCGCCCAGTACTACCTCGGTGTCTGCTTCGAGCGCGGCCAGGGCGTGATCGCGGATCCGGCGAAAGCCGCAGAGTGGTATCGACACGCGGCGGACCGCGGCTACGCGAAAGCGCAGCACAATCTCGCCTCGCTCTATCTCGCCGGTGAAGGCGTGCCTCGCGACGTCGGGGCCGCGATTGCCTGGTACGAGCGCGCCGCGGAGGCCGGCAGTCCGAAGTCGGCGAACCGTCTCGGGACGCTCTACTTCCGCGGCGAGGGCGTGCCGCGTGATTACGCCTCGGCGCTAACCTGGTGGCAGCGCGCGGCCGCGGGCGGCGAAGGCGACGCGGCCTACAATCTCGGCATCGCGTACCGGCGCGGACTGGGCGTGCCGCCGGATCCGGCGGCGGCCGTGAAGTGGTGGCAGAGCGGCGCGGAGCAGGGCTCGCCGCTCGCGCAGAACGCGCTCGGTACCGCGCTCATGAACGGCGAGGGCATCGCGCCGGATCCCGTTCGCGCCTACGGCTGGTTCAGGATGGCGGCGGACGCCGGTGTCGAAGTCGCGAAGGCGAATGCGGATCTCCTGCTCACGCGGCTCGACGACCGGCAGCGGGACGCCGCATTCGCGATCGCCGCCGAGCTCGCCCGCAAGCAGGCGCCGCGCGATGCAGCGCCGATGTCGAAGCAGTGAACGCGGGGAGTCCCGCCTGAGTCAGGTGTATTCGCCGAGTTGCGCGGCGATCTCGTCGAGCAGCGAAAAAGTTCGTGACTCCGTGGCCTGCTTGGCCTGCGCCGCGCGCTCGCGGATCCGTTCCGTCTGGGCCCGCTGATTCGCGAAGAACTCACGCTGATTCGGCGCGGCGTGCGTGCGGTCGTGCTCGCGGACCCAGTCGTCGAGCTCGCGGCGCATCACTTCGTCGATCTCGCCTTCGCTGCTGTAGCTGCGCTCGAGCCGCGCCTCGTTCTCCTGTTGCCGCTGTGTCGCCTGTGATTGCGCAGTGACCGCCTGATCGAAGCGATGCGTCGCGGATTCGACCTGGCGCTCCAGGGCGGCGATTTCCTCGCGCAGCCCCTGCTCGGCAGCCTCCGCATGCCGGGCACGCTGCTGGAGCGTCGAGAGCTGATTCTCGGCGGCGCCCTTGCTGGCCTCGGCTTCCGCCTTCGCGCGGAGCGCGAGGGCGAGCCGCTCGCGGATCTGTGCCGCTTCGACCTCGAGCCGCTCGCGTTCGGCGAGGAGCTTCGCCTGATGCTCGCGCACGAGCTGCTGTTTCGCTTCCCGGAATTCCTCCACGATGCGCCGGGCTTCTTCCGCGGCCGCCTGCTTCGCCGCTTCCGCCGCCTGCTGCTCGAGCCGGGCGCGGGCCACGGTCTCGGCGGTCTTCGCGAATTCCGCCTCGAGCTTCTGCCGTTCCCGCGTGAGCTCCGCTTTCATCGAATCGCGCATCGCGGCTTCGCGCTCGGCGAGCAGACGCGTGGTTTCCACCTCGCGCGCCTTGATCTGCTCCTCGAGCTTGAGCGCGGCCTCGAAGCGTTCCTTGCTGAGCGATGACTCCGTCTCGATCTTGCGCCAGGCGTCCTCCAGGTCCTGCTTCGTACGGGCGCGCTCCTGCTGCAGCGTCTCGTATTGTTCCGTCTGATCGCGGTACAGCGCCTCGAGACGCTGCTGCTCCTCCTTGAGCTTGCGTTCCGCCTCGCGCTGCGCGGCGAGTGCCTGCTCGTCGAGCTCGCGCCGCCGCCGTTCGGCTTCGACCAGCGCCTCCTGGTGGCGGCGCTCGATTTCATCCTTGAGACGATGCGCTTCGGCGAGCTGTCCCTGTGCGAACTGCGCTTCCTGGTGGATGCGCTCACGCTCCTGCTGCAGCGACTCCTGGACGAAGCGATCGACGTTCTGCTTCGCGGCCATGGCCTGCGCCATGAGGCGGCGTGCCTGATCGATTTGGATCGTCGCCTTCGCGAGGTCGGCAGCGAGCGATTCGGCGCGTGCGTCGGCTTCGAGCACCGAGGTCGCGGCGTCGGCCGGCGCGGGTGCCGCAGGTTGGGGCGGTGCCGCTGGCGCGACCGCTTCGCGCGCACCGATCTCGTCGATCGCGCCGCCGTCGACGCAGCTCGCTTCGAAACCTTCCTGGGTGAGCAGGAAAGCCGCGGCCGAAGCACGCCCGCCCGTGTCGCAGTACGCGACGTAGTGCGTTGCCTGATCGAGCTCTTTCACGCGGGCTCGCAGGAAGCTGAGCGGCAGATTCACGCTGTCCGGCAGCCCGTTCGCGCGATGCTCTTCCGGGAAGCGCACGTCGAGCCAGCGCGCTCCGCCCGCGACGAGCTCGCGCGCTTCGGCCAGGCCGACGGCGTGCAGTACCGGCGCGCTGATCAGCGCCACGAAGTCCTTCTTGGTCAGTCGCCCGAGCGTGCCGTCCGTGATCATGCGTACGGTGGCATTGCGCTTCGCGTTGGAAATCAGCGCTTCTTCGCCGAACGTGTCGCCGGGCCCGAGCTCGGCGAGCTTGATTTCCTTGCCCGTCGTGGTGCTGCGGCAGACCTCGCACCGCCCGGATTGGATGACGTAGTAGAAGTCACCGGGCGCGCCCTGTTTGATGATCACGTCACCCGCCGCGGCGTTCTTCGCTTCGAGCGTGTCGAGCAGCTTCTGGATGTTCGCCGGCGGGATGCGGGTGAAGAGCTCGGACTGCAGCATCGAGGCGAGCCATTCGACCGCGCCCTCCGTCTCGAGCTCGGTGACTTCGATGGCAGCCCCGGTTTCCGGTTCCTGTCGCCCGGCGCTCAACAGCCGGTCGAGCAACGGCCGGTCGATGCGCAGTACGCGCGCCGGGGTCCTGGCGAGCGCCGACATCTGGCGCGGCAGGAGCTGTGCGAGCGGATGGTACGAGGCGCCCTCGCCGCCGACGATGTGCTTGATGAGCTGATCGCCGGCGTGCATCTCGAGCTCGCCGTCCAGCAGGTAGAACGAGTAGGGATCGCGCTCGCCTTCGCGAAACACGTATTCCCGTTTGCGGAGCTCCATGATCACCGCGCCGACGAGCAGTTGCTCCTGCTGACCGGAATTCAGCTTGTTGATCGGAACGAGGAGATTGAGGCGATCGTGCAGGTCTTCGTTGAGCTCGGCCATCGTCGGATGGTGGTATGGGCTGACGTGGCCAGCGGCTCAGGCGTTCAAATCCGGGATGAGCGCGCTCTTCAGCTTCGTGATCTGGTCCTTGAGCTGGAGCTTGCGCTTCTTCAGGCGCGTGATGAGGAGCTGGT
Source organism: Gammaproteobacteria bacterium (assembly GCA_016209015.1). Lineage (GTDB taxonomy): Bacteria > Pseudomonadota > Gammaproteobacteria > JACQWY01. The sequence continues at coordinate 72,866 of JACQWY010000032.1, read as the reverse complement.
CGATGTTCGGGGAATCCGCGAGACGGGCGACGATGTCGTCGAGATCACGGTGCTCGATCTGCAGCTCGAAAATGCGTCTCTGCACCGACTTTTCCTGATCTCTCGACACCCTGCCCCCAAGCCGCGAACCAATCTCTCGATGGGAATATTACGCCTAATCCACCCAAAAGGGCGGGGTTTGCCTCGCCCCGGGGCACCGCCTTCCACGCTTCGGAGCCTCGGCGTCGGGCCTAATCCGTATGCAGGGCGACCCCGACGGCCGAAGGGCGGCTCGCGACACCGCCCCGGCCCCGATGCGACGCTCGGAACGGCCCCTGCAACCCCCTGCCGCGGCCCTCTGGCGAATGCGAAATCCTTCACGCTTGTGCTTGTTTCTTATAGGGTAAATTGCCCGTGTCCCTGACGGCCGGGTATTCGTAAATTTTCGTGTCACAATTGCGTGACAGGGATCACAAACATCCGCGGCGAGGACTGCGAGGGTGGCCGCTAATTGATTTAATCCCGGAGTTTGCGGCGTCTCGCCTAGCATCAGAATAATCTATCAGGCAATCCCCCAGATTCATGACTGCCATGCCGGCAATTGAGGAACGTTTCGAAAGCGTACTGGACATGCTGGTGCCAGTGAACGGGCTGTCGCCCGGTCGCCGCCAGCAGTTGCTGGCGCAGGCGCAGGTCCTGCATTTCCGGCGCGGGCAGTACGTGTTCAGGGAAGGGGACAAGGACGGGAACACGTTCTTCCTGCTCGAAGGTGAGCTGGAGCTCATCTCGTCGCAGCAGGTCGTCAAGCGCATGTTCGGCGGCACGCCCGATGCGGTTCATCCACTCGCCCAGCTCCAGCCTCGTCAGCTCTCGGCCCGCGCGCTTTCCGACATCCAGATCCTGGTGGTCAATCGCGGCCTGCTCGACAAGCTTCTGACGCTCGACGGCACCACCAGCCGGCAGGAGGTTCGGGTCAGCGACATCGAGCAGGCGGACGGTGAGGACTGGATGACCCGCATGCTGCAATCCGAGCTTTTCGCGCGGGTGCCGGCTGCGAACATCCAAAAGATATTCGCCGCGCTCGAAGCGGTCGAATGCCGGGCCGGTCAGGTCATCATCCAGCAGGGCGCGCCGGGCGACTATTACTACGTCGTCAAGCAGGGCCGCTGCCAGGTCTCCCGCCTCATCGCTTCGGGCAAGATGCCGGTGAAGCTCGCCGAGCTCGGTCCTGGCGAGACGTTCGGCGAAGAAGCGCTCGTCGCGAATGCGCGGCGCAACGCCACGGTGACGATGATCACGCCCGGCATACTGATGCGGCTCACGAAGCAGCATTTCATCGATCTCATCAAGACCCCGCTGCTGAACGAAATCAGCTTCATCGACGGCCAGGCGCTCGTCGAGAAGGAGGGGGCGATCTGGCTCGACGTGCGCTTTCCCGAAGAGCGCAAGCAGGGCGCTATCCCCGGCAGCCTGTGCTACCCGCTCAACATGTTGCGCATGCACGCCGAGCGGCTCGACAAATCGAAGCTCTACATCGTCTGTTGCGACACCGGCTCGCGCAGCTCGGTCGGCGCGTTCCTGCTGTCCGAACGCGGCTTCGACGTCTTCTACCTGAGCGGCGGCCTCGTCAAGCAGGGCATCCTGAGCGGCGAGGGTCCGAAGCCGTCCGGTGTGGCCCCGGCCAAGCCCGCGGCCTCCGCGCCGGCAAGGGTCGTCGCGGCCGCGCAGCTCGTCCCCGCCTCGCAGCGATCCGAAGCCGAACGCCGCCAAGCCGGGCTCGACGGCAACAGCGAGATCATCGAAGCGGATCTCCGCGCGCAGGCGCTGCGCGCCGAGCTCGCGAAGGCGAGCGTGCAACTCGACGAGGCGCGGCGCTTGAAGGAGCAAGCGGAGCGCGCGCGGCAGGAAGCGCTCGCCACGGCGGCGCTGCAGGTCCAGGCCGAGCGCACGCGGCTCGCCCATGAAGCGGACAAGGCGAAGCGCGTGTGGGAGGAAGCGCAGCGGCTCAAGGACGAGCTCGAGCATGCGAAGCGTCATGCCCAGGAGCAGAACAGCCGCCTGAAAGAGCAGGAAGCGCGGGAGCTCGAGCAAGCGACGCAGCGGCTCGACGACGCGCGACGGCAGAAGCAGGAAGCGGAGCAGGCAAAGCTCGAGGCGGAGCAGCTCGCCGCCTCCCGCCTGCAGGAAGAACAGGCCCGGCTAGCCCTCGAGGCGGAGCAGGCGCGGCGCTCCTTCGCCGAGGTCGCGCAACTCAAGCAAGAGCTCGAGCTCGAGAAGCGTCGCGCGGAGGAAGAAGCCGCGCGACGCCGCGCCGAGGACGAGGAGCGGATCCGGGCACTGCGCGAAGAAGCCGACCTGCGGTTGCGCGAGCAGGAGCAGCGTCTCGAAGAGGCGCGCCGCCAGCAGGAAGCGCTCGAGCTCGCGAAGCGCGACGCCGAGGACCAGGCCGCGCGGCTGCGTGAGAAGGAGACGCGCGAGCTCGAGGAGGCCGCACGCCAGCTCGAAGAAGCGCGGCGCATGAAGCAGGAGGCCGAGCTGGCGAAGCTCGAGGCCGAGCGCGTCGCGGCCGAGCGCCTCCGCGAAGAACAGGAACGGATCGAGCGCGAGTCCGAGTGGGCCCGCCGCACGCTGAGCGAGACCCAGCAGCTCAAGCACCTGCTGGAGCAGGAACGCCGCGAGAATCAGGAAGAGGCCGCGCGTCTGCGTCAGGAGGAAGAGGCCCGGGTGCAGCGCATGCGGGATGAAGCCGAGGCGCGCCTGCGCGAGGAAGAGCAGCGCGTGGAAGAGGCGCGGCGCCTGAAAGAGGAGCTCGAGCGCGCGAAGCTCGAAACCCAGGAGCACGCCGCCCGGCTGCGCGAGAAGGAAGCCCGCGAGCTCGAAGAAGCCGCGCGTCAACTCGAGGAAGCGCGCCGGCTCAAACAGGAAGCGGAAGCCGCGAAGCTCGAGGCCGAACGTCTCGCGAACGAGCGTCTCGCCGCCGAGCAGGCCCGTCTCGCCGCCGAGGCGGAACAGCGTCGCGCCGAGGAAGAGGCCCGCATGCAGCGCATGCGCGAAGAGGCGGAAGCCCGGCTGCGCGAAGAAGAGCAGCGCGTGGAGGAAGCCCGCCGCCTGAAAGAGGAGCTCGAATGCGCGAAGCAGGAGGCGCAGGAACATGCCGCCCGCCTGCGCGAGAAGGAAGCCCATGAGCTCGAGGAGGCCGCGCGCCAGCTCGAGGAAGCCCGCCGCCTGAAACAGGAAGCGGAAGCCGCGCGCGTCGAGGCCGAGCGCGTCGCGAACGAGCGCCTTGCCGCCGAGCAGGCCCGTCTCGCCGAGGAAGCAGCCCGCACGCAGCGCACGCTCGCCGAGACCCAGCGCCTGAAGGAACAGCTCGAGCGGGAGAAGCGCTACGCCGAGGAGGAGGCCGCCCGTCGTCATCGCGAGGAGGAGGCGCGCATCCAGCGCATGCGCGAAGAGGCCGAGGGGCGGCTGAAGGAAGAGGAACGCAAGCTCGAGGCCAGCTATGCCTGGCAGGCCGAGGAGCTCGCGCGGCTGCAACGCATGAAGGAGGAGGCCGAACGCCAGCTCCGGGCCGAGCGCGAACGCCTGCAATCCGAATCAGCGGACGCGCTGAAGAAGCTCGTCGAGGCGAAACGTCTGCAGTCGGAAGTGGAAACGGCGCGACAGCATGCCGCCCGCCAGGCGGAGGAACACCAGCAGCGTCAGGTCGAGCTCGAACGCCAACTGCGCGACGAGATGCAGGCGAAGGTCGCCTCCGAGCGCCGCCGCCTCGAGGCCGAGTTCGCGCGTAATGCCGAAGAGCTCGAGCGCGCGCGGCGGGACAAGGCGGTCGCTGAAGCAGCGCGCGTCGCGGCGGCGGCGGAAGCCGAGAAGATCATCCAGGAATACAAGGACACGCATGCCCTCCTCCGCGAACGCGAGGAGCAGAAGCTGCGCGCCGAGCGCCAGCGCCTCGAATCGGAGGCCCTGAAGCTGCGTTCTCTGCTCGACGAGGCGCAGCGCGAGAAGGAGCACGCGCTCCAGCTCCAGCAGCGCGCCGAAAGTCATCGTGCCGAGCTCGACAGCGCCCGCCGCCGTGCCGCTGCGCAGATCGCGGTTTCCAGTCCGGAGCTCGAGTCCGATCTGGCGGCGATCGAGGCCGAGCTCGCCGAAGCGCGCGCCAGCGTCGCAGCGGCAGAGGCCACGCAGCAGAAGGTCCAGGCGGCGGCGCTCGCCAACGAGCAGAATCTCGAGCACCACCGCCAGGAGGAGCAGGCCTCGCGCAACCGCTTCGAGCACGAAATCGAATCCTGGCTGCGCGAGCAGGAAGAGCACGACGGTCACGCGATGCAGCAGCAGATCTTCGCGAACCAGCGCGCCCATCTCGAGCGCATCAAGAAACGCGCGCAGGCCGCGCGCGTCGCCGCCAAAGCCCACGATCAGGCGCTCATCGAAGAGCTCGCCGCGCATCTCAAGGACAATTGAGCGCGCGCCGCCGTCGCGGCGGCGGGTTTACTGCGGATCCGAGGAATCCACCACGCGCAGATGCCGCGGACGCCGGCGCATCGCGGTATCCGCATCGACCACGATCTGCCCGTCGGGGTGATCCAGCACGACCCACTCGATCTGCGCGCCGAGCAGCGCCACTTCGCCGAGATGGCGATCGGCGCCGCTGATGCTGAAGTCGAAGCCGTAGACGCGTCGCAGGCTGAGGCGTCCGTCCTCGTTGCGGGCGAGCGCCATGCGCCGCAGTGCTGCGGTCTCGTCGAGCTGCTGCAGGCCGAGCTCGCGGCACACGCGGTTGCTGATCACGAGCACGCGTTCGCGCGTCGCCACGCTCCACTGCCAGAGCCACACGGCGAGGCCGACGACGGCGGCAAGTGCGAGTGCGTCCTCCACGCGCTCAATCCAGGCGATCGACCCGGAACCAGCTGAGCTCGGCGTCGTCGGTGGCGTAGGCGACGCGCATCGGCTGGCAGCACACTTCGCAATCCTCGACGTAGTCTTCCGCGCGCTGCGACAAATCCAGGACGACCGAGATCGCCGCCCCGCAGTAGGGGCAGTTGAAGTGGTGTTCGAGGGTGAGTTGGCTCATGGGTATGTCCGGAAACCCCGCATCAGTCGCGGAAATTCGTGTATTGCAGCGGCAGGCCGAGCTTCGCGGCGCGCAAGCTGGTAATGCATTCCTGCAGATCGTCGCGCTTCTTGCCCATCACCCGCACCTGATCGTCCTGGATCTGGGCCTGCACCTTGAGCTTGGAGTCCTTGATGAGCTTGAGGATCTTCTTGCCGTCCTCCTTGCCGATGCCGTGCCTGGCCGTGATTTTCTGCCGCGCCTCATTGAGATTCGTGTGGATCTCCCCCATCTCCAGACTAACGAGGTCGATGCCGCGCTTCGCGATCTTGCCCTGGAGGATTTCCGCGACCTGCTTCACTTGGAATTCCCCTTCGGCGATGATGCTCATCTCGTATTCATTCTGCTCGACCCGCGTATTGGTGCCTTTGAAATCGAAGCGGTTCGCGATTTCGCGATTCGCCTGATCCACGGCGTTGGTCAGCTCGTGCATATTGATTTCCGAAACGACATCGAAAGACGGCATGTGTAGTGAACTCCGAAGTCCCGGTTTGCCCGCAGTATAGCGTCTCGACGGCGCCCGGGTGCGCCGCGCCTCGACCCCGCGCATGATCGAGCTGCTCTCTTTCGATCTCGACGACACGCTCTGGGACGCGGGCCCGGTGCTCATGCGCGCCGAGGACGTGCTCTACGCCTGGCTCACGGCGGAGGCACCGCAGCTCACCGCACGCTGGTCGATCGAGGACCTCGTGAACTACCGCCGCCAGCTCGCGAAGGACCGCCCGGAGCTGCGCCACGACTTCACGCTGCTGCGCATCCACGCGCTGGCGGAGCTCCTGCCGCAGGCCGGGCATTCGGCGGAGCTCGCGGAGCCGGCGGTCGCGGCCTTCCTGGCGGCGCGCAGCGAGGTCGAGATGTACGAGGACGCCGTGCACGCGCTCGAAATCCTGCGCACCGATTACCGTCTCGTCGCCATCACGAACGGCAACACGGATCTCGATCGCGCCGGCGTCGCGCACTACTTCGAGTTCTGCGTCTCGCCCGCGCTCGCGAAGACCGCGAAGCCGGATCCGCGGATGTTCGAAATCGTGGTCGAGCGCACCGGCGTCCGGCCCGAGGCGATGATCCACATCGGCGACGAGCCGTATTACGACGTGGAGGCCGCGCACCGTGCGGGCGTCGCGTCGATCTGGGTGAACCGCGCCGGCCGGGAATGGCCGCAGGATCTCCGGCCGGCCCATGTCGAGATCGCATCCTTCGCGGAGCTGCGGGCCGCCATTGCAACCATCGAAAACCACCAACGGTCACAATATTCATGAACGACACCCCTTTCGAGCTCGTCGAACGTCGCCCGATCGCCTCGCTCCGGATCGAGTTCCAGTCCTACGTCCACCGGGCGACAGGCGCGCGGCACTATCATCTCGCCGCCGACGACACGAACAACGCGTTCATGGTGGCCTTCCCGACGCTGCCCGAGAATTCGACGGGCGTCGCCCACATCCTCGAGCACACCACGCTCTGCGGCAGCCGGCGCTATCCGGTGCGCGATCCGTTCTTCATGATGCTCCGGCGCTCGCTCAACACGTTCATGAACGCGTTCACGAGCAGCGACAGCACCGCGTATCCGTTCGCGACCCAGAACCGCAAGGACTTCGACAATCTGCTCGGCGTGTATCTCGACGCCGTATTCTTCCCGACGCTCGATCGCCTCGATTTCGCGCAGGAGGGCTGTCGCGTCGAGTTCGCTGCGCCAGGGGAGCCCGAGGCCGGCCTCGTCTACAAGGGTGTCGTCTACAACGAGATGAAGGGCGCGATGAGCGCGCCGGTCTCGCAGCTCTATCATCACTTGCACGCGGGACTGTTCCCGACGACGCCCTACCGCTTCAACAGCGGCGGCGATCCCGCGGCGATCCCGGATCTCACCTACGAGTACCTGAAGGCCTTCCACGCCCGGCACTACCATCCGAGCCAGGCCGTGTTCATGACCTACGGGAGCTTCCCGGCGCACGAGCACCAGGGCTCGATCGTCCGCAACGTGCTCGATTATTTCACGGGACAGGTCGCCGCACCGATCGTCAGCGCCGTCGAAGCGCCACTTGCCGCGCCCGTCGCGCACGAGACCGCGTATTCCGTCGACGATCCGGCGGATTGCGAAGGCGGGACGCACGCGGTGTGGGGCTGGCTCGTGGGCGAAGCGGCCGATCCGCAGGCGATGCTCGAAGCGCACGTGCTCGCCGGCGTGCTGCTGGAGCACAGCGCCTCGCCGCTGCGGCATTTCCTCGAAACGACGCCGCTCGCCCAGGCCCCTTCGGAGCTCTGCGGTATCGACGATTCCGCGCGGCAGCTCGTGTTCTGTTGCGGCGTCGAGGGCACCGAGCCCGCGCATGCCGCGGAGCTCGAAGCGGATCTGCTCGGCGTGCTGGAGACCGTGCGGCGCGAAGGCGTCCCGGCGGATACGCTCACCGCCGTGCTCGATCGCATCGAGATGGCCCAGCGCGACATCGGCGGCAACGATTATCCCTATGGTTTGCAGCTCATGGGCCGCGCACTGCCCGGGGCGATGTACCGCCGCGATCCCGTCGCTCTGCTCGATATCGACGGGCGGCTGAAGGATTTGCGCGAGCGTGCGCTCGAGCCTGCCTTCGTCCCGCGCCTGATCGAAAAGCGCCTGCTCGCGAACGCACACCGCGCGCGCGTCATCATGCGGCCCGATGCCGGTCAGCGCGAGCGCGAGGCGGCGGCCGAGGCGGCGCGCCTCGCCGATCTGCAGGCCGGGCTCGACGCCGCGGCCGCTGAGCGCATCCGCGCCGAGGCCGAAGCGCTCGCTGCCCGCCAGGGCAGCGTGCAGGACGCGGAGCTCCTGCCGAAGGTCACGCTCGCCGACGTGCCCGCCGCGCTGCCGCCGCTGACGGGACGCGAGACGCGGATTGGACCGCACCCCGCGCACTTCTACGCGCGCGGCACGAACGGCCTCGTACATGCCCAGCTCGCCTTCGAATTCCCGGCTTGCGCGCCGGACGACCTCGCCTTCCTGCCGCTCTTCGCCGATTACCTGACCGAGCTCGGCGCCGGCGGCGAGAGCTATCTCGAGACCCAGACCCGGCGTGCCCGCCTCGGTCAGTTCGGCGCGACACTCGCGATGCGCAGCGCGCGCGACGATCTCGGGCGCAGCACGGGCGATTTCGTCGTTTCCGTGAAAGGGCTGGAGCGGCATCTGCCGCCGCTCGTCGAGGAGGCGTTCGCGCTGCTCGGCGTGGCGCGCTTCGACGAGAATCAGCGTCTGCGCGAGCTGCTCGCGCAGACCCGCGCCGATCTCGAGGCCTCGATCACGGATCGCGGACACACCCTCGCGATGCACGGCGCGGCACGCGGCCTCTCGGCGGCCGGCTGGCTGCACGCCCACTGGGACGGCCCCGATCACATCGCCGCGGTGCAGGCGCTCGAGGACATGGCGAAGGACGAGGACGCGGCGATCGAGGCGCTCGCCGCGCGCTTCGGGAGCTTGCGCGACCGCCTGCTCGCGGCGCCTTATCGCGTGCTGTTCGTCGGTGAGGAAGCGGCGGCGGAGGCCGCGACGGCGGCCATCGCGCGCGCGCCGGCGCCGGCCGGCGGCGCGGGCTTCGCGCCGTTCGTGCCCGCCGCGCCGGCTGCTGCGGGCAACGCCGCCTGGCTCGCGAATTCTGCCGTGAACTTCTGCGCGCGCGCCTTCCCCGCGGTGCCCGAGGGACATCCCGATGCGCCGCTGCTCTCCATCCTCGCGCGCTATCTCCAGGACGGTTTCCTGCATCCCGCGATCCGCGAGCAGGGCGGCGCCTACGGCGGCGGCGCGAGCTTCGATGCCGACAGCGGCGTGTTCTCGCTCTACTCGTATCGCGATCCGCGCCTCGTCGAGACCTTCCTCGATTTCGATCGCGCGCCGGCCTGGATCCCCGAGCACGCCGAGCAGGCGCGGCTCGAGGAATCGATTCTCGGCGTCATCCGTGCGCTCGACAAACCGCGCTCGCCGGCCGGTGCGGCCGTCCACGCGTTCTATTCCGAGCGTCAGGGCCGCACGCACGCCTTCCGCACCGCGTACCGCGATCGCGTGCTGAATGCGGGCCTCGACGAACTCGTGGCCGTCGCCGGCCGCTACCTCGTTCCGGCACGGGGCGTGAACGCGGTCATCACCGGGCACGCGCAACGCGCTACGATCGAAGCGATGGGTTTCGCGACCCACACGCTCTGAGCCCGCGCGGTCGGGAGACCGCGCAGCGACACATCGGGAACGGGAGAGTCACATGCGCATCGAGTTCGATGAAGGCGAATCCGGCTTCTGGGAAGCCCGCGCGTTGTATGCCATCACGCGGCGCGCGACGACGGAGGCCCGCAGCACGGCCGATCTCGAATTCATCGACTTCCTGATCGACACCGCGCTCGCCCACATGGACCGCCCGGAGTTCGCGGATCTCCGCGCGACGGCGCGGCCGCTCGAGCACGAGGGCTGGCTGGTCAACATGCGTCAGGTCTGGCGCCGCCTGTCCGGCCCCTCGCGGCTCGAAGCGGAGCTGAGCTCGCAGCGCAGTGCCGCGCTCGACCGCGCCGAGCGCGCCGAGCACTCCGCATTCGAGGCCCTCGCCGAGACCGCGCGCGTCGGGCGCGAACGCGACGAGGCGCGCGCACAGATCGAGAAGCTCAAGAAGGAAGTCGCGGGCCTCGAAGCAGAGCTCAACGGCATCGGCTATCGTCAGCCCGGCGACTGAGCCGCGCATGACGGACGGGATCGACTTCCGCGCTGCGGCCGGCGCGGTCCTCGCGGACTGGCCGCTCGCCGTCGCGGCGATTGCGCCCATCACCGTCGGCCTCATCAACCAGACCTTCCTCGTCACCGCGGCGGACGGCAGCCGCTACGTCCTGCAGTGCCTGCATCCGATCTTCCCGGGCGCGGTGAACGCGAACATCGAAGCGGTCACGCGCCATCTCGCCGCGCGCGGCCAGGTGACGCCACGCCTCGTGCCGGCGCGCAACGGCGCCTCGTGGATCGAGCGCGAGACGCGCGTGTGGCGCCTGCTGACGCACGTCGCGGGCACGACGTTCACCGCGATGCCGGACGTGCATTACGCGCACGCCGCAGGGCGGGGCCTCGCACGCTTCCACGCGGCGCTCGCCGATCTCGACTACGTGTTCCCGCAGCTCCGCCCGCCGGTCCATGATCTGACGCGCCATCTCGCGACGCTCGAGGGCGCGATCGCCGAATGTGGGTCGCATCGGCTCCACGGCGCCGCTGCGCAGCTCGCGGCGGAGATCCGCGCGCGCTGCGCCGATCTGCCGCAATTGCCTCGTGAACCGGGGCGCGTCGTGCACGGCGATCCGAAGATCTCGAATTTCATCTTCGGCGAGGACGGTACCTGCCGCGCACTCGTCGATCTCGACACCGTCGGCCGCGGTCCCCTCGTCTTCGACCTGGGCGACGCGTTCCGCTCGTGGTGCAATCCGGCGGGCGAGGACGCGGCCGAGGGCCGCTTTGCGCTGCCGCTGTTCGTCGCGGCGCTCGAGGGCTATGGCGCCGCCGCCCGCGACTTCCTGACGGCCGCCGAGATCGCCGCCATCGTGCCCGCGACGCTCACGATCCAGCTCGAGCTCGCCGCGCGCTTCTGCGCGGACGCGCTCCACGAACGCTACTTCGGCTGGGATGCGGGGCGCTACGCGAGCCGGGGCGAGCACAACCTCGTGCGCGCCCGCAACCAGCTCGGCACCGCGGCCGCGCTCGGCGCGCAGGCTTGCGAGGCCGATGCCGCCGTGGCGCGCACGTTCGCGGCGTGAGCTGGCTGGTCCGCCGCGCGTCTGTAGAATAGGCCGCGCGCAACCCGCGCGAGCCGGGGAGGGAGTGGAATGGACGTCAGCGGTTATTTCGTTCTGGGCATCGTCATCCTCGCCGCCGTCACGCTCTTCATGGGCGCGAAGATAGTGCCGCAGGGCTTCGAATGGACGGTGCAGCGCTTCGGGCGCTATCGCACGACGCTCAAGCCCGGCCTCGGCATCATCGTGCCCTACGTCGATTCCGTCGGGCGCAAGATCAACATGATGGAACAGGTGCTCGAGGTGCCCTCGCAGGAGGTCATCACGCGCGACAACGCCGTCATCCGCGTCGATGGCATCGTCTTCTTCCAGGTGCTCGACGCCGTGCGTGCCGCCTACGAGGTGAACAACCTCGAATACGCGATCCTGAATCTCACCACCACGAACATCCGCACCGTGCTCGGCTCGATGGACCTCGACGAATCACTCTCCAAGCGCGACGTGATCAATTCCAAGCTGCTCGGGGTCGTCGACGAAGCGACACATCCCTGGGGCGTGAAGGTCACGCGCATCGAAATCAAGGACATCACGCCGCCCATGGATCTCGTCGAGGCGATGGCGCGCCAGATGAAGGCGGAGCGCGACAAGCGCGCCGCGATTCTCGAAGCCGAAGGTCTGCGCCAGGCCGCGATCCTGAAAGCGGAAGGCGAGAAGCAGGCCGCGGTGCTCGAGGCCGAAGGCCGGCGCGAATCCGCGTTCAAGGATGCCGAGGCGCGCGAGCGTCTCGCCGAGGCCGAGGCCAAGGCGACGCATATGGTCTCGCGGGCGATCGAAGCGGGCGGTGTGCAGGCCGTGAACTACTTCGTCGCGCAGAAATACGTCGATGCCCTGCGCAGCATCGGCATAGCGCCGAACCAGAAGATCATCTTCATGCCGATGGAGGTCTCGGGCGTGCTCGGCTCGCTCGGCGGCATCGCCGAGCTCGCGAAGGCGGCGCTCGCTCCCGAGCCGAAGAAGCCGTGATGACGCTGCTGGGATCCGTGCAGTACTGGCACTGGTTCCTCGCCGGCGTCGCGCTCATGATCGCGGAAGCGGCGTTTCCGGGTGCGTTCATGCTGTGGTTCGGCATCGGCGCGGCGCTCACCGGGCTCGCGCTCTTCATCGTGCCCGTGCTCGCCTGGCAGACCCAGCTCCTGCTGTTCGCCGCGACGTCGGTCGCAAGCATCTTCGCCTGGCGGCGCTACCGGGCCGCGCATCCGGAGACGGAGAGTCATCCCGATCTCAATCAGCGCGGCCGCTCGTATCTCGGCCGGCATTTCACGCTCGACGAAGCGATCGTCGACGGCTACGGCAAGCTCAAGGTCGACGACGGCGTGTGGCGCGTGGCGGGCGAGGATCTCGCCGCCGGCACGCGTGTCGAGGTCGTCGGCGTCGAGGGCACGATACTGAAAGTCGTGCGGGCGCTGTGAGCGCGCCCGCATCCGGCACACGATAACGAGAGGAGGTCGGCATGGAACTGGGTCTCAAGGGCAAGGGCGTCATCGTCACCGGCGCGAGCCGCGGCATCGGGCGGGCGATCGCGCTCGGCTTCGCACGCGAAGGCGCGAACGTCGCGATCTGCGCGCGGGGCGCGGAGGCACTCGAGGCGACGAAGGCCGAGATCGTGAAGCTCGGCGTCGACTGCTATGCCGCGGCCTGCGACGTCGGCGACGCCGCGTCGTTGAAGAAGTTCCTCGACATGGCACACCAGGAGCTCGGCGGTATCGGCGTGCTCGTCAACAACCCCTCCGGCTTCGGCGTGACCGACGACGAGGCGGGCTGGCTCGCGAGCGTCAACGTCGACATGATGGCCGCGGTGCGCGCGACCTGGCAGGTCGTGCCCTGGCTCGAAGCCGCGGGCGGCGGCGCGATCATCCACATCACCTCGATCTCCGGCCTCGAAGCGAGCCTGCCCGGCGTCGCGGCCTATGCCGCGGTGAAAGCAGCACTCATCAGCCACTCCAAGAGCATGGCCGTCGAGCTCGCGCCGAAAGGCATCCGCGTCAATTGCGTCGCGCCGGGCTCGATCGATTTCCCGGACGGCTTCTGGGATCAGATCAACAAGACCAACAAGCCGTTCTACGACATGATCGTCGGCACGATCCCGAGCGGCCGCATGGGCCGGCCCGAGGAGATCGCGAACGCCGTCGTCTTCCTCGCCTCCGGGAAGGCGAGCTGGATCTCGGGCGCGATGCTTCCCGTCGACGGGGTTCAGCACAAGGGCAATCTCTAAGAGCCTCCCGCGCGCGGCCGGGGACACGGGAATGTGAACCCGGCCGCGTTTACGTTTCTTCACATTTGACCCTCTTGCGATGCGCCGGGACTATCCGGAGTCCAGGGAACTCGATCGCAAGGGAGATTTCGATGTCCGCTTTCACCAGGGCGCTCGCGCTCATCGCGCTCGCCGGGGGCGCCGTCGCCGGCCCGGCTGCCGCCGCGACTTCCGGTAGCGATTTCACGCTCGGCGCGGAAGGCTGGACCGCCGTCGCCGTCGCGAACGATCTGACGCTCGTCACGCCGATCTACGACCTGCCGACGACCGCGGATCCGCCGGTCGTCTACGTTGCGACGGGGGGCAATCCCGGCGGGCGCATCACGGTCACCGATCCGAACGCGGACTGGACCCATTTCGTCGCGCCCGCGACGTTTCTCGGCAACCAGGCCGCGCTGTTCGGCGGTTCGCTGTCCTACGACATGCAGCAGCAGGCGAACGGCGGTCTGTTCATCAACGGCCCGAACGTCGCGCTCGTCGGCACGAACGGCACGGTGCTCGTGTACGGCTCGAACAATCCGCCGCCCGAGGCGCCCGCGTGGCAGCATTACGACGTCCCGTTCGCGACCGACGCGGCCGGCTGGTTCGTCGGCTCCGTGTTCGGACCGGCGGCGACCGGACAGCAGTTGTCCTCGGTGCTCGGGGGGCTGCAGGCGCTGCTCATCAACGCCGAGTTCGCGAACCAGATTGCCGAGGTCACCGCGCTCGACAACGTGCGCTTCCAGACCGGGGCGGCCGTGCCGCTGCCGCCCGCGATTCTGGGCTTCGCCGCCGCGCTCGGCCTGCTCCGGGCCCGTCGCCGCGTCTGATCCGTCCCGGCCTTCCGGCGGCGCCCGCCGCCGGAGGTCTCAGCTTCGCATCGCAGCCCGCGCCGCAGCCGTCGCCGCGGCATCGACGGCGAGCGTTTCATCCTCCATCCGCCCCGTGAGCACGACCCCGTAGACGTCCTGCGCCCGCGCCGGTGTCTCCCAGCGTTCCAGCACGTCGCGGAGCACGCGCGCCGGATCGCGCTCGACGGGCGGACCGTAGCCGCCGCCCCCGGCGTCGAGACCGCGGATGCATTCACCCGCTTCGAGCGTGCAGACCACGGCCCCGGGCAGCTTCTCGGCGCTGCCATCGGGTTTCAGCTTGTAAGTCGCCGCGGCAGGTCCAGGCGCGCCGCCGCGCGCCCCCTGCGGGGCGTTGACCTGGCCGTCGCAGGACACGACGACCGTCATCGGATCGCGGCGCGGTCCGTAGACGACTTCGACGCCCGGCGCGCCGCGGAAGCGGCCCGCGCCGCCGCCGCCCGGGATGACGGCGAGGCGGCGGTAGAGCATCGGGAACTTCGATTCGTCGACTTCGACCGAGCCGCGGTAGATGACGCCGCAGGCGACCGGCAGGCCGAAGTTCAGCCAGCCGTCCGTCGCGGGCGTGCCCGGGCCGCCGTTCGCGATCATCCATTCCTGGTTGATGTAGGGGCCGTCGCGCCGCCAGTCGTGGCCCGAGATCACGGCCGCACCGGCACCCATGCCCATCGCGCCCTCGGCGTTGCCGTAGCCTTCGCCGATGCCCGCGAACGCGAGCTGCACGGCGTTCACGATGCGATCGCCGATGTTCGTCGTCGCCATCGAACAACTGTGCGGGAACTTCGGAATGCCGGTCACGCAGCCGTCGCGGAGCTTCACCGCGATGCGCGTGAAGCTGCCCGCGTTGTGCGGCACTTCCGGATCGATGCAGTTGAACACCCCGCACATCGCGTTCGAGGTCGCGCAGGCGACGGATTCGTTCAGGCCGCAGGCGATGTTGTCCGCGTTGTCGGTGAGATCGACTTCGATGCGGCCGGCCGCGGCGTCGATCGCGACATGCACCGTGATCGGGAGTCCGTCGGGCAGCGTCGGCGGCTGGGGATCGTAGCGGCTCACGCTCGTGTAGCGCCCGCCAGGCAGCTTGCGGATCGCCTCCACTGCGCGGCGCTCGGAGTAGGCGAACCATTCCTCGATGAACTTCCTGATCGTCTCGATGCCGTAGCGGCGGACGAGCTCGACGAGCCGTCGTTCGCCGATGCGCGCGGAGCCGATCGAGGCGAGGTAGTCGCCGTACCACTGGTCGGGCACGCGGATGCGCCGCCGGCACATGCGGATGACGTCGCCGATGTCCTGGTAGTCGCGCTGCACGCGCACGCAGGGGAAGATGAGCGCGCCTTCCTCGTAGATGTCTTTCGCATAGGCATGGTAAGTAGAGGGGATCGAGTTCCCGCAATCCGCCTGGTGCGCTTTCGCGCACGCCGTGAACAGATGCACGCCGTCGACGATCACCGGCGCCATGTACATGTGATCGGCCGGATGGGTGTTGCCGAGATACGGATCGTTGTGCAGGAAGGCATCCCCCGGCGCGAGGTCCGGGTGCAGCTCGCACATGGCCTGCGTCTGGAGGCTCGAGCCGAAGATGTGGACGGGCGCGCCCTCGGCCGCGCACAGCAGCCGGTTGTCGCCGGTGACGATCGAGCAGGAGAAATCCCGCACCACCGCGAGCACCGCCGAGCGCGCGGTCTTCAGCAGCGTATTCGTCATCTCGCGCACGATCGCGTCGAGACGGTTCGCGAGCACCGCCATCAGAATGGGGTCGAGCTCGCGCTGGAGTGGGCTTGCGGCCATGACGGGACCTCCTCGCGCCGGACGTCGGCAGGCCGAGCGTAGCGCAATCGGCGGGCCCTGCCGAGCACCCTGCTAGACTGCGCGCATGGCCCGCGCAACCCGACTGCTGCTCCTCGCCGCGCTCACGCTCGCGCTGCTGGGCGTCTCGGGGCTCGCGCCCCACGACCGCGCGACCTGGTGGATGGAGACGCTGCCGATTCCGATCGGGATCGCGGTGATGGCGGCGACCTATCGGCGCTTCCCGCTGACGCCGCTGCTCTACGGATTGATCTTCTGCCACGCGCTGATCCTGATGGCGGGCGGGGCGTATACCTACGCGCGCGTGCCGCTCGGTGCCTGGGTCGAGGCGGCGTTCCATCTCGCGCGTAATCCCTACGACAAGCTCGGGCACGTCGCGCAGGGCTTCGTGCCGGCGCTCGTCGCCCGCGAAATCCTGCTCCGCCAGGAGTACGTCGCGGGGCGCCGGATGGCGGCGTTCCTCGCGGTGTGCGTCGCGCTCGCGATCAGCGCGACCTATGAGCTCGTGGAATGGGGCGCTGCGCTCGCGATGGGCCAGGGTGCGGACGAGTTCCTCGGCACGCAGGGCGATCCCTGGGACACGCAGTCGGACATGTTCGCGGCGCTCCTGGGCGCGATCGCCGCGATGCTGACACTCGTCCGCGTGCAGGACCGGCAGATCGACGCGCTCCGGCGCGGCGGGGCGGCACGGTGAATCCTCGCGCCGGGATTGCCTGCGGGCTCGCGGCCCCGCTGCTGTGGGCGGCCTGTATCGCGGGATTCGGCGCGCTGCGGCCCGACTACAGCCCTATCACCCAGTTCATCAGCGAGCTCGGCGAACGGGGCGGTCCGACGGAATTCCCCATGCGTTACGGCGGCTTCGTATTCACCGGCGCGCTGTACGTGCCGTTCGCACTCGTGATGTACCGCCGTTTCGGCGCCGTCGCGGCGGCGGCTCTCGTCGCGCTGGGCGGGATGCTGCGCGTCGTCGCGGGGGTCTACCCCTGCGATCTGCATTGCGGCGCGCCGCTGCCGAGCCCGGATCAGATCATCCACAATCTCGCGGCCCGCGCGGGATTTCTCGCGCTCATCGCAGCGACCCTGCTCGGTGCGCGCCTGTTCCGACGCGAGCCCGCGTATCGCTCGTTGGCGGCGTACTCCAGCGCCTCGGGGCTCGCGAGCTTCGCGTGCCTGGTGCTGATCGGTATCGATCCGCCGCACCAGGGTCTGTTCCAGCGCCTCTCCACGGGGATCTTGTCGTTGTGGGTGTTCGTGGTGGCCGCCACGATGTGGCGGGAGCCGGTCCGCACCTGAACGCGAGCTGAATCCGCCCGGATCGCGCATCGACGTGGCGCAATCGCGATTAAGTGTTTAGGATCGCGCAAAATCTCCCGAGACACCGCTATGCGTTCCCTCTGCCGCTACGGCGCCGCCCTGGCGCTCGCCCTGTTTGCCTGTGCTTCCTCTTTCGCGACCGAAGCCACCGACATCGTCGAGAAATATGCCGCCGCGATCCGCATCCAGAACTTCGCCGTCGCCGCCGGCTTCGTGAAGCCGAAAGACCTCGCCGACTTCAAGAACGCCTTCATGCCGATCTACGCCGCCGAGCAGAAGGAAGGCGTGCGCGGCTTTCTCGACGCGACGTTCGGCGAGAAAGCGAAGCCCGAGGAGGCGACCGGTGCCGAGCCTGCGGTGTTCTTCGAGCGCGTGATGCGCTTCGTCGTGAACCTCAGCGACATCCAGGGCAAGCACCTCGACGTCGTGGACACGAAGGTGCTCGGCGAAGTCGCGGAAGGCCTGTCGATCGTCCACGTCGTGGTGCGCAACGAGCTCAAGCTCGGCACGAATCGCTCGAGCCGCGTCGAAGTGATCTCGGCCGAGAAGGAAGGCGGCGCCTGGAGAGTCCTGTTGCCCGAGAAGCTCCGCATGATGGGCAACATGATGGAACACCAGCTCGCGATGCGTAAGCTCGTCACGCCCGCGAATTGACCCGAGGGCCGGCCGGCCCGCGTTCACACTGAAGCACACCGGGTCCGGGTGGTCTAAACTGCCTGGACCATTCGTCCCATTTCCCAAGCACCGGTTCCTTATCCCATGTCGACCCCGATCGAAAATTTCGCTGATTTCCCGCTGTCCGCCCCGCTCCTGCAGGCGCTGGCCGAAGTCGGCTACGAAACCCCGTCGCCCATCCAGGCCGCGACGATTCCCCATCTCCTCGCCGGCCACGACGTGATCGGCCAGGCCCAGACCGGCACGGGCAAGACGGCCGCGTTCGCGCTGCCGCTGCTCGAGCGGCTCGATTTCGAGCAGCGCGATCCCCAGGTGCTGGTGTTGACGCCGACGCGCGAGCTCGCGCTGCAGGTCGCGGAAGCGTTCCAGAGTTATGCGCGCCATCTGCCCGGCTTTCACGTGCTGCCGATCTACGGCGGTCAGAGCATGGGCATGCAGTTGAAGCAGTTGCGCCGCGCCGTGCACGTCGTCGTCGGCACGCCCGGCCGCGTGATGGATCACCTGCGCCGCGAGAGCCTCTCGCTCGGCAACCTGCGCTCGATCGTGCTCGACGAGGCGGACGAGATGCTGCGCATGGGCTTCATCGAGGACGTCGAATGGATCCTCGAGCACACGCCGGAGGCGCGCCAGGTCGCGCTCTTCTCCGCGACGATGCCGGAGCCGATCCGCGCGGTCGCCGAGAAGCACCTGAAGGAACCGCGCGAAGTGAAGATCAAGACGAAGACCGCGACGGTCGCCGCGATCCGCCAGCGCTACTGGCAGGTCAGCGGCCTGCACAAGCTCGACGCGCTGACCCGGATCCTCGAGGCCGAGGACATGGATGCCGTGCTCATCTTCGTGCGCACGAAGACTGCGACGGTCGAGCTCGCCGAGAAGCTCGAGGCACGCGGCTACGGCGCCGCGGCGCTCAACGGCGACATGAACCAGGTGCAGCGCGAGCGCGTCGTCGAACAGTTGAAGGAAGGCAAGCTCGACATCGTGATCGCGACCGACGTCGCGGCGCGCGGTCTCGACGTGCCGCGCATCAGCCACGTCGTGAACTTCGACATCCCCTACGACATCGAGGGCTACGTGCATCGCATCGGCCGCACCGGCCGCGCCGGGCGTTCGGGCGAGGCGATCCTGTTCGTCGCGCCGCGCGAAATGCGCATGCTGCGTGCGATCGAGCGGGCGACGAAGCAGCCCATCGAGCCCATGCTGCCGCCGAGCCGCGAGGCGATCGCCGATCGCCGCGTGCAGCAGTTCAAGCAGCAGGTCGCGGACATCGTCGGCAACGAGGAGCTCGCGTTCCTCGAATCCGTGATCGCGGAGCTCGAATCCGAGCACGATCTCGAGCCGCGCAAGATCGCGGCCGCGCTGGCGTTCCTCGCGCAGAAGGAGCGGCCGCTGCAGGTGCCTGCGAAGCAGGCGGGCGAAGACGCGCCGCGCGGTGCGAAAGGCGCCTGGGCCGGACGCGACGAAGGGCCGCGCGGCAAGCCGCGTCGCGAGTTCGAGCGGGACGATCGTCCGCCGCGCCGCGAGCCACCGCCGTTCGCGCGCCAGGCCGACGAGCCGCCGGGACGGCGACCCGAGCCGGCGTTCGAGCGCGGGGAAGACAGCCGTCCGCCGCGCCGCGAGCCGCCCTCGTTCGCGCGCCAGGCCGACGAGCCGCCGAAGCGCCGCGAGCCGCCGCCGTTCGCGCGTGGGGACGAGACCCGTCCGCCGCGCCGCGAGCCGCCCTCGTTCACGCGCCAGGCCGACGAGCCGCCCCGCCGCCGCCACGAACCCGACCATCCCCAGGACGGTTCGCACGGCGACCGCCCGCCGCGCCGCGCACCGCATTTCGACGCGCCGCCCGCGCGCCACAAGGGACAGCCCGATCTCGACATGGTCCGCTATCGCATCGAAGTCGGCCACGCCCACGGCGTCACGCCCTCGCACATCGTGGGCGCGATCGCGAATGAGGCCGGCATCGACAGCAAGTTCATCGGCCGCATCGAGCTCTACGACGAGCACAGCACGGTCGACCTGCCGGACGGCATGCCGCCCGAGATTCTGAAGCACCTGCGCAAGGTGCGCGTGCGCCAGTTCCCGCTCAACATGAGCCGCGCCGACGAGGGCGGCGAGCACGCGCCCTCGAAGCGCAGCCGCAAGCAGGCCGACGACCGCGACACGAAGGCCGGTCCGCCGCGCCGGTTCGAGAAGGGCGGCTTCAAGCCGCGCGACGGCGCGCCCCGCGATCGCAAGCCGGGCGGTGTCAAACCGAAGCGCCGCGATTGAGCGGACGATGAGCGGAGCGCTCCCGGCGGCAGACGCGCCGTACGCCACGCTCACCCCCGATCGCGTGCTCGCCGCGATCGAGTCCTGCGGTTACGAGTGCAACGGCCGCCTGCTCGCGCTGAACAGTTACGAGAACCGCGTCTATCGCGTCGGCGTCGGCGAGACCGACAACGTGATCGCGAAGTTCTACCGGCCGGGCCGCTTCAGCGATGCGGCGATCGGCGAGGAGCACGCGTTCGCAGCCGAGCTCCTCGAACGCGAGATCCCGATCGTCGCGCCGCTCGCGATCGACGGCCGCACGCTGCACCACGACGCGGAGCTCCGCTTCGCGCTCTATCCGAACCGCCCCGGCCGCGCGCCGGAGCTCGAGGATCACGACACGCTGCGCTGGCTCGGCCGCTTCATCGGCCGTATCCATGCCGTCGGCAGCACGCGGAAGTTCACGCATCGTCCCGAGCTCTCGATCGCCCGGCTCGGCGCAGAGCCGTCGCAGTTTCTGCTCGGCTCGGAGTTCATTCCCGGCGAGTTGAAACGGGTCTACGAGAGCGTGATCGACGATGCACTCGTGAGGATCCGTGCCTGTTTCGATCGCGCCGGACCGTATCGTGCGCTGCGGCTCCACGGCGACTGCCATCCCGGCAACATCATGTGGACGCCGGCCGGACCGCACTTCGTCGATCTCGACGACTGCATGACGGGCCCGGCGATCCAGGATCTCTGGATGCTGCTCGTCGGCGAGCACCACGAGCGCGCCGGGCAGCTCGCGGTCGTGCTCGAGGGCTACGAGGATTTCGCGGAGTTCGATTACGCCGAGCTGCCCTTGATAGAGGCGCTGCGCACGCTGCGCATGATCCACTACGCCGCCTGGCTCGCACGGCGCTGGAACGACCCGGCGTTTCCCCTGCACTTCCCGTGGTTCAATTCGCAGCGTTACTGGCAGGACCACATCCTCGCGCTCCGCGAACAGCTCGCGGCGATGGACGAGGCGGCGCCGGCGCTCGGCGGCGGGCAGGGCGGATACCCCGGCGATGACGACGATTACGAGTTCTACGATCGGTAGGTTGGCAGCAGCGGGCAGGTCGGGCTGACGAAGGAAGCCCGACGGGCGGCGGTCAGGTAACCACGGCGTCGGCGAGCCGCGATCGATGCGCCTCCTGCGTCGGCACATCCTATAGGGCGGTTTCTCGTCGTAGGTCCGACTGGCGCAGCGTAATCGGACGCTCCGGTCGTGATACGAACGTCCGATTACGCCTTCGGCTAATCACGGACCTACGACCATGATCGAGGGAATTGGGGTCAGGTTCGATTTCGCGCCCGAGCGCCCGGGCATGAGCCGCTCGCATCGGCCGCGAAATCGAACCTGACCCCATTTCCCGCCGGCACCGCCTGGTTCGTGGCAACCTGCGAACCCGCTCGACGCCTCAGACGATCATCACCGTCGATCCTGTCGTCTTCCGCGCCGTCAGCGCACGTTGCGCTGCCGCCGCCTCGCGCAGCGGCACGGTCTGATTCACCTCGATCTTCACCGCGCCTTTCAGCACGACGTCGAAGAGCTCGTTCGCGGTCGCGACGAGATCCTCGCGCGTCGCGGTGTAGTGCGCGAGCGAGGGGCGCGAGAGCGTCAACGAGCCCTTCGTGCCGAGGATCCCCGGCTCGAAGGCCGGCACCGGACCGGAGGCCATGCCGAACAATACGAGCGTGCCGAGCGGACGCAGGCAGTCGAGCGACTTCATGAACGTGTCGCGGCCGACGGAATCGTAGACGACGTTGCACTTCCGCCCGCCCGTGATCCCGGCCACGCGCGCGACGAAGTCTTCGCGGGCGTAGACGATGGGATGATCGCAGCCGTGGGCTGCCGCGAGCGCGGCCTTCTCGTCGCTGCCGACCGTGCCGATCACCGTCGCGCCGAGATGCTTCGCCCACTGGCACGCGATGAGTCCCACACCACCCGCCGCGGCATGGATCAGGACGATGTCGCCCGGCTGTACGCGGTACGTGCGGCGGAGGAGATAGTGCGTCGTCATGCCCTTCAGCATCATCGACGCGGCCTGTGCGTCGCCGATGCCGTCCGGAATTTTCACGACGCGATCGGCCGGGACGATGCGCTCCTCGGCATAGGCGCCGAGCGGACCGGACGCGCCCGCGACGCGATCGCCCGGCGCGAAATCCGTGACGCCCGGTCCGCACTCGACGACGACGCCCGCGGCTTCGAGGCCGATGCCGCTCGGCAGCGGCACGGGGTAGAGCCCTTCGCGGTGATAGATGTCGATGTAGTTGAGCCCGACGGCGGTATTGCGCACGCGGAGCTCGCCGGCGGCGGCTGCGGCGACGTTCACTTCCTCCCAGCGGAGCACTTCGGGGCCGCCGTGGGCGGCGAAGCGGATGGCGTGCGGCATGCTGGGCTCCTCGGTGTGGCGTCGCAACCCGTGATGAAATCAGTACTCGTCGAGCCCGCGGATCTCGCGTCCGGCGAGCGTCGGATGCGCATGCAGTGTGGGCAGCCGGCCGTCCTCTACGGCGAGCTCGAGGCCTTCGCGCCAGGGCAGGGTGGAGGCGACCACGCGCCAGCACTCGGCGTTCCAGTCGCGGCGCAGATAGGAGATCTCGCAGTCGAGCACCTGGGCGAGCGCGTCACGTTCGCGCGCGCCGGACGCCGCGGCGAAGAGGCCCGGCAGATGCGCGGGCGGTGTGCGGCGGCCGAGCACGAGGAGGCATTCGTCGCCGACCGCGACCGCCACCCCCGGCCACCATGCGGCCTCGCGCGCCGCGCCTGCGACCATGAGCCGCGTCGCCGCGAGCTCGTGCTCCTCGGCCGGCGTGTGCAGCCATTCCTCGAGGTATTCCGCATGGACGCCGGTCTCGATCACGCAGTCGCCGGCCGGGCGCATGCGGCCGACGTCGGGCACGGCGCCGGGCGCCTGGAAATCGATGTCGCGACGCCAGGCATAGAGGTCGCCATAAACTTCGAGCGTGCCGGCGAAGCCCTGCTGCGTCGCGAGCCAGGCGAGCTGATCGTCGGTGCATTCCGTGAGCGCGCTCGCGCCCGCGAACGACGGGCGTCCCGTCGGCACGCGCAGATCGGCGCAGAGATGCGCGGTCTGCAGCCAGATCACGAGCGAGCCCGTGTCGTCGGGCTGACCGGGGACGGCGAGGAGCCGGCGTTGCCAGCGGCCGGGCCAGGGAGCCTGGGCTCTCATGGGGCGCTGGTGCGCACGATCGTCGAAGGGCGTTCCATGCGCCTAGGAAAGCACATCCGCCGCGCCGTGTCCCGTCCGGCGTACCGCGTCCCGCTGTCGGCTGAGCGCTCTAGCGCCAGGGATCGCGCTGGTAGATGACGGCCTTGCGTCCCGCATACACGCCGAAGCCGGCGCGCGCTGCCGGATCGTTGTCCTGCGCGCCGTTGCCGTCCCAGTCGTAGCGCAGCCACGCGGCGTTCGCGCCGCTCGCGCCGAGATTGATCGTCGCGTCGACGTCGCCCGTGTGGCCGGCGCCCGGTGCGCTGAAATTCAGGCTCAGAGTGCCCGCCGCGAGCGGGACGTGTGCGAAGCTCGCCGTCGTCGTGCCGCCGCCGATCGCGACGCTCGCGGTGCCCTGGGCGGGATTGCTCGCCGTCGTCTTCAGATCGAGCGCCGCGGTCGTGATCGCGGTGCACGAATCGCTCGTGTTCGCGACGAAGCCCTGGCCGTCGTAGTACTCGGCGCGCGCCGGCACTTCGAGCGGGAGGACTTCGGAGCCGACCGCATCGACGAGCTTCAGGCGCCCGAAGCGCAGCGTCGCGCCGCCCGCCGCGATCCCGGCGATCTGATACGGATCGCAGGTGTGATCGCCATTCGGGTCGTAGCAGACACCGTCGGAATCCGTGAGGTCGCCGGCCGGGAACGCCGCCGTCACCGTCGGCACGAACGGCGCGACGAGGCTCGTCCGCCCGTAGAGGAATTGATCGCCGGAACCGCCGTTAGCGAGCGAGAGCGTCGCGCTGCCGGTACCGCCGGTGTTGCCGGCGAGCGTCGTCGTGCCGGCGAGGAGCGAGCTGAACGACGCGGTCGCGCCGCTCGAGTCGCCATAGGCGCGGTTCGCGAGCGCGGTCGCGAGCTTGAAGAAGCCGGCCGTCGTGTAGTTCTGCGTCGCGACGCCCGCGACGTTCAAGGCGGTGACGGTCAACGCCGGCGCGGTGCTGAAGCCGAAGCCCTGGTCGAGATACGTGAAGCTGCCGGCGGTGCAGCCCGCGGCGAAGACCGGTGTGTTGCCGGCGACGTTGAAGCGACTCGGATAGAAGCGCCCGACGTAGCCCGTCACGCCGCGGATCTGCGCCGTCTCCGTCGTCCCCATGCCGAGATAGCTGCCGCCCTGGATTGCGGTCAGCTCGATGATGCCGACCTCGTCGTAGAGCAGGCCCGTGACGTTCGCCGTGCCGCTGCCGAGCGTGGCACTCGTCGTGCCGCCGAGCGCCGGCGCATGACCGCCGGCAGGCTGATCGAGACGCGCGCTCAGGCTCGCCGCGACACCCGGCGTGAAGTTCGGCGTCGTCGCGTTGGCGGTGAGGCTCGCGTTGTTCGTCGCGCTCGTGTCGCCGCTCTGATGACCGTCCGCGACGCCGTCGTTGTTCGTGTCCGCGGCCGCGCTCCAGGCGACTGCGCGCAGCGTCGCGTCGAAGCTCGCGCCCGCGGCCTTGAAGCGCGTACCGGCCGCGCTGCTCGCCGCCGGATTGCCCGTCACCTGGAATTCCAGCGCGAACGGCCGCCAGCCGAACGTGTTGCTCGTGCCCGTCATGTACTGTCCCGAGCCCGCGCCGTCCGGCAGCGGGATCTGGTAGCGCGCGGTGAGCCGCGTACTGCCGGCGTCCTGATACGTGGCGGTGAACGCGGCGCGGCCCGTCGCGGCGTCGAAGGTCAGCGGCACGCTCGCGTAGCCCGACACCGTGCCCGACGCATTCGCGGCGATCGTCGTGCTGCCGATCTGGAACGTGCTGCCGGCGCAGGTCGCGGGGCTGATGCATTCGTAAGCCAGGCTCACCGTCTGTGCGCCGCCGAGCGCGGCCTGGCAGACGCCGGTGCTGTCGCTCGTCCGCACCGCGGCGAGCGTGAGCGTCTGCGCGCCGGGTGCCGTGCCGCTCGATTTGCCGGCGATCTGGTTGCCGATCGCGCCGTTCACGCCGTCGGCGAGGAACAGGAAGCCGGTCTGTGCGAACGCGATGCCGAGATCCTCGGCGGCCGTCGCGCTGCCGGTCGTCTCGCTGATGCTGCCGTCGGTCGCGTCGAGGTTCGCCGTCTCGACGACGGTGTCCTTCAGCGTGAACTGCGCCGTGCCGGCATCGCCGGCGACGAAGGTGTAAGTCGCCGCGCCGTCGTTCGCGGCGCCGTTGTCGAACGTGCCGCTGCCGCTCGCGAGCGTCCAGTCGCCGTGGCTCGTCGAGGTCGAGAGCGCGACCGCGCCGGTGAACGCCGTATTCACGCCGTGATCGGCCTTGTGGATGGTGACCGTCACGCTCGTTGCCGCGCAGGTCACGGCGGTCGTGCTGCCGCTCAACGCGATGTGGTCGCTCGTGCTCGTGCACGTGGAGGTCGCAATCGAGCCGATGAAGTTCGCGGTCGTCGAGGTGAAGACGATGCTCGCCGAGCTGCCGACGGAGAGCGAGCCGGCCGAGATCACCGCGCCGGTGATCGTGTTCGTGCTCGCGAAGCTCACGGTATTGCCGGCATCCGGGGCATAGAGCAGCCCGGTGAACGTCGAGTCGTCCTTGATCGCGAAAGTCGCCGCCGGGTACAGCCAGAAGCGCATGTTCTGGGGCGAGCCGCCGGAATTGATCGAGACGTGGTCCGCGCCCGAGCCGGCGACCCTGGTCTTGATGTAGATGTTCACCGGACCGTTCGGGCTGATCGTGATCTTGCCGTTGTTGCTGATGTTCACGGTCTCGATGTAGTAGTCACCCGGCGCGATCGTCGCCGTGCGGCCGGCGAGGTTCAGCGTCTTGATGTAATACGTGCCGCCCGTGAACGTGAAGTTCCCCGACGGCGTGAGCGTCCGGTACGAACCCGCGGCGATCGTCGTCGAGGTGCTGTCCGTCGTACTGCCGTTCGTCGGAAACGTCGCGGGATTCAGCGCCGGCAGCGTCGGCGTGTAACTCACGAGCGCGCCGGTCGCGGCGTTCAAGGCCTTGCCCGTGCCGCTCGCCGCCGTGATCGTCTTCGTCGTCGAGCCGTTGTTCACCGTGCCGCTGCCGACGCTGAGCGTCCCGCCGTAGAGCGGATACGTCGCAGGAATGTTGCAGCCCGTACCGGAGCCCGCCCCGCCCGGGATGAAGAAGCGGAGGCCGCTGCCGTTCGCGGGCAGGCCGTATTGCTGGATGACGTAGTCCGAGCCGCTCACCTGCCAGCCGACCTGCGCCGGTCCGACCGGCTTGCCGGCGGTCGAGATGTCGTCCGAGGTGCCGTACATGTAACGGAACTCGCCGCTTTCGTAGATCTGGATCTGGAAGTTGTACGAGGTGCCGCCGCCGAAGCCCGAGCCCGTGTCCGTCCAGGCCCGCACGTTGTTCCAGCTCACGACGAACACGCGATTCGGCGAGCTGCCCGTCGTGGCGTAGGTGATGGTGCCACTGCCGGCGGCACTTACGTCGAGATCCGCGCCGTAGATGCGGATCGTCCGATCCTGGTTCGTATTCGGCATCCCGTCGGGGTAGGTGCGCGGCGGTCCGATGTTGTTCGTGCCGTAACCGCAGTAGGTGCTGTTGAACTGGACGTGGCCGTTCGTGAAGATGCGCAACTGCGTGTAGTTCGTGCCGCCGTAGTTGAACGTGAAACCGAGGTTCAACGCGTTCGAGAGGCTGTCGTCGCCGACGGAGTCGACGCAGCCCGACGAGGTCGACCAGGACGTGATCGTGGTCTCCGCGCCGGTCGTGATCCAGTTGTAGGCGGTCGGCGCGCTCGCATACGTCGCGGCGTCGGCGCCGGCCGCCCACAGCCCCGCGAGCCAGACCAGGAGCATCGGGAAGAGACGGGGCGAGGGGCGCGACATGCTGGACACGTACAACCGGATCGGTAACCGGGACTTTATCGGCCCGTCGCTGCCGCGGATGGAGTCTCGCCCGCCGTGCCCACCAGGAAGTGGTCGTCGATGAGCACCCAGCGGGTGTAGAGCGGGCGGAGCCGGGCGGTGAATTCCCCGCTGTAGGGACGCGAGAACGCGGGCCGGAGATTGAGGACGACCGCCGCCGGCCGGGCCCGCGCCAGCCAGTCGAAGAGGGCCCGTTCGAAGCCGGCCTTATCCGCGTAGCCCGGTTCGAAGATGTCGTAGAGCGCGGGATGGCAATAGCCGGCGCGGGCGAGGAACGGGATTTCCGGCGCGTCCGGCCCGGCGTACACGCAGCGGCCCGCGACGAGCGCGAATTCGGCGACGAGCGCCTGATAGGTGCGCGCCACCCGCGTCGGGGCGAGCAGCGAGGCGCCCGGCGTGTTCATCGGTACGGCCACCGGGGCAGGCGCCAACCGGACGCCGAGCGTGCGGATGTCGCTGCGCGCATCGAACAGGATCGCGCTCGCCGCGAGCGCCCCCAGCAGCAGCGCCGGCGGCAGGGCACGGGCCCCGGGCAGCCCCGCCGCGGCGACCGTCCAGGCGAGCAGGCCGAGCGGGGCGGCATACAGCGCGTAGATGCCGTGTGGAAACGGGAACTGCACGAGTGCGGTCAAAGCGGCGAACCAGCACACGCCTACCGCCATCGGCGCGACGGCGGCACCGCGGCGGATCCCGGTGACATACGCGAGCACGGTGAGTGCGCTCGCGAGGCAGGGCGCCGCGCGCAGCATGCCCCAGGGCTGCAGGTACCAGAATTCCCGCGAGCCCAGCGCGACCGCCGCGACCAGCAGCACGAGCGCTGCGAGCCCGGCAGCGCTGCGCGCGCTGCGCCCTGCGCCGGCGAGCGCGAGCAGGGCCGTGGCGGCGAACGGGAGCGTCATCGTGGCGAGACCCGGCATCGCGCCGTGCGTGGTATCGAGGGCGAGCCGGCTGCCCGGCAGCACCACGACGCCCTGCCAGAGCGTCGCGAGCCCCGCGCGCGACCAGTACGGCAGAGTCCAGACGGCGAGCGGCAGGACCGCGCCCAGCGCGAACGGCGCGAGCCGCGCCGCGCAGCGGCGCAGCCGCGGCCCGGAGGGACCGCGGGCCCGGCGCCAGTCGTCGGCGACGACGAGCGCGGCGAGCAGGACGACCGGCGCGCCGAGCGTCAGCAGCTCGGTGCCCGCTCCGCCGTGCGCGAGGAGACGCAGGACGAGTGCGCAGGCGATGGCGAAGCCGAGCGTCTTGGCGATCAGGAAGGCGAGCGGACGTCCAGTGCCAGTCGCTTCGTCGAGCTGTTCGAGCCAGAGGATGGCCGCAACGGCGGCGCCGAGGGCATAGACGCCCACGATCTTGACGGCGATGGAGGTTCCGCAGGCGAGGCCCGCTGCGGCGAGCCAGATCACCCGTCCCGTCGCCGCAAAGCGCGCGACACACCAGCACGCCGCGATGGCGAGACATTCGTTGTACCAGGACGGCATCGGTCCGGCGTACTGCAAGGGACCGAACAGCGCCGCGGTGGCGGCGAGCAGCAGGCCGAGGCGAGGTCCGAGCATGCGCCGCGCGAGCGCGGTGTACGCCACGAGCGCGAGCGCGAACACGGCGACGAGTTGCAGACGCAGCGACAGGAAATCGCGTCCGAGGACCGCGAGTCCGAGCGCATGCCAGTAATTCAGGAGCCCGGAATAGGTGTCGCGAAAGTCGCGATGGGGCACTTCGCCGCCGGCGACGCGTTCGGCCATCTGCGCCATCGAACCGTCGTCCCACGGAAAGAAGCGCGTGGGCACGTAGAGCCAGTAGCAGCCGATGACGACGACGAGGATCGCACCTGCCAGCGCGCGCTCCGGCGGTCGCAGCGGTGCCGGCGGGATCGCGGGCCCGGGCGTCGCTCCGTGGATTGCGCGCGCCGCGGCTTTCTCGAAGAATGACGACATCGAATAGGACCCGCTCAGCTGCCATGCCAACACTGTCGATCGGAATCCCGCTCTACAACGAGGCGGCGAACCTCACGGAGCTCCTCTCGCGTCTGAACGCCGTGCTCGAGACGATCTCCACTCACACAGCGGAGATCATCCTCGTCGACGACGGCAGCAGCGACGAGACGGCGAAGCTGTGTCTCGCTGCTGCCGAACGCGACCAGAGAATCCGCTATTTGCGATTCTCCCGCAACTTCGGCCAGCAGGCCGCTTACAGCGCCGTGCTCGACCACGCGCGCGGCGACGTGCTCGTGCTGATGGACGGCGATCTGCAGGACGCGCCCGAGGCGCTGCCCGAGTTCCTGGCCCGCCATGCCGAAGGTTACGACGTCGTCTACGCGGTGCGCACCGAGCGGCCCGAGGGCCTCCTGAAGCGTTTCGCCTACGACGCCTGCTATCGCATGATCGGCTGGGCCTCGGAGCATCGCATTCCGATTCAGACCGGCGACTTCGGCCTGATGTCGCGCCGCGTTTTCGAACGTGTGCGCGACGCGCTGGACAAGCGCGCCTACGTTCGCGGCGTGCGCAGTTGGGTGGGCTATCGTCAGATCGGCATCCCCGTCGCGCGCGGCGCGCGCTACGCCGGCACGCCGAAATACAGCTTCGGCAAGCTCGCGAACCTCGCGTTCGACGGCCTGTTCGCGTTCTCCTCGGTGCCGATCCGCATGGCCTGGATGCTCGGCGGGGTCACGATGGGTCTCACCCTGCTCTACACCCTGTATGCAGCGCTGAAGAAGCTCCTGTTCGGGCTCACGCCCGAAGGCTTCACGGGCACGCTGGCGACGATGGTGTTCCTCGGCGGTACGCAGCTCTTCTTCGTCGGCATCGTCGGCGAATACGTGGCGCGCATTCACGACGAAGTCCGGCAGCGGCCGCGCTATATCGTGGATCGCGAGGCCTCGCTGCGCGTCGATGGAGCCTGAGTACGTCGCGATCTATGCCGGGCTGACGCGCCGGCACTGGTGGTGGCGGGCGCGCAGCGCCGTCGTCCTCGAGCACGTCGCGGCGCTCGCCGCGGACCGGGGCCGGCCGCTGCGCATCCTCGACGTCGGCTGTGCCGACGGTTATCTGCTGCCCGAGCTCGCGCGCTTCGGCCGTGCCGAAGGCCTCGAGCCGACGCCGGGTCTGGGGCCCGCCGCCGGCGACGTCTCGATCCACCCGCAGTCCCTCGAATCCTTCGCGCCCGCAGCGCGTTTCGATCTGCTGCTCCTGCTCGACGTCCTCGAGCACCTCGCCGATCCCATCGCGTTCCTCGGCCATGCCGCGCGACTGCTCGAGCCCGGCGGCGCCGTGTTGATCACGGTGCCGGCCGGCCGCCTGCTGTGGACGACGCACGACGATCTGAATCTGCATCTGCGCCGCTACGACCGGCAGTCGCTCGCTGCGGAGCTCGCTGCCGCGGGCTTCACTGCGACACGGCACGAATACTTCTTCCATGCGCTGGCACTGGCCAAGCTCGGGCAACGCGGGCTCGAGCGGCTCGGCGGCGGATCGCGACGACTGCCTGGCCTGCCACCGGCCTGGCTCAACACGGCGGCAGGCGCGTGCCTGCGTCTCGAACGCCGTCTCACGCGAGGTCTCGCCCTGCCGTTCGGCGCCTCGCTGCTCGCGGTCGCGCGTCCTGCGGGCTGAGGCGGGCGGGAATCAGCCGGCGAGGCGCCGGGCGTCGGGGATGGGCAGCGAGGACAGCAGGCGCGGGCGGCCGATGCCGTAGCCCTGCACGAAGTCGACACCGATTTCGGCGAGCGCCCGGCGCGTCGCGTCGTCCTCGACGAATTCCGCGATCGTGCGCTTGCCGAGGATCTGGCCGATGGAGTTGATCGCGCTGACCATCGCGAGGTTCACGGGATCGGCGAGCAGGTCCTTCACGAACGCGCCGTCGATTTTCAGATAGTCGACCGGCAGCGCCCGGAGATAGCCGAAAGACGACAGGCCGCTGCCGAAATCGTCGAGCGCGAAGCGGCAGCCCCGCGCCTTGAGCTCCGCCATGAAGCGCTGCGCGGCCGGCAGGTTCTCGATCGCCGCGGTCTCGGTGATCTCGAAGCAGATCTTCCCGGCGGGCATGCCCTCGCGGGCGAGCAGGTCGAGCACGAAGGCGAGGAACTCCTCGCTCGTGAGCGACTGGCCGGAGACGTTGATCGCGCACAGCGCGAGCGCATCCTGACCTTCGCCGAGCCCGCGGATCCAGGAGCACGCGCGCGCGACGACCCAGCGGTCGAGGCGCGAGGCGATGTGGTAGCGCTCGGCCGCCGGCAGGAACGCGCCCGGCGGCACGAGCTCGCCGTCGCTGCCGCGCATGCGGACGAGGAATTCGAGATGCAGACCGTCGCGGCCGGGGCCGGCCGCCGCTTCGATGCTCTGGTACATGAGCTCGAAGCGATCCTCGTCGAGGGCGCGCGTGATGCGCTCGACCCAGGCCATCTCGCCGTGGCGCCGGGCGAGCTCGGCGTCCGTCGGGTGGTAGACGTGCACGCGGTTGCGGCCCCGCTCCTTCGCCGTGAAGCACGCGGAGTCGGCCGCGCTCAGCACGTCGGTCACGTTCACGCTGCCGTCGACGATCGGCACGAGGCCGATGCTCGCGCCGACCTTGTAGCGCTTGTCCTCCCAGACGAAGCTCAGGTCCTCGAGCGTCTTGCGCATGGTCTGGGCGATCCTCAGCGCCTGCTCCCCCGAGCAGTGCTGCATGAGCACGCCGAACTCGTCGCCGCCGAGGCGCGCGATGGTGTCGGAACGGCGCATGAGCGGGAGCAGCGTGCCGGCAATCTGGCGCAGCAGTTGATCGCCCGCGAGATGGCCGCAGGTGTCGTTCACGACCTTGAACTGGTCGAGATCGAGATAGCACACCGCGTGCTGCGTGTCCGGCTGTGCGGCGTCGACGATCGCCTGCTGCAGGCGATGCTCGAATTCGCGGCGGTTCACGAGGCCCGTGAGATCGTCATGACGCGCCTGCCAGCTCAGCCGCTCGGACATGATCCGGGTTTCGGTGACGTCCTGGATCTGCACGACGAGCGCCGGGCCGCCGCTCGATTCGGCGTTGAAGCAGGACACGGAGAGCAGACCCCAGATCGTCTCGCCGCGGCGATTGCGGTAGCGCTTCTCGATCTGGTAGTGGTCGATGCGTCCGGCGATGAGCTCGGCTGCCGATTCGCGATCGAGGCCGATGTCGTCCTCGTGCGTGAGATCCGCGAGACGCCGCCCGACGAGCGCCTGCTCGTCGTAGCCGAACATCTCGCAGATCGCGCGGTTCGCGCGCACCATCCGCATGCCGGCATCGCAGAGCGCCATGCCGACCGGCGCGTTCGCGAACGCGTTGCGGAAGCGCTCGTCGCTGAGCCGTCTCCCGTCGATCTGCTCGCGCAGGCGATCGTTGCTGATTTCGAGCGCGCCGTTGAAGCGCTGCAGATCCTCGACGAGCCTCGCGTTCGTGCGGGCGAGGCTCAGGCTCGAGAGCAGATTGCGCTCGTAGTTGCGCGCCGAGAAGCAGAGCGCGACGCCGTAGAGCGCGATCATGAGCGCCATGGTCTCGTGCGCGGAGCCGCCGAGCAGCATGCAGTGCACGATCACCGGCGTGATGAACGTCGCCAGGAACGCGAGATAGACCCGCATCACCGCGGAGAGCGTCGTGATGCCGCCCGCGGTCAGCCCGGCGAGCACGAACATCAGGAACGCGGCCGTCGTCTGCGAGATCGAGGCGAACAGGAAGTGCGAAGCGCCCCAGACGAGACCGGTAGACGCGGTGGCGAGCGTGTAGAGCTTCAAGGCGCGCCCGGCCCGGGCCGGGCCGTGTCGCCGGTAGTAGACGACGGCCGCGGCGCGTGCGACCCCGGTCAGGCTCAGGACGCCGAACCAGCCGGCGAGCACGCCGCCCGGCACTTCGCCGTCGAGCAGGAAGAGCAGCAGGACGCCGATGCCGAAGTTCGTGACGAGCCCGATCGCGGCCTGATCGAACAGGAGCTCGATCTGCTCGGCCCGCACGCGCTCGTCGTGCGTCGCCGCGCTGTAGAACGCGGACGCCGGCACGGCATCGAGGGGTGGCGGGCTCACGCGCACTCCTGGCAGTGCGTCGCAACGTACTGGGACATGGAAAATCCGTGGCATCTGGGCTGGACCGGTACATCGGCCGTACCGGTCCACGGCTTGAGCATGCGGCGCGCGGCGCGGCGCCCCGTCGTCGCAGGACGGCGCTATTCGGTCTCCGCCGCCCTGAGGATCACGATCACGCCGCCCGATTTCTCGTCGTGCTCGAGCTTGAGGAGCTTGCGTGCTTCGGCTTCATCGAGCAGCTTGCTGAACGAGCGGAAGCCGTAGTAGGACTCGTTGAAGCCGGGCTTGCGACGCTTGATCGCCTGCTTGATCATCGAGCCCCAGATCTTCTCCTCGGCGCCGCGCTCGGCGACGAGCGCCTCGATCGTCTCCAGCACGATGTCGAGCGCTTCCTGCTTCTTGTCGGGTTCGGCCGGTGCCTCGTTCACCGCGCTGCCGGTGGCGGGCGCCGCCTGGGGCGTCGCCTTCTTGCGCGTGCGGCGTTTCTCGGCGCGCACCAGGTCGTCGTAGTAGATGAACTCGTCGCAGTTCGCGATGAGGAGATCGGAGGTCGAGTTCTTCACGCCGACGCCGATCACCGTCTTGTTGTTCTCGCGGAGCTTCGAGACGAGCGGCGAGAAGTCCGAATCGCCGCTCAGGATCACGAACGTGTCGACGTGCGACTTCGTGTAGCAGAGGTCGAGCGCGTCGACGACCATGCGGATGTCCGCCGAGTTCTTGCCCGAGACGCGCAGGTGCGGAATTTCTATCAGCTCGAACGCCGCCTCGTGCATGTTGCCCTTGAATTCCTTGTAGCGCTCCCAGTCGCAGTAGGCCTTCTTGACGACGATGTTGCCCTTCACGAGCAGCTTCTCGAGCACCTTGCCCATGTCGAACCGCGCATACTTGGCGTCGCGCACGCCGAGCGCGATGTTCTCGAAGTCGCAATACAAAGCCATGATGCGGGTGTCGCCCTGCCCTGCCATGAAATTTCTCCTGGTGTTCCGGTGTATTCGTGCGCGCGCCGGGTCCGGTCGCGCGGGGTGCTGCTCGATCGTGCCGCGCAGCATAGGCGAGTCGGCCTGCGAAGGATACCCGCGGGGCTTGGCAGGGACGGTGCGTGCCGGGTAAGTTTGTGCGAAACGACGACGAGGGCACGACGTGTCGCTATATGCCAGGGGCGCCATCACGGGCGTGGGGGAAACCGAGTATTCGCGGGCCTCGGGGCGCAGCGTGCTCCGTCTCACGCTCGAGGCCTCGCTCGCCGCGATCGCCGACGCGGGTCTCGCGCCGGGCGACATCGACGGCGTCATTCCCTATGGCAATTTCCAGGTCGTCGCGGAAGATCTCATCACGAATCTCGGCTTGTCCGACCTCCGCTTCTCGGCCGTGACCCCGCTCGGCGGCGCGAGCTGCGTCGCAGCCGTGCAGTGCGCGGCCGCGGCGATCGCCGCCGGCGTCTGCAATCACGTGCTCGTCCCCGTCGCGCGCAACGGCGCCTCCGGCGGACGCATCGGCATGCGCGTGAACGAGATGCCGCAGTTCCGGGTCGTCGGCGAATTCGAGGCGCCGGTCGGCGCCGCCGCGCCGGCCCAGCTCTATGCGCCGATGGCGCGCCGGCACATGGAGCTCTACGGCACGACGAGCCGCGACTTCGCGGAAATCGCGGTCACGACCCGCCGGCATGCGATCCTGAACGGCCGGGCGATCATGTCGACCCCGCTGAGCGTCGAGGATCACCAGAGCTCGCGCCTCATCGCCGATCCCTTCCGGCTCTACGACTGCAGCCTCGAGAGCGACGGCGCCGCGGCTATCGTCGTCTCGAGCGCGGAGCGTGCGCGCGATCTGCGCCAGCCGCGTGTCGTCGTCCTCGGCGTCGGCGAAGGTCATCCCGAATCGCCAAGCGCGATCACTCAGCGTCGCGATCTCACCCGCCTCGGCACGGCCGTCGCCGCGCGGTGCGCGTTCGGCATGGCCGGCGTCACACCCGAGGACATCGACGTCGCGGAGATCTACGACTGCTTCACCTACATCGTGCTCTGCCAGCTCGAGGACCTCGGTTTCTGCGAGAAAGGCGAGGGCGGCGCGTTCGTGCGGGACGGCGCGCTCGGCCTCGGCGGCCGTCTGCCGACGAACACGCACGGCGGGCTCCTCTCGCAGGCGCACATGGTCGGCATGAATCACGTCGTCGAGCTCGTCCGCCAGCTCCGCGGCGAAGCGGGCGCGGCGCAGGTCGTCGGTGCCGAGCTCGGCCTCGTCACCGGCTACGGCGACATGGGCGACGGCACGGTCGCGATCTTCGGGAGGGCCTGAACGATGGAGTCGATCGAACGTCCGCTCGCGCCGCCGAATCCCGATGCCGCGCCCTATTGGGACGGCCTGCGGGAAGGCCGGCTCATGCTCCAGAGTTGCGTGAGCTGCGGGACGGTGCGGCACTATCCGCGCCCGCTCTGCGCCGAGTGCCATTCCTTCGAGGTGGAATGGCTGCCGTCGTGCTGCATGGGCCGCGTGCACAGTTGGACGGTGATCCATCACGCTTTCCATCCGGCGTTCGAGGACGAGCTCCCGTACTGCCTCGTGACGGTCGATCTCGCGGAAGGCGTGCGCGTGAACGTGCCGCTGCGCGACGCCGGACCGCACGAGCTCGGCATCGGCCATCGCGTCCACATCGTGTTCGAACGAGAGAGCGCGGCGCTCACGCTGCCCGCTTGCGTGCTCGTGCTCCGCAACGAGGATCCCGTGGTATGAACATCGATGAAGCCGCGCTGAGAGCCCATCTCGGCGCGCGACTCGTCGAGGAGGACGTCGCGACGCGCGCCCCGCTCGTCGACATCGTCACGACCTTCGATCGCCCCGAGCCCGCGCCGGGCCCGGGCGAAGCCGTGCCGCCGGCCTGGCATCAGGCGTATTTCCACAACACCTGGCGGCCGGCCTCGCTCGGCGCCGACGGCATGCCGCTCGAGACCGGCGTGCTGCCGCCGCTGCCGCTGCCGCGCCGCATGTTCGCCGGCATGCGCCAGACGTACCACCAGCCGATCCGCGTCGGCGATGCGCTGTCCCGCGAGACCGAGCTCACCGCGCTGAGCGTGCGCAGCGGCAGCACGGGCACGCTCGTCTTCACGACCCAGACGCGGCGCATCAGCGGCCCGCGCGGGCTCGCGATCGTTGAGGAATACGATCTCGTGTTCCGCGAAGCCGTGCACGCCGGCACCGCGAATCCCGCGCCGCGCCGCGAGCCGGCGCCGGCGGGCCTCGTCTGGCAGCGCGAGATCACCGTCGATCCCGTGATGCTCTTCCGCTTCTCCGCGATCACGTTCAACCCGCATCGCATCCACTACGACCGCACGTACGCGATGACGGAGGAAGGCTATCCCGGCCTCGTCGTCCACGGCCCGTTCCTGCTGCAGCTCCTGAACGATTACGCGCGCGACTGCCGCCCGGGCCGGCGCCTCGTGCATTTCGACATGAAGGCGAAAGCGCCGCTCTTCGACGTCGCACCGTTTACGCTCGCGGCGCGGCCGGCTGCCGCGGACGCGGAAGTCGAGCTGTGGGCGCTGACCCCGGAGGGGACGGTCGCGATGCAGGCGGTGGCGCGGTTCGAGGGGTAGAGGGCAGCGATCGCATCTGCATTGTCCTCGTGCAGTCCACGATGAAAGACGTGAAGCTCCAATAGCC
Source organism: Gammaproteobacteria bacterium (assembly GCA_016209015.1). Taxonomy (GTDB): domain Bacteria; phylum Pseudomonadota; class Gammaproteobacteria; genus JACQWY01. The sequence goes on along the minus strand of JACQWY010000032.1, from coordinate 36,125 downwards.
CGTCGTCCCGGCCTGCGCCGGGACGACGGCTCGATGACGTCGCTACGCGGGCGGCAGCACCGCTTTCACGGCAGCCCACGAACCGCTCCAGGTACAATGTACGCATGCGCCCGGATCGGCGCCCGCCCATGGAGGGACACCGTGATCGAAAAGCTCAAACGCGCACTCGCCGCCGTCATCCTCGTCTGCTTCTTCCTGCCGCTCGCGCAGTGTTCTTCGCAACTGTCACGCGAGCCGCGTAAGGACGAGGCGCCGAACGTATGGATCCCGACGCACGGCATCGACTTCCAATCGACGGACGAGATCCCGATTGTCGTCATGTACCTCTGGCCGCTCGCATTCATCGGCATCCGGCACATGGCGCAGCGACGGATCGCGGCAATCGCGGTGAACGTGGTCGAAGGTCTGCTCGCGGCCGGCTCGCTCTATTGCGTGGTCGAGACGATCCGCCTGTGGGGCTCGGTGCGCTACGGCGGGATACTCGCCAGCGGTGCGTTCGCGGGCTACATCGCCTGCGCCGTGGCGGGCCTCTATCAGCGCGCGCGCGGCAATTCCTCGTAGGTACGATTAGCCGCAGGCGTAATCGTACGTATTCTTCGCGTCCAGGCCGCCGCCTTCGGGAGGTCTGGTGTCCGGCTCGGCAAAGAATTCGTCGGATTACGCCTGCGGCTAACGAGCTCCGTTCCGCACCGCGCTCGTCTTCTACGCTGGCCTCGCGGTTCGGCCTCGGCGCCGAGGCTGAACGACTGGGCCCTCGCCTGCGCGAGGGCGACACGTGGGAAATACGCGCCGCGGTGTGCCGAGGAACAGCCCCACAGTTCGGAGCAGAGCCAAAAAAAAACCGGGGCGCCCGCCGCGCGGCGCGCCCCGGCAGTACACAACGAACTCATCTCGGCAGTTTCTGCGCGCCGCCGCTCTCGGCGGGCGTTCCCGGATCGACCATGAAGCGGGGCGGATGCAGCATCGCGGTCGTGATCGCGTGCGCGCCGGACATCGGGAACGCGGGTTTGATGGCCGCATCGCCGAGCGCTTCCGCATCGAACACCGTCGCCTTCGGCGTGCCGCGCATGACGCGCGCGAACTGGTAGCTCGTCTCGAGCTGCACGAGCTTGCGGCCGGCGGAAGTCTCGGCGGCGCAGAGTGCGGGCGAATACTTCACTGTCGCGCCCGCCCCGACCACGGGCTGCATGTGCGTGGTGATCACCTCCAGGATCGTGCGGCCGTCGCACGCGATGCTGCCCTCGATGCGATCGTAGAGCTCGCGCTGGCGGACCTCCGCGAGTCGGCACGGGAAGCCGTACTTCGCCGAGAAATACGCCTGCGCTTCCTGCGTGCTCGCGAACGCGCCGTGGATGAAATGCCGCGGCTTGATGCCCGAGCGGCAGGCGAGACCGACGAACGCGAGCTCGAACGGCCCGATCGCGGATTCCTTCGCGCGCCAGAACGTGATCCCGAAATGCGCCGGGATCGCCGGATGCAGGGACGTCGGCAGGCGCGCCAGCGCCGCGTCCATCGGCGTTTCGAACAGCACGTAGTAGACGTGCATGTCCTTGATCTCGAGCTCGTCAGAGCGATTCAGGTCGAGCACCGGCGCGTTCGCACCGACGGTCGAGGCGGCACGCCGCCCGTAGAGCAATTCGGTCATCGCGCACCTCCCGCGGCCTTCTTCTTCTCACCGCTGAAATGCGGCATGACTTCCTTCGCGAAGAGCTTGAGGCTGTCGATCACCTCCTGCTGCGGCAGCGTCTCGCGGGCCTGCACCATGAACACGAGATGATCTGCGCCCGCCGCTTCCCAGCGCTTCACGGCGTCGATGATCGTCGCCGGATCGCCGAAGCAGAGCCCGCTCGCGAGCGGCTTCTTGTCCTGGGCATGCGGGTCCGCGCGCAGCGTGCCGAGCAGCCCGATCGCCGTGTAATTGCTCGACGGATACGCTTCGGAAATCTCGGTCGTCTGTCCCGCCATGTAGCCGAACGTGCCGACGAGCTCCTCGCCGCGCTTCCACGCATAGTCCTTGTCGGGATGGCAGAACAGCCAGTTCGCGACCGCGATCTGATCGTTCACGAACGCGCCGACCGGCTCGCAGGTCTTGATGCGCTCGCGATAGGCCTGGAAGCGCGGGATGTTCCGCTCGACGTCGGCGATGGAGAGGATCATCGCGCCCATGCCGCGATCGGCGGCGTCGAGCTCCGTGCCCTGACCCGTGACCGCGACCCACAGCGGCGGATGCGGCTCCTGCCAGGGCTTCGGCAGCACGTTGCGCTCCGGCATGGTGAAGAAAGTGCCGTCGTGCGAGAAGCGCTCCTGCATCCACATTTTCGGGATCACGCGGCAGTATTCCTCCCACGCGCGCTTCGTGTCCTCGGGGCGCTGATTGAAGCCGCCGAGCTCGTTCCAGGTCGAGGTCCGGCCGGTGCCGAACTCGACGCGTCCGCCGGAGAGGATGTCGAGTGTCGCGCCTTTCTCTGCCCAGCGTATCGGGTGGTGCATGTTCGGCACGCAGGTCGCGATGCCGAAACCGAGCCGGATGTTCTTCGTGGCGCGCGCGATCGCGGTCAGGAACATTTCCGGGCAGCTCGCGTGGCTGTATTCCTCGAGGAAGTGGTGCTCCACGCTCCAGACGCTCGCGAAGCCGAGCTCGTCGGCGAGCACCGCCTGGTCGATGGCGTTCTCGAACACCTCTTTCTGCGTTTCGCGCGTGAACGGGCGCGGCGTCGACAATTCGTAGATCAGACCGAACTTCATGACAGGCCTCTTCTCGCAGCTTGGATTTGACGGGACGTCCGCATTCTAGCTACCGGCCGGTAGCTTTACGAGTCGGCCGCGCACGCAGGCGCCCGGTGCTGCAGCGCAGTGTCCGTGCCGGCCGCCGGAGCGTTGTTATACTCGCCCGATGATCCGGCCGCCGCAGGCGGCTTTACGGCGTGAAGGAACGACAGAGGAGGGAACATGAGACTGAAAGACCAGGTGGCGGTGATCACCGGCGGCGCGAGCGGCATGGGTCAGGCGGCGACGCTGCTGTTCCTCGAGGAAGGCGCGCAGGTCGTCGTTGCGGACTACAACGCCGAGAACGGCGCGGTGACCGTCGAGCTCGCGAAGCAGCGCGGTTACGGCGACGCCATGCGCTTCGTGCGCGCGGACGTCTCGCAGGAAGCGGACGTCGCGGCGATGATCGGCGCGGCCTGCGAGACGTTCGGCCGCCTCGACGTGCTGTTCAACAACGCCGGCGTCGGCGGCGCGATAGGTCCGGTGTGGGACATCGAAGAGGCCGAGTGGGACTATACGTTCGACGTGCTGGCGAAGGGCGTCTTCTTCGGCATCAAGCACGGCGCGCGCGCCATGCGCCGCCAGGGCACGGGTGGCGCGATCGTGAACACGGCGTCGATTGCGGGCCTGACCGGCGGCTGCGGACCGCTCGTCTATTCCGCCGCCAAGGCGGCCGTCATCAACCTCACGCGCTCGGCGGCCGTGCAGCTCGCGCCGGATCGCATCCGCGTCAACGCGATTTGTCCCGGCGCGATCCAGACCGGCCTCGTGCGTCTCGGCGGCGGCCCGGAGGAGACCGCGCGCATCCTCGACGAATTCCAGCCCTGGCCCGAGCACGGCCGCAGCGAGGACATCGCGGGCGCCGCGCTCTTCCTCGCGAGCGCCGAATCGCGCTTCGTCACCGGCGAGCATCTCGTCGTCGACGGCGGCATCAGCGCGCTCGGCCCCGAGATCTGGTCGCGCATGCACATCCCGCGCGAACGCGAAATGACGAAGAGCCGCTTGAACAAGGGCACGACGGGCGAGGCGACGACGGCGCGCAGCGTGAAGTCATAGCCGGAGGCGCGCGGGTGCGAGGACGAAGCCCCGTCCCAAGTCATCGTGTGCCGCGAAAGACGCGCGGCGCCGGCGGGAAATGGGGTCAGGTTCGAATTCGCGGACATGTGCCCAGGCATGGGTCGCTCGCGCCGGCCGCGAAATCGAACCTGACCCCAATTCCCTCTCTCGCTGCTCGCGCCGAGGGTAACCGACTGGGCCCTCGCCTTCGCGAAGGCGACGGAGTGCTGAGGAGAATGCGCCGACGCAGGTGGCGCCTTGCTCGCGGTCTTCATACCTGCGCCGAGGACCTCGATCCATGAGCCAACTGAACCGCCGCGATCTCGCCTTCCTGCTCTACGAAGTGCTCGACGTCGGCGCGCTCGCGCACACCGCGCGCTACGCCGATCAGGATCGCGCGACCTGGGATGCCGTGCTCGAGGCTGCGGCGACGCTCGCGGGCGCGAAGTTCGCACCCTTCGCCGCGAAGCTCGACGCACACGAGCCCGAGCTCGTCGACGAACGGGTCGTGCTCATTCCGGAAGTGAAGGCCGCCGTCGACGCGTTCGTCGCCGCGGGCTTCGTCGGTGCCGCCTTCGACCACGAGGACGGCGGCATGCAGTTGCCGTGGACGATCGCCCAGGTCTGCGCCGCGGAGTTCAAGGCCGCGAACATCGCGGCCGTCGGTTATCCCTATCTCACGATCGCGGCGGCGAATCTCCTGAAGCACGTCGGTTCGGCGCAGCAGAAGGCCCGCTATCTCGCCCCGATGATCGCGGGACGCTGGTTCGGGACGATGGTGCTCTCCGAGCCGCAGGCCGGCTCTTCCGTCGGCGACGTGCGCACGCGCGCCGAACCGGACGGCGAGGGGCGCTATCTCCTCCGCGGCAACAAGATGTGGACGTCCTGCGCCGATCACGAATTGAGCGAGAACATCATCCATTTCGTGCTCGCCCGTCTGCCGGACGCGCCGGCCGGCGTGCGCGGCCTCTCGCTCTTCCTCGTGCCGAAGTTCCACGTGAACGCGGACGGTTCCCCCGGTGCGCGCAACGACGTGCGCGTCGCCGGCCTCAATCACAAGATGGGCTATCGCGGCACGGTGAACGCGGTGTTCAATCTCGGTGAGCGCGGTGAGTGCGTCGGCGAGCTCGTCGGTGCACCCCACGAAGGCCTCGCCGGCATGTTCCACATGATGAACGAGATGCGCATCAGCGTCGGACTCGGTGCGGTCGCGCTCGGTTACGCCGGCTACCGGCATTCGCTCGCCTATGCGTGCGAGCGTCCGCAGGGCAGGCTGCCCGGCGAGAAGGATCCCGCGAGCCCGCAGGTGCCGATCATCCGCCACGCCGACATCAAGCGCCTGCTGCTCGCGCAGAAAGCCGCGGTCGAGGGTGGCCTCATGTTGAACCTCTATTGCGCGCATCTCGTCGACGTCGGGCGGGCGGTCGCCGATGAAGCGGTGCGCGAGCGTGCGGCGCGGCTCCTGAATCTGCTCACGCCGATCGCGAAATCCTGGCCGTCGGAGTTCTGTCTCGAAGCGAACAAGCACGCGATCCAGATCCTCGGCGGCTACGGCTACACCCGCGAGTTCCCGCTCGAGCGGCTGTATCGCGACAATCGCCTGAATCACATCCACGAAGGCACGCACGGCATCCACGGCATCGATCTCCTCGGCCGCCGCCTCGGCGCGGGCGGCGGCGCGGCGTTCCGCGTGCTGCAGGAAGCGATGGCGGCGACGATCGGCGCGGCGCGGGTGCACCAGGGGCTCGTCGAGTACTGCAGCCGGCTCGAAGACGTGCTCGCGACGCTCGCCGATGTCGCGAGCCGGCTGCTCGCGCTCCAGCGCGAGGGTGCGGTGACGCTCGCACTCGCGAACGCGACAATCTTCCTCGATGCCTTCGGCCACGTCGTCGTCGCGTGGCTCTGGCTCGAGCAGGCGCGGGTCGCCGCCGCGGCGCTGCCCGCCGCGCAGGCCGCGGACCGCGCGTTCTACGCCGGCAAGCTCGCGGCCTGCCGTTACTTCCATCGCTACGAGCTCTCGAGAGTTCCCGACCGGCTCGCGCTGCTCGCCCGCGCCGACGACACCTGTCTCGCGATGGAGGACGGCTGGTTCTGATCCCGCGCACGCCTTGAGGCATAATCCGCGGCGCACGCCGCCGGCTTCGGGCCGTGTGCGACCCGGATGATCCGCCAGGAGGCTCAGCGCGATGTCTTTCACGAGCGGCGGCTTCGCGATTTTCGCGCTCGTCTTCTTCGCCCTGCATTTCGCGATCGCCGCCCGCGGTGCCGGACTGCGCACGCTGCTGCTCGCCTACGGCTCGCTCGGCTTCTATGCGGCCTGGTATCCGCCGGCGGTCTTGCTGCTGCTCTATCACGCCGGGCTGGCGCGCGCCTTCGCCGGATCGCTCGCGCGGCGCACGGCGCCGCTCGCGATCGTCTTCGCGCTCGTGCCGCTCGCCGTCTTCAAGTACTGGGATTTCTTTCTCGGACTCGGCGGCGCGCACGGCGGGTATCTCGACGCCGCGCTGCCGATCGGCATCTCGTTCTACACGTTCACGATGATCGGCTACTACGCCGACGTGCGCGCCGGGCGCGTCGCGGCGGAGCGCGATTTCATGTCGCTCGTCGTGCTCGTCGCGTTCTGGCCGCATCTCGCGGCCGGGCCGATCCTGCGCGCGGCGAAGATGTTCGACTTCATCGCGAAGCCGCTGCCGCTCGACGGGAGCCGCGCCGGTCTCGCGTTCGTGCTCGTCGCGCTCGGCCTCGCGAAGAAGCTCCTCATCGCCGATCACGCCGGCGCGTGGGTGGACTGGAATCTCTCCTTCGGCGTCGCCGGGATGAGCGGGCTCGACGCCTGGCTCACGCTCGCCGGCTTCGGGGCGCAGATTTACGGTGATTTTTCCGGCTACAGCGACATGGCGATCGGCTTCGCGCTGCTGCTCGGCTGCCGCCTGCCGGCGAACTTCGCCTATCCCTATGCGGCGCCTTCGATCGCGCTCTTCTGGCGGCGCTGGCACGTGAGCCTCTCGTCGTGGTTCCGCGATTACGTGTATCTCCCGCTCGGCGGCGCACGACGCGGCGGCGTGCGGCATGCGCTGAATCTGCTCGTCGTGTTCCTGCTGTCCGGTCTCTGGCACGGCGCCGCGGGGCATTTCGTGCTGTGGGGCGCGTATCACGGTGTGCTCGTCGTCGCCGCGAAGCGCCTGCCGGCGCTGCGCGTACCGACCGCGATCGGCACGGCTGCGACGCTGCTCGCCGTCACGTTCGGCTGGGCACTGTTCCGTCTCGATGCTGCGACGGCAGCGACGCTCGCGACGCGCCTCGTCGCGCCGGCCGCGCCGGACGGATTGCCCTATGTGCGCGGCGCACTCCTCGCGCCGATCGCCGGCGTCGCGCTCGATCACCTCGTGCGGCTCTATCGCGTCGACGCCGCAGGTCATCCGACGCTCGCCGGCCGGCGCTGGCCGCTCGTCGTGGCCGCGGCGCTCGTGCCGCTCGCGCTCGTCTTCCGCGGCCGGCCGCTTCCGTTCATCTATTTCCAGTTCTGACTCATGCGCCACGCCCTCCTCCATGCGTTCTCCATCGCAGCACTCGTCGCGGCACTCTTCCTCGCCTGGATCTGGCGCGACGGCGGGCAGGGCGCGCCCGCCGTGCGCTACGCGAATCCACTGTACGAGACACTCCTGAGCCGGCCCGAAGCGCGCGGACTCGATCTCTCCTACCTGCGCGCGGTGAGCGAGGATCGCAGCGGGCCGGGGCCGCTCGCGAATCCCCTGTTCGCGTCCGAGCCGCACAGCTACGACGTGATCCTGTTCGGCGACAGCACGCTCGCCTGGGGCACGCTGCCGTCCGTGATCGCCGAGGGCTCGGGGCTCAGGGTCGGGCTCTTCGCTTACGAGTCCGGCTTCCTCAATCGCCGCATGACGCGTCTGTACGATGCGCTCGCGCGCACCTATCTCGAGCCCGGCGGCCTCGCCGTGTTCTCGTTCGCGGCCTGGACGCAGCTCGCGGATCCGGACCTCGTGCGGCTCTACGGCGAGGATTTCGTGCGTATCGAGACGGCCATCGCCGCAGGCGGTCTGCCGGGACGGCTCGATCGTCGAGAAGCGGCGGCCGGGCTGCTGTCCGCGACGGGGATCGCGCAGTGGCGGCATCGTCTGCACGAGCGGCTGTTCGGCGCTGCGCGCGATCGCGACCCGGTACTGCTGCCGCTGCCGGCGAAGCCGCCGGAGACCCCCGCGCGCAGCGATGCGGGACCGTTGGACGTCGAGGCCATGCATCCGCGCTTCCTGCGCGCCGAGCCGGCCGCGGTGACGGTGATGGTCGATGCGGACGCGGCGCTGCGCTCCGTCGCTTCGGACGAGGCGCCGCCGTTTCGCGATCTCGCCGCGGCCCTGCCGGACACGGCGGGCCGCGGACATCTCGAGACGAACGCCGCGGCGTTCCGTGCGCTCGCCGCGCAGGCGCCCTATCGCAGCGTGTTCATGATCCCGATCTATGCGGCAAGCGATCGCAGCGCGTATCTCGTGCAGCGCGCGCTCTATCGCTTCGCTTATGCGGAGGAGCTCTGCGTGCTCGATCTCGGCACGCTGCATCCCCGGGACGAGACGCTGCCGGTCGGCAGGGAAGGGCACGTCGTGAACGAGGGCGGGCTCGTGAAGTCAGTGCTGATCGCGAAGGCGCTCGCCGACGCGCGATACGTGTGCCCGGGACGGCAGGGATCGGCCAGATGAACGCGGCACCCCGCCCGGTGCCGCAAAGGGGGAACGCGTTGCGCGGCCTCAACCGCGCGTGACTTCCTTCAGGCGCTTGATGCCGAGCGCCGACATGACGTACTTCTCGAACACGGGCTCGGTATTGCCCGTCTTCATCTTGCGCAGGAAGTACTTCTCGAACGCGATCTTCGCCAGATGTACCCACTTGCCTTCCTTCGTCCACGTCACGTTGCGCGGCGGGATCTGGGGCAGCGCGACGAAGGCGAGACCGCTGTCGCCGGTATCGGCGAGGCACACGGCGTTCCAGGTCGCCTTGTGATCGGCACGTTCGCCGGCGAGCTCCTGGACGATGTTCTCGACGAGCGCCGTGACCATGGACTCGATCATGTAGCCGGTCTTCGGTGCGCCGGTCGGCACCGGAGTCGTCTCCACGGGCGGGATCGCGACGCACACGCCGGCGGCGAACACATTGCGATATTTCGGGTTGCGCTGGTATTCGTCGATCAGCATGAAGCCGCGCGGGTTGCACATCTCCGGCACGGCGGCGACGGCGTCGACTCCCTTGAACGCAGGGATGAACATGGTGTAGCGCGAATCGATTTCCCGGCGGCCCGTTTCCACACCGTTGTCGTCGTGGACGGCGACGTGCACGGAGCCGTCTTTGACCTCCAGCACTTTCGCGTTCGTCACCCACTTGATGTGCCGCTGGCGCATTTCGGACTCCATGAGCCCTTTCGAGTCGCCGACGCCGCCGAGACCCATGTGACCGATGTAGGGCTCGCTCGTGACGAAGGTGATCGGCACGCGATCGCGCAGCCGGCGCTTGCGCAGATCCGCGTCGACGATCATCGCGAACTCGTAGGCGGGCCCGAAGCAGCTAGCGCCCTGCGCTGCGCCGATGACCACCGGCCCGGGATTCTCGAGGAACTTCCGGTAGGCGAGCGCTGCGGAGCTCGCGTGCGGCGTCGTGCAGACGGAGTGCGAGTGGCCGTCGGGACCGAGCCCCGGTATTTCGTCGAACGCGAGCTTGGGGCCCGTCGTCACGACGAGGTAGTCGTAGTCCACCGTGCTGCCGTCGGCGAGCAGCAGGCGATTCGCGGACGCCTCGACCCTGTTGACGGCGCAGGCGATGAAGCGGATGCCCTTCTTCTCCACGTGCGGCCGGATCGGCACCTGCACCTGCTCCGCGCTGCGCCAGCCGACGACGACCCAGGGGTTCGAGGGGGTGAATTGGAAGTATTCGCCGGCGTTGACCAGCGTCACCTCGTGGGCTTTGCCCACCGCGCGCTTGAGATCGTAGGCTGCCGGCATACCGCCGACACCCGCACCGAGAACGACGATATGAGCCATGGGAACCTCCGTATGATGCCGAGGATTGCGCAGTTCGTGATGTCTTCCCGGATTGTATATTAGTGGTTTCTAAATAAGCAACGTCTGATATAATGGTCGACATGAAGAAATCCGCCGCCGCGCACCTCGCCCAGTTCGACCCGGCCGCGATGCTGCAGCAGGCCGACGCAGCCGCCGCGCTGATGCGCACGCTCGCCAATTCCCACCGGCTCATGATCATGTGCATCCTGGCGCAAGGGGAGTTGTGCGTCGGCGACCTCAACGCGCGGCTGCCGCTGTCGCAGTCCGCGCTTTCGCAGCATCTCGCCGTGATGCGCGAGGCCGGCCTCGTGTCGTGGCGGCGCGAGGCGCAGACGATCTACTACGGCGTCGCGCCCGGCCCCGCGCTGGGTGTCATCGCCCTGCTTCACGAGCATTTCTGCGGCTTGCCCGCGAAACGCGGTGCGCGCGCACGTGCGCCGAAGAGGCGGTGTGCGACAACCTGACGCAGGCCCCGAACCGGGCTTCGACCTACACTTTGAATGGAGCATCCCGATGAGCAAGAACTACCAGGACATCACCCGCTCGATTTCCGCCTCGCTCGCGAAGCTGCGTGGCGACATCCCCGAGGTCATGAAAGCCTTCGGTGCGCTGGCCCAGGCCGCGACGAAGGACGGCGCGCTCGACAAGAAGACGAAGGAGCTCATCGCGCTCGCGCTCGGCATCGCCGCGCATTGCGACGGCTGCATCGGCTTCCACGTGCAGGCGCTCGTCAAGCTCGGCGCGACGCGCGCGGAGCTCGAGGAGACGCTGGGCATGGCCGTGTACATGGGGGGTGGTCCGTCGTTGATGTATGCCGCCGAAGCGCTCGGCGCCTACGAGGAGATTTCCCAGCCGAAGGAAGCGGGCAACGCTTCCTGAAGCTCCCAGCCACGTGCAGTGCCCGCCCGACGGCCCGCGCCGCACGGTTCCCTGAACCCGAGGAGGCCGTCATGAAAACGCCCACCCGTCTTTCCCTCGCCCTCTTGTTCGCCGGCGCACTCTTCGCGCTGCCGGCGGTCGCTGCCGACGACACCGCGCCGCCGTGTCCTGGCGCGGGCCCCTGCGGCGGTGCCGGACCCGGCGCCGGTGGCGGGCCATGCGCCGGGGCCGGACCCTGCGGGGGCGGCCCCGGGGGACCGAACGCCACCCGCGGCTTCGAACTCATGACACCCGAAGAACGCACCGAGCACATGACGAAGCTGCACAGCCTGAAGTCCATGGACGAGTGCGAAACCTTCGTGTCTCAGCACCGCGCGGCGATGGTCAAGCGCGCGCAGGAGCAGGGCAAGCCGCTGCCGGCGATGCGCCACAATCCCTGCGAGATGATGAAGCAGCAAGGCGCGTTCCGGTAATCGCCCGGGCGTGCGCGAGTGCCGGCGACGGATCCCGTGACGCCCCGCTGAGGCGGACGCATCGGCGGTGTCCGGGCCCCGTTGCGGAGCAGCGGCGCCGATCGCGGGATCCGCGCAGCACTCCGGGGCCTCGTCCGCAAGCCGGATGGACCGCGTGGCCTCGCCTGACGTGGTACGTCAGCAGCCCGGGCGCCACGCCGGGATCCCGCCTGAATTCCGATGCCCGGCAGCAGCGCGACGTTCACCCTGGGCAGTGCGGCACGCTCACCTTCGGCACGGCATCGGGCTGGACCGGCGGCACGATGACCGGCGGGGGCAGCACGGTCGTCGCCGGCACGCTCGCGCTCGGCGCGAACGACGTCGTGGTGTCGTCCGTCTATACGAGCGCGAACTTCGGCGTCGGCACTGCATTCGCGGCGCGTGCGCAGTGGACGCGACGTCGCTGCAGATCGAGCTCGACGACACCTCGGCGGCCGGCACGTTCGGCGGTCTCGCGACGCTCGCGTTCGCGGGCCACCACGCGGACCTGGCGGATCTGAGCCTCACTCCGCAGACGGTGTTCGTGGCGGCGCAGATCAATGACTACGCGAACCCGGTGCTCGGCAAGGCGGGCGGCGCGGGGAGCTCGGCGGCACGGGCGCGAACTACATGCTGACCGGCTTCGAGGATTTCGCGAGCCTGGGTGCGGGCGACGCGCAGGTGCTGAACGTCGCCTTCGATCCGGTCACGGCGGGCCTCTTCGAGCAGGTCGTCGGGATCTCGCTCTACGGCACGACACGGCACAATCAGACCGACGAGGACGCGATCGATGCACCTCCTGCGTCGGCACATCCCATAAAGCGCCCCGGGCCTCACAGAAACCGGTCGAGGAATCTCCGGCTCTTCTTGTCGAGCGCCTTCATGTCGCGGATGAGGTAGTGGATGCCGTGCTTGTCGGCAATGAGGAGTCCCGCCCCGGAGAGCCGGCGGATGTCTTCTTCGCCCTTCAGGACGAGTGTGGTCCCGCCGCGATCCGTCTCCACCAGCCACGTACTCGGTGTCGCGAAGCTCGAAACTTCTTTGATGCACGTGATGCGCGGCGTGAAGTCGCGCGTCGCGAGCTCCTCCTCGAGCAGCACTCGCAGGCGCTGAGGCAAGGCTTCGGGATCCTCGATCCAGACCAGCTCCTCGCCCTCGGTGCTGACGATCGCGAGGCCGGACTGCGGCGCCGTGATCGGGAACGCGCGCACCGGCACGACGCCTTCGTGGCGCATGCCGTCGCGGGCGGTGTAGACGAGCTGGCCGAGCTCGTTGCGCGTGAGCTCGAGGTCGATCGCCATGCCGCTCATGCGCGCGCCTCGACGGGCGGCGGCGCCCAGTGCATGACCTCTTCGGCTTCCGCCGCGCGGACCTGGGCCTGGTAGAGCCGGTAGTAATCGCCTTCGCGCGCCATCAGCTCGTCGTGATTGCCGGTCTCGACGACCTGGCCGCGATCGAGGACGACGAGGCGATCGGCTCGGCGCAGCGTGCTGAGACGATGCGCGATCGCGATCGTCGTGCGGCCCTGGACGAGATTGTCGAGCGCTTTCTGGATCTCCTTCTCCGTCTCCGTGTCGACGGACGACGTCGCCTCGTCGAGGATCAGGATCTTCGGATCGATGAGCAGCGCACGCGCGATCGAGATGCGCTGCCGTTCGCCGCCCGACAAGGCCTGGCCGCGCTCGCCGACGAGCGAGTCGTAACCGTGCGGCAGGCGCAGGATGAACTCGTGGGCGTGCGCGGCGCGCGCGGCGGCGACGATCTCCGCGCGCGTCGCCTCGGGCCGGCCGTAGGCGACGTTCTCGGCAATCGTGCCGAAGAACAGGAACGGCTCCTGCAGCACCACGCCGATGTGGCGGCGGAATTCCGCGACGGGCAGCGTGCGGATGTCGACGCCGTCGAGCCTGATCGCGCCGTCCGCGACGTCGTAGAAGCGGCAGATGAGGTTCACGAGCGTGCTCTTGCCCGAGCCGCTGTGACCCACGAGACCGACCATCTCGCCCGGCGCGATCGTCATGTCGACGCCGCGGATGACGGCGCGGCTGCCGTAGCGGAAGCCGACGTTCGAGAGCTCGATGCGGCCGTGCACTGCGTCGAGATGCACGGGGTGCGCGGGCTCGGGCACGCTCGAGACGTGATCGAGGATGTCGAAGATGCGCTTCGCGCCCGTCGCCGCCTTCTGCGTGACGGACACGATGCGGCTCATGGAATCGAGGCGCGTATAGAAGCGGCTGATGTAGGCGAGGAAGGCCGTCAGCACGCCGACCGTGATGCGATCGTGGGCGACCTGCCAGATGCCGAATGCCCACACGACGAGGAGCCCCGTCTCGGTCAGCAGCGTCACCGTCGGCGAGAACAGCGACCACACCTTGTTCACGCGATCGTTGACCGCGAGATTGTGATCGTTCGCGGCGCGGAAGCGCTGGCCCTCGCGGCTCTCCTGGGCGAAGGCCTTCACGACGCGGATGCCGGGGATCGTGTCCGCGAGCACGTTCGTCACTTCCGACCAGATGCGCGTCGCCTTCTCGAAGCCGTGCCTGAGCTTGTCACGCACGATGTGGATGAGCCAGGCGATGAACGGCAGCGGCAGCAGCGTGACGAGCGCGAGCCACGGGCTGATCGAGACCAGGATGGCGGCGGTCATGAGGATCATCAGCACGTCGGTCGCGAAATCGAGCGCGTGCAGCGAGAGGAAGACGCAGATGCGATCGCTCTCGGAGCCGATGCGCGAGATCAGATCGCCCGTGCGTTTGCCGCCGAAGTATTCGAGCGAGAGGCGGAGCAAGTGATCGAACGTCGCGGTGCGCAGATCGGCACCGAGACGCTCGCTGACGAGCGCGAGGATGAACGTGCGCGCCCAGCCGAGCACCGCGGCGATCACCGCCGAGGCGAAGAGACCCGCGAGGTATTTCGTGACGAGGCCGTAGTCGATCGGCACGCCGTTCTGATACGGGATCAACACGCGATCCATGAGCGGCATCGTGAGATAGGGCGGCACGAGCGTCGCCGCGGTGCCGCCGAGTGTGAGCAGGAAGCCGGCCAGCAGCCGGAGCTTGTAGGGCCGCGCGAAACGCCACAGCCGGAACAGCGTCCACGTCGAGGGTGGGATCGTCGATTCGCTCGCGCAGACCGGGCAGTCCTCCTGCCCCGGCACGAGCGGCCCGCCGCATTTCGGACACGCGGCTTCGAGCTCGCGTTCGTAGCGGCGGCCGGCGCGCGCGGCCGCGACGATCGCGCCGTACTGGCCGATGAGGCGCTGCGCAGCCGGGTCGTGGCCGAGCGTGTAGCGCCAGCGCGCGAGCCGCCGCGTGCCGTCGTGCAGATCGACCGTACCGACGCCGCCGTGGTCCTGATGATCGAAGGAGAGCCCGTCGCGGTGCGGCCAGATCCCCCACGCCTCGCTGTCCGCCGTCGCGGCGACGAGGCGGCGATCCGTGAGCAGCACGAGCCCGGCGGCGAAGTGGAGCCGTTGATCCAGATCGGGCTCGAACCAGCCGAGCACGCGCTCGTCCGCGTCGAGGACCGCGGCGAGACGAGTGCGCCAGCGCGCCGGGACGGGACTGCCGTTGACGGACGGCTCGGATTCCATGCTCATCAACGGCAGCATGCAGGCTGTCCCGCGTTTGTTCAAGGCTGCTGTCGGTCTCGTGCCGATCGTGCGCGAGGCCGTCGGGAATTCAGCGCGCGTTCAGCGCGCGCCGCTACGATGCCTCCATGATCACGCAGCGTTGCCGGCGCGGTTCGCGGGGCTTTCGCAGCCCGCGAAATTTACTTACTCTCCCGCGACCAAAACATCGCGCCAGGCGTCGGAACAGGCATCCGGGGACGCCGTCGACCTGTCGCAGCGGCAGAAAGCCGTAAAACGAACATGAAAAAAGACATCCTGATCCGCAGTGTCACGCCGCTGCGCGGTCCCAATATGTGGACCTATCATCCCGTGCTCGAGGCCCGGGTGGACATCGGCGCACTCGAGGATTTTCCCTCGAACACGATCCCCGGTTTCTACGAGCGCCTCTCGGCCTGGCTGCCGACGCTCGCGGATCACCGCTGCAGCTACGGCGAGCCCGGCGGTTTTCTGCGCCGGCTGCGCGAAGGCACCTGGCCCGGCCACATCCTCGAACACGTGACGCTCGAGCTGCAGAACCTCGCCGGTCTGCCCGGCGGTTTCGGCCGCGCGCGCGAGACTTCCGAGCGGGGCGTCTACAAAATCGTCGTGCGGGCCTGGAACGAAACCGTCACCGCGGCCGCGTTGAATTTCGCACGTGATCTCGTGATGTCCGCGATCGAGGACCGCGCCTTCGACGTGGGTGCCGCGGTGCTGGGGCTGAAGCAGCTCTGCGACGTGCACTGCCTCGGCCCGAGCACCTCTTCGATCGTCAATGCCGCCGAGCTGCGGCGCATCCCCGCCATCCGGCTCTCCGAGGGCAATCTCGTGCAGCTCGGACACGGCGCGGCCCAGCACCGCATCTGGACGGCGGAAACGGATCTGACGAGCGCGATCGCGCAAGGCATCTCGCAGGACAAGGATCTCGCGCGCGGGCTCATGAAGTCCTGCGGTGTGCCGGTGCCCGAGGGCAGGCTCGTGAAGAGCGCGGAGGATGCGTGGGAGGCGGCGGAGGACGTCGGTCTGCCGGTCGTCGTGAAGCCGAACAGCGCGCGCCTCGGCCGCGCGGTCTTCACGAAGCTCACGACGCGCGAGGAAGTCGAAGCGGCCTATGTCGCGGCCCGCGAGGAGACGCGCAACATCATCGTCGAGCACTTCGTCTCCGGTCAGGAGCACCGCGTGCTCGTCATCGGCGGGCGCATGGTCGCGGCGGCACGCGGCGAGCCCGCGATGGTCACCGGGGACGGCGTCTCGACGGTCGCCGCGCTCGTCGAGAAGCAGATCAATTCCGACCCGCGCCGCGGCGTCATGGCCGATGCACCGCTGAACCCGATGAAGCTCGACGAGGTCGTGTGTTTCGAGCTCGCCCGTCAGGGCGCCACGCCGGAGAGCGTACCGGCCGCGGGCGCAGTGCTGCTCGTGCGCCGCGACGGCAATCTCGCCGAGGACGTCACCGACCTCGTGCACCCGAGCATCGCGACCGCCGTCGCGCTCGCCGCGCGCGTCGTCGGCCTCGACATCGCGGGCATCGATTTCGTCGCGGAGGACATCGCGAAGCCGCTCGCGCTGCAGGAGGCCGCGGTCGTCGCGGTCAATTCGGGGCCGGGCCTGCAGTTGCACCTGAAGCCTGCGCGCGGTGGGCCGCGTCCGGTCGGGCCGGCGATCGTCGGCCATCTCTTCCCGCACGGTGAGACCGGCCGCATTCCGCTCGTCGGCATCACCGGCAGCGACGGTCTCGGCATGGTGGGCCGCCTCGTCGCGCGCCTGCTGCAGCTCACCGGCAAGCGCGTCGGACTCGCCTGCCGCGACGGCCTGTTCCTCGACCGCCGCGTGATCGCGCGCGGCGACCAGGCGCACTGGCGCGGCGCGCATCGTCTCCTCATCAACCGCAGCGTCGAGGCCGCCGTGCTCGAGAACGGGGCCCGCGCGCTCGTCGCCGAGGGCCTCGCCTACGATCGCTGCCGCGTCGGCGTCGTGATGGGGCTCGACGAGCGCGACAAGATTGACGAGTTCGACATTTGCAATCCCGATCAGATGTTCAACGTCCTGCGCACGCAGATCGACGTCGTGCTGCCCGAGGGCGCCGCCGTGTTGAACGCCGAGGATCCGCTCGTCGCCTCGATGGCGAAGCTCTGCGACGGCGCGGTCGTCTTCTTCTCGACGGTGCCCGCTGCGCCGCCGCTCGCCGCGCATCGCGACGCCGGCGGCCGCGTGGTGTTTACCCGCGGTGGCGACCTCGTGCTCGCGACCGGCGCGCAGGAGAGCGTGCTCACGCAGCTCGCCGCCGTGCCGCTCGGCAGCGCCGCGAACGGCGAGCCCGGCGTCACCCAGGTGCTCGCCGCCATCGCGACGGCGTGGGCCCTGGACATACCGCTCGAAATCATCCGTGCCGGCATCGAGACTTTCGATCCGCACGACGCGAACTTCGCTATCGTTGGAGCGCGCTGACCGCGATGGAAATCTCTCGCCTACGGGCCCTGCGCGGGCCGAACCTCTGGGGCCGCCACACCGCGATCGAGGCGCTCGTCACGCTCGCACCCGACGAGCAGGGCCTGCCGGATGCCGCTTTCGAGCACCGTCTGCGGGCGCTCTTCCCGGGGGTCGGCGGTCTGCACCACGTCGCGAATCACGAACGCCTGAACCTGCCGCGCGCGCTCGAGCTCGGCGCGCTCGTGCTGCAGGCACAGGCGGGTTGTCCCGTCGCGTTCAGCCGCACGACGCCGACGATCGAGCCCGGCGTCTTCCAGGTCGTCGTCGAATACACCGAGGAGGCCGTCGGCCGTCTCGCCTTCGAGATCGCCGAGGCGCTCTGCGCGGCGGCGCGCCAGGACACCGCGTTCGATTTGCAGGGCGCGGTGACGCGCCTGCGCGAGCTCGACGAGGAATTGCGCCTCGGCCCGAGCACGGGTTCGATCGTGCAGGCTGCGACGGCGCGCGGCATTCCGTTCCGCCGGCTCACCGAGGGCAGCCTCGTGCAGTTCGGCTGGGGCAGCAGGCAGCGACGCATCCAGGCTGCTGAGCTCGACGGCACGAGCGCGGTCGCCGAATCGATTGCGCAGGACAAGGATCTGACGAAGAAGCTGCTCGACGCCGCCGGCATCCCGGTGCCGCTCGGCCGGCCCGTGAAGACGATCGAGGAAGCCTGGGCCGCGGTCTGCGAAATCGGCACGCCGGTCGTCGTCAAGCCGCGCGACGGCCATCACGGCAAGGGCGTGACGGTCAATCTCGAGACGCGCGAGCACCTCGAGGTCGCGTTCGCCGCTTCGCAGGAGATCAGCGAGGAGTCGATTGTCGAGAAGTTCATCCCGGGCCACGATTTCCGGCTGCTCGTCGTCGGTAAGAACCTCATCGCCGCGGCGCGCCGCGAGCCGCCGCACGTCATCGGCGACGGCGAGCGCACGATCGCCGAGCTCGTCGCCGAGGTGAACAGCGATCCGCGCCGGAGCGACGGCCACGCGACCTCGCTGACGCGCATCCGTCTCGACGACATCGCCCGCGCGCGGCTCGCGGTGCAGGGTTTCGAAGTGGATTCCGTGCCGCAGAAGGGCGCGCGCGTCGTGCTTCGCAACAACTCGAATCTCTCGACCGGCGGCACCGCGACCGACGTCACCGACGACGTCCATCCCGAGCTCGCCGCGCGCGCCGTCGACGCCGCGCAGATGATCGGCCTCGACATCGCGGGCGTGGACATCGTCTGCGAGACGATGTTGAAGCCGCTCGAAGAGCAGGGCGGCGGCATCGTGGAAGTGAATGCCGCGCCGGGCCTGCGGATGCATCTCAGCCCCTCGTTCGGCAAGGGCCGCGCGGTGGGCGAGGCGATCATCTCCGCGCTCTACGGCGACGGCAACGACGGCCGCATCCCGGTCGTCGCGGTCACCGGTACGAACGGCAAGACGACGACGGTGCGCCTCATCGCGCGCATCCTCGCCTGCAGCGGACTGCGCGTCGGCATGACGAACACGGACGGCGTCTACATCGGCTCACGGCGCATCGACACCGGCGACTGCTCGGGCCCGAAGAGCGCGCGCAACGTGCTGCTGCATCCCGACGTCGACGCCGCGGTGTTCGAGACCGCACGCGGCGGCCTGCTCCGCGAGGGGCTCGCCTTCGATCGCTGCAAGGTCGCGGTCGTGACGAACATCGGCAAGGGCGATCACCTCGGGCTCAACTTCATCACGACGGTGGAAGACCTCGCAGTGCTGAAGCGCGTCATCGTCATGAACGTAGCGCCCGACGGCACGGCGGTGCTGAACGCGGCCGATCCCATCGTCGCCGCGATGGCGGAATCCTGCCCGGGCGCGGTGACGTTTTTCGCCGCGGATCGCCATCATCCGGTGATGGCGATGCACGCGGCACAAGGCAAGCGTGTCGTCTACGTCGACGGCGCGGACATCGTCGCGGCCGAGGGCGGCCAGGAGCAGCGCATCCCGCTCACCCGCATTCCGATCACGCGCAACGGCACGATCGGCTTCCAGGTCGAGAACGCGATGGCCTCGATCGCCGCGGCCTGGGCGCTCGGCCTCGACTGGAACGCCGTGCTCGCGGGGCTCAGCACGTTCGCCGCCGATCAGCACACGGCGCCGGGCCGCTTCAATCTCTTCGAGTATCGCGGCGCGACCGTCGTCGCCGACTACGGCCACAACCCGGACGCGATCCTCGCACTCGTGAAGGCCGTCGAGAACATGCCGGCGCAGCGCCGTTTCGTCGTCATCAGCGGCGCCGGCGATCGCCGCGACGAGGACATCCGCGAGCAGACGCGCATCCTCGGCCAGGCCTTCGAGGAAGTGCTGCTGTATCAGGACCAGTGCCAGCGCGGCCGCGAAGACGGCGAAGTGCTGGCACTGTTACGCGACGGCCTCGTCGGCGCGCTGCGCACGGAGAAGGTTCAGGAAATCCACGGCGAGTTCGTGGCGATCGACACGGCGCTCGCGGCGCTGCGGCCGGGCGACCTGTGCCTCATCCTCATCGACCAGGTGGAACCCGCGCTCGCGCACATCGCGGAGCGCGTGCAGGCGGGCTAGGAGGGGCGGTGGGGGACACGTAGCTCAATTCGGCCATACCGTCTCGTCCTGCGAGTATCTTCGAGGCCGAATTGAGCAACATGTCCCCGCGGCGCTTCGCGCCGCTCACACCTGCCAGAAATTCCCGCCCTTCTGCCGGCAGTCTTCGATCGGGGGTCCCGTATCGCAGCCCAGGTTGTCGCGGTGCGCGAAGTTCGCGCTCGTGATGATCCTCCCGACCGGCGCATCGGCCGGTGTGTCCTCGAGCCCGATCCCGGCGCGTGCGCAGAGCTCGCCCCAGGTCGCGACCGTCTCGCTCATGCGGTGCATGACTTCGACGGTGCGGCCGTTCGTCTCGCAGTGGTAATCGTATTTCGGCATGGTCGTCGCCTCGTTGGGGAAAGGGAGCGTAGCCGAAAGCGGCGGGCGAAGGAATGGAGCTGCGAAACTCCCAGCCTCAACAAATCCTCGGCAACTGATCCCCGCTCAGCAAATCGAGCTTCTGCCGCGTACCGTAAGGCGTCTCGAGCACCGCCCAGCCCGGCGTGACGCCGCCCACCCGGCCGACCACGCGCGCCTCGCGCGCGAGCGGATGTGCGTGCAGCACGGCGAGCGCCGCGTCCGCGGCGGAAGCCGGCACGCAGGCCACGAAGCGTCCCTCGTTCGCGACGTACAGCGGGTCGAGTCCGAGGAGGTCGCAGGCCGCGGCAACGGGGCGCGAGACGACGATCGCGCCGCCGTCGACGACGACGCCCCGGGCGCTCGCCTGCGCCAGCTCGACGATGGCCGTCGCGAGACCGCCGCGCGTGAGATCCCGCAGACAGTGCAGGGGGATGCCTGCCTCGATGAGCGCGAGCACGGGCTCGTGCAGGCACGCGACATCGCTCAGCAGCGGTTCGTCGAACTCGAGGCCCGCGCGGTGCGCCATGATCGCCATGCCGTGACGGCCGAGATCGCCGTTGACGATCACGACGTCGCCGTCCGCGATCATGGAGGGCCCGAGCGGCGTCGCGGTGGCGCAGACGCCGACGCCCGCGGTCGTCACGTAGAGCCCGTCGCCCTTGCCGCGCTCGACGACTTTCGTGTCGCCGGTGACGATGGCGACACCGGCCTCGCGCGCGCAGGCCGCCATCGAGCGCACGAGGTCCTTCAGGACGGCGAGCGGCAATCCTTCCTCGAGCACGAACGCCGCGGACAGATGCTTCGGCCGCGCGCCCATCATCGCGAGATCGTTCACCGTGCCGCAGACCGCGAGATGACCGATGTCGCCGCCCGGAAAGACGAGCGGGCTGACGACGTAGGCGTCCGTCGTGAACGCGAGGCGGCCGGCGTGCTCCGTCCATACCGCGGCGTCGCAGAGCGGCGCGAGCAGCGCATTGTCGAACGCGGGCGCGAAGATCTCCTCGACGAGACGGCGCGTGAGGCGCCCGCCGCTGCCATGCGCGAGCGTGATGCGATCGCGGCCGTCGGACGGCAGCGGACAGCTCATGCGGCGGCCGGCGGGCGATAGCGGAAATAAGCCGCGCACGCGCCTTCGCCCGAGACCATCGGCGCGCCGAGCGGTTGCGCCGGCGTGCAGCGCGTGCCGAAGGCCGGACACTCGTTGGGCTTCTTCAGGCCGCGCAGCACTTCACCCGCGAGGCACTCGCCGGCGTCGCTGCGCGGGAGGCTGCTGCCCGGGACGAACTTGCGCCAGGCATCGAAGGCCGCGAACTCCTCGCGGATCCGATAGCCGCTCGCGGGGATCGTGCCGAGTCCGCGCCACCCCATGTCGGCGGGTGCGAAGACGCGCGAGAGCAGCGCACGTGCCGCGGCGTTGCCGTGCTCGCTCACGTAGCGCTCGTAGCAGTTCGCGACTTCGGCGCGGCCCGCTTCGAGCAGCTCGACGCAGCGCTGCAGGCCGCGCAGGAGATCGACGGGCTCGAAACCCGTGACGACGATCGGCGTCGCGTGGCGGGCGGCGAGCGCGTGGTATTCGTCGTAACCCGTGACCGTGCAGACGTGGCCGGCGGCGAGCAGGCCATCGATGCGCTGGCGCGGATCGTCGAGCAACGCGTCGAGCGCCGCCGGCACCGTGACCTGCGCGACGATCGCCGCGAAGTTCGCGAGGCCCGCGGACGCCGCGCTCAGGATCGCCTGCGCGTTGCCGGGCGCGGTCGTCTCGAAGCCGATCGCGAACAGCACGATCTCGCGTGCTGGATGCTCGCGCGCGATCGTGACCGCCTCGAGCGGCGAATAGACCATGCGCACGTCGCCGCCCGCGGCACGCGCATCGAGCAGCGCCTGCGAAGTGCCCGGCACGCGCAGCATGTCGGCGTAGGTGCAGAGGACGACGTCGGGCCGCGCCGCGAGCGCGACCGCGAAATCGATCGCCTCGGCAGGCGTCACGCACACCGGACAGCCGGGACCGTGAATCAGCGTGAGCTCTTTCGGCAGGAGCTGGTCGAGGCCGTACTTCAGTATCGCGTGCGTCTGACCGCCGCAGATCTCCATCACCGACCAGGGGCGCGTCATGCGCGCCGCGATCGCCTGCGCGAGTGCGCGGACGATCCCGGGATCGCGATAGGGTGCGTTGCTCATCGCGCGCCCGCCGCGAGCGCCGCGAACTCCGCGAGCGTCGCCGCGGCCTCTTCCGCGCTCAGCACCGCGATCGCGAAGCCGGCGTGGATGAGCACATGATCACCGACTTCCGCTTCCGGTACGAACGCGAGGCTGACTTCCTTGATCACGCCATCGAAATCGACGCGTGCGAGCCAGGTCGCGATCGCGTCGGCGCGCTTGTCGAGGATGCGACCGGGGACGGCGAGACACATGGCTTAGCGACCTCTCTGTTCGGCGAGCAGCATATCGAGCCCGATCGCGAGCTGGCCGAGCGCGATGCCGCCGTCGTTCGGCGGATGCCGCTCGGGCCAGCGGCAGACGAGGCTGCGGGCGCGACACAGCGCAGCGACGCTCTCGACGAGCAGGCGGTTCTGGAAACAGCCGCCGGAGAGCGTGATCGTGCCGAGCCCGGCCGCGAGGGCACGATCGACGATCGCGCGGGCGAGCGCAAGATGGACGCCGCGGGCGAACGCATCCGGCGTCGGGTTTGCCGTCATGATCGTCGTGACGAGCGGCTGCCAGTCGAGCTCGAACAGATCCGCGCGTTCCCGCCACGGCAGCACGAGCTCGCACGGCCCCTCGGCGCGCTCGGCGGCGAACTGCAGCGCCATTGCGGCTTCGCCCTCGAACGTGTTGTCGTGGGCGAGCCCGAGCAGGCTCGCGAGCCCGTCGAGCAGCCGGCCGACGCTGTAGGACCACGGGGCATGCCGGCCGTCGGCGAGCAGACGCGCGAAGTTCGCGTAGTCGCGCGCCGCGAAGCGCGTCGTGCCGAAGCGCGCGCGGTGCCACTCGAATCCCGCCTCGCCCGCGATCTCCCACAGCAGCGCGAGCGCGACGCGATCCGGATGCCGGATCGCGGCCTCCGCGCCGGGCATGCGGACCGGCCGCAGCGTCGCGACACGGTCGAGGCGCGGTCCTTCCGCGCGAAAGCATTCACCGCCCCACCAGCCGCCGTCATCGCCATAGCCGAGTCCGTCCCACACCACGGCGAGATGCGGCGCCGCGATTCCGTGCTCGACGGCGCAGGCGCGGGCGTGCGCGCGATGGTGCGGAACCGGCCGGAAGTCCGCGGCGCGCACGGCCTCCCAGCCGATGTCGGGATGTGCTTCCTTCAGCAGCAGCGCGTCGTCCCCCGCATAGCGCGCGATGCGCGCCGCCTGCCGCGCCGCCGTGCCGGCCGCTTCGAGATCGCCCTGATACTGCGAGACGAGCGCGAGCGTGTCCGCGAGCACGCCGCAACTGTTCTTGAGCTGCGCGCCGCCCGCGACGAGCCGTCGCGGCGTCGCTTCGTCGAAGCGTTCGAGCGCCGGCGCATAGCCGCGGCCGCGCCGCAACAGCATGGGCCGGTCGGCGACGAGCTGCACGATTGCGTCGTCCTGCGGCTCGCGGATCTCGAGATCGTGATCGAGGAAGAAGTCGACGTGCCTTGCGAATGCCGCGATCGCCTCCGTGCTGTCCCCGATCAGTGCCTCTCCGGCGAGGTTCGCGCTCGTCGCGACGAGCGGCGCCGGCATCGCTGCCATGATCAGCGCATGCAGGCCGTTGCCCGGCAACATCACCGCGAGCCGCGGATTGCCCGGCGCGACCGCTTCCGCCCAGGCCGGCGCGGCGCGCTTCGCGACGAGGACGAGCGGCGCCGCAGGCGAAACCAGGAGCGCCGCTTCACCGGGCTCGACGTCAGCGAAACCCGCGATCTGCGCGAGCGAGGCCGCGAGCAGACCGCAGGGTTTGCGCGGCCGGCGCTTCAAATCGCGTAATCGCGCGACGGCCCGTTCGTCATCCGCGCGCGCGAGCAGATGGAAGCCGCTCGTGCCCCGCACCGCGCCGAGCGCGCCGGCCTCGAGCGCGGCGAGCGCGGCGGCGAGCGGATCCGTGCCCGCGGCGGCGATGCCGTCGCCGTCACGCCACGTGAGCCGCGGCCCGCAGGCGGGGCAGCTCACGGTCTGGGCGTGGAAGCGGCGATCGGCGGGATCGGCGTATTCGCGTGCACAGTCCGGGCAGGGTGGAAAAGCACGATAGCTCGTGTGCTCGCGGTCGTAGGGCAGCGCGTCGGTGATCGCATAGCGCGGTCCGCACCGCGCGCAGCCGATGAACGGATAACGATGACGCCGATTGCCCGGCGTGAAGAGCTCGTCGCGACAGGCCGCGCACAGCGCGTAGTCCGGCGTGCGCGGCAGCTCGAGCACCGGACCGCGCCGCGACGGCGCGATGACGAAGCCGCGCGTCCCGGTGGCCGCTACACTTTCCTCGGCAGCGAGCGCGAGCGCGGAACCGGCGGGCGAATCCGCGAACAGCGCGCCGCGGAACGCGGCGAGCGCGGCGATCTCGCCCTCGATTTCGATCGTCACGTGACTGTCGTGATTCGCGACGTATCCGCCGACGGCGCAACGATCCGCGAGTTGTTTGACGAAGGGACGGAATCCGATACCCTGGACGACACCGGCACACTGGATCCGCAGGCGCTGCACGCTCATCGTCGAGGGCCCGGCCGCCGTTTGACGGCGATCAAAACGTCTCGGGGCGCGGCGCATAGCATCGTAATCATGCGGCCCCACCGAGGTCGACGACACAGAGAAACACGGGATTGGCCATGACCACCACAGACACCTTTCCTCGGTGCGGCCCGTATCCCGCGGCTGCACCGTTCGCACCCATCCGCGAGGAACTGACGACCCGTTTCGGCGCGATGCCCGACCGGCTCGATCTCCTGCAGATCCTGGTGTCGATCCAGCACCGGCTCGGCTACGTGCCGGCCGAGGCCATCAGTTGGCTCGCCACGAATCTCGGCCTCTCGCGGGCGGAGATCCACGGTGTCGTCGCGTTCTACAGCTTTCTCGAGGAAACGCCGCCCGCACCGTACACGCTCCGCTTCAGCACGAATATTACCGAGCTGTGGCAGGGGCAGGAAGCGAACATGGCGCGCTTCAAGGATCTGCCGAACGTGCGCGCGCTGCCGACATCGTGCATCGGTCTCGGCGATCAGGGTCCCGCGGCGCTCGTGAACGGTTATCCGCTCCCGCGTTTGACGGCGACGCGCCTCGACGCCATCGCGCGCGCCATCGCCTCGCGGCGTCCCGTCGCGGAATGGCCTGCGGAGTGGTTCAAGGTCGATCCGAACGTGCGACTCGCCGGCCCGCTGCTCGAGTTCGCGTTCACGCCGGGTGCGCTCGTCGAGCGCGTGCTCGCGGCGGGCGATGCCGCGTTCATGGAAATGCTGCGCGCGAGCGGTCTGCGTGGCCGTGGCGGTGCGGGCTTCGCGACACACGCGAAATGGGATGCCTGCCGTGCCGAAGTCGTGCCGGAGAAGTACGTGGTGTGCAACGCCGACGAAGGCGAGCCCGGCACGTTCAAGGATCGCCTGCTGCTCTCGGATCACGCCGAGCTCCTCATCGAGGGCATGACGATCGCCGCGCGTGTCGTCGGTGCGAAGCAGGGCTACATCTACCTGCGTGGTGAATATCTCTGGCTCTACGACCGGCTGAATGCGGCGCTCGAAGCACGCCGGCGTGCCGGCCTGCTCGGGGCGAAGGTCTGCGGCGCGGCCGATTTCCCGTTCGACATCGCGATCCACCTCGGCGCCGGCGCCTATGTGTGCGGCGAGGAATCCGCGCTGCTCGAATCCCTCGAAGGCAGGCGCGGCGTGCCGCGTATCCGACCGCCGTTCCCCGCGACGCACGGCTATCGCGGCCGGCCGACGGTCGTGAACAACGTCGAGACGTATTGCGCGATAGCCCAGCTCGCCGGCATCGGCGCGGCGGAATTCGCGGCGCTCGGCTCGCAGGGATCGGCGGGCACGAAGCTCCACAGCGTCTCCGGCGACTGCGCGCATCCGGGCATCTTCGAATGCGCCATGGGCACGCAGGTCTCGACCTTGCTCGATCTGTGCGGCACGCGCGACCCGCTCGCCGTGCAGGTCGGTGGACCGTCGGGCCGGCTGCTGTTCCCGGAGGAGTTCCACCTGCCGCTCGATTTCTCGCACGTCTCGAGCGGCGGCTCGTTCATGGTCATAGGGCGCGAGCGCGATCTCTTCGAGCTCGTGTACAACTTCGTGGCGTTCTTCCACCACGAGAGCTGCGGCTTCTGCACGCCCTGCCGTTCCGGCAGCAACATCATGCTGAACGCGCTGCAGCGCATCCGCCGCGGCCAGGGCACGGAGCACGAGCTTCAGATCATCACCGAGGCTGCGGCAGTCGCCTCGAAGGCGAGCCACTGCGGCCTCGGCCACACGCTCGGCAATCCGTTCCAGGATCTCGAGCGCGGCCGGCCGGCCGTGTTCCAGGATCGCCTGCGCGATTCGCCCGACGGCACCGTGCTCGATCTGAAGCGCGCGGTCGCCGAGGCCCGCGCACTGAGGGAGCGATAGACATGACGGACCAGGCACTCGGCATCACCATCGACGGCGCCGCCGTCCCCTGCCAGGCGGGCGACACCGTGATCGACGCCGCGCACCGCGCCGGCGTCTATATTCCGCATCTGTGCTTCCATCCCGAGTTCGGCCCGCACGGGAGCTGCCGGCTGTGCATGGTGAAGGCGGGCGGGCGCTACGTCGCCGCCTGCACGACGCCCGCGACGCCCGGCATGAGCGTGGAATCGGACACGGCGGAGATCAAAGAGCTGCGCCTGCGCATCACGCAGATGCTGTTCGTCGACGGCAATCATTTCTGCCCGGCCTGCGAGCAGAGCGGGCAGTGCCAGTTGCAGGCCACGGCCTACGGGCTCGGCATGCAGGATCTGCATTTCTCGCCGTCGTATCCGAAGAAGGCGGTCGACGCCTCCCACGACGAGATGCTGCTCGACCGCGATCGTTGCATCCAGTGCAATCTCTGCGTGCGGGCGAGCGACCGCGTCGACGGCAAGCACGTCTTCAGCCTCGGCGGCCGCGGCATCGAGACGCGGCTGATGCCGAACAGTGCGAGCGGTCTCCTGCGCGACACCGAGTTCAGCGCGGAGGACCGCGCCGCGCACGTCTGCCCGGTCGGCGCGCTACTCTTCAAGCACGACAACTACGCGCGACCGATAGGCAGGCGGCTCTACGATCGCACGTCGATCGATCGCATCGGCAACCGGCGTGCCGACGATGCCGCGCCGGGAGGGAGCGCGCCATGAGCGACACCCGCAAGATCACCGTCGCGACCTGCTCCCTCGCCGGCTGCTTCGGCTGCCACATGTCCTTCCTCGACATCGACGAACGCATCGTCGCGCTCGTCGACAAGGTGAGCTTCGGTCGCACGCCGCTGACCGACATCCACACGCTGCACGCCTGCGACATCGGCCTCGTCGAGGGCGGGCTCTGCAACGACGAGAATGTGCACGTCGTCCGCCATTTCCGCCAGCAGTGCAAGATCCTCGTCGCCGTCGGCGCCTGCGCGATCAACGGCGGCGTGCCGGCGATGCGCAATCGCTACGGTCTCGCCGAGTGTCTCGAGGAGTCTTATCTCTACGGCGTCGGCGTCGCGGATCCGCAGATCCCGAGCGATCCGGAACTGCCCCTGCTGCTGAATCAGGTCCATCCCATCCAGGATGCGGTGAAGGTCGACTACTTCCTCACCGGCTGCCCGCCGCCGGCCGAGGCCTTCCTGGAGCTGCTGACGGCGGTGCTCGAGAACCGCGCCCCGCAGATGAGCTACGCGTTGCGGCATTTCGACTGAGCCCGCGGAGAAAGCCCATGAGCACCACGAATCTCGAAACCGCGGTTGGCAACCAGCCGCTCAAGCGCGTCGTCATCGACCCCGTCACACGCGTCGAAGGACACGGCAAAGTCACGCTGCTGCTCGACGAGGACAATCGCGTGCAGCAGGCGCGCCTGCACATCGTCGAATTCCGCGGCTTCGAGAAATTCATCCAGGGCCGGCCGTACTGGGAGGTGCCGATCGTCGTGCAGCGCCTGTGCGGCATCTGCCCGGTGAGTCATCAGCTCGCGGCCGGCAAGGCCATCGATCAGATTGTCGGCGCGCAGCTCTCGCCTGCCGCGACGAAGCTGCGCCGGCTCCTGCACTGGGGGCAGGTGCTGCAATCGCATGCGCTGCATTTCTTCCATCTCGCCTCGCCCGATCTGCTGTTCGGCTTCGACAGTGAGGTGCAGAAGCGCAACATCTTCGGCGTCATCGCCGAGCATCCGACCGTCGCGCTCGAAGGCGTGCAGATCCGCCGCTACGGTCAGGAGATCATCAAGGCCATCAGCGGCAAGAAAATCCACGGCGTCGTCGTCATGCCCGGCGGCATGAACAAGGCGATGAAGCCTGAGGAAGTGAAGACGCTCGCCGCCGGCATCGGGGAAATCGTCGGCTTCTGCGTGAAGGCCGTCGCGCTCGCGAAGCGCCTCTACCAGGAACATCGCAATCGCCACGAAGCATTCGGCCGGATCGAGAGTCCGTTTCTCGGGCTCATCGGTCCGGACGGCGAGCTCGAGCTCTACGACGGCGGCATCCGCGTGAAGGAAGCCGACGGCAGCCGTTTCGTCGATCAATATCCTTGTAACGACTACATGCATCTCGTGCGCGAGCAGGTGAAGAACTGGAGCTACATGAAGTTCCCGTACCTGATCGACAAAGGACCGGAGTACGGCTGGTATCGCGTCGGTCCGCTCGCCCGCCTCAACAACTGCGATCGCATCACGACGCCGCTCGCCGAAGCGGAGCGCGTCGGTTTCCTCGCCGCGCACCAGGGTCTGCCGCAGGGTGCGCTGGCCTACCATTGGGCACGCATGATCGAGGCGCTGCATTGCGCGGAAGCGATCCGCGAGATGCTCGGCGATCCGGATCTCATGAGCGACGATCTCGTGCGTATCGGCGAGCGCCACTTCGAGGGCATCGGCGTCATCGAAGCGCCGCGCGGCACGCTGTTCCATCACTACGAAGTGAACGACGAAGGGCTCGTCACGCGCGCGAACCTCATCGTCTCGACCACGAGCAACAACCAGGCGATGAACGAATCGATCCGCCGCGTCGCGATCGACCGGCTCAACGGCGCGAATCTGACGCCCGAGCTGCTGAACGAGATCGAGGTCGCGATCCGCGCCTACGATCCCTGCCTGTCCTGCGCGACGCACGCGGTCGGCCGCATGCCGCTCGTCGTCGAGCTCGAGGCCGCGGACGGCACGCGCGTCGGCGCGATCAGCCGCGACGAAGCGGGGACGATAGCGATCGGCTGAGGCGCGCGGGCATGAACACCGCAGCCCGGCTCGTCGTCTTCGCGATCGGCAACCGTTCGCGCGGTGACGACGCGGCCGGACCCTTGCTGCTCGACAGACTCGCGGCGACGGTGCCGGGCGACGTGCGACTCGAAGAGTGCTATCAGCTCGCGCCCGAGCACGTCGACGATGCGGCGGCGGGCGCCGAAGTGCTGTTCGTCGACGCCTCGCACCGCTTCAGCGACGGCTTTCGCTTCACCGACATCACCCCGCTGGCCGATCATTCATTCACGACGCACGCGCTCTCGCCGGGCGCCCTGCTCGCGCTGTTCGAGCACGTCTACCGGCGGCCGGCGCCGCGCGCGCGCCTGCTCGAAATCGGCGCCGAGGGATTCGAGCTCGGTGCCGGGATCTCCCCGCGCTGTGCGGCGAATCTCGAGGCGGTGTGGCCGGAGCTGCGGGCGCTCGCGGGAGCCGGGCATGCATGAAGTCGCGCTCGCCGAGGAAGTGCTGCACATCGTCGGAATCGAGGCGGAAAGACACGGTCTCTCGCGCGTCACCGAGATCGGGCTCTCGATCGGCGCCTGGTCCTGCGTCGTCCCGGAGGCGCTGGCGTTCGCGCTCGAAGCGGTCCTCGCCGGGAGCGTCGCGTCTGGCGCACGGCTGGACCTCGAATCCGTGCCCGGACGCCTGCGTTGCGGAGAATGCGACAACGAGTACGCGCCGGAGGATCGCTACGAACCCTGCCCGGCCTGCGGACGCTTCGGACCGCAGGTCATCGCCGGCAACGACATGATCGTCCGCCGCGTCGCGGGCGCGTGATTTGGGGTCAGAGTCGATTAATATTGGGGTCAGAGTCCATTCTTAATGGACTCTGACCCCAATTCGGCTGAGGAGTAGGATTACGTCCATGTGCGACATCTGCGGCTGCGGCGAACCGGGTAAATCCGCTCACGCGCACGACCATCACCACCCGCACGATCACGGCGGACAGGCGCGGCGCTTCAGCTTCGCGCCCGAAACCACGGGTCTGCCCGGCTTCGGGCCGACGCGTGTCGTCGAGCTCTCGACGCGGCTGCTCGACCGCAACGATGCCTATGCGGCTGACGTGGCGACGCGGCTCGCGGCGGCCCGGACGTTCGCGGCGAACCTGCTGTCGAGCCCCGGTGCCGGCAAGACGACGCTGCTCGTCGAGACGCTGAAGCGGATCTCGAGCCGCTGGTCGTGCGCCGTCATCGAAGGCGATCAGCACACGGATCTCGACGCGAAGCGCGTGGAGGCGACGGGCGTCCCCGCCGTGCAGCTCAACACCGGCAAGGGCTGCCATCTCGATGCGCACATGGTGCTGCACGCACTCGACGTGCTGCCGTCAGTGCAGTGCCTCCTCATCGAGAACGTCGGCAATCTCATCTGCCCGGCCGGCTTCAAGCTCGGCGAGACGCGTCGCGTCGTGCTGCTCTCCGTGACGGAAGGCGAGGACAAGCCGCTCAAGTACCCGGATGCGTTCGCGGGCGCGGATCTCATGCTGCTGACGAAGATTGATCTCCTGCCGCACGTCGATTTCGACGTCGTGCGTTGTCTCGAGTATGCGCGGCGGATCAAGCCCGGGCTCGACGTCATCGAAGTTTCCGCGCGGAGCGGGGAGGGAATGGAGGCGTGGATCGCCTGGTTGAGCGCAGGGCTTCGTAGGTCCGTTGATTAGCGCCAGCGTAATCGGACGCTCGGAGTTTCCGCGCCGCCGAGTTTCCCGAATTCTCCTGCAGGGCGCAGACGCCACCGACGAAACGTCCGATTACGCCTTCGGCTAATCGGACCTGCGAGATATCGAGCCAGGGGAAACGTCCATGACCACCGCAGATCGCCTCCAGCCCGACACCATCAACCGCCACGTCGCGAACGTCTATCCCGCGCTCGCGATGCTCGCCGGCATGCAGCTCGAGGTGTTCACGCCGCTCGGCGACGGGCCGAAGACGGTGGAGGAAGTCGCCGCTGCGCTCGGTGTAAACGCGGTGAAGCTCGGGCCTTTGATGTACGCGCTCGTCACGGCAGGCATGCTCACGCTCGATGGCGGGCGCTTCGCGAATACGCCCGAGGCGCAGGAGTTCCTCGTCAAGGGCGGTTCGCGTTATCTCGGCGAGATCGCCGGGGCCTACGCCGATCTCTGGTCCTCGACGATGCACACGGCCGCCTCGATCAGGAGCGGCCGGCCGCAGGCGAAGCACGATTTCGCGAACATGACGAAGGACGAGCTCTCCGGTTTCATCCGCGGCATGGACGCGGGCGCGAGCGCCGCGGCACGGCGTCTCAACAAGGAATTCGATCTCGCGCAGAAGCGCCGCCTGCTCGATGCCGGCGGCGGCTCGGGAGGCCTGAGCGTCGCGCTCTGCCGGCTCTGCCCTTCGCTCCGCGCCACGGTGGCCGAGTTGCCGAGCGTCGCGGTGATCACGCGGGACTGCATCGCGGAAGCCGGGCTCGGAGCGCGCATCGAGGTCTGCGACGTCGACCTGGTGAACGGTTCGCTGCCCGGCGGCTACGACGTCGCGGCGCTGCGCTCGGTGCTGCAGGTGATGAGCGCCGACGCTGCCGCGCGGACGGTGCGGAACGTCGCCGCAGCGCTCGATTCCGGCGGCGTGCTGTTCGCCGTCGGCCGCATGCTCGACGACACGCGGCTCGCGCCGGCCGACGCGGTCGCGGCGAATGTCATGTTCCTCAACGTCTACGAGGACGGGCAGGCGTACACGGAGTCGGAATATCGCGGGTGGTTCGAGGCGGCAGGCTTGCGGGACCTGGCGCGGCTGCCGCTGGCGGGTGGATACAGCATCTATTCGGGGAGGAAGGCGTAGCGGCGGCGTGGGACGACGGCTTTGCTGCGCTTCCTCTCTAGTGGCAGCGCTTCTTTCACGACAACCTGCGAATCGAAAGAACGTTCTTCTCCGAGCTGCGGGCGCAGTTGCCCGCCATGCGTAGCCCTCGCGCAGGCGAGGGCCCAGTCGGTGACCCACGGCACGCGCAGTGAACCTCGGGCTTTCGAAGGCGCTGCGCTGGTAATCCGGACTCGATCCGCGGTTCGACCTCGGCGCCCGGGCTGAACGACTGGGCCCTCGCCTGCGCGAGGGCGACGTCTGCAGAAGGCCACCTCTGTCTGCCGGTGAATCCTGCCCCGCAGTTCGGAGAAGAACCAAATAAAGGGGACGCCCAGCGTCCCCTTCCTCCCGACCGGTCATCCGGTCAGCGCATCACGCGGCTTCCGTCACGAAGTCCGCCGTGTACAGCGAGATGTCGACGCTCTCGCCGACCATCAGATCCTCGCGGGCCATGAACTTCGGGTTCACGAACCAGACGAGAAGCGGGAGCACCACGAGCGAGAGCACCATGTTGATGAGCATGATCGCGACGAGCAGGATGCCCATGTCGGCCATGAACTTCAGATCCGACAGGAAGTACCAGGGCAGGATGCCGAGCAGCATGATCGTCGCGGTGAACATGATCGCCTTGCCGGTCGTGGTGAGCGCGGCGGTGATCGCGAGCTTCACGTCGTGATCGTGGGCGGCATATTCCTCGCAGATACGCGAGAGGAGATAAATGCCGTAGTCGATACCGACGCCCACGCCCATGACCGCCACGATCACCGCGTTGATGTCGAGACCGATGCCGAGCACGTGCATCGCGGCGAGCAGCAGGAAGTTCGACAGGTTCACGGGCACGAGCAGGATGAACGCGGCCATGAAGGACCTGTAGGCATAGGCCGAGATGACGAGCACCGCGAGGTTCACGAGGCCGAGAATCAGCCAGTGATAACGCTCGACGACGCTGTTCATCGCCTGCTGCAGCGCGATCACGCCGCTGCCGAGGCGGACGGTGAAGTCGGGGTGCTTGACGCCGACGGCGTCCACCGCCTTCTTCGCGCTCGCGAGCGCGGCGTCGACCGTCTCCTGCTTGTTGTCCTTGAACCAGAGCGAGACCGTCGAGTTCTGGAACTCGAAGTCGGAGATCGCGCCGAAGTTCACGGGATTCGTGCCCATCGTCGCCGCGAAGCCCGCGGTGTTCACCGCCTTGTCCGTCGGATCGAGGGTGGCCCACTTCGGATTGCCGCCGGAGAACAGACGATTGACCTCGCGCATGTAGTCCGCGAAGGACAAGGTCGCGCGCGGCGGCATCTTCGTGTCGGCCTCGACCATGCGCTGGATGTCGCTCGCGACCTGCACGTATTCCGGCGTGCGGGCGACGCGGCGTTCCGGGTCGCGCTTGTCCGAGCGGATGACGATCTCGAGCGTGTTCATGCCGGGGAAGTGCGCATTGATGGCGCGCACGGCGGTGTTGAACTCGGATTCGTACCAGAGCAGGTTCGAGCCCTCGACCGGGTTGCCGATCTTGATGAGCGAGGTCTCCCACATCGCCCAGATCCCGAACAGCGTGACGACGACCGCCGTGACGCGCGCCGTCTTGCCGTAGGTGATGTGCGCGATGCCGTGCAGCGCCTTGTCCTGCAGGAGGTGGATGCCCGATTCCTTGCCTTCGCCGCCGACGATTTCCGCCATGTTGCGCGGCACCGGCAGATAGGACAGGAGAATCGAGATCAGGAACACGCCCGTCGGGATGATCCAGAGCGCCCAGAAACCGCAGAAGAGCGCGTGGTTCTCCATCGTCTTGATGGGCGCGATGGCGATGAAGATGATGCCGAACACGTCGGTCATGATGCCGAGGATCGAGGGCGCCATCATGATGGCCATGGTGATTTCGGCGGCTTTCGAGCGGTCCTTCACGTGCATCAGGATTTCGTAGTAGCGCTCGGTGTACTGCACGCAGTGCGAGAACGAGCGTGCGACGAGCAGCAGCGGCACGATCATGAGCAGCGGCTCGATGGGCCGGCCGAGCCAGCCGATGAAGCCGAAGCCCCAGACGCCCGCGACTGCGGCGCAGACGATAGGCGTCGTCACACCGGCGACGTTCCGCATGTAGAAGACGAGCGCGATCATGAGTGCCGCAACCGTCACGCCGAAGATCTTGTAGGTCTGCTTCTGCAGCTTGTAGACCCAGCCCGTCAGCGCCGGCTGGCCGGCGAGATAGACGTCGTGATTCGCGTCGCGCGCTTCCGTGACGAGCTTCTGCACGTAGGCGAAGGCTTCGCCGTAGTCGACGTTGTCGCGGAACGCGGCATTGAGCAGCGTTGCGGATTCGTCGCCCGAGATGAAGAACGTCTGCGCGTTCGGCGACATTTCGACGCGATGGCGGAAATCCTTCATCTCCTCCGGCGTTTCCGGCGCGTGACTGTCCATCAACGGATGCATGTCGACGCCGTCGGGCGTCGCTTCCGCGTAACGGACCTTCTCGGTGGCGATCGAGACGATCTGGTCGTGGTCGATGTAGGGCGCGAGGTCGATGTCGCGCGTCATCTTCCAGACCTTGTTCAGCGTCTCGGAATTGTAGATGTCACCGCTCTTCCGCTTGATCATGATCGACACGGTCAGCGGATTGCCGAAATTCGGATGGTCGTAATAGACCTGAACGAACGGATCGTCGGTCGGCAACAGGTCCTTGAAGATGGTGCGGATCTGCACCTTCGGGAAACCGGCCATGAAGGCCAGCGTGACGAGTATGAATGCGATGCCCACGGAGGCGCGATGCGCCATGATCCAGGCGGCCAGACGGAATCTCATGAACGAAACCTCTCTTCAGCTTCTTGTGGTCGCCGGCACGGTAACCGTGCCTGGATTCGGGATGACGCTGACCGCCGGTCGAACGCTCTGAGGTCGACCGGGGCGCGGCACGTGTGAACAACTCGGCGCCGCCGCCGGAACGCTTGCGCCCGGAGAGACGGGGACACCTCGGAGTTCATCGTGACCTAGCCTGGAGGATCGCGGCGCGGGAACGTGCGCACTAGCGCTGCGGACTGGCCGCTCCCGGCACGAGGAATCATCACCGTAGCCGTCTTCGCGCGAATGGAGACGTGGGCCGCGAGACTTGTTGCGTTGCGGCACGGACGTCGTATCAACGCACGTCCCGCACCCGCCGCCCGCATCGCTGCCCACGATCGATCGTCACTCGAGCAAAATCACCCGAACGTGGGGGATTTTACACGGCTGCCCCCGCAAGTCGACCCCAGGCCGGGTCTTTTTTTGGCTCTTCTCCGAACGGCGGGGCTGTTCCCCGGCACACCGCGGCGCGCACTTCCCACGTGTCGCCCTCGCGCAGGCGAGGGCCCAGTCGTTCAGCCGCGGCGCCGACGTTGAACCCCGGGGCCAGCGCAGAAGACGAGCGCGGTCGGGAAGGGAGCGCTCGAAAGTCCGAGGTTCACTGCGCGTGCCGTGGGTCACCGACTGGGCCCTCGCCTGCGCGAGGGCGACGAAGATCAGCCGAGGCGGAATGCGTCGAATGAGCCCGCAGTCTCGAGAAGAACCTTTTTCCTGGTTCTTCTCCGAACTGTGGGGCTGTTCCTCGGCACACCGCGGCGCGCATTTCCCACGTGTCGCCCTCGCGCAGGCGAGGGCCCGGTTGTTCAGCCGAACCCCGGGGCCGGCGCAGAGGACGAGCGCG
>JACQWY010000008.1 GCA_016209015.1 Gammaproteobacteria bacterium | reverse complement strand
ACGCTCGATCTCCAGAGCGGCACGGCGAATCTCGTCCACAGCGCCGCGCTCGGCACGTTCGGCGCGCTCGGGCTCGATCAGCTCAGCGGCACGATCAAGAACGGCCGCGTGAACGGTGCCGGCACGAGCTTCACGAGCAGCAGCGGCATCCTCGACGCGATCATTCTCGACGGCGATCTGACGGACAGCGCGGGCACGCTGCAGATCGACAATACGCTCACGCTCGCCGACGCCGTGACGCTGACGATGGGTGCGAATCAGCTCCGCTTCGACACCGCGGGCGCGAGCATTCTCACGGCGACGCCGGGCGTCACGCATTCGACCGTGCAGTTCGCGAACGGCAGCCTCTACAACGCGGCCGGCGGCACGGGCACGATCGGCCAGGGCGTGACGGTGCAGGGCTACGGCACGATCTCGACCTGCTGTGTCGGCGGCGGCGCAATCACGAACGCGGGCACCATCGACGCGAACGCCGCCGGCGCGTTCAGCATCTCGCCGGGCACGTTCACGAACAATGGGACGGTCCTCGCGTCCACCGGCACCGTGAACATCACGCCGACGACGTTCGCGAACAATGGCGCCCTCCAGGTCACGGGCGGCACGCTGAGCATCAACCCCGGCACGGGTTCGAACTGGACGACCGGCGGGTCGATCGCCATGTCGAACGGTACGCTCTCTCTCGGCGGCCTGTTCGACCACGCAGGACTGCTGCAGACCGGCACGTTCACGCGCGGCGCCGGCACGTTGACGATATCGGGCACGATGGATCTCGGCGGCCAGACGCTCGACGTCAGCGGCGCGGGCCCGCTCGGCACCGGCGGCCTGAACCAGTTGAGCGGGACGCTGAGCCATGGCCATCTCGCCGGTGCAGGCTTCACGCTGAACAGCAACGGCGGCCTCTTCGACACCATCACGCTCGACAACAGCCTCACCACGACCGGCAGCGTCCTCTACGTCGACAACGCGCTCGCGCTCGGCAACGGCGTGACGCTCGACCTGGGCGGCACGCAATTACGTCTGAACAATGCGAGCGCAAGCGTGAACACCGTGACGCCGGGCACGACGACGTCCACGCTGCAGATGACGAACGGTACGCTTTACGAAGCTGCCGGCAGCACCGGCACGATCGGCCAGGGCGTGACCGTCCAGGGCTCCGGCACGATCAGCTCCTGCTGCGCCGGCAGCGGCACGATCCTGAACAACGGGACGATCCTCGCGAACAACGGCGGGACGCTCACGGTCAGTCCCACCACGTTCACGAACAGCGGCACGGTGAGCGCGACGGGCGGCACGCTCAACATCGTGCCCACGACGTTCAACTCCGCCGGCGCGATCGTCGTCGCGGGCGGCACGCTCGGCATCACCCCCACGAACGTCTGGACGAACGGGGCCGGCAGCAGCATCGACGAGAGCTCGGGCATCCTGAATCTCGGCGGCACGATCTCGTTCGCGGGCCTGCTCACGAGCGGCGGCGCGTTTTCCCGGTCCGGAGGCACGCTGAACTTCACGGGCGTCATGGATCTCGGCGGCAGCACGCTCGATCTCACGAACGGCGGTCCGCTCGGCAGCGGCGGCCTGAACCAGCTCTCCGGGACGATCAGCAACGGGCATTTCTCGGGCGCCGGCGTCAGCCTGAATTTCAGCTCGGGCGTGCTCAGCGACATCACGCTCGACAACAGCATGACGGCCACGGGCAGCATCCTCTACATCAACAACGCGCTCACGCTCGGCAATGGCGTGACGCTCGACCTGGGCGGCACGCAATTACGGCTGAACAATGCTGCGGCCGGGATCTCGACCGTGACGCCGGGCACGACGACGTCCACGCTGCAGATGACGAACGGTACGCTCTACGAAGGCGCCGGCAGCACCGGCACGATCGGCCAGGGCGTGACCGTCCAGGGCTCGGGCACGATCAGCTCCTGCTGCGCCGGCAGCGGCACGATCCTGAACAACGGGACGATCCTCGCGAACAACGGCGGGACGCTCACGGTCAGTCCCACCACGTTCACGAACAGCGGTACGGTGAGCGCGACGAGCGGCACGCTCAACATCGTGCCCACGACGTTCAATTCCGCCGGCGCGATCGTCGTCGCGGGCGGCACGCTCGGCATCACCCCCACGAACGTCTGGACGAACGGGGCCGGCAGCAGCATCGACGAGAGCTCGGGCATCCTGAACCTCGGCGGCTCCTTCACCCGCAGCGGCCTGTTCGCGAGCGGCGGCGCCTTCACGCGCAACGGCGGCACGCTCAACGTCACCGGCGCCATGAACCTCGGCGGCGGCGTGCTCGATCTCAGCGGCGCGGGGCCTTTCGGCAGCGGCGGCGTGACCCAGTTGTCCGGCAGCTTCGTGAACGGCCATCTCGCCGGCACGGGCGTCACGTTGAACAGCAACAGCGGCCTCTTCGACACCATCACGCTCGACAACAGTCTCACCGCGACCGGCAGCATCCTCTACATCAACAACGCGCTCACGCTCGGCAACGGTGTGCTGCTCGACCTGGGCAACACACAACTGCGGCTGAACAATGCCGCGGCCGGGATCTCGACCGTGACGCCGGGCACGACGACGTCCACGGTGCAGATGACGAACGGTACGCTCTACGAAGCCGCCGGCAGCACCGGCACGATCGGCCAGGGCGTGACCATCCAGGGCTACGGCACGATCAGCTCGTGCTGCGCCGGCACGGGCACGATCGCAAACAACGGGACGATCTCGGCGACCGTCCCCGGCCAGACCTTGTTCATCAACCCGCTGACGTTCACGAATACCGGCTCGGTGCTCGCGTCGGCAGGGGCGACCGTCAACATCTCGCCCTCGAATGCCTTCACGAACAACGGTCTCATCGACTTCGGCGCCGGCGGCACGCTCGCGACCGGCAATCACAGCTTCACGAACGCCGCCGGCGCGACGCTGCGCGGTTCGGGCACCATCAATCTCGGCGCGGACTTCACATTCACGAACAACGGCACGCTCTCCCTCGGCACCGGTGCGAGCGGCACGACCGGCATGCTGAGCATCACCGGCAATCTCGCGCTCGGCGCGACGAGCGTGCTCGCCATGGAAGCCGGCGGGCCGCGCCGCGCCCTGACGCCGGGCTACGACTCGATCAACGTCTCCGGCACGACGACGCTCGGCGGCACGCTCAGCCTCTCGCATCTCGCGGGATATACGCCCGTCGCCGGCGACAGCTTCCTGGTGGTGAGCTCGGGCGGCGCGCTCGGCGGCACGTGGGGCACGCTCAGCACGCCGGTCGCCTACAACGCGCAGTACGCCGCGAAGGACGCGGTCCTGCAGGTCGGTGCGAGCGCGATTCCCGTCAACGTGTGGGATACGGATTCCAACGGCCTGTGGTCGGCTGCCGCGAACTGGAGCCTCGGGCATGTGCCGCTGTCCTCGGAAATCGTGCTCGTCGATCGCGGCACGGCAAATCCGCTCGTCACCGTCTCGACCGGCGCGCAGGTCGCGCTGCGCCTCTTCGACGAGGAGAGCCTGACGATCTCCGGCGGTTCGCTCGACCTCGGCGGCGCGTCCTACCTGGGAACGGCGGTCACGCTCACGCTCTCCGGCGGCACGCTGCAGGGCGCGGGGGCCGTGAGCTTCGACGGTCTCGGCACCTGGAGTGCGGGCAACCTCGGCGGGACCGGCGCGGGCAGCTTCACCGTCGGCACCGGTGCGGAGCTCGACGTGACGAGCTCGGGCAATACCAAGAACGTCGCGGGCGGCTATACGCTCGCCACGGCGGGCACCGGGCTCGTCAAGCTCTTCTCGAGCGGCTTCAATCTTTCCGGCGCCAACTTCACGAACGCCGGCACGTTGCAGATGGTCGGCGACTACGGCATCGGGGCGAACGGCGGCACGAACCTCTTCACGAACACCGGCAACGTGCTGAAGAGCGCGGGCACCGTCGCGAGCATCATCGGCGTACCGCTCGCCGACGCGAACGGGACATGGACGGATTCGGCGACGGGTCAGATTCAGCTCGCCGGCGGCGGCAGCGGTGCAGGGACGTTCACCTTCGCGACGAGCACGGGAGCGCTCGCCTTCACGAGCGGTACGTTCGCGCTGAACGACTTCACGGCCGCCGCGGGAGATGGGGTCCTCGTGAGCGGCGGGACGGTGAGCGTCGCCGGCACGGCGACGCTGCCCGCGACGACCACGCTGACGCTCTCCGCAGGCAGCCTCGGCGGCGCGGGCACGATCAACCTGGCGGGCCTCGGCACGTGGAGCGGCGGCAGTCTCGGCACCGGGGCCGGCACGTTCGACGTGCTCACCGGCGGTGAGCTCGATATCACGACCGGAGGCGCGAAGAACGTCACCGGCGGCTACACGCTCGCCACCACCGGCACGGGCCTCGTGAAGCTCGTCTCCGGCAGTTTCAATCTCGGCGGCGGCAACTTCACGAATGCCGGCACGTTCCAGATGGCCGGCGACTTCGGGATCCAGCCGAACGGCGGCACGAATCTCTTCACGAACACGGGCAGCGTGCTGAAGAGCGCCGGCGCGATCGGCAGCCCGATCAACGTGCCGATCGCGGATACGAACGGCACCTGGACGAACGCGGCATCCGGACCGCTGCAGCTCTTCGGCGGCGGCACGGGCAGCGGCACGTTCAATTTCGCGGCGAGCACCGGCAGCCTCGCGTTCTCGAGCGGCACGTTCACGCTGGACAACCTCACCGCCGCGGCCGGCAATGCGGTCAGAGTCAACGGCGGTACGGTGATCGTGAACGGCATGGGGACGCTGCCCGGCACGCTCGCGCTCTCCTCGGGCAACCTCGGCGGCGCGGGCACGATCGACCTCTCGGGCCTCGGGACCTGGAGCGGCGGCAATCTCGGGACGGGCACGGGCACGTTCGACGTGCTCTCGGGCGGTGAGCTCGACGTGACGACTGCGGGCCTGAAGAACGTCAACGGCGGCTACACGCTCGCCACGACGGGCACGGGCGTCCTCAAGCTAGTCTCGGGCGGCTTCAGCCTGGCGGGCGGCACTGTGACGAACGCCGGCACGCTCGACTTCGTCAGCGACTGGAGCATCGCGGCGAACGGCGGGACGAACCTGCTCACGAACACCGGCACGATGCTGAAGAGCGGCGGTCCGACCTACAGCGCGATCGGCGTGCCGATCGCCGACGTGAACGGCACCTGGAGCGCGAGCTCCGGCGCCTTCGGTCTGGACGGCGGCGGCACGGGCGCCGGCACGTTCGCGATCGCCTCGAACGCCGTCGACTTCCGCAGCGGCACGTTCACGCTGAACAGCCTCGTCAATGCCGCGAACTGGTGGATTTCCGGCGGCAACATGACGATCAACGGAACTGCTTCGGTTCCGGGCGGCACGACCCTGAAGCTGTCGGCAGGCAGCCTGGGCGGCAGCGGTGCGATCACCGTTGGCGGCATTGCGCTGTGGGACGGCGGCAATTTCGGCGGCGGCATCGGCAGCCTGACCACGACGGGAGGCGGCACGCTCACTGTCGGAACGCCGGCAGCGCTGAAGAACGTCATCGGCGGCTATACGCTGGCGACGACTTCGACCGGCAACCTCGTGGTCAATGCGAATTTCAGCCTGGCGGGCGGCAACGTCGTGAACGCCGGCACGCTCGATCTCGCCGGCGACTTCGGGATCGCGCCGAACGGGGGCACGAATTCGCTCGCGAACTCGGGAACGATCCTGAAGTCCGCCGGCACCGGGACCAGCGCCCTCGGCGTTCCCGTCACGAGTAACACCGGAACGATCAGAATCGAGACCGGCACGATCGCGGCGACCGGCGCGAACGCCGCGAACGCCGGCGTCATCGACGTCTGGAATGGCGCGGTATTCCAGACGTCCGGCAGCTTCGGCAACGGCCCGGCGGGCACGCTACGCGGATCCGGCACGGTCGACGTCGGCCTCGGCAACACCCTCACGAACAACGGCACGCTGGCGCCCGACTCCGATCTCGTCGCCGGGACGGCGGCCACCCTGCACGTCAACGGCAACTACGCGCAGGCCGCGACCGGCATCTACTCCGCCGATCTGGGAGGGACGGCGAACGGCAGCTACGACGTCATCGCGGCGACCGGCGCGGTCACACTCGGCGGCACGATCACGGGCACGCTCATCGGCGGCTACACGCCGGCGAACGGCGATGCGCTGAACGTCGTCACCGGCACGAGCGTCGGTTCGGACTTCACGACGAAGACCCTGCCCGGAACGTTCAGCGGTGCGGCGGCGGGCAGCGCCTACACCCTGACCTATGGCACGCCCGCCGGCTGCGCCGGCGGCACGATCTGTTTCGACAACACAAGCGGCGACTTCCTGTGGGGCACGCTCGCGAACTGGAGTACGGACACGCTGCCGATCCTCACCGACGACGTCTACATCAACCTCACCGGCCCGATCACCGTCACGCTCGGCAGCGGCGTCCATGCCATCAACTCGCTCAACTTCGCGAACGGCGACACGCTGTTCTTCAGCGGCGGCACGCTCGCGATCGCCGGCGCGCTCACCGGCACGGGCAACGTCACGATCTCCGGCGGCACCCTCGCGGCGAACGGCACGACGACGCTCGCCGGCGCGCTCACGGTGAACAGCGGCAGTGCGACGTTCGCCGGCGCGGGCCCGAACAGCGTCGCGACGCTCGCCGTCAACGGCGGCACGGCGACGTTCAACACCGCGCACAGCGTGGGCGGCATCACACTCGGCGGCGGTAACCTCGCCGGGACGGGCGCGGTGGTGCTGACGGGCCTCGGCACCTGGAGCGGCGGCTCGTTCGGCAACGGCGGCGGCAGCTTCACCGTCGGCAGCGGCGGCGAGCTCGACGTGACGACGGCGGCGAACGGCAAGCAGGTCGCGAACTACACGCTCGGCACCACCGGCACCGGCCTCGTCAAGCTCGTCTCGAGCGGCTTCTCGCTCTCGAACGGCGCGTTCACGAACGCCGGCACGTTCGAGCTCGCCGGGGATTACGCCCTCACCTCCGGCGGCGGTACGAACGACTTCTCGAACACCGGCGCGCTCGTGAAGAGCGGGGGCGCGGCAACGGGCACGATCGGCGTGCCGATGGCCTCGAACGCGGGCATGATCACGGTCAGCGCCGGCACGCTCGACGTCAGCGGCATGCTGAGCTCGAACACGGGCACGATCGACGTCGCGTCCGCCGCGACGCTCAAGGCCACCGGCGCGTTCACGAACGGCGTACCGGGCATCGGCGGCGGCACACTGCGCGGTGCCGGCACGATAGATGTGGGCGGCACGAATACGCTCACGAATCACGGCACGATCGCACCCGGCACCGGCGGCGGCACGGCGATCGGCGATCTGACGATCGACGGCAATCTCGTGAACACCGCGACCGCGATGATCGCTGCGAACGTCGGCGGAACCTCGCGCGGTGTGAGCTACGACGCGCTCGACGTGACCGGAAGCGCGACGCTCGCCGGCACGCTCGGCGTAACGACGACCGGTGGATTCGTCGCCGCGAACAACGATCAATTCCAGATCGTCACCGCGACCGGCGGCCTCAGCGGCACGCCGGGCAGTGCGAGCCTGCCCGCGAACTACACCGCGCAGACGCAGAGCAACGACGAGGTACTCACGTATTTCGCCTGTGCCGGCGCGATCTGCTTCGACAACAGCGCCGGCGACGGCCTCTGGTCGAACGCGCTGAACTGGACGGGCGACATCCTGCCCGGGCTCACCGACAACGTCGTCATCGATCTCCCGGGCACGTCCACCGTCACGCTCGGCAGCGGCACGCAGACGATCGCGAGCCTGTTCGTGAATACGGGCAACGTGCTCGACTTCACCGGCGGTGCGCTCACCGTCAATGGCGCGACGACAATCGCGGGAGCGTTGAGCATCAACGGCGGCGGACTCACGCTGCACGGCACGACGCAGATCGCGAGCTATGCCCAGGCGAGCGGCAGCGCGGACTTCGGCGGCACCTCGACGGTCGCGAGCTTCGCCGAGACGGGTGGCGCATTCAGCGGCGCGGGCCGGCTGACGGTGACGACTTCGTTCAGCCATACCGGCGGAACGCACAGCGGCAGCGGAACGACGGTGCTCGGCCCGGCGATCACGTTCGCGCCCGGCGCGAGCTACGCGTTCGGCCGCAACTTCGAGATCGACGGCACGCTCGTGCAGGGCGGCATCGACCTCGACGTCGCGACGGGAAATACGCTGCGCCTCGCCGGCAGTTGGACCTGGAGCTCGGGTGCCGTCACCGGCGGCGGTACGGTCGTCACGACCGGCGCGAGCGCACTGTCGGGTGCGGGCCTGAAGAGTTTCGCCGCGCTATCGTGGCAGAACCGCGGCACGATCGTCTGGACCGGTG
Organism: Gammaproteobacteria bacterium; assembly: GCA_016209015.1. Taxonomy (GTDB): domain Bacteria; phylum Pseudomonadota; class Gammaproteobacteria; genus JACQWY01. The sequence goes on along the minus strand of JACQWY010000008.1, from coordinate 106,764 downwards.
GAACGCTCGATGCCGCAGGGGTGATCGACAATCAGAGCGGCGGCGTCTGCCAGGCCTCGCTCACGAGCGGCGCGGACCAGATGAGCGGCGCGGGTGCCTTCCTCAATGAAGCGGGGGCGACGTTCGTGAAGACCGCGGGTCCGCAACTCGACGTGCTGCTGCCGTTCACGAACGCGGGCACGCTGGTCGTGAACGGCACGCTCCGGCTCGCGCGCGACTTCACGAACCAGGGTCTCATGCAGCTCGGCACGAATGGCGAGCTGCTCGCGGATCCGCAGGCGGGAGGTCCCGCCATCGCGGCGTTCGGCAACGGCGCGGCCGGCACGATCAAGGGCAACGGCACGATCGACGTCGGCAGCTATGCGAATGTCACGTTCGGGAACGCGGGCCTCATCGCGCCCGGCAATTCACCCGGGACGATCGTCATCGTCGGCAATTTTGCGCAGCTCGATACCGGCAAGCTCCTGATGGACATCGGTGGCTACAACGCGGGCACGCAATTCGACCTGCTGAGCGTGACCGGGACCGCAACGCTCGGCGGCACACTCGAGCTCGAGCTCCTCGGCAGCTTCGCACCGAAGCCCAGTGACCAGTTCAATCTGGTGGGTTATGCAGCGCGCGCAGGCGATTTCGCCACCCTCGTCCTGCCGAGCGGTCAGAGCTTCACGCCGGACGCGCTGCCGAGCTTCTACCGGGTCAGCATCGCGGGCCTCACGGCCGCACCGGCCGATCCGACGGCGCAGGTGCTCGTCATGCCGGACGTGCTCGCGCCGGTCTCGGGCGCCGCCGAGTCGCTCGGCGCGATACTCGGCGAAGCGCCTATCGAATACCAGCCGCGGCGCCGCGGCAGCAGTTGCCAGTAAGGCACGGAAAATTCGTCGCGAACATCAAGGAAGCACCGCTCATGCATCGCTCAACGACGTCGGGCCGCTCATGGGGTGCGCGGCTCTGTACCGCCGGGATCTGCGCCCTCGCGCTCGGCGCGGGGACGGCCCCGCAGGCCGCCGAACCGGCCGGAAGGATCCTCTATGCGCGAGGCACGACTTCGGCGCAGGCGCCGGGTGCGCAGTTCCGCATCGTGGAGAGGGACGCCTCGCTCGTCGCGGGAGATACGATCATGACCGGCACCGACAGCTTCGCCGTCGTGCAGCTCGCCGACGACACGCGGATCATGATGCGCCCACAGACCACGTTCACCGTGAACGAGGTCTCCATGAAGGCCGGTTCCGAGAGCGTGGGCTTAAGCCTCCTCAAGGGGGGCATCCGCGCCCTGACGGGCCTCATCTCCAAGCGCCGGCCCGAGGGCTTCCGGCTCACCGGCGCGGTCGCGACGATAGGGATCCGCGGCACGGACTTCACCGCGCGGGTATGTGCCGAGGACTGCGCAGCGGAAGCGAAGGGTTACCCCAAGCCCCCGAACACCCTGAACGAGCGTCTCGTGGGACGCGCGCTCTCGATCGTCGGTGCCGTAAGCGTCTCGAACCCGGACGGCCACACGCGCCCGCTCGCGAGCGGCGGACCCGTCTACGCCGGCGACACCGTCGAGTCGGCAGGCCATGCGTATGCGGTGCTCGCATTCCGCGACGAGACCCGGGTCACACTGCCGCCCGAGTCGCGTTTCAAGATCGAGGATTACAAGTTCTCCCCCGCTACCCCGGAACACGAGAACGCCCTCTTCCGGCTGCTCCGCGGGGGTCTTCGAGTGGCCACGGGCCTGATGGCGAAGCGCCGCCCGGCGAGCTTCAAGGTTGGAACCGTCATCGCCACCATCGGCGTGCGCGGCACGGGTTTCGACCTCGCCGAGACGGGAAGTTGCGGTGGCAAGCAGGCGGCCGCGGGCACGAGCGGTCTCGCGGCCCACGTCTGGAAAGGCGCCGTCGCCGTCGAAGAATCGAATGCGACGCTCGCGGAGGGCGAGACCGGCTGCCTGCTCGAGCAGGGCGGGACAGTCACCCGCGCGACGGACAAGGTCGAGCTCGAAGGGCCGCGTCCCGACGAAGTCCCGATTCCCGCGAATACGTTCGACGAGGTCGCGGAGTCCGGCTCCGAGCCCGGCTTGCACGTGAGCGTGCTCGACGGCCATGTCGTGCTGTCGAACGACGGGGGCGAGCTGCACCTCGGTGCCGGCGAGGACGGTGCAGCGAGCGGGCTGTCCAATATCCCGGTCCGGACGCGCGACGAGAAATCGATGGGGCGCGGCGATGCGTTCTTCACCCTGGATCTGAAGAGCGACACGGCGGGGTGGGATCAGTTCGAGCCGGGCAACGGCGTCGAGTGTCCGGTGGGGAGTTGAGCGCCGGACGTCCTTGACACAACGATTCAGGCATGCGCGAGGGCGCGTTTTTTGCACCGCCCACGGGGCTGCCGGCACCGGGTGTGGCCACTTGCTGAAGGTTCCCCCAAATTCGATCACGTATGCATCGTAATTATATGATTTTTATAGAGATAGAGTCTTTGTTCATTTTTTGCGCAATCAGACTTCGGCCTTGATTATTAGGGCACTTCAGCACTGCTGTGCGCGATTCGCCCACATAGTTATCCACAGATTCTGTGGGTAATTCACCATGACTCCCGTGGCAAAATCCGCTTCGACAGACCCGCAGCCACCCCTCTAGGATCGCCCGCGATGAAACTCCACCGATGTCCGCCTCCGGATTGCCGTCCCGCCCCACCGCTCGCGCTGCTCGTCGTGGTCACGCTGACCGGCGCGGCGACTGCCGGAGAATCGGCCGCCGTGCTCGAATTCGAGGCGCAACCGGACGGCAAGTGCCAGATCCTGAGCGACGGTGGCAAACTCGTGTCCCTGGTGAACCGGCGGACAGACCGCGCGGTGAAGTACCGCCTCGTCCGCTATTTCGCAGACCACCCGCAGAACCGCGTCGGCGGCGTGATTCCTGCGTCTGGCGTCCAGGCCCTGGGGTGCGATACCGTGGACGGCCGCGCGCAGCGCTGGGTCGTCGAACGCTACACCATCGAAGGGGAATGAGCTTGAAGCATCTCTTTGTCGCGGGGGCCGCGGCCGCCCTGATCCTGTATCCCATGGTCGGGAGCGCCGAGCCGGCCGCGGGCGCGGCACCGGCGGAGGTCGCACCGGAGTTCCGCTCGCCCGCGGACATGACGGTCGACGAACGCCGCGCGATCATGGAAGCCGTCACGAACTACAACGTGTGCGTCCACGATGCGGCGATGAAGTCGGTCGAGGGGGTGGACGACATCCGCAAAGCGGCGGACGCGGCGCTCGGCGCCTGCAAGACGAAGCTCGACGACGTCGGCAACAGGATAACGGGCTTCAAGTTCGATCCGGGTTTCGCACGGCAGTTCACGATGCAGATCCGCAACACGGCGGTCCACAAACTGCTGCCCGAGCTCGTGATGAAGAAGACCGGCGGCTGAACAGCCGCCCGTTCGCCGTCAGCCTGTCGCGGTATCGAGGGCCGGACGGCGGCGGGGCGCTTGCGCAGGTTTGCCGGGCAGCGGCGGGCGATCGAACGCCCCGGACTCGCAGATGACGGGCGCGAGCTCGCTCAGCGCCCGCTCGTAGACTCCGCGCTTGAAGGGCACGACGAGGCGCAGCGAGTCCCAATAGTCGATCCAGCGCCACTGATCGAATTCGGGCTCGTCGGCTCCGGCGAGATTCACGCATTCCTCGTCCGTCGTGAGCTTCAGCACGTACCAGCGTTGTTTCTGACCGATGCAGAGCGGCTGCTGACCGTAACGGATGTAGCGCTTGGGCAACCGGTAGCGGAGCCAGCGCTTCGTGCAGCCGACAACCTGGACGTGGTGGCGCTCGAGGCCGACTTCCTCGCGCAGTTCGCGGAACATCGCGTCCTGGAGCGTCTCGTTCGGGTTCACGCCACCCTGCGGGAACTGCCATGCCGACATGCCGATGCGGCGGCCCCAGAACACCTGGCCGCAAGCGTTCATCAGGATGATGCCCACGTTCGCACGGTAGCCTTGTTCGTCGATCATGGCGTCGATCATGCTCGGGCGCTCGCGCGCTGTACCGCTTTGAAATCTTCCGGCTCGCCGCGCATTCCACGGCTGGTGTTACCGTCCCGATTCTCGCCCACGGCCCGGGCGATGGCAACCTCGCCCGGGGCCTTGCCGGACGGGAGCTTGAGCGGAATCTCGGAGGTCCGGCGGCCGCCGGGAGGAGAAGCCGGCGACCCCGGGCAGAGCCGCCGGCATGGGGGACAGGCTGGCGATCAGCCGAGCATCTTCTGGATGGCGGCGCGCTCTTCCTTCAGCTCGTTCTCGGTCGCGATCATGCGCTGACGGCTGAAATCGTCGACCGGGAGGTCCATGACGATCTCGTAGTCACCGCCCTTGCAGCGGACCGGGAAGGAGTACATCAGGCCCTTCTCGATGCCGTAGCTGCCATCGCTCGGGACGGCCATGCTCGTCCAGTCGTCACCCGGCGTGCCGAGCGCCCAATCGCGCATGTGTTCCATGGCGGCATTCGCCGCGGAGGCCGCGCTCGAGGCGCCGCGCGCATCGATGATCTCGGCGCCGCGCTTCGCGACCTTCGGGATGTAGTCCTTCTCGTACCAGCCGCGGTCGATGAGCCCCAGCGCCGCCTTGCCGCCGACCGTGGTCTGGCTCAGATCGGGGTATTGGGTCGTCGAATGATTGCCCCAGATCGTGACGCGACGGATGTCCGCCACGCGGCTGCCGGTCTTCGTCGCGAGCTGTGCGACGGCACGATTGTGATCGAGGCGGGTCATCGCGGTGAACTGGCGCGGATTGATGTCCGGGGCGCAGGTCATGCAGGTCCAGGCATTCGTATTCGCCGGATTGCCGACGACGAGCACTTTCACGTCGCGGCTCGCGTGATCGTTGATCGCCTTGCCCTGGACCTTGAAGATGCCGCCGTTCGCGGTCAGCAGATCCGCGCGCTCCATGCCGGGGCCGCGGGGCTTCGCGCCGACGAGCAGCACGTAGTTGCTGTCCTTGAATGCGACGTTCGGATCGTCCGTCGTGACGATTCCGCTGACCAGCGGGAACGCGCAGTCCTCGATCTCCATCACGACGCCGGCGAGCGCCTTCATGGCGGGCGTCACTTCGAGGAGTTGCAGGACGACCGGTTGATCCGGCCCGAGCATCTGGCCCGAAGCGATTCTGAACAGCAGTGAATACGAGATCTGACCGGCGGCGCCGGTGACGGTAACGCGAACTGGCGATTTCATGGGATTAACTCTTGTCTCCGAAAATAGTGTGGTTGCGAGGCGATCAGGTGCGCTGGGCGAGGGGCACGTAATCGCGCTGCTTGGCGCCGATGTAGAGCTGGCGCGGCCGGCCGATGCGGAAATCCGGATCCGCCATCATCTCCATCCACTGGGCGATCCAGCCCGCGGAACGGGCCAGCGCGAACATCGGTGTGAACATGTCGGTCGGAATGTTGAGCGCCTGGTAGATGAGCCCGGAGTAGAAGTCGACGTTCGGATACAGCTTGCGTTCGATGAAGTACGGATCCTCCAGCGCGATGCGCTCGAGCTCCATGGCGATGTCGAACAGCTCCGAGTTCAGATGCATCTCGTCGAGCAGATCGTGACAGGCCTGACGGATGATTTTCGCTCGCGGATCGTAGTTCTTGTACACGCGATGACCGAAGCCCATCAGCCGGAAGTTGTCGTTCTTGTCCTTGGCGCGATCCACGAATTTCTGGATGTTCGTCGGATGCCCGATTTCCTCGAGCATTTTGATTACCGCCTCGTTCGCGCCGCCGTGGGACTTGCCCCACAACGTCGTCACGCCCGCCGCGACGCACGCAAACGGATTCGTCTCCGCGCTGCCGGCGAGACGCACTGTCGAGGTACTCGCGTTCTGCTCGTGATCGGCGTGCAGGATGAACAGGAGATCGAGCGCGCGCACCGCCACCGGATTCGCGAGGTAAGACTCTGTCGGCCACGAGAACATCATGTACATGAAGTTCTCGACATAATCGCGCGAGTTGTCGGGATACACGAATGGCAGGCCGGACTGGTGGCGATAGATCTTCGAGATCAGGGACGGCATCTTGCCGATTACGCGGCGCGCAGTGAGGATGCGATCGGCCGGATTGTAGATGTCGGTCTCGTCGTGATAGTAGGAGGCGACCGCGGCGACGACGCCCGCCAGCACCGACATCGGATGGGCATCGTAGCGATAACCGGTGTAGAAGCGGGACAGGTGCTCGTGAGTCATGCCGTGCATCTTCAGCGCACGGTTCCACTCGTCGTGCTGCTGCTGATTCGGAAGCTCGCCGTTGATGAGCAGATAAGCGACCTCGGTGAACGTGGACTGCTCCGCGAGCTGCTCGATCGGATAGCCGCGGTGCATGAGCAGGCCTTCTTCGCCGTCGAGGTAGGTGATGGCGCTGCGGCAGCTGGCCGTCGACCCGTAGCCCAGGTCGAACGTGAACATGCCGAGCTCTTTGTAGAGATTCTTGATGTCGATGACGGGCGCACCATAGGCACCTTCGTACACCGGACACTCGACCTGCTTGCCGGTAGCGTTATCCGTGATAACGACGGAACGTGATTTCATGCCTGCTTCTTCCTCTTCATCCAGAATTCCGGACGGCAAACGCCCGCCTGCCTCGCATAAGCTTCGAAGGATACCGTCCGGGCTCGCCGTTCAGCAAGGGTCGCCGGGTCGACCGCGCGATGGTGCGAGGAGGCTGGTCGCGCACGGGATCGGCGCCGCCCGGAGCGGTCCTAGAGGCCGACTTTTCAAGCCGGTCCGGGAGCTGCCGCCACGGCGTCCGGTGGTGACTTTGAGATGACGTTGATCAAAGATCCGGACGCCGGTGCTGACCTCGACGTCCGCGGCCGCCACCCCAATTCCGGATGAACCGAACCGCACGCGACGATCGTATCAGGTGGACCACAATGCAGCCCTCGTCATGCCTTTTCAGCGGCAACGCCGCGTTCATCGAAGACCTCTACGAGTCCTGGCTGGAAGACCCCGCCAGCGTCGCGGAAGAATGGCGCACGTACTTCCAGAGTCTCGGACCCACCTCCGGCGGCCAGACGGACGTGGCGCATGCACCCGTCCGTCAACGGATGCTGGACTACGCCAAACGCCCCCAGACCGGCGCCGTCACGGTAGTGCGCAGCGAGGACCCGGACGCCGGCAAGCAGGTCTCGGTGCTGCAGCTCATCAATTCGTACCGTTTCATGGGCCACCGCCAGGCCAGGCTGGATCCCCTCGCCCAGCACGAACGTCCGCACGTCGCCGAGCTCGATCCGGCCTACCACGGTCTGTCGAACCAGGACCTCGACCGGATCTTCAACACGGGCTCGCTGCAGGGGCTGAACCAGGCGCCGCTCCGGCGGATCCTCGAGGTCGTCCGCACGACGTACTGCGGAACCATCGGCGCTGAATACATGCACATCGTCGAGACGGCGCAGAAGCGTTGGATCCAGCAACGCCTCGAGCCGATTCTCGCGCGGCCCTCGTTCGATGCGACGAAGAAGCGCCACATCCTCGATCGTCTGATCGCGGCGGGCGCGCTCGAAGAGTTCCTGCACAAGAAGTACGTCGGGCAGAAGCGCTTCTCCCTCGAAGGCGGCGAGAGCGTGATTCCCCTGCTCGATCAGGTCGTCGAGGACGCCGGTCGCCACGGCCTGAAGGAAGTGGTGCTCGGCATGGCCCACCGCGGACGTCTCAACGTGCTCGTCAACATCGTCGGCAAGCATCCCTCGAAGCTCTTCGACGAATTCGAGGGGCGCACCTACGATCCGCAGATCCGCCTCGGCGACGTGAAATATCACCTGGGCTATTCGTCTGACATCATGACGCCCGGCGGCGCCGTGCACATCTCCGTCGCGTTCAATCCTTCGCACCTCGAGATCATCGACCCGGTAGTCGAGGGTTCGGCGCGCGCCCGTCAGGATCGCCGCAAGGACGTCGAGCACAACAAAGTGCTGCCGATCCTCATCCACGGCGACGCCGCGTTCGCGGGTCAGGGTGTGGTGATGGAGACGTTCAACCTCTCGCAGACCCGCGGCTACGCGACGGGCGGGACGGTGCACATCATCATCAACAATCAGATCGGCTTCACGACGAGCGACCCGCTGGATTCGCGCTCGACGCTCTACTGTACGGACGTCGCGAAGATGGTCCAGGCCCCAATCTTCCACGTCAACGGCGACGATCCCGAGGCCGTGGCGCTCGTCGCCCAGATCGCGCTCGACTACCGCATGGAATTCAACAAGGACGTCGTCATCGACGTCGTGTGCTATCGCAAGCACGGCCACAGCGAGGCCGACGAACCGGCGGCGACGCAGCCGATCATGTACCAGCACGTCCGCAATCATCCGGGCGCGCGCAAGATCTACGTCGACAAGCTCGTCAGCGAAGGCATCATCCAGCCGGGCGACGCCGAGCAGATGCAGCGCGCCTACATCTCGGCCCTCGAGAACAACGTCGTGGTGTCGCGTCCCTATGCGGCGATCAAGGACCACCGCTATGCCGTCAATTTCGATCCCTATCGCGGTACACACTGGCGGGATCCTGCCGACACGACGCTCGCGCCCGAGCGCATCGAGGCGCTGACTTCACGCCTGACCGCCGCGCCGCAGAGCTTCGAGCTGCACCGTGCCGTCAAACGCATTCTGCTCGACCGCGAGGAGATGGGTCGCGGCGCGAAGCCGCTGGACTGGGGCTATGCCGAGAATCTCGCCTACGCCGCGCTCCTCACCGAAGGCTACGCGGTGCGCATCTCGGGGCAGGACAGCGGGCGCGGTACGTTCTTCCATCGCCATGCCGTACTGCACGATCAGAAGACGGGTGCGACGTATCTGCCGCTGCAGAATCTCGACCCGAACCAGTCGAGCTTCCTCGTCGTGAACTCGACGCTCTCCGAGGAAGCGGTGCTCGGCTTCGAGTACGGCTATGCCAGCGCCGAGCCGCGCGCGCTCGTGATCTGGGAAGCGCAGTTCGGCGATTTCGCGAACGGCGCGCAGGTCGTCATCGATCAGTTCATCGCCTCGTGCGAGGAGAAGTGGGGACGCTACTGCGGCCTGACGATGCTGCTGCCGCATGGTTACGACGGCCAGGGCCCGGAGCATTCCTCGGCGCGCCTCGAGCGCTACCTGCAGCTCTGCGCCGAAGACAACATGCAGGTCTGCTATCCGACGACGCCCGCGCAGATGTTCCACCTGCTGCGCCGGCAGATGCTGCGTCCCTACCGCAAGCCGCTGGTGGTGATGAGCCCGAAGAGCCTGCTCCGACACAAGCTGTCCGTGTCGACGCTCGCGGATCTGACGAGCGGCGGATTCAAGACCGTGATCGGCGAGATCGACGATCTCGCGCCGGCGCGCGTCACGCGGCTGCTGGTCTGCAGCGGCAAGGTGTATTTCGATCTGCTCGAGGCGCGGCGCCAACACAATCTCACGGACACGGCGATCGTCCGCCTCGAACAGCTCTATCCCTTCCCGCGCGAGGAACTCGTCGCGCTCGGCGAGGAATATCCGAACCTGAAGGACATCGTCTGGGTGCAGGAAGAACCGCGCAATCAGGGCGCGTGGGGCGTGATGATGTCGAAGCGCCACCTCGGCGGTTGCTTTGCGCCGAGCATCCCCCTGCATTGCGTGGCGCGTCCGTATTCCGCTTCCCCGGCCGTCGGTTACTACGGACTGCACACGAAGCAGCAGCAGGAAGTCGTCGAGACCGCGCTGCACATCGGCCGCAGTCAGGCGGACCAGAAGAAGAAACTCGCCTGATCGCCGCCGCGCGCGTCGCGCGCGCAGCGGCCTCGAGTCATCCACGGGCCGGCGCCGTACGCCGGCCGCGAACGAACAAGAAGGAATTCTAACGTGCTAGTCGAAGTCAAGGTCCCCGTACTGGCGGAATCGGTCCCCGATGCGACGCTGCTCGAATGGTACAAGCGCCCCGGGGATCGCGTGGAACGCGGCGAAAGCCTGATCGATCTCGAGACGGACAAGGTGACGCTCGAGGTCGCCGCGCCCGAGTCGGGCGTGCTCGTGGAGATCCGCAAGAGCACCGGCGAAGTCGCGCTGAGCGACGACGTGCTCGCGGTCATCGACACGGAAGGGACCGCCGCGCAGCCGGTCGCCCCTGCTGCCGCGCCCGCCGACGACGACGCCACGAGCCGGCTCGGGCCGGCGGTGCGCAAGCTCATCAACGAGCACGGCATCGACCCGGCGAATATCCACGGCTCGGGCAAGGACGGCCGCGTGACGAAGGGCGACATCCTCGCCTACATCGACACGAAGACGGCGACGCCGCCGCCGCCATCCGCGCCCATGGTGCAGGCCCGCCCGGTCGAGCCGGAGACCGTCCGGCCGGAAGAACGCATTCCGATGACGCGCCTGCGCAAGCGCACCGCCGAACGCCTGCTCTCGGCACAGCACCAGGCCGCGATCCTCACGACGTTCAACGAAGCGAACATGCAGCCCGTCATGGACGTCCGCAACCGTCACAAGGACGATTTCGAGAAGCGTCACGGCGTGAAACTCGGCTTCATGTCGTTCTTCGTGAAGGCGGCGGTCGAAGCGCTGAAGCGTTTCCCGATCGTCAACGCCTCGGTCGACGGCGATGACATCGTCTATCACGGCTATTTCGACATCGGCGTCGCGGTCGGATCGGAGCGCGGCCTCGTGGTGCCCATCCTGCGCGAGGTCGATCGCATGTCGTTCGCCGACATCGAGCTCAAGATCAAGGAATTCGGCGAGCGGGCCCGCGACGGCAAGCTCACCATCGAGGAGCTCTCGGGCGGCACGTTCACGATCAGCAACGGCGGCATCTTCGGCTCGCTGGTGTCGACACCAATCATCAATCCGCCGCAGAGCGCAATCCTCGGCATGCACAAGATTCAGGAGCGCCCCGTCGCCGAGCGCGGGCAGGTCGTGATCCGGCCCATGATGTATCTCGCGCTGTCCTACGATCACCGCATCATCGACGGGCGCGAGGCGGTCCAGTGTCTCGACACCCTGCGCCAGCTCCTCGAGGCACCGAGCCGGCTGCTCCTCGGCGTGTAGTCCTTGCCCGCGCGGAGCGGCTGCTCCGGGTCGGTGTCCGATACATCGCCCCGGCTCTCCCGCGGGTCCCGACCACAGCGCCTGCCCCAGCACCGTTGCAGTGCAAAAAACCCTTCGCGTACCTTGCAATGTTGTGCGCTGCAACTTATGGTAAGCAGCGATCCGTCATGGCGACGGGGCGCGTGGACGCAGACCCCGGCCGGGGCGCAGACCGACCCGTTTCATCGCCGCGCCAAAATCACGCGGCGACGGCCGGTCTGACAGGGCGCGGCCTTCTTCTGCGGCACCGCAATGCCGCCGTGCCCAGCGTCGAAGCCGACCAACGCCGACGGAGCAATCCAGGATCTCCGGTAACAACACCAGGGACGAGCATGCGCCCCGGGCGCGGAAAATCGGCCCCAATGCCCATCAGCAGTCGAGGTTCTAATGCAGAGCGAGCCCCAAACGAATGAGAGCGTGCCGAAGCGGGTCATCAAGAAATATCCGAATCGCCGGCTGTACGACACGAGCGAGAGCAAGTACGTCACTCTGAACGATGTCCGCCAACTCGTGCTCGAGGGCATCTCGTTCTGCGTCATCGACAACAAGTCGGGCGAGGACATCACGCGCAGCATCCTCCTCCAGATCATCATCGAGCAGGAGGAAGGCGGCGAACCGATCTTCTCCACCGACGTGCTCCAGCAAATCATCGGGTTCTACGGCAAGTCGCTGCAGTCCCTCGCCGGCGACTTCCTGCGCAGCAGCGTGAACATGTTCTACGAGCAGCAGCGTCGCATGCAGACGCAGATGACCAGCGCGCTGCAATACAGCCCGCTGCCGAGCGCGTTCACGGAGGCCGCGAAGCGCAACCTCGAGCTCTGGCAGTCGATGCAGGACAGCTTCTTCAAGGCGGGTGGTCTCTTCCGGCCGCCGCAGCAGACCGAGAAAGACAAGGAGCAGTGACATCGCGGCCCGGACGGGCCGCGATGTTCGACGATCCGATCGGCGCCGCCCGGCCCGGGCGGCGCATTCCACTCTATGCCCTCAGGCGGCGCGCTGCGCGTCGATTTCCGCGCGGATGCGCGCGAGCTGCTGCTTCAGAGCGGCGGGAACACGTTCCCCGAAGCTCGCGAAGTACGCTGCGATGTCCGTCGTTTCGTGTTCCCACACGTCGTGATCGATGGCGAGCAGCGCACGCAGCACCTCTTCCCCGATCCCCAGGCCGCTGACATCGATGTCGCCGGGTCCCGGCACGAAGCCGATGGGCGTGCGCGCGGCACCTGCCTTGCCGTTGCAACGTTCCACGATCCACTTCAGCACGCGCATGTTCTCACCGTAGCCGGGCCACATGAACTTGCCGTTCTCGTCCTTGCGGAACCAGTTGACGTGGAAGACGCGCGGCAGCTTGCTGGTACGCGTCTGGAAGCTCAGCCAGTGGTTCCAGTAATCGCCGAAGTGATAACCGCAGAAGGGCTTCATCGCCATCGAATCGCGGCGTACCTGGCCGACGGCGCCCACGGCCGCGGCGGTCGTTTCGGATGCGACCGCGGCGCCCGCGAACACACCGTGTTCCCAATCCATCGCTTCGAAGACGAGCGGCGCCACCGTCGAACGGCGGCCGCCGAAGATGATCGCGGAGATCGGCACACCCTCGGGCGCGTTCGCCTTGTCGGAATAGCTCGGGCACTGCGAGGCGGCGACCGTGAAGCGGGAGTTCGGATGCGCCGCCGGACCGTTCGCCGGATCGTAGGGCCGGCCCTGCCAGTCGATGAGCTTCGCGGGACGCTCGCCGTCGAGGCCTTCCCACCACGGTTCGCCGTCCGGCGTCATCGCGACGTTCGTGTAGATCGTGTCGCGGCCGAGCGTGTTCATGCAGTTCGCATTCGTCTTGAGGCTCGTCCCCGGCGCCACGCCGAAAAAGCCCGCTTCCGGATTGATCGCCCACAACCTGCCGTCAGGCCCGATGTGCATCCACGCGATGTCGTCGCCCACCGTCCAGACCTTCCAGCCCTTCATCGTCTCGGGCGGCGAAAGCATCGCGAGATTCGTCTTGCCGCAGGCCGAGGGGAACGCCGCCGCCACGTAGCTCGTGTGGCCGTCCGGATCCTGGATGCCGAGCAGCAGCATGTGCTCGGCGAGCCAGCCCTCGGTGCGTGCCTGCCAGCTCGCGATACGCAGGGCATGGCACTTCTTGCCGAGCAGTGCGTTGCCGCCGTAACCGGATCCCACGCTCTGAATCATCAGTTCCTCGGGGAAATGCATGATGAAGCGGCGATCGGGATTCAGATCTCCGATCGAGTGCAGTCCCTTCACGAACGTCTTGCCCGATTCGATGTGCTCGAGCGAGCGCTTGCCGATGCGCGCCATCACCCGCATGTTCGCGACGACGTAGGGGCTGTCCGTGATCTCGACGCCGGCACGCGCATACGGCGAGCCGTAAGGGCCCATGAGATACGGGATGACGTACATCGTCCGGCCGCGCATGCAGCCTGCGAAGAGCTGCTCCATCTTCGCGCGGGCCTCGGCGGGATCCATCCAGTTGTTGTTGGAGCCGGCGTCGTCTTCGTTCTGCGTGCAGATGTAGGTGAGGTGCTCGACGCGTGCGACGTCGCTCGGATCGGAGCGGTGCAGAAAGCAGTTCGGGTGGGTCCTTTCGTTGAGCTTGATCAGCGTTCCCGAGGCCAGCATCTCGTCGATGAGTCGTCCGTGTTCCTCGGGGGAACCGTCGCACCAGTGGATGCGATCGGGTTGGGTCAGCGCCGCGACGGTTTTCACCCACGCCGCCAATTCCTGGTTCGTCGTCATTGCATCGTTCTCCTGCGCCCGCGAGCGATCTTCCTCTGCACCCACCGGGCGTTCAAATCGCGCCGCGTCCTTGCGGTAAAGCGTGGCATGCTAACGAACCCGCGCCCCGAATTGAAGGAACGGGGCCGGTGCTTGCCACAAAAAGCGACATTCCCCGCGCCCGCCTGCACGAGGCGGCCTCGGTCGAACCTGCCAAACTATTTTGCAATCCGGTGTTGACACGGCTCTCGCCGGGCTCTATGCTGCGACGCAACAATGACGCGATGCAACAAGCCCCTTGGCAGCACGCGACAATCGGAACAACCCAGGAGTTCGGAATGGAAAACAAGTTCTTCGCCCAATGGGAGTCCTACACGAAGTCGGCGATCGCGTCCGGCAAGGAGCTCGAGGCCATCAGCGCGAAAGTGCTGGACCAGCTCGTCGAGAAGCAGCTCGACCTCGTCAACGGCGCGGTGGACACCAGCAGCAAGTTCTACTCGGCGATTTCGCAGGCGAAGGACTATCAGGACCTGATCGCGGAGCAGACGAAGCTCGTGTCCGGTTACGGCGAGAAGTTCCTGACGGCCGCCAAGCAGGCGACGGAGATCCTCACCGCCTCGCGCGACGAATACCTCGCATGGTTCGAGAAGGGCATGAACTCGGTTTACGAGCAGACGCAGAGCGCCGTGTCCTCCACGGGACTCGCCGCGGCCGCCTGATCACAGTTCTCTTCACTTCTATCAGCTAGAAGTTGACCTCCCCTCACCCCTCTGCGGTGCGCTCCCCGCGCACCAACGAGGGGGCTTTTTAGCACCGCTTCCTCTCCGCCGACGCCCTCAGCGTCGCGACAGCCAGTTCGCCACCGTCTCCGCGACTCTCACGGCCGAGCTCTTGCCGACGTACATCCCGATGTGGCCTCCCGGCAATTCGTATTCCGAGTAGGCCGCGTCCGGAACCAGCGCGCCGAGCGCCCGCGAGGCCTCCGGCGGCACGAGATGATCGTCTTTCGCGTACACGTTCAAAATCGGCGTCACGAGCGCACGCAGATTCACCGCGCGACCGCCGATTTCGACGCGCCCCGTGACGAAGCCGTTGCCCTGGTAGAACGTGCTCAAGAACTCGCGCAGCGCCGGCGCGGCGAGCGGCGGGCTGTCGAAGATCCAGCGTTCCATCTTCAGAAAGAGGCGCATCGCATCCGCATCGTCGAGATGCTCGAGCATGTCGAGGTACTTGAGCTGCGTGAGACGATAAGGCTTCAGCATCAGAAACAGGGCGTTCAACACCGCGCCCGGAATCACGCCGCGCGCGCCGTCGATGAGCTCCGGATCGACGTGCCGCACGAGCCGGCTCAGCGCATCGCGCGGCGTGTGAAAATCGACCGGCGTGACGGTCGTGACCAGCCGGCACACTTTCTCCGGATGCAGCACCGTGTAGCAGAGGCTGAACACGCCGCCCTGACAGATGCCGAGCAGATTGATCGCCGCGTGCCCGCTCGCGCGCCGCACCGCGTCGACGTGCGCATCGAGATAGCGCTCGGCATAGTCGCTGAGCGTGAGACCGCCGTCCGGCTCACCCCATTCGATCAGATAGACGTCGAGCCCGCGCTCGAGCATCTCCGCGACGAGTGAGCGGCCGGGCATGAGGTCCGCCATGTACGGCCGGTTCACGAGCGCGTAGACGACGAGCAGCGGCGGCAGCGCGGGATCGCGGCGTACGGACGTATAACGATGGAGTGCCGTGCCTTCCACTCGCGAGACGAGCTCGCGCGGCGTGGTGCCGGTGCGTGGATCGAAACTGCCGGCGAGCGCGAGCGGCGCACGCGCGAGTCGGTGCTCGAACGCCAGGAGCTCGCGCGCGACCTCACCGGCCTTCAGACGCACGCGCGGCATCTCTCAGCTCCGCCGCGCGCCGATGGCGGCGATATCGAACTCGTCCGCGACGCGCTCGCCGCGGGCTGCTGTCGCGGGCTCCCGCCGTGCGGGCTCCTGCGGCCGGGCGGCCTTCTTGCGGGCGGTCGCGGGTTTCTTCGCAGCCTTCTTCACCGGCGCGGCTTTTTTCGACTTTTTCGGACGGGGCCGGGTCGCCGCAGCGCGCGCTTCGGCGGCGGCGAGCGCTCCGCGCATCGCCGCCATCTCGCGCAAGGTGTCCTGGAGCCGGCGTTCGAGCTCCGCCGCCTCTCCGGCAGGCGCGCGCGCAGTCCCGGGCGAAGCGTCACGCCGCGCCGGCACGTCGAGCGCCGCGAAGAAATCGGCCACCGCCTCGCCGGCGATCTTGCGCAGCGCTGCGCCCGCATTCACGAACGCGCCGAAATCCCGGTCGTAGTCCTCACCGGCGATCATCGCCTGATGGGCTTCCTCCGCGCATTCGATCCAGAGCTCGAACAGCGCTCTGAGACTCGTGATCGTCGCAGTGTCGTCACCGTCCGCGGTGAGCCGTGCCGCGAAGCGATCGAGCGCGTCCTTCATGCCGGCGAGCTGTCGGCGCTGCAGCGCGACGGCCGCCGCCTGCTGACGCAGCCAGGCCTGCGCGCCGTCCTGCCACTGGCGACGCAGACGCGAATAGCCGGGGACGTCGAACCAGGTCTGCGCGAACACCGCCTCGGGCGGCCAGCGGCCCCCGCCGAACGCTTCGGCGAAGCGTTCCCACGGTGAAGACGGGGCGGTCGCGGCGCCCGCGTCCGCGACGGACGCCGGGCGCGCGAGCAGGGCATCGATGTGCTTCTTGAGCTCCTCCGTCATCGCCGCGACGAGCTCACCCGGATCGCGGCCGCGCGACCCGGCGAGACCGGCTCCCAACCACTCGCCGAAGCGGCGGTAGGCGTCCGCGAAGGCCGGGGCACCGGCACCCGCTTCACGCCACGCCGCTTTCAGCCAGTCGGCGCCCGCTGCGTGATTGTCGCCCGCCGTGCCGCCCGGGACCGGCTGGACGATCGTGCTCCAGGCGCGGAGGAACGCATCCTGCGCCTCCTCCCAACGCGGGTTCATCGGCGCGCGATCACTTGCCGCCGCGATGCGCGATCAGATCGTCCACTACGGCGGGATCGGCGAGCGTGCTCGTGTCGCCGAGACTGTCGATTTCCTCGGCGGCAATCTTGCGCAGGATGCGGCGCATGATCTTCCCCGAGCGCGTCTTCGGCAGACCCGGCGCGAACTGCACGACATCCGGCGTCGCGATCGGTCCGATCTCGGTGCGCACGTGCGCGATGAGCTCCTTGCGCAACGCTTCACTCGGCTCGATGCCGCGCATGAGCGTGACGTAGGCATAGATGCCCTGGCCCTTCAGATCGTGCGGATAGCCGACGACCGCCGCCTCGGACACCGCGCTGTGCAGGACGAGCGCGCTCTCGACCTCGGCCGTGCCGAGGCGATGGCCCGAGACGTTGATCACGTCGTCGATACGGCCGGTGATCCAGTAGTAGCCGTCCTCGTCGCGGCGCGCGCCGTCACCCGTGAAGTAGTTGCCGGGGAACATGCGGAAATAAGTGTCCTTGAAACGCTCGTGATCGCCGAACACGGTGCGCATCTGACCGGGCCACGAGCGCTTGATGACGAGCGCACCAGATCCCGGCCCCTCGATTTCGTTGCCGCGCTCGTCGAGCAGCGCGGGCTCGACGCCGAAGAACGGCAGCGTCGCGGAGCCGGGCTTCAGCGCCCGCGCGCCGGGCAGCGGCGTGATGAGGATGCCGCCGGTCTCCGTCTGCCACCAGGTATCGACGATCGGGCAGCGGTCTTCGCCGACGACGTGGTAGTACCACTCCCAGGCTTCGGGATTGATCGGCTCGCCCACCGAGCCGAGCAGGCGCAGCGACTTGCGGCTCGTCTTCTTCACGTGCTCGTCGCCCTGGCCCATGAGCGCGCGCAGCGCCGTCGGCGCAGTGTAGAAGATGTTCACCTGGTGCTTGTCGATCACCTGCCAGAAACGGCCGACGTCGGGGTAGGTCGGCACGCCCTCGAACATGAGCGTCGTCGCGCCGTTCGCGAGCGGCCCGTAGATGATGTACGAATGCCCGGTGACCCAGCCGACGTCGGCCGTGCACCAGTAGATGTCGCCGTCGTGATAATCGAAGACGTACTTGTGCGTCACGGCGGCGAACGTGAGGTAGCCCCCGCTCGTGTGCAGGGCGCCCTTGGGCTTGCCGGTCGAGCCCGAGGTGTAGAGGATGAACAGCGGATGTTCCGCCTCGACGACCGTCGGCGCGCAATCGGGACTCGCCGCCGCCGCCGCCTCGTGATACCAGACGTCGCGGCTGTCGTGCCAGGCGATCTTGCCGCCGGTGTGGCGCACCACGAACACCGTGCTCACGTTCGGGCAGTGATCGAGCGCCTTGTCGGCGTTCGCCTTGAGCGCGACCGGACGACCGCCGCGCAGGCCTTCGTCGGCGGTGACGAGCACGCGGCAATCGGAATCGAGGATGCGATCCTTGAGCGCCTCCGGCGAGAAGCCGCCGAAGACGACGGAGTGCACGGCGCCGATGCGCGCGCAGGCCAGCATCGCGATCGCGGCCTCGGGAATCATCGGCAGATAGATCGAAACGCGATCGCCGGGTTGCACACCGCGCGCCTTCAGGGCGTTCGCGAAGCGGCAGACGGCTTCGTGCAGCTCGCGATACGTGACGCGCCGCTCCTGCGCCGGATCGTCGCCTTCCCACAGGATCGCGACCTGGTTGCCGCGCGCGGCGAGATGGCGATCGATGCAGTTGTAGCTGACGTTCAGCTCGGCGCCTTCGAACCAGCGGATGTCGACCTCGTGGAAATTGCTGTTAGACACCTCCGTCCACGGCTTCGTCCAACTGATGAACGCGCTCGCCTGTTCGGCCCAGAAGCCGTCGGGATCGGACACCGAGCGGGCGTACATCTCCTGGTACTTCTTCTCGTCGACATAGGCGCGCGCCGCGGCGGCCGCGTCAATCGGGTAGACCTTCTCGTCCGACATCGCTAACTCCCTGAGAGACTCGTGAGTGATGGTTGTGCCGTGCGGACCCGTCCGGTGGGCGATACCGGCGCCGCGCCGCGGACCCGGAGTATATAACATCCCCCCGCGGCCGATTCCGGCGCGGCGAGTCGAGAGCGCCGGCGAAATGCCGCATAATCGCGGCCCGTTCCGCCGGAGTCCCGCTCGTGTCCGACATCTTCACCCTGCTCGAACCCGCCCGGCGCGCCGTCGCCGCGGCAGTCGCCGTCACCCGTGCCGTACAGGCGGATCTCGCCGCGGTGCGCCGGATCACGAAGGACGACAAGAGCCCGGTCACGGTCGCGGATTTCGCGGCGCAGGCCGTCGTCGCGCTCCGGCTCGGCGCGACGCTCGGACATTTCGATCTGATCGGCGAGGAATCGAGCGCCGCGCTGCGCGCGCCCGACGCCGCCCCGCTGCTCGAAGCGGTGACCAATGCGGTGCGCACGGCGGAGCGCGGCGCGAGCGCCGCGGAGGTGCTCGCCGCGATCGATCGCGGCGCGCACGACGCGAGCGCCGAAGCTTATTGGACGCTCGATCCCGTCGACGGCACGAAAGGCTTCCTGCGCGGCGGTCAGTATGCGATCTCGCTCGCTTACATCGCACGCGGCGAGGTCGTCCTCGGCGTCCTCGGCTGCCCGAACATGAGCCGTGATTTCGCGCGCCCGTTCGACGCGCCCGATCCGCACGGCTGTCTCGTGCACGCCGTTGCGGGCGGCGGCGCCTGGTGCGTGCCGGCCGACGATCCCGGGGCAACACCTTGGCGTCTGCAGGCGGCGAGCGGCCGGCCGCTCGCGGAGCTCAGCGTGTGCGAGTCCGTCGAAGCCGGGCATTCGCGTCACGACGAGACCGCGCGACTGCTCGACTGCCTCGGCGCGCGCGGCATCCCGGCGCGACTCGACAGCCAGTGCAAATACGCCGTCGTCGCGCGGGGACAGGCCGATGCCTATCTGCGGCTGCCGACTTCGAAGAGCTATGTCGAGAAGATCTGGGATCACGCCGCAGGCGCGCTGATCGCCGCGGAAGCGGGCGCGATCGTGACCGACGTCCGCGGCCTGCCGCTCGACTTCGGCCGCGGTGCGACCCTGAGCGCCAATGCAGGTATCATTTGTGCAGGTGCGGAATATCACGGCGCATTGCTCGATGCGGCACGTCGGCTCGGTCTCGGCGACTGACCGCATCGAAAAGCCCATCACCATGGCGGAGTGACCTCATGTCGATCGATCCCGACGTCCTCAGAGAAGTCCCGATGTTCAAGCTCTTCGACGAGGACGAAGTGCGCGAGCTCTGGACGCACATCCAGGAGCGGGAATTCGTCGGCGGCCAGACGATTTTCAAGATCGGCGACGCGGGCGGCGAGATGTTCGTCGTGCTCGAGGGACGGGTCGAGACCTTCATCCTCGACAGCGACGGCCATCGCGTCGTGCTCGCGGATCTCGAGCCGGGCGAAATGTTTGGCGAGCTTTCGCTGCTCGACGACGAACCACGCTCGGCGAGCGCCATCGCGGTCACGAAGACGCGCGTGTGCTGCATCGACCGCGAGGATCTCCGTCAGCTCTTCGCGAAGAAGCCGCACGCCGCCTTCGACATCCTCGCCATGCTGTCGCGCCGTCTGCGTGCGGCCGATCAGATGCTCGCCGAGCGCATGGCGCGCAATTCGAACACCGTCATCGAGGAGAAGCTGACGATCGGCGATCGCATCGCGGACGGCGTCGCGCGCTTCGGCGGCTCGTGGACGTTCATCAACGCCTTCATGATCGTCATGCTCGGCTGGATGTTCCTGAACGCCTGGCCCTTCCTCACCGGCAATCCCTTCGACCCGCCGCCCTTCATCGGACTGAACCTCGTACTGTCGATGCTCGCGGCGCTGCAGGCGCCGGTCATCATGATGAGTCAGAACCGCCAGGACAAGAAGGATCGCGTCCGCGCCGACGTGGAATACGAAGTGAACCTGCGTGCGGAGACGGAGATCATGGAACTGCACCACAAGGTCGACAAGATGAAGGAAGAGCTCGTCGACCTCCTCGTCACGATCAAGAACAAGTAAACGGCGCGCCGCCGGGCTCGCTCAGCCGGCCAGCACCTGCAGCGTCAACAGGGCTTCGATGCCGCCTTCCGGGTGATTGCGCAGGACGAGAGAGCCGTAATTGCTCTCCGCGATGTTGCGCGCAATCGTGAGCCCGAGCCCCGTGCCGCCGGTCTCGCGCGAGCGCGAGCTCTCGAGACGGTGGAAGGGTTTGAAGACGGCCTCGAGCTCTTGCTCGGGGATCCCGGGACCGCGATCGCGGATGCTGATCAGGACCTCCCCGCCGTTCCGTGTCATGCGCACGCGCGCCGATTTGCCGTACTTCACCGCGTTGTCGACGAGGTTCGTGAGGCAGCGGCGCAGCGCGTTCGGGCGTGCGCGGACCGTGATGTCGAGCGGTTGCTCGAGCGCCGCGTCGCAGCCCATGTCCTGCGCATCCTCCACCACGCTCGACACCATGGCCTCGAGATCGATGGCCTGCAGCGTCTCCTTGCTGTCCATGCTCTGCGCGAGATCGAGGCCTTCGTGGATCGTGCTCTGCATCGCCGCGAGATCGCCGATGAGCCGCGCCTGAAGATCCGGATCCTGGACTTTCTCGAGACGCAGGCGCAGCCGGGTCAGCGGCGTCTGCAGATCGTGGGTGATCGCCGCGAGCATGTAGGTCCGTTCCTGGATGTGGCGGCGGATCCGTGCCTGCATGAGATTGAACGCCGCCGCCGCGCGTCGCACCTCGGCGGGACCGCGCTCGGGCAGCGGCGGGCGCTCGATGTCGCGGCCGAACTCCACCGCGGCCTGCGCGAGCCGGCGCAGCGGCCGGACGGTCATGCGCGCGACGCCGTAGGCGAGCAGGCCGACGAACACCGCGAACAGCACGAAGTAATAACGCAGATGGCCGGCGCCCGCGAATGGATCGTGCGGATGCCCGTGACGCGGCGACCCCTCGCCGCGGAACGGCCCGTCCGGCGGCGGACCAGGAGGCGCACCCTCGGGACCGGCGCCGGGCTGCGGCGGCGGGACGTCGGCAACACCGGCCTCGGTGCGCGGTTCAGGCGGAGGCCGCTGCAACTTCGCGTAGTGTCCGCCGCGCCGCGGCTTGACCACGACGCGCACGAGCGTGCCGTCCTGGAGGCGGAAATAGGTCGCGAGACAGAGCGGCGTGAAATGCGGCAGGAAGTCGTCGTCGGGCGGCTCGCGACACTCCCCGCCCTCGAGCACGAAGGCATGCGGCGCGCTCGCCGCCCCGACCCGCTCCACGAGCGCGGCGCGGAACTCGTCGTCCTCCTCGCCCGCGTGCTCGATGGCCGGGGGGAAATCCGCGGACACGCCGGCGGTCGTCGCGGCCTGCGCCACCGACGGACGATTGCCGGGCGGCACGGCTTCGAGCAGCGACACGAACTGCGCGAGGCGTTCGACGACGTGGGCGCGGAATTCCTTCGTGATGCTGCGTGAGCGATCCTCGGCGAGGAGCGCGAAGGTGATCGCCGCGGAGACGATCACGCCGCCGAGCAGGATCACGAAGACCCGCCGGGCCATCGTGTCCCAGAGGAACATCAGCCGGCCTGATCCACCGCGACGGGCACCGTCAGCAGATAACCCTCGTTGCGGACGGTCTTGATGATCTGCGGATTGCGCGCGTCGTCGCCGAGCTTCTGGCGCAGGCGGCTGATCTGCAGATCGATGGAACGGTCGAAGGGCTCGGCGTCGCGGCCCTGGGTGAGGTTCAGGAGCTGGTCGCGGTTCAGGACGCGGTTCGGATGCGTCAGCAGGACCTTCAGGAGGCGGAACTCGGCCCCGGACAGCGCGACGACCGTGCCGTCCGGCTCGACGAGGTGCCGTGCGGTGAGGTCGAGCGTCCAGCCTGCGAAGTGCATCGTCCGCGCTTCGAGCGGTTCGAGATTCGGCGGCAGCGCCTGGGTCCGGCGCAGCACGCTGCGGATGCGCGCGAGCAGTTCGCGCGGCTCGAACGGTTTCGTGAGGTAATCGTCGGCGCCCATCTCGAGGCCGAGGATGCGTTCGAGGGGCGCGCTGCGCGCCGTGAGCATGATGACCGGCAGATTCGATTGCGCGCGCAGATTGCGGCAGAGCGTGAGACCGTCTTCGCCGGGCAGTGTGAGATCGAGCACGACGAGATCGACGCGCGTGTTGTCGAGCAGCTTGCGCATGGCCGCACCGTCCGCCGCCGTGAGCGTGCGGAAGCCGTTCGCGTCGAGGTACTCCGCGAGCAGATTGCGGATCTCACGATCGTCGTCCACGACGAGGAGCTGAGGAGGGGCATCCATGCGCGAATTATGTCCGCGCGAGCTCATGCCGGTTGCCGCGCTTTTGTAGCAGTGTGTATCGCGCTCGATACGGACGACAGGGAGGTACAAATCTTCATGCGCTCGATACCTGGAGTTACAAAACGGCCCGGGGGTGACACAAGGCTCACACTTCGTCCTGATGCAATGAGCACGCAACGTCGGGATGTTCCCGCCATCGAGGAGACCCCAGCATGTCCAGCATCCGCCCCACTCTGCTCATCGTCGCGGCCACGATTGGCATGGCCGCAATGCTCACCGCTTTCGCGCACGAGGCAGGATGCCGCGACTCCGGCTCACACCGGCGCGATCCGGGCGCCTGGGCCGAGCACATGAAGCAGCGTCAGACCGCGCTCCACGATGCGCTGAAGCTCCGGCCCGATCAGGAGGCCGCGTGGTCGAACTTTATCGCAAACACAACACCTAAAGAATTGCCGTTGCGTGAAGATTGGAAAGCGCTGGCGGAGCTGCCCGCGCCGGAGCGCATGTCGAAAATGCTCGACAGGATGAAGCAGCACGAGACCGAGCTCGCCGCCCGCATTCCCGTCGTGACCGAGTTTTACGCGAAACTGTCCCCGGAGCAGCAGAAGATTTTCAACGAGCAGTTCGGCTGGCATCATCGCCGCGGTCACGGTCATGCCGACGGCCGCGCCATACCCTGATCCGGCAGCGGACTCAACACGGAGTACGAGCCCATGAGAACACTGCAGAAACTCGCCGTCGCCGGGCTCGCCGCGCTCGCGGCAGGCCTCGCCTGGAGCCCGCTCGCGGCCGCGCACGGCGGCGCGCGCCTCGGCTTCTATTTCGGCGGTCCGGTGTGGGGGCCCTATCCGTATGGCTGGTACGGCTACCCGCCGCCCTACGTCGTGGAGCGCCGGCCTATCGTCATCCAGCAGGAACCGCCGGTCTACGTGCAGCAGCCTCCGCCGCAGCAGCAACCGGCGAACTACTGGTACTACTGCCCCGACCAGGGCTACTACCCTTACGTGCAGGCCTGCCCCAAGGGCTGGCTGCAGGTGGCGCCGCAGCCCGCGCCCGGCGCACCGCGCTGAAGGATCCCGTGCACAGGAGCATGCCGCCGTGAAGACCTCACACAAGTTGATCACCCTCGGCCTCGCGCTCGCGCTCAGTGCGTGCGCGACGCCGCCGCCCCGTGGCCCGAGCGTCATGGTGCTGCCCGGCACCGGGAAGACGTTCGACCAGTTCCAGGAAGACGCCGCGGTCTGCCATCGCTTCTCGCTCGATTCGGTGGGCATCACCGCGGGCCAGGCGGGCCAGCAGACGCAGACGAACAGCGCCGTCGCGGGCACCGTGCTCGGCGCCATGGCGGGCGCGGCGCTCGGCGCCGCCGCCGGCGATCCCGGCATCGGCGCCGCGGCAGGCGCCGGCACCGGGCTGCTCGTCGGCTCGGCGTCGGGCCAGGAAGACGCTTACGGCTCGATGCGCACCGCGCAGGATCGCTACGACATCGCCTATATCCAATGCATGTATGCCAAGGGCAATCAGGTGCCCGTCCCGGCGAATTCGCGCGCGGCCTTGGAGATGCAGATGCAACAGCAGCAGCAACAGTACGTGCCGCCGCCCCCTCCGAACGCCGCGCCGTTCCAGCCCGGACAGGTGATACCGCCGCCGCCGGCTGGCGCGCCGCCACCGCCGCCGCCCGGTGCGGCCCAGCGTTATCACGGACCGCCCCCGACGCAATGAGGCCGGGGCGCGACTGACGCGCGCGACCAGCGCCCCTCCGGCCCGGCCGGAGGGACGTTTTCGTTTCGGCGGCGGACCGACCTACTCGTAGCGCAGGGCTTCGATGGGGTTCAGCCGCGCGGCCTTGCGCGCCGGCACGAAGCCGAATACGACGCCGACCGCGGCGGAGAACAGGAACGCGACGACGATGATGCCGCCGTTGAAGACGAACGGAATGTGCATCATGCGGCTCAAGGCGATCGAGCCGCCGAGCGCGACGACGATCCCGAGCACGCCGCCGAGCGAGGACAGTACGACCGCCTCGACCAGGAACTGCAGCAGCACGTCGCGCGCGAGCGCGCCGATCGCGAGCCGGACGCCGATCTCGCGCGTCCGCTCCGTCACCGAGACGAGCATGATGTTCATGATGCCGATGCCGCCGACGAGCAGGCTCACCGCGCCGACCGCGCCGAGCAGCGCTGTCATCACCTGCGTCGTACCGGTCAGCATGCTCGTGATCTCCTTCATGTCCATCACGTTGAAGTTGTTCTCCTCGTTCCCGCTCAAGTGCCGCCGCTCGCGCATCAGACGTTCGATTTCGCGCGTCACTTTTTCGGTCGAGGCACCTTCCGCCACCGAGAGCTGGATGACCTTCACGTCGAGATTGCCGGCGATGCGACGCTGGAAGGTGTGCAGCGGTACGAGCACGAGATCGTCCTGATCCGTGCCCATCGTGCTCTGGCCCTTCGCGCCGAGCACGCCGATCACTTCGCAGGCGAGCTTCTCGAGCCTGAGCATCGCGCCGAGCGGATCGCCGTTGCCGAAGAGCTCGCGCGCGACCGTCGCGCCGACGACGCACACCGCCTTGCCGGCACGCAGCTCGCTCGGGGTGAACTGGCGGCCGGAGGCGAGCGGCCAGTTGCGCACCGTGAAATACGCATTGTCGATCCCGGTCGCGGCGGTCGACCAGTTCTTGTTGTTGAAAATGGCCGTCACCGCCTGCGTGCTCGACGGCGCGACGGCCGCGACGCCGCCGATGTCGCGGCCGATCGCGGCGGCATCGTCCTGCGTGAACTGCGGCGCGGTCGAGCTCATGCCGGGGCCGAGACGTTGTCCCGAGCGCAGGATCAGCATGTTCGTGCCGAGCGTCTCGATCTGCTGCGTGACCTGCAGCGTCGCGCCGCCGCCGAGTGTCACCACGATGATGACCGCCGCGACGCCGATGACGATGCCGAGCACGGTCAGCAGCGAGCGCAGCGCGTTGCGACGCACGGCGCGCAG
The DNA here is from genome assembly GCA_016209015.1 of Gammaproteobacteria bacterium. GTDB lineage: Bacteria > Pseudomonadota > Gammaproteobacteria > JACQWY01. The sequence goes on along the minus strand of JACQWY010000008.1, from coordinate 80,779 downwards.
CGCGAGCAGCACCGCGTTCCAGAGCATCAGGCGGCGCTGCGCGCGGCCGCGGCGTCGAGCCGCCCGTCGCGGAAATGGATCACGCGCGAGGCATAGCCCGCCATCCCCGGCTCGTGCGTGACCATGAGGATCGTGATGCCCTGCTCGCGGTTCAGGTTCACGAGAAGCTCCATGATGCCGTGACTGCGCGCGGAATCGAGATTGCCGGTCGGCTCGTCGGCGAGCAGCACCGCCGGCTGCGTGACGATCGCACGCGCGATAGCCACTCGTTGCTGCTGACCGCCGGAGAGCTCGGCCGGCGTGTGCGTCTCCCAGCCGGCGAGACCGACGACGGCGAGCGCGTCGCGCGCGCGGGCGCGGCGTTCGGCACGACGCACGTGACGATAGACGAGCGGCAGCTCCACGTTCTCGAGCGCCGAGGTTCGATTCAACAGGTTGAAACCCTGGAACACGAAGCCGAGATAGTGACGGCGCAGCAGCGCACGCTGATCCTGATCGAAAGCCTCGATCGCATGCCCGTCGAACAGATACGAGCCGCTCGTCGGCACGTCGAGGCAGCCGAGGATGTTCATCGCCGTCGACTTGCCCGAGCCGCTCGGTCCCATCACGGCCATGAACTCGCCGCGCGCGATGCCGAGATCGATGCCGTCGAGCGCCTGCACGGCGCCCTGTCCGTGGCCGTAGACCTTGCCGACCTGGCGGAACTCGATGAGTGGCGTCGACGCGGCGTTCACGGCTTGCGCGCCGGCGTGGCGACGTCGGTGACGAGCTCCGCGCCCGCGACGAGCCCGCCGCCGGTCACTTCCGTCATCACGCCGTCGGTCGCGCCCGGCGTGACGACGACCGGCACGAGCTTGCCGGACTGGAGCGTCCACACCTGCGGCTGCTTCGTGCTCTCCGTGTTCGGCGCAGGGCCGCGCGCCGCCTGGCGCGGCGGCCCGGGCATGAGCTTCGAGACGATGTTGCGGGTGTCCGCGGCGCGCGGCCGCGGTGGTGTGAAACGCAGCGCCGCGTTCGGCACGAGCAGCACGTCCTTCACTTCCCGGACCGTGATGTCCGCGGTCGCGGTCATGCCGGGACGGAGCAGCAGCTCGGAGTTGTCGACGCTCAACAGCGTCTCGTAGGTCACGACGCCTTGCACCGTCTGAGGCAGATAGCGGACCTGCGTTATCGTCGCCGGAAACATGCGGTTCGAATAGGCGTCCACGGTGAACTGCGCGATCTGGCCTTCGCGCACCTGGCCGACGTCGGCCTCGTCGACGTTCACGTGCAGCTCCATCTGTTTGAGGTTCTGCGCAATCGTGAACAGCACGGGCGTCTGCAGCGTCGCCGCGACCGTCTGTCCAGGCTCCACCTGCCGCTTCAGCACGATGCCGTCGATCGGCGCGTGAATCACCGCTTTCTGCAGCGAGCGGTTGTCGGCGTCGAGCTGACCCTGGCTCTGCTCGACCTGCGCGCGCGCGACCGCGAGCCCCGCGTCGGCACGCTGTGCGGCGGCCTGCACGGTGTCGAAGTCCTCGGGCGCCGTGAGGTGCTTCTCGAGGAGCTGGCGGCTGCGCCGGAGCTTCGCCTGGGTCTCGGCGACCGTCGCCTCGGCGTCGCGGACGCGCGCCCGTGCGAGCACGAGCGCGGCCTCGGACATGCGCGTGCGCGCCGCGAGCTGCGTCGTATCGAGTCGCGCGAGCACCTGGCCGGTGGTGACGCGATCGTTGTAGTCGACGAGCACGGTCTCGATCGTGCCCGAGACCTCGATGCCGACGTCGACCTGGTCGAGCGGCTGCAGCGTGCCGGTCGCGGTGACCTTCACCGTGAGGTCGCCGCGCCGCGCTTCGGCGATCTTGTAGCTCGGACCCTGTTCGCCGTGCTGCAGATAGCCGCGGGCGAGCACGAAGCCGAGCGCCGCGACGACGACGAGCACGAGGCCGAGCACGCGCTTCAGGCGCTGCGTCGACGCCGCGTGTGCGCGCATGAGCTGGTCGATGTCCGGGCGGCGTTCGGGAGAGTCTGCGGTCATGGGCGGGTTCCGTCCGATCGTGTGCCGGTCGGCGGAAGCGCCGGCCGGATCGCGATTGTACGGACTCGCGCCGGCCGGAATGTAATGATTTTGTAGGGGTGCGCGGTCTCCTCGCGGGCCGCGGTGCGGTCACTGGGTGCGCAGATTGTGCTTCTTGCGGGCGATCGCCTTGCTGTTGCGATTCTCCTCGCGCCGCAGATGGCGTCGCTCCGCGCCCGTGACCTTGCCGTCCGCGGTCGCGGCGTCGATGTCGTTCTCCAGACGCTGCTGGCGCCGTTCGAGACGCTGCGCTTCGTGTTGTGTCAGCGCGCCCGAGGCCTCGCCCTGCTCGATGCGGCGCTCCTGATTCGCGGCGCGCTGCTCGGCCACGGCGCCGTCGGCCGCCCACCCCGGGACGGCGATTGCGGACAGCACGAGCGTCAGGGGCAGGATGCGGATGGTCTTCATGCAATTCTCCTTCGAGTGTTCGGCGTGAGGATCATCCCTCACTGGGCCTGATAACGCGGGCCGGACGCCGCGCGTTGACGGCGACTTCCGGTAAACGATCACATTCACTGATCCTGGCGCACGCGGCGATGCGTCTGACCGCGTCCGTTCACGGCGTCCGCGCCGCCACCGGCGGGTGCCGGATACGGTGCGGGCGCAGCATGCGGTGCGGGATACCGGGACGGCGCCTCCTGGCGCCGCATGCCGCCGCGCGGCGCCTGGCGTTCCAGGCGGCGATCGTCCTCGCGCCAGGCGCCGCGCTCCGGCCGCTGGTCCCGACGCGCCTCACCGCCACCCTGACGCCGTGCCGCGCGTTCCCGTCGACGCTGCTCCCGTGCGGCGCCGCGCTCACCGCCGCCGGCCGCGCCGGCCCGCGCCGCGCGATGCCGTTCGAGATACTGATCCCCGCGCTCGCCGGGCTTCAGGAGTCCGCGTCGCTGCAGCCGTTCCTCGATGTGACGGTGGATGTCGCGCCCGTAGCGTGCAGTGAGAACCTCGTGGCGCGTGCGCCGCCGCTCGAGGAAGGCGGGCGGGCGGTCGAGGAGCCGCGGCGCGCGGACCGTGCCGTGCGGGATCTCCGCGGACTTGCCGGCCGGGATGTCGACCGTGCCGGCCTCGTTCGTGAGCAGCGCGACGCCTTCGTTCACGCGGTCATAGACGCCCGGCGTCTCGTCACCACGGGCCTCGCCGGGCGGGATGTACAGGGGTTCGTGATCCGTGCCGCGGATCCCGATCGTCGCCATCGGCGTATTGATGCGATAGCCGCCCGGGTGCAGCTTGCCGATCCAGCCGGTCACCGAGCGGAGGGCGCCACGCAACAGCGAGAACGAGGCCTGGTCGTCCGCTTCGCCCCGGCTGCTGTAGGCATCGATGCGGAACACCGTGTTCGGGCGCACTGCGAGATACGCGCCGTCCTCCATCGTGAGATGCGCCTCCCCGTCCGGCCCGGTGCGCAGGGTGTCGCCGACCGCGACGGCAGCGCCGGTGACGAGCGCATGCGATGGCGCGGCGCCCTCGACCGTGACATCGCCGCTCACGAATTCCACCTGCCCCGCGGCAGCCGCCGTCGTCGCCGTCGCCGGCACGGCCGCGAGCTCGAGCAGCGCGAGCCCGCAGGCGCATATCAGCATCCGCAGCATCTCATTCCCCTTTTCCCTACCTCGTCGCCCGGCCCGGCGGCGCGCCGCGTCCGTCAAGTTTGCCCGCGGGCTTGCCGCTACCCGACGCATCATCGCCGGCCGTCCCGCGCGTTCCCGCGCGCGGAGCCTACGGTCGGACCAGCCCAATTCCACGCGGAGTGCACATGAAAGAATTATCCGTGAAGCAGATTCTGCTCGCCGTCACACTCGTGCTGACGCTGCTCGGGATCCTCGCCGGCACGTTCAGCTGGAACCGGTTCCAGAATCTCGAGACGCTGACCGCCACCCAGCGCGCCGCCACCGCGAGCGAGCTCGCGCTCGAGAACGCCCGCTACCACGTCGTGCAGATTCAGCAGTTCCTGACGGACGTCAGCGCGACACACGACTCCGCTGGTTTCGGCGACGCCGCGGAAAATCTGGAGGCCGCGAAGACCGAGCTCGCCCGCATCGAGGCACTCACACCCGCGTTCGCGGCACGCGTCGCCGCCCTGCTGCCGAAGCTCGACGCCCTGCACGCCGTCGGCAGCGAAATGGCGAAAACCTACCTCGAGCACGGCCTCGATGCCGGCAATGCGATCATGAAACGCCCGGGCACGGGATTGGATGACACGGCCGAGGCGCTCGCGACAGAGCTCGACGCGCTCGCCGCCGAAGTCGACCGGGGATTCACCGCCGCGACCGAGAATGCGCGCAACGCCCAGACTGCCCTGCGCAACGCCGCCCTCGCGGCCATCGCCTGCGTCGTGCTCGCGATCGCCGGCGCGATGCTGTTCATCTACCGGCGCGTCATTCCGCCGCTCGCGCGGCTGCTCGAGGCGACGATCGCGATCCGCGACGGCAAGGGCACGGAAAACAAGCTGACGGGGCTCAGGGCCGAGTTCCGCGCGGTCGGCACGGCATTCAACGACGTGCTGGACAACATCGCGGCGAAGCGTCGCGAGGAGCTCGCGGCCGCCGCCCAGAACCAGCGCGTCGTCCAGGCACTCGACAACGTCAGCTCGAACGTCATGCTGATCGACGCCGCACATCGCGTCATCTACGTGAATCGCACCGGTCGCCGCGGTTTCACGGCGCTCGCGCCATCCTTCGTTGCGGCGCTCCCAGGATTCGATCCGGAACGCCTCGTCGGCGCCGGGCTCGAAGCGCTGTTCGTGGACGCCGGCGCGATGCGCGCCACGCTCGAGGGGCTCCACGGCACCTACGTCACCGAGCTCGTCTACGGCGACAGCACGCTCAAACTCGTCGCGACACCGGTGCTCGACAGCGACGGCACCCGTCTCGGCACCGTGCTCGAATGGCGCGACCTGACGGGCGAGAAGGTCGCCGAGCACCAGCTCGAGGGCATGGTCTACGGCGCCTCGAAAGGCGAGCTCGAGTGGCGCATCGAGGTCGACAAATTCGAGGAGGGCTTCCTGAAGCGCCTCGCCGTCGGCATCAACAAGATGCTCGACGCCCTCATCGGGCCGTTCGAGCTCGCCGCCGGCTACGTCGATCGGATCTCGCGCGGCGACATTCCGCCGCCGATCACGGAGCAGTACTCGGGAAGCTTCAAGCGACTGCAGGACAATCTCAACGTCTGCATCGAGTCCGTGAACAGGCTCGTCGAGGACACCGAGACCCTGTCCGTCGCCGGCGTCGCGGGCCGCCTCGCGACACGCGCCGACGTCAGCCGTCATCACGGCGATTTCCGGCGCATCGTGGAAGGCATCAACAACACGCTCGACGCGATCGTCCGTCCCGTCGACGAGGCGAAAGCGGCCGTCAGCCGGCTCGCCGACGGCGACCTCACCCATCGCATGCGCGGCGCCTACCAGGGCGATTTCGCCGTGCTGCGGGATGCGATCAACGGCAGCGTCGACCAACTGCGCGAGACCATCGGCCGCATCCGCGAGAGCGCGGCGACCATGCAGACGGCGGCCACCGAGATCGCGCAGGGCAATCTCGATCTCAGTGCACGCACCGAACAGCAGGGCGCGCAGCTCGAGGAGACCGCCTCCAGCATCGAGCAGCTCACGAGCACGGTGAAGCAGAACGCCCAGAGCTCGCACGAGGCCGACGAGCTCGCCGGCACGGCTCGCTCCCATGCCGAGCGCGGCGGCAGCGTCGTCGAGAGCGCGGTCGCGGCCATGGCCGCCATCGCGAGCTCGAGCAAGAAAATCGCGGAAATCACCGCGGTGATCGACGAGCTCGCGTTCCAGACGAACCTGTTGGCCCTGAATGCCGCCGTCGAGGCCGCGCGCGCGGGCGAGCAAGGCCGCGGCTTCGCGGTCGTGGCCGCCGAAGTCCGCAATCTGGCCCAGCGCAGCGCGGGTGCGGCGAAGGAAATCCGCACGCTCATCCAGGACAGCGTCGCGCGCGTCGACGAGGGCTCGCGCCTCGTCAACGAGAGCGGTCGCACGCTGAGCGAGATCATGCAGTCCGTGAAGCAGGTGAGCGACATCGTGGCCGAGATCGCCACGGCCTCGGAAGAGCAGTACTCCGGCATCGCGCTCGTGAACCAGGCCGTCGCGCGGATCGACGAAGGAACGCAGCAGAACGCCGCGCTCGTGGAGGAGACCGCGGCCGCGAGCAAGGCGCTCGACGACCAGTCGCGCCAGTTGCTCGGGCTCGTCGGTTATTTCAAGACGGAAGCCGGTTCGGCGACTTCCGCGCCGCTGCGCGCCGCGGGCTGACACTTCGCGCTCACTGGCCGATCATCCGATCGACGACGAGCTGACCGCTCGTGCCGTCGCGGGTCTTCAACAGCACGAGGCTGCCGATCTGCGTCGACTTCGCCTTGACGACAGCGGCGCCGCGCCGCTCCGATTCCGGCCGAGTGCCGTCGAGGTGGTAGGTCACGTAGACGGTCGTGTCGCAGCGGTTCGTGAACTCGACGCTGTACTTCGTGTCGGCATGACAATGCGACTTGTCGACATCGACCGTCTGATGCGCGCAGCGATCCGCCGCCGTCAGCACTTTTCCCGTCACGCAGGGCGCACCGTCCGCGTCGCGCGGGACGAGGTCGCGCTTCGCTTTCGGCCTGCCCGCCGCGTGCGCGCCGAGCGCCACCGCGATGAGCAGAATTCCCATGCCTCGAACGCTTGCCGCCATTCGCATGTCCTCCCCCGGTTACGCGCCACCCGGCCGAGTATGACCGCCGGCCGGAGCCCTGTCATTCGACCCTGAAATCCTGCAATATCCGAGACCGCATCAGGCCCACCGGAAGACGAGATCCATGTCGCGCCCGAAACCCTTCGCCTCCACCCGCATCCTCATCACGAACGACGACGGCATCGACGCCCCCGGTCTCCAGCTCCTCGAAGAGATCGCGCTCGAGCTCACGGACGACGTCTGGGTCGTCGCGCCCGATCACGAGAAGAGCGGCGCGAGCCATTCGATTTCCCTGCACGTGCCGATCCGCATGCGCAAGCGCGACGAGCGGCACTATGCCGTCGTCGGCACGCCGACGGACTGCGTGCTCATGGCCTATTACGAAATCATGCGCGAGCGCCGGCCGACGCTCGTCCTCTCCGGCATCAACAACGGCGCGAACCTCGCCGAGGACGTGAGCTATTCCGGCACCGCGTCCGCCGCGATGGAAGGCACGCTGCTCGGAATGCGCTCGATCGCCTTGAGCGTCGTGCGGGCTCTCGACGGCGAAGCGCGCTGGGGTGCCGCCGCGCAGCACGTGCCGGGGCTGTTGCGCCGCCTGATCGCGACACCCGAATGGCCGGCAGGCAGCTTCGTGAACATCAATTTTCCCGACGCCCTGCCGGAAGAGATAACCGGCACACGGATCACGACCCAGGGCCGGCGCCCGCCCGGCGCGTTCATCATCGACGCGCGCATCGATGCGCGGCGCGTACCGTACTACTGGGTCAAGCTCACCTATCCCGAAGGCGAGCGGCATGCGGACACCGATCTCCAGGCGATCCACGACAAGGCGATTTCGATCACGCCCATCCAGATGGATTTCACGAACCACGCGTGGCGCAACAGCCTGCAGGGGATGCTGGAGCTCTGAGCGCGACGGGAGCCCGCGCTCCCGCCGCCGGAGGAACTACTGCCGCGCGGTCGTACCGCCGTCGATCGGCAGGATGACGCCGTTGCAGTACGAGGCTTCATCGGACGCCAGGAAAAGACAACCGTAAGCCATCTCGCGCGGCGTGCCCGCGCGCTTCATCGGTGTGATGTGCTCGGCGAGCTGCGGATCGTCGAACACCCCCATCACGCTCCGGATCATCGGCGTATCCGTGTAACCCGGCGCGACGCAGTTCGTGCGGATGCCGTCTTTCGCATACGTCGCCGCCATCGCTTTCGTCATCGAGATGACCGCGCCCTTCGACGCCGTGTAGGTGTGCGCCGTCGGCATGCCGCGCATGCCGGAGATGCTCGAGACGTTGACGACCGAGCCCTTGCCCTGCTTCTGCATTACCGGCACGACGGCACGGCACAGGAAGAAGCAGGAGTCGAGATTGATGCCGAGCACTTCGTCCCACTTCTCCTTCGTCGTCGTCGTCACGTCGTTCATCGAGCCCGGGCTCTTCTCGCCCCAGCTCCAGCCGACGCCCGCGGCGTGCACGAGGATGTCGATGCGGCCGTAGCGCGCGATAGTCTGCTCGACGAGGCGCTGCACGTCGGCCTCCTTCGACAGATCTGCCGCGATCACCATGCCCTGACCGCCGTCCGCCGCGACTTCGGCCAGCGACTCGTCGAGCGTGGCCTGCGTGCGCCCGATTCCGACGACACTCGCCCCCTCTTCCGCGAAGAGCTTGAAACACGCCCGGCCGATGCCGGTGCCCGCGCCGGTGATCAGCGCCACTTTGCCTGCGACTCTGCCAGTCATGAGATTTCTCCTCTCTTCATCTTCTTCACCCACATAGCTCGTCGAGCGGCGTCGGCAAGTTCGCCTGAATGCGTTCGCGAACGGCCACCACGGTTCGGAGCGGCGGTTGAACTCACGTGGGGGCGCGCCTCACTCGCAAGCGGGCCATGGATGGTTCAGCGCCGCGAGTGTGGTAGAGAGGCCAGCCAGGGATGGCTGGCCGAACGGTAGCCCCCACGTGAGTTCAACCGCCGCAACAGCACCGCGCCGAACCCGTTCGCGAACCAAGCCAAAGAATCAAAGCCGCTCGACGAGCGTCGCATTCGCCATGCCGCCGCTCTCGCACATCGTCTGCAGCCCATACCGTCCGCCGCGACTCTCGAGCACACGCAGCAGGTTCGCCATCAGGCGGCCGCCCGACGCGCCGACCGGATGGCCGAGCGCGATCGCTCCGCCGAACACGTTGACCTTCTCCGGGTCCGCGCCGACCGCCTTCTGCCAGCCGAGCACGACGGACGCGAACGCCTCGTTCACTTCGAACGCATCGACCGCGTCGATCGAAATCCCGGCGCGCGAAAGAAGGCGCTTCGTCGCGGGGATGATCGCCGTCAGCATCATGATCGGATCGTCGCCGGCGAGTGCGAAATGCGTGACCGCGGCGCGCGGCGTGAGACCGAGGCGCTCCGCCATTTTCTCTTCGACGATCAGGATCGCGCTCGCGCCGTCCGTGACCGGGCTCGAATTGCCGGCCGTCACGCCCCACCGGATTTCCGGGAAGCGCGCGAGCATCGCCGGATCCTCGAACGCGGGTTTCAGACTCATGAGCTTCTCGAGCGTCGAATCCGCGCGCACGCCTTCGTCGGCGGCGAGGCTGCGTGCGGCACCCGTCGCGTCGGTCCAGGCAATCGGCTCGATGTCGCGCTTCACGCCTTCGCGATCCGCGGCCGCGCGCTGATGCGAGCGCAGGGAGAAGCGATCGAGCTCCTCGCGCGAGAGACCGTGACGCGCCGCGATGAGCTCCGCGGAAATGCCCTGGCGGATGAGACCTTGCGGGTAGCGGGCATGGAAACGATCGCCCTCGTTGTCCTTGCCCATGCGGTTCACCTTCATGGGCACGAGCCCCATCCGCTCGACGCCACCCGCGATGACGACGTCGTAAGCGCCGGCGATGACGCCCTGCGCGGCGAAATCGATCGCCTGCTGCGCCGACCCGCATTTCCTGTCGAGCGTGACGGCGGGCACGGACTCCGGGAAGCCCGCGGCGAGCACGGCCTGACGGCCGATGTTGCCGGCCTGCTCCGCGACCTGGATGACACAGCCCGTGATCACGTCCTCGACGAGCGCGGGATCGATGCCCGTGCGCCGCACGAGCGCCGCGAGCACGTCGGCATAGAGATTGACGGGATGGAGCCCGGCGTAAGTTCCGTTCTCGCGTCCACGCGCGAACGGCGAGCGGACGATGTCGACGATGACGGCGCGGCGCATGGCGGCTTACTTGAAACGCCGCAGCGAGAGCTCGAAGTTCGCGGACGCGACCTGCACGACCGGCGCGTTCGCGATCTTCATGAGCTTCGCGACCTGATCGAGCTCAGGCGAGGAGAGATACGGGAAGTGCGTCTTCACCGGGCCCGCGGCGCGCATCTTCTCGAGATCGTGCTCTGGCACGAGCGCGCGCAGGATGAGCTCGTCGTCGTCCGTCGTGCCCCAGCGCTCGTGCAGCTCTTCCAGCGTCGGCTGCTCCGGCGGATTCGCGCAGATCTCCTTCGCGCGCGGCGCAGACATGATCCTGTCCAGCACGTTCGGATCGATCGGCGCGACGGTCTCGCCGTAATGCTTCGCGGCGTACTGGATCACTTCGTCCGGCACGACGGAATAGCGCTTGCCCGTGACGATGTTCAGCACGGCCTGCGTGCCGACGAGCTGGCTGAACGGGGTGGCCATGCCCGGATAGCCGAGCTCGCGACGAACGACCGCCGTTTCGCGCAGCACGTCGTCGAGACGGTCGGCCATGCCGTGCTGGACGAGCTGCGCCTTCATCGTGCCGACCATGCCGCCCGGGATCTGGTGCTGAATGGAGAGCACGTCGTATTCGGCGTATTGATTGACGAGGAAGCCCGCGGCCTTGCCGGCCTTCTCGAAATGCGCCGCGACCGGCGGCAGCAGGCTCGTGTCGATGTCGTGCGTGTGACCGAGCAGCTCGACGTTGCGGACCATGATCTCAGTCGACGGCACGGACGGGCCGTTCGCCATCGGCCGGCTCGCCGTATGCAGGATCGACACACCGAGACCGATCGCATCGATATAGGCCTTCGCGGACTGGCCGAGCAGATTGTTCGAGTGGAATTCGATCGGTTTGCCGCGCGCCTTCTCGACGATCGCGGGCAGCAGCGTCTCGAGCCGGCTCTTCTCGAGCACGCCGGCCGTGTCGTAGAGCAGGATGGTGTCGATGTCGGGACACACCGAGAGCTTGTCCGCCTTGTCGGCATAGTACTCGTCCGTGTGCACCGGGCTCGCCGTGAACATGATCGAGCCCGCGACCTCGGAGCCGAATTCCTTCGCGACCTTCGCGAGCCGGTGCATCTTGTCGATGTTGAAGAGCACGTCGTAGATCCAGAAGCTGCGGCAGCCGTGGCGGTTCAACTGGCGCATCCAGGCATCCATCAGCGAGTCCGGGGTCACGCTGAACGTGACGGAGGCATTTGAGCGCATGCCGGCGCGGATCGGCGTGCGCGGCATCGCCTGCACGAGGAGATCGAGGCCGGCCCAGGGATTCTCGCGGCAGTACTTGATGAGACACTCGAACATCGAGGAGCCGGTGAGATCGATGACCCGGTAGCCGGTACGATCGATGATCGGCGCGACCGGCAGGGCGTGGCCGGCCTGCATGCGCATGCCCCACAGGCTCTGCTGGCCGTCGCGCATCGTCTCGTCGAGGAATTCGATATGGGCCATGGCGGACTTACTCCTTGGAATCTTCGGCGAAAGCCGGCAGGAGCGTCTGCTCGAGCCAGCGGGTGTTCAGGCGGTTCGCGCGGAAGTCGGGATGCGCGGCGATGTAGCGCAAGAGCGCGAGATTCGTGACCGGCCCCGCGACGTGCAGATGGGCGAGCGCGTGTTCGAGCCGATCGACCGCGGCCTCGCGGTTCGGTCCGGTCACCACGAGCTTGCCGAGCATGGAATCGTAGAATGGCGGCACGAGGTAGCCGTCGTAGCAGTGCGTATCGAAGCGCACGCCCGCGCCGTGCGGCGCGTCCCAGCGCGTGATGCGGCCGGGGCTCGGCTGGAAGTTACGCGTCGGATCCTCCGCATTGAGACGGCACTCGATCGCATGCCCGCGCACGGCGATCTGCGATTGCTCGAGCGCGAGCCCCTCGCCCGCCGCGACCCGGAACTGCAGCTTCACGAGATCGACGCCCGTGACCTGTTCCGAGACCGGATGCTCGACCTGGATGCGCGCGTTCACCTCGATGAAGTACACGGCCTGACGCTCGACGTCGTAGAGGAACTCGACCGTGCCCGCGTTCCGATACTTCACGGAGGCCACGAGCGCCGTCGCCGCGCGATGCAGCTCGGCGCGCAGGCCATCGGGCATCGCCGCGCAGGGCGATTCTTCGACGACCTTCTGGTAGCGGCGCTGGATGGAGCAGTCGCGCTCGCCGAAGTGCAGCACCTTGCCCTCGCCGTCGCCGAAGACCTGCACTTCGACGTGGCGGGCGTTCTCGACATAGCGCTCCATGTACATCGTGCCGTCGCCGAAGGCCTCGCACGCTTCGTTCGAGGCCTTGTCGAAACCGGCGAGCAGATCCGCTGCGCTGCGCGCGATGAACATGCCGCGCCCGCCGCCGCCCGCGGCCGCCTTGCAGAGCACGGGGAAGCCGAGCTCGCGGGCGTGACCCGCGGCTTCTTCGGCGCTGTCGATACGATCCGTGCCCGGCACGAGCGGCACGCCCGCGGCGCGCGCCAGCGCTTTCGCTTCGAGCTTGTCGCCGAGCGCGGCGATCGTCTCCGGTGCGGGGCCGATGAACGTGATGCCGTGCTCGGCGCAGAGCCGTGCGAGCTCCGCGCGCTCGGAAAGAAAACCATAACCCGGATGCAGCGCGTCGCAGCCGGTCTGCACCGCGGTATGGACGAGGAGCTTCGCGTCGAGATAGCTCTGGCGCGACGGCGCCGGCCCGATCACGACCGTGCGATCGGCGAGCTGCGCGGCGCGGCTCTCGCGATCGGCGGCGGAGACCGCCTGCACGGCTTCGATCCCGAGCGCCTGTGCCGCGTGCACGACGCGCGCCGCGATCTCGCCGCGGTTTACGGAAAGAACCCGTGAGATGCCCATGCGCGGCTCAGTTCGGCTCGATGACGATCAGCGGCTCGTCGAACTCGACCATCTGTCCGTCCTTCGCGAGCACCTGGCGCACGATGCCGCGCAGGCCCGCGTGTACCGGCGTGAAGAGCTTCATCACTTCGATGAGACAGACCTCGGTGCTCTCCTCGATCTGCTGGCCGATCTCGACATAGGCCGGCGCGCCCGGCTTCGGTGCGCGATAGAACGTGCCGAGGTTCGGCGCGCGGATCGCGATCATGCCGTCCGGGATCGTGTGCGTCGCGGCGGGTGCCGCAGCCGTCGTCGCCGGCACGGCCGCGGCCGTGGGCGCTGCGACCGCGGCTGCCGCAGTTGCCGGCGCGGCCGCCGGGCGGCGCGCATTCGGATCGTTCGACAGGAAGATCTCGAGCGTGTCGGTCTTCAAGTGCATCTCGTCCCATGCCGAGCGGTTGAACAGCTCGATCAGGTTCTCGAGGTCTTCCGGCTTCACGGCGTCTGGCTTCGTTGCGCTCATCGTGTCCTCGACTCGTCCGGGCGCTGGGCGCCCGCTGGGTTTCTCAATGTTCTTGCGGTGAGCCCGCGTGTACGGCGGCGAGCAGCGCGGGCAGGCGCGGTTTGACGACGAGCGTCTTCACGCCCGCGGCGAGCGCCGCGCGCACGCCCTCGTCGCTCGCCAGCGCGCCGCCGCGCGCAGCGGCTTTGCCCGCGAGCAGCTTCGGCAGCTCGTTCGGATCCTCGGCACCCGGCATGCCGTCGAGATCGCAGACTTCCAGACCGGCCGGCGGCTCTGCGACCACCACGAGCGGCGCGAGCTTCTCGGCCCAGGCGGCGAGCGCGTGCAGGCGCGGATCGACGTCTTCGTCAGGCGCGTACACGGGCAGCAGGCCCGCGTAGATCTTCCCGGCACCGCCGTCGACCGTCACTTCGCGCCCCGCGAGCGCGCTCACCTGCCCGCTGCCGCAACCGACGACGCAGGGTACGCCGAGCGCACGGCTGACGACCGCGGCATGCGAGGTCGCGCCGCCGTGCTCGGTGATGACGGCGCGCGCGGCGATCATGCCGTGCACGTCCTCGGGGCTCGTCGTCTCGCAGGCGAGCACGACGCGCTCGCCGGCGGCGGCACGGTTATCGGCTTCGTCCGCATCGCAGACGACGACGCCGCTGCCGATGCCCTGGCACGCGGCCTCGCCCGAGGCGAGCACTTCCGCAGCCTCCCCCGCGCCATCCGCGAGACGCGGGCTGAGGAGAATGCGCACCTGCTCGGCGCTGACGCGCGCGAGCGCCGTCGCTTCGTCGATCGCGCCCTCGTTCACCATGTCGACGGCGAAGCGCACGGCGGCCGCGGGCCCGCGCTTCGCCGCGCGCGTCTGCAGGAGATAGAGCCGCCCATGCTGCACCGTGAACTCGATGTCCTGCACGTCCGCGTTCTCGCGCTCGAGCTTGGCCGCGGCCGCGAGCAGTTCGCCGTGAACATGCGGCAGGGCCTCGTGCAGCGCGGCGAGCGAGAGCGGCGTGAAACGTCCCGAGACGACGTCTTCACCCTGGGCACGCGGCAGGTATTCACCGTAGGGCGCGGGCTCGCCGGTCAGCGGATTGCGGCTGAACAGCACGCCCGTGCCGGACGTCGCGTCGAGATTCCCGAACACCATCGCCTGCAGCGTGACGGCCGTGCCGAGGTCTTCCGGAATGCCGTGGTGCTGGCGATAGCGCCGCGCGCGGCGCGAGTTCCAGGATTCGAACACCGCGCGCACGGCGGCTTCGAGCTGCGCATGCGGATCGTCCGGCACCGGGCCGCCCGTCGCTTCCACGATGGCGGCCTGCCACTCGGCCACGGTCGCCTCTGCGCCGAGCTCGGGCAGGGTCGCCTTCAACACGATGCGCGCGTAGAGATCGAGGAAGCGCTTCTCCGTGTCGATCGCGAAGCGCGTGTCGCCGCTCTCCGCCGCGAGCGCCTGCGCAGTGTCGGGATTGATGCCGAGGTTCAGCACCGTGTCCATCATGCCGGGCATGGAAACCGCCGCGCCCGAACGTACGGACACGAGCAGCGGCGATTTCGCGCCGCCGAACGTGCGCCCGGTTTCCTGCTCGAGCCAGGCGATCGCGGTGCGCAGCTCCGCGTCGAAACCTTCCGGCAGACTGCCGTTCGCGAGATACGCGCTGCACGCATCCGTCGTGATGACGACCGCGGGCGGCACGGGCAGGCCGAGCGCGCGCAGCCGGGCCACCGACCAGGCCTTGCCGCCGATCAGCGCGCGCTCCGGCACGGACGTGCCGTCGAGCGCGAGCGTCCAGGATCCGAGCTTCGTCCCCACCCTGCCTCCTATTCGTCGCGCTGACGGCCGAGGATGCGCAGCAAATCCTCGTGCATCTCGAACCAGACCGTGTGATAGCTCTCGAGCTTCGCGTCGGACACCCATTCCTTCGCGCCGTCCTCGGCGCGGTCGAGCGCCGCCTCCAGCTTCTGCGCGTAGCGCTGCAGGCGCGGCAGGTGCCGCGCGAGCTGGGCGAGGATCGGCATGAAGCGATCGTGAACCTCGCCGAGGCGATCGAGCACGTGCGCGTCGTAGTCCTCGTTCGAGTGATCGTTACGTACCTTCTGGCCGCCGACATCCATCGTCTGCCAGTCCGTGATGACCTGCTTGAGCTCGCCGTTCACGCGCTCGAAGCGATCGTAGGCCGTGACGAACGCGTGGTTCTCGCGCAGCTCCCCGTAGACGCGCGAGTAGTGCCCGTCGAGGATCATGCGGCCGGCGGGCGAGAGCACGAAGGCGCCCTGCGCTTCGACGGCGCGCCCGGTTTCGACCGCCGCCTTCAACAGGCATTCGACGCGCGCCGGCTCCAGGCCGACCGCACTCGCGACGGCCGCGGCATCCGCGTGCTTCTTGATCGCGAGCCCGTGCAGGGCGAGATGCTGCTCCAGCATCACTTCCGCTCCGCGTCGCGGGCGACGATGCGATCGCGCACTTCGCGGCGCAGGATCTTGTTCGCCGCGCTCTTCGGCAGGTCCGGCCAGATTTCGATCGACTTCGGCCGCTTGTAGTTCGCGAGGGCGTCGCGCGCATGCGCGAGGAGCTTCTCCGTGTCGAGGCCGGGCTGGCCGGAGACGACGGCGTGGATGCGATCGCCCCATTTCTCGTCCGGCAGGCCGACGACCGCGGCCTCGACGACGCCCGGACAGGCGAGCAGCACGTCCTCGACCTCGCGCGGATAGACGTTGAAGCCGCCCGAGATCAGCATGTCGTTCTTGCGATCGAGGATGTAGTAGAAACCGTCCTCGTCCATGCGCCCGACGTCGCCCGTATGCAGCCAGCCGTTGCGGAACGCTTCGGCCGTCTGCTCGGGACGGTTCCAGTAATAGGCCATGGTCTGCGGACCGCGGCAGCAGATCTCGCCGATCTCGCCGGGCGGCAACTCGCGATCCTCGTCGTCCATGATGCAGCACTCGACGATCGTGAACGGCCGCCCGCAGGAGCCGATGCGATCGTGCTCATCGGGCTTGAGACAGGTGATGACCATCGGGCTCTCGGCCTGACCGTAGGTCTGGGCGAACACCTTGCCGAAGCGCCCCTGGGCGCGATCGAGCACGGAAGGCGCGATCGGCGAGGCCCCGTAGGAGATCCGGCGCAGATTCAATTTCGCGCCCGCGAGGCCGGGTTCCTCGAGGATCATCGCGAGCATGGTCGGCACGAGGAAGGTCATGCTCGCCTGCGTCTTCTCGGCGAGGACGAGGAATTCGGCCGCGTCGAACTTCGGCATGATGAGCGAGGTCGCGCCGCGCGCGACGCAGGGCAGGAAGAAGGCACCCGAGGCGTGTGCGATCGGGGCCGCATGCAGGAACGTGTCGCCGGACTGGATTTCCGGCACGAGATCGGTCAGGAACGCGGAGATCTCGGCGAGCTCGCCGCGTGTCGTCAAGGTCACGGCCTTCGACTTGCCCGTCGTGCCGCCCGTGTAGCCGAAACGGTAAGGCGCATCGAGTGCGCGCTCGACGTTGCAGATCTTCCGCTCGCCGTTCGCGATCATGGCGGTGAGCTCTTCCGGCCCGATCAGGATCTCCGCTTCGAGGCCCTCGATGCCCGCATGGATCACCGCGCGGCTGCCGCTGTCGGCGATCTTGTACTTGTGGTTGTCGAGCGTCTCGCGCGTGTTGAGCCCGACGCGCACGAGCCCGGCTTTTGCCGTCGCGTAATAGGCGACGAGGCACTCGATGCTGTTCGCGAGCGCGACGGCGACGCGGTCGCCCGGGACGAGGCCGCGCGCGAGCAGCGCGTTGCCGAGCCGGTCGGTGGCGGCGTCGAACTCCCTGAACGTGATGCTGCGCGTGCCTTCGACGAGACAGGGGGTGTCCGCGTAGTAGCGTGCGGCGCGACGGATAAGCGTACCGATTTGCATGAGGTCATTTCCCGTGGCGCAGGCGTTCGACGTCCGCGCGCCGGAGTCCGGCGCCGCGGTCCTTCAGCGTGCGCGATTCGCGCTGCTCGAGACGATAGAGTTCGTCCGCGAGCGGCGTGTCGTAATGATGTTTGAGCCACGATTCGCAGAGGTTCTCGAACTTCGGCGCCGAGGTCGCGGGGACGAAGGCGCGCGCCCGGCGGTTGTACTCCGCGAGCGTCAGCACGCCTTCCGTCGTGCGGTAGCGATCCTCTTTCGGCGGCAGGTAGGTGATGCCGGGCGCCATGTCGCCCGAGGTCGCCGTGCAGTCCCCGGTATCGAGAATGGAGTACGGAATGAGCGAGAGCATGCGCGCGGGCAGATCCGCGTGCTGACACATCTGGTATTCGTTCAGACGCTGCGCGGGATTCGCGAGCGGGCCGAGGATCTCCCACAGCGACAGGTTCGCGTACTCGTCGTTCAGTAGCGGCCTGAAGCGCTCGGCGCGCTCGTCGACGAGCATCCAGTCCTCCATTTCGTAGCAGCCCGCGACGTGCGCGAGATCCTTCACGATTGCGAAATAGGTGATCGCGCCCGCGTCCATCATCTGGTCGCGCGACCAGCCGGCGATGCGCTTCCAGAGCTTCGCAGTCGCCTCCTTCGCGCGCACCGTCAACGTCTCGAACGTCTGCGTGAGCTCCTCGCGGCTGCCCATGCCGACCGGCAGATAGCCTTCGGAGAGCGTGTCCGAGGTGTAGAGACCGACGGCGACCATGTGATGCGACTTGAACTCGGGCTGCGATTCGAACGAGCCCCAATCGTCCACGATGTTGAAATGGCAGCCCTTCACGGCCATCGGCACGGTGAGGTTGTTGTAGGGCATGTCGGCGCCGACGCCGTCGAGCCACGGATAATCGCCCTCGGCGAGATCCATGAAGTCGCGGACGATCATCTCGCGATCGTCGTCGAGCCTGTACGGGCCCTGGTTGCAGAGCGCGATGCGGCTCTCGCAGGAGACCAGGAAACCGTACTGCGAGGTCGCGGCCATGAAGGCCTGCGCGGCCGTGTGCAGCGCATCGCCCTCGGTGCAGTCGTAGAGATCGGCGTGGAAGACCTGCAGTCGGCGCTCCGGCAGGATTTGCGAGCGATGGCCGAAATCGCGGTTCGTGAGGTGCGCGTCATTACGATGCCAGGCGAGCTGGAAGCGCTTCCAGAAGTCCATCACGTAGACGATGTCCTCGACCGCATCCTGCGCCCGCAGCAGGCCGAGGTTGATGAGATATTCGCGACCCAGCAGATAGAACGACGGCAGCGCCCAGCCCATCGCCGGATTCTGGATCTTGATGCCCATGTTGCGGCAGCGATTGCCGATCTCCTCTGCCTTCATGTGCTGCTCGATTTTTCGGAGCAGCGGCGGATAGCGGTAGAAGGCCATGAAGTAGGACAGCACCATGTACGGCGAGACCGGGAAGAGCTTCGATTCCTGCACCGTGCGCGTGATGCAGAGCCAGTAGGTCTCGTCGGTATTCTGCTGGATGAGATTGTTCGTCTCCAGCAACTGCGCGTAAGTCAGCGGCGTCCTGCTCATCCTCGGTTCCCCTTACTTCGCGAGACGCCAGACGCGCGCCGTCTGCTCGACGCCCTTCTGGTACATGTCCGCCGTTTTCGCCTTGCCCGTGCATTCCATGCGCACGCGATCGCCGTCGAGGATGCCGGAGAGCCTGGAGTTCATGAAGCACGGGATGCCGTACTCGCGCGTGAGAATGCCGAGATGCGAGCGCACCGTGCCGCCGGCGCAGAGCACGCCCGCGAACTGTTCGAGGATGGGCGCGGTGAGCGTGCCGCCGGAATCGTCGATGACGGCGATCGTGCCGGGCGGTACGCCGTTCGTCAGGTACTCGAGCACCTGCGCGCTCGAGCGCACGTAGCGCGCGATGCCGACGAGGTCTTCGTCGTATCTCACGACGTTGTCGCCGCAGCCGACGAGCTCGCGGCCTTGATCGTCGACGGGTGCGGTCGGGGCTTCGGGATGACGGAACGAGAACGTGGAGAGATCCTCGCCCACGCCTTCGACAGGCTTGTAGGCCTCGGGCCGCTCCTGCTGCGAGACGACGGCGGACCAGGTGTAGCGGTGCCCGTAATCGAGCAGGCGGCGATCGATGGCTTCGAAGTCGGCGCGGGTGATCGTCGTCTGCGCGGCGCCGAACACGAAGTCGTTCCAGCCCAGGCCGCTCTCGGCGAGACGGCGCCGCACCAGATCCTGCACCGCACCATGGAATGCCGCAGTCACCGGCGCCGGCACTTCGGAGCCGTATTTGTCGACGTCGCCGTGGAGTCTCGCCATCACCGTTCACCTCTGCCGCCCGGGAGTCGCGGGCGCCGTAGTATCCTGCGGCCCTATGCGACTGTCAATTTAGGTACTACGATATTGTCCTACAATCTTTCCGCACCGCCGGAGGGCTCTCCATAATGCAGCGCACAACGGGACACGCGGACGGGAATCCCGGCCCGCGGCGGGTCGCATGATGACGAAACCGGAAACACAGCGGACGGCCGGGCGCGCGAAGGCGCGAGGCAAGGCGAGTGCGGTGCTGAGCTCGTCGGACCAGGTCGCGGCCTACATCAGGAACGGCGTGCGGCGCGGGCGCTACGTGCCGGGTCAGCGTCTCGTCGAGGCGGATCTCACGCTCGAGCTCGGCGTGAGCCGGGGCCCGGTGCGCGAAGCGCTGAAGCGGCTCGCGGCCGAGGGCATGGTCGAGCTGCACCGCAATCGCGGTGCGGCGATCCGCCAGCTCACGCGGCGCAAGGTGAACGACATCCTCGCGATCCAGGAACATCTCACCGGTCTCGCCGCGCGCCTCGCCGCCGAGCACATCGCGGAAGGCGATCACGGCGCACGCTTCCAGGCGGCGGTCGACGCACTCTTCGCGGCGCGCGACCGCGGCAACACGGCGCAGGTCTTCGAGACCCGGCTGCGCTTCTACGAGGAGCTCGTCGCGATCGGCGGCAACCAGGAGCTCGCGCGCTTTGTGCCGATCCCCGAGACGAACATCATCCGCGCGCAGTTCGAGCATCATCTGCCGGCACGCGTGCGGGCCCGCAACTACCAGGACTACGAGACCGTCGCGCGCTACATCCTCAAGGGCAAGGCGAAGGCCGCGGAGGCGGCGATGCAGCGCCATCTGCGCATGGTGCGCCAGGCCTACGAGCGTCTGGGGGACGAGGTGTACGCGCGGGACTGAGCGGCGGCGTGCTCAGTGCGCCCCGCCCGCGTCGACGGCGGCCGTCGCGCGGACGTTGGCCGGCCGGGCGAGCCAGACGACGAGGAACAGAAACATGAACAGCAGCGCGCCCGAATAGAACACGTCGTTCGCGGCCAGCATGTAAGCCTGCTGACGCAGCATCACCTCCACTTCCGCGAGCCGCGCAGTACCCGACCAGCCCTGTTCGCGCAGCACGTCCATGGACGCCGCGAGCGACGCGTTCGTGTGATCGATGCTCTCCGAGAGGAACGCGCGATGGAAGGCCGCGCGGTTGTCCCACATCGTGGTCGCGACAGAAGCGCCGAACGCGCCGGCGGTGATGCGCAGAAAGTTGAACAGTCCCGACGCCGAGGGGATCTTCTCCGGCGGCAGGCCCGACAGCGCGAGATTCATCAGCGGCACGAAGAAGAACGCCATGGCCGCGCCCTGCAACACAGTCGGGACCAGGATCGCGTGGAAATCCGCATCCGTGTTCAAGCCGGAACGCATCCACATCACGAACGCGAATATGACGAAGCCGACGGTCGCGAACAGGCGCGCGTCGGAGTGCCCGATGTTCTTGCCGACCCACGGCGAGATGAGGATCGCGAGGATGCCGACGGGCGCCGTCGCGACGCCGGCGAGCGTCGCCGTGTAGCCCATGTTCTGCTGCAGCCACAGCGGCAGGATCACGAGATTGCCGAAGAACACGCTGTAGCCGAGCGCCACCGTGAGCGTCGCGACCCAGAAGTTACGGCGCCTCAGCAACTGCAAATCGACGATCGGATGGTCGTCCGTCAGCTCCCACACCAGGAAGAAGCAGAACGCGATGATCGCGGTGATCGTGAGCGCCCAGGTTTCCCAGGCCTGGAACCAGTCGAGCTCCTTGCCCTTGTCGAGCACGATCTGGAAACAACCGACCCAGACGATGAGCAGCGCGAGACCGATGACGTCGACGGGCCTGCGGACGGTCGGGGTCTCGCGATCGCGGTACAGCAGCCAGGTCGCTCCGGCGGCGACGATGCCGACCGGGACGTTGATGTAGAAGATCCACTGCCAGTTGATGTTGTCGGTGATCCAGCCGCCGAGCAGCGGCCCGATGATCGGCGCGACGAGCGTCGTTATCGACCACATGGCGAGCGCGAAGCCCGCGGCCTCCTTGCGGTAGCTCGCGAGCAGCAGCGACTGGGAGAGCGGGATCATCGGGCCGGCCACCACGCCCTGCAGGATGCGGAAGACGATCAGGAGCTCGATGCTCGGCGCGACGCCGCACAGCCAGGACATCAGCACGAACAGCATGACGCTCAGCGTGAAGAGCTTCACGGCGCCGAAGCGCTGCGTGAGCCATCCGGTGAGCGGCAGCGAGATGCCGGTCGCGACCGCGAAGGACGTGATCACCCACGTGCCCTGGTTCGGCGCGACGCCGAGATCGCCGGAGATGGCGGGGATCGAGACGTTCGCGATCGAGGTGTCGAGCACGTTCATGAACGTCGCCGCGGACAGCGCGATCGTGCTCACGACGAGCTTCAGGCCCTCGAGCGGCGGCGGCGGACGATAGGGCGCGGCGGACACGGGGCCGCTCACTTCACCGCGGCGATGCCGGCGTGCGCAGGCACGCTGTCGTGCGTCGCGATCGCAGCGTGCGCGTCGCCGAGATTCGCGGCGATGATCGTCTTCACGCGCGCATCCGCGGCCTGCATCGCATCGTCGTAGATCGTCGTGCGGTTCTCGTCACCGCGGCGCAGCGCCGCGGCGAGCACCGGGCCGTCCTCGTGGCGGATGTCGACCTCGACCTGGGCGGAGAGGCCGACGCGCACCGGATAACGCTCGAGCTCCGCCGGATCGAGCTCGATGCGCACGGGCACGCGCTGCACGATCTTGATCCAGTTGCCGCTCGCGTTCTGCGCCGGGAGGATCGCGAACGCCGCGCCCGTGCCGGCGCCGAGGCCGGCGACGCGGCCATGGAACTCCGTGCGCTTGCCGTAGAGATCGACCGTGAGCTTCGCGGGCTGGCCGATGCGCATGTGCGCGAGCTGACCTTCCTTGAAGTTCGCATCGACCCAGGCTTCGTTCAGCGGCGCGATCGAGAGCAGGGGCGCACCGGCCTGCAGGCGCTGGCCGACCTGCACCGCGCGCTTTGCGACGAAGCCGGCGACGGGCGCCATGATCTTCGTGCGCGCATGCGCGAGATAGGCTTCGCGCATGCGTGCCGCGGCGCGCGCGACGTTCGGATGCGCCTCGACCGAGGTGCCCTCGGTCAGCGCGCGGCTCGACTCGAGGCGCTGTTCGGCGGCGACGATCATGGCCTTGCCGGCGGCGGCCGCGGCCTCCGCCGAGGCGAGCGCGGACTCGGCGTGCTTCAACTCCTCCTTGCCGACCGCGCCGCTCGCGACGAGGCGCTGGCGTGTCGCAAGGTCGTCGCGCGCCTTCGCGAGATCCGTGCGCCGGTGCTCGTACTCGGCACGGCGCACGCCGAGGTCCGCGGCGAGCGAAGCGTCGTTCGCGAACAGCGTGCGTACTTCGCGCACGGTTTTCGCGAGCTCGGCTTCCGCCTGGTCGAGCGCGATCTGCGTATCCGCGGGATCGAGCTCGACGAGCGGCTGACCGACCGTGACGCGATCCGTGTCCTCGACCCGCACGGCGATCACCGTGCCGCCGACGAGCGGGGTGACCTGCACGACGTTCGTCGCGACGTAGGCGTCGTCCGTATGCTCGTAGAAGCGCGCGACGAGCCACCAGTAGGCGCCCGCGACGATGCCCGCGGCGAGGAACGTGATGGTGAGCAGCGCGAGCAGCAGCACGCGGCGGCGGTTCTTCCTGGGCGCGTTGTCGTGGGTCGTAGCGGAGTCTGCCATGGCGGATCCTTCAGCGGTTGCTCGCCACGGCGTCGGCCCGATAGCCGCCGCCCAGCGCGCGTTTGAGGTTGACGTCGAGCACCAGCGCGCGGGCCTTGAGATCCGCGGCGGCGAGGCGCTGCTGGAGCACCCCGCTCTCGGTGGTGAGCACGGTGAGATAGTTCGTGAGGCCGACCTGATAGCGCTGCAGCGCAAGCTCGTAGGCGCTCTCGGCCGCGGCCTGCGCGGCACGCTGCTCGCTCATCTGACGATCGAGCGCGCGGATCGCGGTGATCGTCGAGACGACCTCCTGCAGCGCGCTCAGCAACGTCTGGTTGTAGTCGGCGATCGCGCCGTCGAGATCGGCGTTCGCGGCCGAGAGCTTCGCGCGCAGGCGGCCCGCGTCGAAGATCGGCAGCCTGACCGCGGGGGCGACGCCGAACGTGCCGGAGCCCGCTTCGAACAGGCGATCGAGGCCGAGCGAGGCGAGGCCCGCGAACGCCGTGAGGTTCACGCTCGGGTAGAACTCGGCGCGCGTCGAAGCGATGTCGTGCGATGCCGCCTCGACACGCCAGCGTGCCGCAGTGACGTCCGCGCGATGCGCGAGGAGATCGGACGGGATGGCGCCGGGCAATTGCGGCGTCGGCGCGGCGGCGAGCGCGGGCGCGAGATCGCGCGTCGCTTCCGCGCGACCGCCGACGAGCGTCGCGAGCGCGGCGCGCGTGAGCCCCACCGCTTCGTCGAGGCGCGCGATCTCGCCCTCGATCTGCGGGATCGCGCCCTCGGCCTGGCGCAGCTCGACGTTCGAGTCGAGCCCCTCCTCGACGCGCGCCGCGACGAGCTTCGCGATGCGCACGCGCTGGTCGCGTGTCGCGACCGCGATCTCGCGCTGGGCGAGCAGGCGGGCGATTTCGAAATAATTCCTGGCGACGGCGGCCGCAACGGCGAGGCGCGCGGCCTGGGCCTCGGCCGCGCTCGCCGCGGCCCCGGCGTTCGCAGCGGCCAGCGCGGCACGATTGCGGCCGAAGAAATCGAGCTCCCATGTCGCGTCGACGGCGAGGCGATTCTCGGAATCGTCACTGCCGCCGAGCGGCGGCGGGAAGATGCCGTTGATCGGATAGCGCTGGAAACTGCTGGAGAAGCCGGCGGACACCTGCGGCGCGAGGCGGGATTTCGCCCCCGCGACGAGCGCGCCCGCTTTCGCGATGCGGGCCTGCGCGGCGGCGAGGCCCGGGTTCGCGGCGAGCGCCTCGGCAATCAGCGCCGCGAGGCGCGGCTCGCGGTACTCCTGCCACCACGCGTCCCCGGGCCAGATCGCATATTCCGCCTGCGGCACGATCGCGGCAGGCTCGAGCGCCTTGCCCTGGTGCCCGATGCCGGCCGGGCTCACGCAGCCGGCGAGCGCGAGGCCGGCGGTGCAGACGGCGAGCGCACGGCGCGCGAACACCCACGCCGCGCAGGGAAATAGATGACCAGGCGGTAACTGCCTCGGCAGGTATTTCGACATGGTTCCGCGCCTGCGATCCGCGATCAGGCCGAACCGTTCGCGAGCATGCGCCGGAGGAAGCCCATGAGTAGCGTGAACTCTTCGCTCGTGAAGCCCTGCAGATGCAGGTTCAGGACTTCCGAGATGACGTGCGGCACGGCGGCGGCGGCCTTGCGGCCCTCCTCCGTGAGCTCTAGATAGACGATGCGCCGGTCCTCCTTGCTGCGCTGGCGGGCGATGAGGCCTTTCGACTCCAGCCGATCGAGCATGCGCGTCATCGCGCCGGTGTCGATCTCCGAGAGCCGCGACAGCGCGGCCGCGGTATTGCCCTTGCCGGCCGCGAGCAGCATCAGCGGTCCCCATTGCATCGCGGTCAGATCGAGAGGCTGCATGCGCGCCTCGATGTGCCGGAGCACGGAGGCGTGCAGGCGGCGCAGGAGCAGGTTGTAGGATTCGTCGACGACGTAGGTGTCGCCGTCGTAAAAGGTCCCGGCGCCGGCAGCCGCAGGGGTCGCGGACGCCTTGGACTTGCGAGGCGCGGCTGTGCTGCCGCGCAAGCTGGAGGGATTTGCTGCCATGCCGTGAATATCACTGCATAGGCAGCGATTGTCAACGCAGACAATTCCCCACGCGGTGGCGGGTGACGCTCACGCGCGGTCGAGCGCGTAGTGCTTCAGGCGACGGTAGAGCGTGGAGCGGGAGATGCCGAGGCGACGCGCGGCTTTCGACAGGTTGCCGCCGTGCGCGGCGAGCGCGGCGACGATCGCCTCGCGCTCGAGCCCGCTCAGCGTCGCGTCGGCCGCGGGCTGCGGCGCCAGCGGCTTCGGCTCGGGCAGGGCGGGCCCGGATGCGGGCGCGGCGAAGCCTTCGGGCAGATCGGCGATGCCGAGCACTTCGCCATCGCTCAACACATACATCGACTCGATCGTCGCTCGCAGTTCGCGCACGTTGCCGGGCCACGCATAGGCGCGCAGCCGCTCGAGCAACGTTGGATCGACGCCGCGCGCGCCGAGCCCGTAAGCGGCCTCGAGCTCGCCGAGGAAGCCGGCGATGAGCGCTTCGAGATCCCCGAGGCGTTCGCGCAGCGGCGGCAGCTTCAGCGCGAGCACCTTGAGTCGGTAGTAGAGATCGTTGCGGAAGCGGCTCGCCCGCACGTCGTCTTCGAGCGGACGATTCGTCGCGGCGATGATGCGGACCTTGATCTGGCGCTCGCGGTTAGAGCCGAGGCGCACCACGACGTTGTCCTGCAGGACGCGCAGCAGACCGACCTGGATGTCGAGCGGAAGCTCGCCGATTTCGTCGAGGAAGAGCGTGCCGCCGTGCGCTTCCTCGAACTTGCCGGCGCGGCCCTTGGCCGAGGCGCCCGTGAACGCCCCGGGCTCGTAGCCGAACAGCTCGCTCGCCGCGAGCTCGCGCGTGAGCGTGCCGCAGTTCACCGCGACGAACGGCCCGTCGCGGACCGCGGACGCCTGATGGATCGCGCGGGCGAAGAGCTCCTTGCCGCAGCCCGTCTCGCCGAGGATCAGCACCGGCGCGCTGGCGCGCGCCATGCGGAGCGCGCGATTCTTCAACTCGACGATCTGCGGATTCGCGCCCACGATCTCACCGAACGGCGCGCGTGTCTCGAGCGTCGCCTCACGGAGCTGCGGGCGCTGTCGCTCGAAGGTCCCGACGGAGATGCGGCGCACCGGCTCGACGATCAGGAGTCCGCCTTCCCAGCCGGGCTGCTGACCATAGGCTTCGACCGCGATGAGGCGCACCTGCGGCGGCATGTGACGCGCACAGGATTCCGGCGAGAAGCGCGCCCCCGCCGGCAACAGCACCCGGCCGCGCTCGAGCACGTGGGCCGCGCCGGAATTCTCGAAGAGCACGCGCGCATGGTCGTTCGCGGTGACCACGCGGCCCTTGCGATCGAGCAGGATCAGCGCTTCCCGGCTCCAGCGGTTCG
Organism: Gammaproteobacteria bacterium; assembly: GCA_016209015.1. Lineage (GTDB taxonomy): Bacteria > Pseudomonadota > Gammaproteobacteria > JACQWY01. Next base: position 54,137 of record JACQWY010000008.1, on the reverse strand, counting down.
CGCTGCCGTGATACCAGTGAAGGAGTTGCACGCAACGCCCGAGCTCGCGCGACTGCATCGTCTGTTCGATCTGATTCGCCGCGGTGACGACGAGCGCGAGGCTCTGCGAATTGAACGTCTCGGCGACGGTGGTCACATCGATCACGCCGAGCAGATCGCCGTCGAGCATGTCGCGAATGGGCGCCGCCGAGCAGCTCCAGAGCTGCGCTATCGCGCAGAAGTGCTCGACGCTGTGGACCTCGGCTGGTCGTTTGAGTGCGATCGCGGTGCCGACGGCGTTCGTGCCGGCGCCGAGCTCGCTCCAGTCATGGCCCGTCTTGATGCAACTGCGTTCGGCCTTCTCGATGAGCTTCGGCGTGCCGCAGATGTCGAGGATCGCGCCCTGCGGATCGGAGACGATCATCACGCTGTTCGTATCGGCGAGGACGTCCGCGAGCAACTGCCAGGTGTTCTGCGAGGCGAGCAGCAACTCTTCGTTCGCCTGGCGCAGCGTCTCGAGCCGCGCGCCATTGCCGACGAGCGGCGGACGACCCGCGACGGGCGCGACGCCATGGTGCAGGCAACGCATCCAGGACTGGCGAATGACGTCCCGCACGCGGCCGTCGGCCACCTCGCCGGTATCGAGCATCGACGACCACGCGCGCTCGACCTGGCGGCGGTAGATCTTCTCCGACTCCAGCAATGTGCGTCCTAAACTTCTGATGTCCATCGGGGACCTCGACTGCTCGCGCAGGCTGCACCTGAGAGGGGGCCGGGCGATTCGGGCACCGGCGGTGCTCCGCGGCGGCGCTGGCTGGGTCGCGCGCAATTACCGTCGCGACAGTCGAATTTTCGCGCGGCTGCGTCGCGAAACACAAGCATTCCTCAGACGCTGCGACAAGCTTGTTTCAATTTGCGACATCGGCCGTGTGATGCTGCTGTGCAGCAGCCTGCAGGTCACTGATCGCCCGTTCAGGCAAACGAATTTATTGCGTCCGCACATTGGCACCGAAGTTGCTCCTCTGGCGCTCACCACCGCCGGGCGCTACGCCGTCCGGCCGGCGGGGAGGTTCAACCAGCGAGCCCCGTGCACCGACACGCGGGCCGACAAGCGAGGAGCGAGGCCCATGTCGCATCCGGCTCTACCCCTGCAGCAACGACACCATCCGGAGCTGCCGTACTGGGAAATCCGCGCCACCGAAGAGATCTACAGCAACGGCTATTTCCGGCTCAGGCGCGACGAGTGCTACCTGACGCGCGCCCCACTCGTCAGTGCTAATCTCTACGTCCTCGAGATGCCGGACGTCGTGAGCGTCGTGCCGGTCACGCCCGAGGGCAAGCTCGTGCTCGTGGAACAATACCGGCACGGCGTCGATCGCTGGCTGCTGGAATGCCCGGGCGGCGCGCTGTCCGCAGGCGATCCGCGGCCGCTCGACACGGCCCGGCGCGAGCTCCGCGAGGAAACGGGTTACGACGCGCAGGAGTTCGTCTCGCTGGGCGCGCATTATCCGAACCCGAGCGGCCAGACGAACCGCATCCATACCTTCCTGGCGAAGGGCTGCGTGCGCGTCGCGGAGCCGGACCTCGAGCGCTTCGAGCATCTCCGGGTGCGGCTCGTGGACCGTCAGGAGTTGATGAGCCTCGTGCAATCCGGCGCGCCCATGCAGACGGGCACGCTCGCTTCGGTGCTGCTCGCGACCGCGATGCTCGACATCGCGGCGCCATAACAAGGATCCCGTCGAGGGACGACTGTTCTCCCGCCGGCCGGAGCACGCGGCTCCGACGGCGCGACAGGTGTGCAAAACAGGACCGACCGGCCGAGCCGCCACGTCCGCAAGACAAACTCAGGAGTCACTAATATGCAAGTAGGTGCGTTTTATCTTCCTTCGGTCGGTACCAAGGAAGAAATTCTCAAGGGCATGGCCGGCAAGCGGACGGACCTCTATCAGCAGATGCTGAAGAACCTCACCGAGCAGATGCAGTACATGGACGACACCGGCTACTACGGTGCCGGCTTCACCGAGCATCATTTCCACATCGAAGGCGAAGAGGTCTCGACGAATCCCGTGATTCTCGATCTCTACTTCGGTCTGCAGACGAAGCGCATGAAGTTCGGCCAGCTCGGCAACGTGCTGCCCTCGCAGAACCCGATCAACCTCGCCGAGAACATCGCAATGGTCTCGCAGATGCTGCAGGGTCGCGTGTTCGCCGGCTTCGCCCGCGGCTATCAGCCGCGCTGGGTGAACGTGCTCGGTCAACAGGTCGGTCTCGCCGAGCCGGGCGAAGGCGCCGAATACGAGGAGCTCAAGCGTTCGCTGTTCGAGGAACACTTCGAGATCATCATGAACGCCTGGACGAAGGATACGTTCAGCTTCAAGGGCAAGCACTGGCAGATCCCGGGCAAGCCGATCAAGTGGGCGGCGCACGAGGTCGCGCGCAGTTACGGCCAGGGTCTGAACGAGAACAACGACATCGTCGAGATCGGCATCGCGCCGCCGACGTTCAACAAGAGCATTCCCGAGCTCTTCATGCCGTTCGCGACGTCCGAGCGCTCGATCAAGTGGGGCATGGAGCGCGGCATCATCCCGGTGACGATCATGACGCATCCGGAAATCGTGAAGTCTCACTTCATCGCCGGCCAGGAAGCGGCCGCCGCAGCGGGCCGGAATCTGAAGTTTGGCGAGGGCATGGCGATGAGCCGCGAGATCGTCGTCGCCGACACCGATGCCGAGGCCGAGGCCATCGCGCGCGAGGCCGGCTCTTTCATCTGGAACAACTTCTTCGTGCCGTTCGGCTTCAACGGCGCCGTGGCCGGTCCGGGCGAAGGTCCGTTCGATCTGCCGGCGACGTTCGAGACGCTGGCCGAGCGCGGTCTCGTCATCTTCGGCAGCCCGGACACGGTCAACCGCAAGCTCGAGGCCCTGCTGAAGCAGCTTCCGGTCGACTACTTCTGGATGTTCATCTACAACCACATGCCGCAGAAAGCCTGCTTGCGCAGCCTCGAGCTGCTCACCGAGAAGGTGTGGCCGAACTTCACCGACAAGATCGGCGCCGCCGCGCCGCGCACCCGGGCCCGCGCCTGAGGCCGACCGGGATCCGGCATTGGGATCCGACACGTGTGGGTAGCTCGCGCGTAGCGAGTTGCCCGCGCGGTCGGCGCCCGCCTGCCGGAGCGCCGAACGAAGTATTCCTCACGCTGCCGCCGATGACGCGATCGATGCGCCTCCTTCGTCGGCGCATTCTATAGCCGAGCCCTCGTCATCAGAGATCCGAGGCAGAACCGGTGCGGCTACGCGGCCGCCCTGATCATCCCCGCCGCCACCGTGAGATGCGTCGCATCGTCGACGAGAATGAACGCGCCCGTCGCACTGTTCGCGGCATAGGGATCGCAGACGATCGGCTTCTGGAGCGTGAGCTCCACGCTGCCGATGTCGTTCGTCGCGAGCGTCTGGCGTCCGCTGTCGTGGGAGAGCGTGTGCACGTCGAGCACCCGCTCGACGGCGGTCACTTTCGCGAAGACGCTCGCGGTGGTGTGCTTCAAAGTGTACTTGCGCGCCGGGTTCAGCGCTTCCGGCGCGAGCCAGCACAGCTCGGCACGCAGCTTGCGCGCGGGCACGATCGGATCGGCGGCCGCGACGAACGTGTCGCCGCGCGAGACGTCCACGTCCTCATCGAGACGCAGCGTGACGACCTGGCCCGCCGTCGCGGATCCCGACACGCCGGCGGGCGTGATCACTTGCGCGACAGTTGCGGTACGCGCACCCGGTTCGATGCGTATCGCCTGGCCGGCGCCCACCGTGCCCGCTTCCACGCGTCCCATGTAGCCGCGGAAGTCGTCCGCCGAAGCGGTATCCTGACGCACGACGAGCTGCACCGGGAAGCGCAGAGCCTCCGGCGCCGAAGCGACAGCCTCGCCAATCGGCAAATCCTCGAGCACTTCGAGCAGTGACGGCCCCCCGTACCACGGCGTCGCGGCACTCGCCGCGACGATGTTGTCGCCGCGCAGGGCCGAGACCGGCACGTAGCGCACGTCGGCGAGGCCGAGGCGCCCGGCGAGACCGGTGTAGGCCGTGCGGATCGCCGCGAATGCCGCCTCCTCGTAGCCGATGAGATCCATCTTGTTGACCGCGACGATGACGTGCCGGATGCCGAGCAGCGCGAGGATCGCGGAGTGGCGCTTCGTCTGCGGCAGGAGCTCGGGCACGCCCGCTGAGAAATCGAGGCGCGTCGCGTCGACGAGGACCACGGCCGCATGCGCGGTCGAGGCGCCGGTCACCATATTGCGCGTGTACTGCTCGTGCCCCGGGGTATCGGCGATGATGAACTTGCGCCGCGCCGTCGAGAAATAGCGGTAGGCCACGTCGATCGTGATGCCCTGCTCACGCTCGGCCTCGAGGCCGTCGGTCAGGAGCGAGAAATCGATGTCCTCGCCGCCGGTGCGTTTGTGTTTCGCGTTCGCGATCGCCTGGAGCTGATCGCTGAGGACGGCCTTGCTGTCGTACAGCAGGCGGCCGATGAGCGTGCTCTTGCCGTCGTCGACGCTGCCCGCGGTGATGAAGCGGAGCACGCCGTGGCGCACGGATTCGTTCATCAGAAGTAGCCCTCCTTCTTGCGGCGTTCCATCGCCGACTCGCTCGTCTGGTCGTCCATGCGCGTCGCGCCGCGCTCGGTGATCTCGGTGACCGCGGTCTCCTCGATGATTTCGTGCGCGGTCGCGGCGGTGCTCGCGACGGGGCAGGTGCAACTGATGTCGCCGACGGTCCGGAACCGCACCGAGACGATTTCGCTCTTCTCGCCATCGCGCACCGGCGTGAGCGGCGTGACGGGCACGAGCAGCCGACGGCGGCGCACGATCTCGCGCTCGTGAGCGTAGTAGATCGACGGCAGGACCAGGCGCTCGCGTGCGATGTACTGCCAGATGTCGAGCTCGGTCCAGTTCGAAATCGGGAACACGCGCAGGTGCTCGCCCGGGGCGAGCCGCGTGTTGTAGAGCGTCCAGAGCTCCGGACGCTGCGCTTTCGGATCCCACTGCCCGAACTCGTCGCGCACGGAGAAGATGCGCTCCTTGGCGCGGGCCTTCTCCTCGTCGCGGCGCGCACCGCCGAGCATCGCGTCGAACTCGTGCTCGGCGATGGTCTCGAGCAGCGTCACGGCCTGCGCGGCATTGCGCGAATCGTCGTCCCGGCGCAGGCGCACCGTGCCGCGACGGATCGAATCCTCGACATGGCCGACGACGAGACGCGCGCCGGTGGCGGCGACGGTCGTGTCGCGGAACGCGATCACTTCGGGAAAATTGTGGCCGGTGTCGATGTGGACGAGCGGGAACGGCAGCTCGCTGGGGCGGTCGCCGAGGCGGAAGGCCTTGCGCGCGAGGTGCAAGAGCACCACCGAGTCCTTGCCGCCGGAGAACAACAGCGCCGGACGGCGGCATTCCGCGACCACTTCGCGAATGATGTAGATCGACTCGGCCTCGAGGTCATCGAGATGCGCGTGGGTGTGCGCGGAGGCCTGGATGTCGCGGAGTTCCTTCATGCTGCCCATGGTCTGATTCCCGCATAGTTTACTCAGGTTCGCCCCCGCTGTGGGGAGCAGCCGCACGGCACGGCCGCGCGGGCCGCCCGGCGCGGGACCGAGGCGCATCCTAAGGGAGGGAGGAACCGGCGCCAAAGATCCCGAGCGCCTGACCTTATGCCCGTTCGCGCCGCGGGGTATTCGGGCCGGGAACGGGGCGGCCCGGAGGCTCCGGGCCGGGAGGGAGCGGGACGATCAGGCGACCGAGCGCCGATCGCCGCCGAAAGCGAGGATTTCGTTCGCGATGGTGGTGAGCGGCACTTCGCGTTCGACGGCGCCGCGCTGCCTGGCCACCGCGGGCATGCCATAGACGACGCACGTCGTCTCGTCCTGACCGAGCGTGCGCGCGCCCTGGTCCCGCATTTCCTTCAGACCCGAGGCGCCATCGTCGCCCATGCCCGTCATGATCACGCCGAGCGCGTTGCGGCCGGCGTATTTCGCGACAGAGCGGAACAGGACGTCCACCGAGGGCTTGTGCCTGTTCACGAGCGGCCCGTCCACGACCTCGACGTAATACTGGGCGCCGCTGCGCTTGAGCATCATGTGACGGCCGCCGGGAGCGACGAGCGCGCGTCCGGGGATTACGCGGTCGTTCGTCCGGGCCTCGCGGACCTCGATTTCGCAGAGCGTGTCGAGCCGCGCCGCGAACGCCGCCGTGAACTTCTCCGGCATGTGCTGGACGATGACGATGCCGGGCGAGACGCGCGGCAGCGCGGTCAGTACGACTTCCAGCGCCTGTGTGCCGCCGGTCGAGGTGCCGATCGCGACGATGCGCTCCGTCGTCGTCGCCATCGCCTCGCCGTGCGGCGCCGAGATCACCGCATCGGCGGACAGCTTCTCGCCGCTCTTCGCCGGCAGCGGCTGCGCGGCGCGCGGTTTGATCTTGCCGACGCGCGCCGTCGAGGCGGCTTTCACGGCATCGACGAGACTGTGAGCCGAGTCCTCGAGGAACTGCTTCACGCCGAGCTTCGGCTTCGTGACGATGCTGATCGCACCGGCGGCGAGCACTTCCATCGTGACCTCGGCGCCCTTTTCCGTCAGCGAGGAGCAGACCACTACCGGCGTCGGACGCTCGGTCATGATCTTGCGCACGAAGGATATGCCGTCCATGCGCGGCATCTCGACGTCCGAGACCACGACGTCCGGCCAGTTCGCCTTCATCTTCTCGAGCGCGAAAATCGGATCGGCTGCGGCGCCGATGACCTCGATCTCCGGGTCCTTCTCCAGGATCCCGGTCACGACCTGCCTCACGACGGCGGAGTCGTCGACGATCATCACCTTGATCGATTTCATTTCGTGTCTCCCTGCGTCCGATCATCGGGCACGCGCGAATATTTCATCCATACGTCCCCGCTCCAGTTGTCGAGAATGACGGTGCGATGCCCCGCCCCTCCCGTATGCTCCGCTGCCACATCGAGCCCGAGCGTCCGCAGCATGTCCTTCGCCTGCTCGATGTTGCGGCGGCCGATCTGCATCGCGGCCTCGTGATTGAGGTGCGGAAACATGTTGCCGCCGCCGAACACCTTGATCTGGTACTCGTTCGGATCGGTATCGATCGCGACCACCTCTTTCAACAGCATCAGCATGGCCTCGTCCCCATAGCGTGCATCGAGGGTGTCGATTGCGCGCTGACCGCGACTCGGCACGAGGTAGTGCACCATGCCGCCCCAGCGCTTCGCCGGGTGCCAGATCGTGATCGCGACGCATGAGCCGAGCACCGTGCGGATACGCGTCGCCTCGTCTCCGAAAAAAAACTCGCCCGGCTGCAGAAATATTTCGATGTAGTCATCCGGGGCCCGCATTCATGCCTCTTTCCGTCCGCCTCAGGCTCGTCAATTCTTGCGATAGGCCGCCGGCCGGACTGCGGTGAACGCCTCGGAGATGCCTTGCAGCGACTCCGAATGACTGATGAACAGATAGCCGTGCGGCTTGAGCGCGCGAGCCACCCGATCCACGACCGCGCACTTCGTTTCGCGATCGAAATAGAACAGCACGTTGCGCAGGAAGATCACGTCGAAGCGCCCGAGGTCCGGCAGCGCCTGGTTCAGGTTGACGATCATGAACTTGATCTTGTCCCGCAGCGGCTTGTCGATCTTGAACATGCCCGAGGCGGCACCGACGCCGCGCAGACAGTAGCTCGACAACTGCGCCTGCGGGATGTGTTGCGCACGCTCCATCGGATAGAGCGCCTCCTGGGCCTTCGCGAGCACGCGTGTGCTGATGTCCGAGGCGACGATCTCCCAGTTGCCGCTCACCCCCATCGCCTCGGCGCACACCATGGCTAGCGTATAGGGTTCCTCGCCGGAAGAACTCGCCGCGCTCCAGATGCGGTACGGCACGCCACGCTCGCGGGCGGGCAGGATGGTATTGGCCAGGAACTCGAAGTGTTTCGGCTCGCGGTAGAAGTAGGTCTCGTTCGTCGTCAACAGATCGATCGCGACCTGACGCTCGCCATCGGGCGGATTCGTCGTGATGAGATCGAAATACTGCTTGTAGCTCGACAGGCCATAGTGCTCGAGCCGCTTGCGCAATCGACCGGCGACGAGCGCCTTCTTGTGATCGGCCAGCGCGATTCCGGCCGTCTGGTACAGCAGGTCGCGGAACTGCTTGAACTCGCGATCGTCGATCGCGAGTTCCTGCATCGGCGTCCGCACCGGGTTCGGACGGTTCTCAATCACGGGAAGGCCCTTTCATGAGCGTGCGCGGCGGCACCGGTTCCGCGCAGGGCACGCATGGTCTGTAATCATCAAGTGCCTGGTGACGCCGCGACTTCGCCCGCGGGCAGGCGCGTCGCGAGGCCGCCGGCGCCGGCGAGCGCACTGATCTCGTCCACCGACAACACGTTCCCGATGTTGAGGATCGCGACGAACTGTCCATCGAGCTTACCCATGCCGGCGAGGAAGTCGCCGCGCAGCTTCGCGCCGAAGGATGGCGCCGGCTCGATGTCGCCGCGCGGGATCTCGATCACCTGATTCACGGCATCGACGATGACGCCGACGTCCTGCGCGCCACCTTCGCCGTCGATTTCCGCGATGACGATGCAGGTACGGCGCCCCGGCAGCGTGGTGTCGCGCCCGAACCGGAGCGAGAGATCGATGACCGGCACGACGCGGCCGCGCAGGTTGATCACGCCGCGCACGCATTCCGGCATCATCGGCACCGTCGTTACGCCGCGGTATTCGAGGATCTCCTTGACGCTCAGGATCCCCATGGCGAACGTCTCCTCACCGAGTCGGAAAGTGAGGTATTGCTCCTGCTCCCGTCCTGACGCCTCGTCGAGCTCCATCTCGCTGTCGATCTTGGCGATGTTCTTCATGATCGGGTCGTGCTCCTTAGTTGAGCGTCGGCTGGCTGAGCGCCGGCGGCGGGGCATATCGCATCTGTTCGAGCTCGGTACGGGCCATGATCCGCTTGATGAGCGCGACCACGTCGACGATCAGCGCCACCTCGCCGCTTCCGAGTATCGTCGAGCCACTGATGCCCTCGAGATGGCCGAACAGATGGCCGAGCGGTTTGATCACGGTCTGGGATTCGCCGAGGAGGTCGTCGACGACGAGGCCGGCCTTGCCCTCGCCGAACTGGACGACGACGATGTTCTCGCGACGGGCGCGGGCACCGCCGATGTCGAGTACGTCGCGCAGCCACACGCAGGGCAGGGCCGTGCCGCGCAGGTCCGTGTAGCCGCGGCTGCGCGCCGACCGGGCGTTTTCCGCCGTGAGCTCCACGCATTCGACGACCATGTCGACGGGGATGACATAACGCGCCGCGCCGACGCCGATGAGAAAGCCGTCGATGATGGCGAGCGTGAGCGGCAGACGGATGCGCACGAGCGTGCCGTTGCCGGGCTCGGACTTCAACTCGACGGTGCCGCGCAGGGCTTCGATGTTCCGGCGTACGACGTCCATACCGACGCCGCGACCGGAGAGGTTCGAGACCGCCTCGGCGGTCGAGAAACCCGCCGCGAATATCAGGTTGTAGATCTCCTTCTCGGAGAGCGCGTGCGCTTCGGCGACCAGACCGCGCTCCATCGCGCGGGCGAGGATGCGTTCGCGGTTCAGCCCGGCGCCGTCATCGGAGACTTCGATGACGATGCTGCCGGAATCGTGGTAGGCATCGAGCATGACCTGCGCGCGCGCCGGCTTGCCGTTCGCGACGCGGACTTCGGGCTTCTCGATGCCGTGGTCCATGGCATTGCGCACGAGATGCATCAGCGGATCGCCGATCTTCTCGACCACCGATTTGTCGAGCTCGGTGTCCGCGCCGTTGATGACGAGCTCGATGTCCTTGCCGAGCTCGCGGCTCACGTCGCGTACGACGCGCTGGAAGCGTTGGAACGTCGCGCCTATCGGCACCATGCGCAGGCCGAGCGCGGTGTTGCGCACGCTCTCCACGAGGCGCAGCAGGTTCGCCGCCGATTCCGTGATCGCGGCGTCGTGGGCCTGCATGGCGAGGAGCTGGGTGCCGGCGCCGGCGATCACGAGCTCGCCGACGAGGTTGATGAGCTGGTCGATCTTCTCGGCCTCGACGCGAATGAAGCGCCCTTCCTGGGCTTTCGTGTCGCGGACGGTCTGCTGCTTCTCGAGTGCCGCGCTGACCACCGTCGATTCCACAGCGCCCTGCTTCACCAGGATTTCGCCGATCGGCCGGACGTGCTGCTCGGGCGCGGCCTGCTGCTCGGCATCCACGTCCGCCTGTCGCGCGAGCCCCTGTGCGAGCTCCTGCGCCGTCAATGCGCCGCAGCGGACGAGCATTTCGCCGATCTGCATCGGCTCGCCGGGCAGCTCCTGGATGAGCTTCACGTACTCGGAAATCTTGCTGCCGGGCGGCACCATGCGCAACTGGAGATCGTCGCGCACGAACTCGAAGACGTTCTCGATCTCCGCTTTGGCGGCCGTACTCCGGAACGCCACTTCGTAGCCGAAGTAGCAGGCTTCGGGATCCATGCGCGCCGGCTCGGGCAGCGCGTCCGCCACGACTTCGACGTGGAGGATGTCGCCCAGCGTCGTCAGATAGCGCAGGAACGCGAGCGGGTCCATGCCGTTGCGCAGGACTTCGGGACCGAAGCGCAGCGACAGATGCCAGTGCTCCGCCATCGCGACCGCTTCGCCCGCGACGCTTGCCGCCGGCATCGCGCCGGCGACCGGCACGGCGGCAGGAGTCACGGTTTCACGCGCCTCGCCGCGCCCGAGCTCGACGCCCAGGCGGGCGTAGAGCGCTTCCCCGACCGTACGGAGCTCCGGCGAGAGGCCGGCGCCATTCGCGACCGGTTCGATGATCGCCCGGACGTGATCCCCACAGGCGAGCAGCAGCGCGACGCGCTCCGCGGTCACGGCGACCTCGCCGTCGCGGATGCGATCGAGCAGGCTCTCGAGCTGGTGGGTGAAGTGCACGATCTCGTCGAATCCGAAGATGCCGGCCGTACCCTTGATCGTGTGCGCCGCCCGGAACACGTCATTGACGAGCTCGGCGTTACCGGCCTCCTCTTCGAGACGCAACAGCGCCTCTTCCATGCGATCGAGCAGATCCGCGCTCTCGGCGAAGAAGGTTTGTAGTGCGGGGTCGAGATTCATCGTGCGGCCTCCTCGGCAACGCCGGGAATGAGCACCGGGTCGCCGAAATAGGGACTGAGATGCAGGAGGTCCAGGACCTCGCGCGTCGCGTCGCTGTGCTCGACGAGCCTGAGCGTTCCGCCGTGGGCGACCGCTTCCCGCTTCGCGAGATAGAGCACCTGCAGACCGGCCGTGTCGAGTTCGGTGACGCCGCCGAGATGGACCTCGACTTCCGGAGCCTCCTGCAGCGCGCCGAGCAGTTCCTGCTTCAGATCGTGTACGCTGTAGATGGACAGCTCCCCCGTCACCGTGAGATGGATTCCGTCGGAATCGCGTCGTTTGCTGATTTCCACTGTGTTCCCCCGCGGGGTCGTATTCAGGGCAGGACGAGCTTGGAGACGGCCTGCAGCATCTGGTCGGGTTTGAAAGGCTTCACGACCCAGGCCTTCGCGCCGGCCGCCTGACCCTCCGCTTTCTTCTGCTCCTGGCTCTCCGTCGTCAGCATGATGATCGGCGTGAACTTGTACTGGGGATGCTTCTTCACCTCCTTGACGAAGGTGATGCCATCCATGTTCGGCATGTTCACGTCGCTGATGATCAGATGGATCTTCTTGCCGTCGAGCTTGCCGAGCGCGTCCTTGCCGTCGCTGCCCTCGATGACGTCGTAGCCGGCGCCTTTCAACGCGATGGAGACGATTTGTCGCAACGACGCGGAGTCGTCCACCACCATGATGGTCTTGGCCATGTATTACTCCTCAGAAAAACGTGATGTCGGAGCCTTGCGCGGCCTTCGCGTGGCTTGTCGAGCCGTGATTGTGGCGCTCGTCGTCCATCGTGTAGGAACGTTCGAGATCCGCGAGCATGCGCTGCACCTCGAGGGGCTTGCCGCTGTCGAGTGCGGACTGCAGGCCGTCGCCGACGCCGGTGAGGCTGTCGATGACGTGCCCCATCTGCTGGCCGACGCGGTCCTGGAACTGCAGGTGCACGAGGGCATCGGCGACTTCGCCTTTGATTGCCTCGGTTTCGTGACGCAGCGCTTCGGAGGATTCAGTGAGGCTGGTCATCGCTTCCTTGAAGCGTTCGATCACGTCGCCGATCCGGGCTTCGCTGAGTTGTGTGGACTTCGAGTCGTTGTCCGCCGACTCCTGCATGATCCGCGAGGACTCCGTGATCGCGGCATTGATGACTTCGACCTTCGCACTGATGTTGTTGCCGGTCGCGCCGGACATCTTGGAGAGCTTGCGCACCTCGTCGGCGACCACGGCAAAGCCGCGCCCTGCGTCGCCGGCACGTGCCGCTTCGATCGCCGCGTTGAGCGCGAGCAGATTCGTCTGGTCGGCGATGCTCGCGACGTCCGCCGCCATCTGCTTCAACTCGTCGGTGAAACGCACGAGCTTCTGGCTCTCGGCGAGCGCGCGGTGCTTGTCCTCGAGCGCCGTGGTCAGCGCCTGGGTGACGGTATTGAGGCGCTGCTCGGCCTCGCCGACGACCGTGGCCATCGCGCTGCCGTGACCTGCCCCCGTCGCACCGGTGGCGCGCCAGGACGTCGCGGTGGCGGCATCGAGCTTCTCCACGATGCCTGCGAAGCGCGCGCTCAGCGACACGATCGCCCCCTCGACCTGCTCGCGGACGGAGGCTATCTGACGGGACCACACCGGGAGCACGTGCGCGCGCAGCTCGTCGATGGCCTGGGCGTAGTGCGCATGTTCCGCCGTGGTGGCGGTCTGGGCGGCCTCGGCGGCCGCGGCACTCGCCTCGCGGGCGCACGCCCCGCCCCGCGCCCCGAGCCACACACCGCATCCGAAGCTGCAGACGGCGAAGAGGGCAGCCGCGCCGAAGCTCGCCAACCCGAAGCCGCCGAGCGCGAACATCAGCGCAGCAGCGAGGACGAACGACGCCGTCTGGGCGGCGATGACGGAATTCTGGAAGGGTCTGGTGTTCGTGTTCATGGCGGCCTTTACGCTGGGTTCGGGTCAGTTCTGCCGACGCCAGCGACGCCCGGATCCGGGACCGCGGCCAGACGCCGTCGACATTCGATTCCTGCTGCCTTCGGCGCGCTCGCGCAGGCTCCTCGCAGGGCACTCGTTTACGACCGCGAAACACCGGGCGGCCTGGCGAGACTCGCGTTGCAGGGCTCTCGCGCGCGTCTTGCAGTGCCACCGTCCGTCCCGCATGGCACGGTTTCTCTATCGGCACCCGCCGGAGGCTCCTTTAGATGGATGTCGGGCTCTCTGCGCGCCTGCGGACTCCCGGACGAGCGATGAAGAATGCTGCGGAATCGGCCGGCAACGCTTTCGATGAGAGATCGCCGGCCGGTGAATTGCCGGAGACGGTCGCGAGGACCACGGCGAGCGGGCGACCGAGAACCGTCGGCTCATCGAGCGCCTCGAGCGGGTGACCACCGCGAACGATTCGAAGCGCCTCACCAGCACTGCCTGCGGCATCCTCGTGCAACGCTTCGGCCTCGACGCCGACGAAGCGCACCGGCTCGTCCGCTACTCCGCCCGCAACAACCGCATCACGCTCGCTGAAGCCGCGAACCGGATCCTGGGCCGCCGCGCCGCGTTCGAGCTCCTGAGCGCGCTGCGCCGGCTGGCGGACAAACGTACCAGCGATTGATTTCGCAGCGGCGCGTGCTCACGCGCCGGCGTCACTGCGCAGCGGCAGTACTATCTCGACGCGGGTGCCGCTCGCGACCGGGTGGCGGACGACCTGGGCACCGATCTGTTTAGACATCAGCGTCATGAGCGAGGTGCCGGAGGTCGGCGCCGGTGACGGCGTGCCGGCGCCGCCCGGTCCGTTCTCCCCATCGTCCTCGACCTCGAACGACAGGCGGCCGCCGTCGCATTGCCCCGTGATGAGCAGCGTCAGCCCGCGATCCGGACGCCGCGCGTGCTTGAATGCATTCGTGACGAGCTCGTTCATGATGAGGCCCAGACACACCGCGTCGTCGATGCCGATCGTCACCCCCGGCAGATCGATCGCGCCGTGCACCGTATCTCCCGGGCCGGCAAGCCCGAGACGCCACTGGCCGACGAGCTCGCCGAGGTAGGACTCGAGCGCGATGTTCGCCGCGCCCGCCATCGGGCTGAGGTGGTTGTTCACGAGGCCGATGGCCTTGATGCGGATCGCGAGCGCGTCGAGCGCCTCGCGAATGTTGGCATCCGGCACGGCACGCGCCTGCATCTTGAGCATGCTGATGATGAGCTGCAGGGTGTTGTTGGCGCGGTGATTCAGCTCCCGCAGCAGCATGCGACCTTCGACCACCGCGCTCTCGAGCTTGATCTGGCGGGCGTATTCGTCGCTCACGTCCCGCACCGTGCCGGCCAACGTGCCGCGGGTGCCTGCGGCTGCGGGCGCGAGACGGGCCCGCGCCCGCAGCCATACGCTGCCGGCGTCGCCGCGTACTAGGCGGAACGTCACATCGAGGGGCACGCCGGTGTCGAACTGCGCCCGGAGTCCGCGATCCACCGCCTCGCGATCCTCCGGATGTACCCGGGCGAGTGCCTCGTCCAGCGTCGGCACGCGCGGCCCGGGCGGAAGTCCCAGCAAGGCCCAGCCGCCCGGCGACATCCAGTTGCGGCGCTCGTCGTCGAGATCGACACACCAGAACACATCCGCCGAGCTCAGCATCGCGAGGCGAAGCTGCTCGCGGAAGGCGTCGGCGTCACGCGGGTCGCCCGCGTCGGTGACCTCGGTCATCGGGATAGCTTCCGGTTGCTCGTGGAACGGGGACGCGAGACCGGGACCCGGGTCTCGCCGGCCAGTCTACCGCAATGTGCCGCGCGCAATCGTCGGACGGAGGGCCGGAAAGTCCGCCGCGCTGCTGCCGCTATAGATCGCGGAGGTCGGGGCTCCAGGAGCGCACGCCGCCCCGATTCCCGTGCCGCACCCCTTCGTGTGGCGAACCCAAGCCAATGAAGGTCCGGCATCGGCGATCGAAGCCCGATGATCCGCCAGCGGTCTTCACCTTCAATGAAATGGAGTTTGCGACTATGCCCGGCACGCCCCTCATGGACGATGCAACGCCAGTCGCCGCCCCCGGATGCCACCGCGGGGACGGTACTCTCCGGATCTGCACGCGGTGAAACTGCGCCGCGCGCTCGCACGTCCGGCCGGCGTGGTCGCGGCCTACGCGGTCGTGACCCTGTTTTGGCTGGCCGCCTGCACGTTCTGGCCGGACACGGGCGTGCCCGGCGCTCACCGGATCTGGAAGGACGCGCTGTTCGGCCTCGCCTCGCTCGGATTCGTCTATGGCGTGATCAGCGGCCGCATCATGCGCGAGCGCCGCCAGGTCCAGGCTATTCGCCACGCGCCTGTCGCCATTTTTGCCTGCCGCCTGCGTACCGGCGCCACCCCCGAATGGCTGTACGTGAGTCCCGCGCTCGTAGATGTCCTCGGCATCCGCGCGGGCGCGCTCAGCCGCGACTTTACGGCACTCGTCGCGCGGATCCATGCCGCGGATCGGCCGGAATTCGATCGCGGCATCGCGCTCGCCGCGCGCGATGGCGCGCCATGGCGCGCCGAGGTCCGCTTCGACCATCCCGACCTCGGCGAGATCTGGGTGGAGATCTATGGCACGCCTCGGGACGATGCCCAGGGTATCGTGTGGTATGGCACGCTGCGCGACATCACGCGCCGCAAACGCGTCGAGAACGCGCTCGAAGAGAGCGAGGCGAATCTGCGCAGCTACATGGAGCACTCGCCGTTCGCCGTGTTCGTCGTCGACGGCACGGGCCGCTATCTCGAAGTGAACCGCGCCGCCGAGGAGCTCGCGGGCTACAGCCGCGAGCAGCTACTCGCCGGCATGGGGCACCGCGATCTCGCGGATCCCGAAGACCTCGCGCGGTGCTACGCGGAGTTCGAGGATCTGCGCGCCGGCCGGCGCCTCGATTCGGAATACCGCATGCGCGATCGCAACGGTCTCCGACGTTGGGTGAGCGTGCGCGCCGTGCCGCTCGGCGGCGATCGCTATATGGGCTACCTGCACGACATCACGTCCCGCAAGTCGCTCGAAGCGGCCATCGCCGAGCGCCTCAATACCCAGGACTATCTCGTGAAGGTCGCGGCCTCCACGCCCGCGACAATCTACGCCTACCGCGTGCGGCCGGACGGTTCGAGCTGCCTGCCCTACGCGTCACCGAACATCCACGACATCTACGGCTTGCGGCCCGAAGAGCTCGCCGCGGACTGTTCCGCGATCTACAGCCTCATCCACCCCGAGGACATCGCGCGCGTCCAGACCTCGATCGCGGAATCGGCGCGCACGCTCGAGCCGTGGCACGCGGAGTACCGGGTCGTCAATCCCGAGAAGGGCGAGCGCTGGGTCGACGGCTATTCGATCCCGCACCGTGAACCGGACGGCAGCGTGATATGGCACGGGTTCTTCCACGACATCACGGCACGCAAGCACGGCGAACAGGCGCTGCACGAGAGCGAGACGCGCGCGAACCTGATCTTCGACACCCATCCCGACGCGATGCTCGTCGTGGACCCGGACGACCGGATCGTGCGTGCGAACAGCCGCGCCGAAGAGCTCTTCGGCTATCCCCTCAGCGAGCTCGTCGGGATGTCCGTCGAGCCCTTGATCCCCGAGCGCTACCGCCAGCAGCATCACGCCCGCACGCAAGGCTATCGGCGCGCGCCCGCCACGCGCGCCGTGGTCTACCAGAACGGTATCTGGGCCCTGCATCGGGACGGCACGGAGTTCCCGGTCGAGATCAGCCTCGGCATGGTGGAGCTCGGGGGTGAGCGCCACGTCATCGCCACCATCCACGACATCACGACGCGCCGTCAGGCCGAGCTCCAGTTGCGCCGCTACGGCCAGATTTTCGAAGTCTCGCGCGACATGCTCGCCTTCCTCGACCGCGAGCAGCGCTTCCTGGTCGCGAATCCGGCCTGCGCCGCGATCTTCGGACGCGGCAGCAGCGAGCTCGAGGGCTGTGCGCTGACGGAGATTGCGAGCGGCGAGCTGCAGGCGCAAATGGCGCCGAGTTTCGCGCGCACGCTGGCCGGCGAGG
The DNA here is from genome assembly GCA_016209015.1 of Gammaproteobacteria bacterium. GTDB lineage: Bacteria > Pseudomonadota > Gammaproteobacteria > JACQWY01. Next base: position 37,018 of record JACQWY010000008.1, on the reverse strand, counting down.
AGCGGAAGTTCGACGTGAGCTGCCGCACCGCGGACGGCGCGCCGCGCGTGCTCGAATGCCACAGCCTCCCGTTCTGGCGCGACCAGCAGGTGGCCGGCATCGTCGTCACGTGCCACGACATCACGGCGCAGCGGGCGGCCGCCGCGGCCCGCGAATCCGCGCTCGCCGAAGCCACGCGGCTCGCCCAGTTGCGCAGTGAATTCCTCGCGAAGATGAGCCACGAGATCCGCACGCCGCTGAATGCGGTGCTCGGCCTCGCCCAGCTCGGCCTGCGACGCAGCTCGGGGCGCAAATCACAGGAGACGTTCAAGCGCATCGTCGACGCCGGCCACCACCTGCTCGGCGTCATCGACGACATTCTCGACTTCAGCAAGATCGAGGCGAACAAGCTCGAGCTCGCCGACGAACCGATCGTGGCAGGGGAGCTGATCGATCGCGCGGTGGACCTCGTCGCGGAACGCGCTTACGCGACGGGCGTCGCGCTCGTCATCAGCGAGGCGCCGGATCTGCCGTCCTGCTTCCGCGGGGACGGCGCGCGCCTCGCTCAGGTGCTCGTCAACCTGCTCATGAATGCCATCAAGTTCACCCCCGCCGGCGGCCGCGTGGAGCTCGCCGCCGGACAGGACGGCGGCACGCTCGTGTTCGCCGTCAGCGACACTGGCATCGGCATCCAGCCGAGCGAGATGCCGCGCATCTTCCTGCCCTTCGAGCAGGAGTCCGGCACGACGACCGCGCGCAGTTACGGCGGCGCGGGTCTCGGACTCGCAATCAGCAAGCAGCTCATGGATCGTATGGGCGGGGAGATCCGTGTCGACAGCACACCCGGTCACGGCAGCCGCTTCGAGATCCGACTGCCGCTGCGTGAAGCCGGTCCTCCGTCACCGCCGCAGGTGCCCGGTCCGATCGTGCTCGTGGGCTTCGAAGCGGGCGAGGCGCTCGGCATGGTCTCGCAGCTCGCCGCTTTCGGCATCGCCGGGGCGGCACTCGGCGCACCCGACGAATTGCCGGCGCTCGGTGTGCTGTGCATCGCCGGCGAAGCGCTCGCCGACGAGCAGTGGATCCGTACCGTCCGCGCCGCGCTCGGCCGCGGCCAGCGTGTGCTGTCCTTGTTCGCACCCGGGACGGAGAATCTGCCGCGCGATTTGCGCGATCGCCTGCTCCTGCTCGAGAAGCCGTTCCGGCCGCGCCATCTCGCGCGCGCCGCAATCGCACCGCTGCCCCATCCCCGCGAATGGCTGGCGGGCGAAGACCGCCGTCTGGCGGACTATTCCATACTCGCCGCCGAGGACAATGCCGACAACCGGCTCGTGCTCACCGAGTTGCTGGAGAGCGAAGGCGCACGCGTACACTGCGTGGAGAACGGCCGCGAAGCGCTCGAGGCGCTGCGCGAACGCGGCTTCGAAGCGTTCGACGTCGTCATCACCGACATCCAGATGCCGGAGATGGACGGCTACGAAACGGCGCGCCGCATCCGCTCCGCGGCACCCGGCCTGCCCGTGCTGGGCCTGACCGCCTATGCATTGCCGGAAGAACGCGATCGCTGCTTCGCCGCCGGGATGGTGGAACACATCCCGAAACCGATCGACGTCGACACGCTGATCGGCGCTATCCTCCGTCATGTGCCGGCCCGGACGCACGGGGGTGCGCGGGAGCCGCTGGTGGACTGGGCGGCCGTGATGCAGCGTTACGGCGGGCGCGAAGCGTTCATCGACAAGCTGGTCGCGACGGTCGTCGCGACTTACGCCGGCACGAGCGCCGAGCTGCGCGAAGCGGCAGGGATGGCCGACACCGCCGGTGTCGCGCGTGCGGCTCACGGCGTGAAAGGCATGAGCGGCAACCTGAGCGCGACGGCGGTGATGGAGCTCGCCACGCGCACGGAAGCCGCGGCGAAGAACGCGCGGCCGGACGCTTTCGCGCTCGCCGCAGAGCTCGCCGTCACGGTCGATTGCCTCATGCAGGAGCTCGGAAAACGAACGGAGCGTGCCGGTCGCGAACCGGTGGTCACGGAGTACTGATGATGCACCACGCTGCTCATGTCGTCGCGGTCGACGACAAAGCCGACATCCTCCTCATCCTCGAGGACCTGCTCGGGGTCCACTTCAACATGCATACCTTCGGCAACGGCCAGCAGGCGCTCGACTACCTGGCGCGCGGCGGCGCGTGCGACGTCGTGCTGCTCGACATCATGATGGCCGGCCTCGACGGCTTCGAAGTCTGCCGTCGCCTGAAAGCGGATGCATCGACCTACGACATCCCGATCATCTTCCTGAGCGGACTCAGGACCTCGGCGGAAGAGGAGAAAGGGCTCGCGCTCGGCGCCCACGATTTCATTCACAAGCCGTTCTCGCCGCCGGTCGTGCTGACGCGAGTGCGCAACGCCGTGCACTCCCACCGCGCCTCGCGACTGCTCAAGCAGCGCGCCGAGGATCTCGAACAACTCGTCGCGGCACGTACCCAGGAGCTCGTCTGGCAGCACGAGGAGCTCGTCCGGCGCAAGCAGCAGGTGATTGCGGCCCAGAGCGCGACGATCAGTGCGTTCTGCGCGCTCGCCGAAGCGCGGGACGACGAGACGGGCAATCACATCCGCCGCACCCAGCACTACGTGAAGACGCTCGCCGTGGCGCTCCGCTCCCATCCGCGTTTCGGCGCAACGCTGACCGATGACGCGATCGCGCTGCTGTTCAAGTCGGCGCCGTTGCACGACGTCGGCAAAGTGGCGATTCCGGATGCCATCCTGCTCAAACCCGGCAAGCTGACCCCGCAGGAGTTCGAAGTGATGAAGACGCATTGCGAGCGCGGGTATTCCGCCATCGTCGCCGCCGGCGCCGAATTCACGAATTCCGAGACCGGCTATCTGCGCTACGCCGCCGAGATCGCCTACGGGCACCACGAACGCTGGAACGGCAGCGGCTACCCGCAAGGCCTCGCCGGCGAGGCCATCCCGACGTCCGCGAGACTCATGGCCGTCGCCGACGTCTACGACGCGCTGATTTCGAAGCGCGTCTACAAGCCGGCGTTCAGCCACGACGACGCGATCGCGATGATCGCCGCCGAACGCGGCGAGCACTTCGATCCGGAAGTCGTCGATGCCCTGCTGCGCGAGCGGAACTCGTTCCGCGAGATCGCCGGCGAATTCCGCGACGACCACCTCGCGGAGGCACGCTGATGTGCCCGGCCGAACGGCTGGCGATCGCGGAAGCGGCGCGCACCCAGTCTTTCCACATCGTCGCGATCGACGACGATCCGACGACGCTCCTGGTGATCGAGGAATTCCTGAGCGGTGATCACTACGAGCTGACCTGCTTCGACGATCCCGAACGCGGTCTCGACTATCTGCTCGCGGGCGGTAAGGCCGACATGCTGCTGCTCGACCGGCTCATGCCGCGTCTCGACGGGCTCGCCGTGATGCAGCGCCTGCGCGAAGACGAGCGGCTGCGCCGTCTGCCGGTGATCATGGAAACGTCCGCGTCCTCGCCGTCCGAGATCGCCGACGGCATCGAGGCCGGCGTGTTCTTCTACCTGCCGAAACCCTTCGACCAGCGCGCCTTGCGCACCGTCGTCCGCCATGCGCTCGACAACAGCGCGAACGTCGTCGCACTGAATGCCGAGCTCGAGCAGGCGAACGCCGCGCTGAACCGGCTCGCGAGCTGCAGCTTCGCATTCAGCACGCTCGAGGACGTACTGCACATCGCATCCTACGTCGCCGCGCTCTATCCGCGGCCGACCGACGTGCTGAGCGGGATCCGCGAGTTCATGCTGAATGCCGTGGAGCACGGCAATCTGGAAATCGGTTACGCGGAGAAGACGCTGCTGAACGAGGCCGGGACCTGGGAGCTCGAGATCAGGCGCCGGCTCGCGGATCCGCGCTACCGCGAGCGCCGTGCCACGCTCAGGCTGGAACGCACGCCGCAGGAGCTCGTGCTCACCGTCAGCGACGAAGGCCGCGGGTTCGACTGGCGGCCCTTTCTCGTCATGGATCCCGCCCGCGCTCTCGACAATCACGGTCGCGGCATCGCGATCGCGCGCCTGCTGTGCTTCGACAGCGTCGAATACCACGCGCCGGGCAACACGGTGGTGTGTCGCAAGCGGCGGGAGGCCGCCGGGAGCTGAGCGCCCCGGCGGGCCGGGAGGCCCGCGACCTCAGGCAGCGGCGAGCTTCGCCTTCAATGCCGCGACCTCGGCTTCGAGCTCGGCGATGCGGCGGTCCTTCGGGTTCGACAGCATCACGCCGTCCACCGCATCCGGCGCCATCACGACGCGTACGCCGCCCGGCGGGTTCGCGATGACGGGCCCGTCGTTCGGACCCCAGGCCCCGAGGTAGGGCAAGGCCGGATCGGGTTCGGGCTTCACCCAGGCTGCGCAGAACGCATCGAACGGAATGCCGCGCGCCTTCCGCGCCGCGCGCTCCGCCGCCCGGGCCGCCGTCGTCGCCGGCGCATCCACGACCAGCGTCTGCTCGTCGAAGGTCACGAAGTAGATTTCGCGGGCGAGACGCGGCGAGAGCAGTGCTTCCTCGACGTCCCGCATGACGTCCTCGGGCAGGCGCTCGAGCACGTCGCCGTACCCGCCACCCGCACCCTGGCAGATCATGTAGACCTCGCCTTCGCCGGCGAGCTCGAAATTCATGCCCGCGTCCTGCATCACGTAACGCGCGCCGGGGATCGCCTGCTCGTTCATCAGATCGATCATCGAGAACTTCACGAGCTCGGGATTGCTGTCCATCACCTCGAAGATGTTCACGTCCTTGATCTTCGCGAGCGGATAAGCCGGGCAGCCGTAGCCGCCGAAGAGGCCGTAGGCAGAAGGATGCTTCGCGCCGCACTGGCCGGTCATGAAGCCGAACATGTTCGAGCCCTTGACCGTGACTATCTGCTCGTAGCCGAGACCACCGCGGTGCTTGCCGAAGCCGATGCGATCCTTCGTCAACTGCTGCGCGACGAGACGCACGAACGGCAGCTCCTCTTCCGCGAGTTCGAACTCGCCGGTGTCCGCGAATGCGCCGAACACCGGCGACATCGCGTGCTCGCCGTCGTTGTCCTCGCGCCCGCCCGCCCCGTTGCCGTTGATGTCCGCGCAGAAATTGCCGGTCACCTCGAGATGCTGCGTGAGCCCGCCATAGACGAACGTCGCCGGCTGGTTGTAGTGCGGCGCGTTGATCGCCGTGTAGCGCTTCGGCAGACAATAGAGGAATTTCGCCATCACCTGCGCCGGCGCACCGAGCGCGCGGAACAGCGGGATGAGGCTCATCGCGACCGGCGCCTCGTCGGAGGGATCGACCAGCGAATTGCGGTTCGTCAGCACCTCGACCGGGCTGAACACGGCCTGGTTCGGCGGCAGGTCCGGCCACACGTAGATCGCGAGGTTCGACATCAGGCAGGTCTTGAGCGAGGCGAGGTTCGCGTTGATGGACCGGTTCCTGAGCTCCGGGCAGGCACCGCGGAAGTCGAAGATCATGCGTTCACCCTCGACGGTGACCTCGAGCGGCCACTTGCCGAGGATGTGCTCGCGCAGATCGTTGTCGATGAACGTGTTGATGCGCACCGTGCCGTCCGGCATCTCGCCGATGCGGCGACGGACCTCGGCTTCCGTGTCCTCGAGCGTCTGGCGCAGCGTCGCGATGAGGTATTCCTTGCCGAATTCCTCGATCACCGCGAGCAGCCGCTCGCGCAGCCGGATCACCGCGTGCAGCTTGACCTTCATGTCGAAGAGCTGGAGCTTCGGATCGCGCACCGAGTTCTGGAGGAAGTTCACGAGATCGCGCTTCAACTGGAAATTCTCGGCGCACTTGAAGGGACACATCTTCAAGCCTTCGTCGAACTTCGATTCCGCGATCGACGGCATGCCGCCCGGTTCTATCGCGCCGCACTCGCCCTCGTGGATCGTCGCCGCCATCCAGCACACGATCTCGCCCTCGTGGTAGAGCGGCATGATCATGCTCTGATCGGTGTTGTGAATGTTGCCGAAGCGTGAATCGTTGTGGATGAAAGCGTCGCCGTCGCGCACGCCGACGGACGGATCGTTCAGCCAGTACTTGCGCACGAAGCGCACGGGGTAATGGCAGACCGAGGCGAACACCGCGATGCCGTGCGGACCGATCTGCGACATGTCGCCGCTCGCCGTGAACACCGCGGAGACGAGGTCGCCCCACTTCGCGCCCGGCGCGACGCCGGTCTGTTCCACCATCGTGAACGCTTCCTCGAGCGCCGAGCCGATGCGGCCGCGGACGAGGTTCATGCGGTTCGGGTCGAGTCCCATGGTCAGCGCCCGCTCCTCCCCGGGGCTGCGCGCCGAGAGCGAATGGTTGCGCATGATCTCCGGATCCGGCCCGTAGAAGAGCTGGTTCTCGGCGAGAAATTCGTTCAGCAGTTGCTGCTCTTGGGCGGACAGCGTCGCGCCCCCGGTATCGAGTTTGCTTTCGACGTTCATGGTGTTTCTCCGGAGGCGCTCAGGCCTTGCGGGTGAACCAGGCGGCGCCGTGGTTCGATGCGTGGAAGTTCCAGCCCGGCTCGACGAGATAGGTGGTCGCAAACGTCGTGATGACGGCGGGTCCGTCGATCGACGTCCCCGGGACGAGCGCGGAGTCGTCGTAGAGCGCGGTCCCGACCGCGCCGGCGCCGCCGACGAAATGGCAGGGCCGCGTGCCGACGGGCTTCGCCGGCAGGCGCCCGGCGAGCGGCATGATCGCGCCGAAATGCACTTTGTCGATGTCGATGTAGGACGAGACGCGCACGGTGTTGATGCGCACGCCGGCTTCCGTCGCCTGCGAGCCCTCGCCGAACCGCTCACCGTAGCGGCGGTGGAAGGCTTCGATGAGTCCGAGCGCATCGTGCACGCTCGCGAAGCGCTCGATGTCGTAGGCGACCGCGGTCTCGGCACGCTGGTTGCCGTAGCGCATGTCGAACTCGAGGCGGTACTTGATGGCTTCCGGCGGCATGCCCTGACGCGTCAAGTCGTCGCGGCCGCGCTGCTTCAGCTCGTCGATCGTCGCGTTCAACTGCGTGTAGTCGGTGAGCACCTTCTTCAGCGCCGTGTGGAAGAGCACGGTGTAGGTCGACTTCTCGTGGATGTGGAGCTGGTTCACGTTGCCGGCGCCGAGCGCGGAGAACACCGACGAGAACGGCGGGGCGAGCACGCGGCCGATGCCGAGCGCGCTCGCGATGCCGCAGCAGTGCAGCGGACCGTTGCCGCCGTAAGCCAGCATCGTGAACTCGTCGGGGATGTAGCCGCGCGAACGGAGCTCGGTCGCGATGCCGTTTGCCATGTTGTGATCGACCGTCTCCTTCACGACTTTCGAAATCGCGATCACGTCCGCGCCGAGCGCGCCGCCGAGCGCCTCGAGCAGCGCGCGCTCGGCGCGCCGCGCGTTGAGCTTGATGCGGCCCTTCGCGTAGTTGTTCGGGTCGAGGTAGCCGAGCGCGAGGTCGGCGTCCGTCACCGTCGGCTGACGGCCGCCGCGGTTGTAGCAGGCCGGCCCCGGATCGGAGCCCGCGCTCTCGGGCCCGATCTTCACGCGCTTCAGCAGCGGATCGTAGGAGGCGATCGAGCCGCCGCCCGCGCCGAGCGTGACGAGGTGGACCATCGGAATGCTGACGAGCCAGCGATCGATGACCGGATTGAAGTCGTAGTGCTTCTCGCCGTCGGCGGTGACGATGCCGATGTCGAAGCTCGTGCCGCCCATGTCCGTCGCGATCACGTTGCCGAGCCCGGTCTCGCGCGCGAGATGCTCGGAAGCCGCGATGCCGGCGACGGGGCCGGAGTGCACGGTCTGCAGGGCGTCGGTCGAATTCAATTGCGCCATGCCGCCCGAGTTGTGATTGATGAGCATCGGCTTCGCGTAGCCGTTCTCGCGGAGCGACAGTTCCAGCCCGCCGAGGCCGTGATACATCGCGTTGTGCAGGAAGCCGTCGATGATTGTCGACATCGCGCGCGTGTACTCGCCCTTGCGGCCGGCAACCTGGTGCGAGAGCAGCATCGGCACGGCGCCGAGGTAGTAGCCCGGGTATTCCTCGAGAAAGATTTCGCGCACCCGCAGCTCGTGCGCCGGGTTCACGACGCTGTTCGCGAGCTGGACGACGAGCGTCTCGGCACCCTGGTCGACGAGGTCGCGCAGCTTGCCGCGCAGATCGTCCTCGTCGAGACGCAGCAACACTTCACCGTTGTAGCTCACGCGCTCGCGCACGTTGCGGATGAGCGGGATCGGTACGATGGGCTCCGGGCGGACTGCGCGCGGCACGTCGTGCTGGCGCTCGTAGGGCAGACCGTCGCCGTGGCCGCGGCCGCGCGACAGCGGCACGGAGCTGCCGAAGCCGTCCGTCACGAGGAGCCCGATGCGCGGGCCCTTGCGCTCGATCAGCGCGTTCGTGCCGAGCGTCGTCGAATAGCGCACGGAGTCGACCTGCGAGAGCAGATCGAACTTCGTGATGCCGAGCTCCGAGGTCGCGAGCTCGAGCGCCTCGTTGAAGCCCGCGGCGAGATTGTGGTGCGTGGTCAGCGCCTTCGCCTGCACGTAGCACTCGCCCCAGGAGACGAAGCAGTCGGTGAAGGTGCCGCCGATGTCTACGGATACGCGTTTCATCGCCGTCTCGACCTCACGAATGCTTGTGTTGGTGACGCGCGTGCGCCGGACGGTGCAGCGATTCCGGCTCGGGCAGCGTGCCGCCGTGCTCGGCGGCCCACTGTGCCGCCTTCTCCTTCAGCGAATCGATGTCGAGCTCGATGTCGCGCACCGGCGGGTGGCCGGGCACGGTGTACTCGGTCTCGACGAGCGTGCCGCAGCCCGGGCAGTAGTACTCCAGCAGCGCCGTGTAGGCCGGATCGGGCGCGAACGTGTAGCTGTACTTCGTCGGATCGATCAGCGGCTGATGGATCTCGCGGGGATCGCGGTCGTGGACGAGCAGGCCGCGTTTGTAATTGTCGCGCGCGGCACCGAGATCGCGGTCGCAGCGGCGGCATTCCCAGCGTTCGGCGTCGAGATCGATGCGCAGATATTCGGTGATGCAGATCTTCATCGCGTGTTCCTCTACTCGCGGGTGAGCCGCAGATCGCGGTTGCCGGTCAGGGTGAAGCGCCAGCCCGCGTCGATGCGGCCGGTGAAATAGCTCTCCTCGACGATCGCCGGGCCCTCGCCGCAGGCGCCCGGCTCGAGGTCCTCGAGGCGGTAGAGCGGGACGTCCGTGCGCAAGCCTTTCAGCAGCACCTCGCGCGTGCCGCGCGTCGCGGCGACGCCGGGCGTCGGCGTGGTGAGTGCGGGCAGCGGGATGCGCCGGATCGTCTTCACGACCTTCAGGCGCAGCGTCGCCTCCTCCGCGCCGCCGAGCGCCGCCGGCAGCGTCGCGCCGGGCTGCCAGACGGTCTCCGTCTCCGTGCCGCCGCCGAGCATGACGATCGCGCCGGAGACGGTGCATTCCTCGAGCGTCGTGCCTTCCGCGAACATGTCGCGACGCGCACGGCCGAGGAGGCCGTTCCAGGCCGCCTCGAGCGCGGCCGCGTCGCGCCGCGCGAGGTTCGCCTGGTAGTGCTGCGAAAGATCCGAGAAGCCGATGCCGAACGCGCTGAAGACTGCCGACAGGCCGGGGATCAGCACATCGTGCAGACCGAGCGCCTCGGCGATCCGCGTCGCGACGAACGCGCCCGCACCGCCGAAGGCGAGCAGCGTCGTGTCCGGCCGCGGTGTGCCGACGCGATGGATGCCGGCGACGACTTTCGCGACCCACGCCGCCTCGATCGCTTCGAGCGCCGCTTCGGGCGTCGTGCCGAGCGGGCCCGCGACGTTGTCGAGCACCGCTTTCGCCGCGCGCTCGACGTCGAGGCGGAGCTCGCCGCCGAAGTAGGTGTCCGGCGCGATGATGCCGCCGAGGAGCGCGGCGTCCGTCATCGTGGCGGACGCGCCGCCACGGCCGAAACAGGCCGGTCCGGGCACGGCGCCGACGGACTCCGGTCCGACGATGACCTTGCCGTCGACGGCGCGCACGATCGAGCTGCCGCCGACGCCTTCGCTGTGGAGCTGACAGAGCGGGAAGGAGATCGCGACGTCCTCGACGAGCCCGCGCGTCGTCTGCGGTGCGCGGCCGTCGACGACCCAGCCGACGTCCGTCGTCGTGCCGCCGATGTCGCAGCTCACGACGTCGGAGAGCCCGTAGTGCGCGGCGAGCGCGATCGCGCCTTCCATGCCGCCGCGCGGACCGCTCGAATAGGTCTTCAGGGCGATCGTCTTCGCGACGCGCGCCGAGCCGCCGTCGTTGCGGAAGATGAGCAGCGGATTGCGCGTGCGATGACGCTTGAGACGATGATCGGCGCTGTACAGGAAGCGCTCCATCGCGGGATGCAGAAAGGTGTTGAAGACCGCCGTGAACAGGCGGCGCGCGGGATCGGCGTCGTGCGTCATCTCGGCCGCGAACGTCACCGGCACCGCGCCGAGGAGCTGGCTCGGATAACGCCGCAGCACGACGCGCTCGATCGCGCGCTCGGCCGCTTCGTGCTCCGCCCCCGCGAGGCTCACGACGAGGCGGTTCGCGCCGGCCGCCGTGAGCTTGCTCACGGTCGCCGTCACTGCGCCGTCGAGCGCATCGCCCTCCGCCGCGCCGTCGACGCGCCCCACGCGATCCCCGACGAGCGCCGCGAACACCGCACGCGCGGCAGCGTCGCGCAGCAGCGCATCGAGATCGTCGTCGGCTCCGATGATCACGCCGAGCCGCGGCCCCTTGCGCTCGACGAGTGCGTTCGTGCCCTGCGTCGTCGAATAACGGATGTAGTCGGTGTCCTGCAGGAGGCGTGCGACGTCGGGCTCGCCGAAACACTGTTCCGCGATGCGCGTCAGACCCTCGAAGAAGCAGTTCGAGAGGTCGTGCGGTGTGGTGAGCGATTTCGTGTAGCGCAGACGATCGCCGTCCAGCACGCAGAAATCAGTCAGCGTTCCGCCGTTGTCGATGTTGATCAGCTTGCCCATCGGCCCCCCTGCGGGCCCCGCGGATCAGGCACGGCCCGGTTGTGCATTCGTTGCGTCGGACGGCGATGTTAGCAACGGCGGGCGGACGGAACGCCCCCACCAGGCGGGTAGGCTCGTCATGCCGCGACGCAGCATCGCGTCGCGGCCTCGAGGAAGCGCTGAATTTCGTCAGAGCTGCCTCAAGTGGCGTGGCCGACGAGCCCGAGCGCGCGCGCCTTCCTCACGGCGTGATACCGATCCGGTACCTCGAGCTTGCGATAGAGGTTCTTCAAGTGCCACTTCACGGTGTCGAGCGAAATGAGCAGCGTCGTCGCGATCACCTTGTTCGGCAGCCCTTCGTGCAGCAGCCGCAGGATCTCGTGCTCGCGCTCGCTCAAGTGCTCGGCCATGCCGGGCGGGAGGCCGGCCGGGGCCGGGGCACCGAGGCCGGCGGCGCCGCGCAGCGCGCCGAGGTAGCCGCGGAGATCGGCAGCGAGCCCGCCCTCGGCCTCGAGCGCGTCGAGCATCGCGAAGAACGGCGCACCGGCGTCGACGAGCGAGCGCAACAGACCGCAACCGCGCGCCGCGGGCAGCAGACGGCGCACGGTCACGAGCGCCTCGCTGCCGGCGTCGAGGCGCCAGTCCGCGAGCGCCGCGAGCAGCTCGTAGACGATCGCATGCGTCCGCCAGCCGAGCGCGAGCACGGCGGCGCCGAGCTCCCCGAACGCCGCGCGGGCGGCGCGCGGATCACCCGCGGCGAGCTCGTAACGGGCGCGGCACTCCAGCACTTCGCGCCGCGCCGCGCGGCCGGTGCCCGAGCTCGGCACGTCCGGGTCGGCGGGAAATCCCGCTTCGAGCTCGGCGAGCGCATGGTGCGCGTCCGCCGCGCGGCCCGCGATGAGCGACTGGCGTACGCGCTCGGCGGCCGCGGCGACGGTCATGCGCAGGCAGCCGCGCGCCTCGCCGTGGCCGCGCAGGCGTTGCAGCGCCTCCTCCGCGGCCCAGGTCTCGCCCGCGAGCAGCCGCGCGCGCGCATAGCAGCGCGTCGCCGCGATGATGCCGTGGGGCATCACGAGCTCGCGGATGATCTCCAGGCGATGGCCGGTGAGCTCGAGCAGCAATGCCAGCTCGTTGCGCTCGTAGAGCAGCTCCGAGGCGAGGCTCGCCGCGACGCAGGCCGGCGCGGCGCGCGGCCCCGCGCTCTGCTCGGCGCGGGCGAGCGCCTTCGACAGCACTTCGCGCGCGAGCTCGCTGCGCCCCTCGAGGAAGTAGCCGTAGCCGACGAAGCACTGCCCGTAGACCGGCGCGAACAGCCCGCTCGCGCTCTCCTCCCAGCGCTGCGCCCAGGTCTGGGCGTTGCGCGTCTCTTCGAGGCTCGTTTCGAAAAGATGGCCGAAGCTCACGATGTTGCAGGCCGCCGCGACGTGATAGCGATCGCTGCGCGGCGGGAAGTACTCCGCGAGCGCGAGCGCGCCGCGGCTGTCGTCGCGATAGACGGAGAAGCCCGCGACGAGCGTCGCGCACTTGAAGCGGCGGTCCTCGTCGGCGTCGTCGAGTTCGGCGAGCAGTTCGTCGAGGATCGGCTGCGCGAGCGCGAGCCGTGCGCTCAGCAGGAGCGCCCAGCACTGCGCGAGCTTGAGCTCCCAGCGCCGCGCGACCTCCCCCGCCGGCAGCCGATCGAGCCAGTCCATGAGCGTCGCGAGATTACCGACCTCCACGAGCTGCATCGCGCAACGCTCGACGAGATCCAGCGCGTGACCCGCCTCGCCGCTCGCCAGCGCATGCTCCACGGCGTCGACGAGCAGCCCGCGTGCGCCGAACCAGTCCGCAGCGCGGCGGTGGACTTCGGCGACCTCGCCCGCCGGCAAATCCGTCGCGCAGCGGCGCAGATACGCCTGGAACAGATGGTGATAGCGGAACCACTCGCCCGCGGCATCGAGCGGAATGAGGAAGAGATTCTCGGTTTCGGCCTGCCGCAGCAGACGCTCCGCCTCCTGCACGCCGCACACGTAGCTCGAGAGGCTCGCGCAGAAGCGCGGCAGCAGCGAAGTCCTGATGAGGAAGGACTTCAGATCCGCGGGCAGCCGCGTCAGCACTTCCGCGGCGAGGAAATCGCCGATGTCGCGCCCGCCCTCACGGAGCGCCTGGACATAGGTCTCCGGCTCGCGTGCGCGGTTCAGCGCGATCGCGACGAGCTGCAGCCCGCCGGCCCAGCCTTCGGTCAGCTCGTAGAGCGTGCGCAGCGTCGCGGCTTCGAGCGCCACGGTCACGCGCTCGGCGAGAAAACTCCGCGTCTCGTCGAAGTTGAAGCGCAGATCGTCGGCACCGAACTGCGCCACGCGATCGCGCAGGCTCAGCGTCGCGAGCGGAAAGCCCGGCATCGCGCGCGAGGCGATGACGACGTGGAGCTGCGCCGGAGCCCGTGCGATCAGCACCTGCACGAGCGCCGGGACGGGCGAGCCGGTGAGCAGATGGAAATCGTCGAGCACGAGGTGCAGCGGCTGCTCGAGCTCGCAGATCTCGTTGATGAGATCGAGCACGAAACGCTCGCCCGAGTCCTCGCGATTCTGCTGCTCGTAGACGACGAGCGCATCGCGGCCGAGCTCGCAGCCCGCATGGCAGAGCGCGGCGACGAGCGCGGCGAAGAAGCGGCTCTCGCGGCCGTCGGATTCCTCGAGCGAGAGCCAGGCGACGCTGCGACCGGCGGCGACGAGGCGCCGGCGCCACTGCATGAGCAGCGTCGTCTTGCCGAAGCCGGCGGGCGCGACGACGACGGCGAGCGCGCATTCCTCCGCATCCGCGAGATGCTTCAGCGGCAGATCGCGCACCAGGAGCTGGCTGCGATACTGCGGCGGCTCGAGCTTCGTACGGACGATCGGGAACTGCGCGTCGAGCGCAGCGTTCTGCTCAAACACGAGGCGGCTCCGGCGCGGTGGGACGATTCACTATGGCGGCGCTCTCCCTGGCTGAGCGCCTAAGTTAACGAAGGAGGCGGGTGGCGATCCAGGGGCGGGCGAGGGAATTCGTAGGTCCGTATTAGCCGCAGGCGTAATCGGACGCTCGGCGCCGCACACCGTTTCGACGGCGCATCGCCACGTCGGGATGAACGTCCGATTACGCTGGCGCTAACGGACCTACGAAGACCTACGAGCAGCAGCTCCGCCCGTCCCTCACCGCAGTCCCGCGTTGAACTTCTCGAGCGCGGCCGAGCCCGGGCACAGCTCCGCTTCGCCGAGCGTATTGAGCGGGCGATCGGTCGTGTTCAGGTACTGGTGGAGATCGGACGGATTCGGGTTCACGTAGAGCAGGCCCGTGACGATCTCGCCGGCCTCGGTGCGTTCCTGGAGATGATTCATCACCGCCGAGTGATTCGTCGGATCGTAGTCCGCCGCGATCTTGCGCAGACGCAGCCGCGAGCCGTCGTGCTGGACGATTTCCGCGACTTCGCCGGGCGCGTATCCGACCGTGATCTCGCTGCGCGCGCTGATGAAGTCGAGCCGGTTCACCGCCTCGTTGTGCTCGCGGACGTAGTCGTAGCTGCGCGTCGAGCCGGCGTGGTTGTTGAACGCGACACAGGGCGAGATGACGTCGATGAACGCCGGGCCCGGGTGTTCGATCGCCGCCTTGATGAGCGGCACGAGCTGCTGCTTGTCGCCGGAGAAGCTGCGGCCGACGAAGCTCGCGCCGAGCATGAGCGCGAGCCCTATCATGTCGACCGGCTCGTCGTTGTTGACCACGCCGCGCTTCGACTTCGAGCCCTTGTCCGCGGTCGCGGAGAACTGGCCTTTCGTCAGACCGTACACGCCGTTGTTCTCGACGAGGTAGACCATGTTCACGCCGCGGCGCATGCAGTGCGCGAACTGGCCGAGGCCGATCGACGCCGAGTCGCCGTCGCCGGAGACGCCGAGGTAGATGAGCTCGCGGTTCGCGAGGTTCGCGCCCGTGAGCACCGAGGGCATGCGGCCGTGCACGCTGTTGAAGCCGTGCGAGTTGCCGAGGAAATAATCCGTCGTCTTCGAGCTGCAGCCGATGCCGGAGAGCTTCGCGACGCGCGCCGGCTCGATTTCGAGCTCGAAGCAGGCCTGCACGACCGCGGCGCTGATCGAATCGTGGCCGCAGCCCGCGCACAGCGTCGAGATCTTGCCTTCGTAGTCGCGCCGCGTGTAGCCGCGCGAGTTCGCCTGCAGGTCCGGGTGGTGAAGCTTCGGCTTCGCGAGATAAGTCATGTTGAATCTCCTGCTACGCGCCCTTGGTGGCCGCCGCCTTCTTGCCGGAGGCGAGCGAGCGCACCGCCGCGTACTGGGCGATCTGATCGACGATGAAGCGCGCGGTGATCGGCGTGCCGTCGTAGTGCAGCACCGCCTGCAGGCGCGCCGGATCGACGCCGATTTCGTTCACGATCATGCTGCGGAGCTGGCCGTCGCGGTTCTGCTCGACGACGAACACCGCGCGGTGGCGGGCGATGAAGTTCGCGACGTCGTCATGGAACGGGAAGGCCTGCACGCGCAGCGCGTCGAGCTGGATCCCGCGCTCGGCGAGCACGTCGATCGCCTCTTCCATCGCCGGGGTCGTCGAGCCGTAGAAGATCGCGCCGAGCTCGGACGGCTTCTCGCCGCTATAGGCGATCGGTGCCGGCGCGAGTCCCTTCGCAGTCTCGAACTTGCGGAGCAGCCGCTCCATGTTTTCGACGTAATCCGGGCCGGCCTCGCTGTAGCGCGCGAAGCGGTCCTTCGTCGTGCCGCGCGTGAAATACGCACCGCGGCTCGGGTGCGTGCCGGGATAGGTGCGATACGCGATGCCGTCGCCGTCGATGTCGTTGTAACGGCCGAACTCCTTGCCCGCCTCGAGATCCTCGAAGCTCATCACCTTGCCGCGATCGTAGCGATGCGCGTCGTCCCACTTCAGCGGCTCGCAGAGCCGCGTGTTCATGCCGATGTCGAGATCGGTCATCACGAACACCGGCGTCTGCAGACGCTCGGCGAGATCGAAGGCCTGGGCGGTGTGATCGAAGCACTCCGCCGGATCCTTCGGGAACAGCAGCACGTGCTTCGTGTCGCCGTGCGAGGCGTAGGCGCAGGCATAGAGATCGGATTGCTGGGTGCGCGTCGGCATGCCGGTCGAGGGCCCGCCGCGCTGCACGTCGACGAGCACGACCGGAATCTCCGCGAAGTAGGCGAGACCGATGAACTCCTGCATCAGCGAGATGCCGGGGCCGGACGTCGCGGTGAACGCGCGCGCGCCGTTCCAGCCCGCGCCGATCGCCATTCCGATCGAGGCGAGCTCGTCCTCGGCCTGCACGATCGCGTAGTTGTTGCGTCCGCTCTCCTTGTCGGCACGGTACTTCTGGCAGTACTTGATGAAGCCCTCGGCGACCGAGGACGACGGCGTGATCGGATACCAGGCGCAGACCGTCGCGCCGCCGTAGACCGCGCCGAGCGCGGCCGCGCTGTTGCCGTCGATGAAGATCTTGTCGCCGACCGCGTCCGCGCGCTCGACCTTCAGACCGATCGGGCCGTCGAGATGCTCGTTCGCATAGTCGTAGCCGAGGCGCAGCGCCTTCACGTTCGACTGCAGCAGCGCTTCCTTCCCGCGATACTGCTCGGAGAACAGCCGCTCGATCTCTTCCGGGTCGATTTCCATCAGCGCGGCGAGCGCACCGACGTAGATGATGTTCTTGAACAGTTGGCGCTGCCGGGCGTCGGTGTACGTCGCGTTGCAGATCTCGGTGAGCGGCATGCCGATGAGGCGGATGTCCTCGCGCAGCTTCGGCTTCGGGATGGGGCGCGTGGAGTCGTAGAAGAGATAGCCGCCGGGCTCGATTTCGCGCACGTCCTGATCCCAGGTCTGCGGATTCATCGCGACCATGAGATCGACGCCGCCGCGGCGGCCCTGATAGCCCTTCTCGTGGACCCGGACCTCGTACCAGGTCGGCAGGCCCTGGATGTTCGAGGGGAAGATGTTGCGCGGCGCCACGGGCACGCCCATACGCAGGATGGATCGGGCGAACAGTTCGTTCGCGCTCGCCGATCCCGAACCGTTCACGTTCGCGAACTTCACGACGAAATCATTGCACGCTTCTATGAGCTTCATGTTCCCTTCCCGTTTGCGCACCCTGACGTTCCGGCCGGCGGCTCCGGTCCGGCGGTGACCCTCGACGGCCGGCGACGGGCATCCCGCCCTGGCCGGTCGCACGGATCACCTCAAGCGATTTTTCGCGACGGTACCTCGACGCAGCCGGAATTGGCGTGCGCTTCGCGGTAGAAGAACTTCTGCATGTCCCAGGCGCCCGTCGGACAGCGCTCGGCGCACAGGCCGCAGTGCAGGCAGACGTTCTCGTCCTTGGCCATGATGCGGCCGGTCTTCAAGAGGTCCGAGACGTAGAGGTCCTGCCCGAGGTTCTCGGCCGGGGCCTTCAGACGCTGGCGCAGATCCGGCTCCTCGCCGTTGTCGGTGAACGTGATGCAGTCCATCGGGCAGATGTCCGCGCAGGCATCGCATTCGATGCAGAGCTTCGGCGCGAACACGGTCTGGGCGTCGCAGTTCAGGCAGCGCTTCGCCTCGGCGATCGCGAGCTTCGCGTCGAAGCCGAGCTCGACCTCGACCTTGATGTTCTTGAGCGCGAGCGAGGCCTCTTTGAGCGGCACGCGATGGCGATTCTCGATGGAGATCTCGTTGTCGAAGCTCCATTCGTGGATGCCCATCTTCTGCGAGACGAGCGTCACGTGCGGCGCCGGGCGCTCCTGCAGATCGCGACCCTGGCAGAACGCGTCGATCGAGACCGCCGCGGCGTGGCCGTGCGCGACCGCCCAGATGATGTTCTTCGGGCCGAAGGCCGCGTCGCCGCCGAAGAACACCCGCGGCAGCGTGGACTGCAGCGTCACCTTGTCGAGCAGCGGCAGGCCCCACTTGTCGAACTGGACACCGGCGTCGCGCTCGATCCACGGGAAGGCGTTCTCCTGGCCGACCGCGACGAGCACGTCGTCGCAGGGATAGAACTCGTCCGGCTCGCCGGTCGCCACGAGATCGCGCCGGCCCTTCGCGTCGTATACGGCGCGCACGACCTCGAACGTCATGCCCGTGAGCTTGCCGTTCTCGTGCACGAATTCTTTCGGCACGCGGTAGTTGATGATCGGGATCCCCTCGTGGATCGCATCCTCCTTCTCCCAGGGCGAGGCTTTCATCTCCTCGTAGCCGGAGCGCACGATGACCTTCACGTCCTCGCCGCCGAGACGCTTCGAGGAGCGGCAGCAGTCCATCGCGGTGTTGCCGCCGCCGAGCACGATGACGCGCTTGCCGATGCGATCGATGTGACCGAAGGACACGCTCGACAGCCAGTCGATGCCGATGTGGATGTTCGCCGCGGCCTCGCGGCGTCCCGGGATCTCGAGATCGCGGCCGCGCGGCGCACCGGTGCCGACGAAGATCGCGTCGTAGGGTTCCGCGAGCAGTGCGTTGAGGCTGTCGATGCGCGTCCCGCTCCTGAAGTTCACGCCCAGGTCGAGGACGTAGCCGACCTCTTCGTCGATGACGGATTCGGGCAGACGGAATTTCGGGATCTGCGTGCGGATCATGCCGCCGGCGAGCTTGTCGCCGTCGAAGATCGTGACGTCGTAGCCGAGCGGCGCGAGGTCGCGCGCCACGGTCAGCGAGGCCGGGCCGGCACCGACGAGCGCGACGCGTTTGCCGTTCTTCTGCGTCGCCGGCAGCGGCATGCGATCCTTGACGTCGTCCTTGAAGTCCGCCGCGACGCGCTTCAGGCGGCAGATCGCGACGGGTTCGGGCTGCTCGCCGTTGTTCTCCTCGACACGCGTGCGCCGGCAGGCCGGCTCGCACGGACGATCGCAGGTGCGGCCGAGCACGCCCGGGAAGACGTTCGACACCCAGTTGATCATGTAGGCGTCGCTGTAGCGGCCGGCGGCGATCAGACGGATGTATTCGGGGACCGGGGTGTGGGCCGGGCAGGCCCATTGGCAATCGACGACTTTGTGGAAATACTCGGGATGGCGGATGTCTGTGGGCTTCACCTCGTCTCCTTCTGACGCTGGCCGTGCCGTGCGGGGAAATTGCGCGCATACGGTGGCGCATCGGGCCGGCGGTATTGTAGTTGATTGGCGCTGGCGGCGGTCAAGCGATCGCGGGTGCGTTTCACACGCGCTCACAGCTTGCTGCGCCCCGGCGATCGGATTGCCGTGCGCGTCGGGATCGGCGTCGCGGCGAGGTGGGCGAAGACCCGCACACCGACGCGGAAATTTGCGCGTCACGCGCCCCGCTCACCTGCCGTCACCCGCCCGCTTGTCGCGGGCATCGTCGCGCCCGCGGCCGCCGCCGCGATGCTCTGCAGGCTGCGGCTGCCGCCCGGGCGGCGCGACAGCGGACGGCGCCGCGGGCGCGGGCGCTGCAGGCTGCACCGGGGCCGGTGCGCGCTCCGGCACCGCGGCATTCGGATGCGTGAATACGCGCGGCCGTTCCACCGCCTCGCGCTCGCGACGCGGAGGCATGGGGTCACGTTCGCCCCGCGCCGGCCGCTCGTGGCGGCGGTTGCGCTCGGGCACGGCCGCGGAAGGAGGCCTCGTCTGCAGGGCCGGCGGCGTCGCCTGCACGGCGGGTGGCGTGGCCTGCACGGCGGGCGGCGTCGCGCGGACCGCCGGTGGTGTGGCCTGGACCGCAGGCGGCGTGGCTTGCACGGCCGGCGGTGTCGCATGCGGTGGCGCGGACTGCGGCCCCACGCCTTGCGGCCACCGGGAATCACCGGGCTGCTCGCGGCGAGACGCGTGCTCCCGCGGCCGCCGCGTCTCGACGCCCGACGGCTCGCCGGGCGTGACGACCGGCGGCATGCCGAAGCGCTGGCGAGCGCCTCGCAATTCACCGCTCGGACGCAGTTCCTCGACGACCCGCGGATTGCCCGCGTCCCGGATCCGCTCCGGCGCCGGCGCCCGCCGCGCCGCCTGCACACTGAGTCCGCGCGAGAAGATCGTGCGCGGCACGGCAGTCGCC
The DNA here is from genome assembly GCA_016209015.1 of Gammaproteobacteria bacterium. Lineage (GTDB taxonomy): Bacteria > Pseudomonadota > Gammaproteobacteria > JACQWY01. The sequence goes on along the minus strand of JACQWY010000008.1, from coordinate 17,100 downwards.
GCGTGGGCGTTCGCGAGCCCGAGCGCCGCACCGGCACCGCGCTCGTCGTCGTGCCGGCGCTCGTCCCGCCGCTGCTCGTCGTGCTCGCCGCGCGCGAAGCGTTCGCGGTAACGCTCGCTCGCGCGATAGAACGGCCTGAAGCGCTCGCGCGGGCCGAGCGGCACCCAGCCGATGGACGGTCCGTCGGTGTCGTCGGTGTCGAAGAACGAGACCAGCGCGGGCGCATAGACCGGACGGCGCTCGAAGGCACCGGGCGTCCACGCCCAGCGCAGACCGATGCGCACCCAGCGGCCGTAGTGGAACGGCGCGAAGCCCCCCGGCGCGTCGTCGATCCAGGTCCAGCCCCAGGGCGCGACGTAGCGCCAGCGACCGTAGCGGTAAGGCGCCCAGTCCGCGATGGCGACGGTCGGATACCACACGGGGCCGTAATCCGGCATCGTCTCCCAATGGCCCTGCGTCTCGAGATCCTGATAGCCGGTCATGTCGGGCGAGACGTAGCGCAGCGTCTCCGCCATCGCCGTACCGCGCTCGTCGCGCGGCTCCCAGGCATCGAGATCCGTCGGCACGGCGGCGGAGATCTCCGGCGCCTCGCCGCTGCCGTCGCTGTCCGCGCGCTGTCCCGGCGCGAGCGCGACCGTGGCGAACGGTCCGCCGAATTCAGCGCTGCCGGCGAGGACTGCGAGCGCTCCGCTCCGCCCCGGCATGCCGCCCTGCGGCGGTCCGGCCTCGAGGTGATACCAGCCCGGTTCGCGCAGCGTCGCCGTGCCGCCGGGCGTCTCGACGCGAAAGCCGCCCTCGGGCACGGCGCCGAGACGCACGCTGAGCTCACCGGTCGCGAGATGCAGGCGAACTTCGCTTTCGTCCAGCGCGACGACGCCGAGCTCGGAAGCCTGACCGAGCCGCACGGCATTCGCGCCGAGCTGCACTTCGCTGCGCGCGTTCGCGGGATTCCAGAGCCACAGTCCGCTCGTCACGGGATAGTTGATCGTCGCCGCCGACCACGTCGCTTCGCCCGGCGCATAGAGAGAGCTCGTGCCCTCGATCACGCTGAGCCGCCCGACGAAGGACGGCGGATCGACGTCCTCCGCGCGCGCGACCGACAGCAGAGCACACAGCACGATGCTGAATCCCGCCATCCTCGGCATGTTCGGAGTCCTCGCTGGGAACGGGCGCGATGCGCCCTCGTGAGCATTTTGACCGGCGCAGGGTATGCCCGTTCATGGCCCGCGCGGTCCGTATCGTGAAGCGTGAAGCGGCGCGCAGGATCGACGCGCGCGAGCCGCCCGGTCAGCCTGCGTTTAGCGGAGGAATGCTGTGCGCGCCGGCCTCAGCGCTCGCGCACGGTCTCTTCGATTATCGGTTCGTCAGTCGTCGCGGCGGGTCCCGACGCAGCCCCGGGCGTGCCGTTGCCGAGCTGGACGACGCAGCGGCGGTAGCCCGGCGTGCCCGGTACGTGACCGATGCTCTGACAGGTCTGACCGTACTTCGCGAGCTGGACGGAAGGACTGGAATCGTCGCGCATGCGGTGGAGGCGATCGATCCCGTCGGCACAGCCCGCGCAGAGCACGGCGAGGAGGAGCAGGAGATTTTTCATCGGCGCATTCTATGCGATCGCCGCGCGGCGACGCGGCCCGCGTTCAGCGCGGCGGCCAGTCGATGCGTGTCGCGCCGTCCTGACCGAAGAGAAGGAGACCGCCCTCGAGCGGCAGCACCGCGGTCGCGCTCATGCGGTTCTCGCGTATGAAGCTCTCGAAGCCGGTGTCCGGTGTACCGTGGCTCACCGCGCCGGAGAGACCGACGAACACGAGCGTGCCGTCGCCGAGCTCGACGCCAGCGGTGAGCGACTGCGTGGTGTTCGTCGTGAGCTCGGTCCAGCTCGCACCGCGATCTTTCGAGACGAGCGCGTGCCCGGCCATGCCCCACACGACGATGCTGCCGTCGCGGCGCGCGAGCCCGCCCCACAGCGAGCCCTGATAAGGGGTCTTCTGCGCCTGCCAGCTCTGCCCCTGATCGTCCGACGTGAATACCGTGCCGCCTTCGGCCGCGAGGTAGATGCGTCCGCCGCCATCGCCGAACACCGCGTTCAAGTGCTTCTCGCCGTCCTCGCCCTCGGCGATCGTGAGCGGGCTCCAGCTCGCGCCGCCGTCGCCCGTCGCGAGCGCATAGCCGTAGGGCCCCACCGCATAACCCTGCTTCGCGTCCCTGAACCGGATCGCGAACAGGCTGTCGCGGCCCTCGAGCTTGCCGGCCACGACCTTCCAGCGCTCGCCGCCGTCCTCGCTCGCGAGGATCTGGCCGCCGTGACCGACCATGAAGCCGTGCTGCCCGTCGACGAACGCGACGGCGGTGAGCGTCGTGCGCGTGGGAACGGACTTCGCCTGCCGCCAGCTCTTGCCCTGATCGTCGGAGAGCACGACGTTGCCGTGCTCGCCGACCGCGACGAGGCGCGGCCCCGCCGCCACGGCGTCCAGCAGCATGCCCTGCGCGGCGAGCGGCATGTGACGTGCCGCGCCGTCGTCCTGCGGGGTCTCGGCACGTACGCCGGGCGCGACGAAGACGGCGGCGAAGAGATACGGGAGCAAGTGGCGGACGCGCATCTCAATGCACCATGAACGGCCGACGCACGGGGCGGCGGCGCGGAATGACGGTATCGATGACGATCGCGAGCGCGGGCAGCAGCGTGATCGCCATGATCATGTTGATCATGAACATGAATGCGAGCAGCAGCCCCATGTCGGCCTGGAACTTGAGCTCGGAGGCCGCCCAGGTCGCGACGCCGATCGAGAGCGTGAGCGCCGTGAAAATCGTCGCGTTGCCCGTCTCGCGCAGCGCGCGCTGGAAAGCCGCGACGGTCGGATAGCCTTCGGCGAGATAGATCTGCAGGCGGTTGTAGATGTAGAACGCGTAGTCGACGCCGATGCCGACCGCGAGCACCATCACCGGCAGTGTCGCGACCGTCAGCCCGATGTCGAGCTCCTTCATGAACCAGTAGCCGAGGAAGGTCGCGAGCGTCAGCGGCACACAGCAGGCGACCGTCGCGCGCCAGTCGCGATACGTGAAGAAGACGAGCGCGATGATCGTCGCATAGACGTAGAGCATCATCGGCAGCTCGGTGCGCTCCAGCACCTCGTTCGTCGCCGCCTGCACGCCGGCGTTGCCGCTCGCGAGGCGCACCTTCACGGTGTCGTTCGGATAAGCGCTGCGGTAGTCCTTCGCGGCGTTCACGACCTCCTTGATCGTCGTTGCCTTGTGATCCGCGAGGTAGACGTTGATCGGCAGCACCGTGCACAGCGGGTCGTAGAGGTTCGAGCCCTCGCCGGCGAGGCCGATGAAGCTCGCCATCGATCGCGCGTCGCGCGGCAGCGCGGCCCACTTCGGGTTGCCCTCGTTGAAGCCGGAGGAGCCGACCTTCACGAGCTCGGTGAGCGAGGCGACGCTGATCACGCCCGGCACGTTCTGCATGTACCAGGTGAGATCGTCGATGTAGCTCATGCGCTTGAAATCGTAGCAGCCTTCCTTCGGGATCTCGTTGACGATCGTCAGCACGTCGAGGCCGAGGCTGAACTTCGCGGCGATCGCGACCGCATCCCGGTTGTAGCGCGAGGTCTCGCGCAGCTCCGGCGCGCCGGGCTTGAGATAGCCGATGTGCCGGCTCTTGCTCTCGTTCCAGGCGAAGCCGAAGAGCACGGCCGCGACGATCACTATCGCGACCGCCCAATGCCGCTCGGCGGCCGGATCGAGGCGTTCCATCCAGCCCTCGCGCACCTCGCGCAGATGCGTGATGCGGGCGACGTAGCGCTGGTCGAAACGGAAGAACGAGCAGACGATCGGCAGCATGACGAGGTTCGTGACGATCTTGTAGGCGACGCCGATCGAGGCGGTGATCGACAGCTCGCGGATCATCGGGATCGGAATCAGATACAGCGTCGCGAAACCGACGAACGCCGTGACGAGCGCCATCGTGCCGGGGATGAGCAGCCCCGTGAAACTGCCGCGCGCCGCGGCGAACGTCGACTCGCCGTTGCAGATGCCTTGCGAAATGTAGTTGACCTGCTGCACGCCGTGCGAGACGCCGATCGCGAAGACGAGGAATGGCACGAGGATCGCGAGCGGGTCGAGACCGTAGCCGAGGAGCCGGAGCGTGCCGAACTGCCAGACGAGCGAGACGAGCGAGCAGACGAGCGCCGCGAACGTGAATGCCAGCGAGCGGCAGTACCAGTAGACCGCGAGCGCGGTCAGCAGGAAGGCGACGAAGAAGAAGCGCACGACCGTCTTCGCACCTTCCGCGATATCGCTGATCTGCTTCGCGAAGCCGATGATCTGGATCTCGGTGTCCGCGTCCTCGAACCTGGTGCGGATCTCCTTCTCGATGCGCTTGCCGACCTCGATGTAGTCGGTCTTCTCCTTCGTGCGCGGGTTGTAGTCGAGGAAGTCGGCGACCACCATCGCGCCCGAGTAGTCGTTCGCGACGAGGCTGCCGACGTAGCCGCCGAGCACGACGTTCTCGCGGATCTGCACGACCTTGTTCGCATCGAGATTCTCGGGCACGACGTCGCCGCCGATCACGTCGCGGGCCTGGAAGCCCTCCTCGGTGATGAGCAGCACGCGCGTGTTCGGCGTCCACAGCGACGAGACCGTATTGCGGTCGACGCCCGGCGTGTACATCACCGCGTGCGTGACCTCGTTCAACTTGCGCAGGAACGGCACGCTCCAGATGTCGCCTTTCTTGCTGTGCACGACGACGATCAGCCGGTTCGCGCCGAACAGCATGTCGCGATACTTGAAGAACGTGTCGGTGTACTCGTGGCCGATCGGGAGCTGCTTGTCGAAGCCCGCATCCATGTGGAGCTGCGAGGCGAACCAGGCCATGGTCAGCGTGAGCAGCGCGAGCACGCCGAGCACGATGGCGCGCGCCGAGAAGATCAGCTCGTCGAGCCAGAGGACGAAGCGGGCAATCATGATGTGCGGAGGATCCCTCCCGGGTCCGGAATCAGCGCGCGGGGCGGCGGATCACACCGCCCCGCGCGCCGGACTCAGAAGGCATAGGAGACGCTGGCGGAGAAGAAGTCGCGATCGGTCAGAATGTTCGTCACGCCGCCGCCGAAGAAGTTGCTGTAGCCGAGCTGGCCGCGCCAGACGCTGTTCATGTCGAAATTGATGCCGACGAACACGGACTTGCGGTCCTCGACGAAGGGCAAAGCGTTCGGCGTCGTACCCCAGAAGTCGTGCGTGAAGTCGATCTGCGGCGTGACGTTCAGATCCCAGAAGAGATGCGGATACGTCAGACCCAGTTCCCACACGTAACCCGCCGAGATGTCGTCCGGAATGCCATAACTCGGGAAAATCATGTACGGAACGTGGTGCGGATCGAGGTTCGGGTAGTAGGTCGCCGCCATTTCCGCGAGCACGTAACCTTCCGCGGCGCCGACGGCCTGCATCATCTTGCCGAAGATGCTGTTGACCTCGATGAAGTAGAAGCCCGTGAGGTGCGCCTGGTATTTCTCCTCCTCGACGTAGCCTTTGGCGTAGGTGGAGCACGTCGACTGGTTGAAGGCTTTCGAGCCGTTCTTGCCGGGGGTGATCTGCGTCCCGAACACGGCGCACGAGAAGCCGTCGAGCGCGGCGTAGCTGAGGGCCTTGGAGCCCGCGGTCAGACCGGTGTAGGGGAATGGGATGTTGTCGGTCATGTCGCGAGTGACGGGCACCGAGGGGTCGATCGCGACGGAATCGCTCGGCCGGTACGACAACTCGCCGCCGACGGCGACGGGGCCGACTTTCGTGTTGCCGGAAATGCCGAACAGATCCTTGTCCTCGCCGTACTCGTTGAAGTAGCCGAGACCGAGCACGTTGTTCGCGAAGTACTTCGTGTCGAACACGAAGGACGTGAACGGCAGCTTGTCGTGATAGCGGATGTAGTAGAACGCGAACTCGGCGTCGATGAATTCCGGATGCCAGCGCAGCGCGGCGCCGAACTGGCCTTCGTCCTTCGCCTCGCGATCGGGACGCACGATGGGCACGACGTTCGCGCCCGGCATCGCGGGCGTGCCGACGCGATTGCGACCGACGCCGTCGCCGCAGGGCGCGCCGCACAGACCGTAACTCGTCGGTGCGAACGCCGGCTGCTGGCCGCGGCCAACGACGTCGGCGCCGGAGAAGAACGTGCCGACCGGGTCGAAGCGGAAGCCGTTCCACATGAACTGGTAATAGGCTTCGAAGTTCAGGGTGTCGGTGACGCCGGTGTTGAAATAGATCATCGGCGCCGGACGGAACACTTCTTTCAACTGCGTACCCGGCGTGTGGAAGCGCCTGAGATCGAGCGCGTTCACGGAGTTGATGCCGCCGATGATGAAGATGTCCTCGCCCCAGGAGACCACCTGGTTGCCGACCTTGACGCGCGCCGGCCGGCCGAAGAGATCGAAGTTCTTCGCCACCCACAGATCCAGCGGCGTGAAATTCGTCTCCGCGATTTCCTTCGCGCGGTCGGAGAGGCCCGTGCGGTTCGTCTCGCCGACCGCGACGTCGTGCAGCCAGGTGAAGCGCGCGAGCGCCGACCAGCCGCCGTCCGTCTTGAAGCCGAGCTCGTGCGTGCCCTTCAACGCGGCCGAGGTGAGCTGGCCCGCATCGTAGTTCAGATCGCCGTTGTCCGCGTTCAGGAAGTTGAAGTCCGGATCGGCGGAGAATTCGCCCCCCGGACCGTGGATGAACTCGCCGATCTGTCCGCCTATCGGCACGTCGCCGCCGTTGTCGTTGCCGATGTTCTTGCGGTCGCGATCCTGGACGCGCACCTGCACGCCGAAAGCGAGCGTGGTGTCGACGTTCATTTGCACGCCGGGTATCGGCTCCCAGCGGTACGCCGCGGCGTCGAAGCTCAGCGCGAGCGCTGCGGCAGTGGCGGCCGCCGTCGTCAGGCGGCGGAACGTTGTGTATTTCTTGATCATTGCTTTATCCCCCGACATGGCCGATCAACGATCGCCTTCGCGGCGCATTTCGTTCGCATCGAACTTCTTCGGATCGATCTTGCCCGCGCGTCCCGCGAGCCAGTCGACCTTGCCTTCCTGCGGCATATTGTCCGCCATGTAGCGGCCGACGTTCAGGTCGTAGCTCGTGTAGCCCTGGTAGACGCAGGCCGGCAGCTCCCAGGCCGAGTACGGATAGGACTCCATGGCACGCCAGACCTTGCCCTGCGCGTCGTAGAGGTCCTCGACCACCATCATCCAGGTGTCCTCGTCGAGATAGAACGTGCGCGTCGGGAACAGATGCCGCATGCCCGGCTTCACCGTGCCCTCGATCTTCCACACCCGGTGCAGCTCGTAGCGGATGAGCTCGCGCTTCGGATAGTCGGGCCCGAAAATGTCCTTGAACTTTTTCGACGTGTCGTTGAACGCATAGGTGTTGTACGGGATGTAGAGCTCCTGCTTGCCGACGAGCTTGAAGTCGTAACGATCGGTCGCGCCCGAGTACATCGGGTACTGATCGACCATCAGCAGATTCTCGTAGCCCGGCACCGGATTGTCGTACGCGAACGTCGGCGAGCGGCGCACGCGGCGCTGGCCCGGGAAATAGAGCCAGGCGTCGTTCGTCTTCGCGAGGTAGTAATGGATGAGGATGAGCTCACCGACGCGCGCGGCGGGCGAGACGACTTCGTTCAGCAGCTTGTATTCGATGCCGCCCGAATCCGCGAGGCTCTTGGCCTTCGGATCGCCGAACGGCGTGTAGGTCCACTGGTTCTGGACGAGCGGCACGAAGCTGCCGCCACCCGGCTGCGAGAAAATCGTCGCGTAGGTCTCGGTGCGGCCCGAATCCACCCAGTGCAGCTTGTGGTTCCAGATCGCTTCCGCGCCCGATTGCGGGATCGGGAACGGGATGCCCGAAGGCGTCGCTTCCGCGATGTCGTAGCCGTTCGCGGCCATCTTCGACATCGTCGCATTCGCTTTCGTGCGCTCGTAGACGACGTCCGGATAGCCGCAATCGCGATGCGTCGGATAGACGTCCATGCGATAGCCCTTCAGCCCGTTGATCAGCGCGATCTGACCGGCGGAGAGCTTGTCCTTGTACTGCTCGACGTTCGAAGCGTCGATCGAATACAGCGGCTTCTCGGCCGCGTACGGGTCGGGACGCGACTGGCCGGGGGCCCAACCGGCGGGCGCTGTCATGTTGCCGCCGGTCCATTCCGGAATGCTGCCGTCCGCATTCGCCTTCTTCTCGGCACCGACGGGTGTGAGCTCGGTGCCGAGCTTCGCGGCCTCCTGCTCAGTCACCGCCGCGAACGCGATCGGCTGACCCAGCACGCACGCGAGCGCGCCCGCCGTCGCCGACCATCCGAGTTTTCGCCATTCGATAATCATGGAAGACTTCTCCCGCCGGCTGCACTGGCCGGTCCCGATAGTTTGAAATTCCGTCGTGCCGCGGCCCCCGCCGCCAGCGCCGTCAACGATGGCACAAGCCATGGTTCACGTGAGTCGGCAAGAACCACGCGCGGGTTGCCGACCGTGCCCCGAAAAGTCCCGGATGGACTCATTCAGCGCGTCCTCAATACTTGATCTCGATGCCCTGGGCGGCGGCGCGCTGCACGACCGCGGAGCGCAGCGCCATGATGTCGACGATGTGCTTGCCGCGCAGTTCCGCGACTTCCGCTTCTGTGTAGGGCGTGAAGTTCGCAGGCATCGTGTCCGCACTGTAGGTCTTGATCATCCAGTTGAGCACGCGTGCGATCTCGGCGTTCGAGAGCGCGGAATACGCGATGCCCGGGACCTGTGCGAGGAAAGCACGTCCTTCCGGGAGGCGCGAGAGCAGGCCCGGCACGCGATGCAGGCTCGGGATGTCGTTGCGCGCGCTGCCGATGCCCGCGGGCGTGTGACAGCCTGAGCAATGCAGGAGATAGGTCTGATAGTCGTCGAGCGCCGGTGCCGTGGGCGCGGCAGTGAGTCCGAGCGCGAGCGCGGCCGTGGCCGCGAGCTGGCGAGTTCTCTTCATGACGGATGCCCCCGTGTGCCTCGGCGCCCGGCTGCTCAGCCGGCCGCCTTCTCGGTCACGCCGAGGATCACCGACACCGTGCAGTGATAGGCGTTGACCTTGTTGCCCATGCACCAGTTGATGTCGTTGTGCACGCCCATGCGGTAGGCCGGGCGCTCGCCCTGGTTGTAGTTGCACAGGCAGCGGCCGCAGGCGGTCACGCCGCAGCAGTCGTTGTAGCTGACGAGATAGGCCTTGCCGTCGTCCGGATTCTGGCAGGTGCCGACCCAGGTCACGCTCGAGACCTCGGCGCCCGGCGGGCAGGACGAGACGGAGCCGCCGCAGCACGTGCACAGGAAGCCGTCGAGCGCGCAGTAGCGCCAGTATTCGCAGGAGGTGTCGTCCTTCGGATCCTTCGAGGCTTCGAAGGCGTGCGCGTTCGCCGGCGAGCGATCGAAGGGCAGCACCGGGAACACGAGCCCCGCACCGACCACGATCTTGCCGAGACGGATGAGCGCGTTGCGGCGCGACGTGAAGCGCGCGACCTCGCGCGTCCGGCGTTCAAAGAAATCGTCAAACCACTTCATTTCGTCCTCCCGTTACTCGTCCCGGCCGCGGCCCCGACGCCGCCTTCCGGCCCCACTGTCATCACGCGTTCTGCGCCGACTGCAGGAATTCCTGCGCCGAGGCGACACCGAGCTCCTGCGCGTTGAACAGGCTCTCGACCTGCTCGCGCGAATTCACCAGACCCTTCGCGCTCACCTTGCCCGCGGCGTCGATGAGCACCGCATACGGCAGCCTGCCGACCTTGAACGCGAGCCCGAGGTCGAGCGAGAGCACGTAGGGGAAGGGCGCGAGCTTCGCGTCCCTGTAGAACTTCTCGTGCGCCGGCCGCTCGCCGTCGCTCGCGAGCACGATGCGGAGCTTCTCCTTCTGCTCGCGCGCGATCGCGCGCAGGATCGGCAGCAGCTTCTTGCAGACCGGACAGGTCGGCGAGACGAAGAAGAGGAGCGTGTTCGCCGTCGCCGGCTGGCCGACCGGCACTTTCGACCCGTCGAGCGCGGCGAGCTCGAATTGCGGCGAAGCCTCGCCGACCTTCGGACCGCTGTCGATGATCAGCGCGCCGACCGGCGCGACGCGTTCATAGAGAATTCCGATCTGGCGGCTCATGGCGAACACCGCCGCGAGCAGCACCAGCACGACGATCCACAACACCACGACGGCGACGAGCAACGCCTCGGTCATCAGTGATTCCTCAGGCGCTCGAGCCGCGGTGCATTCGCGAGCAGCTGGTTGGCGAGCGCGTAGCAGCCGACGCAGGCGGCAGTGCCGCCCACGAGCGAAATGTAATCGAGCCAGACGAAGGCGCGCGCCGCCGGTTCCCGGACGAGCACGAGCGCGAGCGCGACGAGCACGAGATTGCGCGCGACGAGCCACCACGAGATCGGCTGGTCGCCGCCTGCCCCGCCGCAACCGCAGTCGATGGCGTCGCGGCCGCGCGCGAGATTGACGGCGATACCGAGCGAGAACACCAGGAACAGCGCGGCCGCCGCCCCCGCCGCGTACGGCCGCGTCGCCGGCGCGAGGAGCCCGAGCGCTGTGAAGGTCTCGGCGCACGGAATGGCGAGCGCCGCAGCCGGGATGAGCGCGGCGGGCAGCAGCTCGTAGTTTTCGAGCGCGTAGCCGAAAGCCTCGCGATCCCGCCACTTCGGCGCCGCGGCGCTGCCGAGGATCCCGGCGAGCGCGAGCGCGAGCGTGCCGAGGACCAGCGGGTCGGAGACTGTCGCGAGGAGTACGGACATCAATACGTCTCGAGGAGCATCGGTTCCTCGCCGAATCCTTCGGCGCTGTTCTTCTTCGTCAGATGCTCGCCGGCGTCATAAGCCGTGATCGTCCGCTTGAACGGCTCGACCGAGAACAGCTTCGGCGCGGCACCGCGGCTCACCGTGATCGCGATCGCGTTGTCGGCGGGCACGCGCTCCACGCGCTTCTTCGAGGCCACGTCGAACACCCAGATTTCCTGCGCCGGATTCTTGTGGCTGCCTTCCTTGCCGTTCGGATGCATGGCGAGGTAGAGCTTGCCGCTCTCCTTGTGGTAGGCGAGCGGCTGGTAGCCGCCCGGACGCCAGCTCTCCTTCTTGTCCGCCTCGTCGACAGCGGGCCAGGACGGGTCGAACTTCGCGACCTCGCCGCCGAGGTCGGCGCTGTAGACGTTGCCGTTGAACGACACGAAGTAGTAGCGGTCGCCGTCGTTGTCGGCCGAGACGAAGACGGGGTCCTTGTCGGCGTCGAACATCGCCGGGCTGCGCTTCTGGTCCTTGACCTTGCCGGCATCGTCGAGGGTTATCGTGAGCAGCGTGCCGTCGCCGCAGATCGTCGTGAAGCGGTTGTTGACGGACTGCGCCGGCAGCACGATCCAGCAGCCCGGCGTCGGCACTTCCGTCACGAACTTGCCGGCCTTGCGATCGACGATGGAGATCGAGCTCGCCGGCGTCGCGTTCTGGACGATCACGAAGCGGCCGTCCGGCGTGACGCCGATCGTGCCCTTGTAGGCGAGCGCCTGCGCCTTCTTCGCCGGCAGCTCGTATTCCTGCTTCGGCAACAGCGTCTGCGCGTCGTAGACCATGAGCATGTCGCTGCGCTTGCCGTGCGTGAGCCGCGAATAGAACGTCGTCGCGATGAAGATGTCCTTGCGATCCGGCGAGAGGCGGGTGAGCGCGAACGCACCCGTGCTGACCGTGCCCTGGTATTTCAGGCTCTCGCCGTCGACGACCATCATCTTGCCGTCGAGGATATGGTCGATCGCGAGATCGGACACGAAGAGGCGGTAAGGATTCGGCGGCGGCAGCTTCGCGACCGTCACCTTCTCGGGCGGCAGGTCCGCTGCGGACAGCGGCGCCGCACAGGCGAGCAGCATGGAAACGGCGGCACCGAAAGCAACAATCGATCGCATGGCTTCTTACCCCTCATCGGGCCGGTCGGGCGCCCTCACGTCCTGCCCGCGATCGGGTTGCGGAACGCCACGTACGCGAACGTATGCGGCATCATCCCCTCCCCGTCACGCGGACCAGCCGTGCGCGAGCGCGCCGCCAGCCTGCTATGCGCATGGCTCAACCGGGCCGCGCCCCCATCGCGCGTTCCGGCCCCCGCCCGCCCGGCACTGCCGAACGGACCCAATCTTGATGGCGATAGGCTAGCCGGACGCGCCGCTTACCGCTAGCAGGATTTGGCAATATGCATAGACGCCCCGAGTTTACGGTCCCGGGGGATCGGTGTAATTTGCAAGACATTCTCATCTGCGCCGGCCCAGCCGCATGAATTCGATGCCGCATTCGCGCTCCGCCGTCGCCGGAGCCCCTGGACCAGCGCGTGTGCTCGCCACGACGCTGAGCGGCGACGCCGACGAGCACGCGCAGAACCTGAACTACTGGGATCAGACCTACTACCAGATCTCGCGCGGTCGCTTCAGCGGCCGCCTCGATCAACTCTGGCTCGGCGAGCTGCAGATCTTCCGCGAGCGCACGAGCGAAGCGCTGCACGAAGCCGGGAGCGCCTGGCCCGGCTCGCGCATTTTCGGGATCCCGCTCGCCCAGCAGGGACAGGCCCGCGTGTGGGGACAGACCATGGCGTGTGACGCGCTGTTCACGATGGGCAGCGGCGACGAATTCGATCTCGTCGCGCCGCCCGGCCTCGACATCGTCGGCCTCGCCTTCCCGCAGCGCGCGTTCGCGCGCGCCGCCGCCGAGCTCGAGGGTCATGACGTCGAGCAGCGGCTCCAGGCCAGACACCTGCTCGCGCTGCCGCCCGCGACGATGGCGAAAATGCAGGGCTACTGCCGCGAAATCTTCCACCGTCTGGACGAGGACGACAGCGGGCTGATGAGCCCCCATGCCCGCCGCGTGCTCGGTGACGCACTCCTCGATCGCCTCCTCGAGGCGCTCGCCGCCGCGGATTCCACACCACTCGCGACGTTCACGACGGTCGTCCGCCGCGAGCTCGTGCGCCGGGCGCGGGAGTTCGTGCTGTCCCGTCCGGCGGACCCGGTGACGGTCGTCGAGCTCTGCCGGACGCTGAAAGTCAGCCGCCGCACGCTGCAATACTGTTTCCAGGAAGTGCTGGGCGTGAGCCCGAATCAGTATCTGCGGGTCATCCGGCTGAACGGGATGCGCCGCGATCTCCGCCGCGCCCGCACGGGCGAGGACTCGGTCAGCGACGTCGCCGCACGCTGGGGCTTCTGGCATCTCTCGAGCTGCGCGGCGGATTATCGGAAATTGTTCGGCGAGCTGCCGTCGGTGACCTTGAAAGGCGGCACCGGCGAGGTCCGGCGTCTGCGCTAGGAGGTGCCGACGCAGGACGCGCATCGGTCGCTTCCCGTCTGCGTTCGAATCGGCTTTGAAGTGGCTCCGGTTCGCGCTCTATCGGTCGCTCCGGTTTGCGCTCTGTCGGTGGCTCTGTCGGTGGCTCCGGTTTGCGGTGCGGAAGTCGGGGTATGACCCGCGTGGATAACTCGCTGCGCGAGTTACCCACCCGCGTCAGACCCCTCCGCCACCCGCATCAGACCCCTCCGCCGCGCATCAGACCTGCGCTCAAAGCGTCTTGTGGGTACCGTCGCAAAGCGGTGCCGAGACGGCGGCCTTGCAGCCGCAGAACCACACCTGGCCGGTCTTCTCGGCCTTGTACTCGGTGGGGACGAACGCCGTGCCCTTGTGGGAGCCGTCGCAGAACGGCTGCTTCTTGCTCTCGCCGCAGGCGCACCACCAGTAGGACTTGCCGGCTTCGACTTCGATGGGATACGGGGCTTTCTGCGCACACTTCGGACTGCTCATGAGCTGCTCCTCGCTTCTGTTGTCTTGATTTCGGATAGGCGCGGCCGGGTCTTTCGAACCGACGCGGCGACTCTACCCCATCGTTTGACTCAAGCAAGCTCTGAACGAGTTCAGGGCTTGCTGCGGCACAGGGACGTGCCGCCGTGAACAGTGGCGTAAGCCATTGTTCACGTAAGGTCGGCAAGAACCACGCTTCTTGCCGACCGGGCTCTGAAAAGTCCAGGATGGACTCATTCAGAGCTTCCGCAAAATAACCGGGCGTGCTGCAATCCAACTTTGCAGATTCCGCAAGCAGAGACGGCATGGACAGGCTCAGGTCGATCGAAATGTTCGTGCGGACGGTCGAATGCGGCAACCTCTCGCGCGCCGCCGCCGAGCTCGGTCTCTCGCCCGCCGTGGCCTCCCGCGGCCTCGCGGATCTCGAGTCCCGCCTCGCGACGCGCCTCATGCACCGCTCTTCGCGCCGCCTCGCATTGACCGAGAGCGGACAGATCTACTACACGCGCTGCAAACAGATCCTCGAAGACCTGCAGGAAGCCGAGGCGCTCGCCACCGAGAACACGGTCAAGCCCCGCGGCACGCTGCGGCTGAACGTCCCCGTGAGCTTCGGAATCCATCAGCTCGGGCCGCTGTGGGCGGAGTTCCTCGCCCGCTACCCCGAGCTCGAGCTCGCCGTGTCGCTGAACGACCGCCTCGTCGATCTGCTCGACCAGGGCTACGACCTCGGGATCCGCATCGCGCGCATCGCCGATTCGACGCTCATCGCGAAGCAGCTCGCCCGCACGCGCATGATCTGCTGCGCGGCGCCCGCCTACCTCGCGCGCCGCGGCGAGCCGCGGGCGCCGGAGGAGCTGCGCGATCACACCTGCCTCGGCTATACGCACCTCAACACTCGCGACGAATGGGTGTTCCACGGCAGACAGGATCGCGCCGAGCACCGCGTCGGTATCCACTGCGTGATGCACGCCGACAACGGCGACACGATCCGTCACGCCGCGCTCGCCGGCGCGGGGCTCGTGCTGCAGCCGAGCTTCATCGTGGGCGAGGATCTGAAAGCCGGAACGCTCGTCGAGATCCTGCCGGAGTATCGTTCCATGTCTCTCGGCATCTATGCGATCTATCCGACGCGCAAGCATGTCCCGGTGCGCGTCCGTCTGTTCGTCGACTATCTGCTGAAAGCCTTCGGCGACGATCCGGAGGCGGATCCGTGGGACGCGTAAGCAGGCTCTGAACGAGTTCGGAGCTGCCGTGACTTGCCGGCGGAGATGGCGCGGAATCGCCTCGGATTTGCCGACCCGGGAGGGGCATCGCCCGCGTCTTCGCGAGCCGCGGCGCTGCCCGAACGCGCCCGCCCCGATCCCCCGGCGATATACTGACCGCGCACTCCGAGGGATGAGCCCATGATCGAATTCACCTTGAATGGCACGCCGGTCCATGCCGCCGACGACCCCGTGATGCCGCTGCTCTGGTGGCTGCGCGAGGTCGCGGCGCTCACGGGCACGAAGTTCGGCTGCGGCGTCGCGCAATGCGGGGCGTGCACCGTACACCTCGACGGCAGGCCGGTGCGCGCCTGTGTCACGCCGCTGTCGGCGGCCGCCGGCACGAACGTCACGACGATCGAAGGTCTCGCCTCGCCGGCCGGCAAGGCCGTGCGCAACGCGTGGGCCGAGCTCGACGTCGTGCAGTGCGGCTATTGTCAGTCCGGCCAGATCATGTCGGCGGCGGCGCTGCTCGCCGCGAAGCCGGAGCCTGCCGACGCGGACATCGACGAAGCCATGCACGGCAACCTCTGTCGCTGCGCGACCTATCAACGCATCCGCGCCGCGATCCACGCCGCCGCCGCGCGCCTCGCGGGGACTGCCGCATGAGCGCGCGCGACGCCCCCGCCGACGGCGGCCGCCGCCGCTTCGTCAAAGTCACCGCGCTCGGCGCGTTCGGCTTCGTGCTCGGCTGCGGCGAGAGCGAGGCGGCGCTGAAGCCGCCCCGCCGCAAGCGCGCGCGCACGACGACGTTCGACGCGTTCGTGCGCATCGGCAGCGACGACACGGTGACGGTCGTCATCAAGCATCTCGACAAGGGCCAGGGCGTGACGACGGGGCTGACGACGATCGTCGCGGAAGAGCTCGACGCGGCCTGGCCGCAGATGCGCTGGGAGTTCGCCCCGGCGGACGCCGGGCGCTACAACAATCTCTTCTTCGGCAAGGTGCAGGGCACGGGCGGCTCGACGTCGATCGCGAACTCCTGGCAGCAGCTCCGCGCGGCCGGTGCCGCGGCGCGCGCCATGCTCGTCGCCGCCGCCGCCGAGCGCTGGAACGTGCCGGCCGCCGAAATCACCGTCGCCGAGGGCATCGTGCGTCATGCCTCGGGCAAACGCGCGACGTTCGGCGAGCTCGCCCCGGCGGCGGGCCGGATCGCGCCGCCGCAGACGCCTGCGCTGAAGGACCCGGCCGCGTTCAAGCTCATCGGCGCGCACCTGCCGCGCATCGATACGCCCGAGAAGACTTCGGGGCGCGCGCTCTACACGCTCGATTTCGTCCGGCCCGGCATGCTCACTGCCGTCCTGCTGCGACCGCCGCGCTTCGGCGCGAGCCTGAAGTCCTTCGAGGCGGGCGCGGCGCTCGCGCAGCCGGGCGTCGTCGAGTGCTTCGCGGTCCCGCGCGGCATCGCGATCGTCGCGAAGTCGATGTGGTCCGCGCTCGAGGGCCGCAAGCGCGTCACGGCGGAATGGGACGAGCACGGCGCGGAAATGCGCGGCACGCCGGAGCTCTTCGCGGCGTTCAAGCGCCTGGCCGAGACGCCGGGCATCGTCGCGCGCCGCGAGGGCGTCGGCGAGGCGGCACTCGATCGTGCGGCGAAAGTGCTGCGCGCGGAGTTCGAGTTCCCCTATCTCGCGCACGCGCCGATGGAGCCGCTGAACGCCGTCGTCGAATTGCATGCCGATGGCGCGGAAATCTGGGCCGGCTCGCAGGCGCAGACGCTCGATCAGGGCGCGGTGGCGAAGCTCACGGGGCTCGAGCCGGCACGCGTCGGGATCCATACGCTGTTCGCGGGCGGCAGCTTCGGCCGGCGCGGCGTGCCCGACAGCGACTACATCGTGGAAGCCGTGACGATCGCCAAGGCGCTGAAGACGCCGGCACCGCTCAAGCTGCAATGGACGCGCGAGGACGATCTGCGCGGCGGGCGCTACCGTCCGATGAGCGTGCACTCGCTCGCCGCGGCGCTCGATGCGCGCGGCCGCCTCACCGGCTGGACGCATCGCATCGTCGTCCAGTCGTTCATCAAGGGCTTGCCGGTCGAAGGCATCATGAAGGACGGCATCGAT